>CBDEGW010000002.1:0-72488 GCA_965237935.1 Dehalococcoidia bacterium | reverse complement strand
GAGCATAGAGGACGGACGGCAGATATGGAGCAACATCCCTTAGTCTCAGGGCACAGGGAATGGACCCTCTATTACGATGGCGACTGCCGACTTTGCAGTGTCCTGGTGCGGTGGCTCTCACGCATGGACGTGTTCAAAACCGTCCGCTGGCTCGCCTATCAGGACCAGCCTGCCCTTCCGCATGGGTTATCCTGGGAAGATGTGGAGCGGGCCGCTTTCCTGGAGACTGATGGCCCCAAACTGCACGAAGGTTTCTACGCCTTCCGTATGCTGGCCCTCAGGATACCTCTCCTGTTGCCTCTGACGCCGATTCTTTGGTTGCCCGGAGTGAACATAATCGGCTCCAGGGTTTACCGCCTAGTGGCCCGTAACCGCCGCAGCTTCTTTGGATGCGGGAAAGAATAGAGGCGACGAAGGGAGTGTCTAGTTGACTCCCGACTCCCACAATCGATGGAAGTGGTTCAAAGGTCCGTGGCCTCCACCCATGGGGAAAGCAGTTCGGATGGCCTCGGTTACATACCCCTTCGCCAGGCCGAAGGCCTCCTCCAGGGGAAGCCCTCGGGCCAGGCCGGCGGCCATGGCCGAGGCGAAGGTGCAGCCGGTGCCATGAGTGCTGGTGGTCTCTATTCTGGGCGAGGATAGCTCCCGGAACTCACGGCCGTCATAGAGGACATCGATGGCGGGGCCCTCCATGTGCCCCCCCTTTACCACCGCGCTTTTGGCTCCCATGGTCACTATCTCTTTAGCGGCTATGCGGGCGTCTTCCAGGGACTGGATCTTTCTTTGGGTCAATACCTCCGCCTCAGGCAGATTGGGGGTCACCACCTTGGCCAGGGGCAGCAGCTTCCCTCTCAGGGCCTCCACCGCCTCCTCCCGAAGCAGGCGGTCGCCGCCCTTGGCCACCATTACAGGGTCCACCACAAGGTTGGTGAGGCCGTGTTGCCTGATCTTCTCGGCCACAACCTGGATGATGCGAGAGCTGGAGAGCATCCCGGTCTTCACCGCATCGGCGCCGATGTCCGCCATGATGGCATCGATTTGGGATGCCACTATCTCAGGGGGCAGTTCCTGCACCGCGGTGACTCCCAGGGTGTTCTGGGCCGTGATGGCAGTGAGGGCCGATGTGCCATAGACCCCCAGGGCTGCAAAGGTCTTCAGGTCCGCCTGGATGCCGGCGCCCCCACCCGAGTCGGAGCCGGCTATGGTCATGGCTTTGGGGATTCTTGCGGGAGGCGGGTATTTCAACGTATTTCTCCAAAAAGAAAGCCTTTTAACTCCCACCCAACCGCCCTCGGTGGGTTTTGATTTGAGGGGACGCCCCTCGAACTCCCCGGCAGGGAGCTTTGTCCCCTGCACCCTCTTTGGGCTATTTAATCACTTTTACAATCGGTTCGGGTCTTTTGCCTCCAGGCGCCTCTATTCATCAGGCCAGCCTTCCCCTTTATACGCCATCTCCCAGAAGAGGAGCTCGTAGCGGAGGGCGGTGAGGAATATCTCCTCCAGTCGACTTGGAGGGGTCAGAAAGTCGCCGGAATTAATATATCCGCCCATCCAGGCCACGATATCGCCAAGCACCTGGGGGGAGTGGATATCGATCCACTCCTGATACAGGCGGTTCTGGGGACGCTTTTTCGCACCGATAAGCCGTGTGGCCCAGTCTAGGTAGGTCCCCTCCGTCACGTACATGGCTGTGACCATCTCTTCGAAGGTGCCCTCGTAGGCCAGGCGTACCAGGAAGTCCCCGAAGGCCGCCGTCGTGGGGGCGGCCCGGCTGTGGCGGTACTGCTCCGGCGGAATATCCAGCTCCTTGAAGGCCCGCTTGAACAGGTTCTCCTCCGAGGTGAGGAGGGCGTCCAGGAACTGAGAGAAGTGGCCCGCCGCCTCCAGACTAGGCGCCTTGGCCATGGCCATTGACACCACCTTGGCCAGGTCCTTCACAAAGACGTAGTCCTGGATGAAGTAGGCCCGGAACTTGTCCAGAGGCAAGGTTCCGTCTCCCAGCTCCGCCACAAAGGGGTGGGTGACCATGCGCTCCCACAGGGGCGCCGTCCTGGACTTGAGCTCATCGGTGAGGGCCATGACTATCCGTCATCTTGGCAGGTACCGGGTAGTGAAGGCCTCATTGGCATCCACGCCTGGTTCCAGGATCCCGTTGGCCTCCATCCACTGGGCGAACTCGGTCCAGCGAGACTCCTCCAGCCAGCCAAACCCCTGGGGCGAGTCCAGCCATAGGGGCGCCAGAAGCTCCACCCCCGGCCGGTCTATATCTTCGTCGATCTCCGGGGCCAGCTTCTTCAGGATATCTATAGAAGCCTGGGGGTCCTGGGCCGCCTCCTCATATCCCCTCTTCAACGCCTTCAGGAACCGCTTCACCAGGTCGGGGTCGTCTTTGGCCATTTTCTCGCTGGTGACAATCACCAGCTCGTAGAAATCTGGTACTCCCCATTCCTCCATCCGCATGACGTGGAGAGGAAAGCCCTGTTTGGCTGCCGAGATGGACTCGTGGGTCCAGTAGGCCCCCACTATGGCGTCCACCTGTTTGGAGATGAGGGCCGGCACCAGGTCAAACCCCACGTTCACCAGCTCCACATCCTCCAGCCCCCTGGCGCCATCGTACTTCAACATAGTGTCCAGAATGGGTGGGTCGGTTGCGATTCCAGGATATCCCACCTTCTTACCCACCAGGTCCCCCGGCCTGGTTATGCCGGACTCCGTCAGGGCCATGACGGAGTTCAAGGGGTGCTGCACCACGCCGGCGACGGCCCTGACGGGTATATCCTGGCCCCTGGCCAGCAGGACTCCTATCTGGTACTCGAAGCCGAAGTCGTCCTTGCCAGCGCCCACCGTCTGGAGAATGACCGACGGATCAGCGGGGGTATAGTAGTCAACCTCAATGCCCTCCTCCTCAAAATAGCCCTTGTCCAGGGACACGAAAAGGCCAGCGTGGTTGGCGTTGGGGAACCAGTCCAGGGCCAGGCGCACCTTATCCTTCCCATTGTCGCCTCCTCCACAGGCGGCGGCAAACACGGCTGTGGCCAGAATCAGGGCGACCGCTGCCAGGTGTGACTTCCTTATCTTCATAGTATGCTCCTTACCAGATATGGAGAATATCCCCTCGCCCTTCGACAAGCTCAGGATGAGCGGGTTTCGCCCCATTGCTACCGCTCATTGTGAGCATGTATCCCGCTCATGGTGAGATCCGACCCAAGCAAAATTTGCTCGAGAGTCTCGACATAGTCGGACGTATCGAACCATGAGCACAACAGTGTGACTGTTCACTGCTACCCCAGGGCCCTCTGGCGCTTCTCGGTGTAGTACCAGGAGAGGAAGTAGCGCTCCAACGCAACGACAATGACAAAAAGGCTAATTCCCATGAAGGCCAAAATGGCTACGGCGCCGAAGGACCTGGCCGTGAGGAAAAGGGGCACTGATAGGCGCGTCAGATATCCAAGGCCGGCGCTGGCCCCCACCCACTCGCCGATGACGGCGCCTATGACGCTGAAGGTGATGGCGATCTTCGTCCCCGAGAAGAAGAGGGGCAGCGCTGAAGGGACTTGCAGCTTGCTGAAAATACGTCTCCGGCTGGCGCCGAAGGTCCTCAGCATATTCACCATATCCGGATCCGCGGACCTGAGTCCGTCCACTGTGTTTACTACGATGGGGAAAAAGGCGATGAGCACCACCACGATGACCTTGGGCGTTAAACCGTAGCCCACCCAGATGAGCAGCAGGGGCGCGATGACTATGATGGGTACTGTCTGGGAGGCGATAACGAAGGGATAGATAGCCCTCTCGAGGGTCTGGGAGTAGGCTATGGCCGCTGCCAGGGCCACGCCGAAGCCCAGGGCTATGGCAAACCCCACCAGCACCTCCTTCAAAGTGACCAGGGTATGCTCTAGGAAAAGGCTTCGGCTGTTAAGAAGCTCGCTGCCGATATCATCGGGAGCGGGCAGCTTCCACTCAGGAACTTCGAACAGCAGGACCGCTCCCTGCCAGGCCCCTATGACCCCCAGGATGATTAAGACGGGTAAAATCCAGCGAGCCATACCTCCAAGAAGTCTCCTTGCCGGCTTCTCCGCCGCCGGCCCTTCTCCGGTCTCGTGTATGGAAGAGGTGCTTATGTCGGAGGGGTTCATGGCGGGCCCCCAGCGTTCGCCCCAATAGAGTCCTCCCCACGCAAGGAGGCCAAAAGCCGAGATTTGGCTTGGACAAAGGCATCTTCCGTGACCAGTCGATAGCTCCTGGGCCAGGGCAGCGGCACATCCAGCACCATCTTAACCCTACCTGGGCTTTCGCTGAGGACGTATATCCTCTGGGACAAAAGCAGAGCCTCTTCTACGTCGTGGGTGACCAGTACGATAGTCTTTCCCCAGGACCCCCACACTCCCATTAGCCACTCCTGCATGTGGCTCCTGGTGATGGCATCCAGAGCTCCAAAGGGCTCGTCCAGGAGGATAATGGACTGGCCAGCCAGGACCGTGCGAAGAAAGGCGGCCCTCTGCCTCATCCCCCCGGAGAGGGAGGAGGGATACTGGTTCTCAAAGCCTCGGAGTCCGAACCTCTCCAGGAGCTCCTGGGCACGTTGGCGGGCCTCCGAGCGCCCCGTTCCCTGGACCTCCAGGCCCAGGGCGGCATTCTCCAGAACCGTTCTCCAGGGGAACAGGAGGTCTTTTTGCAGCATGTACCCCACGACGCCCAGCCTCCTACTGGCGGGGCCTCCATCCAACCATATAGATCCCTCAGTAGGCTCATCCAGACCGGCGATGATATTCAGCAGGGTGCTCTTTCCGCAGCCGCTGGGCCCAATGATGCTGACGAACTCTCCCACTTCAGCAAAGAAATCGACCTTCTCCAGGACGGGCAGATTCCTTCCATTTAAGGAGAAGTACTTGCTAATCCCCTCCACCTGGATCTTGGCTTTCCCCGTGGACTGGGTTTGGCTATTTTGTTGCGCCATTCTCATAGCAGACCAAAAAAGGCCGGGCCGCTTACCCCACGTAGTAGGCGGCCTGGCCCTTCCTTTTCGAGTCCGCATCCCTACGCTGGTATTACCCAGATCAGGTTCTTAGGGGTCAGCGGCGTTTCGGACCGCCCTCTCAGCCTGGCCTCTCCAAGCTCCCCCTCGGCGCACCTGTATTCGGTTTTAGCTCAGTCTATTCCAACCCATGTTCCACGTCAAGGTATATCAGGAACCTACTCCGGCTTTACCTCAACCAGGGGTTCCTCTACCACAACCTCTCCTATAACCTCTTCTACGACCGCTTCAAAGCCATCGGTGGGCATCAGTTCATCGGATACGACGGCGGGTATACCCATGGGCTCGCTGATAATCACATCAGCTCGTAGCTGGCCAAACTCCTCCTCCTCCTCCTCCTCCTCCTCCTCCTCTTCATCCAACCCCAGCCTTGCGCGTCCCTCCGCCGAAAGGTCGAGTCGAGCAGGGATGAGCCGCCCAATGATGACGTTCTCCTTCAGCCCCCGCAGGTGGTCCACGCTGCCCTGAACCGAGGCCTCCGTCAACACCCTTGTGGTCTCCTGGAAGGAGGCCGCCGCCAGGAAGCTCTCCGTATTCAGAGACGCCTTGGTGACTCCAAGGAGCACGGGGTGGGCCATGGCCGGCTCTCCACCTTCCGACAGCGCCTTGGAGTTGGCGGCTTCGTAGGCTGCTCGATCAACCAGCTCTCCTGGGAGCAGCCCCGTGTCCCCCGGGGCGTCGATGCGGACCTTTCGAAGCATTTGGCGGATAATGATTTCGATGTGCTTATCGTGGATGGAGACCCCCTGAGAGCGATAGACCTTCTGCACCTCCTCCACCAAGTAGTTCTGCACTGCTTCTCGGCCCTGTATGCGCAGCAGGTCTTGGGGGTTCTTGGTCCCAGCGGTCAGAGGCTGGCCCGCCGTGACGGCCTCTCCGTCCTGGACGGCAAAGTAAGAAGCAGCGGGGACCAGATATTCACGCTCGTCCTCCTCCACCGAGCTAATCGCCAGGGCGTTTTTGCTTACTTTCTGGACCTGGCCGGAGATCCGGGCTACCACCTCTCCGGGGAGCTCGGCGAGAGATTCTTCCTTAGCTTTGCTTCCCTTGCGTGCGGCTCTCCCGGCGACTGCCAAGGTCACGCCAGCATCAACGTAATCCCCCTCCTCCACTGCCATTTTGTAGCCGGGTGGCAGAGGGTATTCATCGCGAAACTCCTCATGGCTAACCACCTGGATGCGCCTTCCCTCACCGGTATCGACGAGCTGCACAATACCATCTATATCGGATAGGATGGACTGCCCTTTGGGGACCCTGGCCTCGAAGAGCTCCTCCACCCTCGGCAGACCGCTGGTGATGTCCAGGCCAGCGACGCCTCCGGTGTGGAAGGTCCGCATGGTGAGCTGAGTTCCTGGCTCTCCGATACTCTGGGCCGCGATGATGCCTATGGCCTCGCCCAGTATCACCAGCCTGCCCGTGGACGGGCTACGGCCGTAGCAGTATTGGCACAGGCCCCGCCAGGCTTCGCATATCAGAGGCGATCGAGCATAGACCATGGTCACGCCGGCGGCCACTATTTTGACTATGGCGTCCTCATCCATCTCCTGGTTACGATCGACGATGATATCCCCGGTTTTAGGGTCCTCTATTGGCGAGGCGGCCATACGGCCCAGAATGCGCTCGGCAAAGGAGGAGGTCAGGGACTTCTCCTGCTGGTCCTGGATCCAGATCCCCCTGGATGTGCCGCAGTCCTGGGTGAGGACTATGACATCCTGGGAGACGTCAATCAAGCGTCGAGTAAGGTAGCCGCTGTCCGCCGTGCGCAACGCCGTATCTGCCAGCCCCTTCCTGGCCCCGTGGGTGGATATGAAGTACTCCAGAACGGAGAGGCCCTGTCGGAAGCTGGACCTTATGGGCAGCTCAATAATGCGGCCCTTGGGGTCGGACATTAGCCCCCTCATACCCGCCATCTGCTTGATCTGGGCGATGTTACCCTTGGCTCCAGAGGTAGCCATCATGTATATGCCGCCGTAGGTGGGAAGGCGCTCCTCTATGACCACGGTAAGATCATCGCTTGCCTTGGTCCAGGTTTCCACGGCATACCTGTATCGCTGATCTTCGCTTATGAGGCCCAGTTGGAACTGCTCTCCCAGGAGGTTGATCTTCTCATCGGCTTCGCGTATTATCCCGGCCTTCTCTGGGGGCACCTCTATATCGTTAATGGCGATGGTTACCCCGGCAATGGTGGCAAAGTGGAAGCCCAGCTTCTTAATCGCGTCCAGCACCTTGGCGGTTTCTTCATTACCCAGAACCCGGTGGCACTCTGATACGAGGTCCTTCAGAAGCTTCTTGTCCATAACCTCGTTGTAGAAGGCCAGGTCTAAGGGCAGAATTTCGTTGAAAAGTATCCTTCCGGGGGTGGTCTTGAGCCAGCCTCCCTCTTGTGAGAGGTCTCGTACAAGGATCTCGGCCCTCAGATCTACCTGCTCCAGATCGTAGGCCAGGCGGGCGTCCTCCCGGGAGCTGAACCGCCCCCCTTCTCCCTGGGCCTTGGGCTTGATACTTGTCATGTAGTAGCAACCCAGGACCATATCCAAAGTGGGAGCCACGACAGGCTCGCCGGAACTGGGAGAGAGCATGTTGTTGGGGCTAAGAATTACATTCTTGGCCTCCATTACCGCCTTCCTGGAAAGGGGCACGTGCACCGCCATCTGATCACCGTCAAAGTCCGCGTTGAAGGCCGTGCACACCAGGGGATGGATCTGGATAGCGCTTCCCTCCACCAGAACGGGCTCGAAGGCCTGGATGCCCAGACGGTGCAGCGTAGGGGCCCGGTTCAGCATGACGGGCCTAGTGGAGATTACCTCTTCCAGGATGTCCCAGACTTCCGGGCGTCCCTGTTCCACCATCCGCTTGGCGCTTCTTATGTTCTGGGCATGGCCGTTTAGGACCAACCGGTTCATAACAAAGGGCTTGAAGAGCTCCAAGGCCATCCTCTTGGGCAAACCACACTGGTGGAGCTCCAGATCTGGTCCCACCACGATGACCGAGCGGCCGCTATAGTCCACGCGCTTCCCCAGGAGGTTCTGCCGGAACCGGCCCTGCTTTCCCCTCAAGAGGTCCGAGAGGGACTTGAGTTTATGGTTGTGGTTGCCAGATATGGCCTTGCCCCGCCGGCCGTTATCGATAAGGGCGTCGACGGCCTCCTGCAGCATCCGCTTCTCATTGCGTATGATTATCTCCGGAGCTTGAAGCTCCAGGAGCCGCTTCAGCCGGTTGTTCCGGTTAATGACCCGCCGGTACAGGTCGTTCAAGTCGCTGGTGGCGAAGCGGCCGCCATCCAGTTGGACCATAGGTCGCAGGTCCGGAGGCAGCACTGGGAGGGCCGTCAGGACCATCCAATCCGGCTTGTTGCCGCTCTTGCGCAAGGCCTCCATCACCCTTAGCCGCTTAAGGGCCTTCTTTCGGCGCTGGCCAGAAGTGGACTGGGCCTCCAGATGCAGGTTTTTGCACTCGACCTCTATGTCTATCTTCTTGAGGACTTCCAGAACCGCCTCCGCTCCCATGCCCGCCTTGAATGCTTCCCCGTAGTTCTCCTTCAACTCCCGATATCGGCTCTCGGGGAGGAGCTGATTGGGGCGGAGGTTCTCCATCTCATCGATATGGCCCTGAACATCGTCCTGCACCGTCTGGCGCTCTTTGGTCATATCGACGGTAATTTTAGAGATCTCCTCTTCTATGGCCTGACGCCGCTCTTCCAGGGCCTCGCCGCTGAGGGAGCCGCTTGACTCCGCCTCCTCCACTTCCCTTGTCAGCTGATTAATGCGCTCCTTGTAGGGCTCCTCAATCCTGGCTATCTCCTTTTCCAGGAATTCGTTATAGTTGTCCAGCAGTCTCCCCCGGGCCTCATCATCTACCGCAGTGATGATGTACTGAGCAAAATAGTTGACGCGCTCCAGGTTGCGTGGAGAGAGGTCCAGTAGCAAGGCCATTCTGCTTGGGGTGCCGCCGGAAAACCAGATATGGGCTACTGGAGCTGCCAGGTTAATGTGGCCCATGCGCTCGCGACGTACCTTGGCGCGAGTTACCTCTACACCACACCGGTCGCAGGTGACGCCCCTAAATCTGACCTTCTTGTATTTACCGCAATAGCATTCCCAGTCTTTGGTGGGACCAAAGATCCTCTCGCAAAAGAGGCCATCCTTCTCTGGTCTGAGGGTGCGATAGTTGATGGTCTCAGGCTTCGTCACTTCCCCGTAGGACCACATTTTGATCTGCTCCGGGGAAGCAGGGGATATCCGGATGGCATTGAAATCTGTTTCGGTAGAGGGCATCTGGCTACACTCCTAAGCTTTACCTTTAGATATCGAACTTTAAGCGCATGTGAGGCACGGCGGGCCTAGCTGCCGCCAACGGCCTCTTCTGACGGGAACTCCTCAACCGCTCCTACCGCTTCGACCCCTGTTGCCTCTTCCATTTCTTCTTCGGTCTCACCGAAAAACTCCTCGGCGGCGCCCGCAGGAAGCGCGGCCGCTTCCTCCGCCTTGTCCAGGAGCTCTATGGAGAGCCCCAGGCTCTGCAACTCCCTGAGGAGCACCTGGAAGGACTCCGGAATACCAGGGTCGACTCCATCCTCTCCTTTGACGATTGCCTCATAGGCCTTAACGCGGCCTACGACATCGTCGGACTTGACGGTAAGCATCTCCTGAAGGTTGTGGGCCGCGCTGTAGGCTTCCAGGGCCCAGACCTCCATTTCTCCAAACCGCTGTCCTCCAAACTGGGCTTTACCACCCAGAGGCTGCTGTGTGATAAGGGAGTAGGGTCCCGTGGACCTGGCGTGGATCTTGTCCTCTACCAGGTGGATGAGCTTCATCATGTAGATGTGCCCCACGGTAACATCCTGATCAAAGGGCTCACCGGTGCGGCCGTCATACAGGGTGGCCTTTCCGAAGTAGGGCACGGACTTTCCCTCTTCAGTGCTTAGGCGCTTCGCCTCCTTCTCCAACTCCTCCCAGGACATATTGGAGATGTCCTGGCCCTCTTCCTCCCTGAGCCAGATCGACAGACAGGCCTTCCGCGCCTCTCCCAGGGCGTCTTCATCCATGATCACATCGTACTCGTAGCCCTTCTCCTCCAGCCACTCTCTGGCCTTACCCATGTCGATGCGGGATACTCCCTCCAGTACCCTATTGTCTATAGCGCCGGACCGTTCGACCAGCCAGGCCCGGGCCAGGGCATCCTCTATGGCCAAGTCTTGGGCTCCGTCGAAAACGGGGCTTATGGCCTTGAAGCCCAGGATGTGGGCGGCGCGGCCCAGGTGGGTCTCCAGCACCTGGCCCAGATTCATCCTGGAGGGCACCCCAATGGGATTAAGGACGATGTCGATGGGAGTGCCGTCGGGCAGATAGGGCATATCCTCTGCGGGCAGGATGATTGAGATGACCCCTTTGTTGCCGTGACGGCCCGCCATCTTATCTCCCGCGGATATCTTGCGTACTTGGGCCACCCAGACGCGCACCAGCTTATTCACCCCGGAGGCTAGCTCATCCTTGTTCTCTCGGGTGAGCACCCTTACATCGATTATTTTGCCCCTCTCGCCGTGGGGCACTCGGAGGGAGGTATCCTTGACATCCCTGGCCTTCTCGCCAAAGATAGCCCGAAGCAGCTTATCTTCGGCCGTCAGCTCCGTTTCCCCTTTAGGGGTTATCTTGCCCACCAGGATATCTCCGGGGCCGACCTCGGCCCCTATGCGGATGATGCCATCCTCGTCCAGGTTTCTCAGGCTCTCCTCACCAACGTTGGGTATGTCTCTGGTGATCTCCTCCAGGCCCAGCTTGGTGGTTCGAGCCTCTATCTCGTACTTCTCAATGTGTACCGAGGTGAATTTATCCGCCTTCATCATATTCTCGCTAATGATGATGGCATCCTCGAAGTTGTAGCCCTCCCAGCTCATGAAGGCGGTCAGGACGTTCTGGCCCAGGGCCAGTTCACCCTGGTCCGTGGAGGAGCTATCAGCCAGGGGCTGACCCACCTCTACCACGTCTCCCTTCTCAACTATGGGCCTCTGGCTCACGCAGGTGCCCTGGTTGGTCCTTATAAACCTCACTAAGCGGTATTCCTGCTCCGTCCCTTCGGGGTCTCTCACCTTGATTAAGTCTCCCGTTACCAAGGTCACGACCCCAGAAGTCCTGGCGGTTACAACCTGCCCACTGTCCATGGCCACCCGGCCTTCCATGCCGGTGCCCACCAGGGGGGATTCGGGATGCAGCAGGGGGACTGCCTGCCTCTGCATATTTGAGCCCATGAGGGCCCGGTTTGCGTCATCGTGCTCCAGGAAGGGTATTAGGGAGGTGGAGACGCTGAAGACCTGCATAGGCGAGACGTCCATGTACTCCACCCGGTCGGGGGGCTCGTCGCTGTATGTCTCACCAATTCTCACCTCCACCCTCTCCTCGGCGAACTGGCCCTTTTCATCCAGCGGAGAGTTGGCCTGGGCGATAATGTACTTCTCCTCCATGTCGGCGGAGAGGTAGGTGATGTCCTCGGTGCTTGGGGATACGAAGGGCTTGACGTATATTGTGCAAGCGGGGAGGGCGGCGATGCGCTTGGCCTGGTTCTTGTTGATGACGCCACCCGGCCTCAGCATCGCTTTGCCGTTTTCACCCACGACGGCAGAGGTAACGGATCGCCCCCCCAGATCGGGGTAGGTGTTGCGCACCTCCTTGATCACCTTCCTATAGGGGGTCTCGATGAAGCCGTAATCGTTGGTACGAGCGTAGGTGGCCAAGGAGCCCAGGAGGCCGATGTTGGGCCCCTCAGGAGTCTCTATGGGGCAAAGACGACCGTAGTGAGAGTGGTGGACATCCCTTACATCGAACCCGGCCCTCTCTCGGGAGAGGCCACCAGGGCCCAGGGCGGATAGTCGTCGTTTGTGGGTGAGCTCAGCCAGCGGGTTGGTCTGGTCCATGAACTGGGAGAGCTGGGAGCCTCCGAAGAACTCCCGCACCGCAGCCACAATGGGACGGACGTTGATTAAGGCGGCAGGAGTTGTGGTGGCCGGGTCCAGCTGGGTGCTCATTCGCTCCTTGATGGCCCGCTCCATGCGGAGGAAGCCAACCCTCAACTGGTTCTGGATCAGCTCCCCGACCGCGCGGACACGGCGGTTGCCCAGGTGGTCTATATCGTCGGGTTTGAGGAAGCCGTTGTTTATGCGGATCATCTGCCGCACCACTGTCACCAGGTCTTCCTTGGTGAGGGTGCGGGTTTTCGAATCATCCTCCAACTCCAACCTCTGATTGAGCTTGTAGCGTCCCACATTGCCAAGATCGTAACGTCTCGGATTGAAGAAGAGATTGTTTACCAGGGTCTTGGCATTCTCTATGCTAGGAGGCTCGCCTGGCATGAGGCGCTTGTAGAAATCAAGCAGGGCTGCATCCTGGTTCTCCACTTGAACATCTCGCTCCAGGGTGCTCTGGATATAGTGGCGGTCCGGGTGGGTATCGACATCGGAGAAGAGGCTGTACAACTCTTCGTCGGAGCCGTAGCCCAGGGCCTTTAGAAGGGTGGTGACGGGCGCCCTTCGCTTGCGGTCCACCTTAACGGAGAGCACGTCCTTGGTGCTGGTCTCAAACTCCAGCCATGCTCCACGGTAGGGGATAAGCTTTGCGAAACATAGGGCTCGCCCGGATGCGGGATCAGTCTCGGTAGTGAGATAGACTCCCGGCGATCTGACGAGCTGGCTTACCACCACCCGCTCTGCGCCGTTGATGATAAAGGTCCCCGTGGTGGTCATTCGGGGCATATCGCCCATGAAGAGAGACTGCTCCTTTACCTCGCCGGTTTCCTTAACCAGGAGCCTTACTGTTACCTGAAGCGCTGCCGAGTAGGTGATGTCCCTGTTGCGGCATTCAACCTCCGAGAACTTGGGCTCCTCGAAATTATGGTCCACGAACTGGAGCTCAAAGCGCGCCCCGGTGAAATCGGTTATGGGAGAAACCTCGTCCAGAAGCGCCTTAATGCCGGCTCCCTGAAGCCAGCCGAAGGAGCTTATCTGGGTCTGAATGAGGTTTGGGACCTCTAGGACCTGGGGTATGCGGGCATAAGTTTTCCGGCGCGTGGCTGTGCTCGTGTGGGAGTCCGACAGGGAAGTTGCCATAACGTCTCACGCTCCTTGCAGACCAACAATGGGACACGGACAGATGAGTAGTGCACGACTACCAAAGAAAGAGAAAAACACACCTAGTGTATAGTTCAAAAGGGTGCTGAAACCTGCGTAAATGACAAAAAGGCCATCCCTCGACCCGTCCATGCATTTTAAATTACGATGGGTCGATTGTCAAGCCTAATGAAAGCAATTTCAAGAAATTCTATTGCCGTCCTGCGGCTACTTGAGCTGGATTATCTCTGCTAAAGGGGCTCCTCCATTAGTGTCCAGAATTGCCATCATGCCCAGTTTACCATAAACATTGTTGGGCATGGTAGGGCTTCCGGGGTTAACGATGATAGTGCCCTCGTGATGGGTCACATGGGGCACGTGGGTGTGGCCACAGATAACTACGTCCATTTTCCCGTCGAAGAGACTGTCCATGAAGCCTTCAAAGCTAAGCCAGGGCGCCTCGTTGGGCAGGGGGAAATCGTGCACCATCCCGATCTTGAGGCCATCCACCTCCAATACATGGGTCTGCTTGATGCGAGGGTCGTCATGGACCAGGGAGTTGGGACCTCGGCTAATATCGCCATTGCCCCTGGCGGCCTTGACAGGAGCTATGGTCTCTAGCCAGTCCAACACCTGGGGATCATGCATGTCCCCACCGTGAAGGATGAGGTCCACGCCCTCCAGCGCCTGGTATACCTGGGGAGGGAGTTCCTTGCCCGCCTCCGGTATATGTGTATCTGAAATCAGGCCTATAATCATAGCCGTCCTTTTGTACGCCGCAAGAATTTTACTCGCTGCGCAACGAAGTAGCAACCGGTGCGGGCGCCCTCTTCATCGCCCAACACCTGGCGGGACTGCGGGATGGTTGCTTCAACCTGCTGTAGGCCCCCGTCCTGGCCTCCCCCCAAATGGGGAAGGGATTCTCTCCCCCTCATGGGGGAGAGTTGGCCTTGCACAAAAAGTCCAACAGCGGACGTTTCCTTTCCCACCCACCCGCCCAATATGTCTAATTCCTGAGGGGACACCCCTCAGACTCCCTGGCAGAGAACCTAGGTTCTCTGCACTCTCCTGAGTTTTTGTGCAAAGCTCGGGAGAGTTAGAGAGGGGTTCTGAATGCAAAAGGAACCTCCAAGAGGATGACACTGTCCCTTGGAGGTTCCTTTGCTTTAGAGCAGGCTTTGGCTTAAGCTGGCGCTTTCACGGCTCTGACCTTGGGAAGGACCTCTTTGGCAAAACTCTGGAGCTGCCCCTGGAGGTCGGCCAGGGTGCAGAGAGGAGTCAGGACGAACCAGGTTACCCCTGAGTCCACGAAATCCTGAATGCGCTGGGCGCAGTCATCCGGGCTTCCCAGGGCAGCGGACACCTCCAGCAGCTCCTCGGTGGGCGGCTCCGTGCGCCATTCTCCCAGGGCCCTGGCCGCCTCATCTCTAACCTTCCCCTTATCGGCGCCCATGTGGAAACCGATCTCGGTGACCCACTCGAAGTTGCTGAGATCCCTTCCATCTTCTGCGCCGATCTCTTTAACCTTGTTGCTATTCTCCTTGAAGAGGGAGGGAGTCACCTGGGGAGTGGAGTAGGCGTCGCCCAGACGCGCGGCTCGCTGCAGGGCGTTTGCGTGCCGGCCGCCGACCCAGAAGGGGATGGGCGGCAGAGACGGGCTTATGGCCATGTTCAGGTCAGTTACCTTGTTGTACTTGCCCTCGAAGGTGACCTTGTCCTCGCTCCACAGCTTCTTTATAAGCTCTATACCCTCGGCGTTCTTGGGCCCCCGATCCTCCCAGGCGCTGCCGGCGGCCTCCATCTCGTTGGGATAGACGTCGGCCTGGGAGACGTTGAGGAGGGCGCGACCGTGAGACATATGGTGAAGTCCCAGCATGATGCTGGCCACCAAGGAGGCGTT
The DNA here is from genome assembly GCA_965237935.1 of Dehalococcoidia bacterium. Taxonomy (GTDB): domain Bacteria; phylum Chloroflexota; class Dehalococcoidia; order Lucifugimonadales; family CBDEGW01; genus CBDEGW01. The sequence continues at coordinate 57,458 of CBDEGW010000002.1, read as the reverse complement.
ATGGCCGGGGAGCTGTAGGGTACAGGGCCCTATCTTCACTCGCTGGGTGACCGCTGCCGCCGCGGCCAGGAAGGGGAAACAGTGGACGACGGGCGCCGGCCCATAGGGTGGGCTGGTTATGTGGTCGGTGCTGTGTATCGAGTCGTAGCCCAGACCCTCTATGCTCCGGGCCAGGTCCAGCAGATCAGACCCTGAAGGCAGTCCCTGCTCCCATGTGCTGCCAATTTGTACGCCGAATTTGATGTCAGCCATTTTGTCTCACTCCTCCTCTTTGATGGCATTATATGGATGCGATGCCTCATTAAATCACTTAGTCGGAGGGCCGTCAACAGGGTGATCGTCGGAGAATTCAGGCCGGGTATTTCTTTCACCCCGTCACAAAAGAAGTCTTTTTGACAATCCCCTTCAGCTTTGGGAGTCCGTAGCTGGCGGGGGGGGGGGGGGGTTGGGCACGTACTTGGATTGGCCACTCGTGGCCTTCCGGAAATTAGACACCTCGAATCTTATTATGTTCGTGTTACGCCGAAGCTGTCCAACGATACCAGAGCGGGTTGAGGTAATGCTAACGGCCTTGGAAGAGGTGTTCAATTTCCCAGAGATGATTGGGCATGATTTGAGAATATGCCAGGGGACACTGTCTTATGAACGCTTCCAGTAGCCAAGCATCCTCCGTGCCTAACAAACGATCGAATATATGCGGCTGATATCGAACCATCGAACCCAGATAGAACGTGACGGCAAGCAATACACAGGTATCTGGGAGGGGCTTTGTGCTGCCGTCATTCAAGGGCATCAGATATTCAGGAGCCTTGTCTTCTCCGGTAAAGATTCCACTTCGGTATAATCTGACATCCCGCATCGCTTCCCTGAGCTGTCGATATGCGCTTCGGCCGGTGGCAAGAGTCGTGTAGGCTACCGGCTGCGACTCGTACTTGAGCATATCAGGATCGTCCGAAGCAACTCGATAGAATAAGGAGTGGAACGACTTCGAATCGGTTTTGAACGCTGAAAGAGTCTGGCAATGAGCAAGCACTTCTGCCCGACGTACCTCTGCGATGATTCGAACCCGCTTTAGGCCGGCATCTTCGGCATACTTCAAACTCAGGTGAACCAACCGACACATTTGGTTCGAAACTCCTTCTAGTTCGCTCGTAATCCACGTGCAATATCTCAATAGAGCCATGATTTTGTAACTCGTGCTACCTACGAGCTCTTCCCCGGTGAGGATGTAGTGGAGGGTGGAAAAGATGCCAGGCGCTACTTTGATGGTTTCTTTCTCCAAGCTGAAAGACTCGGGAGTTTTGATTCTCTGAGGGTCAGTAAGGCCGTGATAGAAATGCGGCTTCCGACTCAACCTATCGGGGGCTTTCAGAAATATGAGGGCCTTTGCTAGGTTGAGCATAGAATAGTAATGCAGCAACGGCGCCACTCTCGAGGATGCTGACTGCGCTATCCAAAAGAATTCTTCCGCCTGCGTGACACAAGATCGAATCTGATGTGCAAGTTCCCGTAGGAGTCGGTCTCTCCGACCATGGAATTTGCGTTTAAGCTGACCCAGACATATTTCTTCAACATTGATTAGTCTGATCGACGCCCAAATTTCGTCCGCCATTGGACGCATTATTTGGACAGGATACGGGGCATATTCAAAATAGGGCATAATTTCCGAGTATGGAGTCGGTTTGCGGTAACTCATGTTTTCTGCCAGTAAGCCACGTAGTCACAGCGGTTGGCGCCGTATATTATAGCTCTTTCATTCCAACTCGCGACCCGATCATGCTGACCGCAACAAGAGGCATGGGCGCTAAGAGCTCTGTTATCGCGAAGTGTCCCTATGGTTCCGATTATTCCCTCCCAGGTTGAACTTGCGGAAAGGGCACAAAGAACCATTGGAATGATAATTCTAGCTGCTCGCGTACGATTGTTCACGTAGCACAGCTCAACGCCTGGCCTTCATTAGAGGAACTACGTGCTTGTAGACCCAGCCCACCTACCCGCTGAGCTTACCTGACGGCATGGCTGTCGGTGCGCAAGCGGTGGTTACCGGACAACCTTCTGCTCTCGCAGCCGCTGGATCTCCTCTGAGCTGTAGCCCAGGTCCTCCAGGATCGCGTCGGTGTGCTGGCCCAGGGTGGGGGAGGAGGCCTTGGCCTTCAGCGGAGTATCGCTCATCTTGAGAATTGGGCCGACGGTCTCCAGCTCCCCGACCAATGGGTGCTCCAGCTCTATCACGAAGTCGTTGGCGATGACGTGCTCGTCCCGGAGGAGCTCTTCCGTGAACTTTACGGCGCCGGCAGGGACCCCCGCGGGGTCGAAGAGGCGCAGCCACTCCTCAACCAGCTTCTCCCTGATACAGGCCTCGGCCTTCTTCGCCAGCTCCTCGCCGAAGGCTTTAGCCTCTTCGCTTTGGGGATCGTATCCGGGCTCAAAGCGGATGTCGTGAAGGCCCATTGCGTCCGCCATCCTCTTGCGTACCGGATCGCTCAGGCAGCCCACGGCCAAGAAGCCGTCCTTGGCCTGATAGGTGCGATAGTAGATGTTCCCCGGGGGCCTGGCCCGAAAGCTCTGATAGAAGCTCAAGACATCCTCGTAAGGGGTGCCCGCCTCCTGCAGGATGGTCAGGTCTTCATAGAACTGGGAGAGGGCCTCCTGGTCGATGGACCTGATGTTGATAAAGCGGAAGTTCTGTATCCCCAGGGCGGTGGCCATTAGGGCCGCCTCTATTTTCTGGCCTTTGCCCGTTCGTTCCCTATGATAAAGGGCGGCGCTGATGCCCCAGGCCATGGAGATGCCCGTGGAGTAATCGGCCAAGGCCGTGGCGGAGATTGGCTGGGGAACGCCATCCTGCACCTTGCCGCCCGCCATCATCAGGCCCGTCATGGCCTGCGCCACGATGTCTGAGCCAGGCCGCAGGGAGTGGGGGCCTCTGCTTCCAAAGGCGGTGTTCTCGCAGTAGATAAGACGAGGCTGGATCGTGGAGAGGGTCTCGTAGTCGATACCCAGCTTGGCCGGAACGTCGGGGCGATAGTTCACCATCACCACATCCATCTCCGGCACCAGCTTGTACACTATCTCTCGGGCCTCCTGTCTGGTCAGGTCCAGAGGCAGGCTACGCTTGCCACGGTTCAAGGCGACGTACTGGCGACTTTCATTGGGTGCGATGGCTATGGTGTGGCGGAAAGCCTCGCCCCATGGAGGCTCTACCTTGATTATGTCGGCCCCCATATCGGCCAGGAGCATACCCGCGAAGGGCCCGGCGATGATCTCCGAGAACTCCAGGATTTTGACGCCCTCCAGCGGCCCGGGCATAGGCGACTCTCCTACGGTAGACTTCTGTAACGCTGGCTAGTATTGTGGCCCTTACCAGCGGATGTCAAGCGCCTGGCTGGATCAAGCTCAACCCGCCGTCATGGACAGGCTTTCCGCTCCGGCGACTTCCCCTATCCACGTCTGGACGTCCTCCTCCAGGACGAACCCCTCCTCCTGGAGCTTGCGTACGGCCCTGGTTACCGCCTGCAGGTAGGCCTCGCGGCTCCCGTATCGCTCGATGGAGGGCCTGGGGTCTCCCTTCTCCTTACGCTCCGCCTCAGAGGCAGCGAAAGGCAAAAAGCTTCCCGAAACCGTGGCCATGGCGCCGGCGCCCAACTCCCCGCCCCTGGGGTTCCAGCCGGTATAGGTGGCCAGGGGCGCCTCTACCTCGGGAGCACGGATTCCCGCGATCTCGTTGCCGTCGGCGTTCACCTGTGGGACCAGCACCATGTACTCCTGATCGGCCTGAGGGACCGGCGGTTCCCGGGTAATGACCCCCTTATCCATCTGCGGGCCATAGTCGGCCCTCTGAAGGCGGTTGGGCTCATTGGGAAGCTCCACGCCAGGGACTCGTGGAAAGGCCTCCCGATGCTTCGATGCTTGGACTAGGGTCTCGTCTTTTCGAGTCGGGATGCGGCTAGAAGGCGGAGGAGGCCCCCCTGAGGCCCAGCGGTCCAAAGCGTCCATCAGAGCACGGATGAACGGGGTACAGGCCAGAGGGTTGGAGGGGTACTGCCCCAGGCCAGACTGGGGCTCTCCACCAGGTGCGGCCAGGTGCTGAGCGCTGGCAAAGAGGTAAATACGTACCCCTTCTGGCTGGTCCAGGTCGTTCCCCAGAGGGTCCGTGTGGACCAGGGAGCCGTGCCGCTGCCAGTACTCCGATGAGGTCTGGGTGTGCATAACGAGAGGGTCCGTCTCTGGTCGCTTCAAAATTGCGTCACTGCGACGGGTGAAGGGGTCGGTGGAGGGGGCGTAGGAGAAGGGAAAGATATCCGAGGGGTATAGATGGTCCTCCTGCTGCCTGGAGAAACGTCCAGGTTGGGCGAACCGTTGGTTTATGATGAGGTGCCCCGCTCCGGACACGTGAGGGTGAATGGCGTCGAAGACCCTGCGTCCCTGGGTCGTCGCGTTGAAGCCCTGGTAGACGAAGCCCCGCAGAAGGCGGCCGCTCTGGGACCTTCCCCAGCCGTAGGCCCTCTCAATGCGGCTGCCCTGCTCCCAGAGCGGATTGGTGGCGCCAGCATCGTCCGCCTCGCCGTAGCGCAGGAAGGCGATAAGCTCCCTGATGGCGGCGAAGCCCAGGCCCAGCACTTTCGGATTCTTGGCCTGATAGACCAGCTCGTATACCCAACCGGGGCGAAATCCCTCTGGAAGGTAGCAGTGAAAGGCCGAAGCGGCGTCCTTATCGTGGAAGGCGAACTGCCACTGGTCGTTCGGTATTGGAGTCCGAGGGTCCTTCTCCAGCTTGCGGTACGTGAAGGCAGCCTGGCTGGTGTCGAGGGAGGCGGCCTCGTAGCTTTCGGTAGCCTCATTACCGCTCAGGGGGAAGCAGTAGACCCCTGGCGCCTCGGCTATGAACTCCGCCCGCACCGGCCCTGTGATCTCCCGGCCTCCGTCGGTGGCTACTGGCGCCTCCAGGGTCATCTGGCCGTTTCCGGGCATCAGGTCTCCCTGCCAACCGGACCAGACGACGGCGTACCCACGTCGCATAAGGAAGCCGTTCCCGGCATGGGCCGGGGTGCCTGGATCGTTGCTGGGCGTGGCGTCGTTCAGGAACTGAAGGATGCGCTTGGCCCCCCGGTTGACCACGTCGTAGAGGAGGCGGCCATTGCCGCGGGACATATCGACGGGCTTGAGGATGCATACGTCCCCGGAGAACTCCACCAGCCCCTGGGAGTTGCGGGGCGCCTTGTCCAGGTCGACTATGAGCCTGTTCTCCGGCGCCTGGGGGTCGACGGCGTGATACGCGCGACCCTTTAGGATTTCGTAGAGCCCCGTATCGCCGAACTCGGCCCCTTCGGCGAAGGGCTCCCGGCTTTCTATGTGTAGCCTTATTTGACTATTCATGCACTTTTCCTATATTCGTTAGCTATAGTCTAGCTCTCTTACTAGGTCACGAAAGCCTACCACCATCCGACGGATTTCCCTTGGATTTGAATCTATAAGCTTTTTTATATCCACTTCCACTGTGGCAGCGGTTTCTCTTGTACTAACTATGACTAACCAGACTAATTTAGGGTTCCTTCCTTTCGTAGACTGTACTCCCCCATCCTTATGTTCTGAGAGGCGTTCCCTTAACTCTCTCGTCTGACCGGCATATAATTGGCCCCCGTCAAGCTTGAGGATGTATACGAAGAACCGGTCAGCGGTCGCGTCTCGTTCCCCCCATGCAGGGGAATATTCGGGTTTGTACCAGTTATTCCTTTGGGTAGTCTGGGCAGGTACTGCCCTATCCCGTCGTGACCTATAGCAGTCTAGGCACACGTCATACTGGGCGCCCTTAGCTAGCCCACACCTTGGACATTCGTCTATAAGACCGTCTTGAAACTCCTGGTAGTGCTCATCGCAAAATACATGCTCAGGGCGTATCGTTCGTTTACAGTCCCAAAACAGACAAACGTTGGGCTCATAATGTTGGACGACTATTGGACGGGTCCGGCGGGCCTGTTGCCTAGCGTTCGCTTCGCGGGCGGCCTCAACCAACGACTCCCGAATTTCCTTTAAGATCTTTCCCCAATCTGGCACTATAACCACTCCTACGGAAGCAGGCCCTTTAAGACTTCTTCCACCGCAGGTCCGGCTGGCGCGCGGCTCGGGCCTCGTCCAGGCGGGTGTTGGGAGCGTGGTGGGGCGCGCTCTTCAGCGTCTCCGGGTCCTCCCTGGCCTCCTGGGCGATGGCCTTCATCACCTGGATGAAGTATTCCAGCGTCTCCTTGCTCTCAGTCTCCGTGGGCTCAATCATCAGGGCCTCATCAACGATGAGGGGGAAGTACATGGTGGGCGGGTGGATGCCAAAGTCAATGAGGCGCTTGGCGATGTCCAGGGCCCTGGCCCCCTGGGCCTTCTGGTCCCTGGCCGAGAAGACCACCTCGTGCATGCAGAGGCGGTCGTAGGGAAGGTGGTACTCCCCTTTGAGCTGGGAGAGGATATAGTTGGCGTTGATGACGGCATCCTCGCTGACCTGCTTGAGGCCTTCCCCTCCCAGGAGCCGTATATAGGCATAGGCCCTAACCAGGACTCCGAAGTTGCCTTGAAAGGCACTCATCCTGCCTATGCTCTTCTCCGGCGCCCCCAGAACGTAGGTCTCCTGATCGTCCCCAGCGACCTGCCGCTGGACGAGGGGGGTGGGCAGGAAAGGGAGAAGCCTATCGCTGACGCAGACGGGGCCAGCCCCAGGCCCGCCGCCGCCGTGGGGGGTTGTGAAGGTCTTGTGGAGATTGAGGTGCACCACGTCGAAGCCCAACTGGCCCAGCTTGACCTTCCCCAGGAGGGCATTCATGTTGGCGCCGTCGCCGTAGATGATGCCGCCGGCACGATGCACCGCCTTGCAGACCTCTACAATATCGCGCTCGAAGAGGCCCAGGGTGTTGGGCAGGGTTATCATAATGGCCGCCAATCTGTCGGAGAGGAGGGATTTGAGGGCGCTGAGGTCCATGTTGCCCTCGGAGTCCGTGGGCACAGTCTCCACGGCGAACCCCGCCATGGTGGCCGATGCGGGGTTGGTCCCGTGGGCGCTGTCGGGGACCAGGACGACCTTACGGTTGGTGTCGCCCCGGTCCAGATGGTAGGCCCGAGCCATCAGCATCCCTGCCAGCTCACCATGGGCGCCTGCGATGGTCGCGACGCTGGCTCCCGGCATACCCGCTATCTCCGAGAGGGCGCCCTGAAGCAGGTGCATAAGCTTCAGAGCGCCCTGCACCGTCCTAGGGGGCTGGTGCGGATGTATCTGGGCCATGCCCGGAAGGGAAGCCACCTCATCATGGAGCTTGGGGTTGTACTTCATGCTGCAGCTTCCCAGGGGATAGAAGTTGGTGTCGATAGAGAAGTTCAACTGGCTTAGCTGTGAGAAGTACCTCACCAGCTCCAACTCGTGAACTTCGGGCAGCTCCAGCTCCTCACGAAGGAGACTGGAGTCGGGCATATTCTGCTCGGGCACATCCAGGGCCGGCATGGTTGTGCCCATTCGGCCCGGCACGCTGCGGTCCATCAGCAGTCTGCGCTGCCTTGCCTCAAGCTGTTGCTCCAGCAGCGTCATGTCCCCTCTCCTATCTGGGCCAGGGCCTCTGCCAGGGCCTCTATCTCCTGCCGGCTGTTCATCTCAGTGACGCAGAGGAGCATGCCATTGGGGACCGAGTCGCTGACATCCAGCCCGCCAATTATGTCGCGGTCCAGGAGCCGCTCGTTTATCTCCGAGGGCGATAGTGGACACTGGACAACGAACTCCCGGAAGAAAGTGCCCCCCAGGGGCAAAGAATAGCCGGGGAGCTCCTGAATAAGGGATGCGGTGTAGTGGGCCTTGTGGTAGCAGAGCTCCGCTATATGTCGGAAGCCCCGTTTACCCAGGGCTGAAAGGTAGGCGGTGGCCGCCAAGCCGATGAGGGCCTCGCTGGTGCAGATGTTGGAGGTTGCCCTGGCCCTGCGGATGTGCTGCTCTCTGGCCTGAAGGGTCAGGACATATCCCGTGCGGCCCACAGTGTCCACCGTCTTTCCCACTATACGTCCCGGCATCTGGCGCAGGTACTGCTCCTGGCAGGCAAAAAGTCCCACGTAGGGCCCGCCGAAGCTCATGAGTACTCCAAGGGACTGCCCTTCGCCGACGACGATATCGGCGCCGTATTTTCCGGGAGGTCTGAAAAGCCCTAGGGATATGGGGTCCACCGAGACCACCAGGAGGGCGTCCTGCTGGTGCGCCTTGACGGCCATCTCCTCCAGCTCTTCCAGGTAGCCGAAGAAGTTGGGGTTCTGCACCATGAGGCAGGCGATGCCCTCCTCCACGTCCACCTGTCTGCTGGATACCGCCTGTACCTGGAGGCCCTGGGCCCCGGCATAGGTCTCCAGGACCTGCCGGTAGGCTGGGTTCACGGTATCTAACACCAGAATGCTCTCTCTGCCCGTGACTCGGCAGGCCATTAGGGCCGCCTCGGCAAAGGCGCTGGCGCCGTCGTACATGCCGGCGTTGGCGATATCCATGCCGGTAAGCTGGCATATGAGGGACTGGAACTCGTAGGTGGCCTGGAGGGTCCCCTGGCTGACCTCTGGCTGATAGGGAGTATAGGAGGTCATGAACTCGCCGCGGCTAACGATCTGCCGCACCACCGCGGGCACATAATGCCGGTAGGCGCCTCCTCCCAGAAAGCAGGCGTAATCGCCGGAAGTCCAGTTCTTCCGGGCCAGCTCCTCCATCTCCCGCTTTAGCTCCAGTTCCGGCAGAGGAGGAGGCAGGTCAAGGACGGGGTTGCGATAGGCGGCGGGTATGTCCTGAAACAGCTCCTCTACCGAGGAGACGCCGATGGCCTTCAGCATCTCCCGGCGGTCCTCCTCGGTGTTGGGGAAGTAGGGTACTGCGAAGGCGTTGTCGTCCATGATCTCCCATCCACCGTCGGTGGAACTTAGCCCTCTGGGCCCCGAGAGTCCTGGAATGGTCTCTAGTGCTGGGAGGCCAAGAACTCCTCGTACTGCTGGGCCGTCAGCAGGTTGTCCAACTGCGATGTGTCCTTCAAGGCCACCTTGAGGAGCCACCCCTGGCCGTAGGGCTCGTCGTTCAGTGTCTCCGGGCGGTCGATGGCTGCCTCGTTCCGCTCCAGAACGGTGCCGGACAGGGGAGAGAAGATGTCTGAGACCGCTTTGACGGACTCCACCTCTCCCAGCTTGGCGGACTGGCTTAGCTCAGACCCGGGTTCCGGTAGGTCCAGGAACACCACGTCTCCCAACTGCTCCACCGCGAAGGCCGTGATGCCCACTACGGCCACGCCTTCAGACTCGATGCGCACCCACTCGTGCTCCTTGGAGTATCTCAGGTCCGGTGGATTCACTGGTCTTTCCTTCTGGAGTAGAACGGCAGAGGAACCACTTCCGCGCTAACAGCCCTCCCCCTGATATCTATTTGAAACCTGGAACCGGGGGAGGCAAAGCCCACAGGAACATAGCCCAAACCTATATCACTGTCAAGGGTGGGCGAGTGGCCTCCGCTGGTGACTTCGCCTATCTGCGATGACCCATCCATTATCGCGTGCCCGTGGCGAGGAATGCCGCGCTCCACCATTTGAAAGCCCACCAGACGACGGGAGACGCCCGCCTCCTTCACCTTCTGCAGCGCATCACCCGCTACGTACCCCTCCTTCTCCAGCGCCACAAAACGCTCCAGGCCGGCCTCGTAGGGGTTCACCTCCGTGCTCATGTCGTTGCCATGCAGGAGCAGGCCAGCCTCCAGTCGAAGGACGTCTCTGGCGCCAAGGCCCACTGGCCTGGCGCCTCCCTCCATCAGCAGCCTCCACAGCCCCGGCGCGTCCTCCTTTGGCAGAATTATCTCGAAGCCGTCCTCACCCGTGTAGCCCGTGCGGCATAGCAGGGCCTCCTTGCCGACCACCTGGGTCTCGGCGCAGGCGAAGGGCCGTAGTGACGAGGGTGGCAGCAGGCACAGCTTGTCCATCACGGCGACTGCCCCAGGCCCCTGGAAGGCGATCATGGAGTAGTCCTCTGTAATCTCCTGGATGGAAAGGCCCCGGCGTTCCGACGACCAGCGGTCCAACCACGAAAGCACCCGCTGGGCGTTGGCGGCGTTGGGCACCAGCAGGTATCGCTCCTCGCTCAAGCGATACACCAGGGCGTCGTCGATTATCCCGCCCTGCTGGTCGCAGACCAGGTTATAGCGGGCCCTGCCGACGCGAAGGCCCGCGATATCGGCGCTGAGGACGCTATCCAGGAAGGCTGCCGCTTCCGGGCCTTCGATACGGACCCTTCCCATGTGGGAGACGTCGAAGATGCCGCAACCAGCACGAACAGCCCGAGCCTCATCCAGGATGCTCTCGTACTGAATGGGCATCTCCCACCCAGCGAAGGGCACCATGCGTCCCCCCAAAGACACGTGGGTATCGTAAAGGGGTGTGCGTTTCAGGTTTTCGGCGTTGGCCATGAAATCTCCTTGCGAAGTACCCTCTCGCCGATGTTACAAAGTCAGGAGAAGCGGTGTCAACGACTGCCGTCCAGCAGCACCACGGGCGTTCCCCCCTGCGGATGAGGCAACACATGAACGGAAGCCCCGTAGACCCGGGCGATGGTCTGGGGCGTCAGCACCTCCTCTGGGCTGCCCTCCGCTGCTATACGTCCCTGGGAAAGCATAATCAGGCGGCGGCAGTACTGGGCCGCCAGGGTCAGGTTATGAATGGCGACCAGGATGGCCCCGCTATGCTCAGCCGGCAGCCCCGATATCAGGCCCATTACCCGGGCCTCGTGGGCCAGGTCCAGGTTGGCGGTGGGCTCGTCCAGAAGAAGCAGGGGCGCCTCCTGGGCCAGAGCCCGGGCCACCAGGACCCCCTGGCGCTCACCTCCCGAGAGGCTCCCCACATTACGGCCCGCCAGGTCCCACGTACCGGTAAGCTTCATGGCCTCTCGAGCCACCTCCATATCGTGACGGCCCTCCAACTGAAGCAGCTTCAAGTGAGGCGTGCGGCCCATTAGCACCAGCTCCAGGGCGGTAAAGCTCAGAGGTATGGTCGGACTCTGGGGGACCACGGCCACCAGTTTTGCCCGCTCGTTGGGCTTTATCGCCGTTACCTCCTGCCCCCCTATCCTCACGGAGCCCGCACCCGGACGGAGAACACCGCTCATCACCTTGAGCAGGGTGGTCTTGCCAGAGCCGTTGGGCCCAACCAGGCCCACCGTCTCCCCCTGACGCACCTCAAAGCTGACGCCCTGGAGGACGGCCCTGGCCCCATAGGAGAAGTGCACGTCACGTATCTCTAGGCAGGTTTTCCCCTGCACCCACTCTTCGCTTACCATTTCAGCCGATCAACCATTTCTTCGATCCCTCTCTAAAATACCGCACGCTTGCTCTGCCTCAGCAGGTACAGGAAGAAGGGCGCGCCCAGCAGGGCGGTGACCACGCCCACGGGCAGCTCAGACGGGCTCAACACCGTCCTGGCGCCCAGGTCGGCCAGTATCATGGTGGCCGCTCCCAGGATGGCGGCCATGGGCAGAAGAAATCGATAGTCGGGGCCCCACATCATGCGCACAGCGTGGGGAGCGATGATGCCCACGAAGCCGATGAGTCCGCTCATGGAAACGGCTGCTGCTGTAGCCAGGCTGGCCGCCGCCACCAGGAGCAGCTTGGTGCGCTCCACCCTGATCCCCAGCTGCTGCGCCTGCTCCTCGTCAAGCTGAAGAACGTTTAGGATGCGGCCGTGGGCCAGCAGCACCATAGAGGTAGGCACAAGGTACGCCAGCAGGATCAGGACGTTACGCCAGCTACCGCCAGCGAAGCTTCCCAGGAGCCACGAGAGGACGGGCCTGACGTCGCTCTGGCTGTTCATCAGCAGGAATGTGGTGACGGCGCTGGCTAGGGAGGTCACGGCCACACCAGTCAGGATAAGGGTTGTGGTCGGCACTACGCCTCCTACTCTGGCCAGCGAGTAGGCGATGGCCGCCGCCATCATGGCTCCCATAAAGGCGCCCAACGGCACCAGGCTCATGCCTTGAGCATAGGTGGGCAGAGGAGTCAACATCAGCGTTACGGCTCCCAGGGCCGCTCCCGAGGCGACTCCTATGAGATAGGGGTCGGCCAGAGGATTGCGGAAGAGCCCCTGGTAAGTGGCCCCTGAGAGAGCCAGAGCCAGCCCCACCAGGCCGGCGGAGGCCACCCTTGGCAGGCGCAGCTCCCACACGATGGTGTCCCAGCTCCGAGGCCACGACTCCGCTACGTCCACGAGAGGCATCTTGGAGGCGACGATGAGAAACAGGGACCTTAGAGGTATGTCCACCGTCCCCTGAGTGGCGGCCGCCATTCCCAAGATTAACGCGACCCCTATGCCCACCAGAAGCGGCCGCCAGGTATATCTCCGGCGGGCGGACTCCAGCGAGAGATCGGTGCCTTGGGCGACGGCGGCCTGGGAGCGAAGGTGAAGCCTCATTGGAAAAGCTCCGGATAGATGACCTTCGCCAGGGACTCCAGCCCCTCTATCACCCGAGGCCCCGGCCGGCTTATCAGGTCCGCGTCCACGGGGTGGACCCTGCCCTCCCTCACCGCCGCGATATCGGACCAGCCCACTCTGGCCTTCACCGTTTCCAGGGTCTCTTCACCGTTTCCGAACTGAAGGGAGTCTCCCAGGAGAATGATCTGAGGGTCCTCTTCTATCACCACCTCGGGTCCAAGCTGAGGAAAGGGGTTCTGCGCCCCCGCAGCGATGTTCGCCGTCTTCAACGTCTCGAACAGACTGCCAATGAAGGTGCCTGGCCCCACGGTAAAGAGCAGAGGGTCCAGCTCGTAATATATCCTGGGCCCCTGGTCTAATCCTTTCAGCTTCTCCCCAAGGGCCTCCAGCTCCTCTCGCATACCATCGATCAGCTTCACCGCCTCTTCTTCTGCGTCCATGATCCTGCCGAAGAGGAGTATCCGGCTGAAGACCCCCTCCAGGTCCTCGGGCGGGTCCAAATACAATACCTTGATGTCCAGGGCCTCCACCTGTGGAACGAAAAATTCGAAATCGAAGAAGGCCAGGTCCGGCTCCAGCTCCACGATCCTCTCCAGGTTGACCCCGAATGCATCCCCCACCTCCGGAAGCTGCCGAGCCTGGGGCGAATAGTCGGAGAAGGCGTCCCGGCCCACCATGCGCTCTCCCTGTCCTAGAGCAAACAGGGTCTCCGTCAAAGCGGATGAATAGGACACTATGCGCTTGGGAGCTGTCTTGAACTCGATATTCCTGCCGTAGCTGTCCAGGACCCCGATGGATACGCCCGTCGCCGGCTCAGGTGTAGCCGTGGGCGTCGGCGTTGGCGTGACTGCCGAGGTACAGGCCAGGGCCACCACGACTAAGAGGGCCGCCAGCGTTATTACTAGTTTCAGGGGGGTGCTGCCGCTGCGGCTTGATACCAGTTGCTCCCCTGTGTGCTCTGACATGGTCATCTGTTCCTCACCCTTTCTGGGCCGTTGGGCTGGTAAGGTTGAGGAAGGGCGGCAACAAAAAACCCCGCCTCTTGAAGGAGACAGGGCTTGGGTGGTCAGCTACCTATGCCTGTGCCTTTCCTCGAAGGCCACCAACACCACCAGGGCATTCGACCGGACTCGACCACGAGAAGACTCGGGTCATACCGTTGCGGGACAGTGCCGGCCTCTCACCGGCTTCCTATTTTAAGCCCCTAAGGGCACCCTGGTCCGATATTCAGTTGTCGATTAGATATCTCTGATTCTGGCCGCCATTTAACCATTAGTGGACGACGATAGTCAAGAGAAAAGCTCTGCTTGTTGAGCTCGGTTTATCCACCCACAAGCGCCACCGCACCCTCCCGGTGGCATCGATGGCCAGTCAGCTGCGAGTCAGGGTCTCATGGATTTAGCTCTACACTCCCCAACTGGTCAGGGCTTCCTCGAACTTGCCTAAGAACAGCGCAGGCGTGCCCCCTGTGTGAACGAAGACCACCGTATCCTTGGGCCCAAGTTTGCCGTTGCGAATATGGTCTATGAGGCCTGCCATAGCCTTACCCGTGTAGATGGGGTCCAGGATTATGCCGTCGGTGCTGGCAACTATTTTTATGGCCTCCACACCGCCTTCAGTAGCAAGGCCGTATCCTTCCCCCAGGTACTCCTCGTACACCTCAAAGTCTTCACTCTCCAGAGAGAAGGGCAGCTCCAGGTAGTCTCGCACGCCGTTGGCGACGCCATAGATGCTTTCGTAGATTTTGGGCCTATCGCCGGCGTATATGCCCACCGGCTTCCAGGGCAGGTTCAGCAGCTTGGCTGCCAGCGCCAGGCCCCCCATAGAGTTGCCACCCACCAGGTAGAGGTAGGCCGGCCCTATGCTCTCGGCCTCCATCTGCTCTGCCAGCTCCAGAGCGCAGTTCAGATAAGCTATCGTCCCCGCGTACCTGGACTCGGGATGCTCGAAGAACAAAAATGGCACGCCGCCCTTCTTCTCCACCTCTTCGCCTAGCGTCCTGCAGTAGGCGCTTATAGTGTCGCTGTCCTCTGTCTCAAGGTAGTGGAACTCTGTTTCCTGGATATACTCTAGCAGCATGTTGCCATGTAGGGGAGGCTTTTCCTTAACGCCCTTTACAACGAAGACGGGCTTGATGCCCACCTTGGCGCAGGCAGCGCTAATCATGCGAGCGTAATTTGAGGTCCACACAAACGAGTAAATAAAGTGGGTGCTCCCATGTTTAACTGCGTTGGCAATGTTGAACTCCATGTGGCGGGCCTTGTTTCCGCCGAAGGAGAGGCCAGTCAGATCATCGCGTTTGACCCAAATATTGGGTCCTCCCAGGGCTTTGGATAGGCGGGGTAACTCTTCCAGGGGAGTGGGCGTATGGGCTAAACGTATCCTCGGGAGCCTATCGATGGCCTTCCTAAGATCATCTTTGGTGAAGACCGCCTGTTTTACCATTTGCATGCCTCCTAAAGCGAGCTATGCCGACCTCGCCCAGTTATTCGCTGATTATACCTCTGGTAATCAGCCGCCTCATCTTACGTATGTATTCGCGCAATATCAATCTAACGCAAGCGGTACTTTGCGAAGGGAGAATTATGGGCTGCGTTTATTCCTGCGCCAGCGCCGCCGCCTTCTCCCACACCATCTGAGATATCGTTCCTTCAGGCAGGGTGGCGTCGATGGTCAGCCACCGCACCGGGTCCTGCTTCGCTAGCGTCAGGTAACCTCTTCTTACACGCTCGTAGAAGGTCAGGTCTCTGCCTCCCTTGGGACGCCTTTCTCTATCCCGCCCGGCGGTGTCGGTTTCACCGGTTTCCGACCTCTCAAGCATTCCGAGCTGAAAGGTCTGCTCCCTGTCAAACCTGTCCCGGACGGCGTATTCCTGGCGCCGAAAGCCTTCGGCAGGCTCCAGGTCCAGCAACACCGTCAGGTCGGGGGAGACGCCCTGGCGCGATACGTCGCACACACCTTCGACCAGCGACATTGGAAGGCCCCGACCGTATCCCTGGTAGGCGATGGTGGAGGCAAAGAAGCGGTCCGAGATGACGGTGCCGCCCTCCTCCAGGCGAGGCTTGATGACATCCGACACCAACTGCGCCCTGGCGGCATTAAACAGCAGTAGTTCCGCTACCGCATTTATCTCCGTCTTGCCATATTTGAGGAGATTGCGAAGCTCGTCCCCCAGAGGAGTCCCTCCGGGCTCCCGTGCCAACTCCACCAACGGGTTGGTGGAATGAAGGCGTTCTTTAAGGGCCTGGGCCTGGGTGGTCTTGCCGCTGCCCTCTATGCCCTCAAAGACGATGAAGAGACCCATAGTCACGCCCCTGCTGGAACCAGTTTGAGGTATCTCTCTTCACTATCCAGGGCGGAGGCCAGGAAGCCCTACCGGTATATGACCACGTACCGGTGAGGTTCCCTGCCCCTGCTGGCGGAGGAGAGGTTGTATCGCTGGGCTACTTCGTGCTGAAGGCGGCGAATGTACGAGTTACGGGTGCTCAGGTCAACGGAGGCGGCCCCGGAGATGACCCTCTCCGCCCCCTCCTCAGCCTCCCTGACGGCGGGCTCCACCTCCTGCTCGGAATCGCGAGGTTGCCTTGAGCCCCTGGTCAACCCGCGGATGAACTGCTCTATCTGGGGAAGGCTGGAGGTGCGTAGAACATATACGGGCTTCCCGGAACCCTCGGCCGTCTTGATTATCTCTGAGCTACGCCGGTAGTGAGCCTTGGTAGTCACTATTAGATCTGCGCCTTCAAGCTCTGGCACCACCTCCACAGGAGCCTGTGTGCTCTTCACCACACGCCAGAGCTTCCCCCGGTCTACTCCAAAGGAGTGAATCCGAGTCGGCGCCGTCCGGACGGGAGACCTGGTAAATTCCTCGGGCTGAGTGGGCCCGAGGGCCGTAAGCTCCTGATAGCGCGACTTGTGAAGCCTTCTGGCCTTGTCCAGGAAGCGAGATTCCGGCGACAGTGGGAGCCCCCTCAGCATGTCGTCCACCGCCTGATCCACATCTGAATGGACTACCACCCGATCCCACTCCTGTATCTCCACCACTACATCGAAGGTGGGAGGCGCCTTGCGTTCAAGGATGGATTTCTGAGTGCGTCTGCGCCTGGCCTCCTCGTCGCCGAGGGTGACAGTCTGGATGCCCCCAATCAAATCGGAGAGGGTGGGATTCATGACCAGGTTTTCCAGGGTATTGCCATGAGCGGTAGCGACCAACTGGACCCCCCGCTCTGCTATGGTGCGAGCCGCCTGGGCTTCCAGCTCCGTGCCCATCTCATCGATGACGATGACCTCCGGCATGTGGTTCTCCACCGCCTCTATCATGACCGCATGCTGCATATCCGGCGTAGGCACCTGCATCCGACGGGCGTGGCCGATGGCCGGATGTGGTAAGTCACCCTCTCCCGCTATCTCATTGGAGGTGTCAACGATTATGACCCGTTTCCGGGCCTGGTCCGCCAGGACCCTGGCCACCTCCCTGAGAAGGGTGGTCTTGCCCACTCCTGGCCTGCCTAGCAAAAGAATGGATTTGCCGGAGAGAACCTGGTCCTCGATGATCTTGATGGTGCCAAAGACGGCCCGCCCTACTCGAAGGGTCAGACCCACTACCGTGCCAGTACGGTTTCGAATTGCCGATATGCGGTGCAGCGTCTTCTCTATGCCAGCGCGGTTGTCTCCCCCAAAGGCCCCAATACAATCGATCACATGCTGGATCTCTTCATCCGTAACCTCTTTCAGGTCCAGGACAACGTCTTTTCCAGGAAACCTGGCCTCCGGAGGGCGGCCCAGGTCCAAGACCACCTCCAAAAGCTCATGTAGGTCCTCCCGTTCGCGAAGTTGTTCCAATACCTTCGAGGGTAGCGTCTCGATGAGCTCTTCAAGGTCGTCGACGATCATCTTCTGCATCTATTCTCGGCGTCCTCCTACATTAAATGGGCGTTGCCCCTGCCGGAACAGGCTTCTTTTTCTCTACCCTTACTCCCAGAGCCCGCACCATGGTAACGCAATCCAGGGCCCTGGTGAAACCCTCATCCTCCAGGATACGTTGCAAGGGCAACTGGTATTCGGGGACCAGTACCATCACAGAGGTCCCTCCACCTAGCTGAGCCAGCCCGTAGTCTATCATGGCCCTGAGGGCCTCTGTGTCTTCTGGGAGCACCATCAGCTCCATCCAACCCCGCTTACCACAGTTGCTGGTGCTAATTAGACCCTTTATGCCGTCGCCCTCACCGTAGACCATATCAACACGACGAGCGGGCCCTCTTTCTCTAGAGTCCCTCCACTCTTCCAAGGTCAGCCCTAAGGCAGGGCGCATTTTGGCCGGAGTGGCGGCGTTGTATAAACGGAACAGGGGATAGTCGTCCTTGGCCTCTTTAGGTCGAAGGGGCGCAGCCGTTTCTGACTGGGCAACAGTGTCCTTCCCGCACCCAGTGTATATGGACTCCTCGTAGGCCGGCAGGAAGCCCGCTCGACGCACCGAATCCAGCAGTGGCTCCTCCTGTCGCAGGCGAAGGAAGACGCGCTCCGCACCCAGCCGGGCTACGGCAGGCCCGATGCCCTCCAGCAGCTCCATGCAGGTATCGGGGCAGTCAGGAGCCAGATAAAGGCTGGTAACTTCCCATGCCCTGGGCCCTGAGCGAGACCTGATCGAAGCCAGGCCCGATAGCCGGCTGGCCGAAGGGGCCACCAGAGTCAACGTATCCCTGTGCACCGAGAGGGACTCTCTGAAGAACGCCATACGGGAGGCTTCGGAGGGTTTGGCCCCCATCAACTGTTCCTGGCTCTGCGCCAGGTTCTCTCCTCGCAGGTCCTTCAGAAAAAGGCGCCTGAACACGTCGGTGGGATGTAGGGCTCGAATCATATCGACTAGTCGCGGCCCCGGACCATGTCGAGGAACATCTGGTGGAACCTGACGTCCTTGGTAAGCTCAGGATGAAAGGAGGTAGCCAGCCTGCGACCCTGCAAGACGGCTACGGGGCGGCTATCTTCCAGGCGGGCCAGCACCTCCACCTCGGGGCCGGTAGAGCAGACCGCCGGCGCCCTGATGAAGACGGCGTGGAAAGAGAGACTGCCCAGGGCAGGCACTTCCAGCTCCGCCTCGAAGCTGTCGACCTGACGCCCGAAGCCGTTCCTGGACACATGAATATCCATAAGACCTAAGGGAGTCGGCCGGTGGTCGGTGAGCTTGTTGGCCATCACGATCATTCCGGCGCAGGTGCCCCAGAGTGGCATGCCATCATTGGAAAAGCGCGTCAAGGGCTCCCTGAAGTGGAAAACGTCCATCATGCGGCACAAAGTGGTGCTCTCACCACCCGGGATGATGAGGCCGTCGATCTCCTCTAGCTGCTGAGGCAGGCGGACCTCTCGGGATTCCACCCCCAGGCCCCTTAGCACCTGGATGTGCTCAAGGAAATCGCCCTGGAGGGCAAGGACGCCTATGGGGCCCACGACTACCAGCCCCTTGTTGCCAGAAGCTCTTCCTTTGGCATGCTCCTCACATCCAAGCCATGCATGGCCTCGCCCAGGCCCTTGGACACCTCGGCGATTATGTTGGCGTCATTGTAGTGGGTCACAGCCTGGACGGTGGCCTTGGCCATGGCCTCAGGGTTGTTGGCCTTGAAGATTCCGGACCCGACGAATACACCGTCGGCGCCCAGTTGCATCATGAGAGCGGCGTCCGCCGGGGTGGCTACACCGCCTGCGGCGAAGTTTACCACGGGAAGATGTCCCGTCTTATGGATCTCCAGTACCAGATCGAAGGGGGCGCCCAGGTCCTTGGCCTCCGCCATAAGCTCCTCTTCGCCCATTCCCTGGATCTTGCGGATCTCATCCATGACGGTCCGCATATGGCGCACCGCTTCGACGATGTTGCCCGTGCCCGCCTCTCCCTTGGTGCGCATCATGGCGGCGCCCTCTCCGATGCGCCGCAGAGCCTCTCCCAGGTCCCTGCAGCCGCATACAAATGGGATCTTGAACTCGAATTTCCAGACGTGGTGGCTCTCGTCGGCAGGGGTCAGGACCTCGGACTCGTCTAGGTAGTCCACCCCAAGGGCCTCCAGCACCTGGGCCTCCACGAAGTGGCCGATGCGGCACTTGGCCATGACGGGTATGGTCACCGCCTCCATTATCTTCTGGATGACAGTTGGGTCCGCCATACGGGCAACGCCGCCGGCGGCTCTAATGTCTGCCGGCACCCTCTCCAGGGCCATGACGGCGCAGGCGCCCGCATCCTCAGCGATTTTGGCCTGCTCCGCGGTCACCACGTCCATGATGACGCCCCCCTTCAGCATCTGAGCCAGGCCGCTCTTTACACGCCAGGTTCCCGTTTCCACTGCCATGGGCTTTCCCTCCATTAACGATTCTGAGGTCGACAAATGCACCTTAGATTATACTCCCCCTTGATGGGCCTAGCAATTGTGGTCTTTTTGGCAAGAAGCTCTCTCTGCATGGAGAAAGCGGGCCTACCCGATCGCTGAGGGGGATAAGGTCGTCGTCCGTGTTGTGGGGAGGGGGACCCACAAGGGTGAGTTCATGGGAATTCCTGCCACAGGCAAGGAGATCAGGATAAGAGTTACAGACATCGGCCGCATCGACAGCGGCAAGCTCGTGGAACATTGGGAAAGCTTCAACATGTTTGATTCTCTCGTAAAAAGTCTGTGCAGGCCGAATTAGAACAAACGTACCCGCGCCTGGGTACAATATACAGTCTCTGTTCCGTATACTAGCCCAACATACGGTAGCGCTCAGATGTGCTGAATCGCTGGAACTTCCTCAAAACGGGTTTTTACGAGGGAATCATGTTTGGACTACTGGTGCAACTCGGCGCCTGGCCACCCCCGGGGCGGCGGTAGCGCAGGCCTCAGTAGCGTCTTAACCTTCACCCGTGCATAGCCTTTTGAGCAACCCTAGTGGATACTCTCCCCGTTGATCTGGAGCTCATAGCTGAAGCGCAGACCATTAGAACGGATTCTGATTGTAAGCAGACGCTCCCCTACCCAAAAAGAGTGTGCGCTCCCCAGGTCCAGCATCCTTCTCTCCTCGGCCACGATGGCCCCATCCACCCTAACAACCCGCTTGCCTGAAAAGGTGCCGTGGTCGAGTTCGATGGTATGTCTGCCATCTATGAGGTCCACGTGCCAAGTCTTGGTAGCCATGAGAGTCGCCAGCCTTTATCCGGCAAGATGCAGCGGAACTCGCGCCGCACAGCAGCCGACACCGCCTGCCGTCCGTTCCATTCACTCAACACCACATCATTGAGGACGGGAGTCATGGCGCCCTGGAGGGATGAAAAGTGGGCTAATAAGCGGCTCACAGGGATGGCGCTTCCCGGCTCGTGCACTTGCGCTCAGGCGCTAAGCATTGCCGAGTTCGAAGTGGCGTGAGGATGCCGAGACCTGAACATCAGATACAAAAAGGTGCAAGTTCGCCATCCTAGTGGGCTCTCAGAAAGGATACTCAGGACTACTGAGAGGAGTACCGACAAACTTCACTGGTCGCTCTGGAGTGCTTGGCGTCCGTCCCAGCAAGGGAGCAATCTCTGCCGCTAGAGATTTACGCTTACCGTAGATCGTGTAGCCGCTCCCAATGAGTGGTTCCGGTACATCATTCCACCTGGCATCCGGACCGTAAAGGTGGTAGGCGTCCCAGGCCACCGGTCCAAGGAGGCCGCGAGGTCGCTGGATGGCTTCACCTACCGTGGGGTTATCCATCGATTAGCGGTTATCCCCTACAGCCCTCGTTCGCCAACGTATACGCACAGGTCCGCGGTGCGGGAGGCGTAGCCCCACTCGTTGTCGTACCAGCCCAGCACCTTCACCAGGTTGCCGCCCATGACCATGGTGCACATGGCATCGAAGATACAACTGTGGGGGTTGCCCTTGAAATCGGAGCTTACCAGGGGCTCGTCGCAATACTCCATTATGCCCTTTAGGTTGGTCTCGGAGGCATCCTTAAAGGCCTTGTTCAGATCTTCTGGGGATACATCTCGGTCCAGCACCGCCGTAAAGTCGATGATGGAGACGGTGGATGTGGGGACTCGAAAGGCCATGCCATGGATCTTGCCCTGTAGCTCCGGAATGATGACGCCAACAACCCTGGCAGCGCCCGTAGAGGTGGGCACGATGTTCATGGCCGCCGCCCGGGCCCTGCGCAGGTCTTCGTGGACCTGGTCCAGGATCTTCTGGTCGTTGGTGTAGGCGTGGACCGTGGACATGAGGCCCTTCTGCACCCCAAAGGTATCGTGTAGCACCTTGACCATGGGCGCCACGCAGTTGGTGGTGCAGGAGGCGTTGGAGAGTATCTTGTGAGCCGATGGGTCGTAGCGCCCCTCGTTGACCCCCAGGACCACGGTGAGGTCCTCCCCTCTGGCAGGCGCGGAGATGATGACCTTCTTGGCGCCTCCCTCTAGGTGGCCCGACGCCTTGGCGGCGTCGGTGAAGAATCCGGTGGACTCCACCACCACGTCCACCCCCAGGTCGCCCCAGGGCAGCTTGGAGGGGTCTCGTTCGGCCAACACCTGGATGGACTTGCCGTCTATTACAAGGCTGTCCCCGTCAGCCCCCACGGTGCCCGGGTACCTGCCGTAGTTGGTGTCGTATTTGAAGAGGTGGGCGTTGGTCGCGGCGTCCGTCAGGTCGTTGACGGCCACTAGCTCCAGCTTGTCCGGATGGTGCTCCAGGGCCGCCCTGGTTACCTGTCTGCCTATTCGCCCGAAGCCGTTTATCCCTATACGAGTCGCCATGATTCCTCCTCCTGAGTGGATTATTAAAAAAACGTCACCTCTGCAGGTGGCTATAAACCTCCATGCCCGGGTACCTGGCCCTCTCCTCCAGCTCCTCCTCTATCCGCAGCAGCCGGTTGTACTTGGCCACCCGCTCACTTCGGGCCGGGGCCCCGGCCTTTATCTGGCCGGCGGCAGTGCCTACCGCCAGGTCCGCGATGGTCGTGTCCTCAGTCTCGCCGGAGCGGTGGCTGATAATGGTGCCCCATCCGGCGCAACGAGCCGTCTCTATGGCTTCCAGGGTCTCCGTGAGGGTGCCTATCTGGTTGAGCTTGACCAGCAGCCCATTGCTGCACTTCAGCTCGATGCCCTTCCTGATGCGCGGCACGTTGGTGGTGAACAGGTCGTCGCCTACAATCTGCACCCTTGAGCCAACCTTCCCCATGAGGCTTTGCCACCCTTCCCAGTCATCCTCAGCCATCCCGTCCTCAATGCTGATGATGGGGTACTCCTGGACCCAGCGATGATAGTAGTCCACCAACTCTTCTGAGGAGAGGGTGGACTCCTCCCTGGCCAGAAGGTACCGGCCGTCTTTGTACAGCTCCGAGGCCGCCACGTCTAGCGCGATGAAACAGTCCCGGCCAGGACTATACCCGGCGGCCTCTATAGCCGCCAGGACCGCCTCCACCGCATCCCTGTTGGAGGGCAGCGATGGCGCAAACCCTCCTTCGTCCCCCACGTTGGTGCTGAGGCCGCGACCCTTCAACACTCCCTTCAGCGCCTGGTAGACCTCCGAGCCCGCTCTCAGGGCCTCTGAGAAGGTAGTCAACCCCGCGGGCGCCACCATAAACTCCTGAAAATCAGTGGAGTCCTGGGCATGTTTGCCGCCGTTGAGGATGTTGAACATGGGCACCGGCAGCAGCGCAGCGTCCTCGCCTCCCAGGTGGCGGTAAAGAGGGACTCCCTGGCTTCTGGCCGCAGCGTGGGCAACGGCCAGGGACACCCCCAGGACGGCGTTGGCGCCCAGGCTGGACTTGTCCGGGGTCCCGTCCAGCTCAACAAGTCGTCCGTCCAGGGCTGCCTGGTCCAGGGCTGCTGCCCCGACGATGGCAGGCGAGATCCTCTCGTTGACGTTGGCCACGGCCTTGAGGACGCCGGTCCCACCAAAACGCCTCTGGTCTTTATCTCGCAGCTCCACTGCTTCGTGGCTTCCCGTGCTGGCTCCAGAGGGCACCGCGGCCCGTCCCAGGGAACCGTCGGACAGAACGACATCCACCTCCACCGTCGGGTTGCCCCGGGAGTCTAGAATCTCCCGGGCTCGTGTGTTAGCTATGGTAATCATAGAGAACCGTGGGAGCTGGCAGAGGCCACCCCATCTCTCTTCTTGGCCGCCTCTATGGCCTTATCCACCGCGTCCACGGGGTCCTGCGCTGGAATCATGGACTGGTCTACCACCCCGTTTCGAGAGAAGGCCCAGGTGCTCAGGCCGACGACCGGTATGCCTTCCGCGAGAGCGAAGCCTATCTCCGAAAGGGTGCCGAAGGCTCCCCCGACGGCTATCACGGCTCGACCCGCCCTGACCACGATGACGTTGCGGACGAAGCCCATGCCGGTGCAGATGGGTATGTCGACCCAACCGTTGGCCTCCGCGGGGTCTCGCCCCGGAATTATGCCGATGGTGAGTCCGCCCGTTGACTTGGCGCCCCGGCAGGCTGCCGCCATCACGCCCTCTAGGCCGCCGCAGACTACCCCAACACCCCGCTTTCCCAATTCGGCGCCCACCTGTTCCGCCAGGGCTTCAACCCCGGGCGTGGGGTTGCCTGCTCCTATCACGGTTACCAACATAAAGCGCCCCCAGGATAAAAGAGACGGGGGGGATTATACCACCCACTGTCGTCGATGAAAAACCGTCGATCCAGGTGGGCTAGGGCCGCGAATACCTGGCCATCGATGGAAGTCCCTCAAGTCCCTCGATTGCCTCCCGTTGGGCTTCGAAGAGGCCCTCTAAGCCTACCTGGGCCAGGGCCAGCACCTGGTCCAGGGTCTCTTTGGAGAAGGGTTTGCTTTCCGCTGTGCCCTGTATCTCCACCAATTGACCAGTATCCGTCATGACGATGTTGAAGTCGGCGTCGGCTCTGACGTCCTCCTCATAGCAGAGGTCCAACAGGAACCGTGAATCGACGATGCCAACACTGATGGCGGCCAAGGCGGCCTCCAGCGGAATGGTGGGGATAGTGGCTCTTCGCACCATGGTTAGGAAGGCCTGGTATAGAGCAACGTAGGCGCCGGTAATCGAGGCCGTCCTGGTTCCACCATCAGCCTGGATAACGTCGCAGTCAAGGGTAATGGTGCGCTCCCCCAACACCTCCATATCCACAACAGCCCTTAGGGAGCGGCCTATCATCCGCTGGATCTCGAAGACTCTGCCGGAGGGGCGACCAGAGCCCACATCCCTGGGGGTCCTGGTGACGGTAGACCGTGGCAGCATGGCGTATTCCGCCGTCACCCAACCCATGCCTCCTCCCTTCAGGAAGGGCGGGACTCTCTCCTCCAGGGAGGCAGAGCAGACGACGCGGGTCCTGCCGACCTCTATCAGGGCCGACCCTTCCGCGAAATCGAGGTAACCAGGCTGTATTTTCACCTTCCTGGGCTCGTCCGGGGCGCGCCTGTCTATTCTGGCCAATATCATCTCTCGGTTCAATTACTGCCCCTGAGTCTACCATACCAATCACCTTATTTCACCGCGACGTGTGCGCGTGGAGGCGCCGCCCATCGCTGGTAAAGCTTATCGTCCCGTGGTCCCTGGTCGTAAAGAGGCGCTCCTCTGAGACGTGCCCGGTCAAACGGTCAACCACCTCGGCGTCGGGATGCTCAAAGCGATTGTCCTCGCCCACGGATATGACGGCGGTGGCCGGGTCCACCGCCTCCAAAAACTCCTCCGAGGAGGAGGTGCTACTGCCGTGATGGGCCACCTTTAGCACCGTGGCCTTCGGCAGGGTTATCTCTATGGGGCGTGCCGGCGACTGCCTGAAAAGGAAGACCACCCTTCCGGAGATGGCCGCGATGATAGCCACGATGAGCAGGAGGTAGGCAAGAAGCCTAACATTCACAGGCGTTTCGCCATCAGCCGAGATGGGCAACTATAGGCATCCGACTTTGGCGATGCCAACGCAATATAGATTGCGATGGCGTTTTAGAGGCCCTTACTGATAAACTCGGAGCACGTCGGCCCAAGTGAACGGGAATAATTCGAAATATTTGTAGTATTAAGAGGAGCCATTATGACGGACTTGAACCCTGACGAGGTACGCAGTTTACTGACGGCCTTGGGCCTGGAGGTCACTCCCGAGGACCTTCCGGAGGTCACCAACCGCATCAATGCACTCCAGGAAGCCTTGGGGAGCCTGGAGTCCCCAGAACTGGATGCCGTGGAGACTCTACCCATCTTCTGGCTCCAGGAGGAGGCGTGACGTGCCCCTACAGGACGTGACCCACCTAACGGTTACTCGGCTCGCGGAGCTGCTAAGTAGCCGTCAGGCATCTCCCGTGGAGCTGGTACAGGCCTACCTGGACCGCATCCAGCGCTTGGACAGTACGTTGCGAGCCTACATCACAGTGTGTGGGGAGGAGGCGCTGGAGGAGGCCCGTCGAGCGGAGCAGGAGCTATCTCGAGGCCACGTTCGAGGGCCTCTCCACGGCATACCCATCGGTGTCAAGGACCAGCTTGACGCGCGGGGTCTGCTCACCACCGGCGGCTCCACCATCCTGGAAAGGGTGGCCTCTGAGGACTCCACCCTGGTGGCGCGGTTGAGGGAGGCGGGGGCCATCCTCCTGGGGAAGCTCAACATGGCGGAGTTCGCCCTGGGCGGAACGCTGAATCACCCCTTCGGCAACCCCCGCAATCCCTGGAACACCGATCACCAGCCGGGCCACTCCAGCAGCGGCTCCGGCGTGGCGGTGGCCGCATCTCTCTGCGCCGCCGCCATTGGAGAGGACACCGGCGGCTCTATTCGCAGTCCAGCCGCCTGGTGCGGCGTCACCGGCCTGCGCCCTACCTGGGGCCGGGTGAGCAGGCATGGGATGCTGGGCATATGCTGGTACATGGACCAGGCGGGCCCTATGACATGGACCGTGGAGGACTGCGCCCTGGTATTCCATGCCATTGCTGGACACGACCCCAAGGACCCCTTCACCTCCAAGCGGCCTGCTCCAACCTTCCACCCCCAAGATTCCCTCCGGGGGGTGAATGTGGGAGTCGTGCGTGAGGCGCTGGAGGGCCAGCTGCTGGACCCGGAGATACGTTCGGCGGTGGAACGGGCGGTGACGGTGCTGGAGGAGGCGGGCGCATCCGTGCTGGAGGTCTCCCTGCCCCTGTACCCCCACGGTGGAATCATCTCCGCCACCATCACCGACGTTGAGGGGGCCTACGTCCACCGACACCTGCTGCGCGGGCGGGCCAAGGAGTACGACGTGGCCAGCCGCCGTCGTCTGCTGGCGGCCAGCCTCATCCCCGCTCAGCTCTACCAGAAGGCCCAGAAGTTTCGGGGATTGATGCATCGCCAGGTGATGGCAGCACTAGACGAAGCCGACGTCTTAGTGACTCCCACCCAGATAGCACCACCCCCGCGACTAGAGACGGAGACGGGCCTCAACAGCAAGGAGGATGTCCTACGGAGATTCTTCGGCCCCCGGGGAGGGACGGGACCTTTCAACCTCTCAGCGGTGCCGGCCCTGTCGGTGCCCTGCGGCTTCACCGCCGGCGGCCTGCCTATCGGCATGCAGTTAGCCGGCCGCCCCTTCGACGAGTCCACCGTCTTTCAGGTGGGCCACGCATACCAGCAGCGCACACCCTGGCACACTCAACGTCCGGCCCTAAAGAGTTAAGAAAAGCTACGGCCTACTGCTTTGACTGTAGTAAGGGTCAAGAAGTAAACTCCAGGAGCGATATGCCGACCGGATCTCCCAGACGAGTTGCCGATAACCCTCTGGCAAAGGACCTCGCAGCCTTCGCCCCTTGTTGCAAAAGAAGAAGGCTGAAACACACGATCAAAGGTATTTCTCCTCATAGAAGCATCAACGGGTGTCCAATATGGCGAGTGAAGTGCTGAGTGAGGGATAAGAGAGTCTGTAGAATGCCTAAGAGCCAACTCAAACCATGGCAAATTATCGAAAGCAAAGAGGTATTTGCCGACCCCCCCTGGGTTCGGCTCTCGTGTCACAGGTTCGTTGCTAACCAGGTGAGGCTGTGGCTGTTGGTACTGGCCTACAACCTGGGCAACTTCATGAGAAGGCTGATTTTGCCAGAGTCAGTTAAACACTGGTCACTGCGAAGCGTGCAGACCAAGCTCATCAAGATGGGTGGACGTCCGGTGCGGCATGCCAGGAGATTGGTGTTTCAGCTTGCCGAGGTGACAGTGTCCCGGGAGGTATTCCGGCAAGTATTGGAGCGTATCGCCGGGCTCCATCCAGCACCAGGGTAGCGAATATCCCTGAGGTCATCAGAAGTGAAGAGAGGTAACCCGGGGGGAGGTGCGTGCCCAGAGGAGTTGAAAGGGAGCACAAACGTAGTGAAAGCCACCTTCGCTGACCATCGAACGCCAGTTCACGACGCCGACAGATGGTTTTGTGAGCTTAATTGGGTGGTTGACGGCATTCATGAGTAAAACTACTATGACTCTCGTCGAGGATGGTATGTTGCCTCACGACGCCGACAGATGGTTTTGTGAGCTTAATTGGGTGGTTGACGGCATTCATGAGTAAAACTACTATGACTCTCGTCGAGGATGGTATGTTGCCTAGGTCAAGGTAGCTTGATATGGGGAATGTCGGATAAGACAGTAAACAGCCTTTATACCAACTATCCAGCTCATAACCCATTGGACTAATGTTGCAAGTTAAAGGCGCTGGAGCTATGAGGAGGACACCCTGGCGAGCACACTACCCCTGAAGGGGCCTTTCTGGACAAGGATAATGGGCCGGAAGGCCTGGATTGCCATAGCCCTGCTGCTTCTGCTCACGGTCGCGGGATCCATTCTGGGTGTGAGAATCAGCCACCATGTGGGGGTGGTCGATGCGGGGCTCCTGGCCGCCGAAGTGGCAGTGGGAGACCCCTCTCTCCTTAAACGGGAAGATTTTGCGGAGTTCCAACGACTTGTCCATGAGGGTGAACAGGCGCTGCTCGCCCTTAAGACGGAGGCCGCTCCCGCACTATGGGTGGCTCCCATCCTGAGGTACCTTCCAGGCTATGGCGGCGACCTTAAGGAAGGCGGCGACCTTCTCCAGTACGGGCTCCACTTAGTTAGGGCTACGGACCTCACACTACGTGGCCTGGAGCCATCAGCTACATCTATCCTGGATGGCAAGCCCTAGACCAGCTCCTGGAGGATGTCAGCATCAAGCTGCAGGAAGGCCAAGACTTTTTCCTTGCCGCAGGGTCGGAGGTGGCCCAGGCCAAGGAGCTCCGGCGGGACATCTCAGGGACGCGTCTCTCGTCAGGAGCCCGGTATCGCCTGGAACGGGGCGATGTCCTATCTAGCCGGCTGGACACCCTTATTAACTTTGGGCTCGACGGCCCCAAACTGTCGAAGGAGGTCATTGTTATCCAGGAAGAGATGGCAACCCTCGCTTCGCTGTTATCTCGGCAGAATTTCCTTGAGCTGGAGCCCGCCGAGTTGCCTGGCTACCGAGAGCGAATAGCAAGGCTGCGCTTTCGAATGGAGGCCCTACAGCTGATCTGGAAGGAGTTACGGCCTACGTATCCGCTCCTAGAGGGACAGGGACTGGCTTATGGTGCAGCCATCGAAAGGGGCCTGACTATTGGAATCCTTGTGGCGGAGGCTAGTGGCCAACTCCTTGACGGCTTGGAAAGCCTCCTCAGTGCGACTGATGAGGGTTTATTCACCGAAGAGTTTGGCATGGTCCTTGAGGAAGTGCTCCGTGAGTGGCAGGGCCAGAGTAGGAGCATCCTTGATGCGCTTGAGGAGTTTCGACGGACTCAGGAGGAGGGAACCTACGCCTTAACCCGAATCCACCGAAGGACACCGATGGACGGCGTGAGGACAGCGGAAGGGGGTGGGTGAGGGAGCTACAGGGGAGATGGCCTGGGGTCTTGGGGTAGATGGGAGGCCGGCGGACGGTCTTCAGTCGCCGCACAGGGCCCCTAAGGCCCTATGCGGGAGTTGCGATGCGCGGGATGGCGAGAGGATACGCAGCAGGGGACTCTCGCGACCGGGGTGGCGCGAGATTGCGGGGACGTTGGGTCAGTTGCAGGCTGGCCGTCAGGCCGGGAACGGAATGGCTTGCAGCCGGGCCAAGGCGCGACTGAACTGGGTTTCCCAAGGCCAGCGCCGGGGGAGATGCAAAGTGAGGCGGCGCGCCGAGCGGGTGATCCGTCCCACCAGAGCGAAGACCCGCCGCCTGAGGGTCTTGGTGATCACGGTCCGCTCGCCCAGACCAATCCGCGCCGTCCAGCGGGCCAGGTTATGCGCCATCACCTGGACCGCCAGCCAGGCGCCGTTGGCGGCGAAGCGCGCCGACGGCATGTGGTTCAGCCCGACGCCGTACTTGAGGTCGCGTATGGCGTTCTCGACCTCGGCGTGGCGGCGATGATCGGCCTCCAGTTCCAGCGTCTCCCCATCGCGGTCGGTGATGAAGGCGTGATAGCTGTATCTGGCGAAGAGGGCGAGCTGGGAACCGGGCGTCGGCTTCACCCGCCGGACAATGAGCCGCACCGGCGCGGCGTCCGGCTTGGTCTGGAACGGGGTGTAAGTCGTCTCGGCGACATCGGCGGCACCGTCCATCCAGTAGGGAATGGGAGTCCAGTCCTCCTCTGGTATCGCCTCGATCAGGTCCCGCAGGCTGGCGCGCTGGCGGATGGTGATAGAGAAGCGGACATCCATTTCCCGGCAGGCGGCAACGACAGTGTGGGCGTAGAAGCCGCTGTCGGCCCGCACCGTGAGTTGTCCCCTGGCCCCGCCGTAGCGCACCCGCCCCACCGTCTCACGCAGGAAGTGGGCGGCGCCACGGGCGGTGTTGGCCCGGCCCTCGCGCAGCCGGGACATCAGCACTTCGCCGGTGCCGGCGGCAATGGCCAGCAGTGGGTGATAGCCGCGGGCGCCGGTATAGCCGTGGTGGCGCGCTCCCTCCTTGGCCAGTCCATAGGTCTCGCAGATGGTCGAGTCCAGGTCGATGGTCAGGGGCGAGTAGCCGGGTCCGGCCCCAGCGGCCCAGGCCCGGGCCAACAACTGGCGGCTCACGCGGTCGAGTTGACGGACATGCCCCCACCGGAAGCTGCGCAGGAAGGTCCCCAGGGTGGATGGCGCCTTGACCACGCAGCCTAGAACACCGACCGTCCCACCAGCGCGCAGCGCATCGGCGTCGTCGATGCA
Organism: Dehalococcoidia bacterium; assembly: GCA_965237935.1. Lineage (GTDB taxonomy): Bacteria > Chloroflexota > Dehalococcoidia > Lucifugimonadales > CBDEGW01 > CBDEGW01. Next base: position 26,904 of record CBDEGW010000002.1, on the reverse strand, counting down.
GTCGCCGCCTGCCAGCGCGGAAGCGACCAGCGTCAGCATCTTGTCCCCAGTGTTCGCCCGTCCCGGCGCTCCGCCGAGGTCAAGGTGATGGTCGACGAGTTCCCGCAGGCCCAGGTGCCGGGCTAGGGTGGCCGGCAGGAGCAGGCCGGCATTGGCCACCAGGCGATGGTCGTCAAAGAGGATGCGGATACGGTCGGGTTTGTTCTGTGGCAGCATCTATTGGGTGCTCCTTGTTTCCGGGCGGGTTTCTGTTCCAAAACCATTATCCCAGATTCAGAGGAGCACCCTCTGCCTTCTTCAAGGGCTGTCCCCAAGGACGTCCTTCGGTGGATTCGGGCTTAAGCCTTGGCGGGCTTCTGGGGCCAGAGATCGACCGAATCGAGGAGACCTTCAGTTGGATCTTAGATTCCTCACGGATCGCTCATACCTTCTTCGGCTTCGATGGACCGAGAACCTTGATTCTCCTGGGACAGGACGACGTGGAGCTACGACCAACGGGAGGGTTCATCGGGGCAGTGGTTGAGATCACATTCAACCAGGGGACCTTAAAGATAGGAGAGTTTAAGGATAGCTACGACATCGATCCCCCCAGCTACGCTGGCTTCCCTGTAGGGCCCCCAGCCTTCGGGAAATACATGGCGGGGAAACCTGCTGCGGTGATGACGTTCCGGGACTCCAACTGGTGGCCTGATTACCCTACTTCTGCCCGAATGGCCTTGGCCTATTACGAGCTGACTCAGCCCTCAACACCCGATGGCGTTATAGCTATCGACACTCGGGCAGTTGCCAGCTTGATCGACGCCATAGGGGATATCCGTGTCCCTGGCGTGGAGGGCCCCGTTGACGGCTCCCTGGCGCGGGATCTCTTAGCACCCTTTGCCCCTTACACGTGCCGACCAGAGAATGTATCCGCCAAATATAACAGAGAAAATCGTTGTTTTTCAGAGGATCTAATGCACGCCCTGGTGGGCCGGTTAAAGCAAACCATAGATGGTGCCCCGGTGACCAGACTTCTATTCAAAGCCCTGGAAGAGAAGCATATGCTGGTCTATAGCACCGATGCTGAGCTAAGGGCGGCGCTGAGGTCCCTTAACTGGGACGGCTCCCTAAGAGAGCCCCAGTGGGACTGCCTAGCGATGTTCGATTGGACTGCTTACACAAAGGCGTACGATTTCATCCGGCGATCATTGATCTACGACGTGTACATTTCTGCCAGGGGGACGGCTCTCGGAGAGCTGGAGGTCAAATACGACAACACTCGTGAGAAGGGGGGAGAGTGCATACAGCTTTACGAGGAGTCACGCTCCACCTGTTACTGGAGCTTTATGCGTGTGTATGTACCACCTGAAATCGAATTGCTCAACGAGCCCTATTTCGCCCTTCCAGAGACGGCGCTTTACGCCGAGTGGGCAGAGAAATACGGCCTAGGGGACAACACATTCGAGATGGCCGATGTTAACGGCCACACGGAGATGGCAGCGTTCCTGGTTGTACCCGGCAGGGAGAGCCGGATCCTTTGGTTTCGATACCGCCTCCCGGCGGGCATCTTGCAGCGCACCGAAAACGGCACCTGGCGGTATCACCTGGTAGTGCAGAAACAGCCTGGGGCTGTTTCGGAGACCGCTACTATAACAGTTCACCTTCCGCCAGGGAGCAACCTCTTAGAGAGTTCGCCGCATGCCTTGCTCACCGATGAAGGCCTAATAAGGTTCGACTTGGAACTGAACACTGATCGAGAGGTGGCCCTGGAATTCAGTCTCTCGTAACCTTCCAAATGATCTTCAGTGTTTCCTCATTTTGCGTAGGATGTCAGCGATAATTGGACACATCTCGAGGTGAAAAAACCCGAGAGTGGGGAGGTGGTGTGAGCTCCTGAAGCGAGGGTAGAGTACTCACAGAAGGGAGCGGATGTATCACCGTCAGATATCAGCAAGAGCAAGGCCACCGAGGAGCGGAGCGAAGAGACCAGATCGGGATCGACGGCATCGGAGGCTGGTGCTATGCTTCAGGGCATCACCGACGCCCCGCCAATCAGGGTCCCAGCAGTTCGAAATGGGCGATATTGGTTTAAGAGACGAGTCGAGGAGGTGACTGTTGAAGATCATCAATGTCATGGGCGTGGGTGTAATAGGCCACGCGACTGCGGAAGTTCTGCGGAGACTTGGACACCAGGTGAGTAAGGTGGACCCCATTATTAAGACAGCACGAGGGCTAAATTAAGAGAGTCTCCCACCCCTGCGCTAGGTTTCACCAAGCCCGATGGCAGCCCTGCTTCTTCAGCTGCTGCTCCCCTTTCTTCCTGGCCATGTTGGTACACCTCTGCTGGGGTCCGGTAGCCCAAAGCCTGGTGAGGCCTCTGCCGGTTGTAGAACTCCAGGTAGGCATTGATCCCAGTTCGGGCCTCGGCGACGGTCTGGTAAGCTTTCAGATACACCTCCTCGTACTTGATGCTCCGCCACAGCCGCTCCACGAAGATGTTGTCCAGGTACCTACCCTTACCATCCATGCTGACCTGGACCCTCTGCTCCTGCAACGTCTGGGTAAAGGCCTCACTGGTGAACTGACTCCCTTGGTCGGTGTTGAATATCTCCGGTCGTCCCTTACCCAGGGCTTCCTCCAACGCCGCCACGCAGAAGCTGGTGTCCCTGGTGTTGGAGAGCTTCCAGGCCAGCACGTGCCGGCTGTGCCAGTCCATGATGGCCACCAGGTACAGGAAGCCCTTCGCCATGGGGATGTAGGTGATGTCCGCGGCCCAGACCTGGTCGACCCGATTAACCTCCACTCCCTTCAGCAGATAGGGAAAGATCCGGTGTCCCGGCGCTGGTTTGCTGGTGTTGGGACGCCGGTAGATCGCTTCCAGACCCATCAACCGCATCAGCCTTCGAACCCTTTTTCGGCTCACCAGATAGCCCTGTTGCAGCAGCCAGGCCTTCATCTTCCTGGAGCCGTAGAAGGGGGTCTTCAAATACTGACGGTCCATCAGGGCCATCAACTCCAGGTCTTCTGCCCTGGTCGGTACCGGCCGGTAGTACACCGAGGCCCGGCTGACGTCCAGCAGGATACATTGACGCACCAAAGACAGCTGCTGGTGGTCTCGGTCTATCATGGCTCGCCGTATGCTGCGACTCATAGACCGGACCTTTCCGACAAAAAATCGCGTTCCACCTTCAGCTGGCCGATGTGCCGGTAGAGGTGGTTAATCTGAGCTTCCTTGGCTTTCTCCTGGGATTTCTGATTGGTGGCAAATAGCTCCGGGGCTCCTTCCACCAGGGCCCTTTTCCAGGCGTGAATCTGACTGGGATGGACCTCAAATCGGCTGGCCAGCTGGGCGATGGTCTCTTCCCCCGCAAGGGCGGCCAGGGCCACCTTGGCCTTGAACGCCGGACTGTGCTTATTCCTCGTCTGCTTCATGTCCTGCTCCTCCACGTCGGTTAGTTGCCGGTTATTTTAGGAGCTGGACTCTCTCTTAGCCAGTTGTCTAGTTTTTGGGTACCACCTCAATGGTCAGGCTGGCATTGCTCTATATTCGGAAAGAACGCCCGACTCTCCTGAAGGTGTTAGCAACCAGCAAAAGTGGGACACATTGGTAGGCGAGAGATCAGGGGCTGGCTGGAGGTCTGGTGAGCTCCCTGAGGGCCCTGTTGTAGCGTCGTCGCCGTTCGGTGGTTTGAGCCTTCACCTCCTTCCTGCGTTGTAGGATCTCTTGCCGTCTTCCCTTGAGCACGTCTGATGGTGTCACGTTGCCCAGAGCCTTGTGATAGCGCCGGTAGTTGTAGTAGCTGACGAAGGCCGCGATAGCAGCCTCAAGGTCGGCGGGCAACTCATAAGGCACCTGGTTGACGTCCCGTTTGATGGTCTGGTGGTAGCGCTCCAGCTTCCCGTTGGTCTGAGGGTGGAAAGGAGTTGCTAGGATGTGCTTGATGCCAACCATCCCCAGGTAGTCCCTGAATGCTCTTGAGACATAGCCTGGACCGTTGTCACTCAGCAGCCTGGTGCGGTCTGTGACTGGAACTTGGTCCATGCTGGTCGTGTCCACAGCATCCTGGACCACCTCGATGAAGGAGTCGGCCGTCATATCTTGCTGAAGCCTGTGAGCCAGGATGAAGCGGGAGTAGTCGTCCATAACGGTGACCAGGTAGTAGTAGCCCCAACCAACCACCCTGAAGTATGAGGCATCGGTGGCCCACATCTGGTGAGGCCCTGTGGTCTTGCGGTGGTACTCCTTACCCGCCGCCAACCGCATCTCAGGCCTCTTCACTAGGCCCTCCCTGCCCAGGATACGGTAGACGCTGGACTCTGAGACTGAGAAGCCCTGGTTGTCGGTGATCCACGCGGCCAGCTGACGGCAGCTCAGCTCTGGCATCTCTCTGGCTGATAACAGGACTGAGCGTTCTTCCTGAATAGTAAGACGGTTCCATGGTGGCTGATAGCCTCCTGGTCGGTCCTCAAGTCCTTGTTGGTTTTGGCGTCTGAGCCACCGGTAGTAGGTGCTCTTAGGGATGCCCAGCTCTCTGAGGACCTTTCGCTTGGGGAGGGGAGACGAGGATACTTTGGTAACTACCTCTGCCTTCTCCGGGGCGCTCATCCGCTGGTACCGGTGGCGTCCTGGGGCATGGGGATGGCCGTTTTTTTGAGACGGTACGCCTCCAGCGACAGATCGGCCACTAGCTCCTTGAGTTCCCCGTTCTCTCGCTTGAGCTGCCCTACCTCATGCTGAGTGGCGTCCCGAACCGAGTCACGGGTCAACCTCTCCTTGCCCGCCTCCATGAACTCTTTGGTCCACGAGTAGTAGGAGTGGGGCTTGATCCCCTCCCGCCGGCACAGGTCGTTGACTGTGACCTCGCGGCGGAAGCCCTCCAGAACAATTCGGATCTTCTCTTCGGGGGTGTACTTACGTCGGGCAGCCGCCTTCACTGTGCGGACGAAAGACCTGGTCTGCTCGCTTCGTTCCTCGGCGGCCTCTGCTTTGCTTACTTCTAATTGGGACACATCTGCTCCTTGTATCTTGATTTTGGTATGGGACAATCACTTCACTTAGGTGGATCTGGGTGCGGCAGACCGGTTTCTCCTTGGTCATGGAAGACCGTCAGAAAGCGAGGGTCGCCGCACCCATTCCGAATAGAGCCCGAACAGTTGCCTGGGCCAACGGAGCCCGCATCGTGCAAGGACGGGCCAGTAATTCGCAGGAGGTGCTCATGGAGCAAGAACCGATCTACGTAGGCATTGATGTAGCCAAGGCCCAGGTGGACGTCGCAGTCCGTCCCACGGACGACAGCTGGGAGGTTTCCCATGACGAGACAGGAGTCCGGCAGCTGGTCTCCCAGCTGAAGGCCCTTGAACCGGTCATGGTGTTGCTGGAGGCTTCGGGCGGCTTGGAACTGCCGCTGGTGACTGCCTTGGCAGCCGAGGCGGTGCCTGTGGTCGTCGTCAACCCCCGCCAGGTGCGGGACTTCGCCAGGGCCACCGGGAAGTTGGCCAAGACCGACGCTCTGGACGCGGCGGTCCTGGCTCACTTCGCCGAAGCAGTCCGCCCGCCCGTGCGCCCTCTTCGAGACACCGAGACTCAGGCCCTCAACTCCCTGGCTGCCCGCAGGCACCAGGTGATGACCATGCTGGTCTCGGAGAAGAACCGCCTGAGCTCCGCCACCATTGCCGTCCGTCCCCGCATCGAGGCTCACATTGCATGGCTCGAGCAGGAGCTGGACGATCTGGACGAGGGCTTGCGTCAGACTCTCCGTCAGAGTCCCGTATGGCGGGAGAAGGATGACCTCCTGCGCACCGTCCCCGGCGTGGGAGAACAGCTCTCCCTCACCCTCCTGGCCCACCTGCCGGAGCTGGGCACGTTGGACCGCCGGGAGATCGCCGCCCTGGTGGGTGTGGCTCCCTTCAACCGGGACAGCGGCACGCTGCGGGGCAAACGTACCGTCTGGGGTGGACGCGCCCGGGTCCGAGCCGCCCTGTACATGGGAGCGTTGGTAGCCAGCCGCTTCAACCCCCTCATACGGGACTTCTACCAGCGGCTGCTGGCCGCTGGTAAGCCGAAGAAGTTGGCCCTCACAGCCTGCATGCGCAAGCTGCTCGTTATCCTCAACTCCATGCTCAAGCATCGCTCCCCCTGGTGCGACCTGACTCCGACAGTCGCCGGCCATTCCTCTTGACTTTCAAGACAGTTGCTTCCTGTGGGTAACTCTACCCTCATTTCAGGAGCTCACATCACCCTCCGACTCTCGGGTTTTCCTACCCTTATATGTGTCCCATTATCGCTGACGGTCTACAGGGGAACGTTTTGGTCCCAGTCTGCGTATTATCTAATGAACCTCTCTGCAGAGGGAGAGTGATAGGGAGCTCCCAATGAACGATGAAGAAGCTGTCCGGCGCTGCCAGGGCGGCGACCGGGAAGCCTTCCGTCATCTAGTGGAACGATATAAGGACGTTCTCTATGGCACGGCCTGTCTCATGACCGGGAATGCATCCGTCGCCGAAGAGCATGTACAAGAGTCGTTCCTTTTGGCATGGAGGGGGGTTGGCGGCTTTCGGGTTGGGCTACCCGTAAAGCCCTGGCTGGTGCGAATCCTGGTGAACACTATCACGAGCCAGCGGAGGCGCGGATCAGTACCTACGATTGCTCTTGAGGAGGCCGCCCACTCGGAGGTTGCCGGCAATCCTGCTGATTTGGCAGAGAGAGTGGCGAACCAGCTAGAAGTGCGACAGGCCATTGCGTCCCTGTCTGAAGAGCACAAGCAGGTAGTCATGCTCAGGTACTTTGCCGACCTGTCCGTGCCCCAGCTGGCGCAGGTCCTGGGATGCCGTGAGGGCACCGTCAAGTCCAGGCTTCACCGTGCGCTACGGCATCTGCGAGACGAGATAGGGAAATAGCCCTGAAGGTGGAGGCAAATCGATGATTAGCAACGAAATACCAGACCAGGAAATGGAACGAAAGCTAAAGGTCTATTTCGAGGCCGAATCAGCGAGACTTTGTGCGCCCGCCGGCCTGTGGGAAAGGATTGAGAGCATGCTGGAAGAGCATCCAGACTTAGAAGGGAACACGCCGGCCTGGCAGAGGATCTTCTCGCCGAGGCGATGGGGGTTGGTTCCTGCCTTCGGGACCACGATAGTGCTGCTCCTCGCCGTATCTGGGGCGTGGCTTTTCACTGCTGCGCCCTGGCAGGACGGCGGTGGTGCTGCGACACCATCGACGACTGAGCTGAGCAGTCCCGTCAGATCCCCCATACCCGTACCCGGATCCCCTCCCACAGCCACACCAGCGCCCCGCGCACCTGTGTCCGTTGGCGATCGCGACACCTATTCCTCCTTCAATCTTCAACTTCGAGAGACTACAGAAGCTAGAGTAGTTAGAATGCGGGGACCACAGGGCTCAGGTGGCGCAGAAGCGTATGTTCCAGGAGCCCTGGATGCGGCCCAGAGACAGGTCATCTCCCAGGCCTCGGTATCCATGGAAGTAGACGAGGTTCCGGCGGCCGTGGCCCAGGTGCGGGCAATCGCTGAAAGCCTTGGCGGCTTCGTGGGGCAGCTGTCCAGCTCGGGTGGCCCGGAGCGCCAGCAGTCGACCATGACCATACGGGTTCCCCAGGCAGAGTTTTTCACCACCCTGGAGCATATCAAGTCCCTGGGCAAGGTCCGTAGCGAGAACGTTGGCTCCGAGGACGTGACGGAGCGATTCATCGATCTGGAAGCGCGCTTGCGGAGCGCCCTGCGGGAGGAGGAGAGTCTCCTCTCCCTGCTTGATAAGGCTAATCAGGTGAGCGAGATCCTGGCCGTCGAGCGTGAGCTCTCCCGCATCCGGTCGGATATCGAGCGGGATCAGGGCCAGTTGAACTTCCTGGAGCGGAGGGTAGACCTGTCCACCATCACCGTGTCCCTGTTTCCGCCGGACGCGGAAGTCGCCGAGCCGCCCTCCGGTTCTCTGACCATCGAAGTGTCCGACGTCTCCAGGAGCGTTGAAGAGATCAAGACCCTGGTATCCGGGGTGGGCGGCGAGCTGGACCGGGTATTCGTCGCGGTGCGAGACGGAGAGGAAAGCTCTGAGGTGACCCTCCGGGTGTTCTCGAAGAACTTCGAGCAGGTGCTGTCCTCGGTGGAGGCAAAGGGCAAAGTCAGGGCCAAAGAGGTTCGAGAAACGACTGCTCCCATGGAGGGAAAGGCAACGTCTCCTGAGGAGCCGGACGCACGCATTGACATCTCTTTCGTAGAGAAGGAGTCCTCGGTTGTGGGGCGGATCATAGCCATTGCGACACCCGTCGGCGGAGTAGCCCTGGTAGCTTTGTTGGGGCTTCTGTTCTACGTTGCCTATAGTGCTGGGCGCCGTCGTAGTAACCTGGCCTGATGCGCTTTACAGGGACTTGCGACCTAGCTGTGGAAAAGAAGACGCGAAACCAGCGGCATTTTCCCGAGGACGGAAGAATCTTCTCTTAGTGAAAGAATTAAGAGGGTTACTGTGTTTAGAACTGGATTACTTCTTTGGCTCGATAGCCCTGTTGTCTCCACAGGAGTCTCCGGTATTCGCGTCAAGCGCTTCTAGAATCAGGCCGTGATCGTGTGCCCCGATTGAGTCAGATCGAGGGTGGCATCCCGAGTCGGATGAAGCGTGAGAGAAATATAAGACACTGTTCACGAGACGGTCGGAATACCCTTCTGACCTGACCCCCGAAAACTAGTCCAGAGATAAACTCGCACACTGGATATGTAGAAAGGGGGGACGGATGCCGAGGAAGGGATATACGCCGGAGCAGATCATAGGGAAGCTGCGGGAGGTGGACGTGCTGGTGCAGCAAGGGCACGCTGCAAGGGAGGCTGTCAGGAGGATAGGAGTGTCTGATCACACTTATTATGTATGGAGGAGGGAGTATGGCGGCATGGGTGTAGAGCAGGCCAAGAGGCTCAGGGAGTTGGAGAGGGAGAACGTTGGGCTGAAGAGGCTGGTGGCAGACCTGAGCTTGGACAAGGACATCCTTAAGGAGGCACTTCGGGGAAACTCCTGAGCCCGCCTAGGAGACGGAAGCTGGTGGAGAGAGTATGTGAGCAGTTGGGAGTGTCTCAGAGGCGGGCGTGCCAGGTGATCACCCAGCCCAGAGCAACCCAGAGGTACTCTCAGGGCAGGGATCTAGATAGAGATGCGCTGGTCAGTAGGATAGTGGAGTTGGCCACTAGGTATGGTAGGTACGGTTATCGTAGGGTGACAGCCCTATTGAAGAGCTAAGGGTGGAGGGTGAACCACAAGAGAGTGGAACGTATATGGAGGATTGAGGGATTGAAAGTACCCGGTAAACAGCCCAAGAGAGGCCGGTTATGGCTGAACGATGGGTCGTGTATAAGGCTTAGGCCGGAGCGCAAAGACCATGTGTGGAACTACGACTTCGTGGCGGCAAGGACCGCAGATGGCAGGGCTTTCCGTATCCTGGCGATCGTGGACGAGTACACGAGGGAGTGGTTAGCCATGGTGGTGAAGCGGAGCATCACATCACAGGATGTCCTGGACCAGCTCTACATGCTGTTCCTGGTCAGAGGGGTGCCGGAGCACATACGCTCGGACAACGGCCCAGAGTTCACCTCCAAAGCGGTGAGGGAATGGCTATCTAACCTGGGGGTGATGGCCCTGTTCATAGAGCCTGGTAATCCTTGGGAAAATGGTTACGTCGAGTCATTCAACGGGAAGCTGAGGGATGAGTTCCTAAATGGTGAATTGTTCAATACCCTTGCTGAAGCCCGGATACTCATTGAATGGTGGAGAAAAGAGTATAACCAGGTAAGGCCTCACAGTGCACTGGGATATCGACCGCCAGCTCCACAAACTATCATGCCTGCAATGGCTTGAATGCGAGGTTTAATCGGGTACAATTACTGGGGGCAGGTCACTTCCATCTCGTAACGCCATAACTGGTTTCCGGTTGCAATGTCGAGGGCTGATATCGTACCGTCGTCATCTTTAGATATATAGGACCCCGTTGGCGACTGTCCCTAGCGTCCAATGCCTAGACGAAGGCTTGACGGGCATTTCTGCGAACGGGTGTGCGAACACGCTCGATAGACACAAAGACCACAACACCGTCTGCGATAGTCAAGTCATGTGGCCCGCCTTGGGTATTGAGTAAGTTGCAGCTATATTGCGAGAACCAACTCGAAAACGGTACTGTGTACCGTCCCACTCAGACCCACCAAACTATACTCATGGGTGAGAGGCAATCGACACAATAAACTGCGGTACTCGTGGGCGGTGGACTTAGATGCGGCCGAGGGCAGTCCCAGCTCCAACTGGAGGGTAGCCGGCCGGTAGGGGAAGCAATTCCCCATGGGTCGGGTTCTGGCGATGGATGGTCACTCGAACAGGTCGGCATGGCTGCCAGTTCGCACCAGGATCAGGGCATCGTCGTCCCTCGTGTCCCATATCAATAGCCAGTCCGGCTCGATATGGCATTCCCAGCAACTAGACCACTCCCCGAACAGACGGTGCGGCCTGTTGCGTGGGTCAAGGGGATGCTCAGACAAGAGTCGCTCGACAAGAGACCAGAGTTTGTCGAGATCCCTTCCCCGCCTCTTCGCAAGCCTCAGATCCTTATTGAACTGCGTCGTTGTGAGCAGGTGCATGGATCAATCGACTCTGGCTTTGAGGTCCTCCAGATTAGCGTACTCATTGAGTCCGTGTCCGTCGCGGGCCTGTCCCAACGCTTCGAGAGTTTGAGCATTGGGCATCCGCACGTCGAAGGGCAACCCCCGATGCACGGTCACCTGTTTATAAAACAGTGTGATCGCCTCAGTTGCCGACAGCCCTAGCTCCGAGAAGAGCTCCTCGGCCTGGCGTTTCAATTCTTGTTCTACACGAGCACGTATCATTCCACTCTTAGCCATAAAGCACCTCCATCGCTATGTGCCTACAATGTACCACAGATGGGGTACAAGTCAACTAGCCACCTGCCACGAAGAGGATAGACGACATAGAATGCTTAAGACGACGGGATGTTCATCGTTTTAATTTAGCGCGGGGGGATGGCCTGATTCACCACCCCCGCCGTAGTCTACGCACCACAACCTACGCTGCAATAGCGAAGACTCGCCATTCCCTACTCTCGGACACTCTGAATTGGTGCTGGGGTTGCTGTTCCTCTCGGACCGGCGAACTTAAAACGGCCACACCAACAACATGAAACTCCGACCTACGAAAGGGGATGCTCTCGGGGGCACTCTACCGCGATCGTGGGCGGGCTGACCTTACCCCGAAGTTAGTATCATTGGCTAGTAGAGTCCAGCCATAGAGCCAGCAAACTCTTTGGGCGTTTTACCCTTCAGGGAACTGTGGGGCCTGACCTCGTTGTAGTCCTGCCGCCAGCTCTCTATGATCTCCCTGACATGCCGTACACTCATGAACCAGTTGATGTTCAAGCATTCGTCGCGTAGTCGGCCGTTGAAGCTCTCAGCAAAGGCGTTCTCTACCGGCTTGCCAGGACGTATAAAGCTTAACTTGATGCCCCTCCGATAGGCCCACTCATCTATGGCCTTGCCTGCGAACTCCGGGCCGTTGTCCACAGTGATCACCTCAGGTAGTCCCCGTGTCTCTTCCAGTCTCTCCAGGACTCCCACCACTCTGGCGCCTCCCAGAGAGGTATCTACCTCGATGGCTGGGCACTCCCGTGAATAGTCGTCCACTATGGCCAATGCCCGGAAGCGCCGACCGGTCACAGTGCTATCAGAGACAAAGTCCATGGACCACCTCTGATTAGGACGTACAGGAGATGGAATGGTCTCCCGGACCCCTGCCGCCCCTTTGCGCCTCCTCTTCTTCCTGAGCGCAAGCCCCTCTTCACTGTAGATGCGCTCTGTACGCTTGTGATTGATCACCAGGCCTTCTCTCTTCAGCATGATGTGCAACCTGGGACTGCCAAAGCGCTTCCTCTCCCATGCCAGCTCACGCATTCTGCGACGCAGGACAGCATCATCACCCTGCTTCGACTTGTACCGATAGACCGAGGGTGGGATACCAGTAAGCAGACAGGCCCTCCTCTCACTCAGCCCAAGACTCTCTATGGCATATGCCGCTGCCATCTTCCTCACCTTGGGCTTCAGAAGTTTTTTGCCAGCAACTCCTTCAGAGACCAGTTGTCCAACGCCTGCTGGGCCACAATCTGCTTCAGGCGCCGGTTCTCTTCCTCAACGGACCTTAGCCTCTTCAACTCGTTCAACGTCAGCCCGGCGTACTTGGCTTTCCACTTGTAGAAGGTGCCTTCGCTCATGCCGTGCCTGCGGCACAGCTCCCCTGTCTTGGCCCCTGCCTCTGCCTCGTTCAGGACCCCTATGATCTGCTCCTCTGTGTACCTCTTCCGTGCCATGAGCCCTCCTTAACTATGTCCTATTTTACCCGGAGGACTCTCTTTGCCACTGTTACTGTTTTCGGGGGTAAGGTCAGGGCGCTCTTTGCTTTGGGCCGCAGGCCCATGCCCACAGCTCTTGAGAATCGGACACAAGCAGTGTTGTCCATCCACCCAGGGCGCTCCATTGTGAACGCCGCCCGCGGCTCCGTCGGACTGCGCCCCTGAAGCGCCAAGCTCCAGTGAAGACTGCGGCTTTCACAGCTCCCCGAGGTCCAACGCCAGATCCTGGCCGTCCCTCACTTTGCACTGTTGACACCTTCTTTTGGACAACAAAAAAGACCATGCATATGGAGATTCCGGAAACGCAGTTAAGCCCCTAAATATCAACAAAGGAATAGGGGAGACTGCCGCAAATGCGCGGCGGCCTCCCCTTTAGCCTTCATGTCAGCGACCTGCGCCCGCCTAGTCAGGAGGTAGGCCGACCAGCTCTTCCTCTGGTTCTTGTTCCAATTTGAGCGCCCACTCGTGCGGGGGAGAGGGTTGCGGGTCTTGGAGTCTCGTTTCTTCTGGACGATTTCACCGGTTCCTCGGCCATGAACTCGGCCCAGGATAACAGTGGACGATACTGCTCCGCAGCCTCGTCCTATTGGCTGTTCTCGTTGGCGGGGGCAGATGCATGGCCGTTCCCGCCGTATGCAGTACGGGGCGGGCTGTTGAGCCCGTTGCGTCCGCATCGAAAGTCAGGTGGGGGCTCGACCGCGACCACAGCCTTGAGCCGCTTGCGCCGTCGGATGAATCCACCGAAGCCAACCGCGACCGCCTTGACCTGGATAACCCGTTCATGCCCTGGCTGCCCAGAGCGAAGGCGGCCGTGAGGCTCCGCTGGTCAAGGGCAAGGCAGTCGAAGACTCCCTCAGTCACTAGCTACGCAGCACCACGGCCAAGCCTGCCAATCCCAAGCACCGGCTCGGGTCAGGCCCTCGGCCTCGTCGTGGAAGGGGCAGACGCCCTGACGGACCCTGCCCCTTCCCCTCAGCTGCACGCCCGCAGCCTCCACCACATCACCCAGCGGGTGACGTGACTTGAGCGCCTCCAGGTCCACCTGTGTGGTTGCTACGACCATGACCCACCTCCTTTCAGGGGCTTCAGGCCCCGCAGGCTCCTCGCGGAGACCACCTTGCCCGGCTGCCACCCCATCCCCAGCACAGCCAGGACTTCCACGGTCCCGTCGCCGTGGGGTGCGAGCGCCGCAGCTCTGTCGGTGCCTTGGCTGTAGACCAGGAGATCGCGGTCTCCGTATGTCCTGCGCACCAGGCTCAGCCACTCGACGTAGGCCCATCGCACCTCGTTTGGGGCAGTCGTGTCCGGTTCGACGCTGGCGAACACCACCAGCGCTCCGTCGAGGTCCCCCGCCTTCCGCAGCCGCCGTGCGTCGTGGACCCTCCGGGCCACGGTCTCCTGGGGCTGATCATGGTTGCTGGCAAAGAGGGCATCTATCACCCGGTCCACCAGCTCCTCCAGACTGCGCCTGGGCCTTTCACCCACTACCATCGTTCTGTTGTTCATCACTGCCGTTGTCATCGTGTTCTCCTTGTATCTTGGTTTGGGTGTGTAACAATCACTTCACTAAGGTGGATCTGGGTGCGGCAGACCGGTTTCTCCTTGGTCATGGAAGACCGTCAGAAAGCGAGGGTCGCCGCATGGCTCTTGCGGTCCCGGCGACGGCGGCCAGGACCCGTGGAACCCGTTCCTTGATGTGCATGCGCACCTCCCTTGTTGTTGCCCACGCTGGGATCCACAGCACGGGTCGTGGCTTATGGGTTGGTTGACGATGGACACACTCCGCCCACGGTCGGATGCCTCACGTGAACGCAGCGTGACTTGTCCCCGGCCTGGTCCGCGCATCGAACGCAGAGGGGCCAGGGTGGAAAAGACGCAGCTCGGCCAGGGTCTCTTCGTCGCAACGCGAGTTCTGGGGAGCTACGAAGACGCGGCGCGGCTGCCCTACGACGTGGTCACGGAACAGACGCGGGTGTAAAAGGGCGCAGCTCGACCAGGGTCAATATGGCGCGCCGACTCTGGGGAAGCTGCGAAGACGCGAAGCGGCCAGCCTGCGATGCAAATGGCAGACCGGCGCGTGTCGAAGCTGCGGCCTAGCTGTCTGAAGAGCTATGCCGCAGGCATGGGGAGACGGTCAGAGCGCTGGATGCACTCCAACCGTCGTATCGAAAGGTCGAAACGCAGGACGCACTCCGGCCTTTGTGGAACATCCCTCTTGGGCGACCGTTGGGAGAGCCTGGCTCGATCCCTCTGGTACATCCCGGGCTCAGGGAAAGGACCCCCAGGTTTCTAAGGCAAAGAAACACTGGAAAAACCTGATAACAATCTCAGTATTACGCCCCATCTCCCCTTTGGCAATACTTTCGGGGCCTTACCACCCACATCACTTGCACTCATGCAGCAAACATGGTGCGGAGATGACGCAGCGCCTACTTCCACCACAGTCCCACGGTGAAGAACCGCCGCGCCCACCGGGTGTCGCCCAGGGCCGCTTCTATTGAGCGTCGCTGCCCGTTCCTCCACACCCCCGCGAGCGGCTGGGTCTCGGGCGGCAGGGTCAGCCCATGCTCCTCGGCCATAGCCAGCTCCAGATTCAGGATGCGCTCCTCCGTCACCAGCCACGACAGACTCCTGCCGTCGTTGGGATGGCCTTCCCTGAGCCTTCACCACTCCTCAACCAGCGGCCACGCCGCGCCATAGACCTCCTCGTCGTCTGGCGCAGGTTCACGGGTCACCAGCTCGGGATACTTCCGCCGAAACGTGGTATTACCAACCGGCTTGCGAACCGCATTAGCCCCGCTCCCCGACCCCTGCCCGGCCCCGACCTCAGCCACCCGTCGCTCCAACTGGCGCAGAGCCCTGGTGTGCTCCTCTCCCAGGGCCTTCACCTGGCCCTCGACGAAGGCTCGCACCTTGCCGAGACTGCTCTTGATCTTCTGTTCCAGGCCCTCCACCCGCCCCTCCAGAGCTGCGATGCGTTCCTGCTGCGCGGCCATAGCTTTGGACTCCCTGGACAGGAGCAAACGATCCAACGCATGGCTCATGCGCGGCGAAAGGCTGCCGGTCTCCACGGCTCTAGCCAGGGTCTTGTAGTTAACGCCCAGCAGGTCCGCCGCTTCCATGCGCCCTTTCTCGCGTATCACGTCGAGCAGCAGCGCCATGAGCCGCAACTCGTGCAGGTTCTCCAGGCTCCTCGTCTTTTCCATCGCTACAGCCCTCTCTTTCATCGGTCCCTCACTCCCACTTCCGAAAAGGAAACTTCTCCACGACGAAAGGGAAGTCGGCTCACAAATCGGCACTTCCTTTTCGGGAAGTTTCCCTAGCCCGTTCCTGGCACCACCCCCTGGAACCCGCTCTGGACACAAAGTGCTCGCTGAGATGGTCCTGTAGGGGGTGATTTACCCCCGTTTCAGCTTGCCATTCGACCCCGACTTCCCTTTTTGGAACAAACTCAAATCTCTGTACACGTCCATCACACCACGAAGGCCCCTGGGAACGTCAGGGCTTGAAAGGGGGGGTGCGCTCACCCCCCCTTTCAAGGGATTATGCCCAGATCGCTGGCAGCCCACACTTGAATGGGATGGGCGTACGACGCCGCAAGTCCAACACTCAGAGCCGAAGGAAAGGACAGTTGCTCCCGCACCATCCCTAGAGAGCCCGACCACCGGAATAGCGATATGGAAGATATCAAGAGCGAAGACAAGCCGAAGGACTCCAATAGAGGCGCGCCGGAACTTGGCACGGTGAGCATCAACTTCAACCCCGGACCCGATGCCCAGGACCGTCTGCGCCGCCTCTTCACCCTGCTGGTTGAGTACGCCACCCGCGACAAGGTCCCTCCATCCGAGGCGGACTTATCTCTCGGAGACGGTAGTGAGGACGAAGGCTGATGCGGTCCACCCCCTCGCTGACGGTCATCAGCCTGGGAGGAGGCGTCCAGTCATCGGTCATGGCCCTCATGGCAAGCGGGGGCGCGTTCGGCGCTATCCCGGACTGCGCCATCTTCGCCGACACCCACTGGGAGCCTTCCACCATCTACACCCACCTGGACTGGCTGGCCGAGCGTCTGGCGTTCCCCTTATACATCGTGGACAACGGGCGCAGCCTCCGCGAGGACGCCAAAGCCCTCACCAACCACTCCGGCAACCGGGGCTTCATCGACCTTCCCCTATACCTCAAGGGACCTGCCCGTGCAGGAGTGCGGAACGGACAGGGCGACGGCATGGGACGGCGGCAGTGCACCGAGCACTACAAGATCAGGCCAGTCCGCCGGAAGATTCGGGAGTTGCTGGGACTCAGCAGGGGACAGCGGGTCCCTGCCGACACGACCGTCGAGCTGTGGCTGGGCATCTCCACCGATGAAGCTATCCGAATGAAGACATCCCGCAACCGGTGGATACACAATCGCTACCCACTGATCGCGGTTGGGATGTCCAGAAAAGACTGCCTGGAGTGGTGGCAGACCCGCTACGACCGGTCGCTGGAGCGCTCGGCCTGCATCGGCTGCCCCTACCAGTCCCGCCAGAGGTGGGCCGAGACGAAGCGCCGTTGGCCTAAGCTGTTTGCCGAGGTGGTGGAGATCGACTCCAACCTACGGGGCAAGCTGGCCTTCGCCAAGGAGCCCTACCTGCATCCTCGACGTGTGCCCCTTGCCCAGGCCGTCAACCTCGATGAGGCAGGGCTGCGAGCTGCCCGGGACCCGGACGGCTTCGGCAATGAGTGCGAGGGTTACTGCGGCGTCTGACGGGGCGGACAGCCCTTTGACCATGCCACGGCATTCGCGGTAAAATGCTGGGTAGAGGTTGGCCCGGCGATGCTGCAAACACCCCGGGCCGTGGCTCCACCTGACGGACAGGTGATGCGATGTGATTGTACTACTCGCAGACCCGCTCTCGGCAGGAGGCGGGTCTCTTTCATTTTAGACAGGTGCCAATAAGAGGAGGCGATCATAGCAGGAACCAAGACACTGCAACAGAAGGCCAACGGTAAGAGGGCGGCCATCTACGCCCGGGTATCGGACAAGAGCCAGGCAGAAGACGACAAGACCTCCCTCTCCGAGCAGATCGGCGACATGGAAGCCCACTGCGAGGACAAGGGGATGACCGTTACCGCCCGCTACCAGGAGGTGGGCCGGGGCTGGTCCAAGAAGCGTCCCGAGTTCCAGAGGATGCTGGCGGATGCAAAGCGGGGACGCTTCGACACCATCGTCTGCTGGAAATCGGACCGGCTCAGCCGGGGGATGTACCCCGCCGCCGCCCTAATGGAGGTCGTCGAGGCGTACCACATCAACCTGGAGGCCGTCATGGACGCCATCGACATGAAGACCTTCGGGCTCATGGCTGCCATCGGCAAAATCGAGCTGGACAACTTCCGGGAGAGGGCGTCTATGGGCAAGCAGGGAACGGCCAAGCAGGGGAGGATACCCGTCAGCAACGTCCCCTACGGATACCGCATCGGAGACGACGGCAGACCGCAGATAGTGGAGGCCGAGGCCGAAGTGGTGCGCCGCGTCTACCGCATGTGCGTCAACGACGGACTGGGAGCGTATGTCATTGCCCGTCAACTGAACCTGGAGGGCGTGCCCCTGGCGAAACTGGGAAAGCGATGGTACGACGGCACCATCCATCGCATCCTGAGCAACGAGACCTACAAGGGCACCTGGTGGTACGGCAAGGCCCGCTACGTCTCCACCGAGGATGGAGTCAGGGTCTACGAGCAGCCCCAGGACGACTGGATCGGGGTGCCCTTCCCGCCCCTGGTGGACGAGGAGACCTGGGAGAGGGCCAGAGTGCTCCGCAGGCAGCGCTTTACCCGGGCCAAGCGCAACACCAAGGTGTTCTACCTGTTGCAGCACCTGGTCCGGTGCGCCGAGTGCGGCTTGCTCATGGGCGGCCAGGCCAATACGAAGAAGGAGGTCAAGCGCAACGGCAAGCTCTACAAGTACGAGCTAGACCCTCCCCGCAGGTACTACAGGTGCTACGGCTATCATCAGCTTCGTCTAAGGTGCCGACAAAAGCCCATGATCCGAGCCGAGCGGCTGGAGGGGCTGGTTTGGGGCGAGGTCAAGAGGGTGCTGGAGAACCCGGATATCATTGTCGCCGGGATCGAGGCCCTGGATTCCACCGAGAATGGAGGGTTGGCCGAGGAGATTGACACAGCAGAGCGCGAACTTCACAAGGTCCAGCTCGAAGAGGAGAGGCTCATCAGGCTGTTCGTGTCCGGGAAGATCACCGAGGAGCAGCTGGACCATCAGCGCAGGTACATTACCGAACGGCTCGAGAATCTCAGGGCTAGGCTGGATGACTACCGCAATCGGGAGACGGCTGAGACCGAGAAGCGGCGTGCTATGGAGCACGTCGTCCAGTGGGTCAGCAGGATTGGGGATGGACTGGACGATCTGCCCGACGAGGGACGCCGGGAGGTGCTACGGCTTCTTCTCGACGGGGTGACTATCGACGGGGAGAACAACGTCAATCTTACGCTGGCCATCCCGACGGAAGAGTTTGTCTAGATTGAAACACCGATATCAAATTCTCGCTATAGAACTCGTCAACGCTCTCGATGATGGCCTCCATGAGCTTCCCCGTGGGGGAGTCGTCGGCGTGCTCGGTTATGGAGACCACCTTGACGCCCTTCCTGCGCAGCATGGACTTGAAGGCGACGGCGTGCTCCCGCTTGCGGGTGAACCGGCTGAACTTCCAAACGAGAATCACCTCAAAGGGTGAATTGGGTCTGCTCCCCTCGTCGATCATCTTGCGGAACTCTGGCCTATCGGCGACCCGGCCGCTCTCGGCCTCGTCCACGTACTCCCGTGCGACCGAGTAGCCGTTCTTCTAGGCATAGTCCCGCAGAGCCCGGAGTTGAGCCGCCACCGACAGGTCCACGTCCTGACGGTCGCTGGACACCCTGGCGTAAAGGGCCGCCGGTGTGAGCGGCTGTAGGTGCTTCTTCATGCTTTCCTCCTTTGGTCTCCTGGGCTTCAACGTCTCTTCGTTATCAATGACGCCTCATGACTTCGGTTGGATTGCACCATCTTCAGTAGGCGTCCTGAGTCTCTCCCACGTCGGAGAAGTTGGTGATGGCAACCTCGCCCTCGGGAAACTCGGCGACGATCTTCAGCTTCCCGCCCACCGCCTCGATGTAGGAACGCAGGCTGGACACGTATACATCGGCCCGCTGCTCGATCTTCGACACGGCGGGTTGGTTCACCTTCAGTATCTTCGCCATGTCCCGCTGGGTCAACGCACGCGCCCGGCGAAGCTCATGCAACGGCATCTCCGCAAGCAGTTCGCTCTTGATGGCGTCGATGCGCCGTCGGCGCTCCGGCGTGAAGTCCCTGGTCAACTCGTTGAACGGATGGCGTCCACTCATTCGATCAGCCCCTCCTTTCGCAGCTCTTCCAGATGCTCGTCGTAGAGGTCGTCCGCCACCGGCACGTACTCCTCGTAGAACCGGTCGTTGCCCGTCTTGTCTCCCCCGATGAGCAGCATGGACGTTCGCCTGGGGTCGAAGGCGTAGAAGACCCGCAGGGGTCTGCCGCCACTCTGCGCTCGAAGCTCTCGCATAACCCAGTGCCGCGAGCCCCTGATGTCCGAGGAGTAGGGGTACGGTAGGTTGGGGCCGAACTCCACGAGCAACTCGACCCTGGCGGCCACAGCGTCTTGCTGGCCCTCCGAGAGCGCCTGCCACCACTGCCCGAACTCGTCCGTGTACTCGACCTCCCAAGGCATGAGTGTATTATATTCCTAGTACGGAATCCAATGCAAGGGGGGATGGCCGTTAGGAGGGTGGCAATGGGCCAAGCAGGGACTGCGCACAGGCCCCCCTCACAGGGCGCGCGAATCACCGCGTCGTTCGGGGTGTCGTACCCGTGTACAGGAGAATGCATTGGACAGCAAGGTGCAGGTTGGGTGGTTCTGAAGCTGAAATCGGGGGTGAACGAGGTGGTCTGTCACATCGGAGTAAGTAATCCGATTCCGGGGTTCCTTCCACCCATACCGGACAGTGCCAGCTACACGAGTGGACAAAACGCCGGTCGGCGAATCGGTCGAGAGTGGACAGTGCTCGCTACGGAAGTGGACAAAGCGCCGGTGGTGGTGCGGAAGTGGTGAGAGCCTAAGCTGAAGCCGTGATGCCGGTCCTATGGTCCACTCAGTCACCGGCCGCGCCCTCTCTCGCTGGCTCGGCTGAGCGTGTTGGCAACCTCCTCTCCGCAATCGGTCGGCGATGGGTCGCGTAGCTCCTGCAAGATATGCCACGCGCGGTGTACCTCTGGAGCTTCGCCGAAATGGAGGGCGTTTGCCCTGTGCAGGGGGTGTACAGCAGTTTGAGTTTGGTAACGAGGCGGCGAAGATCGTGATTTCGTAGCTGATACAGAGGGGAATGGTCCTCCTACTGGACGTTATCTGTGAACACTTTGTTGAAACAGTGGATTCCGGCCTGAAATGCCAAAACGCGATTGATGGTGGGGTGCAGACGCGTGGTCGAATCGGCTGCCCGGTTGGAAAACGTGGCGAAAAAGGCGATGGATGTGGGGGTGCATGACATCGGGCGTCCGGGCTGGTGGAGGCGCTCATCGGTGCTCAGCGTGGCGTTGACGCGTCACCCGCCGAGGTTGAGGAGACAGCTCCCCAGACTCTGTAGCCGCAGATGCGGGATCGTCTTGAAGGCCCGGTTTACGGCAGTGTATTCTATTGCGCAGCAGGGGACATTCACGCGAAAGACACCGGGTTGTTCCCACCAATTGCCCCAAGTCTACGGATAAATCGGACTCCCTCAAACGAGATTGTGTCGAACGTGAATCGCCGGTTCATTCACCCGCTCACTACGCTCCTAGTGGCGGCGGCGCTCATTGTGCTGCTGGCCGCATGTGGCGGTGGAGCGGGGACGGTCGTGATAGCCAACGTCGGCAACTACCATCCCTTTGGCTTCGTCAACGCCGACGGCGAGATCGACGGCCTTGAGCGTGACCTGGGAGACGAACTGTGCCGACGCGCGGGTCTGGAGTGCGAGTGGGTCGTGATGAGTGGGACACGATGATCCCCGACCTCGTTGTGGGAGAGTTCGACGTCATCCTCTCCGGCATGAGCATCACGGCCAAGCGGGAGGAGTTGATCGACTTCACGGAAGCCTACTATCCGCCAACCCCCTACGTATACGTGGCCAGGGTAGGCGCGGGTGACGAAGCCGTCCAAGGCGCAATCGGCGTCACGGCCAGCACCATATACTCCGACTACTTCACTGAGATAGGCAGGCCGTTCGTATCGATTGACGGTTCGGTGGATGTCGTCGACGCGCTCCTAGACGGCGAGGTGGATGCCGTCCTGGTGGACCACGGCTACGGCGTGGAGAAAATTGCGGAGCACGAGGGCAAATTGGCGGTCGTGGGGCCGTCGGTACTGCTGGGCATGGGCGTTCGCGAGGGCAGCGAGTTGAAGGACAAGCTGGACGAGGCTCTGGCGTCTATGAAGGCTGCCGGCAGCCTGAACAATCTTGATTCCCTCGTAAAAACCCGTTTTGAGGAAGTTCCAGCGATTTAGCACATCTGCGCGCTACCGTATGTTGGGGTAGTGTACGGAACAGAGACTGTATATTGTACCCAGGTGTGGGTACGTTTGTTCTAATTCGACCTACACAGACTTTTTACGAGAGAATCAATCTTCTCCTCAAGTGGGTGGGCGAGGACGCATCGACGTTCAAGTAGCCAAACTGGCCCAAGGAAGCCGCGAGATGAGGGAAAGGTTGGCGTCCTCCTACGTTAGCACAAGCCACGACACGAGAACGCTGACGACCAGCAGCACAAACAGCACGACGGCGGTCACGCGGAGCATGGTAAACAACTGCTTCGTCTCCTGTTCTCGTTCAGATAGATCAGTGACACTTGGGTAGAGTGGCAGCCATGCGAATCGTGAACGGGAACGTGCCCCATGCACGCAGGTTGGCCGACACCGGCGCAGCCCTGACCAGAGCGGCCCGCGTCCGGCTGGCGTGGATGGACTACTACCGCTCCCACGGCCAGAACGCCGCGCTCACCTGCCGGCACTTCGGCATCAGCCGGCAGACCTTCTACCGCTGGAAACGCCGTTACGATCCGGACCGGCTCGCCAGCTTGGAAGCACGCGGGCGGCGGCCCCGCCGGCTACGCCAGCCCACCTGGGGACGAGAGCTCGCCCTCGCGGTGCTCCACGTCCGGGAGCAGTACCCCCGGTGGGGCAAGGACAAGCTGGCCGTGGTGCTCCGCCGCGCGGGCTGGACCGTCTCCACCTCGATGGTGGGGCGCATACTCGCCCGGCTGAAGGCCCGCGGTGTCCTGCGGGAGGCGCCCCTAGCGGCCATCTTCACCCGCAAGCGGGCCTTCCGGCGGCCCCATGCGGTCCGCAAGCCGAAGGGGTATGCCGTGGACCAGCCCGGCGACCTGATCCAAGTGGACACCCTGGACGTGCGCCCCGTCCCCGGCGTCGTGCTCAAACACTTCACCGCCCGCGACATCGTCTCCTGCTGGGACGTGCTGGAAGCCCACACCCGCGCCACGGCCACGGCATCCGCGGGCTTCCTCGACCGGCTCGTGGCCCGCATGCCCTTCCCCGTCAGGGCCATCCAGGTGGACGGAGGCTCCGAGTTCCAGGCACGCGGCATCCACCTCTTCGTCCTGCCCCCGCGCTCGCCCAAGCTGAATGGGTGCGTCGAGCGCGCCCAGCGCACCCACACGGAGGAGTTCCATGAGGTCACCCCCTTCTCCCTGGAGATCGCCGCCCTGAACCGCGAGCTCATGGCCTGGGAGCGCACCTACAACACCGTCCGGCCGCACCAGGCCCTCGGCTATCTCACCCCCGCCCAGTTCCTCACCCGATGGCAAGCTCAGCGAAAGGAGGCCGAGTGTCACTAATGTACTGAACGAGTACATCTCCTTGTGCTCGGCGGTCTCCTTCTGGTACGCTTCCTCCATCTCCCTATACGCCTGTCGGCTGGCGGATGCGGCCTCTCTGGCCTCGGCTCTCTCTCGCTCCAACTCGGATGCTCCACGCTGCAACTCCGAGGCGCTCCGCTCCAAATCCCGCACGGTCCGCTCAAGCTCGTCCTCCATGACGACAGCCCGGCGCAGCAGTTCCTCGTCGCTCAGATACTCCGGCCCGTGTATCCGAACGTAGACCCGGCGACCCTCCCGGCGGATCTCGACCTCTCTTCTCCGGATCATCCGGTCGAGGGTCGAGAGGGGTATCTCCGGCTCTTCCGCCGCCTCCGCTTTCGTGACCCACCGGACAGGTTCATCCATCGCTGCCTCCTTCCTACTGGCTGACACGTCAGGGGTGCAAACGTGCAAACAAGGTGTCTTTGGCGAGATCACTTATTTTAGCATGGCGTCCCACCTTGGACCCTGACACGTCATGCGATGCGTCAACCCCGTTTCGTAGCTAAAACAGAGGTGATCTGGGCATCGGCGGACCCCGAAAATCGCCCCGTCGACCCAACTTTGCAGCCCCCAACCGGCATGGAGGGGAGATAGCGATGTATCAGCGCTATCTACGTGTCACCCTCTATAGGACGCATCCGGTGGTAGAAGGAGACCCATCGGTAGGCCCGCAGGCCGCACAGCGCCAGTCTGGGGGACTCAGCCTCCCAGAGTGTGGACGCCATGACTGTCCAATTATCCCTGTGCTGGACAGAACGGGCGTGCAGGACACGAGGATGGGCAGCGACATGGTGGCCAACTGGGACGCCGTGCGCACGTAGGTGTCCTCGACGTCTTCTCTGTCCACGACGAACAGCGTGACGGGGAACGGAGGCTGGTCTTCCTTATGCTCGGGCGACCAGTAGTAGCTCTCATAGGGGTCCAGACGGGCTATGACTTCCCTGGGATGACGGGCGCGAAGCTCGTACTCGAAGTAGAACGGCACATGAAGGCCCCTCGCAATCACCTTCCCCACGGCGTCCGGGTGCGATGGCGGAATCGCCCCAGTGGTAGGCCGGATCGGATCTGGCGGTGGGGACAGACCACAGCAGGTCGCTGTCGGGGTCTGCCCTTGCCTCGGCCTCCAGCTTCGAGAGGAACCACGTGATGCCGTCAGCGTGCTTCGTCTGCCGAGCCCACGTCTCGATTCGGTGGCCCACGTGCCGTCTCCGGCCCTGGCGGTCGGTGGTGAGTGTCGTGCTCCAGATGCCCCGCGTCGTGGGGAGCTGAGCGCGGTCCCTGTGGGTGACGTAGCGAATGCCCTCGGCGGACAGCGTGTAGCGGGTGTCTCCTCGTTTCCCTCGGCGCTCAATGAGGCCCCAGGTATCGACGAGGCTGCGCATCCATCTGGCTGATACGGCCCTCCGAGACGCCGAGCCAGAGGGCAAGGTGCTCACGGGGGATCATCGGGTGGTCGGTGACGAGGTCGAGCGTCCTCTTCTCCGATGGACGGATGCCGAAGGTCGGCGCAGTCTCTACCATCCGGTCAAGACGGGGTATCGAGGCCCGTTTCCGGCTCGGCGATTCAGTGAGAAGCCTTCCGCCGGGGCTGCCCTGAGAGCTCACGTGATCGAGGGTGTGGTACGAACTGCCGAATAACCCCGTGGTTTGACACCATAGGCGAAGGTCCCGTCTTTCGAGCGCGTCTCTGGATTCCACGGCGATGTAGGAGTCCCTGAGGTTCAGTCGCTCACAGAACCTCCCCGTCAGTCTCTCCTCCCAGACGCTGGGGGTGAGGATCAGGACGGTGCCGGGACGGCGCCTGTAGTCGTACTGCGCTATGGCTCTCAGCCGGTCGTAGAGGGAACGCCGCCTCAGGGCTAGGCCCTAGTGCACCACGCCGAAGCTGCGGCCGTCGTGGAGGGTGATGGTGGAGTCGAAGCGGCCCCTGCGGTGGAACTCCACGTGCGACCGGAGCGAGTCGATACTGGGGGAGAGTGACGCGGCAAGACGGTAGACGGCGGCTACCGCGTCCATCCTGCGGATGAGCAGCGCCAGCCACTCCCTGGACACAGGGTAGGCGCGCACGAAGTCCGAGGGCGTCGCGAAGCCGAGGGTCCCGGCAGCCTCGCCGATGCCGTTGGCCGTCAGGTAGTATCTCTGGCTCGATGGCGGATGGGCGGTGCCGAGGCTCACCCTCCCGACGATACGGTCGGCCAGCAGGCCGGTGAGGGCGCGGTGTACTGTCGCGTGCGGCTCGCCAAAGACGCCCACCATCTCCGCCGCGTCGATGAACGGCGCCTGGCTGAGGGCGTCGAGCAACTGTCGGTCGGAGAGGGCCATGCATTGAGCGTAGCAAAAGGAAAGGTGTGGCACTCAGCCCCAGACGAGAGAGACACCCTCATCGTCCCGATAGAATGCGCACAGGTTATCGTCTCCATCGCGCAGCCCCTTCGACAGGTCTGCTCTCATACCTGCACGAACGGTTTCGGCGTGGGGTGGATGGGGGAGACACGCTGTTCCGGCAGTGCTGCGCACGTCCCAAGGACAAGTCCGACGTCGTGCACTTGTGTTGCGAGGCACTCCCAGAGTCCCCGCAACTTCTCACCGGTGCGCTCACGCCGCAGTCCCTTCGGGGACTGCCAACTTTTCGGGTTGAAGTACTCGCATGGAAGGTCGATGAGCAGCCGTGGGAAGCCTAGGCCACCATCGGCCGGCATTGCGGGGAAGAAGCTAAACATCCCGTCAACCGCGTCGTCGGGTGTCGCTCCCCAGTACAGTCGGCCGCTGTCAGTCAGCAGGCCTCCGGTCGCAACCAGGAACGCGTCCGACACCCATTCATCCAGCACCATGAGGTCCTCGGGAGCGCGGTATTCTACTGAGTCTTTGACCACGAGAACGGTATCAAGCATCCACCTTCGCTCCCCCTTGATACTCTTGCCGCTCCCGAAGGCTATGACGGAGCCGTCGCCCAAATGCTTCAGCCCCGGCTTGCTCGTTTGACCGCAGTTGGAATAAAGGAAGCGTTCGCCGAAGATGAACGGGTCGGTGTTGTGCAGCCCTGCATAGTTGGCCCTCGACATGTAATACGGGTGCCAGAGGTATCGAGGATATTGCAGGGAACCGCCGGGCTGATCGAGTTTCCGGATGAGGTCCGACTCTGGTTCCCACTCACCCCACGCGCACAGGTGACCTGTGCGCGTGCCGCCGTCCTGTTCGATCCACTCGCCACGGAACTGCATGAACTTGCGCTTGTGTTTAAGGTTGCTGTTGTTCCACATCTTTTCGCCACCTAGGTCGGGCTCGTGTTCTTGCCCGGGGTGCGAGAACTGAACGAAACATCGTCTATCGTCCATTCCGACATACCTCCCGCAGGATGGCCCCTACCTTGCCCTTCTGGGGATCGGAGATTAGGCCAAACGGGGTCTGAGCGGCGGGACCGAAGATGAACAGCGACGGCTTGCCGTCGACATCGTACCAGCGTGCCATGACTTCGTACGGCCGCGAGCGAGGTGCGCCGCTCCCAGTCCGATCGAAAGTGTGGATGGCAGTCCACTCGTTGTCTTGCGGCTCAAACGCTATGAGCTCAAGGTGGCGCTTTGCGACGGACAGGACCACGATCTGGGGCTCCAGTGT
>CBDEGW010000001.1:0-167848 GCA_965237935.1 Dehalococcoidia bacterium | reverse complement strand
ACCGTGAAATCCAATGGCAGTACCTACAAGTACAACCTGAAGACCCCTTATCGGCACTATCACTGCTACGGAATGATGAGCGAGGGCCTTCGGTGCAGGGAGCGGTCCCTCATCATGGCCGGACAGTTGGAGGAGCTGGTCTGGAGCCAGGTCAAGGAGATGATCCAGAATCCCGAGTTCATCGTGGCCGGCATCGAGGCTCTGGATACACAGGGAGAGGACGGGCTGGGAAAACGGATCGCCAGGGCGGAGCGCGATCTCCAGAAGGTCCAGATCGAAGAGGAAAGAGCCATCAGGCTGTACGTGTCTGGGAAGATTAACGAGGACCAACTCGACCATCAACGCAAGTTCATCCTCGAAAAGCTGGAAGCCGCTCGGGAGAAGCTGGACGACCTCCGCGCCAGGGAGTCGATGGCATCCGAGAAGCGGGGCCTGATGGAGAACCTTGTCCAGTGGGCTGGGAAGTTCGGCAAAGGGTTGGATGACCTGCCCGACGAGAAGCGCCGGGATGTCCTGCGGCTGCTCGTCGATCAGGTCTTGGTCGATCGTAACAACAACGTCAGCATTACCCTGGGTATTCCAACAGAGGATTTTGTGTCGATTGAGAAAGAGGAATCACCATACCCACGCCGGACGATAGCCCAATGGGGGGAGCGGACGCCGCAGAGATCGCCCTGAACGGGCGAGTTATGAATTCGGTACGTCATGGTGGGCTCGGTAGGGTTCGAACCTACGACCAACCGGTTATGAGCCGGCCGCTCTGCCACTGAGCTACGAGCCCACAACTCTATTACGTGGGCTTCCCCAGGTAGAGGTTATCGGAGGGGTATGCCCCTGTCAAGGAATCCACCATTAAGTTAAAGAGAGGGCCGATTGACTTTTAGCCGAACCCGTATATACAATTTTCTCCGGTGATCTTTGAAGGTTTCTACAACAATCGCCGGTAATAATCTCAGACTTAACTTCTTTTATCTTTCCTCTTTTATATCCATGCCTTCAGAGCTGCTGGCCTGACTCATGATCCGCTTAACCTACCTTTGTGAGACACTTTCACCCTCGCCTCTGCTCTAAAGATGGTCATCTTGCAAACGTCTTCGCGTAAAACGGCTGGGGAGCAATAGGGTTGCAAAGAGCCTGGAAGCCACGGCCTGGAGACAGGGTTATCCGGCATCCCAGAGTTGCCGAGATCGCGCCCATTGTGTTCAGAGGCAAGCCCAGGAGGGTGCAGTCCAGGCACATTACCTCCCCACTAATCCTGATTTACGCCTTCGCGGGCCTCATTACCCTGGGCACCCTGCTTCTCATTCCTCCTTACGCCAACACCGCCGGCGGCTTCACGCCCTTTATGGACGCCTTATTCACGGCCACCTCGGCGGCGACAGTCACCGGCCTGGTGGTCCAGGATACGGCCGCCTACTGGAGCCGGACGGGACAGGTGGTAATTCTGGCGCTCATGTTTACCGGCGGCCTGGGATTCATGACCAGCGCCACCTTCCTGCTCATCCTCATCGGCCAGCGGATTACTCTCAGAGAGCGACTTTTGGTACGAGAGGGATTGGGTGTCACACAGATGGGGGGATTGCTTCGACTTACCAGAAACATCGTTCTGGTGGCGGTCTTCATTCAGTTGATCGGAATTCTGGTCCTCTTTGTCCGCTTCAACAACATCTTTTCCTCAGCAGAAGCCCTCTGGCAGGCGGTTTTCCAGGGAGTATCCGGCTACAATAACGCAGGCTTCGTGGTCCTCCCCGAGTCCGCCAGCTTGGGAAGGTTCCAGACGGACTATGCCATCTTGGGCATAATGGGGGTTCTGATAGTCCTAGGTAGCGTGAGCTACAGTGTTCTCCTGGATATCTTCAAATACCGACGCTTCTCTCGCTTTACTCTGGACACCAAGCTGGTACTCATCGTTACCGGGGCGCTGCTGCTGGTGGGCATGCTTATAATACTCCTGTCGGAATACGACAATCCTAAGACGCTGGGGCCTATGTCCGTTGGGGACAAACTCCTGAATTCGATTTTTCATTCAGCCAGCGGTAGAACGGCAGGCTTTACCACAGTAAACTTTGCGGACATGGAGCACCATACGAATTTCTTTCTAACTGGACTGATGTTCATCGGAGGAGGCTCCGCGTCCACAACGGGTGGCATTAAAGTAAACACCTTTGCCGTTGTGTTGGTGGCCTTGCTGGCCACAATCAGGGGCAGGAGCAACGTTACCGCTTTTGGCCGGGAGATACCGCAGGCCCAGGTCTCAAGGGCCCTCGCTATCGGGGCCATGGCAACCGCCTTCGTATTCCTCATGGCCTTCTTGTTGACTTTGGCCGAGGGATTCGACTTTATCGACCTTCTCTTCGAAAGCGTGTCCGCCTTCGGGACCGTGGGAATGACCACTGGGCTAACGGGGGATCTCTCTTCCTGGGGGCAGCTTATACTTATTGTTACCATGTACATTGGAAGGGTTGGGCCCTTGAGCGCGGGTCTGGCAATGGCCCAGGGGGAGCGAAGAGAAAGCTATCGGTTTGCAGAGGAAAGAGTTAAAATAGGCTAACGATAGGGGGGATAATTGAAGAAACAAGTGGTGGTAGTTGGCCTGGGCAGGTTTGGGTCCAACGTCGCCAGAGGTCTGTTCCAGAACGGCCATGACGTTCTGGCCCTGGATATCAATGAGAAACTGGTTCAAGAGATCATGGGTGATGTGACCTACGCTGTTAAGGGAGATGCAACAGACGAGGCGGTCCTCAGAGAGCTGGCGGTGCCCAACTTTGACGCTGGGGTGGTGGCAATAGGTTCTGACCTTCAGGCCAACATAATGGTAACCGTGCTCCTCAAGACCCTGGGGCTCCCTTACGTGGCTGCCAGGGCGCAGAATCCCCTGCACGGCAACACTCTTGAGCGCATAGGCGCCGACAAAGTCATCCATCCCGAAGAGGAGATGGGCGTCAATGTAGCTCACAGCCTCTTCAACCCTGACGTACAGGAGTACATGGAGCTAACCGCCGACTTCGGCATAAGCCGCGTTAAGATACCGGCGCGTTTTGCTAACATGAGCCTTAAAGAATCGGGATTCGCCGGCGCCCGCGACAAGTATGGCCTGGCGGTTTTGGCCATCAAACGCGGAAAAGACGTGACTATCAACCCGGACAGCGATGATAAACTACTCGCCGGGGATATACTGGTAGTCGCCGGGCGGGATGAGCTCCTGGAACGGCTGGAGGGCTAATTGAACCCTCATAGCCTATACTTAGCCGTTGCCATGCTGGAGCAGCTAGATGGTTGATAAGGCAATCTGATTTCCCTATTAACTGTGTAGGGTACGGAGATAGATGGAGCTCAAGGATGTACTGGTACTCGTCAAGGGAGACCAGTCCGATGGTGATGCTTTGGGCCTTGCCTGTGACCTTGTAAAGAGCCATAAGGGCAAGATCATTGCCCTTTACGTAATTCAGGTCGAAAGGCGTTTGCCAGTCGATGCTGAGATAGAGAGCGCCACCGCCAAAGGCGAAGAGGTGCTCAAGGATGTAGAGGAGCTTGTGAAAGACCACAAGTGCGAGCTGGAGGCAGAGCTGCTTCAGGCGAGGGAGATAGGCCCCGCGGTGGTGCAGGAGGCTTTGGAGCGTGGAGTGGAGGCCATCGTCATGGGCATACCCTACAAAATACGCTACGGCTCTTTTAGCCTTGGGGATGATATTCCCTACATCCTGCGCCATGCTCCCTGCAGGGTCATCCTATGGAGAGAACCAATGGGAGAGGCTCTTCTTAATGGACGACATAATCCTATTTAATGCTTCAGCTAGGGAGACGCTTTCGAGATGCAGTTACTGATCATGGGTTGCGGCCGGGTGGGGGCTAAAGTGGCCCTGGACATGGCGGAGGCGGGAAACAGGGTATTCATCATGGACATCGACACCGATAGGTTTCTGCGACTCCCAGCCCACCTGCTGGAAAGTGAGCGAATTGTGCCGATTATAGGGGACGGCACGCAGGAGGAGGACCTCCGGAAGGCCGATATAGAGGAGGCAGATGTCTTTGTGGCCGTTGGCGACAGGGAGACCAGGAACCTGCTGGCCGCTCAGATAGCCAAGCACATATTTGAAGTACCCAAAGTGGTGTGCCGGACCAACGATCCCCTTAAGCAGGAGATCTACTCCGAGATGGGCCTGGTGGCCGTCAGCCCCACTGGGGTCATTTCGGGAATGATTCTAGAAGCCATCAACCAGACGTAGAGAGATATGTACGTAGTCATCGTTGGGTGCGGAAAGATAGGCTACTCCCTGACCAAAGCCCTGTCCGCCACGGAGCATGAGGTCCTGGTGATAGATAGGGACCATAAGAAATGCGAGGCCATCGTCGAAGAATTGGGCAGCGTCGCCTTAGTCGGCGATGGGTGTGAGATAGGCGTGCTCCGAGAGGCGGGCGCCGACAGGGCCGACGTCCTGATAGCCGTCACCGGTCTGGATGAAGACAACCTGGTGGCCTGCCAGATGGCCAAAGCCTGTTTTAACGTGCCCAAGACCGTAGCCCTGATAAACAATACGGCTAACGAGCACCTCTTTACCCTCCTTGGCATAGATGTTGTGGTCAGCAGCACCCAGCTGATCCTGTCTCACATAGAGGAGGAGCTTCCCGCCCACCCTCTGGTCCACGTTGGGCCCATTACCGGGACCGACAAGGAGTTGGTAGAGGTCAAGGTACCCCCCGATGCCTCGGCTGTGGGGAAATGCCTGAAGGAGATAACCCTCCCGGACGGCTCTCTCATTACGCTGATAGTCTCACGGGACGGCCACGCCCAGATTCCCGCACCAGAGAGCGAGATTCACGCCAACGATGAGATATTCGTCGTTACTACCCTCGAAGGCGAGGAAGCCCTGCGAGAGGCTTTTACAGGGGTGTCCTAGGCCATGGCTAAAAAACTAGCCTATCTGGGGCCCGCCGGCACTTTTACTGAAGAGGCCGCCCTCCGGCATGACCCGGAGGCCCAGCTGATTCCCTTCGCCGCTATTCCTGCCGTAGCAACCGCGGTTACCTCGGGAATGGCGGAAGAGGGAGTGGTGCCAATCGAGAACAGCCTGGAAGGCTCCGTGCCGGATACCTTGGACCTGCTGATCAACGAGACCAGTCTCTATATAGGGCGGGAGCTGGTCCTGCCAAT
Source organism: Dehalococcoidia bacterium (assembly GCA_965237935.1). GTDB lineage: Bacteria > Chloroflexota > Dehalococcoidia > Lucifugimonadales > CBDEGW01 > CBDEGW01. The sequence continues at coordinate 162,696 of CBDEGW010000001.1, read as the reverse complement.
AGAGCACTGCCTGCTGGTGAACCCAGGCGTGGAGGCGGCCTCTATCGCGACCATTCTCTCCCACCCCCAGGCGCTGGCCCAGTGCCGACGCTTCCTGGAGCGGTGTTTCCCCAAGTGCCAGGTTGTAGCGTCCCTCAGTACCGCTGCGGCCGTGGAGGAGATGAAGCATAACTCCAGTGCGGCCGCTATAGCAAACCGGCGTGCCGCCGAGCTCTACGGAGCACAGGTTCTGGCCAGTGGAATTCAGGACAGTGCCTCCAACGTGACCCGCTTCGTGGTGCTGGGCCCGGAGGACCATCCCTGGACGGGCGCCGACAAGACCTCTCTCTGCTTCTCCTTTGACGAAGACAAACCCGGCCAGCTACACTTCGTGATCAACGAGTTCGCAGTCCGGAATATTAACCTGGCAAAAATCGAGTCCCGTCCCACCAAAGAGAGCTTGGGTACTTACGTCTTCCTGCTGGACCTGGAGGGCCACAAAGAGGACCCTCAGGTACGGGAAGCGCTGTCCAAGATAGAGAGCCATGCGTCCATGCTCAGGATCTTCGGCTCCTACCCCAAGTACAAAGCCCCGGAGGCCTAGATACTTTGGGCCGCCCGGATCAGCCCGCCTTCTCCTCCTCCCCCTCTCCTTGGCCCCCTTCCTCTCTCCGACGTAATGAGGCGGCGGCGGCCCTGATCTCATCTACGGCTGGCTTCAGCATCTCCTTGGCCTCGTCTATGGCTGGGCGCAGGCGCTCGCGGGCCTGGGCGGCTATGTACTCCGCCCTCTCCCGTAGGCCCTCGCTCCTCTCCCACAGCTCAGCTCGCGCCTCCTGACCTGCCTTGGGCGCCAGGGCCAACCCTACCACGACACCGAGGATGCCACCCAGAAGGAATCCCGCCATGAATCCTCCGTCCCCTTGATCATTTGCCATTCTTCTTTCCTCCTCTACGGAATCCCAGTAAAAACGATAGCAGCTTTCCCGCTCCAAAGGCAATCCCAGAGCCAGCCGTCGCCGGCTTAACCAAACTATCTGAGACTGCGGTGGTAATCTCCTCCACGCTCTTTACAGTTTTCCTGGCCGAGTTGAGCAGCGAGGAAACTTTCCTATACAGCCCGAATACCAGGAGGAGTAAGACCAGTAGAAAAAAAGCGCCGCCCAAAGAGAAGACGATAATAGCGATATCGCGTATGGTGACGATGGTCTCAGATTCCAAATTCACTCACCGTTGCGGGAGATGCTTTCACCCTCATAGTAGCATAGCCCTATCATGCTCGCAAGGTATGAGTCCGACAGACGCGTCTCACAGGAGGCGGTAGATTGTGACCTGGGAGTTCTCGTATACGCGGCTGAGGGAGCGTCCCACCATGCCCTCGAACTTGTCGACTCCCCACTGCGGGTAGTAGAGGCGCTCCAGGGGTCCCACGTACACGTAGCGGACGCCATACTTCCTCATCAGTTCCAGGGCCTCACCTTGGGAAGGGGTCCCATAGATCTGGTTCACGTCCCGGCGCCTCTCCCTTACCGCTCCGTCATGGGGAGTCCTTTGCTGGATCTGGTGCCAGTCCCATCCAATGATGGCGGGCAGGCCGGTGTATATGGACACCCGATTGCCCCAGTAGTAGAGGGGGGTTATCCCCTCCAGGATCACGGGCGAGCCCTCCACGTTGTCCTGAAGCCAGCGTATCGCCTGGTAGTCCCACTTCAGCTCCATGGAGCCCTTGTGGTTATGGTAGACGGTCTCCCGCATGAAAGACATCCCGTCGGCTGTGAGAGGGGATGTCTGGAAGCGGGTTCGGAGCTTGACTTGCGTCCCCATCACCGGATATATAGAGACGCTTACCAGGAGCAGGAGAAGAAGGGCCAGCCAGGAGATTGCTGCTATTCGCAGGACCCTCCCCGTGACGGGTCTCCTAGTAGTATGCTCCGTGTCTTCCCCGGCGACCTTGGTCCTCCTGAAGAGCCCTCGGTTTTCTTGGACTAGTCTCCAGAGAAGGTAGGCAGAGGCCAGGGCCAGCAGGACCCATATCTGGAAGTAGGACTTGAACACGGTGTTCATGCGATCTAGGTCATCATCCTGGCGCAGGAACTCCACACCTATGGCCAGGGAGAAGGCGGCGGCCATTAGCAGGAGGGGGAACCCCAGCAAGGGTGAGTCGGCCCTCCAGAGGAAGGTGGAGCGCAGCCCCACGGCCAGGGTCGCCAGCAGCATCAGCCCCACAAAGCCTACCGTCGAGTAGTCCGGGAACAGGGCCAGGGCGGTAATGGCGCCGGCCAGGGCTATCAGGGAGAAGGCAACGACTTTTAGCCTGACCCGCGACCTGAATCCAGACGCCAGATGTACCCATGCCTCCCGGCCAAGGAAGGAGATGATGATGAAGACGAAGAGGCCGTGGATGGCCAGGAACTGCCATAAGGCAGTCTGGTTGGTGGTCCACCCGATGCCTGAGAAGGGAGGCTCATAGTTGGAGTGGTATGGCAGGAAGAGGATATATCCCATAAGAAACACCAGTCCAACCTTCGCTGCTCCGCGGAGGAGCAGGGCGAAGCTCAGTCCACCCCGAGAGTAGTATTCCGCCAGCAGGATTCCTCCGGCGGCTATCGCCATATAGGTGGGATAGTCCGCAAAGTTGGTGGGCCTCAAAGAGCCGACGGCCAGGGAGAGCACCAGCAGCAAGGCGCCTTCCTCCCACACGCTTCTACCCCGCGTCATCGCGCCTGGGCCCTCCGCCCTGGGCCTGAGGATCAAAGCCAGCAGAAGGCCCAGCACCAGCAGGGTGAAGGGCAATGCCATGAGATGGGCGTGGAGGTCGCCGTAGAGGAAGGTAAAGAAGGGAAACTCCGTGATCTCGAAGCCAGGCGGGTCCGGGGGCATCATGCTGCGGCTAAGCCAGAAGTCGAAGACGCCGAAGGGCTGGTTTCCGAACAGGGCGCGCCCTGTTCCCTGGGCTACCTGCCACATCCCGTCCAGGTTTGCCAGGACCACAACAAAAAGGGCGCCTGCGATTCCCGCAACAACGGGCGTCCATCCTAAGCCCGGGAATCCTCGACGCCTGCGGGTGCCCTCGGCCAGGTTGTACACCAGGGCGAAGGCGGCGGAGGCGGTCAGGGCAAAGAAAAGGGGCACCGCCAGGTTATAGGCTACCGCGGGATTGATACCCGTGGCCTTGATGATGGTGGCCACCATGAACTGGCCATAGTAGTAGTAGTTGATGAAGCCGCCGGAGAACCAGGGGTCGTAGGGAGGCATGTAGGTGGACTTGAGGACGGCATTAAGGTAGGCGAAGTCCATGGGCTTCTCGCCGCCGAAGCGGAAGTGCCACAGGTCCGGGTTGGCCAGCCTGATGAGGTAAAAGGCGAGGAAAGCCACCAGGAACAGGATTTCACCAATGAGAAGGACCCGCCATCGCTGCCTTACGAAGGCCAGCATCTCACCCCGCGTTTTCAGCAGTATGCCCAGAGAAACCAGCCCCACAAGGATGAAGGCAAGCCATATGGTTGGCTGGGAGAAGGAGGCCCAGCGGAGGCTAACCAGAATCCAGACTACAAAAGGAACCAGGAGCAGCCCGAGGACCTTGGACAGGAGGTAGCCTCTGTCGTAGAGGGGTCTGAAGAGGAAGAAGGCTATTGGAAGCACCAGCAGGCCCAAGCCCTCAATCAGGAGGAGCCAGACCGCCAGAGGAAAGCTATTGGTCCAGCCTGTGCGACTGATTATCTCGGACCAGGTCCCTCCCTCCTGCTGAATCCGCGCATCCTCCGGCGAGAAGACAGAGCCCAGGGGCGCCCCGTCGGTGTACCCACCCAGAAGCAATGTTTCGGCCAGTCTCTCCTTGGTAAGGTGGGACTCGTTGCGAAAGATGAGGACTGTGGGGTGGTCGTAGACGGTGAAGCTCTCGTCGGCGAAGCCCAGACTAAGGGTCAGGGGCGACTTGCCGTTCTGGGCGAAGTCGGTGAAGCCGACGGGCGTGGGTAGGCCAGGTCTGGAGAAGGTGTTATCGGCCAGCGAAATGCCCAGAAAGCCGGGATATGAGGTCTCGACGCGGGCCAGTTTGTACCCCAACTCCCCCGAGAACAGCAGCCGATAGTAGGCACTGCTAATGGGGTATCGCTCCGGCAGTCGGGGTATGGTCCCGTAGAGGCGGTGGCTGTAGAAGGCCAGGAAGTCAGCGTCAGCCAGCTTTTGGGACACAAGCTCCACCTTGAACGGGCCATCGAATTCGTACATGGGAAGCTGCTCGACGCGGTAGCCGCCCAGGTTAGGGATGCCCTCCTCCCAGTGCTCTTGGAGGACGAGGGACCCCCTGGGCGCCTGGTCGTTTATCCATTCCGACGCCTGGGAGGCGGGATGAGGCCGCGAATAGATGGCCGAGTAGGCCAGGGCGTAGAGCCCCGTGGCCACCACCAGCATGGCGATTCCTCCGGCAAGCCACGGCTTCAAGCGGGGCCTCATCTGGGCCATCCAGTCGTACAGTTTTAGAAGGGCCCAGGACCCCATGAGGATCAGGAAGGGGGTGATGGGCAGTAGGTAGCGCAGGAACTTGACCTGGAAGGCACCTGTGATGGCAAAGTAGGGTATCACCCACGCCAGGATGAGCAGCTCGGCCTTTCGCTTCTTTGCCAGGGCGTATGCCGTGCCCGCAATCAGGCCGCTCCAAGCGACGATGCCCAAAGGCAAGCCCAGGCCCCAGGTGCCCAGCTGCCGGATCTGGTACCAGTAGGGTGTCGTGTCTATATACTGCCGGGTATAGGGGTAGTCCAGGATGCGGCGCACCATCTCCGACTGTTCGGTGTTGTCGCTCAGAAAGCGGGCCCAGTCCAGGAAGCCGTAGGGCTGCGTCACGAACATGGCTAGCAGAAGGACGCCGCCTCCCAGGGCCACGCCGGAAAGGGACCGCATTAGCCTGGTTGCGTCGGGGCTGGATAGCTGTAGCCTCTCGTCGTCCCGGGAGAAGGCGTACATGGCGTGGGCCAGGACAAAGGGGAGCAGCATAGGGGCCAGACTGACTTTGGTGGCCAGGCCCAGCCCCAGAAAGAGGCCTGCCAAGGCAGAGTCCCTGAGCCTGCCGTCTCTGGCTACCCGCACCAGGAAGAAGATGGAGAGGACGGCCATCAGGGTGAGGATGGTGTCCACGGTATAGAAGTGGCTGATCTGGATGTGGACCACGGCCAGGGCCACAAGGGCCGAGGCCAGCAGGCCCACCCTTCGCCCGTACAGCCGGGTCCCAATTACAAAGACCATCAGCACTGTGAGGGTGTCCGCCAGGGCCGAGATGGCTCGGCCGGGCAAACGCAGATCGAAGACGTTCCACTTCGCGAAGGGCTCCGCCAAGAGCTGCACGCCCTTCAGCAGGTACAGAGGAAAGCTGCCGTAGGGGAACCAGCGGGGGTTCCAGGGACTCTCGTCAACGTCCAGCAGGAGGGCCAGATCGCCTGCGGGAGGAGGGGAGAGGGCCTCCACACGCATCAGGATGGCACGCTCGTCCGGGTGGTAAAGGTGGCCCTGGTCCCAGTCGATGCCGTAGAGGCGCAGGCCCAGGGCCATGGCCACAATGAAAAGAGGCGCCAGTGCGACGGCCAGGGTCCTGATCCTGGGCAGCCGCCCGTTAAGGGCGAAGGTTACGCGTGAGGCGAAAGGTACCACAGGCTCATTGTAAGGTTATACGGGCATATGCGGCAATTTGGGAGCACCGCTTTTGATACGAGGATAGTGCTGCGGGTGGTTCTGTTGTAAACTGATTTGCACCGCATCAACGTATAGATATAGAAGAGAGGAATCCAGATGGCAAACGAAAACGTCCGCATTGGCATCATCGGCGCAGGCTATATCGCCCGCCAGCGGCATCTACCCGGCTTCCAGGCCATAGAGGGCGCCTCCGTCATCGGGGTCTGCAATCGCAGCCGTCAGTCCAGTGAAGCCGCGGCCGCCGAGTTCGAGATCCCCCGGGTATACGATGACTGGATGGAGATGGTAAGGGACGAGGACCTGAACGCCATTTGCATCGGTACTTGGCCCTACATGCACAAGACTATGGTCCTGGCAGCCCTGGAGAACGGCAAGCACGTTCTGACTGAGGCGCGGATGGCCATGAATGCTCAGGAAGCCCACGAGATGCTGGACGCCTCTCGGAGGCATCCCGACCTGGTGACTCAGATCGTGCCCTCCCCCGTCACCTTGAAAGTGGACCGCGCCATCCAGGATCTGGTAGCCGACGGCTACTTGGGCGATGTGCTGGCCATAGACCTGCAATCTTTTCAGAGCAACTTCGTGGACTCGGATTCTCCCCTGCACTGGAGGCAGGATGTCGAGGTGAGCGGCTTCAACACCCTCAACTCGGGCATCTGGTACGAGGCCCTTATGCGCTGGGTTGGGCCCGCCAGCAAGGTCACGGCCATGGCCAAGGTAAACGTGAACCAGCGGCGCGATGGAAACGGCCTCCTTCGATCCGTCTCAGTGCCCGACCACTTGGATATACTGTGCGAAATGGCCTGCGGGGCCCATGCCCGCCTGAGCTTCAGCGCCGTGACCGGCTTGTCTCCCGGCACCGAGGTGTGGCTCTACGGCAGCGACGGCACCCTGCGGCTGGAAGGCGGCTCGCTGGCCCTGTACGGTGGCCGGCGGGGTGAGGAGCAGCTCTCGGAGATATCCATACCCCAGGAGAAACTGGGGGACTGGCGCGTTGAGCGTGATTTCATAGACGCCATTCGGGGGGAGAATAAGGTGACCCTCACCCCCTTTGAGGAGGGAGTCAGGTACATGGAGTTCACCGAGGCCGTGGTCAGGAGCTACATGACGGGACAGGCCATCTCCCTTCCCCTGGTATAAACGGTGTCGACGACCTCTAGGATAGCGAGGTTTCTTGGGGCCGCAGGCCTATTGCTGCTGTTGGCCTGCACCTCCTCCGACCCTACGCCGACACCGACGCCCCTGGGAGTGAACACTTTCGTTGTCTCCAGCGATCTAGCGGTGGGCATCAACAGGTTTGCCTTTGCCATCCTGGACGAGGACGTAGTTCCTGTGCGCCTGACGGAGGTGAGGGCGTTTCTGTTTCCAGTAGACAACCCCTCATCTCGCCAGGAGGTGACCGCCGTCTTCAGGACATGGCCAACCAGTATAGCAGGGGTCTACGCGGCCCAGGTCACTTTCGATGAGCCCGGCTTCTGGGGGGTAGAGGTGGAGGTCCCGCAGCCCGATGGCTCTGTGGTCAATTCGGTAGCAGCCTTCCAGGTGAAGGAGGAGAGCGACTCTCCAGCCATCGGCGCCAAGGCCCCTGCCAGCCAGCAGAGGACGGCTGGAGACGTGGAGGAGCTGGCGGAGATCACCACCGCCAGGCCTCCAGACCCGGACCTCTACCAGAAGACCATCGCACAGGCCGTAGCCAGCGGCCGACCCTCCGCGGTGGTCTTCTCCACTCCTCTCTTCTGCGAGACTAGGACCTGCGGCCCCCAGGTAGAGGTGGTGGAGGACCTCAAGGAGCGATACAAGGGCCGGGCCAACTTCATCCACGTGGAGGTCTACGCCAACCCGCTGGAGATGCAGGGAGACCTCACCAAAGGCAAGATCAACCCTGTCATGAACGAATGGGGCCTGCTAAGCGAGCCCTGGACGTTCATCCTGGACCGGAATGGGAACGTGGCCGCCAAGTTCGAGGGGTTTGTGGGCACCGAGGAGCTGGAGCCAGCCCTGACCCAGGTGCTGTAAGGCAGGGCCACCACTCTAACCCTCTCCTTGGAGGCAGAGGAGACTGCCTTTTGGGGCAAGCCCACGGGTATTCCTTGCACCGTGGTTCGACAGGCTCACCACGAGCGGGCCTCACTCCCTCTCTGACTCTCCCCGGCTACGCAGAAAAACTCAGGAGAGTGCAGAGAACCTAGGTTCTCTGCCAGCCCTTCCCCCTGGAAGGATGAGGGGTGCCCCCTCAGGAATTAGGCATATCGGGTGGGTGGGTGGGTGGGTGGGAAAGAAAACGTCTGCTGTTGGACTTTAGGTGCAAAGCCGACTCTCCCCCATAAAGGGGAGAGAAGTGATGGGCTCATCACGAACGTAAATATACAACCGCTCACCCTGGCCGTACTATCCCCACTCCTCCATCACCATGCGGGCTACTTGCTTTCCCATGCGGACGCTGTAGTTGGTGCCCCGGTCCTCCGGATAAATCTGGGTGGTGTTGGCCAGGTACAGGCGCTTGAAGGGTGTATGGTGGTCGGGAATACGCTGAGAGTAGTTGGTGCCTATGATAGGCTGTGCCGCATCCACCTTATGATGGTAGCTGGTCTCGATCCAGGATGGGTCGAAGTCCGGGTTGATCTTTCGCAGATGCGGTAGGTACTCCTCCAGCAGCTCAGCATGCTCCATCTGGTAGAGCGGATGGCTGGTGCTGAGGTAGTTTGCCAGGTAGACGATGTGCTTGCCACCGTAGTGCTCCGGCTCGATGAAGTTGGTCTGCTCAATGACCCCGACGAAGGGGATGGAGCGGTCCGCAATATTCAGCCAGTAGACGTGGGAGAGGGGCCTTTTCAGGACCAGAATCAACAGGACCGCCGCCAGGTAGTTAACATTGGTCAGCTTTTCCAGGTACTCCTCTGGCAGGGAGGGCACTAATCGAGGGAAGATGTAGGAGGGCGTGGTGGCGATGATGGCATCGAAGGGGCGCACGCCGCTCTCCTGACCCGCCAACTCCACCTCCAGACCCGTGGCCAGGCCATCCTCCACGACGATACGCTTCACCGAGGCGCCGATGTGGACCTCGTTGCCGGCCTCGCGGATCTTCTCCCCCAGCACATCGAAGACCTCGCCGAAGCTCCCTATGGGATACCCCAGACGCTCTTTGGCCATGCCCTTGCCTCTGGAAGCGAACCGAGTCTGGATCTTCCCCCAGAACCAGGGCATGCCCACCAGGTGGTACTGGTCTTCGCCGAACTTCCCTCGCAGCAGAGGACCCCACACCGTCTCATAGACCCTCTTGCCAGCATGCTTACGGATCCACTGGTCCGCTGTGAAGCTCTCCAACTTGCGCCAGTCTCTCCAGCGTTTCAGTTTGAGGGTTACCAGCCCCAGCCGGAACCGGTCTATCAGGCTGAGGGGGGTGAACCTCAGGAGGTCCAGGGGGGTCACGAAGTCGTAAATCTTGCCCCCGTGGAAGATGCCAACCTTGGACTCGATCCATCGCAGTTTGGGGCCCAGGCCCAGCTCATGGATGAGGTCCACAATATCGGTGTCGCTGGTGAAGAGGTGGTGGTACCCCCTCTCCAGGGGAGCACCGCCGACGTCGAAGGTGGAGGCCTGGCCCCCCAGGAAGGGGGCCCGCTCGTACACGGCGGCCTTATGCCCCTTCTTGCCCAGCTCGTAGGCTGCGGCCAGACCTGCAGCTCCCCCTCCTATGATGCCGACGTTCATCACTGGCCCTCCGCCTCAGTAGATATTGGGCTGGGCGCCGGGTCCGAGGCCAGGGATGCCTCGCCTCTTTGCCTGGATAAGTACCCCAGGGAGATGCCATCGGCCCACAGGTACAGCAGTCCAAGGAGGGTCAGCGGCGCCAGCAAGGCTAAATGGAGCACAATGATGTAGGCCGAGGCTATCGCTCGTTCCAAGCCCAGAATGACCAGGGTGGCCGCACCGAAGAACTCGAAGGGGCCCACCCCACCCTGAGAGCTTGGGATAGAGGTGGCCAGGTTGGAGATGGCCGTAACCAGCAGCATCACCGCTATCATCTCACCCACCCCTGAAAAGTGTTCTGGCACATTAAAGGAGATGGTCACTATGTAATACATCAACACTTCCAGGAGCCAGATCGGTAGAGAGAGCATGAAGATCAGTGGCAACCTCCGACGGCTACGAAGGATGGCCAGTCCATCCAAGAAGGACTCAGCCAGACGATACGCCCCGGGCCTTAGGCCGTATGGAAGGAGTCGAAGCATGCGGGATACGGAGTTCAGCAGCCATATGGGTTTTGCGGACATCGTTAGCAAAAGCCCGATGGCCAGGAAGAATGGGACCGAGGGCACCAGCGCCAGGACAGGCAGGGGGATGCCGGAGTCGTCGGCAAGGTCCTTCAGCAGGCCTCCCACGGGCAGGGCCAGAGACACTCCGGCCGCAAAAAAGAGCAGTGTCAGCCCATCGAAGACCCGCTCTACTGCGATGGTGGCCAGCGCGGAGGCCCTGCTTACCGGCTCCCGCTCCCGCAGGTACTGGACCCGCACCAGCTCCCCCAGGCGAACGGGCAGGAGGTTGTTGGCCGTGTAGCCCACTATCATCACGGGCCACAAACGCCTGTGGGTCATCATGCGCAACGGACTAAGGAGGTAACGCCACCTTACCGTCCTGGCAAACATCGAGACGAAGTAAATCAGCACCGCCGGGATCAGCCACAGGTAGTGGGCCTCCTTCAACGCCGTAGTGACTTCATCCACGTCGACGCGGAAGAGGAAGAGCAGCAGAAAGACCAGGCTCACCGAGAAGCCCAGCAGGAATTTCTTAGACTTGAGCAACTACTTTCCCCCCAACACTACAAACCAACAATGCTTAGATATTTAAGTATAATTGCCGCCATGTAGCGGGCACAAGGTTCCCGTTCAGTTGCCCAGAAATGGCGCCCGGACCAGGCCCTTCCTGTAGTATATGTACGTATCGACGGAGCCAAGGCTACTTTCCATATTACGATAGAGGAAGTAGTCGGCGGCCTTTCTCCACTGAGAGCGGTCGGTCACCGCATCCCAGACCGCTCCAGGAGTAGCCCCCTTGTAGCCTTCAGGGAACCACCATCGATGCTTGATGCGCTGGCCGCTACCGTAGGCATCCTTGAGGATGGGGTCGGCTGCCCCATGATTGCGGGAGTTGACCAGCACCACTGAGGAGTCCGGAGCGTCGGTCAGGGAAGTGCACCCTGAATCACCGCTGTAGCAGGGATAACCGACGCTGTTATAGTCGCGAAGGTACCAGGCCCAAGGCCAGCTGAATCCGTCGGTGGAATCAACGGTGATGGGCAAGCTTAGTCCATCGCCGGTGACATCGGCAAGCTGCCCGATCTCACGGGCGACCCTTGCTATATCTGGAGAGGTCTGAGTATACACCAGCATCTCCACGGACACGTCTCCGTGCTCGTAGGCGGCGATCCATCCAGCCCTGAAGGTAAGGACGGAAAGCAGCCCCGCCAGGACAAGGGTGGAGAAGGCAAAGGATGCCCTGGCTCCCACTCGCCGGCCCCAGAGGATAGCCCCCGCCAGGAGGGCTAGAAGGAAGGCTATCAGCAGGGACAAACCTATCACGCTCAGAGCAAAATCCAGGTCGTCCAGCTCAAAGAAGACCAGACGCCACAGCATCAGCAGGAACAGCACCACCCCCGGCAGAAGGTACAGGCCACCGCGAGAGACGAACTGCCGCCAGGGTATCGTCTGAATGAGGTCGCCAAGAAACTTGCCGGACAGCAGAATCAGGGGCAGAGTCACGTTGACCAGAAGCCACGGCATCTTCTCTCCCGCCAGGGAGTAGAGGAAGAAGTTGCCCACGGACCACCAGACCAGGAAGAGGGAGAACCTGTCCCTTTTGCGCAGATAGTAGACCGCCGCAACCAGGGCAAAGAGGAAGGGCAGGAACTCGTACACCGAGGTGATCATGAAGTAGTAGTACCAGGGCTGAGCTCCCCGCCGGACATCCTGCTGGGCGATCCAATATCCTAGGGACTGCCAGGTCCCCGTACCGACTCCCACCAGGTTGGTAAAGACGGTGGTATACAAAACTATCCCTATGGAGTAGAAGATGGCGGCGCTGCCCAACCATACCCTCCAGTTCCAGAGGAGGCCCACTCCAGTCGAGATGGCCAGAAGGCCCACCACCATTATCACCGCTATCCCGTAGCCCAGTCCGGAGGGTGCGCCAATGGGGCCGGCAGACGGGTCCTCGTTGGCAAGCACTAATCCCAGTGAGCCCTGGAAAAGGCTGATGGAGGCCGACCAGAAGGGCAGGGCCAGGGTGGCAAGGAGGATCAGCATCGATGCGGCCGGCGACTGGCGGAGGAAGTCCCGCTTACGGCCGTGGAATGACCTAAGCTCGGAGATGGCCAGGAGGAGGAGAAAGCCCCCAAAGACCACGGTGACAATGAATACCGTCTCTTTGGTGGCATAGGCCAGCGCCAAAAGCCCCGCCGAGAGGTATAGGTAGCGAGGCTTCCTCTCATCCAGGTATCGCCAAATAACGATAGCTAGGCCCAGGGTCCAAACCGCCATTATGATGTCGTTGCGCGCGAATCGGCTGAAGTAAAGCATTGCGGGGGAGAAGGCCAGCATTCCCGCCACCACCAAGGCGCCTGCCCGGCCCAGCCGGCGCCGGAAGAAGTAGGGCAGGAACACCAGGGCGATACCGAAGATGGCGTAGAGAAGGCGGGCCGTGTAGTCGCTGTCGCCGAAAAGAAAAAAGACGAGGGAGTTGCCGTGGAACTGGAAGGGACCATGCATCAGGGGATTGTGGTCAAACCCTCTGCCCACAAAGAGCTGCCATGAGAAGAAGGCGTGGAGGCTTTCGTCATGGTGCATGGCATCAGCGCCAAGGTCCCACAGTCGCATCACCGCCGCCACCAACCCCAGGCTGCCGTAGATGACAAGCTCCCAGGGAAGGCGTAAGATCACTAGGCCCCTGGGCTGGTCTTCGAGTTCAGGGGGCGATTCAAGCCAGTCCAGCAGCGCTTCCGACGGGCTCTCCACAGGCCCTGCGCCATCGGATACGCTGGATGCGCTGCCGACGACCTCCGTCGCTGAACTCCGGAAATAGTAAAAGGGTCCGGTCATTTACTCTCTGAGCCTGTATATGGCAACCTGATTCTGGCTGAAGGCCAGGTCTGCTATCTGAAGGAATTTAGGTAGGCCGCTCTCGCCGTACTTCTCTCTTTCTCTACGGCCCGCATAGACGTATCGGATGCCGTACTTGTCCAAAAGCTCCTTCGCCTCGGCGGGATCGTCCGTCTGATATATGGTGGCCACATCCTCTGCGCGTCCATCGGAGGGCTTGTTGGAACCCCGCCACTGTAGCTCATGGCCCGGCCAGCCCAGGACGGTGGGGATGCCCGTGCTGCTTGATATCCTACCGAATTCGGAGTAGCTACCCCCCACAGCCTCCAGTATCCCAGACCTGACGGATGCGTTCTCCTTGAGCCAGACTATCGCCCCGTAATCATCTGGATGGCTTCTCTTCAAGAAAACCAGCCCATCCAGCGTGGCATCGCCGCGAAAACCACCCTTACTGCCCACCGAAGCGCCGGTGTAGTACAAGGAGGCCAGGAGGAGCAGCGGAACGACTCCCGCCACTGCATACCTGGTCCAGCGCGTCCAGTTGCCACCCGCCAAGCCCCGGCTGTACAGATAGTGTAAGGCGACGGCACCTACTACAGCAAGGAGCACCCACGCCTGATAGTAGAGCTTGAACACAGTGTTCATCCTGGTGTTGAAAACATCGGTCAGATAGAAAAGCTCCGCGCCCATAAGGATTATGGATGCCAGGGCCAAAAGGAGAAGACCTAAGGCACAGCTAAGGTTTCTAGTGGCATGGCCCAGAGCCGAGTACATAGCCAGAGCCCCCAGAAGGACCAGGGGAAGAAGACGCAGCAATTGGGTACCCACCACCGTCACGTCGCCTCCAGCGGCGAGATGAAAGGGCACCCACGCCAGCAAGGGGAGGCCTACCACCAGGGCGGCGACAATAGCTCTGCTCCTCCTGCCATCCTTCGGCGACGAGTTAAGAAAGGCCACCAGGGCAAAGGGCACTACGATGGCCAGGAAAAGCCCCCAGACCACCAGGAAATGGATGTAGCGAGTAGTGGGCCCGTCCACCGGCAGTATCGGGAGCACCCCCGAGGTGCGGCTCCCGAAGGTGGTATAGAAGGGAAGGTAGAGGATGACGGCCAGTCCAAGGACGGCGATGAAGAAGGGCGCCGCCTCCAGAAGGGAACGCTGCAGCACACCGCCTCTCAGGGAGAAGTGCTTGATGAACAACACGCCGGCCAGAACTACCCCGAAGATGGGCAGGTCCCAGATGTTTATGAAGGCCAGCGCCCCGAGGACGAGACCCAAGCCAAGGAGAGCCTCGGGGCGCTTGAAATAGCCCCACATCCCCGGCATCCGCGGCCTAAGTAGCAGGTTGAGGGCAAAGGCCAAAAATAGAAGAAGGAAGGGAGTACTCATTAGGTGAGGGTGGAGGTCGCCCAGAAGGACGCTGAAGAAGGGGAACTCCTGGATGGTGAAGTCCAGACCCTGAGCGCCATCGAAGGTGTTTATGACCCTGGAGGCATGGAACCACCAGCCCCCGTCGGGACGCCAGCCCGTGGTCTCGACAGGCCCCGATATCCCTGCTATGCCCATCCACTCCCAGAAGCCGTCGGAGCCCAGGCCCCTAACTCTTACCAGTTCCAGTAATCCCTCAAGGTTCCCGATAACCAGTAGCAGGACTACGCCGGCACCTCCCGCCATTAGAGCTGGTCGCAGGGAGGAACCCCGGACACGCACGATGTTGTACACCAGGCCGAACACGGCGCTGGCGGCCATGGCTGGTATGAGGGCCAGGGCCAGGTTGTAGGAGACGTTGGCGGGCACTGCGGTGAGCTTGGCCATCACTGCCATCATCCAGTAGCCGAAGTAGTAGTATGCCACCGAGTGGCCAATCAGCCAGGGGTCTTCCGGAGGAGCGTACCGAGTAAGAAGGGAGGCGTTCAGGAAGGCGAAGTCCATGGGCTTCTCGGTGCCGGCTATTGAGGAGTCGTAAGCGCGGTAGAGGAGCCAGCCCACGAAGAAGAGCAGAAACAGGAGCTCCGACACTATCAGGGCATGCCGTTCTCTGGAGATGTGGGCCAGCATCTCCTGGCGACGACGAAAGGCCAGCACCCCCGAGACGGCGGCGATGGCCAGTAGAAGGAGGACGAGGGAGAGGCGGGTATTGGGGACCAGGTGTATATAGCTGAGGATCCAGATGAGGTAGCTCAGTAGAAGTAGGCCAAGGGGCTTGACGAAAGCCAGGCCTCTATCCCGTAGGAAGGGAAGCAGGTGGTAGGCGATGGGAAAGGCGACAAGGCCCAGGGCCTGGGCCGTTATCAACCACCACAACGCGCTGCTCATAGAAACAGTTTACAAGAGACGGGAACTATAAGGAGAGGATCATACGGTAGGCTGAGGTTAGCGTAGCCCCTCATATTCCCTTACGTAAAGGCGCAGGCTTTGGTTGGCCGGCGCGATTCTGCACACTTATCCCAAAAGGTCTTTCTATGGTATTTCACTAACCTGGCTGGAAGAGGGCCTCCACAAACTCCCTGGCGTCGAAGGGGGCCAGGTCCTCCAGGCTCTCTCCGGTGGCGATGTACAACACCGGCAGTTTGAGCTCGTCACAGATGGCCAGGACTATGCCGCCCTTGGCAGTCCCATCTAGCTTCGCCAGCACCACGCCGTCGCAGCTAACGGCCTCGATGAAGGCCCTGGCCTGTACCAGGCCGTTCTGCCCCGTGGTGGCATCCAGGGTCAGCAAAACATACTGGTGGTACTCGCCCTGCTCCCTGGACAGGACCCGCTGTACCTTCTTCATCTCCTCCATCAGGTTCCCTTTGGTATGAAGGCGGCCGGCGGTGTCGATGATGGCTACGTCTATGTTCCTGGACCGAGCCGCCAGCATGGTATCGAAGGCCACGGCGCCGGGGTCGCTGCCCTGACGGTGGGCGATGACATCGGCCCCTACCCGTCTTCCCCACGCCTCCAGCTGCTCGACGCCCGCCGCCCTGAAGGTGTCCGCGGCGCCGAGAATGACGCTCAGGCCCTCCTCCTTGAAGCGATGGGCTAGCTTGGCGATGCTGGTGGTCTTGCCGACCCCATTGACTCCCACCACGAGGAGCACCATGGGCGGTTGGAAAACGCCATCGTACAGCGCGGGGCCTCTCTCTAAATCGACGTTCCTCACTTCCAGAATTGATACCATCTCATCCTTCAGGTGCTTCAGTGGTCCTTCCGGGTCGCTGGGTTTCTCCTGTTGGACTCGCTCCTTCAGCCGCGATAATAGTCTTGCCGTGGTGGCGACCCCCACATCGGCAGATATGAGCAGCTCCTCCAGCTCATCCCACAGAGCTTCATCGAAGGCGGCCCCCCGAAATAGCTGTGCCACTTGGCCAAACCAGGCCTGTCGCGTCTTCTGGACGCCCTGCTCTGTTTTCTCTCTATTTTTGCCGAACCGGAACAAGGGATCAGGCTCCTTTTAGGGTTTATATTAGCTTCCTCTTATGGGAAACCGCGGAAGAAAAGTGAGGTTGAACCACACTCTAGAGGGCCGCCAGGGCATCCTCTGCGGCGTGCTGCTCGGCCTCCGCCTTACGGCGGCCCCTCCCTCGGCCCTTCACCTCACCCTCCACCAGGACCTCTACAGTGAAAAGGCGATCGTGATCTGGGCCTGAAGCATCCACGGTCTGATATGAAGGAGACTGGTGGCCTCTGCCCTGGACCAGCTCCTGAAGGCGGGACTTGAAGTCCCTGGGAATTCCCTTTGCCAGGATCTCGTCCATCTGCGGAGATAGGCACCTGATAACCAGGTCTCGGGAGGCCTGGTACCCCTGGTCGATGAACAGGGCACCCACCACCGCCTCAAAGACACCCGCCAGATTGGATGTCCGCTGGCGGCCACCGCTCCTCTCCTCGCCCTGCCCTAAATACAAGGCCGGGCCAAGTTCTAGCGACTCACCGACTTGGGCCAGGGCCTCGCCACTTACCAGAGCCGCCCGTAACGCCGTCAGGTCACCTTCCGGTAAGTCGGGGCTTCTTACGTATAGCTCATGGGCCGTCGCTAGGGCGATAAGGGCATCGCCCAGATACTCCAGCCTCTCGTTGGAACCCAGGCGAAAGTCGGGGTTCTCGTTCAGGTAGGAGCGGTGAACCAGGGCCTGTTCAAGAAGCTCTCTGTTCTTGAAGGAGACGCCTAGGTTCTCTTCCAGGGAGGTCAGATCGAGCACGGCTGCGTTCCGTACGAATAATAAAGTATGGGACTGCTACCCAATGGTTGCCTCCCACCCATCAGGGTGGAGCATCGATACCTCGCCTTCAGGGCAGGCGGAAGCGCCTACTCCGCGCGAGGGCCGAAGACCCCTTTGGGCCAGGGAGGCTGAGGTCGTTTGACCTCCCCCAGGTAGCTTCGGCGGCTCATTAGGGAGATCATCTCCTCGAAGAACTCCACGGATTCATCTTCCGGCGGAATGAATATCTTGAGGAAGGCCGCCGCGCCGTTGTCGAAGACAAAGGTGGGACAGCCAAAGCCGCCATGCTGCTCAACCAGCTCGGTATGGTCCCTCTCGATGGCCTTAAGGTGCTCCCTGTTATCCAGTTCCGTTTTGAACTTTTCAACGTCTAGGCCGCACTTTTGGGCCACCTCTATAAGCACTTCTGGCTGATTGATCTGCGCCCGATCTTCGTGGCGAGCCTTCAGGAGGGCCAGGTGGAAACGCTCGAAGGCCTCCCTGCCCTGAAGTCGGGCCGCTTCTCCGGCCCTAAGGGCCAGCAGGCCGCGGCTCTCGTACTCCTCGGGCTGCTCCCAGACCTTCCAGTCGGGGCCCTCTTTGCTGTTGACCTGTTCCAGGACGACGTGCTTCCAGGTTATCTCCAGGTTGTCGCCGTATACCTTCTTTACCCTATCCAGCCACACGGCTGCATTATAGACAAAGGGTCAAATGTAGTCGCCGTGGACAGTGAGCTTGACCTTCTCCATGGAGTCCTCCCGTAGCCACTATTCGGCCTCATTCTAGAGGCTCACCTATCAAAAGTCAAAGCTGAGGCCCTCATGATATAATCCCTCCATCGTATAGGAGTCATCGTATGTCGGACCAGAGCGGGCTCATGCAGAGGGGGTTTCCACCCCAGCTTCACTCCCTGCTTAGAGAGATCGGCGGCATCGCCAAGAAAGGGGGCCTGGCCCTCTACCTGGTGGGAGGCCCTGTGCGAGACCTTCTGCTGGAGCGCCACATTTCCGATATCGACCTGGTGGTGGAGGGGGATGCCCAAGGCCTGGCCTCGACGCTTGCCGAAGCCCTGGAAGGCAGGGTTACGGCGAGGTCCCAGTTCGGCACCGCAACCCTAAAGTTATCCGGCCAGCGAATAGACCTGGTCACCGCCCGAAAGGAGACGTACCGACGCCCGGGCGCCCTGCCCACGGTGTCGCCAGGGACCATCGAGGATGACCTCCGGCGACGGGACTTCTCTATCAACGCCATGGCCATTGACCTGTCGCCCGAGGGCTGGGGCCGCCTGCGGGACCACCACGGAGGCCTGGATGACTTGAGTCGAAAGCTGATCAGGGTGCTTCACGACAAAAGCTTCGTGGACGACGCCACCAGGATTCTCAGGGCCCTGCGTTACGAGTCCAGGCTGGATTTCCAGTTGGAGGAGAGGACGGAAGGATACCTGAGACGGGACGTTGAATGCCTGAGCACCATCAGCGGCGATCGCCTCCGCCGTGAGCTTCAGCACACCCTAAGCGAGGAGCATACCATAGATATTCTGCTGCGGGCCCAGGCCCTGGGCGTCCTGCGAGCTGTTCATCCCGCCTTGTGTCTGAAAGAGGAAACCGTTGAGAAGGCGCGCCCCCAAGAGCCGGCAGAAGAAGGAGACAGGGTCCTCCGTAACCTGGCGGCCCTGACTCATCCTCTAGAGAGGGCAGAGGCGGAGGATTTCATCCAGCGCCTCAACATGCCCGCCGGCTGGAGGCGTGTGGTGCTGGACACCCAGGCCGTTAAGGCCCTGGCGCCGGATCTGGAAGCTCCCTCTATGGCGCCAAGCCAGGTATACCAGATGCTCACGCAACGCTCTCCTCAAGCCGTATCAGCCTGCGCAATGCTGGAGCACCACGAGAGGGCCAGGGAGCGGCTCAGCCTCTACCTGCGGTGCCTGCGTTATGTAAAGACCGCTCTAACAGGGCAGCACCTTCTGCGGTTAGGTGTTTCTCAGGGCCCGGCAGTGGGTGAGGTGCTACAGGAGCTCCTCCTGGCCAGGCTGGACGGCCAAATCTCCAGCCGCCAGGAGGAGGAGGAGCTGGTCTGGCGGAGAGTCTCAGAAGGATAGCAAATAAGTCTTAGAGGAGTCACCATGAAGGCCGTTTACATCCAGGAGCAGGGAGACGCCGAGGTCCTCACCTACGGCGAGAGGCCGGAGCCCGTGGTAGGGCCCGGGGAGGTCAAGCTACGAGTGCGTGCCTGCTCCCTCAATCGGCTGGACTTGTACATGCGGGCGGGCGCTCGTGGGATGAAGCGGGAGCTATCGCAGCCGCTGATTCTGGGCGGCGACGTCTCCGGTGACGTGGCGGAGGTCGGAGACGCTGTAGCCACGGTCAAGCCCGGAGACCGGGTGGTGACAAATCCCCGCCTGACCTGCGGCCACTGCGCCTACTGTCTGGCGGGCCAAGACGGCTTCTGTCGCAGCGCTCGAATGCTGGGCACAGCCGCCGATGGAGGCTACGCCGAGTATGTGAAGGTGCCGGCCACCAACGTGCTCCCCATACCCGACTCCCTTTCCTACGAGAACGCCGCGGCCCTTCCTACGGTGTTCATGCCCTGCTGGTCAATCCTGATTCGCCGCGCCAAGGTGCAGCCCTGGGAGACGGTGCTGGTGCTCTCCGCCTCCAGTGGCGTGGGCACCGCGGCCATCCAGGTGGCGTCAAACGTCATCGGCGCCAAGGTCATCGCCACCACCAGCACCGAGGATAAGGCCCGGGACGCCAGGGCCCTGGGCGCCGACGAGGTCATTGTCTACACTCAGGAGGACATTGAGGAGCGGGTCAAAGAGCTAACCGACGGCCAGGGCGTCGACGCAGTGGTGGACCACGTTGGCTCCGACTTCTGGGAGAAGGCCTTCGCCTCTCTCAAAATTGGCGGACGATACGGTATCTGCGGCGTCACCACGGGCTACCGGGCCCAGATCCATCTGGGGGCAATGTTCACCAAGCAGGTCACCGTCTTCGGGGTCTTCATGGGCAACAAGGAGGACCTGCGGGAAATAGTGGAGATGGCGGGCCGGGGCGTCATATCCGGCACGGTGCATCGCACCTTCCCTCTGGCCGAGGCCGCCCAGGCCCATCAGGAAATGGAGGAGCACAACTTCTCCGGCAAGCTGGTGCTGGTGGTGTGAGAAATTACGTCTCTCGTGCTACCGGTAGTCTAAGTGCCTTAGAAATAAGGCTCTACTGAGTTGATGTTCTCGGCGTAAGTCTGGCCTTGCACAAAAAGTCCAACGCTTTATTCCCGCCGTGATAAGAAGAAGCTGCTTACGAGGCCAGCAGATCGAAGTGGAAGCCTACGAGAATGACAAAACCAGTACCCACTTTGATCCACCCTAAGATGTTAGGCCGGTTCAGCCCGCGCCCCAGTAGGTTGGCGACGATCACCGTAGCCAAGCCCGTCAAGCTGGCGGCCATCGCAATGGCTAGCGCAGCGTAAGCGGCAATCCCAAAAGCACCAAAGAAAGACAGCACTGCGACGGGAACCACGAGCAGCACATCCCGCCATAGTTGTCCTTCCCAGAGGCCCCAGTCGGCCCACCATTTATACAGTAGATAGCTGGATCCACCCATCAAGGCATAACCGAAAAGAGCGGTCACGATTTGAGCCTTTTCATAAGCTGTTTGGGCTGCCTGTTGCTCCTTCGTTTCTCCTTGATCACTCTTGGGGTTTATCTGTAGGAAGAGCCAGTAAAGTACCCGTATTGGATACTGGGCGAGTTCTAGTTGTAGGCGCACAGATCTTCCGAGGGTCTGAAGCCGATAAGGGCCTATAATCTCCGCTGCAAGCGCTACAAGCCCGATCAGCGCTAGTATCTTACCTATCCTCCCCCACCAAAGAATGGACCACCACCCAAGGCGGAGATCGGTGACCTGCTCACCGCTGCCCCATTGCTGCCAGGCTTCGAGGATGTTAACACTTTCCACCATTTCCTCCATTCGGAACTTCTTCCGCTACTGGGCTTTATGGTGGTCCGACGAACTTCTGTGACAGTGCCGTTCTCATTCGGCTGAGCTATCCAGATAAGCGAAGGGCCGCTCAGTTCATTTACTCGCCAGATGGTAGTGGCATCGCCAGCAAGACCTTGGCTACGGACTCAAGCGGAAAGGCGGGTACTCGTCGGTCATCAGACCGGCGTAGGCCACAACCCTGAGAGTCCACCTATTGAATCCCAGCACAAGCTCGAAAATGTCCCTGGGGTACCGCCCATTGAAAAGCAGCCCCACGGCCCCGAACAGGGCCAGCAGGGTGACCAGACCAGGTACAGGCTCACCTCCGCCCACTTCAAGAAGGCTGATCACCAGGTAGTGGGGGATGGCCAGGAGCCACCACTTAATGAGCACGAGGCCGCGCGAGAGTTGTTCGGGATACTCGACTTCCAGGGTGGCCGGGTAGTCTGAACGCGCAAGGCTGAAAGGTGGGTACTTGTCCGTAGCGAGAGCGCTGTAGCTGTAGTAGCCAACTCGCCAGGTCCACCTCAGCACTCCCACATTGAAGTCGAATATCCCCCTGGGATACCTGCCGGTGAACAGGATGGCAAAGAACGCTATGATGGTCAGGATCAAGAAAGCGATCCACAGGAAGATCAGGACGATGAAGTGGGGTAGGGCCAAGATCCACTTGACTAGCCAAAGCCACCGACCAAGTGCGGGATCCAGCTCTCCTTCGACCGAGACTGGATAAACTGCAGTTGTCGCCATTCCATCCTCCTCGATTGGCAGAACTTGTCATCGGCATTATAACAAACTGGCATAGGCCTCATCGTTGCAGCGTCCTGTGACAAGGCTTTCCAAAGGCCAGGACCAGAAAATCACGTTTCGTGGGATCAGCCCCACCTCGCCCGGTAGGCTCTCTTTACCTTCCTGAGAGGAATCGATATAACCGGTAGGAGCTTAGTTGCGGGGCTTACGATGATCCGTAGAGCCCTACGCCCGCCGCGCCACCTTGCCCGCGGCGTTGAGGTGATGCGTCTCCAAGGTCTTGAAGTTGTTCTTTTGGATGACCTCGGCCAGGGCCGCGACCGCCAGCTCAGGGTCCAGGCGCAGAAGTGTGCCGATGGCTACGTAGAGGACGTCGGTAGCCTCGCTGGCGATGCGCTCTGGCGTCTCGTGGAGAATGGCGTCGTGGAGCTCCCGCACCTCCTCGTCCTGGATGGGTATGCGGCTGAGAAGTTCCTCATAGGTACATAGCCCCACAAGGCCGAACCGCTCATGGAAGGCCTGGACGGAGGCGGCCAGCTCACCAATCAGCGTTTGAACGTCTCGCCCCAACACCCTTCTCACTTCTCAGACCCCTCGCTGCCATTCCTTCGCCCCTCCAATCGCTTGTCGTGGAAGAGGTACTGCTGGGCGTAGCCGGCGTAGGGGCCGAAGTAGCCTACGGCCCACTCCCTCATCTTGGCGTAGTTGAGGCGCTGGTCTCCCAAGTACCACTCCTCCATGGCGCGTCGCACCCATCGGTCAATGGGAAAGGCCTCCAGCTTGTCCAGGGAGAAGATGAGGACGCAGTCGGCCACCTTCTCTCCGACTCCTGGGAGGGAGGTCAAAACCTCCTTGGCCTCCAGATAGGAGGCTTCGCGAAGGGCCATGAGGTCCAGGGCACCATCGGCAACCAGCCTGGAGGCGTGGGCCACGTACTTGGCGCGGAAACCCAGCTTCAGCTCCCGCAGCCTCTTCTCGCCGGCCTCGGCCAGGTCTTCCGGCGTAGGGAAGGTGTAGCACACGTGCCTCTTCAGCTTGAGGGGATGCCCGAAGCTCTCCGACAGGGTCTCCATTGTGGCGCCGATGCGCGGAATATTGGAGTTGGCCGAGCATATGAAGGACACCAGGCACTCCCAGGGGTCCAGCCGCAACAGTCGAAGGCCCCAGTATTTTTCTATAGCCCCAGCAATGCGCCCGTCCTTGCTGATCTCCTCATATATGCTGGGAAGGTCGTCCTCCAGCCGGAGGTAGTCATTGAGCAAAGGCGCCAGGGCGTCTTCTGAGCCGGGAGTGCAGTGGAACTCCACCCCCGACACATCCTGTCGGATTTGGACCAGGCGCCCGAAGATGACGCTGTAGTACCAGTGGCCCTCTCGCCTCCAGCGGTGGGCCTGGCCGCTTTCCAGGGTGCTGGCCAAGTCGAGGGGCTGATCTATGGTGAGGTGCATGGCTTACCTAACGGCTCCTGACAGGTGTATCCTCTGGACGCCAGGATGATACCACGAAGAGAAGGCGGAACTGTCTATAACCTCACGGTCAATTCACCTGAGATTTTCGGCCAGCACACCGCCGGTACCAGAAGGGCAAGGGGCTAGCAGGGTGGGATGGATATTGCCCGGAACCGGCCTCGGCCGTATACTTCCGTCGATGCGAGGCCCTGTGCTACCGCCCGCAACCCGCAATGCGACCGCAGGATAATTTTGTCACCCTAACAAGGAGGAAGCCATGTTGGACTTGATCATTAGGGGAGGCCAGGTGGTAACCCCAGATAGGGTAGGTGTCCTGGACGTGGCCGTTCAAGGGGAGAAGATCGCCTACGTGGCGGAGCCCGGCGCCGTGGAGGCCGAGGCCCAGCGCACTATAGATGCCTCGGGCAAGATTGTAATTCCCGGCGGCGTTGAGCCCCATACTCATATAGCCAACCCGGTGCCGCAGCAGTGGGCAAAGCGGCCGGACTACGAGACCCAGTCCCCGGAGGACGCCTCCAGGGCCGCCGCCTTCGGGGGCACCACCACCTTCGTGGACTTCGCCACCTCGCGCCCCAACATACTGCCCATGGAGGCCATCGAGTCCAGAGTCAATCGATTCGCCGGCCACTCCCACGTGGACTTCACCTTTCACTGCACCATGACGGACAAGGTCCCCTTTGAGGCCCTGGATCAGATAAAAGAGGCCATCGACTACGGCGTGGTGAGCTTCAAAATCTTCACCACCTTTGGGCCGGCCCGCCGGCAGCCGCCCAACATGATCGACGACGGCCATATCTGGGCCGTGATGACCGAGGTAGCCAGTCAAGGCGGAATCATGGCCGTCCACGCGGAGGACGATGAGATCGTCGAATACATGATCAAGAAACTCAATCAGGAGGGCAAAAGCGCCGCTAAGTACATGCATCTGGTGCACAGCAACCTCTCCGAGGATATCTCCTTCCGGAAGATCACCCGGCTAGCCCATCACACTGGCGTTGGAGTCTACTTCGTCCACGTGACGGCCAAGGAGGGGGTCCAGGCCATTGCGGAGGCCCGGGGCCAGAGCCAGCCCGTCTACGGCGAGGCACTGCATCACTACCTCTGCTTCACCGGCGAGGAGCATTACGCCACAGAGCGGGGTCCCACCTACCACACTTACCCGGCCCTCAAGTTCCCAGAAGACAGGGACGCCCTCTGGCAGGGCATCATCGACGGGACCGTCTCCACCACGGCCACCGATGAGTACACCACCTCCCTAGAGGTGAAGATGGCGGGCCAGACCATAGAGGACGTCTGCGGCGGCCACAACGGTATCGAGACCAGGATACCCGTACTCTTCTCTGAGGGGGTCTCCAAGGGCCGCATCTCCCTACAGCGCTTCGTGGAGGTGACCTCCAGCAACGCCGCCAAGATACTGGGCATGTATCCTCAGAAGGGGGCCATCGCGCCGGGCAGCGACGCCGACATCGTGCTCATAGATCCAGGTGTCCACAAGAAGCTGGCCCTGTCGGACCTGCACGCCGCCTCCGACTACAGCATATGGGAGGGGTGGGAGTTCCAGGGATACCCCGTGCTGACCATCCTCAGGGGGAAGGTCATTGTGGAGAACGGCAACTTCAACGCCAGCCCCAGCGACGGGCGCTTCGTAAAAAGGAAGATATCCGAGGATGTGCGAAACCGGCCGGCGTGCTAGGAGCCGGCGATAGCCGCCTGGCAGCAGGCCAAGGGAGATCAGCATCTTCCACAATGAGTCACTCATTGGACTGAAGGATGTAGTGGAATTCTAGGTGTCAGCGACGCGGGCAGCATAACACGAATAAGGCGTCCTGGTGCTGTGCCCGACTATGCTACTACAGTCACTCTGACCACGACGGCAGTGTCTTGAGGTATGGGCTTCCGCTGGCTTTTAGAGATTCCAGGTATCCCTCTATGGCGTCTTTTGTCATCTCAACAGCCTCTTCCACGGTTTCCCCTTGCGAGCCGCACCCCGGCAAAACTGGTACTTCCGTCCAGTAACCGCTGGTCTCATCTGGATGAACAATGATGGTGTACTCCATGCTGACTCCCTAGAGGTTATCCTGGAATTCAGCCCAACTAATTCCTAACTTCTTTAGCTGGTCAAGCAAAAGCCCCGGTTTTACTACCCTATGGCGAGGTATAGTCACTCGTCGTCCATCGGGATGTAGCAGGATATAGTGGCTTCCTCTCACTCTATCTATCTCAAACCCCATTTTCTGAAAAGCCCCAATAGCTGCATCGGCAGTTACATCTCTGCCTATCCTTCCATTGGGCAACTATCACCCTCACCCCTATTTGGAGCCATTAGAATAGCTATTCAAAACAAGAACAAAAGTAAGGTAAATGTCTATCTACAGGATACCATATATATGTGGGACGAGAAGCACCCCCAGTTATCGGAAAGAGCCTTTTGCAGAAGAGGGTCTTTTGACCTATTATAAAGGCCCTGCAATAAAACGACGAGAAACGCTTCGAGGTGTCAGTATGGTCGACTTTGGCATTCAGATCGAGCCTCAGTTCGGCTTCAGCTATCAGAAGATAAAGGCGCTGGCCCTGGAGTGCGAGGCCGCAGGCTTCAACTCCATGTGGGTCTCCGACCACTTCTTCATGGGCCCCCAATCGATAGACCAGGACTGCCTGGAGTGCTGGACAACCCTGTCGGCCCTGGCGGTAGATACAAGCAGGTTACGGCTGGGGACCATGGCCACCTGCGTCTCCTACCGATATCCCGCCATACTGGCCAAGATCGCTGCCTCCGTGGACGTCATCAGCGGAGGGCGTGTGGAGTTTGGCATTGGGGCGGGATGGAAGGAGGTGGAGTACAACGCCTACGGCATACCCTTTCCCTCGCCTGGAGAGCGGGTCGGCAGACTCAGCGAAGCGGTGCAGATAATCCAGGCTCTGTGGACCCAGGAAAGGGCGACCTTTGAGGGCAAGTACTATCAGGTAACGGATGCTGTTTCCTCTCCCAAGCCCGCCCAGAAGCCGTATCCCACCTTCTGGATAGGAGGTAGCAAGCCGCGCCTGCTCCGAGTGGCAGCCCGCTTCGCCGATGGCGTGAATCTGGGAGGGGCGCCCAGCTTCGAGCAGTATAAAGAGCGGCTGAATATCCTGGAGGAGCAGTGCGGCACCATCGGCAGGGACTACGGCGCCATTAAGAAGTCCAACATGCTGAGGGTGATAGTAGCCGAAGACGAGCCCAAGGTTCAGGATATCCTCAATGAACCAAGCCCGGTAACGGGCCAAGCTATAGGAGAACGAAGGTCGCCTGGAGACTGCATAGGTACGCCGGAGCAGATAGTGGACTACCTGGGCCAGTTCATAGAGTTGGGGGTCACCCAGTTCATGTGCCAGTTTCCTTATAGTCACGAATCTCGCTCTATTGACCTCATGGCCCAGCGAGTCTTACCGGCTCTCAAGTGAGGGGATGAGTCTATTCCCGTTGACAACCTCTCACATGATGCCTACAATTGGAGCACTCTCCAATCGTATGGAGGAGTCGAGAGGAATTTCAGTCTCTTTGGAGGAGGTACGATACCTTGACAACGGTTCTAACAGCTACAGTAAAACCGGGAAAACTTTTCATCAATGGTGAATGGCGGGACTCTTCATCTGGAAAGACCTTTGGGGTAGAGAACCCCGCCACCGAGGAAATCCTCGCCCAGGTTGCCGAGGCAACAACTGAGGACGTAGACGCCGCGATAGCCGCGGCTCAGAAGGCCGTGGAGGACAGCGCCTGGTCCAAGATGCACCCCAGAGAGCGTGGCAGGATCGTCGGTAAGATAGCCCAGCTGATAACCGAGCACGTCCAGGAGCTGGGCGAGCTGGTCAGCCTGGAGAACGGCAAGACCATCAACCAGGCCAAGGGCGAGGTTATGGGGGCGGCCAACGTCTTTGAATACTACTCCGGCTGGTCCAACAAGATGTATGGCGAGACCATGCCTTCCGAGGAGATGGGCTTCTACTACACCATGCGGGAGCCTCTGGGAGTGATAGCCAGCATCACGCCGTGGAACTTCCCCGTCTCTATGCAGTCCTGGAAGCTCTCCGCCTCCCTGGCGGTGGGCTGCGCCATCGTAGCCAAGCCTGCCAGCTACACCCCCCTATCCTTCCTTCGCCTGGTGGAGCTGATCCAGGAGGCGGGCGTCCCTGATGGCGTCATCAACGTGATTACAGGCCCCGGCTCCACCATCGGCACCTACCTAGTGGAGCACCCAGGCATCCGCGGCATCGCCTTCACGGGCGAAGCGGCCACCGGCGTCGACATTATGCGCCGCGCCGCAACTACCTTGAAGCACATCCACCTGGAGCTGGGCGGCAAGTCGCCCATCATCGTCTTCCCGGATGCCGACATCGAGCAGGCCGCCAAGGCAGCAGCCCGGGGAATCTTCTTCAGCAAAGGCGAGGTGTGCACCGCCACCTCCCGCCTTCTGCTTAACAGGTCCATCCATGACAAGGCCCTCTCCATTGTGCAGGAGGAGGCCGAAAAATCCTTCAAACCCGGCGACCCTCTGGACCCCAACACCGGCATGGGCCCTCTGGTAGCCCGAAGTCAGCTGGACAAGGTGATGGGCTTCATCGAGACGGGCCACGAGCAGGGGGCGACTCTCCGAACTGGAGGCAAGCAAGTCGATCCCATGGGTAACGGCAAGGGCTATTTCGTGGAGCCCACCATTTTCGAGGGCGTGGACAACATGATGGACATCGCCCAGCAGGAGATCTTTGGCCCCGTCCTCTCGGTAATCGACTTCGAGGATGTGGACGAGGTCATCCGCATAGCCAACCAGTCCGAATACGGCCTCTCCTCTCACGTGTGGACCAGCAACCTTGGCAAGGCCCACTACGTGGCCAAGAAGCTCCAGGCGGGCATGGTCAATATCAACGGCGGCGGAGCCCCCGGCCCGGAGAACCCCTTCGGCGGGTACAAGATGAGCGGTTTTGGGAAGGACCAGGGCAAGGATGCTCTGGACCACTACACCAACCTGAAGTCGGTGAGGGTAAACATCAACTTCTAGGCGCCCCGCACAAGAGACTCAGACTAAAAGAGGGAGCTGTCCGTAGGGGCAGCTCCCTCTTCGTTAGTTCTGGCCTTTTATGGCGACCGCTATATAGGCAGGTGGGTGCTATAATGCTGGTGGCGGCTAGGTTACACCACTCTAGGAGGTAAGCGTGGAGCCCCTCAGAAGTCTCCTCTTCGTCCCAGGTAACCGCTCCGATATGCTGGAAAAGGCCAGGAATCTCCGTGCCGACGCCCTGGTCCCAGATATGGAGGACTCGGTGCCGGTGGCGGAGAAGAGTAAGGCCAGGGAGACTATAGCCTCGGAGCTGCCGATTCTGGCAGAGGCTGGCCACAAGCTGGTCCCCAGGACCAACTCCCTGGCCACCGGGCTTCTGGAAGAGGACCTGGCTGCCGTTATCGGCCCATACTGCTACGGTGTCACGGTGGGCAAGGTGGACTCCGCGTGGGACGTCCAGCAGATCTCCCGGATCATAGAACCCCTGGAGCGCAAGGCCGGCCTACCGCCCATGAGCGTAAAGCTCATACCCTGGATAGAGACAGCCAAGGCCATAGTCAACGCCTACGAGATTTGCGCGGCATCCCCCCGGATCGTGGCGGTGGCCCTGGGAGCCGAGGACTTCACCAACGACATGGGAATAAAGCGCACCGATGAGGGTGGCGAGATCCTCTACGCTAGAATGTCGGTAGCAGTGGCGGCTCGGGCCGCGGATGTCCTGGCCCTGGACACTCCCCATACTAACTTCAGGGACCTGGAGGGCCTGAGACGCGACGCTCAGGTGGCCCAGGGATATGGTTTCCGAGGCAAGTTCGCCATACACCCCGGCCAGGTAGAGACCATCGAATCCGTCTTCTCACCGTCGTCTGAAGATATGGAGGAGGCCAAACGCATACTACAGGCCTGGGATGAGGCAGAGGCCGCCGGCCGGGGTTCGACTTCCCTGGACGGCAAGATGATCGACGTGCCCATCGTAGAGCGAGCGCGAAGCCTTCTGGCCCTGGCAGAGGTGATAGCCCAATCACAGGCCGGCCGGAGCTGATCCCATGTCCCCCGACAAGATATGCCTAGAAGGCATGGTCTTCTACGGATACCACGGCGCCACTCCAGCAGAGCGGGAGTTGGGGCAGCGGTTCATCGTGGACCTGGAGGTGGAGAAAGACCTCTTCAAGGCTGGCGGGTCCGATGACCTGGTGGACACGGTGGACTATTCTGCTCTGTACAAGGTTGTAAAGGATACGGTGCAGGGCGCCAGCCGGAATCTCTTGGAAAGCGTAGCCCAGATCATCGCGGCAAGAGTCCTGGAGGAGTTTCCGGTAGAGGCGGTCCGGGTCAAGGTCAAAAAGCCGGATGTCCCCATTAAGGGAAGCGTGCTGGCCGGTGCCAGTGTAGAGATACACAGAAGGGGCTCAGGCTCCTCTCATAAGTAACGCACACTTCTGATTAACTGTTACTCACGAACCCCTTTACAAATAGTAAAAGCTGTATAATATAAATAGAAACTTGTTGCAGTTGCAAAAGGGGCGACATGTCCGATCATATCGAAGCCGTTGGGAGGCTAAAGGAAGCGGGTTACCGCCTCACACCCCAGCGGGTGATGGTCTTATCCGTCCTGGGAGAGCAGGAAGGACACCTGGGAGTCGGCGAAATCTTTGAACGTATGAAGAAGGTGTACTCCTTCGTTGACGTGGCTACTGTTTACCGCAGCTTGAAACTCCTGACCAAGCTTCACCTGGTGACGGAGATCCGGCTTGGAGATTCCGTGCAGTACGAACTGGTGCGGATGAATAACCGCCACTTCCACATGGTCTGTGAGGAGTGCGGCACCACCTTCCACCTTCCACCTGACTATCTTGACGACTTCAAAGATAGGCTTAAGAAAGAGGTGGGGTTTGAGCCTCACATGGAGCACTTCACCATAAGCGGACTCTGCACTCCATGTAGCCAGGACGCCAAGCACACCCACCCACACCACGCATCCGCACCTCGCTGATTGCCTTCAGCCCCCACGGATCGTTTAGAAGACGGTCGGCGAAGAGGGTAGTCCCGGTTTAAAAAGCCCTTGAGAAGGAGAGAGCGGAGCCTACTCGTTGGGTTCCTGGTCGGGCTCCTCTTCAGGCTTCTCCCTCTGGCTTCTCAGGAAATCCTCAAGGTCGCTAACGATGCTCTCAGAGCTAGGCATCTCTTCCTGAGACCCTGCAACGGCGGCATCGTATCGCTGCTCCAACTTTTGAACATAGGAGTCTAGCTCCGGCTCCTTGGCGATGAACCGGCTGATCTCCTCTTCAAAGGTCTCGCTGGCGGCTTTCAGTTCTCCCAGGTCCAGATCGAAGTCAACGAGGCTTCTTAGCTTGTCCAGGAGGGCATGGCTAACCTTGGGGTTCGGGGTCGTCCGGATGTAGTGAGGAGAATGGCCCCATATGGACGCATAGGGAATGTTCCGCCGGTTGCACGCGTCCATGAAAACGGAGTGAATGCCTGTGGGCCCCTGATACCCCGAGTTGCCCACGCCAAGCCACTCCACCTTCTGTCGGAGCGCCTCCGAGCTGGCGCGGCCCGTCACGCTTGCCTCCCGGGCATGGGGAACGGCATCCAGCAGAGCCCCCAAGGTCACTATCTGCTTAACACCACACTGCTCCGCCATTGTCAGAAGCATTTGCGAGTAGGTCTTCCACTTTAGACTGGGCTCCGTACCCAAATAGAGGAGAAGTCCTTCAGGCTTGCCCTCTCCCACCCAGTAGTAGAAGTCGTTGGTGGGCCAGCGCAGGACCCTTTGCCCCTGCCTGTTTACTCTTGTGACTGGACGGACAAGGGTAAAATCGTAAAACTCTTCCGGGTCTATCTCCGCAAACTTCTTGGCGGGCAGCCTCCTCACAAGATAGCGAAGAGCCCTTGTGGCCCCTTCGCTGGCGTCGGGCCACCCGGCAAAGGCGACTACCATGGAGGTCAGTTTCATTTCCGGCATCTCGTAGATTATTGGATTATCCATGTGATCTAACTCCACCTGTCATGCTCGGCGTAGCAAATTGTCGGCGAACCGAAATATCCCAGTCAGGTGTCCCTACTCAGGCCTCCGCCTACACTCAGGGTGACGAAAGGACTTCTTCGCCTTGAGTTTACCACTTGCCGCCAGAACTGCCAAGCCAAGTGGGGCTATCTCGCCTCTTGAGGGTTGTTTCCAGACAAGACGGTGCTACAATGGTCAGTACGTACTGCTATCGGGAGAATACGAATTGTCATCCTACTTCCAGGGCGGATTCGAGGGAAGGGACGTTGAAAGCGCAGACATCACCCTGTGCATCTTTCCCTACCAGAAGGAGTTTGTAGCCGTAGACCTACGTGATTCCCAGCGGGTCAGGCCTACGGTCAAACTCCTGAACGTGGATGACGTACTGGGAGAGGAGTTCTATTCCGCCGTAGAGGAGGCCTTCTCCAGGCTTCTTCGGCAGAGCGAACACCCCTTTGCCAACCTGATAAGCCTCCCAGTCCAAGTACAGGCGGAGGTGAGAGACCAATCCCTCAAGGCCATCCTCCAGGAGCTCAACGGAGGGGCCCATGATACCTCTGCGCCTCAAATAGCGATCCTTCTGTTTGGTGGTCCGGTCCTTCATATGGAGGACGAACAAGTAGGCGAGTTGATCAGGGAGATGTTCGGCCCGGAGGCGTCCTCCTCGGTCGTCGAAGAGTGCCAGGCTTTGGTGAATCGGCTGTTATCCAACGAGAAGCAGATATTCCAGGCCCATGAGCGCAATCAGATGAAGGAGATGATCTTGGGCGATTCCGAGGAGTTCTTTACTCTTTGGGAAGACCAGAGCAGAGGTTGACCAGAATGAAAGCCGCGTATATAGAGGAGTTCGGGGGCCCCGAGAAGCTCATCTATGGAGACCGCCCTGAGCCGGAGCCCGGGCCCTCTGAGATTCTTCTCAGGATGCACGCCAGCGCACTGAACCGCCTGGACATCGGACTCAGGTCAGGGAACAGCCGCTACAGCGGCGGGCTGCCCAGAATCCTCGGGTGCGATATCGCCGGCGAGGTGGCCCATCTGGGGACGGGGGTCGATGGTTTCTCCGTGGGAGACCGGGTTATAGTGGACAACAGGGTCAAGTGTGGGCAATGTCCTCCCTGTCGCGCGGGCCAGGACCAACTCTGTCGGCGACAAAACCGCATCGGGGTGGACTATGATGGTGGGTTTGCCCAGTACTGCGTGGTTCCCTCAATCAACACCCACAAGATCGCCGACTGGCTTACCTGGGAGGAGGCTGGAGCCATATCCCTGGCCTACCACACGGCCTGGCACTGCCTCATGGTGCGGGCCCAGCTACGTCCCTGGGACACCATCCTCATTCAGGCCGCCGGAAGCGGCGTCGGCAGCGCTGGGATTAAAATCGCCCGGATGGTTGGGGCGCGAGTCATCACCACCGCCGGGTCAGAGGAGAAGCTGGTCAAGGCCCGAGAGCTGGGCGCCGACGAGGCCATCAACTACCACACCACGCCCAGCTTCAGCCAGCGGGTCAAAGAGCTCACCAACGGAGAGGGCGTGGACGTGGTCCTGGACATGGTAGGGGCGACGGTGTGGGAGGAGAACCTGCTGAGCTTGAAGGAGTACGGCCGATTGGTGATTACCGGCGTCACCGCCGGAAACCAGTCCAACATCAATCTGGCACTGCTCCAGGGCAGGCCCCTTACGCTCATGGGCAGCGGAGGCCGCACCCGCCAGTCCTTCGCCGACATGGTGTCCGTGATCAACCGCGGCGAGCTGAAGCCCGTGGTAAGCCAGGTCTTCCCCCTAGAGGAGGCATCCCAGGCTCACCGCACCATGGAGGAGAGCAACTTCTTCGGTAAGATTGTGGTGAGAATTCCCTAGCCCTGCGGAGGGGACACTTTCCAAACTCAACGGCATCTAGACCAGATTTCATACTGGGCTATCTTAGGACTTTTGCAATAGCGCGCCTCGGTTGTTAAACTGAAGCCATGGGAACCTTTCAGGTTACTCTCGAAGTTGGCGACCCCCTTGGCCAGCGTTTTGTCTCCGTCCGAGCCCTAGTAGACTCCGGAGCCACCTACACCTGGATTCCTAGAGGAGTCCTGGGAGACCTGGAGATTCGCCCCACTCGGCAATTTCCCTTCGTACTGGCGGATGGACGGCGAATTACTCGAGAGATGGGCGAGACTCAAGTCCGCTACAATGGTACTGTAGTGACGACACTGGTAATATTCGGCGATCCTGAGACGGTGCCTCTATTGGGCGCCTATACCATGGAAGGTTTGGGACTTGCTCCAGATCCCATAAATCAGCGGTTGGTAGAGACCCCTGGCCTTCTGATGTCAGCCATTATTAGCTAGCCCTTCGGGGTGGCGCTGGTGCCAGTCGGTCAGCGACTGGTAGGCGCGGGCCACGGCTAGCACGGAGTTCTCCTCGTAGGCCCTGCCCATGAACTGGATGCCCGTGGGCAGCCCGTTTTCCCCAAAGCCGTTGGGCACCGAGATGCCGGGAAGGCCGGCCCCATTGCCCATCGCGCCCATGATATCCCTGGTCCCAGACCTGAGGGCTCCGCTACGGATCTCTTCGTCAATGCCCGGGGCCACGTTGGGCCTAGTCGGGGCCACCAGGGCGTCGTACTGGGAGAGCACCTGGTCGGCGGCTCTTGCCACAATCCCCCTGATACGCAGTGCCCGCAGGTAGTCCTTGGCCAGCACGGCCTCTCGAGCGTATCCACCATACCGGTCGGCGGGGGATGTGAGCTCCGCCGTACCGCCACTTTCGATGAACTCGTCGAAGGCGCTGGCGGACTCGGCCATGAGTATTGTACGGGTGACCGCCTCGTAGGGCAGGTCCGGTAGCTCCACCTCTTCGATGCTGGCCACCTGCCCTAGAGTCTTAAGAGCCTGGGCGAAATTCTCCTGTACCGCCTCCTGACCGTCCTCGGCGGCGTTCTTGATAATGCCTAGCCTGAAGCGGCGCGATGAGTCGTTGATGGCATCGTACTCGTAAGGGCGATCGGTGGTGGAGGGGTCCAGGGGATCGGCTCCGGCGATGGCCTCCAGCACCAGGCCACAGTCGTCGGCGGTGAGGCACAGCGGGCCCAGCTTGTCCAGGGTCCAGCAGAGAGCCATGGCCCCGTACCTGCTTACCCGGCCATAGGTGGGGCGGAGTCCCGCCAGGGCGCAGTAGGTGGCGGGGGCCAGGATGGACCCCCAGGTCTCGGACCCGATGGCGAAGGGCACAAGGCCGGCCGCCACCGCCGACCCCGAGCCGCTGGAGGAGCCACCGCTCCAGAAGCCGCGGTTCCAGGGGTTGATGCCAGGCCCGGTGAAGGAGGCGTCGGGCTTCAGGTAGACCATTCCGCCGGCCAGCTCCACCATGGCCATCTTGGCGCAAAGCACCGCGCCGGCGTCTTCCAACTTTCGGACGACGGTGGCGTCGTAATCGAAGGTCTGCTCCCGAAAGGGCGACGCTCCCCAGGTGGTGGGGTATGCCTTCCGAGGTTGCCAGCAGGTCCTTGGCCCCATAGGGGATACCGTGCAAGGGGCCTCTATAGTTCCCGGTGGCTATCTCCTGCTCCGCCCGTCGGGCCTGCCTCATGGCCCGATCTCGGGTCAGTGTGACCACGGCGTTGTACTGCGGTCCCATCTTCTCCAGGCGGCCCAAAAAGATCTCGGCCAGCTCCACCGGGGAGACCTCCCTCGTGCGAACCATCTCTCCCAATTGTCGAAGCGGAAGAAAGATGACCTGGTCTGCCATTCTCACTTCTCCTCTGCCCGATAGGGCCTGAACAGGGAAAGAGGCTCGTCGCCGTTATCCAGCTTGACGGAGCGCAGCGCCTCCGACTCCTGCACGATGCGCTCAACCCCCTTTCGCACCTCCTCCAGCTGCTCGACGAGAGATAATGGCCGTACCGCTTCCGCACCAGGTTGAACAGGTCTGCGATACGGTCCTCCCGAGCATTTGCTTCGCTCAAGGTCCACCTCCTTCGGCCTGCTTGCCCTGATAGGCGCCTACTTCCTTGCAGGAGTGACTTAGCCGGCTGTCGGATTATATACTAGGCAATGGTTCAAGAGGGAATAGAAGTACAGGACAGTGAATTGCCTGGGCAAAGGAGAAGGAGGTTTCCATGGCAGACGTGACCATTAGGCCCTGCCGCGTCGAGGAGTGCGAGACCGTCAAGGATGTTGGGCATCGGGCCCACCCAGCCGCTAGCTATGACGACCCAGTGGAGAGGATTCAACGGTTCGTGAAGGAGAACCCCGGCCAGCTCCTGGTTGCTGAAAAGGAGGGTGTCATAGGCGGATCGGTCATCGCTGGGTGGGATGGATGGGAGGGAGTGATACACCGCCTAGCGGTGGTCCCTGAGTTCAAACGGCAGGGCATAGCGAGGGCCTTAGTGCAGGAGGCCGAGAGCCTGCTGTTCGCCAAGGGTGCACGCCGTGTCACTCTGCTAACCAATCTGAATCGTGCCGAGGCCCTTGGCTTCTGGGAGTCGTTGCATGACATAGGTTATCAGAGGGACCCGCGGATGGTGCGTTTCATGAAGAACATCTAAGTGGACCTTTTGAGTATGTTGCTTAATTAAGCTACGGATATGGCGCACCGAATCGAACGGGAGGCATTATGGAAATCGTAGCTCTGGTTCAACGGCTTGAATGGTGGCGGCTGGTAATTGCGGTTTCTGTGGGGGGCGTTGCCCTATACTTGTACTATTCCTCGCAGGATACTGAGTAAAGAAGAAACTAGGACGCCGCTAAGGAGTAGAGTGTGTGGCAAATGCTAGTCTGAAATACGCAACATGCTCCTTTTGTAATGCACGCATTTGGTATGGTACATTTGCCCTGCTTAGACCTGCCTGACTCAGAAGATGGAGTTCATGGCAGAAACCGTATCGAAAAAGGGTTCCACTCTGGAAGCGATCTACCGGCGTCCCAACACCAGCAAACCAGCGCCGGGACACCGGATCTTTCCCTATCTGCTGAGGAGCGAGAGAGGATTGACAAGCACCAAAGACCGACAGTAAGCTCCGACCACCTCATTCGCACCCTGCTATCGGCATGGGGCGGCCGAAATGGGAAATCCCGGCTAACAGGAGGGTTCTCTTTGACTACTCAGCAGTTCGACCCAAGCAAGTACAAAGAAGGCCAGCGTCAGGAATGGGACTCCGTCGCGGAGGCATGGAAGAAGTGGTGGCCATTCTTTGAGCGGAACGCGCAGCAACTCAGCACTAAACTTTGTGACATGGCAGGGATCAAGCTAGGTGATCGTGTGCTGGATATCTTCTACGGGCATTGGAGAGCCTGCTGTGACAGTTGCAGGGCTAATAGGATCCCAGGGGAGCGTGTATGCCACCGACCAATCACCGGCCATGCTCCGGGTAGCCCGGGAGCGCGTTTCCGAACTAGGGCTAAACAACATCGAGTTCGTAGAGGCCGATACGGAAGCCCTAGAACTTCCTGAGGCAGAGTTTGACGCGGCGGTGTGCCGATGGGGGCTTATGTTTCTACCGAATCCCCACGAAGCACTACGCAAGATTCACGGGTCTTTAAAGCCAGGAGCCAAGTTCGCAACCTCAGTTTGGTCAACGCCGGACAAAGTGCCATTCATCAGCCTTCCTATGGGGATCGCGCAGAAAGTATTGCAGCCCCCACCACCTCCACCTCCACCGGACGCACCAAGTCTATTCAAGTTGGGAGCTCCAGGTTTAATTGAATCCATACTCGAGCAATCGGGGTTCAGGGACGTAGCTGCCTCGGTAATGACCCTCACGTTTGAATCAAGCTCCACTGAAGAATACCGTGGCTTTTTGCAAGATATTGCGCCTCCCATTCGGGCGTTGATCTCCAACCGAAGGCCGGAGGAACAAGAGGCGTACTGGAAGGCCTTCGTCGAAGGGGTCAAGGGCTATGCAAGCCCTGATGGTTCGGTGGAATTGCCTGGGGACACTATTATAGTAATTGGAACAAAATGAACTTTTCGGGCTAAGGGCTGTGGCTATGCTGATGCAGACGGAGGCGACATCGAAGGAGAGTGGGCGACCACGGTCCGACAGTGGATGGATATGCCTCCCCAGGTAGCTCTCTAGGTGAAAGGCGGATCCGCGTCCGACCTCCCCATTACACAACCCCCTGCTGGCGTAGCTCCTCCACCTGCTCCTGAGTCAGCCCCAGCAGAGCGCCCAGGACCTCCTCGGTGTGCTGGCCCATATCCGGCGCGATGCCTCTGACCTCCCCCGGGGAGCGAGAGAGCTTGATGGGGCTGTTGACGGTTCGCCAGGTACCCAGGCGGGGGTGAGGCATCTCCACCACCATGCCCCTATGGGCCACCTGGGGGTCCGAGGCCACCTCGTCGATGCGCTGCACCGGGCCGCAGGGGATGTCCAGAGCCGACAGCATCTCAAGCCACTCTTTGGAGGTCTTCTGCCTCATGGCCTCGGTGAGGATGGGCTCAAGGTCTTCGTAATGAGTGGTGCGATCCCAGGAGGTAGAGAAGCGCTCGTCGTCTATCAGGTCCACCCTGTCGATGGCGGAGCAGAAGAGGCCCCACCAGGGGTCCGGATCTGCTCCCATGATAGCCACTACAATATACCCATCCCTGGTCTGGAAGGCCTGGAAGGGAGTGGCCGCGGGGTGCCTGGAGCCCATGGGTTGGGGCACCTCGCCGGTGGCCCAGTAGCGGGCAAAGGCGTTCTCCAGGATGGCCACCTGTCCGTCCAGCATGCTCAGGTCAAGCATCTGGCCCATGCCGCCGCGGGACCTGTCGTGGAGGGCCGCCTGAATGCCGATGGCGGCGAACATTCCCGCGGTGATGTCACCTATCGAAGCGCCAACCCTTACAGGCGGCCTGCCAGGCTCCCCCGTGATGCTCATGATGCCGCTCATACCCTGGACGATAACGTCCAGAGCCGGCCTCTCGGCGTAAGGCCCCGTCTGACCGAAGCCGGATATGGCGGCGTAGACGATGCGCGGATTGACCTCAGCCAGCACCGGATAGTCGATGCCCAGCTTCTTGGCCGTGCCGGGAAGGTAATTCTCCACAACCACGTCGGCATGCTTGACCAGGTCCAGGAAGATATCCCTACCGCGGGCGTCGGCCAGGTTGAGGGTGATACTCTTCTTGCCCCGGTTGATACTCATGAAGTAGGCGCTGTCGTTGTCCCAGGAGGGTCCGGTCCACCGAGCGCGGTCGCCGTACCCAGGCCGTTCCACCTTGATGACCTCGGCTCCCAGATCGGCCAGGATCATGGTGCAGTAGGGCCCCGACAGGATCCAGGTCAGGTCGAGAACTCTCAAATCTTCTAATGGCCCAGGCAATTGATGCCTCCTAAAAGGGCTTGAGCTACCTACGGTAATTTCTCCGTAAGGCAGACTCGCTATTCAGTGATTCAACCCCGAAATGCGGACTTGCTCTTTCCCACCCACCCGCCCAGAGGTTTTATCCAAAGGGGGACACCCCTCTTCGGCAAGCTCAGGGCAGGCTCTTGAACCCCCGACAAAGAACCTTAGGTTCCCTGCACCTTCCTCAGGCTTCTAGAAACAGTCTAAGTGTCGGCTGTTTGGGCTTTGAATAGCAAGTGCCCTTCCTAGCCCTGCGTGCCCTTTTTCAGGTCCAGCCAGGCCCTGTACACCTCCCGCCTGGGTAGACCAGTCGATTCGACTGCTCTCCTAATAGCATCCCTTGACGTTACTCCGCGCCGGCTCTCTACCTCCAGGAGCTCCCTAACCCTTGCAAGTTTCTCATTTCGCTCCACTTCTGGTTCCGGCTCCGCCGACCCCTCGATGACCAGGGTGAACTCGCCCCGGGGTTCGACGAAGTAGTCGATTGCCTGGGTGGCGGTGCCCCGGAACACCTCCTTGTGCAGCTTGGTCAGCTCCCGGCATATGCTCAGTCGCCTGTCGCTGAAGGCCGACTGGATGTCCTCCAGGGAGCCCCTGAGCCTGTGGGGCGCCTCCAGGGCCACCAGGGTGCTGCTTTCGGCCCGCAGCCCCTCCAGGAGCTGCAGCCTGTCGCGCCTTCTACGCGGCAGGAATCCCAGGTACAGGAACCGGTCGGTGGGCAGCCCGGAGGCCGCCAGGGCTGTGGGTATCACTGATGCGCCAGGAACCGAGACTACTGGCACTCCCTTATCTATACAGGCTGCTATCAGCTCGCGTCCGGGGTCGTTGATAGTAGGGGTCCCGGCCTCCGACACAAGGCCCAAGTCCGCCTCCTCCAGCTTACGGAGCAGGAGGGGTATCTTCGCCCTCATGTTATGGTCGTTGTAGCTGGTAAGAGGCGCCCTTATGTCGTAGTGGGCCAGAAGCTTCCGGGTGGTGCGAGTGTCCTCTGCGGCTATCAGGCCCACCTGCCCCAGTATCCTGAGGGCTCGGAGCGTTATGTCTTTCAGATTCCCTATAGGAGTTGCGATTACGTAAAGGGTTCCCATCGCGCGCCTTTCGCCAGTATGGTAACACTTGGGCCTGGGGTTGACATTAGTCTCCTGGACGCCTATAACACGGATGTCGACAAGTCAGGAGGTTAGTCGTGACTCAGCCAAAAAGCCCAGGTGTGTCCAAAGAAACGCTTAAAGCAATCGCCCGGCTCTCCGGCATCGAACTGACCGACCAGCGATTGGAGGAGATCGCTCCTCAGATTCAGCAGGCCATGGATAATCTGGCCCGCCTCAGCGAGCTGAACCTGGGTGACGCCGAACCGGCCAACATTTTCCGGGCGAAGAGGGAGTAGCATGAAGGCCGAAGAACTGTGTTACCTGTCCATAGCCCGGCTCTCCAAGCTCATCAGGGAGAAGGAGGTATCGCCGGTGGAGGTGGTGGAAGCCCACCTAAGCCGCATCGAGGAGGTGGACGGGAAGCTTAACTCCTTCATAACGCTCATGAAAGACGAGGCCTTGGACTCGGCGCGGCAGGCCGAAAAGTCCATCCAGAGCGGCCGGTACCTGGGACCTCTCCACGGCATACCCATCGGCCTGAAGGACCTGTACTACACCAAGGGCGTGAAGACGACTGGTGGCTCCAAAATCCTGGCGGACTTCGTTCCCGACCATGACGCCGCGGTGGTGGAGAAGTTTCACGAGGCGGGGGCTATCATCATCGGCAAGCTCCAGATGCACGAGTTCGCCTACGGTCCCACAAGCGAGAATCCCCATTATGGACCCGCCAGGAACCCCTGGAATACTGAGCACATCACCGGCGGCTCTAGTGGAGGCTCCGGGGCTGCCGTGGCCACAGGCCTCTGCGCGGGGGCCCTGGGCAGCGACACGGGAGGCTCCATACGCATCCCCGCCGCTCTATGCGGCATCACCGGCCTGAAGCCCACCTATGGACGAGTCAGCAGGTACGGCGTCCTTCCCCTGAGCTGGAGCCTGGACACCGTAGGCCCCATGACCAGGAGCGCCGAGGATGCCGCCCTGGTGCTGAACGCCATCGCCGGCTACGACGAGCGGGACCCGGCCTCTGCCAACGAACCCGTGCCAGACTTCACAGCCTCGATGGATGAAGGTGCTCGAGGACTACGCGTGGGCGTTCCCAAAGAGTATTTCTTTGACGTGATAGACCCGGAGGTAAGGGAGGCCGTTGATAGAGCCACCACGGTCCTGGAGGAGCTGGGGGCCTCCGTAGAGGAGGTCTCCCTGCCGGTCCTCAACTACTCGGCGGCAATCTCCAGCCCCATCCTCGGAGCCGAGGCAGCCGCCTTCCATCAGCCCTACCTGAGCTCCCGGCTCGACGACTACAGCCCGGAGACCAGGGCCAGGCTGGAGGTGGCCGCCCTCACCCGGGCCGTCGACTACGTTAAGGCGCAGCGGGCCAGGTCCTACTTCAACCATGAGGTGGCCCAGGTAATGAAGAGGGTCGACCTCCTGGTGGCCCCGACGTGCCCCCTGGGCGCCACACAAATCGGACAGCGGACGGCGCAGGTGGGGGAGACCAGTGATACGGTGATGGGCTTCCTCACCCGGCTGACCAGGCCCTTCAATATAACGGGCACTCCGGCCATATCAGTCCCGTGTGGCTTCACCTCGGCGGGGCTTCCCATCGGTTTCCAGATAGCGGGACGCCCCTTTGAGGAGGCGACGGTTACAAGGGCCGCCCACGCCTACCAGACGGCCACCGACTGGCACACCAGGCGTCCCACGGTTTAAGGGCTGCTCTCCTTTGGAAGCAGAGTCGATAAAGGGGTCCCAGAAGACAAAAGCGCCGAGAAAGATCTTCTACGGCTGGTGGATTGTCCTAGCCGGCTTTGCAACCGGCTACTTCTCCTCGGGGGCCTTCTTCTTCGGGTTCAGCGCCTTCTTCAACCCCATCGTCGTCCAGTTTGGCTGGTCTCATGCAGTGACCTCGATAGCCTTTTCCATCCAACGGACGGAGACTGGAGTTATCGGCCCTTTCGTCGGCACCCTGGTCGACCGTTTCGGCCCCCGGTACGTAATGGTCACCGGGGGCTTTTTAATGGGGTTGGGCTTCATCCTTCTTAGTCGCATAAATTCCCTCTGGCAGTTCTATGGCGCCTTTGCCCTAATGGCCCTGGGAATGAGCTTTGGCACTTTCCTTGTAACCACAACGTCAGTCAGCAACTGGTTCCAGGCCAAGAGAGGCCGTGCCCTGGCAGTCCTGTCTGCCGGGTCTGGCCTGGGAGGCACTCTGGTGCCGCTGATTGTGCTCTTCATAGCCATACTGAACTGGAGAGGAGCACTAGTACTATTGGGACTCATGGCCTGGGTTGTCATCATCCCTTCCGCCCTGGTAATGCGGAGCCGCCCTGAAGACTACGGGTACCTACCCGATGGGAGAGAGCCAGACGCGGCGAAAGTCCCAGGCGGTACGTCGCAACGGAAGCCCGACAGAATGGTCGGCGCCGTTTCCGCACCCTCCGAGAGCAAGCCTCAGCAGGCGGAGGTGGAGTTCACTGTGAGGGAGGCCTTATATACCCGGGCCTTCTGGCAACTGGCCCTCGCTATGAGCTTAGCTCAATTGACTACGTCTGCCATTACAGTGCACATGATACCTGCCTTGGAGAGCTTCGATATAAGCACAGGTCTGGCCGGCTTTGTGGTCATGTTTGTGGCCTTAACCAGCATAATAGGCCGCCTGGGAGGAGGCATCCTTGGAGACTTCATAGACAAGCGATACGTTTTGGCAGCCTCCCTTGCCGCTCTAGTCGCCGGCACCCTGATGTTCGCCAGAATAACCTCCGTGTGGTACTTAATACCCTTCATTCTACTCTACGGGATCGGCTTCGGAGGCTCAATTCCTGTCAGGTTTGCGCTGATGGGAGACTATTTCGGCAGGAGGAGCTTTGGGTCTCTTCTTGGTGTCACAATGACCATCAACGTAGTCTTCGGGGTTGTGGCCCCGGTTTTTGCCGGTTGGATGTTCGACGTTACTGACAGCTACCGCCCCGCCTTTATCATCCTGGGCCTGGTGTCGCTGGCTGCGCCACCTCTGATGTTATCCCTACGGCGTCCTATTCTTAAGCAAAGGATCTAGGAAGCGAACTTCCAGATTCTCCGCTTGACTTTCATAAGAGGCGGGGATATAAAGTGGACGTATTCACTCCCCAGGACTCACGTGGTCTTCGGGTCTGCTCTTATATCTCTCTGTTTCTCGGTGCTTAACGACTCGTCCACGTAGCCAAAAGCAACTGTGTTTAAAGTCAAGAGGAATGACTCACAGTTGCCGGAGTTATGCCTCGCCAGGGAGAGCGATGTTTGAGCATGGAGTTGAGGATGACGAGCAGTTTGCGCATACACGCGACGAGGGACACCTTCTTCGGTTTGCCAGCCGCCAGCAGCCTCTGGTAGAAGTCGCAGATGACGGGGTTGTAGCGGGTTGCGGACAGCGTCCCCATGTAAAGGGCGCCCCCCACTCGGGAGCGCCCGCCCCAGACAGCGCGTTTGCCTCGCAGGATGCCACTGTCCCGGTTGAAGGGAGCCACGCCCACCAGGGCGGCGACCTGCCTGCGGTCCAAGGTGCCCAACTCCGGCAGGTAGGCCATCAGAGTGAGGGAGAGTTGCTCTCCCACGCCGGGAACGGTGCGCAGGAGATCATCCCTCTCCCGCCACACGGGACTCTGGCGGAGAGTCTGGCGCAGCCCCTCGTCCAGGTCGTCCAGCTCCTGCTCCAACCAGGCGATATGAGCCTCAATGCGGGGGCGGACGGCGCTGATGGCGGTACCCAGCCGGTTCTTCTCCGAGACCAGCATGGTCATCACCTGGTGTCTGCGGGCAGTCAGAGAGTTGAGACCTGGGCCTCGGCGTCCCTCAGAGGGCGCACGGAGGGACGAATGACGTCGGCGAAGTGGGCCAGGACCGCCGCGTCCAGAGTGTCGGTCTTGGCCAGCGTCCCGGTGGCCCTGGCGAAGTCTCGAACCTGACGGGGGTTGACGACGACTACGGGCAGCGCCGCAGCTGCCAGGGCTGCCACCAAGGGCAGTTCCAGACCACCCGAAGCCTCCAGCAGGACCAGGGCGGGACTCAGATCCACCAACTGGAAGACCAGTTCCCCGATCCCGGTCTCGTCGTAGGAGACGACCCATCTCTGGCCCGTAGGCCGGACGCCGACATCCACCTTCGCCTTTGAGACATCAATGCCTACGAATCTCGCTTCCTGTTCCATCCATACCTCCTGTGTGAAGCTTTGGCCCTTCCTTGCACGATACGGGCTCGATTGGCCCAGGCAACTGTTCGGGCTCTAACCTGTGGGG
Organism: Dehalococcoidia bacterium; assembly: GCA_965237935.1. GTDB lineage: Bacteria > Chloroflexota > Dehalococcoidia > Lucifugimonadales > CBDEGW01 > CBDEGW01. The sequence goes on along the minus strand of CBDEGW010000001.1, from coordinate 118,834 downwards.
GGTGCGGCGACCCTCGCTTTTTTGCGGTCTACCACGACCAGGGCCGCATCGGTCTGCCGCACCCCGATCCACCTAAGTGAAGTGATTGTCACACACCAGAACCAACATACAAGGCCGCATGCAGTCGGTCAAGAAGCGGTGCCCACTCTGCGCTAAGCAGGAGCTCACCATAACGCCTGTGAAGTCCCTGCTCCCAGGCCTTCGCGAAGAGGAACTCGCGGAAGAACAGATCATCCTTTGGGAAGGACCGGCGGGCGCTCTGGATGCGGCTAGCGGCGGACCCGGTGAACGGTCCAGTAGGTAACCGGCGCCTTGCCCCAGCAAAGTGGGAACAAGATGGAAATTCCTGTACTGGTACGATTCTGGGATCAGCCCCCACCGATCGAGCAGGTCCGCTGCCGACGTCAGGTCGTCCATGGCCCCGTTCACGAGCGTCTTGAGCACAGCGTCGATCTCCCCCAAGTTGAGGGCCTCCCGCTGCGTAGCGCTACGTTGCTCGTCTTCGTACACTCGGAGAAGCCTTGCCATCAGCAGGAGGGCTTGACCGCGATAGTAGAGAGGAAGCGGGTGATTCGGCGATCGCGAAGCCGCCTCGGAGTACAGGTCCCAGGCACGGACCGGGTCGCACATGCAGAGATGAGCGTCTCCCTCCTGACACAAGGACCGAACTAGCCCGCTCCCCAGATCGTATTCACTGAGTGCGGCTGCCTCGTGGGCGTACTTCAGAGCGCTGGGCCAGTCACCCAGGGCGAAGGAACAATCAGCGGCAAGCCTGCGAAGGTATGAATTACTGCGTGCACCTTCCTTCTTGAAAGCCCTCCGAATCCTTCGAAGAGCTGCTTCCCATTCTCCCTGCTCGTGGGCCAGGAAAGAGCTCTGGGCAACATCGTCAACGAGGGACGCAACGTCGAAAGCCCATCTCTCTATACGGTCGGCCAGGCCTGGTACATCCTGGTGGTCGGCCGCATCTAAAATCAGCTGTGCGGGCACGTCCAGCACCCAGGCCACCAGCTTGACAGGAGAGTTGGTTGGGGTAGTCCGGTTGATAGTTGTCGGGAAGGCGTTCCGGATACGGTCCAGCTCGTCCTTGGAGACCAACTTTCCCAGGGCGATCATCATCCCCACGCCTGGCACCTCGCCCATGAAGCTTTCCGCTCCCAAGTCCCCCGTGGCATCTGACAGGTGGGACCGGACAAAGGAACGCCACTCCAGGTGGTGCAGCGTCTCGACAAGCCAGTTCTTGAGACGGTCCGACACCGCAGGGTCGTACTCATCCGGGTCGGGGCCGTGGGCAGATAGCAGGACCAAAGGTAACCTCACGTTCCGCTGAAGTTGGGGAGTCTCGCCCAATACATCTGCTGTTCGCCTGAGCAGGTCGAGCAGCGCAGCCCTGAACTGCTCCTGATTAAGAACGTTGGAAGTGGCGATATCGGCCGACACCTTGGCTGTATGAATAGCGGCCCTCTGCCGTTCGACTATCTCGCCGATGATCCGGCTGAACACGGTCAGAACCCGCACCTCGACGTCCAATCGAGGCCTTTCTAGGTGAGGCATCAGCATATAGAGTGAGCCGATGGAGTCGCCGGAACTCAAGATAATGGGCAGAGCGAGAGCCGAGAAACCTTCCTGAACCTTTTCATCTGAGATCCTGCTCCTGAGATATCGCATCTCGGGCTCAACGGACTTGATCACCAAGGTCCAGGGGTGCTCGACCGTCTCTACGACGAGGGGAACCGCAATACGCCCCGCATACCCGGAGAGCATCTCCAGGCTCTTCGGAGGGTCCCACAGCGATGGCTCCCAGGGCCTGGCCGCGGAGCTGGCAAGCGCTCTCGCCCCGTAGGAGGCTTGAGACATTTCAATGACTTCACACAGCGCTCCAGAATAGATGGTGTGAAGGAGCTGAGTTGTCAGCCATAGCTGTAAGTCATCGGAGGAGCCGGGTTCCGGTTCAATCGTGGCTTCGAGCCGCGAAGCTGACTGCGTTCGGTGGAACTCCTCGAAATGGAGGAACACGATATCAAGTATCCTACCAACGAATTCGAGGGTATCGACGTCCAATGAAACGGACGCCGGCCTCATAGTCCCTAGCAGCACCTCGTAGGCTTCGAGTTCCGTATCCACCTCGAGCCTGACAAAGTGGCGGGCTGTCACCTCTGATCTGGTGGGAAGCTGGCCTCCTCCCAAAAACAAGACGTCAAGCGACGGGGAGATCACCGAACACGAGGGCGCGGGGCGTTCCACAATCGTTCGGAATACATAGTCATGTCTGACAGGGCTAGTCTTATTTGACGTATGCACGTCGGCACCTCTGCCATGACGCTTCACGACGACGAGGCAGTTCGGGTGGTCTTTCGGGTCACGGAGGAGGGAGAACACAGCAAAGCCGAGGAGACGAGGCGGAACGCGTCTTCGCAGGCGGTCCAATGCGGCCATTACCAGTCGGTTCCATACTCCGCCGTATCTGGGCTCCGCGCTCCTTGGCGGTCTCTCCACTCCGACCACGGCATCTACGGCCTCACGGAACTTCATCCCCCTGGATCTCAGGAACATCACGGTTAGTGCGTCGGCTGTGGCCGCCAAGCCGAACTCCTCTTCGTTCCCGATGCCTCTTGCTCGAAGCCGGGCGATTAACCAGCGCCGCCCATGCTCCCCTGCCATATCTAGCACGTGGCCCGTTGTGAAGGAAAGGACCCCCGGGTAGTGAGTGTCAAGCCAATCAAAAGCCTCTTCGCGGATCAGATTCACGTGCTCAAGATCTGGAGGAACCTCCGGGCTGAAGACCGACGTAACTGTTTTCTGCATCTCTTTCTACACCTTTCGTAAGGTACGTAGCAGATGCACCGGCTTTTGCAACTGTTTCTGCTACGTGTTCACAATAGTGGTGCTAAAGTTCCGCCATAAATACTTGTGCGTCTCAGAAAGAGTAGCGCATGATACTAGCAAATGTCAAGGGTACTCGACAGCCAGAGCATGCAGAGGGAGGGCAGATGAGGCCCATGACCCGGCGAGAGCGGCGAGCTGAGCGGCAGCGGCAGTACCTGATGAAAAGGGCTACGCCCTGGGTCTCCCCGGACTACCAGGGTTCCGCCGAGAGCGGCGCTCTCGGGAAGGTGGACTACGAGACGCCTCTGCCTGGGTGGCTGAGGCCCTTGGACTACAAGGTCTCCTCCGAGACCGGCGCCCTGAAGGTGCCGAGTAGGATGCGGACCTGGCACCTGGGCGGCCGGGCTAACGGCCACGCACCACCACCCGGCCAGGGGTGGGACCGGTCAGGCGCCACCTACGTCACAGGATACGCCGGGGCGAAACTCCCCAGGCCCATCATCCATCACGAGTGGCGGAGGCTGACGGCGGAACAGATGGCACACAGCACAACCACATAGACGGCGGCGACCCGGCCGAAACAGGGTTTGAGAGGGCGACGGAAACAGACCGTCGCCCTTTTCATTGGCACCCATCAAGGAAAGGAGGTGACACCTGTGAGGCTTAAGGCAAGTGCCCTCAGCTTCATAAGAGCACAGTTGCCGAGTCAGACCTCAGGGGCGAGACCCTCGATGTCCGAGCAAGAAATCCTTCAGCGTCTTACCTCTGCCGGAATGCTCGTCGGCGGTCTTCTCACCTTCGTCGCCAACGCCATCCTACCGCGGGCCGGGGACCCAGAGAGCCTGTCGTCCAGCCTTGAGGCCTTGTCGACCAACGAAACTCTGGCCGAACTCGGAGCGTTGGGGATGGCCGCCGGCGGTTGGGCGCTCGTTGTGGGGTTTTCCAACATCCACCACTTTATCCGCGTGGGGGCAGGCGCCGCCTGGGCACGGCTGGGCTTCTGCGTGCTCGCAATCGGGATCTCCGCTTTGACCGTCGCTGAAGGTCTCTCACTCGCCGCCGTCGAGGCTGCGGGCCGATCGGCTGAAGTGCCGGTCGCTGTAGGCCTCTTACTTGCTTCTCAGATGACCTACGACATGTCCGTCGTCGCGCTCTGGTCGGCCCTGATACTGGTCGGCATCGCGTGGACCCGAACCGATGTCTATCCGAATACGGCGGCTTGGTCCCTGCTGGCACTCGGTGTCGCGACGACCGCCTTGGGGTTGGGACGCCTGTTCATCGGGCCAACCATCGCCGTTGAGCTGATTCTCGCGGTCCTCGTCGGTCTCACCAGCGTGTGGGCCATCGTGGTCGGCCCACAAGGCATGGTCGTCGCCGGCGCCTGAGACTGACGGCCCCGCCGACGCCGGTGGCGATGGCGCAATGGCGGCGGTATATGGGGCTCAGTAGAAGGGAGGTGATGCCGATGTAAAGCGAGATCGTGCCCGGGAGCGGACTAGAGTATCGGGGCCTTTGCAGGAGAAAGGAGAAACATGAGCTCGAACCAAAGCGCACTGGACGCCCTAGCTCGAGAGGGAATCCCAATGACAGAGGAGCAGTTGCTCAGTGCAACGCAGAACACACGGTCCAATCGCAACGAGGCAGCGACGGCGCCTCAGGCGCCCTCCTATGACCTCGCCGCCCTTGAGAAAGCGCCTTGGAGCATCCTGGAACTGAACGGCGGGCGAGACGATACGGGAGCGGCTGCGCAGGCCGTATCGGCTGGAGAGAGTCGTAGCGGCGTGCTGACCCGTCGAATCCTGAGCGTGCTACAGATTCTCTTGCTCTTCCCATTCAAGGCACTGAGGCAGCTCTACTGGCTCACGGATCCCGATGCCAAGATAAGGAGCCAGGGGTTGCAGACTATTGGTTCCGTAGTTAAGACCCGCACTAGCTCAAAGGTGGTCAGAGACCAGGAGACTGGGACCGAGGAGACTGTCTACACCCACTACGTGACGTACAGATTCGATGCGAACGGCGGGACCCACTCCGGTGAGAAGACGGTGGGCAGTCTGGGGAATCTTAAGGAGGGCTCCCCGATCAGGGTTTACTATCTGCCCGACACGTACCCGCCCAACAGCGCTATCGACTGGGAGCCCGGAGCGATGGCGTAACAGGCAACAAAGGACTCAGGAGGACGCCCGACTGCGACCACCCACAGGGAAAAGCAAATGAAGGAGGGAAAGACCGATGACCCAACTACACACCAACAGCACGCGGATCGCCGAGTCCCAGCTTGTGACCCGGAGGGGCCGGCAGAGGACGCCAACGCCCTGGTTGATGTCGGTCGTGTGCCGCTTGGGGGTACACCAGGGACAGTGGGCATACGTGGCGGAAGGCAACTGCCCCGAATGGCGGGAATGCGGGAGGTGCGGATCTGTCCATGTACGGACCAAGCACCAGCGCGAATGGCGGTACGTCAGCGACGGGAGGTGCGAACAAGCCCAGCTCTGCACCCGGTGCGAGGCCGCCAGCGGCGACAGGATCGAGCACTTGTGGAGCGATTCCTGGGAAGTCGAGACGTCTTGGTGGCAAGGTAATAAGGAGGCGCACCGCTGCCTGCGATGCGGAGTGGTGAAGGAGTGGACAGTAAGCTACGGCTAGAAGGAGGCTGCCAATGTTGAGCCAGGCATACGCCGCGAGCGGGGTTGTGACGCTCGCCACCGCGGGGCTACTCGCCTCCAACTTCCTGTTCGACAAGGGAGTGGACGCTTCTCTGTCCCGCAGAGTCCCTGGAGTCCTCGGTGGTTTCGCCTTCCTCGTTGCGGTGCTGTGGCTTGACCCCTGGACAGCTGTCGCGCTGTCAGGCGTCATGACCCTCTTCATCCTCGGTCTTCGACTGGGATTTCGGAGAGGGCTCCGTGGTGTCAGGGGTAGCCTACCGACCCAGATCTGGGCTGAGGTAACCTACCCCTTGGCGGGGACGTTCAGCCTCGCCGTGGGATGGGTCCTCCTCGGCGACAGGTGGCTCGCCTTCGTACCAATAGCCTTCATGGCTTGGGGAGACAGCGCCGCCGGGCTTGCCAGGGACTTCTCTCTCCGGTGCGGTAAGGGCGTCAACACCGTACCATCGACTGCCATGCTCGCGTCCTGCCTTGCCATAGGAGTGCTCTTCCAACCCTATTGGATCGGTGCTCTTGGCGCGATCTTCGCAACGGCAGCCGAGCGGTTCAGCCCAAGGGTTCTGGGCGTGAGGGACGACAACTGGACCGTGGTGGCTGCGTCGCTGGCAGTCATGGGAATCCTGGCCAGGACGGCCATGTAAGGGTGTAACTGGGCGGGGTTACTCTTTGGCCAGCGCAATTTCGGCCGCCTTCTTGGCAACGGTACGAAGAGCAAGCGTGCGAGGCGGCAGCTTCTTGCGATCCACCTCATTGTCGTGCCAGCAAACGAGAACGTCTACATCCTCTGGTTTATGGTTTGTCTTGAAGTCAGAGGAGTATTTCTTCCACTCGGCCATTAGGTACTGATCATTGGTGCGATCGATAAGGATCGCATCAGGCTTCGAAGCCTTGCCATAGTTGGCTCCAAGGCTCTTGAGTAGAGCCTCGCTGACACCACAGCAATACTGAAAGTCTGTGAACTCTTGAAGAACACCGAACGCCAGGTAGACGTCGGTCTCCGTCTCTGGCTCCCAATTGTTTAGATTCTCCGGCCGAAACGGCTCGATGTGGATGTGTTTGAACTGTTTGGCCAAGAAGACTGTATGGGCTTCGGCAGGCAGGGGCGGCGGGATAGCCGGTTCCCCACCAGGCTCCAGTTCCTTGGGGGAGTGGATGATGATATTCCCTTCGTCCCCTACGGAGAACTCGAGCTTGGAGCCATCTTGGAGTCCCAACATCCGATAGAGCTTGGCCATTCCGGAGAGATAGCCCCGCCGATTCAGCGTGCCCTCAACGGAGAACTCGTCATCATTCTCCAGGAGAACCACTACATTGCCAGGCGTCAGGTGCTCGTCCTTGAGGGCTGCCGCACCCACGTAAATGGACCGAAGTTCGATATAGCCGGGGCTGATTGTAGTCTCGTACTTCTCGCCCATTGCCTACCTCCGCCGCTCTGTCGATGCAATCATCTTAGTCACCTGTCCAGGTTGAGCTAAGCGAAAGTATACACCGCAAATCTGTGCCCAACAATTGGGACTCAGAGAACTAGCATACAATCCCCGAAGCTGTAGAAGCGGTAGCGCTGCTGGATGGCCTCCTGGTAGGCCAGGAAGACCAGGTCCCGGCTAGCGAAGGCCGAGACCAGCATAAGCAGGGTGGAGCGCGGCAGGTGGAAGTTGGTCAACATTGCGTCCACCAACTGGAAGCGGTAGCCCGGCATGATAAAGAGGTCGGCCCATCCGGTGAAGGGTCGTAGCTCCGCCTCGCCCGGCAGCCTTAGTGCGGCAGCCTGCTCCAGCAGCCGGACCGACGTAGTACCCACGGCGACGATACGTCGTCCCTCCTTTTTGGCGGTGTTGATTTTGGACGCCGCTTCCTCGTTGAGCTCCCAGTACTCCGTGTGAATGGTGTGCTCCCTGGGGTCCTCCTCCTTCACCGGCTTGAAGGTATCCCAGCCTATGTGAAGTGTCACGAAGGCAAATTCAACTCCCATCTCCTGGAGCTTCCCTAGAAGCTCGCGAGTGAAGTGAAGGCCGGCCGTCGGCGCGGCCACGCTTCCTTCAAGACACGAGTACACGGTCTGGTATCGCTCCGGGTCCTCCAGGGGAGTGTGGATGTAGGGCGGCAGCGGCACCACCCCCGCCTGAAACAGGCCATCCTCTTGGGAGAAGCTGACCAGCCTGGAGCCGTCCCCTGAGACGGCCGCCACCGTGCCCTCTATGTGGTTTTCAGCCCCATCTACCTCAAAGGCGACGCCCGGGCCCATGCGGCGCCCCGGCCTGACCAGGCACCGCCATAGTCCAGCCTCGGTACGGCTCAGCAGGAGAATCTCTACCCTGCCGCCGCTTCCCTTTTTCCGACCGTACAGCCTGGCGGGGATCACCCGGCTATCGTTGAAGACCAGCAGGTCCCCTGCCTTTAGATACTCAGGCAGGTGATGAAAGCTGCGGTGTGCTATGGAGCCGTCGCTCCGAGAGACCACCATGAGCCGGGAGCTATCTCTGGGCTCGGCGGGGGTCTGGGCAATGAGCTCCTGCGGCAGTGAGTAGTCGAAGTCGCTGGTCTTCATGGCAAGCTGAATTGCAGGCTAACCGGTTACCGCCTTCCTTTATCCCACCTATAATGAGTGCTACAATATCGCCCGTTGTGCGGTTATCGTCGATTAGTTAGACCATAGCGGCTATTGAAAGAAGAGGATGGCTTCAACGCAGGGTGTACTGGCCAGGCGATTTCAGTTTCTGACGGTCCTCCACAACCCGAACTATCGTACATATTACATCGGACTGTTAACCTCCGTTACCGGGCACCAGATGTTGATCGCCACCCAGGCGTGGCTGGTGTACGAAATCACCGGCTCTCCCCTGACCCTTGGCCTGGTGGGCGGGTTTCAGGCTATACCCACCATAGCCCTGAGCCTTTTCGCTGGGGCCCTGGCCGACCGGCTGAACCCCAGATATATCATCATACTCGCCCAGAGTGCCATGGCACTGCTGATGGGTATACTGGCCACCCTGGTAGTTACAGGGTCTGTCGAGATATGGCATATCATAGCCATCGCCGTCTTGATAGGCGCCGCAGAATCCTTTGACCAGCCGGCAAGGCGAGCCGTCTGGCCTCGTCTCATTGAACGCCACGAGTACCAGTACGCCGTCCCCCTTAATTCCACCGTTTGGAGTGGCACTCGCATTATCGCCCCGGCCATAGCGGGTTTCATCATCGCTACGGCGGGTAGCATATCGGGAGACGATGAGGTGGGGGCTGGGGTAAGCTTCTACTTCAGCTTCTTTGGCTTCCTGGCCATGAGCCTGGCTATGGGGTTCATCAGGATGCGCCCTGCAGAACGAGCAAGGGGAGCCACCGTACTCCACGACATCGGCGAGGGTCTGCTCTGGGTCAAACGCCATCCCATCTTCATGCTTCTGCTAGGGATGGTCCTCTTCAACGGATTCTTCGGCCTCTCCTACATGTGGCTGATGCCCGTCTTCGCCGAGGAGTACTTTAAGGTGGATGTCAAGGGATACGGGCTGCTCATGTCCGCTAGCGGCATAGGTGGCCTGGCAGGTGTCCTAACCGTCGCCTCTTTTGGGTCGTCCCTTAACCGAAGCTGGATACTAATAGGTGGCGCCTTTCTCTTTGGCTCCACGGTTATCACCTTCGCCGCCACCAGCGCTGTGTTCGGCCTGTTCTTCCTAGGGCTATTCCTAGTGCTCTTGGGTGGGTTTTTCACCTCCATGTACCAGGTGTCGGTTGGAACAACCCTCAACCTTCTGGTCCCTGATGAGTATCGGGGACGCGTTATGGGGCTGCAGTCCATCACCTGGAGTCTGGCCCCCCTGGGTAGCCTTCAAGCCGGCGCTTTAGCAACTCTAGTGAACACCCCCTTTGCAGTGATTCTAGGGGGTTCAGCGGTAATCCTCTTTGCAATGGTGGCCGCAACCAATCGCCAGGTCCGAAGCCTGCGCGCTGATATAGTCGAGTCCGTGCCTGTGTAGCATGACTAACAGTCGTATCCGATTGCCTTTTGGGACATCATAACGCGCCTCTTGTCCATTGCCAGGAACACTTCCTTGCCCCTCATACACCGGTCTCGCTTCCGCTGACGCCTGGTGTTGTGCACCTTGGGGATCTACACAGGAGACCCCGCGGATTTAACGCGTTGACAAGCCTATCCCGGTATGATACACGGGAGCAAAATCATAGATGTGGGGGGATAATGAAGAACGGTTACCGCGCTATAGACGCGGACACCCATGTAAACCCCGATCTCGAGGTCTTGGAGAGGTATTTGGATCCCAGCTTCCGCCCGAGGATGAAGGAGCTGGAAATCTACCGAAGGACGACCGAGAGGGATGGTGAAATCGCCACCACACTAGCCATAGGGGTGGTCGGTTACCCGAGAAAGGTGGGCGAAAGGCCCGTTACCGATCTGCCTGATCCTGGGCCCCAGGGCCAAACCAGCCCTCTTCCACATCGGCAGCCCCAACAGGGGAGGACCGTTAGGGCCACCGGCCACAATAGGCTGGACCCTAAGCCTGGCGTCTCTGAGGAGAACGCCGTAGGGCGGCTTCAGGATATGGACACGGAAGGGAGGGACGTAGACATCCTGTATCCGGCTCCATATTTCCAATACCCGGTCTGCCTGGATGATCCAACCCTCGCGGAGGGTATCTGGAGGGGCTATCACAACTACATGAGGGAGTACTGCTCCGCAAACCCCAAGAGACTTAAGGGTCTGGCCATACTGCACGGGGGTGACCTTGAGTGGTCTCTCGCGGAGCTGAAGGCCGTTGCCAACGAGCCCTGGCTCTCCGCCGTCTGGCCCATCCTCCCCCAGGATATGCCCCTGGACCATCCAGACCTGGAGCCCATGTGGGCCGCCATAAACGATGTGGGCGTGCCCGTGGTAATGCACGCCTTCTTCAGCGGCCCTCCCTACTGGCCCGGGTACCGGGACATGTGGGACAACGCCGCTATTGCAAGGACGGTGGCCCCCCACTGGCTGGCCTCCCGTTTCTTTGCATACCTGATATGCTCGGGGGTTTTCGACAGGTACCCCAACATGAGGGCGGGCCTAGCCGAGGTGGGCCATGGATGGGTTCCGCACTTCCTGATCAGGCTGGAGGAGAATATTAACTACGTCTCGGGCGTTGTTCCCCATCTTAAATACAAGCCTATTGAGTACGCCCATATGGGCCGGTTGCTCTGCCCTGCAGAGCCAGTGGAAGGCCCTGAGATGACCAAGGCCTGCTTCGACCTACTGGGGAACAACTGTCTGGCCCATCAATCAGACTACCCCCACCCGGGGTCCTGCGGCACTTCCCAGACACCCTAGAGATGGTCATGAATTGGCCCATATGGGGGGAGTTGGGTGAAGAGACCAAGAGGCGCTTCTTCTGGGACACCCCGGCAGCTTTCTTCCGTGGCATAGAAGATTTGTAAGGTGGACCCCATTATTAAGACAGCACGAGGGCTAAATTAAGAGAGTCTCCCACCCCTGCGCTAGGTTTCACCAAGCCCGATGGCAGCCCTGCTTCTTCAGCTGCTGCTCCCCTTTCTTCCTGGCCATGTTGGTACACCTCTGCTGGGGTCCGGTAGCCCAAAGCCTGGTGAGGCCTCTGCCGGTTGTAGAACTCCAGGTAGGCATTGATCCCAGTTCGGGCCTCGGCGACGGTCTGGTAAGCTTTCAGATACACCTCCTCGTACTTGATGCTCCGCCACAGCCGCTCCACGAAGATGTTGTCCAGGTACCTACCCTTACCATCCATGCTGACCTGGACCCTCTGCTCCTGCAACGTCTGGGTAAAGGCCTCACTGGTGAACTGACTCCCTTGGTCGGTGTTGAATATCTCCGGTCGTCCCTTACCCAGGGCTTCCTCCAACGCCGCCACGCAGAAGCTGGTGTCCATGGTGTTGGAGAGCTTCCAGGCCAGCACGTGCCGGCTGTGCCAGTCCATGATGGCCACCAGGTACAGGAAGCCCTTCGCCATGGGGATGTAGGTGATGTCCGCGGCCCAGACCTGGTCGACCCGATTAACCTCCACTCCCTTCAGCAGATAGGGAAAGATCCGGTGTCCCGGCGCTGGTTTGCTGGTGTTGGGACGCCGGTAGATCGCTTCCAGACCCATCAACCGCATCAGCCTTCGAACCCTTTTTCGGCTCACCAGATAGCCCTGTTGCAGCAGCCAGGCCTTCATCTTCCTGGAGCCGTAGAAGGGGGTCTTCAAATACTGACGGTCCATCAGGGCCATCAACTCCAGGTCTTCTGCCCTGGTCGGTACCGGCCGGTAGTACACCGAGGCCCGGCTGACGTCCAGCAGGATACATTGACGCACCAAAGACAGCTGCTGGTGGTCTCGGTCTATCATGGCTCGCCGTATGCTGCGACTCATAGACCGGACCTTTCCGACAAAAAATCGCGTTCCACCTTCAGCTGGCCGATGTGCCGGTAGAGGTGGTTAATCTGAGCTTCCTTGGCTTTCTCCTGGGATTTCTGATTGGTGGCAAATAGCTCCGGGGCTCCTTCCACCAGGGCCCTTTTCCAGGCGTGAATCTGACTGGGATGGACCTCAAATCGGCTGGCCAGCTGGGCGATGGTCTCTTCCCCCGCAAGGGCGGCCAGGGCCACCTTGGCCTTGAACGCCGGACTGTGCTTATTCCTCGTCTGCTTCATGTCCTGCTCCTCCACGTCGGTTAGTTGCCGGTTATTTTAGGAGCTGGACTCTCTCTTAGCCAGTTGTCTAGTTTTTGGGTACCACCTCAGTATGTTAATCCTCTAAAGGGGGGTGTACCTTACCAAATCGTATATTGGGAAAGTGGCCCCCTGATACTTTGCGTGGCATGGGTCGGCGAGTTGTGGCTTGGTTAATTAGTCTAGGATTGCCGTGAAGAGCATAGTGTAGTAGAGCTACGCCTAGCTTTTGCCAGGAGGAGGAGCTACCAACTGGTGACAGGCCTATCGGTGGTAGCGGTATTCGCGCTCACGCTGGCCTTCATCTTCTTGCCTGGCTCAAATGGTTCCAAGGGATCTGAGGTGGGAGAGGCCTATGGGCAAGCACCTGATGCCTCTGAGCCACTTGCTGTAGTCAGCTATGCTGGCTCCGAATTGGCGGGGGGGCCCTCTGAGGGCATTCAGGTGCACGGTCACTGGGTCATTGAAGTAAGGGACTACGATGGGAGCCTGGTGGATCGCCGTGAATTTGATAATGCGCTGGCGCCCCCCGGTAACCAGATATTGAACGGCTTTCTCAGTCGTATTTCTACGCCCGGCGCATGGGCGGTTTTTATCAGCGCTGCCTCTATTGGGAATCGTCCATGCCTACAGGCCGGCGGGCAACGATTTGCGTGCTATTTGGTCGAAAGCACGGATCCTGCTTCCACGGCGCCGTACATATTCCGCAACTTGACGATAACAATTCCTCCTTCAGGCCCAAACCAAGGCAAGCTGGTTCTTAGTGGCACTGCTACTGCTGGGGCAGATGGCTCTGTCGAAAATGTTGAGACTCGCATCGCAGGCTGCTCGAATACCACTACGCCGGCTACTTGTAAGACCACCACGGGCGTCAATAATACCAGCCAGTTAACTACGACTACTCTCGGGACGCCCATCGCGGTGCTCACCGGACAGCAGATCTCGGTGACTGTGGTCATAAGCTTCTCCTAGGGGAGAGTCAACCAACGGAGCGACGGTCTTTGAGGTGGTACCCAAAAACTAGACAACTGGCTAAGAGAGAGTCCAGCTCCTAAAATAACCGGCAACTAACCGACGTGGAGGAGCAGGACATGAAGCAGACGAGGAATAAGCACAGTCCGGCGTTCAAGGCCAAGGTGGCCCTGGCCGCCCTTGCGGGGGAAGAGACCATCGCCCAGCTGGCCAGCCGATTTGAGGTCCATCCCAGTCAGATTCACGCCTGGAAAAGGGCCCTGGTGGAAGGAGCCCCGGAGCTATTTGCCACCAATCAGAAATCCCAGGAGAAAGCCAAGGAAGCTCAGATTAACCACCTCTACCGGCACATCGGCCAGCTGAAGGTGGAACGCGATTTTTTGTCGGAAAGGTCCGGTCTATGAGTCGCAGCATACGGCGAGCCATGATAGACCGAGACCACCAGCAGCTGTCTTTGGTGCGTCAATGTATCCTGCTGGACGTCAGCCGGGCCTCGGTGTACTACCGGCCGGTACCGACCAGGGCAGAAGACCTGGAGTTGATGGCCCTGATGGACCGTCAGTATTTGAAGACCCCCTTCTACGGCTCCAGGAAGATGAAGGCCTGGCTGCTGCAACAGGGCTATCTGGTGAGCCGAAAAAGGGTTCGAAGGCTGATGCGGTTGATGGGTCTGGAAGCGATCTACCGGCGTCCCAACACCAGCAAACCAGCGCCGGGACACCGGATCTTTCCCTATCTGCTGAAGGGAGTGGAGGTTAATCGGGTCGACCAGGTCTGGGCCGCGGACATCACCTACATCCCCATGGCGAAGGGCTTCCTGTACCTGGTGGCCATCATGGACTGGCACAGCCGGCACGTGCTGGCCTGGAAGCTCTCCAACACCATGGACACCAGCTTCTGCGTGGCGGCGTTGGAGGAAGCCCTGGGTAAGGGACGACCGGAGATATTCAACACCGACCAAGGGAGTCAGTTCACCAGTGAGGCCTTTACCCAGACGTTGCAGGAGCAGAGGGTCCAGGTCAGCATGGATGGTAAGGGTAGGTACCTGGACAACATCTTCGTGGAGCGGCTGTGGCGGAGCATCAAGTACGAGGAGGTGTATCTGAAAGCTTACCAGACCGTCGCCGAGGCCCGAACTGGGATCAATGCCTACCTGGAGTTCTACAACCGGCAGAGGCCTCACCAGGCTTTGGGCTACCGGACCCCAGCAGAGGTGTACCAACATGGCCAGGAAGAAAGGGGAGCAGCAGCTGAAGAAGCAGGGCTGCCATCGGGCTTGGTGAAACCTAGCGCAGGGGTGGGAGACTCTCTTAATTTAGCCCTCATGCTGTCTTAATAATGGGGTCCACCTTACTTCTCCTTGCCAGGCCCAGGAGCCGCCTCGCTAAGGAGGAAGTAGCAGGAGTGCGCCGCGACGAGGGTGGGAGCACTACTGCAGAGCACGGTAAGAGACTCGGTGTTGTACCAGTCGTCTGAAAACTTCTACTGGCGGAACGCTTCCCTAAGCCTTAGGCTCCTCTTGACTCGGAGGGGCTCACTGAGCCCAGGAGAGTCTCCTAAGAAGTTCCAAGTACGTCATGAGAAACGGGTCCATAGCAGTTGGGTTAGCAGCAGCAGTTTTTATTCTTGGGGGTCTCCAGCCCACCGGAATGGGGGTTCCCTCAGTCGTAACGGCGCTCAATCACGCACCGGTGGTCGTCAACATCACGGAGACCATCGGTGTTTCCGACTCACCCCAGTTGCTCCCGCCGGTGGTCGTCAACATCACGGAGGCCATCGGCGTTTCCGACTCACCCCAGTTGCTGCCACCGGTGGTCGTCAATGTTACGGAGGCCATCGGCGTTTCCGACTCACCCCAGTTGCTCCCGCCGGTGATCGTCAACGTTACGGAGGCCATCGGCGTTTCCGACTCACCCCAGTTGCTCCCGCCGGTGGTCGTCAACGTTACGGAGGCCATCGGCGTTTCCGACTCACCCCAGTTGCTCCCGCCGGTGATCGTCAACATCACGGAGGCCATCGGCGTTTCTGACTCACCCCAGATGCTCCCGCCGGTGGTCGTCGACATCACGGAGGCCATCGGCGTTTCTGACTCACCCCAGATGCTCCCGCCGGTGGTCGTCGACATCACAGAGGCCATCGGCCTTTCCGACTCACCAGGGTCAACTCCACCGACACCGACGCCTACCACTTCGCCTTTGTCTAGTCCAACGCCGCAGGCTACCCTAACCCCCACGGCCGGGTTGACGAGCACGCCGACCTCTGGCGCCGTTCCTCCGGCTGCGCCTACTCCTCAGCCCAGCCCAACGGCTACTCCTGGGACGACCGGAGGCTCTGGTTGCAGCTTAGCCGCTTCGTCAGGGAGTTTAGACCTAGATGTAGCCGTCGTATTCATGGGCGGGTTGCTCTTACTACTACGCCTAAAAAGTTCAAGGCCGTAGGGAGCTTCTTCATCATCCAGGAGACTGGTGGGGCATGTAGGCTGACTCAGCACACTAAAGCGGTTATTTTTCGTGTCATAACCGCAGCACGGCTGAGGTCTGGAATGACAAGGATATGTCTTTGGTGGACCAGGAGGGGCTCGAACCCTCGACCTCCTCAATGCCATTGAGGCGCTCTCCCAGCTGAGCTACTGGCCCACGCTATAACGGAAGGACGGCCTGTGGCTAGGGCACCAGGCTGCCCTGAAGTGACCAGGGGCTGGTCTTCTCTATGCGGATTACGACCAGGTCCCCGAGTTTGGTGCTGCCGTTCTCAAAGAATACCAGCTTGTCAGACCGGGTGCGACCAACGCCCTTGCCGTTCTTGTGTCCGTCTACCAGCACCTCCAGGGTCTGACCCTGGAGAGGTGCGTTGATCTCCGTGGCGATGCGCTCTTGAAGCTCCTCCAACACCTGGAGGCGTCGCTTCTTCTCCTCGTCCGGAACATCATCCGCCATCTTGCGGTCGGCGATGGTCCCCTCACGGGTCGAGTAGGCGGCCAGGTGCACCTTGTCGAAGCGCAGGTCCGTAATCATATCGACGGTGCCCTGGAACTGGGCCTCGGTCTCACCGCAGAAGCCGACGATGACGTCGGTGCTCATGGAGACGTTGGGCATGCGCTTGCGAATCCTCTCCACCAGACGTCGGTACTGGTCGCTGGTGTAGCCCCTTCGCATGCTATCCAGGATAGCGTCGTCACCGGCCTGGAAGGGGAGGTTGATGTGCTCACACACCTTCTCCAGATCGGCCACGGCCTCTATGATGCGGTCGCTCATGTCGTTGGGGTGAGAGGTGAGGAAGCGAATGCGACTCAGCCCTTCCACCTGGTGGACGGCCCTCAGCAGGTCCGCCAGGCCCGGCTGGCCCGGCAGGTCGTAGCCATAGGCGTCCACCGTCTGCCCCAGCAGCGTGACCTCTTTGACCCCTCGAGCGGCCAGGTGCTCGACCTCCTGGACTACCTCCTCCACGGGCCTGCTCACCTGCCGGCCTCTCCGATATGGGATGATGCAGAAGGAGCAGAACTTGTCGCAGCCGTGAATCACCGGTACGTAGGTGGTTACCGCGGGCGTGGAGGCCGTAAGCTGGCCGATGCACCCCTCGATGTCCACATCCATTCGACGGCCCAGCAGCTCGAACAGCGGCTCATACTGTTGGGGGCGCATGAAGGCGTCCACGTGAGGGAAGCGTCGCCTCAAGGAGTCGGCATTTGGGCCCACCATGCACCCCATGAGGGCTATCAACGCGTCCGGGTTCCGCCGCTTTACCCCTTTGAGGGTGCTCAGCATGGCCGCCACCTTGTCTTCGGCGCTCTGCCGCACCACACAGCTATTCACCACGATGACGTCGGCATCCCTAGGGGACGGCGTAGAGGAGAGGCCAATCTGCTCAAGGCCGCTCTCCAGGCGCTCCGTGTCAGCCTTGTTCATCTGGCAGCCGATGGTCCAGGTGTAGTAGGTCTTCATCAATTCCCGCCTTCTCAGTAGAAGAGGCCCGTGGCGGAGGGAGAGGGAACCGTATTTCAATCTGGCAAACGTGGAAAATGGCCACCGCAAAACCATAATACCACCGGCCCCTTGCCTGCGCCGAGCTGGTGCGCGAGCTGCGGATCTTTCAGCCTCTAATCCCTGAGCGTGAGTAGTCTATTAGATCATCTTTGTCGATGATGGTCTGTACACTTCCAAAGTCTCTCATTCCTCGCAAATAGCCCCTGAGCCAAGTTCGAGCATGGGAGAGGGTGTTCTCATAGGCGGCTTCCCCTTCCTCGGTTCCGTTGCGGGTGGCCTTGTGCCAGCGGGTAAACCCTATGCCTTCTATCTCCGATATTTCTCCCATTGCGAATAGGTAGTACCGCAGCGTTCGCTCCTCTGTCCCTGTCATTCCGTCCCTCCTGTTAGTGGTTAACCTACTTACTTAGCACACGCACTAGAGTTTGTCAACTTCCCTTGGGCCTTGCATTCCTGCTCAGTTGATGGTAAGATATGAGTAAGTCATTAGTAGAGGAGAGGAGACGAGATGGTAGACATAGGAGAGAAAAGGGTTGTGTTGGTCGAGTGCTCCAGGGAGATGTACCGACGCCTCGCGTTGAGCGCCCAGGAGAATCGCCGAAGCCTGGGCAACGAGGCGGGGGCGCTCCTTGAACAGGTGCTTACGTCCACGGAGGAGACTGACGTAGAGTTGGTGCAGAGTGAACAGGCGTTGGCAAGGGTGATGCGCAAGCCCTGGCCCATAGAGGGGCGCGCAAAGGAGAGGTACATGGAGCTTATCCGTCAGGGTATCGCGGGCGAGATCAACCTATTGTGCTTCCACTCGCCAAGCGAGCCCTGCGATATCTGCATCCTTCTAGCCGAGGTCCGAAGTGAAGAGGCGTAACGGCCAAAGAAAACACCCTGGGCTGTCGCTAGACCCAGGGTGTTACTCGGAACCGAATACCGGACGGGAGTATTCCTCGAAATGGTAACACAAGACGAACAGACCGGCAAGTTAGAAGTTATTGCGTTCGACCTGGACATGGAGCATCACGCGCACATGTTCGATGATGCGCTCTTTGTGGCGGGCTACGAGGTTCGCCACAACATCCTAGCTAATCGCACTGAGTGGCGCGTGCCAATCACCGTATCCGGTGACCACTTTACGGCTGCGGGCGAATGGCAGCCGTGGACCGATAGATCGGCGGCAACAGCACGCAACGCGCTAGCCGAGGTACGGCATGGGCTGCCGATGCGGAACAACAGCGGGCCAATTGACGACATAGTTGGCACCTTCAAGCTCAAGGCGCTCCAACTAGAGGACGCGGTAAGCCTCTTGGCGGCACAAAGTCCGGTTCACCCACTAGTAGAGTGGCTGGAGAACGACGTGCCAAAGTGGGACGGCATGGAGCGGCTGGCCTACCTGATGGAAGATACCTTCACCATAAAGGATACCGCCGACACTCCGGACGATGAGGACGACGAAAACTGGACGCTCGCACAGTGGGGCTCGGTCTACATCCTGCTAGGCACTATCCAGCGCTCATACGAGCCCGGCGTCAAGTTGGATGAAATGCTGGTGATTATCGGCCCGCCAGGCATCGGCAAGTCAACGCTCTTGCGCCACCTGCTACCTCCACACCTGCAGACGCTCTTTAGCGACGGTCTGGACCTGGGCGCCGATGCGAAAGAGCGGGTAGAGGCACTTTGGGGCCGCTCAATCGTGGAGATCGGAGAGATGGCGGGCGCACGTCGGGCTGACCTGGAATCGCTCAAGACGTTTCTCTCTCGTACAGACGATGGGAATGTTAGGCTCGCCTACCGCCACAATCCCGAACCAATGCCCAGGATGGCTAACCTTGTCGGCACCGCCGACCGCTCGGACCCTCTACCCGATGATGACAACGTGAGAAGGTTCGTTCCCGTGACCTTGGAGGATGGCGACCCGGCCATGCTCCGTACCTTCATTGACGACTGTCGTGAGCAGCTATGGGCGGAGGCGCTGGCGCTCTATCGTAGAGGCGAGTCAGCACGGTTGCCCGAATCGCTCAAGGGCATCCAAGCCAAAGCAGCAGCAGGGGCACGGGCAGTCGATACTATCATGGAGGACCGCGTGACGGTGTTCCTGGGGGGTAAGCCTCAGGGCTTCACCCTGGAGGAGATGGCCATCGGCTGCGGGATACTGCGTGATGATGGCTCAACGCTGTCCATGAATGATGCTAAGAGACTAGGCCGTGTTCTACGAGGGAATCGGTATGAGAGTAAGAGAAAGTGGGATAGCGGCATTAAAGGGCCTACCCGATGGTATCTTGTCGGGAGTTCGGACTAATGGCCACCCTACCGCCACCCTGGACACTGTAGGGTGTCCGGCTGTTTTAGCTACGAAATAGCCTATTCCGCCACCCTCGCCACTCTAGACACCCTATTTCAAAGGAGTTTTTTTCTACACGGGAAAAGTTGTGTGATAGTCGTGGTGGTGGGCATGGCGTTTCCCTCGCGCGCTACGCGCGTATATGCGCGCGAGACTCTCAAGGTAGGGTGGCTAGGGTGGCGGAGGGTGTCTGCAAGGTGAGATTGAAGCGCGGGGAACCCCTGTCCCGAAGAAGAAGAGCAAGGGGGAGCAGCACGGGCTTACTGTTGCGTGCATAGGAGGGTAGGGTGGAGCTGAGGCCATTTCAGAAAAGATTCGTGAAAGGTGCACTCGCGCCGGGTATCGACGTGGGGACTCTCTCCGTTCCGAGGGGTAACGGGAAGAGCTTTTTGGCTGCCCACCTCCTGGAGCGGGGCCTTACTCCTGGCGATTCACTCCACGTAGCGGGCGCGGAGTACATCCTATGCGCTGCGTCGTTGGAGCAGGCACGTCTTTGCTATAGATTCGTGCGTGCTGCTCTGGAGCCGAGGGGCGGGTATATCTTCGTGGACGCCTCTAACCGCATCGGCATCAGGCACTCGGCGACTAATACTGTGCTGCGGGTGATGAGCTCGAATGCGAAGGGCGCTTTCGGCATCGTGGGGTGTCCGCTGCTGGTGGCCGATGAACCTGGAGCCTGGGAGGTAGTGGGTGGAGGATTGATGAATGACGCCATCGTGACGGCCCTGGGCAAGCCTGGGAGCCCTATGCGGGCGGTCTTCATTGGGACGCTGGCACCTGCGATGAGTGGATGGTGGCATGAACTGGTCAAGACCGGTTCTACCAGCTCGACCTACGTCCAGGCCCTTCGGGGAGACCCCGACAAGTGGGATGAGTGGCGGGAGATCAAGCGGGTGAATCCCCTGACCACGATCTCCCCTGAGTTTCGCCGGCGGTTGAAGTTGGAACGTGAGGAGGCGCGGGGAGACTCACGGCTCAAGGCGAGATTCTTGAGCTACAGAATGAACGTGCCGAGTGGGGACGAGAGCACCATGCTCCTGACTGTGGATGACTGGGAGAGGGTGACGGAGCGGGAAGTACCACCACGGGCGGGTAAGCCGGTTGTGGCCATTGATCTTGGAGCTGGACGGGCATGGTCCGCTGCGGTCGCAATTTACCGCAACGGGCGTACAGAGGCCCTTGCCCTGGCTCCTGGGATTCCTGGGATACCGGAACAGGAGCGGCGGGACCGGGTGAGCGCTGGCACCTATGAATCCCTGGTGAGTGCTGGCCTGCTGCACATTGCAGACGGTCTACGAGTGCAGCCGCCGTCCATGCTGGCCGACCTGATAACGGAGACCTGGGGACCGGCTGCGGGAGTTGTGGCGGACCGTTTCAGAACCTCCGAGCTGGCGGACGCTGGCTTAGCTTCGCTTGAGGCAAGAATGACGAGATGGTCGGAAAGTTCCGAGGATATCAGGGCGCTCAGGAAGATGGCCAAGGATGGCCCGCTGGCGGTGGACCCTGGGAGTGCACCGTTGCTGGAGGCGTCGCTGTCCGTCGCATCGGTCAAGAACGACGAGTCGGGCAACGTGAGGCTCTTAAAGAGGGGCTCCAATAACACCAGTCGGGATGATGTTGCAGCAGCTCTCACCCTCGCCGCGGGGGTTCACCAGCGTCGCAGCAAGGCCCCAAGGAGCGGAGGGGTGTACCGTGGGAAATCGGGCTGACCTACACTCGAAACGATGGCGTAGGCTCAGGCGGCATATCCTGGCCCGCGATTCGTGGGAGTGCCAGGTATGCGGCAAGCTCCTGGGGATGGCCCAGGTTGACCACATCCTCCCGGTCTTCCAGGGCGGCAAAATCCATGACGAATCGAATCTCCAATCGCTCTGTGTGGACTGCCATATCGCTAAGACTCGAATCGACCTGGGCCAGCTACCGGACCCTGAGCGTGAGGCGTGGGCAAAGTACCTTGCGCGATAGGGCGGAGAATGCGTTGACGTGTCATTGACGTGTCCACCATGTAGTGGCTACATTGCCCGATCACGCTACATGTGGTACAATGACTCTTTGCATAAATCACTTGGAGGCTGACAATGACTGACAAGCAAAAGCTGGAGCTGAGGCAATCCGTAATACGCAGCCGTCTTGCCGAGCTGGGCACGGCGGAGGGTACGGACGCAGGCAAGGCGGAGATCGACGGACTGGCGACCGAGTACGGTTCCAACGAGTCCCGTATAAGGGCCTTCATGGTGGCCGGTGATGAGCCCGTAGAGACCACCACCAAGGGAACCAAGGAGACCAAGGAGCGGGCCGAGCTGTACCAGAAGGCCAGCGTTGGCGACCTGGTGTACGCCTTGGTCAACGGGCGGTCCGGTGTCCAGGGCGGCGCGATGGCGGAGTTGCAGCAGGAGCACGGGCTGGCCGACAATGAGATTCACATCCTGCAACTGGCCCCTGAGTCCTACGCCGTGACGCCTGCACCTACCAACGTCGGGCAGAATCAACAGCCGACAGTCCCGTACGTGTTTCCGGCGAGTTGCGCGGCCTTCCTCGGCGTGGATATGCCGACCGTAGGCGTTGGTCAGGCAGTTTTCAGTGTGCTTTCCAAACAGCTTGACGTGAGGACGCCAGCCGAGAACGCCGACGCCGACGAGACCACGGGGGCCTTTAGCGCCGAGGTGTTGAGCCCGTCCAGGATTCAAGCTGCTTTCTTCTACAGCCGTGAGGACCGCGCTAGGTTCGCGGGTATGGACGAAAGCCTACGCGAGAACCTGAGCGAGGGCCTAGCAGATGGCCTCGACAAGCAGATCATCGCCGGTGCGAATGGGCTACTCGAAGGAACAAATTTGCCCAACCACAACGTGTCCGTGATAACCACCTTCCCGCTCTACAAGTCCGATTTCGCCTATTCGAGGGTTGACGGGCGGTACGCGAGCATGACAAGCGACATTCGGATTGTCATGGGGAGCGGCACCTACGCACACGCGGCCACGGTCTACAGGGCCAGCGGCAACGCTTCCGACGCTACCGACGCTGCGCTTAACGTGCTGATGGCGGACACGGGCGGCGTCAAGGTGCCTGCCCATGTTCCTGCGGTGTCGGGCAACAAGCAGAACGCGATCATCCGCCTGGGGATGCGGCGCGATATGGTGGCTCCGATTTGGGAGAATGTGGCCCTGGTTCCCGATGAGGTAACCCTTATCAAGAAGGGGCAAATCCAGATCACGGCGATCATGCTATTCGCAACCAAGATCATCAGGGCGGACGGCTTCTACAAACAGCAGACCCAGCACGCCTAAGATGGCTAACATCTTGGTATCAGGGCCTAGCGGGGCCGGAAAATCCAGGCTTGCCCGCGAGCTGCTGGCCCAGGTGCAGGGGCAGGGCGCGATCATCGATTATCAGGCCATCTACAGCGCCATGCTCCTGCTACGGCGTCGGGATGATGGTAGATACCCGGAGCGTGCCCCTGCTGATGCCCACCTGCTGGCCCTTGCGGAGTACGTGAGGCGGGCCATGATAACGGGGGCGCGGGAGATGGACATAGAGATCATAGCGACGAACAGTGACGGCTCACCTCAGCGCAGAGAGTACCTGCGGGGGCTGCTAGGCCCTGGGGCGGTCGAGACCGTTTTAGACCCTGGCCGTGAGGTAGTCGTGCAACGTTTGAGCGTTGATGGCGTACTTTCCCAGCAATGCGGAGAGGCCATCGACCGCTGGTATGGTGGACTGCCCAATGGATAACCTGCTCTTCTACGCTGCCATCCAGTACGCGGAGGACACAACGCGGGAATCCCCAGGGCACATTCGGGGTGTTCTGGTCACCTTCGGTGAGCAGGCCAAGGATAGGCCAGACGTATATGAGGTGGGGAGTCTTACCTGGAATAAAGAGCGTGGAATCGTTTTGAATGAGTCCCATGATAGGACACAGCTAATCAAGCGATTTTCCCCCTACCTAGACGGCGATGCGCTGCGGGTAGACTTCCCCTTGCCAGCGACCCAGAGGGGAAGGGATGCCGCTACGATGGTCAAGGACGGCACCTATACGGGGCTCTCAATGGAAGTGGCGCGGGATAGCATCGTAGCGACCTACAGGGCCGGTGTACGGCATATCAGCCGGGGGACGTTGGTAGCGGCGGCCTTAGTCGATGAGGCGGCTTTCCTGGGGAGCACGGTAGAGGTCCACGGCAAGCGGGAAGTAAACCGCCTGGGAGTGTTGGGATGGCTGTAAGTGTGAGTGTAAGCGACGTTGCGCGGTCCATCCGGGCCGTGGACTCGGCGGACGTCCTGGCGGAGCTCACCGACCTGCTGGCCTATGCGAGTGCAGAGGTTACGCGGATCGCGCCGCTGGCTCCCGATCCGGTCCACAACAGAGCAGCCATCAGCATCGTGGGATATCTCTACGACCGGCCCACCAGTGGGCGCGAGATGGCCTATGCGAACGTGGTCCGCAACAGTGGCGCGGGCGCGATGCTGCTGCCCTACCGGAAGCACCGGGGCGGGAGTACGGCACAGGCACAAGTTGCCTCAACTTGAGTTGTGCTGGAATGGGGCGAGTTGCGCCTCATATGGGGCGACTTACCCTTAAGGTGGGGAGATTGCGATGAAACTACCCTGGACTAAAGCGACCGAGAACTACCAAGATTCCAGCTACACCGATGCCCTCATAGCGGCCCTGATACGGCAGGTGAGGGGACGGACGGCGAACGTGTCGTTGATCTCCGAGACGGGCGCACTGGAGAGCGCGGCGGGCCTTGTGGGGCGGGCGTTCATGGCCTGCGAGGTAGTAGGCGACCCCATGTACACGCAGGCGCTGACACCCCAGGTTTTGGAGCTGATCGGGCGCGGACTGATTAGACGCGGCGATGTTGTTTTCGTTCTGGACACCAGCGACGGGCTGCACCTGCTGCCAGCTCAGACCCACTCCATCGACGGCGGGCCTATGCCCTCCGGCTGGTTGTACGACGTCTCCCTGGCTGGACCTGGGGAGCTAAAGACGCTGCGGCCGGTTCGAGCGGATGGCGTGCTGCACTTCCGGTATGGATGCGACGTTGAGACACCCTGGCGCGGGAATGCGCCTCTTGGAGTGGCGCGAGCCATCGGTGATTTGGTAGCGGAGGCGACCACCTACTTGACCCAGGAAAGCGGTACTCCTCGTGGGGCTTTCCTGGCTACCCCGAAGGATGGCGAAGACGACACTATAGAGCAGCTAAAGGCCGACGCTAAGACGGCTCAAGGGGCGCTGCTGTTCGTCGAGAGCATGGCGAACAATTGGGAATCAGGAGGCCAGCCTGCGGGTGATTGGGGTGTCAAGCACTTTGGGCCATCTATAGGCCAGGGCATGGTGGAAGTGGCAAAGATGGCGCGGTCTGAGGCCCTGGGAGCCCTGGGGCTCAATGAGGCGCTATTCATGGGCGCGGACTCGGCGGCGCTGCGTGAGGCTTGGCGGTTGGCCCTGTTCTCCCTGATAGCGCCTCTCGGCCACCTGGTGGAGTCCGAGCTGCAGGCCAAGATCGACCCTGGCATAAGCCTATCGTGGGTGGAGCTCAGGGCCAGTGACTTGGCAGGTCGGGCGCGTGCATTTCAGGCGCTCGTGAACGGCGGGAAGACGGTAGATGAGGCAACGCAGATAGCCGGGCTCATGGTGGAGTAGGACGTGACTACACGCGAATTCACCCCACGGCTGGACCGGCAAATCACCCGTATCGTCATGGGTCCGTCATCTGGGCTCAACCCCCTGGGAAACCCGCTGCCGCCCACGAGTGAGACGGAGGTCAAGATATGGGCCGGCCGGCGGGACTTCTCCGGGCGTGACTTCAGCCAGGTGGTGCAGGGCGGCATTGTCACGATCCGCGACACCAGGTATGTCGTGCGGGCTGAATCCGGCCCCTGGGCTGCTGGGGACACCTTCACCGATGAAGATGGCGAGACGTTGGTGGTGCAGGGTCTCCAGCAAATCGGGCGCGGCTACCTGGAGCTGCTGGCCCGAAGTGGTGGGCTGTAGGCATATGTACCCCTGCCCCCGCGGGTGTGGCGGGAGCATGCTGCTCCACGGCGACCAGCTGCAATGCACACTCTGCTCCAGGGGTGAGGTCTTGGCCCGACCGCCGACCGCCAGGGAAAGAGGCGACCGACGGCTTGAAAAGGATAACGTGACTAATTACTTCACCGCCTATTACGCTCGAGGCGGCTACCCAGACAGTAAGGCGGGCTAGCCAGGACGCCCCAGGAGCCACCACACGCCCCCTCTGGTACCCTCAGACGTAGTTAGGGACACCACTAAGGCCCCTAACGTGGCTGTGCGGGCAACCTTAGAAGGGGCGGACCAGCTAGAATGGTGGGCGGTCGTACCCTGCCACGAAGTCCGACCACGCCTCTAGCAGTGCCCTCCTCTGGTCTAGCAGGTCAGTGCGCCGGTAGGCCCGCTCAACAGAGGAACCCACGTCGTGCGCCAGGCACATTTCAATGGCATTATGACTGGCGTTGACGGTTTCCTGTTCCTCTGCCCAATCCCTGAAAGACGATCTCATGCCGTGTGGGGTGCAAGCAATCTCATCCTTCCGACACCGATTGATAAAGGTGTTTTCCGATTGCATACCGCCATCGGTCCGGGCAAAGATAAGGTCAGAGGCCCGGTGCTGTCCCCGCATTTTCATACCTTGAAGAATCAACATTGCCTGATAGGATAGAGGTTGCCGGTGTTCCTTCCCGTTCTTCATCTTGTCGCCGGGGATAGTCCACACCTCATTTTCCCAATCGATTTGGTCCCACGTTGCAGCCCTAACCTCAGCGGTACGGCCAGCAGTCAGGACCAAGAACAGGAAAGCCGCTATAGTCTCCCTTTGGGCGTCAGACCAATAGATCGTCTTGTATGCCGCTGGCACGTCCTGATATGGGAGTGCCTTTAGATGTTCCTGCAACCTCTTGTGCTTGGGCAGCGCCCCTTTAATCTTCTCGCCGGCCGGGTTGATTTCGATGTAGTCCGCAGACACCGCCCAATCAAATACCTTGCGTATCCTCCCCCTCAGCCGGTGTGCCGTTTCCGCTTTTGTGTGCCAAATGGGTAGCAGGATACCCAGCACGTCCCTGCTGCCCACCTCATCGATTGGGGTGTCGCCGAATATCGGGAAAACGTGCTTTTCAAGAGATTGAATCCATGAGGTGTTGTGCTTCCCGTTGCGCCATGTTGGAGCGTTCAGGGCGTGAACCTCGCGGGCAGCTTCCTCGAATGTCGGGGTGGTGTCAGCCGCAACAGTTACCACCGGGGCCGATTTGGTTTTCTTGGCCCAGGGGTCACGCCCGTTAGCCAAGCCTACCCTGTTGGCGTCTGCTGCTTTTCTGGCCTGAAGGATGGTCACTCCAGGCCAGCCGCCCAGTCCTTTGTCCAGCCTCTTGCCATTGACCCTAATTCTCTGAATCTATTGCCGAGTCCCTGCTGGCGTAAACACCAGGTAGAGACCTTCACTGTCACGGTATCGACCGGGTACTGTTATCCCTTGAATCTCTTTTGCCGTCAGCCCTGCCATTTCCTTTACCTCCTATACCACCGTATACCACCGGGGTAATACCACCGGCAACGTCATATTAAGG
Source organism: Dehalococcoidia bacterium (assembly GCA_965237935.1). Lineage (GTDB taxonomy): Bacteria > Chloroflexota > Dehalococcoidia > Lucifugimonadales > CBDEGW01 > CBDEGW01. Next base: position 91,816 of record CBDEGW010000001.1, on the reverse strand, counting down.
CATGGGGTGGCTAGGTGCCAATAGGGATTTGGTGGTATATGGCGGAGGGAGAGGGATTCGAACCCTCGAGCCCGGTTTCCCAAGCTAACCGCTTAGCAGGCGGCCGCACTAGACCACTATGCGATCCCTCCCAAACCTAAGCTTAATATTATCAGAAGGACAGAAGGGGGAACAAGGCACTTCAGACCAATCAGGTGATGCTCCTTATGACCCACGCGAATGTCCGGCCTCGAAGAGAAGAGGGGTGGCGAGCCAGGATGGTCGTACGGACGCCCTGGGACCACACCAGGTATTTCCTGTAAGCAGCAATCAGCAGAACCAGGTAGAAGGTCCCGTAAACGTATCCGCCCACTACGTCGCTGAACCAGTGGCGGCCAACGAAGATGAGCCAGACGCCGCCTATGGGTATGTACAGCCCCATGGCAACCCAGAGAGCAGTGCGAAAGGGACCCGGCTTCAGCATACCTTTAACGAGGTATATGAGGTATCCATAGAAGAGTATGGCATGCAGGGAGTGCCCGCTGGGGAAGGAGTCGCCCTGGACGCCGCCGTAGCCGTATACCACTCCCACCAGGTCCGGCGTTGGCCGTGGCCGGTCGATGATATCTCGCAGGGGGATGTTCAGCAAGTCCAGGACGCTGATGATGATGATGAAGGGTAAGGCAGCCCGCCGGCCGGTGGCCCATAGCCAGACCACCACTACGACCAACACTGCGCCGGCCACCCCACGGACGCCCATCCAGAAGATGAAGTCGGAGAGTAAGCCGGCCCGCTCCGGATTCTTCACCTGGATCCACTCGGTTATTGTTAGGTCCCAGGGCATGCGGTCCGTGGTGACGGCGTTGTAGGTAAGGAAGGCCAGGAGCCCTACCAGGAGGGCGAAGCCTAGGGCTCCCCATTGCCGAGTGTTACGCCAGTAAAGCACAGGTCAGTCCTCGACTGGTGCAACGCGGGTCGCCAGGTGTTGTATCCAGGCTAATCCCAGGCCCCCTCTCTAAGCTCTCTCCCCCTCATGGGAGAGAGAATCCCTTCCCTCCTCTGGGGGAAAGGCCAGGATGGGGCCCACAGCAGATTAAAGCACTCGTCCCGCAGTTCCGCCAGGTGGAGGGTCTGCCGGCCGGGATTCACGGATGAGGATGGCGTCCAAGGCCGGCACGAACAACATCGGCCAGTGACGTGTCCGCCGCCACGGGAGTGTCGTGGTGCTCTCCGCAGCCCACCCAGACCTCCCCATCCTCGAAGACCTCTTTCTTCCAGATGGGGGCGATCTCTTTTATGCGGTCCACAGCGTAGTGGCAGGCTTCGAAGGCCTCTTTACGATGCGGCGAGGCCACGGCCACCACCAGGCTAATCTCCCCTATCTCCAGTCGACCTACCCGGTGGGCCACCGCCATATGTTCGATGCCCCAGCGCTCCCTGACCTCTTGGGCTATCTCCCTAATCATCTTTTCAGCCATGGGCTGGTAGGCTTCGTACTCAAGATACACGACCCTGCGGTCATCGGTGTAGAGGCGAGTGGTGCCCAGAAAGGTCACCACACCCCCGTTGGTGTCGTGGAGGACCTTCTGCATCACCTCTTCGGGGTTAAGGGGCGCCTCAGTGATGGTTATCATTGGAACCTCCGCTGACGGGCGGAATAAAGGCTACCTCATCGCCTTCGCTGAGAGGGAGATCGTGGGCAGCGTACTCCTGATTGACCGCCACCACCAGGGTCTCGGGGTCGTTGCCTATTCTAGGAAAAGACCTCAGCAGCTCCCGGGCTGCCTCGGCTACAGTGGCCCCCTCAGGAAGCCCCATCTCCATCAGCGATACCCCTGCCCATTCTCTGTAGGCGGCGAACAGTCTTACCTGTACCCTCAGACCCTCACCTCTGAACTCGCGATGTGCTGGATATTATAGCATAAGGGTTGTACCGGCTTGCATCTAAGGGGATTGCACATTTCCCCAACTCGTATGGGAGTGGTTAAAATGAAGCCACTCTCGTTAAGGGGAAATTGGATGTCTCACTTTGATACCTTTCGCTGGGATGGAGGAGAAGCAAGGCTGACCCCAAAAGGTCTGCGGGGACATCCGTTGCTGCGGTGGGCGTGGATATTTCCGTTTCCAAGTGGCATGAGGTTAGACTTAAACCCGAATCCACCGAAGGACGTCCTTGGGGACAGCCCTTGAAGAAGGCAGAGGGTGCTCCTCTGAATCTGGGATAATGGTTTTGGAACAGAAACCCGCCCGGAAACAAGGAGCACCCAATAGATGCTGCCACAGAACAAACCCGACCGTATCCGCATCCTCTTTGACGACCATCGCCTGGTGGCCAATGCCGGCCTGCTCCTGCCGGCCACCCTAGCCCGGCACCTGGGCCTGCGGGAACTCGTCGACCATCACCTTGACCTCGGCGGAGCGCCGGGACGGGCGAACACTGGGGACAAGATGCTGACGCTGGTCGCTTCCGCGCTGGCAGGCGGCGACTGCATCGACGACGCCGATGCGCTGCGCGCTGGTGGGACGGTCGGTGTTCTAGGCTGCGTGGTCAAGGCGCCATCCACCCTGGGGACCTTCCTGCGCAGCTTCCGGTGGGGGCATGTCCGTCAACTCGACCGCGTGAGCCGCCAGTTGTTGGCCCGGGCCTGGGCCGCTGGGGCCGGACCCGGCGACTCGCCCCTGACCATCGACCTGGACTCGACCATCTGCGAGACCTATGGACTGGCCAAGGAGGGAGCGCGCCACCACGGCTATACCGGCGCCCGCGGCTATCACCCACTGCTGGCCATTGCCGCCGGCACCGGCGAAGTGCTGATGTCCCGGCTGCGCGAGGGCCGGGCCAACACCGCCCGTGGCGCCGCCCACTTCCTGCGTGAGACGGTGGGGCGGGTGCGCTACGGCGGGGCCAGGGGACAACTCACGGTGCGGGCCGACAGCGGCTTCTACGCCCACACTGTCGTTGCCGCCTGCCGGGAAATGGATGTCCGCTTCTCTATCACCATCCGCCAGCGCGCCAGCCTGCGGGACCTGATCGAGGCGATACCAGAGGAGGACTGGACTCCCATTCCCTACTGGATGGACGGTGCCGCCGATGTCGCCGAGACGACTTACACCCCGTTCCAGACCAAGCCGGACGCCGCGCCGGTGCGGCTCATTGTCCGGCGGGTGAAGCCGACGCCCGGTTCCCAGCTCGCCCTCTTCGCCAGATACAGCTATCACGCCTTCATCACCGACCGCGATGGGGAGACGCTGGAACTGGAGGCCGATCATCGCCGCCACGCCGAGGTCGAGAACGCCATACGCGACCTCAAGTACGGCGTCGGGCTGAACCACATGCCGTCGGCGCGCTTCGCCGCCAACGGCGCCTGGCTGGCGGTCCAGGTGATGGCGCATAACCTGGCCCGCTGGACGGCGCGGATTGGTCTGGGCGAGCGGACCGTGATCACCAAGACCCTCAGGCGGCGGGTCTTCGCTCTGGTGGGACGGATCACCCGCTCGGCGCGCCGCCTCACTTTGCATCTCCCCCGGCGCTGGCCTTGGGAAACCCAGTTCAGTCGCGCCTTGGCCCGGCTGCAAGCCATTCCGTTCCCGGCCTGACGGCCAGCCTGCAACTGACCCAACGTCCCCGCAATCTCGCGCCACCCCGGTCGCGAGAGTCCCCTGCTGCGTATCCTCTCGCCATCCCGCGCATCGCAACTCCCGCATAGGGCCTTAGGGGCCCTGTGCGGCGACTGAAGACCGTCCGCCGGCCTCCCATCTACCCCAAGACCCCAGGCCATCTCCCCTGTAGCTCCCTCACCCACCCCCTTCCGCTGTCCTCACGCCGTCCATCCGTGTCCTTCGGTGGATTCGGGCTTAAGCTTTGGAATGCCTGACATATTTACTTTGATCTGGTCGCTTAGGGCATTCCCATCGACAATGTTCCCGCCGCCGCTTGGGGCACCCTGCCCGTGGGACACAAAGACGCCGAAGGTCAGCACCAACAGCAACGACAGGGATGAGAGTAACAGAGTCCTACCAATTAACGTACGAAACATAGCTCGTGCCTCCTAAAAATACGAGTTGCCTCGGTAGACAGTACGTAACTTTACCACAGATGGATTTAGTCAGAGGGCGCAACTGCGGAAAATCGCAGCCCTAGGGAGGGTGTGACTGGCTTCTGGCTAGGGACTTCTGCCCCAAAGGATGCTTCGTCCCGTGGGCCTGGTACTGCCGCCGGCGGGCTCTACGGTGATGGTCACGTTCTGGAAGTCCGAGATGGGTAGAGGTGGCCCAATGCGAACGAGGCCCCAGTTCGCTTCGTCCACAGTGAAGGTGGAGCCGGGGGTCCGTTCTCCATTACGGACGAACCAGACCTGATAGTCCTGATTGTCGGGCAGGGGTTCAAGCCCGAAGGCTGTTATCAGTGCGAGGCCCTGCTGGCGGTCCACCATGAATAAGCCACCTGCCTGAGAAGCCGACGGCGGGCCCTCCAGGGTCATCAACGTGGCTTCCGGGTTGGACGCCATGTTGGCCACTATGTATGTTATCCAGCGGTCCTGGTTTACCGTATCAATGAGGCGACCGTATGCATTCGTAAGGTCATGCTGCATTGTCAACAGATTGTCGTTCTCGGCGGAAATCCGATTCACACTGTGGTTAAACCAGAGACCACCAATCAGCGCACTCACCAGAAATACGGCTGCAACGGCTGCCGCAGCGGCATAGGGGGGAAGCCGGTCCATGAGTCCTCTCTGGCCGGGAAGGGAAGTTACGTCTTCCTCACCAGCGGCCTCGGCATCTATGCGTGAGAGGACGGCCTCTTTGAGGTAACTTGGAGCCTCCAGCCTCGGCACAGCGTCGCCCAGAGAGGCCGCTGCCTCCTCGTATTCCACAGCCATCTGGCGGCACGCGTCGCACTGGGCCAGGTGTGCCTCCACCCGCCTTCTCTCTGGAGGTTCCAGCGCGCCTAGATAGTAGGGCCCCAGAAGCTCCTCAACATGATTACGATTCATGGATCTGCGGCTCCCGCGGATTCTGAACTATGGTTTTGCGCATTTTCTGAAGGGCGAGCCTCATCCGGGTCTTGACGGTGCCCAGGGGCTGCCCTAGATGCTTAGCGATCTCCGAATGAGTTAAGCCATGGAAGTAGGCCAGGTTGACAACCTCTTTCTGTTCTCGGCTCAGATAATCCAGGGCCCAGAGGACTAGCTTTCTATCTTCGCTGGCAGCGGCCATATCCAGGGGGTCTGGAGCGCCGCTGGGAATTTGGGCCTCTTGGTCTATACCCTGCTGGATTTTGGACAGCTCACTGCGACGCTTCCTCAGCTCGTCTATACAACGGTTGTGGGTAATGCCCATAAGCCAGGCGGCGACGCTTCCCCGCTCATTATCATAGGAGGAGCCCAGCCGCCATACTTTGACGAATACGTCCTGTGTTACCTCTTCCGCGGAGGGCCTATCTCTCAGTAAATGCATAGCAAGGGAGAACACCTGGTTGCCGCGACGATCGTACATAGACTCCAACGCATCCTTTATTCCAGCGGCAATAAGGGCCATGACCTCCTCGTCCTTTAGCTCTGTGTACTTCATGGCAGCCAGCCCGCCTCGCAGGATGGCTGCGCATACTTGCCCCTATTGACTATACGATTAGTTGTCATAAGCAGATTTACGTAGTTGCAGAAAACCGCAGGTTATTTGAGTGATGGCACCAGGCGCCAAAACAGGCCCATTTGGCCCTTTAAGGGCTGAGCACCGGGGGCGACCCCTGGCGATGGTTCGTAATTCTCCACTCCTCTATTGGCCCGGCATACGGCCATATTCGATGCAACCTAAAAGGGGCGTGGGTTCTCTATATGCTCCTTGCGGTCGAGTGTCGGGACACATTCTAAATTGAAAAGGGGTAGTAAGTCCAACCAACTAGACTTGAAGGTATTGAGGGAGTGGCAACATTTGACCGATTGATGTAATATTATCGCAACTTAAGCCCAAAGGAGTCGAGATGGCTAAGATTCGTCACGTAGCTATCATGAGCGCGGATCATGAGAGGTTGGCAAGGTTCTACACCGAGGTGATAGGCCTAGAAGAGGTATCCCGAGGAGGCAATCCTCCGGGCAATACCATTTACCTGACGGACGGGGAAACCGGCCTGGCCGTCATTGGTACCTTGGCCAAGGGAGACGCCGCCCCCCCTCCAGGTGTCAACCACATCGGTTTCTGGGTAGAAGACCTGGACAAGATGAAGGATTGGCTCCGCTCTCAGGAAGGGGAATTGAAGGTCGAGGAGCGACCCTCCCTGGCTCTTCATGGCCAGTACTTTGAGTCCAAGTTCCTGGACCCCGAAGGCTTCTCCTTCGACGTCTCTGAGAGCGGCTGGCCCGGCACCAAGGAGGCCAAGGAGAAGGCCGCGGAGGCTGCGAAAGAGACCTCTCACGCCGACGGGTAAACCCGCAGGCCTAACTTGGCACTAAAGGGGTGCAGTAGTCGCACCGCCGTCTAGACGGTTATCCACCTGCGCCTATGGAATGGCTAAGCCGGCTGCTTGACAGGCTAATGGGGAGGGTGATACCATCCCAAAAGGCTTTTTCGTACAAGTTGCATAAAAAGCGATATTGCTACTGAGGTGAGAAAGTATGGTTGCTAGTCCAACTCTGAATATCACAAGCCTGGCGGTGGAGAAGCTCCAGGAGATTATGAAAGCAGAGAACGAGGAGAACTCCTACCTCCGAGTGATCGTTATGCCGGGTGGAAACGGTGGCGTCCAGTATATGCTTACTCTGGAGAAGGACCCCAAAGAAGAGGACCTCATCATACAGACGGACCCCGTGGGCATACTGGTGGACATGGACAGCGCTCCCATGGTGGAAGGCGCAGAGTTGGACTATATCGACGGTTTGATGAGGAGCGGCTTCGTTCTCACCAACCCCAACTTTCAGATGGGCGGCGGCTGTGCCTGCGGCAACGGCAGCTGCGGATGTGGAGCCTCCTAGCCCCTGAGCGGGATCGCTTCAGCCTTTCACATTCCTTAAAGGATAGAAAAGGGAGGGGCCATGTGGCCCCTCCCTTTTTCGTGTCCCTATTCGTACCTGTTGAGAGGCCCTTATGCGTTCTGGGAGGCCTTTGCCTCTTGAGCAACCAGAGGCTCCTCCTCCGCCAGCAGACGCTCCGCATCTATGGCGGCCATGCACCCGGTTCCCGCAGCAGTAACGGCCTGCCGGTAGACCCAGTCCTGCACGTCACCAGCGGCGAAAACGCCTTTAACGTTGGTCTTGGTGCCGTCTTGGGTGTGTAGGTAGCCGGTCTCGTTCATATCCAGCTGGCCCACGAATAGCTCCGAGTTGGGCCTGTGGCCTATGGCCATGAACACCCCATCGATGGCCATTTCACTTACATCGTCCGTCTGCACGTTCCTCAGTCTCACGCCCGTGACCTTCCCCTCATCGACGCCCAAGATATCCTCTACCGCAGAGTTCCATATGAACTCTATCTTGGGGTTATTGAAAGCGCGCTCCTGCATAATCTTGGAGGCCCTAAGCTGGTCGCGGCGGTGCACCACGTACACTTTAGCGGCGTGCCTGGTAAGGAAGAGGGCCTCCTCCATGGCGGTGTCGCCGCCACCTACGACGATCACCTCCTGGCCTTTGAAGAAGAAGCCATCGCAGGTGGCGCAGGCTGAAACGCCTCGCCCCATTAACGCCGACTCCGACTCCAGGCCCAGCAGTTTGGCTGTTGCTCCCGAGGCGATGATAAGGGTACGAGCGTAGTAGACGTCCTCGTCGTTTACGGTGATCTTGAAGGGCCTCTGGGAGAAGTCCACGCTGGTCACGTCACCTGTGATGTACTGAGCGCCGAACCGCCCAGCCTGCTCCTTGAAGATGGCCATCAGGTCCGGCCCCTGAATGCCCTGGACGAATCCAGGGTAGTTCTCCACATCGGTTGTAATCATCAACTGTCCGCCGGCGGGAACTCCCTCGATTACCAGGGGTTTCAACTCGGCTCGCGCCGCATAGAGGGCGGCGGTATCGCCCGCCGGCCCCGACCCGATGATGATAATGTTGTATTCCGAGTCCACTTATCGAACCTCCTATCGTCACATACATTATACCTGTAGTCGCCCTCTACAGGAAACCTCGCCTAAGAGACGGTGGAGCGAAAGTAGTCCACCGTCCGGCTCAGGCCCTCCTCCAGGGAGACCCTGGGCCTCCAGCCCAGGTCCTTCTCTGCCAGGGAGGCGTCCAGGTGAATCTTGAACACCTCGCCGGGCTTGGCGGGGCCATGTTGAGCACTACCACTATATCCTGAGATGCTTTTGAGCAGTGAAAAGATGCGGTTTACCGAGGCCCCGGTCCCGCTGCCGATGTTGTACACCTGTCCTCCCCCCTTCTCCAGCGCCAGGGTAACTGACTCCACCGCATCTTCCACCATAAGGAAGTCCCTCTCCTGGTCGCCGCCGCCGTTGATAACGGGGACCCGACCATCCAGCATGGCCTTGGCGAAGATGGCTACCACTCCCGCCTCTCCGTAAGGGTCCTGGCGGGGGCCGAAGACGTTGGCATACCTGAGCACGGTGTAATCAAGGCCGTAGGTCTGTTTATAGAGCCCCAGGTATACCTCAAAGGCGTATTTGGAAGCGCCGTAGGGAGAGAGGGGCCTGACGGGATGGCTTTCATCGCAGGGAAGGTAGTCGGGTTCGCCGTAAACGGCCCCGCCACTGGAGGCGAAGATGAGCTTATGGATGCCGTACCTCCGGCAGCCCTCCAGGAGGTTAAGGGAGCCCCGGATGTTCACGTCGGCATCCATGAGGGGCTCTCGCAGCGAGGCCAGCACCTGGATTTGCGCGGCAAAGTGGCATACCCACTTGGGACGCACCTCCTCCAGGGCCCGCTCCAGGTCCGGCGAGCGGATGTCGATGTTGTAGAAGCGCGCCTTGGGGTTTAGACGCTCCCTCTGGCCGCTGCTGAGATCGTCGACTATCGTAACGTCGTATCCCAGTTCCACCAGCCGGTCCACCAGGTGGGAGCCGATGAATCCGGCTCCCCCCGTTACCAGGATGCTCTCTCCTGACATGCTGTGCCCCTTGCTGCTCAAGCTGCCTTCGGACGAGGTAAGCTAGTATAGCACGCCTATTCGGCCTGTAGCTCTCGCCTACGCTCCAAAGGCCCGGCCAGGGCTTGAGGGCCGCTCACCGCAGCCCTGAAGCTGAAGCGCCATGCTATAATGAATACAATCCACTTCTAAGGTATAACGGCTGTGTTACTGGGGGCCTTGGACCTACTCTTCAACGATCCACTAGACTTCTTCCGTCTGGTACCTCCTATGCTGGTCGCCGTGGGGCTTTCCCTGCTGGTGGCCATAACGGTCCACGAGTTCAGCCATGCCCTGGTAGCCTATGCTTTGGGGGATTTGACCGCCAAACGCCTCGGACGCCTCTCATTGAACCCCGTCGCGCACCTGGACCCCATGGGCAGCGCCATGATCCTGATGGTGGGGTTCGGTTGGGGAAAGCCAGTGCCTGTAAACCCCCGCTTCCTGAGGGGCGGCGAGAGATCTGGGATGGCCATAGTCTCTTCCGCGGGGCCCCTATCCAACATTGTTACGGCCATGCTGCTCAGCATTCCCATCAGAGCTGGCCTTGTCCAATGGCAGGCGCCCTTCAGGTCCTCCCTATTTCATGGCGGTGTTGAAGGTATCATCGGCGACCTCTTGGGGTTCATCATTTTTTTCAACGTGCTCCTGGCGGTTTTTAACCTGATACCCATCGCTCCCCTGGACGGCTTCAAGGTGGCTTGGGGAGTGATGCCCAGAGAGTTGGCGACGTCCTGGGCCAGACTGGAGGCTTACGGCCCGGCCATCCTGCTTAGTGTCATCATGTTAGACTATATAGCCAGAACTGGTATACTCTTCGGCGTCATCCGCCCCGTCGCCAACACTTTGGGGCTTATCATAGTAGGCGAAGAGTTTTTCTGAGGCATTAGACCCACGAGAGGGTATCTACAGGGGAGTGGTGAGAAGGAGTAGGAGCATGGAACGAGTCGCTATCATTGGGCTGGGCCTGATAGGCAGCTCCATCGGCCTGGCCCTCAAACAGTCGGGGGGCCGTGGCCTAGAGATCGTAGGAACGGACAAAGACCAGTCGGTGGTCGCCAAGTCCTCCAGTATCGGCGCCGTGGACAGGACCACCTCGGATCTGAGATCGGCCGTCGAGGGGGCGCGGATCGTTATTCTGGCCACGCCCGTTATGGCGATGAGGGATGTCATGGAGGCCATAGGGTCTCGCCTGGATGAGGACACCATAGTCACGGACACAGGCAGCACCAAAGGTGCCGTTCTGAAGTGGGCCGAAGAGCTGTTGCCAGCTAAGGTCAGCTTTGTCGGTGGACACCCCATGGCTGGAAGAGAGGTGAGTGGCCCCGAAGCTGCCGACGCCGCCATCTTCAAGGGCGCTAGATACTGTGTTGTGCCAGGTAGAGGCGCTACCCCCGAAGCGGTCAAGGCCGTCGTCCGCATGATCCAGATGATCAAAGCGGAACCTATGTTTATTGACGCCCAGGAGCACGACGGGTATGTGGCCGCCGCCAGCCACCTTCCCATGCTGCTCTCCACCGCGCTGGTCCACGCCACAACTAAAAGCCCCGCCTGGGCAGATATATCCAGTCTGGCGTCTTCTGGCTGGCGTGACATGTCGCGACTGGCCTCGGGGGACCCGGAGATGCATCGCGACATCTGCATAACCAATGCCGAACCCATTGTGGCCTGGCTTGACGAGATTATCAGAGAGCTGTACGACCTGCGCAGCCAGGTCTCAAATGGCGGAGAGAACCTGCTGAAAACCTTCATCGAGTCGTGGGAGTCCCGTGCCCTCTGGATCTATGGCAGGCAGCGCGACGAGAAGAAGCCGGAGATACCTGGCGTCGGAGAAAATATGGCCAACCTCTTTGTAGGGGACAGGTTGGTGGGAAAAGTGAAGGATATAGCGGGGCTCTTCAAAAGAGACCCCACAAAATATAAGGGGGGACTGGAGTAGATGACCACAGTCGTCCGGCCTCCTGCCCGGCTAGAGGGAGTCGTTACCCCTCCGGGGGACAAGTCCATCTCCCACCGAGCGGCCATCTTCAATGCAATGGCCAGCGGAGAGGCGGTGGTCTCTAACTACTCTCCTGGGGCCGACTGCGCCTCTACTCTAGCCTGCCTGAGAAAGCTGGGCGCAAAAATAAGCAGCGAGCGCAACGGCGAAAGCCGGCTGGTCATTCGAGGCCGGGGGGTGGAAGGCCTGCGGGAGGCCGACGGCGTGCTGAACGCCGGAAACAGCGGCACCACCATGCGGTTGATGACAGGCATGCTGGCCTCTTTACCCTTTATGAGCATCATCACCGGCGACGCCTCCCTTCGCACACGGCCCATGAAGAGGATAGTGGAGCCCCTGACGATGATGGGAGCTCATATCATGGGCCGCCAGGGCGACTCCCTGGCCCCTCTAGCCATACGAGGAGGTAACCTTCAAGGGGTCCAGTACTCCATGCCCGTGGCCAGTGCCCAGCTCAAGTCGTCTATACTGCTGGCTGGTCTCCAGGCCCAGGGGGAGACGGTGCTGCACCAGCCCGCCGCCTCCAGGGACCACACCGAGCGCATGCTAAGGGCCATGGGCGCTCAACTGGTGGTGGAGGGACTGCGGGTCAGCATTAGGCCCTCCAGCCTCTCCGCCATAGACGTGACGGTGCCTGCGGACATTAGCTCCGCCGCCTTCTGGCTGGTGGCTGCCTGTTGCCATCCCAAGGCCCAGGTCAAGGTGTCTGGGGTGTGTGTGAACCCCTCCAGGACCGGAATCCTGGACATCCTCGGCGCCATGGGAGCGAGCATCTCCCTGGAGAACGTCCGGGAGGAGGGAGAGGAGCCGGTGGCGGACATCGTAGTCTGCTCCAGCAACCTGGTGGGCACCGTTATCGAAGGGGAGATGATTCCCAGGGTCTTAGACGAGATTCCGGCGCTGGCCGTCGCCGCCTGCTTCGCCGACGGCGAGACCGTAATCAGGGACGCGCAGGAGCTGAGGGTCAAGGAGTCGGACCGCATCGGTGCCACGGTGATGGAGCTCTCCAGAATGGGAGCGCGAATCCAGGAGCTGCCGGACGGCATGATCATACAGGGAGGAGAAGGACTGAAGGGGGCCCACTGCGGCAGCCATGGAGACCATCGTCTGGCCATGGCCCTGGCGGCGGCCGGCCTTCTGGCCCAGGGGGAAACCGCCATAGAAGGCTCCGAGTCCGCCGACGTCTCCTACCCCGGCTTCTGGCGGGACCTGGAGGCCCTTTCCACGGGATGAGGAGAGGAAATTGACAAAGTCGCGGTCCCCGTTCCCTTATTCCTCCGAAAAGCCGCTGCTGGTGGTGATTTCCGGCCCGTCGGGAGTGGGGAAGGACGCCGCCATCGAAGGCCTCAAGGAGTTGGGCCGGCCCTACCATTTCACCGTAACCGCCACCACTCGCCAGATTCGTCCCGGCGAGCGGGACGGCATCGACTACATCTTCCTGGACACCAAGACCTTCCAGGATATGATACGGGAGGACGCCCTTCTTGAGTGGGCCGTGGTGTACGGGCATAGCTACGGTGTGCCCAGGGCCCAGGTGAAAAAGGCGCTGGGGATGGGGAAGGTGGTCATCGTCAAGACCGACGTCCAGGGGGCCGCCACCATCAAGTCCCTGGCCCCGGACGGCGTCTTCATCTTCCTGGCGCCGCCCTCCATGGAGGTCCTGGAGCGAAGGCTGAAGGAGCGCAAGAGCGATTCATCCTCCTCCATAGCGACCCGCATCTTCACCGCCCGGCAGGAGATGGAGCGCCTGAAGGACTTCGACTCCGTGGTGGTGAACCAGGAGGGACGGCTGGAGGAGGCGGTGAGCGCCATCGACGCCATCATCACAGCGGAGCGGAGCCGCGCTCGGCCCAGGGACGTTAGGCTGTAGTCCTTCCCATTCAACGCTCGTTGATGGGCAGGAGTAAGGTTGCATAATCACTGACCAAAGCGCTAGGGGTATTGTAAAAGTCAGGCCGTATAACCAGGATGCGGGGGCGGAGCTCCTGACGGGTGTTTGAGGAAAGTCCCCTCGACTAAAAACACACCGAGGGCGGGTGGCTGGGAAAATTAAGATGCGGCTTTAAAGTGCCAGACCCTTCGCCCGAGCTAACTCTAACGCATATCTCTGGCAAGGCACTGGCCTGAATATTTTCCAGAATCACCGTGCCGAAGTGGCGGAACGGTAGACGCGGCGGTCTCAAAAACCGTTGGGGGCAACCCCGTCCCGGTTCGAATCCGGGCTTCGGCACCACCTTACATAATTGGCGGATTTTGTAGCTAGATTTACCCTGATTGCGCGGCCTTAACTGCGTTTTGCCGACATCGGCGCTTATTATCCCTCTTCCGTGGCCTTGTTGAAGCATGACGCTGGCGTGGAAATGTCTGAGGTCGTGAAGCTTGGCGCCTCTTAGTCCTACCCGCTTGGCTAGCCCTTGGAATGCCCGAGTAAGAGCCATGGGATTTAGAGGGATACCTAAAGGATCACCATGAGAGACTCGTGAGTCCCTGTAAATCCACTGCTTACTCCACGAAATTAGTTTAAGTAAAAATATTGACAAAATATAAAAATCGGTTTACCATGAAATCTAATATTAGTATAATTGCTCGCAAGGGCTTGTAGAGGTTGCACTTATGTATGTTTGTCCCATCTGTCAGGCCTCCTACTCCTTACAGCTCCCGGTGGTGCGCTGCATTCTTTGCGGCTCCCGGGTAAAAGCAATAGGCCAGCAAAAGTAAATTGGCGTCGACACATATCGGCGGCCATCATTAGGAGTGGGCATCGCCCCAGCACTTCGAAGGACTTGAGCCCTGGGCCATCTGAGTGCTATAAGCTTTCGACCATTGAACTTACCTTACACCCTCCACCTTGTCTCATCGCGCCGTCACTAGGCTCCTATCCTCCGGGCTAAATGGTCTCAAGGTAGGGTAGCCAGGTGGCCATCCACCAACATCTGAGCCACTCGGCTCTCCACGGTCCCTATATAGCCCTTGTAGTGTCCCGACATCATACGTACGTGTGAGCTACGCCAACCGCCTCCTGTGACCGGCCTACATCCTTGCCTGTATAATGGGTAGCAGGTCGGACTACAGGAGCTATCGATGAAGCTGATGGGTCTCATAAGAGTCGCTACGGTTTTTCTGACGGCGGCCGCCGTTACCAAGGCCCTCCGAGAGCAGAAGCCCACGGGCGACATCCTGGGCGTCCCCTATGACTTCACTCCTCCCACGCCGGCCAAGATCAGGAGCCGCCTCTGGAACCCGGAGGAGTCCCGCATCTTTACGCCTAATGTCTTCGGCGTAGGCTGGTCGGTGAACCTGTACCAGGTGGCCAGGCGCCTGGCCACCTGGTACAGGGGGAGGGCCCGGCCTGATAAACGCTGCCCGGTGGTGTAGTGGTAGCACAGGGGACTTTGGATCCCCTGACCCAGGTTCGAATCCTGGCCGGGCAGCCACCACCAAGAAGATCGGGTCTCAAGGCATGTGAGTATAGTGGGTATGGTAAACGAACACACTAAGCAGCAACTCTCATCAAGCCTCCGGGAGACCATGGCCAACTTTAAGGCCTCGGTTGAGGCGGAGCAGGCCTGAGGATGCAGGCCATCGCCACAATACAGCCCAAGGCGCCCTACGACTTCGATCTGACGGCCTCCTTCGCCACCCACTACAGGGGCCGCTACGGCGCCGAATCTTTCGAGGAGGGCGTCTTTCGTCGCCTGCTGGAGGTGGACGGTCGTCTGGTCCTGGTCAGCGTTCGCTCCCTGGGCACCCTGGAGGCGCCGCGCCTGGAGATAGGGGTGACGGGCGAGTCCCCGGACGAGGCCACCACCTCCGAGGCGTGCCGCCAGGTGTCTCGAATCCTGGGCGTTGACAACGACCTGGCCTCCTTCTACCGGATGGCTCAGCTCGACGCCGTGCTGGCCCCTCTGGTGAACGGGCTACCTGGGCTGGCGCTGCCCCAGACGGCATCGGTCTACGAGGCCCTGGTCACGGCTATTCTGGGGCAGCAGATCAACGCCCACGTGGCCCGGATGCTGCGAACTCTCCTCATCGAGACCTATGGCCGCAGCCTGGAAGAGGATGGGGTAGCTTATCAAGCCTTCCCCGAGCCTCAGGCCCTTATGGAGGCGGGAGTGGATGGCCTTCGCGCCATCAAGTTCAGCGGTCGCAAGGCGGAATACATCGTGGGCATCGCCACGCAGTTGGCCTCGGGAGAGCTGGACCTGGAGGGACTGCGCTCCCAGCCCGACGAAGACGTAGTTCGTGTGCTTACTGGCCTTCGTGGCGTGGGTCTATGGACGGCCCAGTGGCTCTTCATCCGCGCCCTGGGTCGCCCCGACGGCTTTCCTCACGGCGATCTGGCCCTCCAGCGGGCCCTGGGCTTGCTGGTGAACGGCGGCACGCCCATGAGCCCCGAGGAGGCCCTGGACTACTCCTTGCGCTGGTCCCCCTACCGCAGCTACGTGACCACCTACCTCTTCGCAGCCATCCGCTCCGGCAGGCTGGCCTCCCTGGCAGGCGCCGACCAGGTGGGTCCGTAGGGACCGATTAGCTTGATCCTGATATAATTGAATAATAGGATGGCTAGCAAGGCATATCCATCCAAGGCGGCTTCAAGGCCGTAGGAAGTAGTAGAGGGTCTGGGTAAAGGTTGAGAAGTGCAGCATCCACCGATTTCGGTTTTCAGGTTAAGACTAGGCGTACCCCTTCTGGGGATTCTCCTCCTCGGTTTCCTGGCGGCGGCGCTGGTTGCATGCGGCGGTAGCGACTCCACCGCTGAGCCGCCGAAGGAGGAGCCGGATAGCATAACGACTATACCCACTCAAGCGCCGTTGCCCTCCACCGATTTGACCTCTCTGCCAGTGAGCGCTCTCCCTTCGGTGGCCGACCTTATAGAGCAGGCAAAACCCTCCGTGGTGGCCATCTCCATCGTCGAAGTCTCCCTGGACCTGTTTCTCAGGCCCACTGCCGGCCAGGGGAACGGCTCCGGGGTGATAGTCCGGGAGGATGGCTACATTATAACCAACTACCACGTCATCAAAGATGCTGAGGATATACGGGTCCATCTCTCCGACGGCCGCGCCTTCTGGGCCGAAGTGGTGGGACAGGACCCCCTCACCGACCTTGCAATTATCAGGATAGACGCGGAGGATTTACCGGCCCTAGCCCTAGGAGATTCCAAGGGGCTGCGCGTCGGCGAGTGGGTGGTCTCCCTGGGCAATGCCCTGGGCCTTCAGGGAGGCGCCACGGCGACGATAGGCATCGTAAGCGCCAAGGACCGCAGCGTTCGAACGGAGATCGGCGACCTTTACGGGCTGGTGCAGACCGATGCGGCCATCAACCACGGTAGCAGCGGCGGGGCGATGGTGAACACGAAAGGGGAGCTGGTGGGGATTAACACGGTCATCATAGAGGATGCCCAAGGCCTGGGCTTCGCAATCGGTGCCAGCACGGTGCGTCCTATAATAGAGAGCCTCATCGAGCACGGCAGGGTGATACGTCCCCTCATTGGCCTGGTGGGCCAGGACGTGACTCCTCTAATTGCCAACCAGCTGGACCTGAAGGTCAATCAGGGTATCCTGATCACAGCCGCCACCCCCGATGGGCCCTCTGCCCAGGCGGGCTTGGGAGTCGGGGACGTGATTACCAAGCTGGACACCATCCCCACTCGCGACATGGGAGAGTTCCTCCAGGCGCTCTGGAGCTACTCCGTTGGCGACACGGTGCAGGTGGAGTACGTCAGGGGCGGAGATACCTCCACCGTTCAGGTCACGCTTATAGAGAGGAAGTAGGGCTTCGGGGCGTGCGGGTGGGAAAAACCGCGCTAGCCGCCGGCCTTCATCACACCCAAAGTCACCTTGATCCCGTCTATCTGATACTCCTGGACGTAGGCCCCAGAATCGGGGACCGCTTCCAGCAGTCGGTTGGAGAGAGTCTCCTGGGCCACGTACCCGCCAAAGGCCGCTATCACAGACGACACCTCGGGGCCGCCCTGGTAGTAGGTCACGATATGGTCGGCGATGTCGAAGTTGGCGGAGCGTCGCATGTCCTGAATGCGGTGCACGATCTCCCTGGCCAGCCCCTCCCGGGCCAGCTCCGGCGTTACCTTGGTCGATAGGGCGAAGGTGTAATCCCCCTCCATTACCACCGAGTAGCCGGCCTTGTCCCTATGGGATACCTCTACCTCCTGAGGGAGGAGGGTGTATGCCCCCACCAGAAGCAAAGCTCCCGCCCTTACCTGAGCCGCCAGCTGGTTGGGGTCCCACAAGGCCAGGGCCTCGGCTATTTTGGCGGTCTCGGCGCCATACTTGGGCCCCAGAAGTGCCTGGTTGGCCCTTATCTCAAACTCCACAACCTCCCCCTCGTCCCTCAGGATGGAGAGCTTCTTTACGTTAACCTCATCCATGACCTGGGGCGTGATGGCCTCCAGGAAGGCCTCCTCCGTTGGTGAGCCGACCTTTACCCACACCTCTGCCAAGGGCTGGCGGACCCTGATCCCGGCCTTGCTTCTGGCGGCCCGTCCCATGCTGGAGAGCCGCATGGCCAGCCTGGTGGCGGACGTCAGCTCTGGGTCTATTCTGGAGGGGTCGGCCACGGGGAAGGAGGTCAGGTGAACGCTCTCTGGAGCGGTGGGGTCCACCGAGCGCACCAGGTTCTGGTACATCTCCTCGGCGATGAAGGGCACCATTGGCGCCATCAGCTTGCTGAGGATGACCAGACACTGGTGGAGGGTTGCGTAGGCGGAGAGCTTATCCTCGTCGTTCTCGCTCTTCCAGAAGCGGCGACGGCTGCGGCGAACGTACCAGTTGGATAGCGCCTCCACGAACTCCTCGATGTGTCGCGCCGCTTCGGCGGAGTCGTAGTCGTCCAGGTAGCCGTCCACCTGGTGGATGAGGGTGTTCAGCTCCGAGAGAATCCACCGGTCCAGCTCCGCGGAGGGCTTGATAGCAGATGTTGTTTTGGGATTGTACCCATCGATGTTGGCGTAGGTGACGAAGAAGGAGTAGGTGTTCCACAGCGTCAGGAAGAAGCTACGCCTTACCTCGTTGGCCACTCTAGGACCAAAGTTGAGGTTGGCGGTGGGGTTCTGCCTGACGAAGAGCCACCTCATAGTGTCTACACCGATCTCCTCCGCCGCTTCCTCGAACCAGATTGCAGTCCCCCTGCTCTTGTGCATCTCCTGACCCTTCTCATCGCGCATCAGGGCGTAGCTGAAGACGCAGCGGAAGGGCTCCTGATTCTCAAGGACCGTACCCATGGTGAGAAGGGAGTAGAACCAGTTTCGGAACTGTCCGGGGAAGCTCTCGGAGACCCAGTCTGCGGGGAACCAGTCCTGCCAGTAGGACCGGTTGTGCCGGTAGTCCAGGGTGGAGAAGGGGGCAATGCCCGCGTCCAGCCACGGAGTTCCCACGTCCTTGATGCGCGACACCACTTCACCACAGCTCTGGCACCTGATCTTAACCTCGTCTACCCAGGGGCGATGGGGAGTGTGGCCCTCAAACCGCTCCCATCCTTCGACGGCCCGCTCCTTGAGCTCCGTCTCGCTTCCGATGACCTCAAAGTGGCCGCAGACGCACTTATAGATGGGGAGAGCCAGGCCCCAGTACCGCTTCTTGGAGATCATCCAGTCGTCCATGTTCTGAAGCCAGTCCAGCTCCCGCCTCAGGCCGAACTCCGGAATCCAGCGGATCTTGCGCGTCACGTCGGCGATGAGGTGGCGCAGCTCATCCATGGAGATAAACCACTCGCTGACCAGGCGGAAGACCAGCTCCGTCTCGCATCGCCAGCACACCGGGTAACGATGGGAGTACTGCTCCAGGTGGTAGAGGGCCCCCTTCCGCCGGAGATGGTCGAAGATGGGCTGGTTCACCTCGGCCACGCTCATTCCGGTAAGCCAGTCGAAGCCGTCCACGAAGGTGCCGGAATCGTCCAGGGGCGCGATAACGGCCAGGCCGTGCTTCTTGCCCAGGGCGAAGTCCTCTTTACCAGCGCCGGGCGCTATGTGGACGATGCCCGTTCCCTCAGCCTCGCTCACCTCATTCCAGAGGACGACCCGGTGCTCGACACCCTCCTGGGCGGGGAGCTCATCGAAGGGGCCTCCGTACCTTAGCCCCTCCAGCTCCTTGCCCGGGAACTCCTCCTCAACTGTGTAGTCGCCTCGCAGGCTGGAGAGCCGCGCCTTGGCCAGATAGAGAGTCTCGTTGTCCACCCTGGCCTTGACGTAGGTCAGCTCAGGATGTACGGCGGCGGCCACGTTGGAGCTGAGGGTCCAGGGGGTTGTGGTCCAGGCCAGCAGTGACTCCTGCTCCCGGCCCTCCAACGGGAACCGGACGAACAGTCCGGGGTGCATGATCTCCCGGTAGCCTTCGGTCACGATTTCGTGCTCGGAGAGGCCGGTGCCACACCGGGGGCACCAGGGCATCACGTCGGTCCCTTCGTAGATCCAGCCGCGCTCTTGGCATACCTTCAGGAAGTGCCAGATGGTGTAGTTATTCTCGTCGGAGAGGGTGTAATAGGAGTTGTCCCAGTCCATCCAGTAGCCCAGGCGGATGGACTGCTGCGTCTGAATATCGGCGAACTTGTGGACCCTCTCCTTGCACAGCTCCACAAACCGGTCGATGCCGTACTCTTCGATGTCCTTCTTGGATTTGAAGCCCAGCTCCTTCTCCACCTCCACCTCAATCCAAAGCCCCTGGCAGTCGAACCCGTTCTGGTAGCGCTGCTTGAACCCTTGCATGGTCTTGTAGCGCTGGAAGAGGTCCTTGTAGGTGCGGCCCCAGGCGTGGTGGACGCCCATGGGATTGTTGGCGGTGATGGGCCCGTCTATGAAGGAGTAGCGTTTGCTGGAGGCGTCGTTGCGATGCAGGTACTTCTGGACCATCCCGGCTTTTTCCCACCAGGCCAGGATGTCCCGCTCCATAGCGGGAAAGTCGACTTTGGGGTCGACAGGCTTGAAGCCCTGCACCCTCTCCGTACTCTCCCTTGATGCCACGGTATGACCACCTTCCAGCGGCAGGGTTTAGCCTGTTTAGTACCTACTCGATACGTATAAAGAAAATCCCGCCCTCTAGGGACGGGACGAAATTCCCGCGGTACCACCCTGCTTCCCCGAAATCATCGGGGCGCTCTATCGGGGCTTTTACAATAAACCCCGCACCCGTGTAACGGCGGGCGTCCGGCCAGGCCTACTGGCCCCGACTAAGTCGAGGCGTTGGGTTGGCGGCTCGGGAGGGATTTTCGTCCGGGCGGGCCGTATCTGCTCGCACCGTATCAGACTCGCTGGGCGGCGCCGTCCCGACTACTCGTCTCCGTCTTCGCCTTTGCGTCGATTTTCGTTAAAAGGTTAGCCCAGCAGACATGGGTTGTCAAGGCAGGCGCGCCCGTAGCGCCGTTGACCATCGGACAGGGTCAGCCTATTATGAGAGGAGTGACTCCGCCCCGAGAGCGGGAAGGACCTAGTACGGCAGGACAGTAGGACAGCAGGACAAAATATGCGGATTTTGGGCATCGAGACTTCATGTGACGAGACCTCCGCAGCGGTGGTGGAGGATGGCCGCAGGGTCCTCTCCAACGTCATCGCCTCCCAGATCGACATCCATGCCCGTTACGGCGGCATCGTGCCCGAGGTGGCCTCCAGACAGCACATCCTGAGCCTGGTGCCCACCATCCAGCAGGCCCTACAGGAGGCCGACGTGAAGCTGGAGGACCTGGACGGGGTGGCGGTGACCTACGGGCCGGGCCTGGCCGGCTCCCTCATGGTGGGAGTCAACGCCGCCAAGGCCGTGGCCCTGGCCGAGGGCCTGCCTCTGGTAGGGATCAACCACCTGGAGGCCCACATCTACGCCGCCTGGCTCATGGAGGAGGACCCGGAGGAGAGCCCTGGCTTCCCTCTCATGTGCCTCATCGCCTCTGGAGGCCACACGGACCTGGTGCTGATGGAGGGCCACGGGCGGTTCACCCTGCTGGGGCGCACCAGGGACGACGCAGCGGGAGAGGCCTTCGATAAGGTGGCCCGCATCCTGGGACTGGGCTTCCCAGGAGGCCCGGCCATCCAGAAAGTTTCGGCCCAGGGCAAGGGTTCCCATCCATTCCCGCGCCCCATGCTGCGGGATACCCTGGACTTCAGCTTCAGCGGCCTGAAGACCGCCGTCTTGAGGAGAGCCGAAGAGGCGGGCCTCTACCCCTCGCCGCCTCCCAAGGGACCAGACCCTTCCCTGGTGGCGGATATGGCCGCCGCCTTTCAGGAGGCCATAGTGGACGTGATGGTGAAGAAGACAGTGGAAGCGGCCACCAGATACGAGACCCGAGGAATCCTGCTGGTGGGTGGGGTGGCGGCCAACTCCCTGCTGCGCGAAGAGTTGAAGAAGAGGGCCCCCTGCCCAGTACTGGTCCCGCCTACTATTCTCTGCACCGACAACGGCGCTATGATAGCGGCGGCCGGTTACCAACACCTGAGTCGTGGCCAGGGACATGGCCTCGACCTGGACGTAGTGCCCGGCCTCAGGATTGCGTAGGGACCCCTACACCAGGTCCCGAGGAGGGAAGGGCCTGCGATAGCCTCGGCGGTTGCTTGACAGGGCCTTGAGGTGAAAGAACTTATTAATGAAGGCGTGGATATCCCTGGCCGCGCCAGAACCCATCAGGGGCCTCTGGATCTGGGCCGCGCCGGCCTGGATCACGATGGTGGCCTTCTCTCCCAGCCAGAGCCAGTCGCCGATGAGGTAAACACCCATGGCACCTAGGACGACTCCCAGTAACACCGATAGGGTATCGTTGTTTACCGTCTGCCAGAGAGCCAGGCCCACCATGATGGCGCCTACGCCCCAGGCCAGGGCCGACATGCCCCTCTCGGACCTCCTGACCTCCACGGCGCTGACGTCCTCCAGCATGGCGAAGGCGGCGCCCCTGTGTACTTGACCTCCGTTTAGGTAGGCGATCCTCCTGTTGGTCAGAACCAGGAGGTCGCCCCCAGCCCTTGGCTCTTCTAGAAGCCCGTCCTTTAGGTCCAGGGCCAGCTCCAGGACTTCACCCGCCAGGAATTCTATTTCGTGTAACCCGTCGGAGCCCACCACTCCTCCATCTGGAAAGGTGTTTACCCGCTGGGCCGCGAAGCCGAGGAACGCACGGCGACGGGTGCAAACGTGGGCTCCATAATAGCAGAGAGGGGTCGCCCAGGATACACCCGAAGTCTGCCAGCCTCCCCCCTCGGAGGCGGTCAGTCAGGTTGTTCCAGTATCTGTACTCTGGACGGTGAGATGCCCATGTGAAATAATGAGCGAGCTTTAAATGTCTTGTCGCTGAACAGATAAGCTGTGAGGAGGAACCTTGCGTATGGAGACGAAGGCCGAGACCAACCCCCAGGCAGCGCTGACTCCGGAGACCTTGGCTAGGTTAAGGGATAGTTTCCAGGCAAGGCCCGAGAATCGCTTGATGCAGAACGCTGTAGCCCAACGTGATGTCAACGAAATCGCCCTCGACAGGGCTATCGTGACTGGAGCTACCCACACCTTTTCGACGGTACTGGATGACTGGGGTGCCACCAACCAGGCAAAATCCGGTCGCTGCTGGCTATTCGCCGGGCTCAACCTGTTCCGCTCTGAGACCATCAAGATGCTGAACGTCAAGCATTTCGAGTTCAGCCAGAACTACATCCTGTTCTGGGATAAGCTAGAAAGAACCAACTTTTTACTTGAGTCCATCATTGAGACCGCCGACCGACCTGTGGATGACCGGACAGTTGCGTGGCTCCTGGGGAGTTCTCTTCAGGACGGCGGCCAGTGGGACATGTTCATAAACCTGGTGAAGCGACACGGAGTCGTGCCCAAGACCGCAATGCCGGAAAGCGAGAGCTCAAGCAATACGGGCCGTATGAACTCAATTCTCAGCTATCAGTATCGCCAAGGGGCCAAGCAAATCCGTGATCTGTACGCCAGCGAGGCCGGCCTGAGTGAGATGCGACAGGCAAAGCACGAGACACTAAGGGTCATTTACGATGTACTGTGCATTCACCTGGGAACTCCGCCAAGCCGATTGGACTGGCAGTGGACCGACAAGGATGGCCACTTCCACCGAGATGGAGAGACGACGCCCCTTGAGTTCGCGCAGAAGTACGTTGTGACCCCTGTGGATGATTATGTGTGCTTAGTGCATGATCCCCGCTCTACCAGCCCAATTGGCCGCACATTCACAGTTGAATACCTGGGCAACATGGTGGATGGCTCACCAGTCAAGTACCTCAACGTGGATATCGAGCTTATGAAAGACATTACCCTACGGCTGCTGCAAGATCACAAGCCCGTCTGGATGGGATGTGACACCGGCAAGCAGATGCACCGAGACCTTGGCCTTTGGGACGCCCAATTATTCGACTACCCCAGCGTGTACAACGCAGACTTCTCCTTGGAAAAGGCAGCACGATTGGAATATCACCAGACCAGGATGACTCATGCCATGTTGTTCACAGGGGTAGATGTCGTGGACGAGAAGCCACGACGGTGGCGAGTCGAGAATAGTTGGGACGATAAAGTCGGCGACAAGGGCTTCTTCTTGATGAATGACTCGTGGTTCAACGAGTACGTTTTCGAGATTGCAGCACCCAAGGGCTATCTTCCAGAGGATTTGCAGAAGGCTCTGGAGGAGGAGCCCATCGTCCTTCCGCCGTGGGATCCCATGGGCTCCCTGGCATTCCAGGGCTAGAGTCGCTGGCAGACGCGCCAGGGCGCACCCCGACTATCTTAATCGAGATCGAGATCGAGACCATTGCGGCTCTTCCCTAGAACGCGGCTTGACCGTATTAGCGCTCAGTTCGGCAAATACAGACACTTCCCGCCCACCCACCCGTGAAGTGTCTGTGAGGGGCTTCGCCCCTCACCCTCCCCGGGGTTCCAAGGGGCAGAGCCCCTTGGCGGGGGCCCTGGGGTGCCGCCCAGAGGAAACCTTCTGGGTGGGAGGGTGGGAAAGAGTGCGTCGTTATATAGCGGACAAAGTACTAGCGACCGCTCATAGAGCGAATGTGGATTCGCTGCTAAGAAATTCGATGCCGTCCTTTACATCTTTCGGTCTGTGAGCCCTACCTGCCTCTTAGCCTTCTCTTCCTCCGTCTTCAGGTCGTGAAACATGTACCAGAGCAGTATGTCGTAGACCACTCTCAAAGCACCCGCCGCGATAAACGGGACGCCGGCAAAGCCCATCCTCCATAGCACTCCAGATAATGATGGGGCTACTGACATGGATCCAGTTTGGCTAATGCTGGTATAGGCTGTCATAGCTATGCGTTCTTCTGATGGCACTATCGCCACAATGTAGGAATTTCGGACGGGAGAGTCCATGAGCTGGAAGAATGCCCGCACCTGCCACAGCGTCACAGCTAGCCAAGCGGTGGGGGCGAAGGGTAGGAGGATGAGAAGGAGGTTCGAGGGTATATGAGCGAAGACTATGGTGTTTATATGTCCAATCCGGCCTGCGAGCCTTGCTGCCACCAAGTAGGAGATCGAAGTTATGAGATTCCACCAAAACCATATGAAGGCAAGGGAACCGATCCCTACACCGTGCTGCTCATGAAACCATAAGGAGATCAAGCTTTCAAGCACCAGGCCATGGCCGAAGTTATCTAATGCGAATAGCCCCGAGAGCTTGAAGATTACTCCGCGATGAGGGAGCGTAACGGGGTTGACCCACTTGGGGGGCTTGGCTATCTCTATCGTGGGAGACAGCGACTTATACAGCAACGCTGTCAGGAGCATAATAGAACCATAGGCCAGCATCATGGGTTTAAAGGAGTCGACTTCGTCGAATCCCAGGCTTCCGTGGAGGATGGCTGGAATGCCACCTGCTAGAGCGCCTAGAGCCGAACCCGAACTCCTCGCTATAGAATTAATGGCAAATAGATACGTACGTTTTTCAGGAGGACATGTTTCGGGGAGCGCCGCCCGCTCCAGCACCCCTAAGGGGTCTCCTCCCGCCCCGCCAATAGCCAAACTCCCTACGAAAGCAAACAGCAGAAGAGTAGAGACATCGTTGATGGTAAAAAGTACGAAACCCAGGACGCCAGCCGCCACTGAAAAGAAGACCATTACACGCCTGCGACCAAGGTGATCTCCCTTCAAGGCCAGAACGAAGGCGAAGAAGGTTGCCCCGACGAGGCCAAAGGTAAAAAACAGGCCTATTTGGGCCACAGAGAGCCCCTGCAGACCGAGGTAAATGGCCAGGGAAACGACCATGGAGCCTCGTGCTACGGATGAGAGGAATCGAGCCACCAGGAATAGCCTGGCATCACGGCTTATCCAGCTGAGGTCGAAACTGGGCAACCGTTCTGAAATCCTCATCCTATCCCTCTACTACAGCTCGAGGAAGCCGGCCCTTGTCCTTGTAACAGTGCGTCATTGGGTTTTCCGTCAACGATTTAGCAGCACAGCAGTCCAAAAAACTGATGTACATAGACTTCTAAAACAGCAACGGGCTTGTCAGCGGAATTTTACTCCTATCACGGGTACGAGGAAACCCTACAGGGTTATCTACGCCTAGGTGTACCCAATACAACCTCACAGAGGTGCGCCTATTCCTGTGTATGAGGGTAACGCTCTGCAACATATCTGGCGCCTTTGGGAAAATACTCTCCTCCAGTCCAAGCTACAGCCGACTTCCCCAACCTGGCCTTTTCGGTAAGTTCAGACGGGCTCAAGGTTACCCTGGGCTGCTTGACAGGACCAGAAGGTCTCGATAGATTGATCATGCGAAGAAACGCCTTGCTGAGCCACGACCTTCCAGGACACGGACCCTGTCTAGTGGCTAGCATTGTTACATCAGCATCTGACGGGCACCGAATCGAGAGGAGTAGCAGATGGAGCGCCCTATCGCCAAGCCTATAGGCACA
The DNA here is from genome assembly GCA_965237935.1 of Dehalococcoidia bacterium. Classification (GTDB taxonomy): domain Bacteria; phylum Chloroflexota; class Dehalococcoidia; order Lucifugimonadales; family CBDEGW01; genus CBDEGW01. The sequence continues at coordinate 65,924 of CBDEGW010000001.1, read as the reverse complement.
CCGGTAGAGCTTCTCGACACCCCCACCATGGTGGTTGACCTGGCGGCCCTGGAAGAGAACATCGAGACCCTCCACTCCTTCTTCCGGGGAAGTGATGCCAAGGTACGCCCTCATGTAGGGGCGCACAGGTGTCCGGCCATCGCCCAAAGGCAGCTGGAGGCCAGGGGCACCGTGGGCGGCATATCAGTGACCACAGTTGGGGAGGCCGAGGTCTTTGCCGATCACGGCTTCGCAGATATTTTCGTGGCCAACGAGATCGTCACCCCGCAGAAGATCCAAAGGCTCTGCTCGCTGGCGGCACGGGCCAGGATCACGGTTGCTGCCGACGCGCTGACTAACGTCCAGGACCTGTCGGAGGCGAGCCTCCGGCAGCGGGTCCTCCTGAGAGTGGTAGTGGATATCCACACCGGCCTCGACCGCTGCGGAGTCGAGCCGGGGCGTCCCGCCGTCGATCTGGCCAAGGCCATCTCCGTGGCCGAGGGTCTCGAATTCGCTGGGCTGATGACCTATGAGGGCACTATATTGGCCCAAGACCAGGAGGATCTGGCCGCACAGTCGCGGAAGTGGATTCAACAGGTTCTCGACACCCGGGAAATGGTGGAGCGGGAAGGTCTGGAGGTTGAGGTGGTCAGTGTCGGCGCCACCCACAACTACGAGGTGGCCGGCGCTATGTCGGGCGTCACCGAAGTTCCCGCAGGGGCGTATGCCCTAATGGACCACAGATATCTGGCACACCGCCCTCAGTTCAAGGCCGCCTCTCTGGTATTGAGCACAGTGACGAGTCGTCCCGACGCGGCTACAGCGATCATTGATGCCGGGCGGAAGGCCACCGGCGCCGATGCTACGCTTCCAATGGTGGTTGGAAGCCACGGAGCAGAGGTGACCAGGATGAGTGCGGAGCACGGCAATATGTCTCTCGAAGAGGGGGTCGCCGGACAGTTGGGTATAGGAGATAAAGTCTGGCTTGTGCCAGGGGATGCCGGGAGCTGCGCAAATATGTATGACTACTTGAACGCCTCTCGCGACGGCAAACTGGAGGCGGTGTGGGACGTAGCCGCCCGGGGAAGATACCGCTAGCCCCGGCCTTTTAGCCTAAAGGAGCAAAAACATGGAGAGCTATCGGCCACCGATAGGCACCCCGATGGAGGACCTGGACACTCCGTGCCTGGTGCTGGATATGGCGGCGGTGGAACATAACATGGACATTGTCGCGGAGACTTACCGCGACACTACGTGCAAGATGCGGGCCCACATCAAGAACCTGAAGACTCCGGTGCTGGCTGACATGCAAATCCGTGCCGGCGGTACTGTGGGAGGAGTTTGTGTGGCCAAGGTCGCTGAGGCAGAGGTGATGCTGGAAGGGGGGATCGACGACATTTTTGTCACGAACCAGATCGTGACGCGGGACAAGATGTCCCGGCTCTGTGACCTGGCCGCCAGAGCTGATATGAAGGTGGCCGTTGACAACCCAGAGAACCTTCGCGAGCTATCAGAGGTCGCCTCTAGCTATGGGGTCACCATCGGCGTGGTAATCGAGGTCGATACCTCGTTGCACAGGGCGGGTATCCGGACCATTGAGGCCGGGGTGGAACTCGCCCAGCTCTCCCGGAATTTGTCGGGAATTGCGTTCAAGGGTGTCATGAGTCATCAGACCATACCCGGGATCCCAGACCGCGAGACCCGGTTCATCGAAGGGCGTCGCTACATTCAGATGTGCCTCGACGTGAAGGAGGCCATCGAGGCCGTAGGCATTCCCGTGGAGGTCGTATCTACCGGCGAGACGTGGACCATCGATGTCGCTGCCGGTATTCCCGGAGTTACCGAGGTCCAGGGGGGGACCTACGCTCTGATGTCCAACCAGTACTCCTATATGGACATGTTCCACACCGGGGTGAAGGTCCTGGGAACCGTAATCAGCACGCCTCGGTTCGGGACCGCCATTGGAGACGTGGGCTATCGAGCGCTGGCCTCGCCCGGCGGTGTTCTGCCCTCGATAGAAGGGCTGCCGGAGGTCGTTGTCGATGCGTTACATGAAGAGCACATCGTCCTGCGGTCCCAGGGTAATATGCCGCTGCAGGTCGGCGCCAAGTTCCTTCTTCATAGCGCCCAACAGGACATGTTGGTGAACCGATGGGACCAGTTTGTCGCTATCCGAGACGGAGTCGTGGAGGCTGTTTGGGACATTCCGGCCCGCGGCTGCCATCATTGAGGACCAGTCCGACAGCGACCAGGGGAATCAGAATGAAGACGCCGTCGCCCAGGAGCAGCTATTGGGCCGTCCAGCCCCCGTCGATGACCAGCTCTGAGCCGGTGACAAAAGAGGACTCATCGGAGGCCAGGTACAGGACTCCGTAGGCTACGTCCTCCGGCGTCCCGATACGACCTATCGGGATTTTCAAAATGTAACCGTCCCGCTCCGGCGCGCCCGTTGCCATCCGGCTCTCGGTAAAGGGCGTCAGGATGGGCCCGGGGTGGACCGAGTTCACCCGTATGCCGTCCTTGGCGTGGCGAATGGCCGCGGACTTCGTGAAGGTGCGGACCGCTCCCTTGGAGGCCTGGTAGGCGGGACTGCTGGTGTCGCTGCCAACGATGCCCAGCTGCGACGAGATATTGATGATAGAGCCGCCGCCAGCCTTGCGCATCTCTGGAATGGCCACCTTGGCTCCCAGAAAGACGCCCCGGGCGTTGACCGCCATGATGGCATCCCAGGTCTCCACCGTGGTGTCTTCCACGCCGCCGGGTCCTCGTATCCCGGCGTTGTTCACCAGAATATCCAGCTTACCGAACCGCTCGATTGTAGCGGAGATGGCACGGCGCCACGCCTCTTCGCTGCCGACATCCAGAGGGATGAACAGGGCTTCGGCCCCCGCCTCCTGAATCTGGGCCTCCGTCTGCTTGCCCTCCTCCTCCAGAATGTCCCCGAAGGCAACGCTGGCACCATTTTCGGCGAAGAGACGTGCTATAGCGGCGCCGATTCCTCGCGCACCGCCACTGATGAAAGAAACCTTGCCCTGCAATCGCATTGTGCGCTCCTGTTGAGTAGTGAAAGACTCTGGGGCAGTTGCTGTCTAGCCCCGACCATTGTAACCCGTAAGTCACCAGCATTGGATATGGCTCACCTTTCGATGGCATATCTGAGTAAAGGGACGAAGGCTATTACAATCTGAAGCCTTCTGAGCGCAGCATACGTCGCCAACGCCGTTGTAGATCCCAGTCTGCTTCTCTCCACCGGTAACTCTTGCACCGAGGGCAAACTTTGGGCGCTGGCTTCCTGGGTTTCCACTGATATCCGCACTTGCGGCAGCGCAAGATAATAAGCTCTGCCTCTTTCTCAGTGTTCAGCATCGCTTATCTCCAGCGCCTGATGGTATGAGGAGCACTGCCTGGACCACCCTGACTACCTTATCGAGATCGAGGCTGTTGCCGCCCTAGACTGAAGCGCGGCTTTAGCGTCCTGGTGACCAGCTAGAGAGATAGCATATCTGCTGATCCTGGACGTGGGCAATTCAGGGAAACTCCAAAAGGACCAGCGGATCACCCCGTGGGAATCGCTCCAAGCTGTTGCATCATTGCCATGTCGTCGCTGAGTCCCCAATGCTCGACACACTTGCCGTTGGCGATTCGGATCATATGGATCTCACTGATGGAGAATTTTTTTGCCGGATGCCGGGATTCCCATGAACTCGCCCCGGTGAGTTCCCGTGGTGGTCATCACTCCAACTACCACGTCGCCTTCGGCAACCAGCTGCTCTACACTGCTAGTGAGGTCCGGAAACGCACTAAAGAACATGCCCATCATTTGTTTCATCCCGGCTGATCCCGGTCCCATTCCTGGCATAGGGTTGTGCTCAACGTAATCTGCTGCCATGAAGTCATCGATGGCGTCGACATTTCGAGCGTTGATAATTCCGTCTACGAAGCGGCGAAACAATGCCTTGTTCTCTTCTGACATAGATTAAACCTCCGCTGCTTAGATTTGGGTTACGGGTGCGGATTCTCTCACACAGGCAGTCGAGGGTCAAGGGTTCCCATGAACCGCAAACCGAACATATACTCCCGTCTTGTAGACGCTCCGCTGGCTTAGGGCTTCCTGACTCAACGGAATGACTGCGCTCCAGTCCATACCTCTGATCAGGGATATGTCCACTGTATATGCGGAGACCAGGGTAGAAGCTCTACGTCTGAGGGGACAATCTGAGCATTGTAACCTCCCAGGTGTCCATACCCTGCCCCATACACGCGGTATTTCTACTACTGATATCATCCACTGGATCGCCGGAGGGTGAGTCCAGGATTGGAATGCTCCCCAAGTGACGAGAAAAGGACGCTGACCGTACGATGCACAGTGCGACTTCGCCGATCCGAGGTTGAGTTGATAGGACTCGAATGGAAGATATTCTAGTAGCCGCTGCCATCGGTGGTGCCGCTCTGGCGGCGTCGACTCTGGCAGCGGTCGCAGGATTCGGTAGCGCTGTGATCATGCTGCCTGTCCTAGTATGGGCCTTTGGAATAGGTGACGCGATTCCAATTCTCACCGTCGCCCAGTTGATAGGCAACCTCTCCAGGGTATGGCTTAACAGGACGGAATTGTCCTTTTCTGTAGTCAAGTGGTTCGCACTTGGAGCAGTTCCTGCTGCGGTGGCAGGTGGCATAGTATTCGCCACCGCTCCCGCCAGTGCGCTAGTCCGTCTGTTGGGAATGTTTCTGCTGCTCATGGTTGCCTACCGGCATAATCCATGGGGCAAGGAACCTCGGATCGGCCTGCGTGGCTTCCTTCCACTCGGAGCAATCTCCGGAGCCATCGCCGCCATGGTAGGAGCGGGGAGCGGGGTGCTCATGGCGCCCTTTTTCCTTGCCTACGGCTTGGTCAGGGGTGCGTATATAGGAACCGAAGCTCTGGCTATGGTAATGATGAACGTCACGAAGTTGGGCGTGTACGGTAGCTACGCACTCGTGAACCTGAACACCGGACTGACAGGGGTTGCCATTGGCTCCGTGATGTTAATGGGGTCATACCTTGGGAAACGGATTCTAAGCCGCCTGTCGGAGGCCCTCTTTGCATTGGTCATTGACGCGGTGCTCTTAGCTGCAGGTTTGCTATTCATCATTAGAGGCTAACAGTAGGCAGATAATCATGGCATCGAAGTTACTCTTCGTCGCCGACAATTAGGAGTTGGCCATCAATTGGACCGTGTGAGGCTAGGAGTCAAGCTGCATTTGCCGGAAGGCCAGAAGCGGAAAATCCCATCTGAGGCCTCTAAACGAGCACTATAATGACTGAGTCGCGTTTCAAGGGGAGTTCGACTGCCCCTGTTTGTTCGGGTTTCCCTCCATCTCTTGTACCAAGTTGGGGGTATCCCCTATCGCCCGGAGGCCGCCCAGGATATACCCAAAGTCTGCCGGCGTCTCCATCCCCCTGTACAGGGCCCTGTACAGGGGGATGGAGACGCCGGCAGACTTCGCGCCGAGTTGAACAGGTCGGCGCCTCCCTGAGGCTCCAGGAGCCTGCGCATTTCTCTGGTGATCTCGTTGTCCGGGGAGCGTGGGCACCGCCGGTACATCTGGACGCAGAGCCCAGAGAGGGGGGCGTCCCCGGCCACTCCGGCCCAGCAGTGGAGGAAGGGGAGAACCACGCTGACCATCATCTCCTGGGCCCTCCCACCTCCGATGTAGGGGGGAGCCATTAGGCCCTCCTTCAGGCGCCTCTGGTCGCCCTGACGCGCCAGGCCCAGGATGCCCTGAAGAAGACCCCCAGAAAGGTGCCCAGCTACCAGGCGGGCGGCCCCCTCTATGCGCTGGAGAGGGTGGTTGCCCGGCCTCACCCTGAAGAGGTTCCAGCGGGATGCGGGAATGGAGCCTACCGAGGGAAGGTGGCGCCTCAGGGCGCGCATCTCTCCCCGGTCCAGAGGCGAGGCCCCCGAAGGCGAGAGGCCCGAGGCCCTCAAGAGGAGGGCTCTCACGGCCTGAACCCGCGTGCCCTTAGGCTCCCCTGAGAGCCGCGACAGGACCCTCATGGGCACCCGCTGGGCCAGAGCTCCCTGAAGGGCTTGCGGTTGCCGGCGTAGCCCAGGGCCTCCATCAGGCTCCGGTACAGCACCTCCTCCGGCTCCAGCCATCCCAGCTCCAGGCGAAATCCCCGGCTCCTGGCGTAGAACCGCAGGTCTCCCGCCCTGTCCAGGAGACGGCCCACCTCCTCCACAGGGGGCGGAGTTTTTTGTTCTTCACCTAAAGAAGCCAGGCTGCTCCAGAGGGGGGCCAGGGAGAGCACCGGAACATGAGCGCCAGACCTCTGGGGGGAGGTGGGGGTTGCTCCAGGCTCCAGGGCCACGTGAAGCACCACGCTGTTGTAGTTGGGGTCCCGGTGGTGGCCGTGGCTCCGCCAGTCCCCGGCCCGCAGGTGAAGCTCTACGTCCCCCCTTATCAGCTTGCCGTCGGCCGCCATCAGGAGGGCGTCCCGGAAGTCGGGGCCAGCCTGAGAGGAGGCCCTTCCAGGGTAAAGCACCTTCAGCCACTCCCCCTCCTGGGTCACCAGGCCGCCGGGGAGATCTGGGGCCCGTTGCCAAATCCGCGCCAGAAGCCTCTCGGAGAGTTTAGGCTTCGTATTCATGTCTTTGGCCTCGGCTGAAAGCCCCCTGAGACTTGGTTCCTTGAGAGGGTTCAGGTTTGTATCTATGAATAACCTTGGCCTTGCACAAAAAGTCCAATGCTTCTTTCCCGCCCTCCCGCTAGCCCCCTCTCTGACTCTCCCCCTTTATGGGGGAGAGGAAATTCCCTTCCCCTTGAACCCCCGACAGGAAACCCAGGTTCCCCGTAGCCTCCTAGGGTTTTGTGCAAAGCTGGTAGCCTCTATTGCTCAAGGGGTCTGCTCCCTCACAGGAGCCTCCTCCCCAGTGGCGGAGTAGTGAAAGTCAGCCCTCTCAGCGACGATGTGCAGCAGAGTGGCCGAGGCGCCTCTGGGCCTGTAGACACCCCTCTCCCATTCGCTGATGGTTTGCTGACGCACGCCCAGCTCCCGGGCCCACTGCTGCTGAGTGCGGCCCATGTGCCGTCGCAGCGCCCGGACCCTTTGGGCCTCCCACTGGACCTCCTCCGACTCTTTACTCCTCGACATGGGCCGAATTTTACACGGAAACAGGCAACACGTCAAGGGCCGGGCTCCTCCAGGGAGAACCCTTGACAGGGGTATGGGGTTTAGGTATCATCCTGGCTAGCAGTCTCCCATCTTGACTGCTAAAACAGCTTGATAATGAAAACCATGGGAAAGGAGGAAAGAGGTGGCGAGAACCTTTCATCCGGTGGGTGACAGGGTGGTCATCCAGCCCCTGGAGGAGGAGGAGGCAAGGATGAGTTCCGGGGGTATATACATACCCGATACGGCCAAGGAGCGGCCCCAGGAGGGCACCATCATCGCTGTCGGGCCCGGCAGGACCTCCGATGAGGGCAAGCGCATAGCCCTGGAGGTCAAGGTTGGGGACAGAGTGGTCTACTCCAAGTATTCCGGAACCGAGTTCAAGGAGGATGGAACGGAGTATCTCATCGTCAGAGAGTCCGACATCCTGGCCAAACTAGCATAGGATCCCAAAGTGGCAGGAGCATAAGGAGGAGTATTCATGGCCAAACAGTTGGCTTTCGATGAAGAAGCCAGGGCTCATTTGAAGAAGGGCTTAGATATTCTTGCCTACGCCGTGGGGGTAACCCTGGGCCCCAAGGGGCGCAACGTGGTGCTGGACAAGAAGTTCGGTCCACCCCAGGTGTGCAGCGATGGCGTTACCATCGCCAAGGAGATAGAGCTGGAGGATCCCTTTGAGAATATGGGCGCCCAACTGCTGAAGGAGGCCGCCAGCAAGACCAACGACGTAGCCGGCGATGGCACCACCACGGCTACCATCCTGGCCCAGGCCCTGATTCACGAGGGCTTCAAGAATGTGGCCGCCGGCGCCAATCCCATGGCCCTCAAGCGGGGCATAGAGAAGGCGGTGGACGTGATAAAGGAGGAGATCAAGAACATGTCTACCCCCGTGGAGGGGAAGACCCAGATCTCCCAGGTAGCCTCCCTATCGGCCCACGATGAGGAGATGGGCGGCCTCATCGCCGAAGTCATGGAGAAGGTGGGGAAGGATGGCGTCATTACAGTGGAGGAGTCCAAGGGGATAAAGTACGAGGTGGAGTACGTGGAGGGGATGCAGATAGACAGAGGCTTCATCTCCCCCTACTTCATCACCAATCCGGAGCGCATGGAGGCCTCCCTCGACGACCCCTACATTCTCATAACCGACAAGAAGGTTTCCGCCGTTGCGGACATCCTTCCCGGCCTGGAGAAGATCCTCCAGATCACAAAGAACGTGGTCATCATCGCCGAGGATGTGGAGGGCGAAGCCCTGGCCACCCTGGTGGTGAACAAGCTACGGGGCACTCTCAACTGCCTGTCGGTGAAGGCCCCGGGCTTCGGAGACCGGCGGAAGGCCATGCTAGAGGATATGGCCATCCTCACCGGCGGCAGTGTCGTCAGTGAAGAGGTGGGTCGGAAACTGGACTCGGTGACGGTGGAGGACCTGGGTAGATGCCGGCGCATAGTGTCCACCAAAGAGGAGACCACCTTCGTGGAGGGGCACGGCTCCGACGAGGCCATCCAGGGCAGGATCAAGCAGATCAAGGCCCAGATCGAGGAGACTTCCTCCGAGTTCGACCGTGAGAAGCTCCAGGAGAGGCTGGCCAAGCTGGCCGGAGGCGTCGCCATCATCAAGGTGGGCGCCGCCACCGAGGTGGAGCTGAAGGAGAAGAAGGCCCGCGTAGAGGACGCCCTCTCCGCCACCAGGGCCGCCGTAGAGGAGGGTATTGTCCCCGGCGGAGGGGTGGCCATCATTCGGGCCCTTAAGGGCCTGGACAACATTACACTGGAGGGGGACGAGCTCACTGGGACCAAGATCGTAAGGCTGGCGCTACAGGAGCCCCTGAAGCTGATAGCCCAAAACGGTGGAGCTGAGGGAGCCGTGGTCCTGGACGCCATCATGAAGTCCGAGGGAGACTGGGGCTTTGACGCCGAGAAGAATGACTACTGCCACATGTTGGAGAGGGGCATCATGGACCCCGCCAAGGTTACGCGGGCGGCCGTTGAGAACGGCGCCAGTGTGGCGGCCATGGTGCTGACCACCGAGTCCCTCATCTCGGACATCAAGGAGAAGGATAAGGCCATGCCTCCTATGCCTCCCATGGACTACTAGGCGGTGAGGACCGAAGTCCATAACAGCCTGCCGAGATAATGGCCAGGTGATCCAGGAGGGGCCGCTCTCAATAGGGAGCGGCCCCCCTTTTTGCAATAACCTCCCCAAAGGGCTCCCTAATCTAAACCAACGTTTCACTGGCAGGCCTGAGCATATCCCGTCACCTTCTAATGGTTATGGGGATTCGCCCTTGGGGCTGGCCGGGGTTGCCGCTGTAGAGCGGCGGCCAAGTGAAAATTGACGGTAGCCACAGCAGGTGATGTATAATTCGTCCGCACCGCCAGGCCCAGGCAATCCCCATAGGAGGCGGCAGTAATGCCCGAGCAAGCCCTCTCAGACGTAAAGGTCCTGGACTTCACCCACTACATAGCGGGCCCCTACTGCACCAAGCTCCTGGCCGACTACGGGGCCGATGTCGTCAAGGTGGAGCGCTCCCATGGAGGGGACGGAGCTCGCCGCTTGGGTCCCTTCCCCCAGGACCTGCCCCACTCGGAGAAGAGCGGCCTCTTCCTGCACCTGAACACCAACAAGCGCAGCGTCACCCTCAACCTGAAGACCGAGGCCGCTAGGAAGATCGCCCGGGAGCTGGCGGCGGATGTCGACGTCGTCGTGGAGAGCTTCCGTCCGGGGGACATGGCTGGCTTCGGGCTGGGCTACGATTCTCTGAAGGCCCTCAACCCTCGTCTGGTGATGACCTCCATATCCAACTTCGGGCAGACGGGCCCCTACAGGGATTACCGGGCCTCGGACATCATCCTATATGGCATGGGGGGCGAGATGTACTCCACGGGCCTGGAGGAGAGGGAGCCCCTAAAGATGGGTGGGCACATGACCCTCTACCAGGCGGGGTCCGTTGCCGCCGTGGCCACCATGGCAGCCCTGCTTCTGGCCCAGGAAACGGGCACTGGCCAGCATGTCGATATCTCCATAATGGAGACCCAGGCGGGCAGCATCGATAGGCGCATGGCCCATATCCTGGCCTACCAGTACTGCGGCGAGATCTCCGGACGGGTCCCCTTCTGGAGGGCCGGCTATCCAATGGGAGTCTATCCCTGCCAGGATGGGTATGTGGAGATAATGGGGGGCCTTGGCTACTGGCCTAGAGTGGTGGAGATGCTGGGCAACCCGGACTTCCTTAACGATCCAAAATGGTACGCCGAGGGGGCCCAGCAGGACCCTGAGCTCAGAGAGGAGTTTGACGCCTTCTTCATCCCCTGGTGCCTGGAGCGCACCAAAGTCCAGGCCTGGGAGGATGCCCAGCGGGCCAAGGTGATAAGCGGGCCCCTCAATACCATGGAAGATCTAAACAGGGACTCCAGCTTCAATGAACGGGGCGCCTTCGTTCAGATCGACCACCCAGAGGCGGGTGGACTGAAGTACCCGGGCCGGCCCTTCATCATGAAGGAGACCCCCTGGGCAATTCAGCGCCCCGCGCCCCTGCTGGGGCAGCATAACGAGGAGATGATGACCCCCCTGGGCTACTCCAAGGAGGACCTGGTGCGCCTCCGGGAGCAGGACGCCATTTAGCTTTTCGTCCTCATAAAAGGACTCGCACTTTCCCTCCCCTGGGTGCGAAGGGGGAGAACCCCTTAGTCGAGGGTCTTGGGGTGCCCCTCAGAGATTACCTAACGAGTAAGTGAGGGAATAGATACAATTGGCCAACCAGAAGCAGGTTGGTTGAATGAGCTGGTACGTATAGAGCGGGTGCAGGGGAAAGTCTGTAGGAGAATAGCGATGCCCAAGCTGCCCCTAGAGGGCATAAGAGTGGTGGACATGACGGTGGTATGGGCCGGCCCATATTGCACCACCTTCCTGGCCGACCTGGGCGCTGAGGTCATCCGGGTGGAGAATAGGCAGGTCTTCCCTCCCCTCACCAGGGGTGTCACGGCCCGACCCACGGAGGCCATGGTGCGTAACTACCCACCCCTCATAGGGGGCATGCCTGATCGCACCCCCGGGGAACGCCCCTGGAACCGGTACCCCGTCTTCAACTCCCACGCTCGAAATAAGCTGAGCATGACCATGGACATTCGCCAGCCCAGAGGCATGGACATTCTCAAGCGCCTGATACGGGTGAGCGACGTTTTCGTCGAGAACAACGTACCGGAGACCATGGACAAGCTGGGCATCTCCTACGAAATGCTCAAGGCGGAGCGGGAGGATATAATCGCCCTGCGCATGCCAGCCTTTGGCCTTAACGGCCCCTATATGAACTACCGGGCCTTAGGGGTCCTGATAGAGGACGTGATAGGCCACGGGTTGACTCGCGGCTATACTGATATAGACCCTTCGTCCAATACCCACGTCTTCGTGGCCGACGCCGCCGGTGGAATTCAGGGAGCCTTCGCGATTCTGGCTGCCCTGCGCTATCGGAGGCGCACCGGCAAGGGCCAGCTAATCGAGCTCTCCCAGGCTGAGAACGCCCTGCCCTACCTGGGGGAGTTCTTCATGGACTACGCTATGAATGGCCGCAGCGCCACCACCCTGGGCAACCGCCACCCCTACGCCATCCAGGGGTGCTACCCATGCAGGGGGGAGGACCGCTGGGTCAACATCACCATCTACGATGACGCCGATTGGGAGGCCTTCCGCAAGGCCCTTGGCAACCCGTCCTGGGCCTCGTCGGAACTCTTCGCCGACCTGATTACCCGGTACCAGCACCATGATGAGCTGGATGAGCACATTCGAGGATGGACCGCCCAGCACGACCATTACGAGGTGATGCGCATCCTCCAGGCCGCCGGGGTGGCCGCCGGCCCCGTTCTGGACCAGCGGGACGTCCTCAATGACCCCCACCTGGCGGAGCGGGGATACTTTGAGGAGGTGCACCAGGAGGATTGTGGTACCCACCGATATCCCGGCGCCCCCTTCAAGATGTCGGAGACGTCCATAAGGATACGCCGGGGCCCGGTGATGCTGGGCCAGGACAACGAGTACGTCTACAAGGAGATCCTGAAGGCGTCCGATGAGGAGTACCAGGAGCTGGTGCGTGAAGGCCACATCGGGACCGACTACGACTCCAGCTTGTAGTAATTCCAGGAGGGTCTTATGCCGAAAGCGCTTATAAACGGGGTGAACCTCTACTACGAGGAGACGGGAGAGGGCTTTCCTCTGGTCTGGTGCCACGAGTTTGCCGGCAGCTACGAGAGCTGGGACAATCAGGTCAAGTTCTTCTCCCGTTATTACCGCGTCATCACCTTCAACGCCAGAGGGTACCCGCCATCGGACGTGCCGGAGGACCCTAACCTCTACTCTCAGGAGCAGGTCGTGGAGGACCTGCACGGGCTTCTCCTTCACCTGGGTATCCAGCAGGCATACGTGGGAGGCCTCTCCATGGGGGGCGGCCTGGCCCTCAACTTCGGCATATCCCATCCGGAGATGTCCAAGGCGCTCATTGTGGCCGGTGCTGGCACCGGGACCACGGACCCGGAGCAGTTCCGGCGGCAGACCGAAGAATTCGCCTCTAGGTTTGAGGCTGAGGGCATGGCTGGGCTTAGAGGCTACGCCCAGGGCCCAACTCGGGTACAGCTTCTGAGAAAGAACCCCAAGGGATGGGAGGAGTTCGCCAGGCTCTTCGGCTCCCACTCGCCTAAGGGGTCCGCCCTAACCTTACGGGGCGTTCAGGGCAAACGCCGCACCATCCACGAGCTGGAGCCCGCCCTGCGCAGCTTGAAGGTGCCGACGCTGCTCCTCACGGGGGATGAGGACGACCCCTGCGTAGAGCCCGCCGTCTTTATGAAGCGGGTCATCCCCAACGCGGGCCTGGTCATCTTCCCCCAGAGCGGCCACACCATTAACCTGGAGGAGCCTGAGCTTTTCAACCGGGTTGTCTTCGACTTCCTCAGAGCGGTGGAGGGCGACCGCTGGAGGGAGCGGGAGGAGGGCACCGGAGTCGGCTTTCTGGCGTCGACCCGATAGTTTGTGCAGGGGATAAGCCCTTGGGGCGGCGGCCCACCTCCCTTACCGAAGTGCTCTACGGGGTGACCTCAAAATCTCCCATCATCGTCAGAAAATGCGCGGGGAAGGTGCAAAGGAACTGGTAGGTACCAGGCGCCTTCGGAGCAGTGAAACGCACCTCGCCCGTCTCTCCGCGGTCCAGTAGCTTCGTGTGGGCGATAATCCTATCATCATCCTGAGGTATGTAGCCGTTCTCAGGGCCGGCTTTTATCCCGGCGGTGGCAACCTCAGTCTTATCAGCCCCCTCCACCAACAGGACCCAGTTATGCTGTTCAAGTGTGTCGACGTTTTTAAAGGTCAAGGTCACTTCACTGCAGGCTTCCGCCGTAAGCTTGCCTTTATCGAACGTACGGTTGTTGCCAGAGACGCTTAGGGCAGTAGCGGCTACCTCAGGACAGGTTGAGGACGGTGGAGGTGGTGGGATCGTTGGACCAACAGTAGTCGCTGGCCCCGGTGTGGGCGTTGGGGTAGGGGTGGGTGTAGGACCCGGAGGTGGCCTGGTGGGGATAACCGTTGGCGTTGGCGTGGGTGTAGGCGCGCCATTACCGCCGCAGGCGGCCGCGAATACAATGATGACCCCGATCAGCGCGAAGAGTGCCAGTGTTGCTCGATTCACAATTTACCTCGCCACGTCTATTGCTCCAGCTTATTGTAGCGCCTTACATCCGAAACAGGTCTTGTGTGGCGGGTCTTAGGGCCGGCCGGAAGATCTGGCCTCTAGGTCCAGCAAGCTCTGCTTCAAGCCCAATTGCCTGGCCTCGCTGCCGAAGCCGCATAGCTGGCCGTCGCTGCCGATGACCCGGTGGCAAGGGACCGCCAGAGGAAGCCGGTTCCTGGCCATGGCCTGGCCCGCCGCCCTAACGGCCAGCGGACTTCCCGCCTGGCTGGCCAGCCATCTGTAGGTCCTGGTCTCGCCGGGTGGGATGGTGCGACATGCCTCCCAGGCCGCCCTAAAGAAGGGAGGCGCATCCTCCAGGTCCAGCTCCTGGTCCAGGCTAACTTCCTCGCGGCCCGAAAAGAACCGCTCCAGGTCCGCCTTCAGCCCCTCAAAGGGCTCAGGGTCCCAAAGGGCGTTATCCGCCTCCCTGCCCAGTTGGTCCATGCACTCTTCGGGGGACCTCTGGGGTAGGGTGGTACGCCTGAGACCCTTGGGCGATGCCAGGGCCCCTATCCAGCCCCATTCCGTCTCGAAAACGTCGTACCGTAGGGACATCGTTGCCTCCTTCCTGATGGCCGGTTTCATCACAACCGGAACACCCGTCCCAGCAGACCCATCCTGAGGCGCCGCCACGCCTTCTCCACCGCCGTGGCCTCCTCCGAGCTGATGGGCCTTCTGCCGTATCTGGACTTGTCCAGGGCATCCACTATGGTCTTGGCCTCGCCTCTCATCGCCGGCAGGATGCGCCCTATATTCATCGCGTACTCTCCAGCCGTTTCGAAGGGCCTGCGACGGAGTCTGGCCAAGTAGGATAGGCGGTTCATCTTGGCGTAGGCCATCTCAGCAACCCCCGCCGTTACCAGCCTTCTGTGCCAGAAGTACCACCCCGCCAGCCAGACCAGCGCGATGGCGGCCACTATGGACGGAATGGTAATCAGGATAGTGCTAGAAATGCCGTCGCTACCGGATGGCGGCGGATTTATGGGACTCAAGAGGAAATCCTCCTCGTCATCAAAGAGGTCCTCATCCTCCTCGGAGATAAAGGGGCCTTCCTCGCCCTCTTCAGCCACGGGAAGGGGCCTCAGACTTCTTTGAGGGGCGGGCCTGCCGGGCGTTACCTCGAAGTTTATCCAACCGTACTCGGGGAAATAGACCTCGGCCCAGGCATGGCTATCGGAGTCCTTCACAACATAGAGTTCCTGCCCTGGGTCAAACTCACCCGGGGAGTAGCCCGCGGCCACCCTTGCAGGGACTCCCACCGCCCGCAGCATAACGGCCATGGCGGAGGCAAAGTACTCGCCGTAACCTTTGCGCGCTTCGAACAGGAAATGGTCAACGCCGTCGCCATCGAAGGGGGGTGCCTCGATCTCCAGGGAATATTCCAGGCCGCTGAGATATCCCTGGATGGAGGCAATCTTCTCCATGACATTGTCCCGGCCCGCCGTCACCTGTTCCGCCAGGTCCCTCACCCTTTGGGGAAGTGATGCGGGGAGTTGCAGGTAATGGTCGGTGACGAAGCTAGGGTATTCGTTTCCCGCCCCTCGGAGCTGCTGGTCGGAGACCAGGGGAACAGAGGAGGTTATGGTGTACGGGACACCGGGTTCCAAAGGCTCGTTGAACCGTATGCTGGATATCTCCTGCACCAGAGGCATCTTCCGCTCCACCGTTATGGCCCTCAGGTCGCCCCTCCCCGTAAAGTCCATCTCCTGTAGAAGCATGTCGCTGGGAAGGAGCCTTCCTATCTGGAGACGCAGGCCCCCCTGGCCAGGCCGAAGCTCATCCCTCAGGCGTTGAGCCAGAATGCTCACCTCCCTGGGCAGCTCACTGTCCCCGGAGAAGTCCTGAAGGTCGATGTCGTACTGGAGCGGGGCCAGGACCTCTACCGTGGCCTTACGATCTACGCTAGTAAGGTTGCCTCCAGTGAAAAGGGAGGGGGTGGCATAGCCCACCTGGACCGTTTGAGTGATTTCCGTCCGGCCCCGGGCCTCCTGGGGGGGAGGAGGCACCCCCTCAGGGTCCACGTCAAGGGACAGCGTATCGCCGGACTGCCACCCCTGAGAGGTATAGACGGAGTAGTTTCGAGACGTCCAGTAGGAGGGATACCTGGAGTCCGCCCAGAGGAGGGGCGCTTCTTTGAGGGATATCTCCCCCTTGAATGGAAGGCTGCTGCCGAAGATCCTGAAGGGGACTCCCTTGCGGGCGGGAACCCCCGAGAGGAGGCGCGTTAGCTCGTTCTCCAACTCCCTTACCGGCCACCGCGCATCACTCCAGGCGCTTTTGAGAGGGCCTGATCTGGGCTCCCATAGTGGTGCCAGGTACACAATACCTATCACAATAGCGCTGAACCAGAGGGCTTGGTTGATGAACATCCAGCTTCGCCCCGTTGAAAAGGAGACGCCGGAGCGCTCCCATGCAGCGTGCCTCTTCAGGGTGGTCATCCTGACCACCAGAAGCATGGAGGCCAGCATGAACAGGAGAAAGTGAAAGGCGAACCTGTCCGGCAAGTAGCTGAGGTTGGTCAGTATTCCTATTCCGGGCACCAGGATGCCTATCCACATGTTGCCCCATCTGAAGATGGCCCAGGAGGAGAGGTAGCCGACGATCCACACAAAAATAGCCACTATCAGGGAGACGGGCAGAAGGTCGGTGCTGATTCCTCCACTAAAGGCGGCTGATGTCCAGAGGTCGATCCTGGTCCAGAGCTCCTTCACCTGATCCAACGGAGAGCTGGAATCGGTCAGCCCTAAGCTGAGACCCGCCACCACGACAAAGCCGAAGACGAGCCCCGCCAGGTGTAGAAGAGGAGAGGGATACTTCAGCTTCGCCAGGATGAGGCCCGAGAAGGCGGCGGCAAAAATCACTAGGGAGAGGTTTGGGGTATCCACCCAATCGGCCCGATTTACCGACCATACGGCGGTCAACAGGACCAGCATCAGGAGGGCAAAGGTGGCCCAACCCTCTCTCGGAGAGAGGCGGCGAACCAGGGACTCCAGGGAGATCCAGGATCCTGGAGCTGCGGAGTCGGTGGCCCACTGGGAGGTCGCCGTTGCCTCGCCGGTGCTCATTACAGGCTTGCCTCTCTCAACTTCACTACGGGAGCTATCTCCGGTGACAGGTATCGACGGCTAAGAGCTTGGGATAAGTCATCCCCTCTCTTTATAGAGTAGGTGGGGATGCCCTGGGCCAACGTTTCCACCAAAACGTTGGAGTTGGAATACCTGCTGCCAAAGCTGCTGGCATCCAGCAGGAGGACCTCAATCCTTATGCCCTCTCTAAGCAGCTGGCTCAGGCCCAGGACCCAATCCTCGCGATGGGAGGAAGTGATGATTATGAGGGAGGAGTAACGGCCGAAGAGGGACTCCTCCTGCGCCAGAGCCTGGTCCAGGGGCACCTGGCCCTCCGCCTTGCTTTTCGCCAGGAACTCCAGGATGCGGTCCATCTGGCCGCTGCCCGTCTCGTGCTCCAGGAAGTACCGCTGGTCTCCGTAGGCGATGAGCCCCACGGTGAGCTGCTCCACAAGATACTTCCTGGCAATGGAGGCGGCTATGGTAACGGCGTATTCGTCGGTGCTCTCCTCGGCCTCGCCGGCCTGGACCGCTTCCTCAAAGTCGATAAAGACCCACAGGTCGCTGGACTGTCCGGTGTCGTACTCCTTGGACATCAGTCTGCCTAGCTTGGCGGTGGTGAGCCAGTGGATGCGGCTCAGGCTGTCGCCATAGGCGTAGTCGCGGATCCGGGAGATCTGGGGCGCAGGGAAGAGGGTGCTCTGTCGCCGATTGCCTTCGCCAAGGCGACGGGCAGCGGGGATGTGGAAGTTGGGCAGATCGATGGTCCTGGGGTAGACCACGAGGGTCTCGACATCGCCGAATCTACGCTCTACCTGGAAGAGGCCAAAGGGGTCCCCGCTGGTTACGACCAGCGGGCCGATACTGTAGGTCCCACGCTTCCTACAAAGGATGGTCTCTTTCCAGGAGCGGAAGGTCCTGGAAGGCAGGCCTATAACCCGCCCCCCACCCTGGCTGGGCATATCCCCGGTCTCCCTTACCTCCAGGATCGTTTTGGGCACTGGTCCCGTGTTGCCGATCCTGATGGACTCCTCCACTCGGTCTCCCACTTGGGCGCGAGAGTTTCGCCTATCGACGGAGGCCTGGAGCCAGCGAGTTCCCATCCAGGCCCAAATATAGCTGCCGACGAGGGCCAGGACCAGAACGTTTACTAGACGAAAGAAGTGGCTGAACCCCGTAGCCAGGCCGGTGACATAGGTCAGGGCTATGATTATGAGGACCAGATGGGCTCTCTTCAAGGCTTGATCCCTAGCTCCTAAACCAGCCCCGCGCCGCGGCGCCTGGGACGGGGACCTGCTGTACCACCTCTGAGACGGCCCTCCTGCCGTCCACCCCTCTCAGACGGGAGGCGGGGGCAACGATCAGCCTGTGGGCCATGGCGGGCTCCGCCAGCTCCTTGACGTCGTCGGGCAGGACGTAGTCCCGGCCTCGAATCAGGGCCAGAGCCTGGGCGCCTCTAAATAAGGCCAGAGAGGCTCTTGGGGAACCTCCCAGAGCTATGTCCTCATGGGACCGGGTGGCCTCTGTGAGGCCCACGATGTACTGCTTCACCAAAGGGTCGATGTATATGTTCCGAGCCTCCTTCTGGAGGAAGGAGAGCTCTTCTGGACCCGTCACGGCCTGAAGCGACTCGATGGGGTGAACGACCTGCTGTCTCTCCATAATGGAGATCTCCTCCTCCGCGGTGGGATAACCCAGAGTTATCCGCAGGAGGAACCGGTCCAGTTGAGCCTCTGGCAACGGGAAGGTGCCCTCGTACTCTATGGGGTTCTGGGTGGCCATGACCAGGAAGGGGCTGGGCAGAAGGTGGGTTACCCCATCTACCGTCACCTGCCGCTCCTCCATGGACTCCAGCAGAGCGGACTGGGTCTTGGGGGTGGCGCGGTTGATCTCATCGGCCAAAACGACCTGGGAGATGATGGGGCCGGGTCGGAACTCGAAGTCGCCCGTCTTCTGGTTGTAGATATTCACCCCAGTCACATCGCTGGGCAGCAGATCGGGGGTGAACTGGATTCGTTTGAAGGAACATCCCAGGGAGATGGCGATGCTTTTGGCCAGCATGGTCTTGCCAACGCCCGGCACATCCTCTATGAGGGCGTGGCCTCCGCAGATGAGGACCAGGAGGCCCAGCTCGACGGCCCCCTGCTTGCCGACAATAACGCTATTTACGTTTTCAACGACTCGCTGGGCGATCTCTTGCGCCCGCTCTACCTGTACCACCCTGGCCCTCCTTGGCTTATAAGGTTAAGCTACATGGTTTTAGGGTAGGCCACGTACACTTGTACTTTACGACGTATTTGCGCTGCTGGATGCCGTCTTATAGGGTCTTGCCGACGTGCCCAGGGCAACAGAGTGGGCGATAGAGGACTTGAACCTCTGACCTTCTGTGTGTAAGACAGACGCTCTAACCAGCTGAGCTAATCGCCCTTGTCCTTTGATTTTACGGAGAGCGCGCTTGGCGGGACTTGAACCCACGGCCTCAGCCTTCGCAGGGCTGCGCTCTATCCAAACTGAGCTACAAGCGCGCGTTTATGGCCTGAACACCGGGTGTTATTGTACCAGATAAATGGCAGTGATATTAGGTGATGGGATATCGATTGTAGCTTCTGGCGAGCCCCCAACGCTCCACCAGCCCCAGGCGGTCTGCTTGATTGATGGGAGCCTCTAAGTTCCAGCGCCTTCGTCCTGTCTTGCAAGGACAAAGTCTCCCGTTGGCCTCATTTCGTACATAGCTGAGGCGACGCCCTCCGGAAGGTCCCGAAGTGGCCCTCCCGGCAGTTGGACGACGGCGCCTTCTGGAAGGTTCTGGAAGTTCTCCACGGCGCGGCGCAAGGCGCGCCGACTCTCAAGCCCCATTCTTGCTAAAGCGGGATTCATAATCTGCTTGATTACATCCCGTGCACCGCCCATGCCAGCAGCCAGGACCGCCTCAACGAACTGCTCGCCGTTGGGGAGCTGCACAACGGGCATCCAATATCCATTAGATACTTTCATCAGGGCATCTAGGGCCTGGTCCGGCATGTACTTCAGATAAATGCGAACAATGCCGCTGAAGTTTACCTCATGCGCGCCTTCATCGGCTTCCGGGAACCTAATTGCACCCGCAATTGCTGGGAAGAGATGCCGTCCAGCCTTATCTGTGGGGCTGCCGTATTCTCGCCAGAGGCGCATTCGCATCGTTGTATAATTCCAGCGCGTCTGCCTCTCCTGGAAGATTCCGTAGGCAGCAGCGAGTAACGGTGTCGCCTCTTGGCCCGTTTGCCGCTCGAAAGTCCACTGGTCCTCTGAGACTTCCGCAAGGTAATGGTCGACCCACTCTTGAGTATAGAAACCTGAGTCGATCAGTATATGCCGGAACGTTTGCCCATGGCGGCGCTCCTCAAATCCCCACTGGATGTAGATCTGGCGTGTGGTAACGCTGTTCCCGGCGACATTTATTCCCGCATAGACGTAGTCGTCAACGAAGGCCTCGGCACCCAGAAAACCGAGCAGGAGCTCCCGAGATTCGCCGCTGACGAGATGGCCATATCTGGCCATCTCCTTCCTCTGCGGCAGCCGGTCGGGAAACCACGCTCGTGTCCGAGCAGCCCTGTCAGAGTATGCTTCATATAGTTGTCGGACTTCCTTCTGGATAGCGGCCTGCTTTGCCTGCCTGGTAAACGGCCTCGGAATGACTGTTACCAATGAACACCTTCTCTCCTTTCAAGAATCCGGCAGCCATGCGCTGAGACCCTCATTCTACAGAAGATCCCAAGAAACCTTCGCCTAGACTACCACCAGATCTATCGTCAATCAATGACTCCGAAGATGCCAGTCCTCTATCAAGAGTCAGTAGCTACCCCCGCCGCTGCTGTAACCCGTGTCACCAGCCCGAAAGACGTAGGTTTGTTCCTACAGCGTCTTCCCGATGGCCGATACGTCGATGTGCGTTACCAGTACTCGCGCGGCTCCTGGGTGCGTATGATGTCAGGACACTACAAGGGTGAGTGGGTATCGTGAGGAGCCCCTAATGCAAACAGCAGAGGAATGGATGTGGTGCCGAAGGTGGGATTTGAACCCACACGCCCGTAAGGACACTACGCCCTGAACGTAGCGCGTCTGCCGTTCCGCCACTTCGGCATGCCCATGACCTTTTTGTCCGATGTTACACCATCCATGGTGGGCCGTGTGGGGCTCGAACCCACGACACCCGGATTAAAAGTCCGGTGCTCTACCAACTGAGCTAACGGCCCGCGCTACATAGAGGGAAGAGGTGCCATTGTATAACCTGCCAGGGCTTCCTTCAACCTGACGGCTAGGCGTAGGCCCCCAGGTGGATACCACCCAGGACGTGGACGTGGCCGTGGGGCTGGCTCTGCATGGCGTCCCGGCCGAAGTTGGCCAGGATGCGAAAACCGTTGGGGCAGTAGGTGGCACCCATGTCCACGGCCACCAGCGTAAGTTTGGCGATAATAGGGTCTGTCCACAGCTCCACCTGGCTGAGGTGCTTCTTGGGCACCACCAGCATCATCACCGGCACCCACCCCAGGACATTGTCGAAGACGAGAACCTCCTCGTCTTCGTAGCGTATGGTGGAGGGCTCCCGTCGTGCGACGATCTCGCAGAAGAGGCAGGGCCTGGGTTCATCCATGCCGGGGCCCTCTAAACCCGGGCTCCGACAGTCCAGATGAAGCCGGCGTGCGCCTTCGTTTGTTGCGGAAGTCGGGGGCATCGATGGGAACGACGGTAACTATGGTGGGATCCTTCAGCCGGGAGCCTATGGGGTCCCTGGGGTCGTCCGAGAGCTCCCGCGCCGTGATTATGGTGGCGAGCTGGGCGTTGTGCCGGTGAACGATGATCTGGTACAGCTTCTCCCTGGCCCAGGGAGTGGTAGCCTCGGCGCCCAAGTCATCCAGCACCAGGAAGGGGGTGCTTCTCACGAACTCAAAGAGCTGATCGTAGGAGATGGGGCTGGAAGGGGCGTAGGTGGAGCGAAAGTGGTCTAGAAGGTCTGGGACCGCAAAGAAGGGCACCGGCTGGCCTGGGCCGATAATCTCGTTGGCCGCAGCCACGGCCAGGTGGGTCTTGCCGCAGCCGGTGTCTCCCAGGAGGACCAACCAACCCTGGGAGTCCTGGGCAAAGCTCATAGCTGCCTTCCTGGCTCCCTCCAGAGTTTCCCGCTGCTGGGGGCTGGCATTATTCCCGCGAACGTCGAAGCGTTGAAAGGTCATGCGCTCCCGCATATGTCTTTCCAGGGAGCCCATCTTCTGGAGAGGGGATTCGCCCGTCATCTGGAGCTTGAAGGCCCCGCACCAGGATGAGGCCAGGAAGCGGGTCCTAAGTCGCTCGTCCAGCTCCTCCATGGAAAGGCGGGTTGCCATGACAGTGGGGAGTTGGGAGTTGAAGCGGTGGTTCAGGATCTGGGCCAGCTTCTCCTGGGCCCAGGGAGTAGAGACCTGGGCTCCAAGGTCGTCTAACACCAGGACCGGAGTATTTTTTACGTGCTCGAAAAGCTCATCGTAGGAGACCTCGCTGGAGGGGGCGAAGGTGGAGCGAAGGTGGTCCAGAAGGTCGGGCATAGCCAGGAAGAAAACCAGCCGGCTATTCTCAATGCACTCGTTGGCTATGGCGGCCAGGAGGTGGGTCTTGCCGCATCCGCTGGGCCCCTGGAAGAGCAACCAACCTTCAGGGCTCTGGGCGAAGCGAAGCGCCTCTTTGTAGGCCTCAGCGAAGGCGTCATGGTTCTCAGAGAGCTCCGTTAGGCCATAGGGGTTGAGATTGGAGAAGGTGAGACGCACCAGAGGCCCCAGGTTGCTGTACCTCTGAAGTCTGCTGGCTTGTTGCAGCTCCTGCTGTTGGCAGACGCAGGGCATTGCCTTCCCGAAGTTGGGGTCTCCCAGGGGCACATCCAGCCTGACCCAGCCTCTATCCAGGCAGATGGAGCAGGTCGGCTCTGGCGGTTCGGGAGCCTCAGGCTCTGTGCTAGGGAGTATACCTTCTGAGGTACTCCTTGGCGTCAATCGTCTTAGAATGTCGGCCAAACTCTCCATCGTCCTTGCCTTCTGCGGCCCATCGCTCCAGGATTCGAGCGACGTACCGCCAGCTTCGTTTGTTGTGGGTCGCGGCCTCCCGGAAGGCCTCCTCAATCCAGCTATAGGGATAGACCTGCTCCGCCTCCTTCATCTCCTCGGCGACAAGAGGGGTCAGCATGCCGATGTTCTGCTCATAAAGCGCAAATATGTTGGGCCTTTCTATTGGCCCCTGCCAGGGCTCTAGTGTCCCCTCACCTACAGGGGCGGACTCCTGCCCTTCAAGGGTGGCAACGGCCCTCCTGTTGGCCTGGGTATTGGGCAGGTAGACCTCCTCCCGTTTTCCATGTTGCTGGAGGGTTGTGTGCAGGAGAGTGTGGCGTTGTATGGCCTTGCTCAGGGCCTTTTTTAGGGCTTCCTCCAGGTCCGTGCCCTGGGCCTTTATTGCCCTGGCCAGGGTAGAGTCGCCCATAAGCTCCTGCAGGGTGACGAAGCGGGGGAAGCCCTTCTTCTGGTGGACCATCCAGTGGATGCGCAGGGTAACTTTCAACTCCTCCAGGTCGTCCATCTCCTCCAGGAGAGGCCCGAAGACGGGGTTGGGGATGGGGGTGTACTTGACCCCAGGGGGAAACCCTACGAATTCCATGCTAGCTGGGCTCCCTGGTGGAGGCCAGGTTCTCAAAGGTGGCAAACTCCTCTCTAAAGTAGAGGTTGACGCTGTCCACCGGGCCATGGCGGTGCTTGGCCACAATGAACTCAGCCAGATTCTTGGGGTAGGGCCTGTCGGGGAACCTAGTCTCCCACTCACTCTCTTCGTAGACCCTGTCCTCGCGATGAATGAAGGCCACAACGTCGGCGTCCTGCTCGATGCTGCCGCTCTCTCGCAGGTCCGAGAGAATGGGACGGCGGGTCGGCCTGGACTCCACTGCCCGGCTGAGCTGCGAAACGGCCAGCAGTGGAACGTCCAGGTCCCGGGCCAGGCCTTTCAGGGAACGGGATATCTCGCTCACCTCCTGTACCCGGTTGTTCATGTGGGCGGGGCCGCTCATAAGCTGCAGGTAGTCCAGGATTACCAGGTCCAGCCCCCGCTCCATTTGCAGGCGGTGGGCCTTCCCTCGCATCTCGACCACTCCCTGAAGGGGAGTATCGTCTATGTAAATGGGCAGGTCCGAGAGGAACCCGATGGCATCCAGGACTCGTCGCTCTTCGGCTTCACTGACCAGGCCCAGGCGCAGCCGGTGGGTGTTGACCCGTGACTCTGTGGCCATCAGTCGCAGTGCCAGCTGGTCTCTGCCCATCTCCAGGCTGAAGATGCCCACCACCGCCCCGTTGGAGGCAGCGTTGCGGGCGATGTTCAGCGCAAGGCTGCTCTTGCCCACGCTGGGGCGGGCCGCCAGGATGATCATGTCGGACCTTTGGAGGCCTCCCAGGAGTTCGTCAATGTCATTGAACCCCGTATGTATGGGGGCAATACCTCTGCCAAGGGGGCCCTGGATGGTGGCGCTGTCCTCCATGTACTGGTCCAGGACTTCCCGTAGGTGAACGAAGTCCCGGGTGCCCTGGCCTGAGCGGATGCGGAAGAGCAGGGATTCGGCGCGGCTCAGGGCGGCGTCTACGTCGGCGGCGCCCTCGTATCCGATGGTGGCGATCTCCTCGGCCGCTCTGATGAGCTGTCGCATCATGTAGGTCCGCGACACGATCTGGGCGTAGTACTCTATGTGGAGGGAGGTGGGCACCATGGCGACCAGGTGGCTGAGGTATGATGGCCCGCCGATATCCTCCAGGCGTCCCTCCAGGCCCAGCTCGTGGGCCACCGTCACCTGGTTTATGGCCTCTCTGCGGTTGACCAGAGCCATGCAGGCCTCATAGCACCAACGGTTCTTCTCCCGGTAGAAGTCCTGGGCCTTGAGGAAGGATGAGACGGTGGTGATGGCTTCGCCGTCGATCAGAAGAGAGCCGACGACGGCCTCCTCGGCGTCCATGTCATGAGGAAGAAGGCGTTCAGCGTACATCTTAGGTGACTTCGGCCTCAACCACTAGGTTTATGGTTACGTCTACTCCTGGGTGGAGCTCAACGGGAACTTCATAGGTGCCCAGGGAGCGAATGGGCCCCTCCAAAGACACCCCGCGCCGGTTTATCTCTCTCCCACATAATTTGGAAAGCTCTTCGGCTATTATTCCGTTGG
Source organism: Dehalococcoidia bacterium (assembly GCA_965237935.1). Lineage (GTDB taxonomy): Bacteria > Chloroflexota > Dehalococcoidia > Lucifugimonadales > CBDEGW01 > CBDEGW01. The sequence continues at coordinate 40,829 of CBDEGW010000001.1, read as the reverse complement.
TAACGGAGCCGTAGAGCCTGCCCGTGGCCCCCGACCGCATTTGCAAAGTCACGGTAGCGCCTTCCAGGCCTTCTCCCACCTGTCTCCATTCTACGGCTTCCAGGTCTCGACGCTGCAGGGCGGCCTTTTTCAGGTTTTCGACTTTCTGCATCTGGTCGTGGGTAACCACAGTGGCTATATTCCTGGGGATTAGGAAGTTCCGAGCGAAGCCGGTTTTGACCTCCTTGACTTCTCCAGCTCGGGCGACTCCCGGCATATCCTCGATGAAGATTACTTTCATAGCGTCATTACCTCGCGGAGTCTTGATTTAGTAACAGAACTAACGTCCTATTCTAGTCAATTATAGCATAGGCCTGTTAGCTTTGGAACTCCCGCAGTGGCTGTTCAACCCCTGGCGGAAAGCTTATACCAGCCCCATGATTGCCACAAAGGTTTTAGGCCGCATTTTAGGAGGAAAACCTAAAGGGGGTTGCAACGTCCTATTGACAGCAGGGGACGGTTCTCGATAAGTTTCTTGCGCCATGAGGATATACATCGACGTGGATGGGACCCTCCTCTCCTCCGAGAATGGGGTCTGGAGCTTACGTCCCGGTGCCAGAGAGATGTTTCGGCAGCTACCCGGGCTGGGGCACCAGTTGTACGTCTGGTCGGCAACGGGAAAACCTCACGCCGAACGGTTGGTTAGTAGGTACCGACTGGGCCGGTGGGTGGTCGGCTGTTTGGATAAGGACGCCAATCCCTCACCAAGACCCGACTTGATCGTTGATGACGACGGCTTCCTGGTGAAGAAGTATTCCGGCATCTGTGTGGAGCCTTACCGCCAGGCGGATCCCACGGATAGAGAGCTGTTCCGGGTTGTAGAGGCCCTTAGAGATTAGATCTGTAGGGCCAACGGCCTTAAGACATAGGCTTCTTCTCTCGGCCGCTGGCCTGGGCATCCCATAGCGATTAGCCACGCCTCAGCCCTCCAGGAAATCTCCACTGTTACACCTTTCGCGTCTAAAGTCTGCGAACTAGTGCATTGACTCCCTAGGAAACTTAGGGTACATTAATAAAAAAGTTAAGTCTACGTTATAGTTATTATAAGTATGGAGTTAGCATATCCTTTAAGGTAGCTGTATGCTCGGAGCGTCTCCTGAATGAAGGTCAGAAGTAGGGGGCCCGTCAGTAGGGGACCACTGACCTGTTCAGGGGAGGAGCATGCTTCCAGAAATAAGCCATGGCGGCTATAGAGACCCGACCCGTAGAGGTCGCTGAACCTGGAGTAGTATACAAAGCCAGGGGGCTTCGTATCCCAAGGCCACCAGTAGTGGTCTGGGTACCAGCCATGCTGGTTTCATCGGTCATGGTGCTGCCTCTAGGTTACCTGATCCTGCGTACGTCTGACGCCGGGACCGAGGCGGTGGACCTCATATTTACCGGCCGTACCCTGGAGATTCTGCTTCGCACGCTGCTTCTGGCCTTCTCTGTGACTGCAGCCTCCATTGTCCTGGCCATCCCTATTGCGTGGCTCACCGTTCGCACCGATTTGCCTTTCCGAAGGGCCTGGGCCATCCTTACGGCCATTCCACTGGTGATTCCCAGCTATGTAGGCGCCTTCCTCCTGGTGGCAGCCTTCGGGCCCAAGGGCATGATACAGAAGCTCCTGGAGCCATTTGGAGTGGAGGCACTGCCGGAGGTTTACGGCTTCCCCGGGGCCATGTTTGCCCTCACAATGCTGAGCTACCCGTACGTGCTGTTGGGCGCCAGGTCTGCCCTCTGGGGGATGGACCCCGCCCTGGAGGAGAGCTCTCGTATTCTGGGGCACGGAGCCTGGTCCACCTTCTGGCGGGTCACCCTTCCCCAGCTTCGCCCCTCCATCGCTGCGGGAGGTCTTCTGGTGGCCCTCTATACGCTAAGCGACTTCGGGGCGGTGTCGATTCTCCGGTTCGACTCCTTTACCAGGATAATCTACGTCCAGTACCAGACCTCCTTTGACCGAACCCTTGCCGCCAGCTTATCTCTGGTCTTGATAGTATTAGCCCTGGCCATCCTAACGTGGGAGGCCCGTATACGGGGTCGGTGGCGATACCACCGAAGCACCGTGGGAGCGGTACGACCTCCGCCGTTGGTGCGGCTGGGTCGGTGGAAGTGGCCAGCGCTTATCTTCTGTGGCCTAGTGGTGGTTCTGGCCCTTATTGGGCCTATGTCCGTCCTGGCCTACTGGCTGGTCAGAGGAGTTTTGGCGGGGGAGCCCTTCGATATTCTGTGGGGCCCGGCCTGGAACTCTATTTACGTATCGGGGCTGGCCGCTGTGGTGGGTGTGGTGGCTGCCATGCCTCTGGCCATCCTTACCGTAAGGTTCCCCGGGCGAATCACCTCCACTTTGGAGCGCCTCAGCTACATAGGATTCGCCGCGCCGGGGATAGTGGTGGCCCTGGCCCTGGTCTTCTTTGCGGCCAACTTCGCAACGCCCATTTACCAGACTCTGGGAGTGCTGGTGATGGCCTACGTTATCCTTTTTCTACCAACCGCTCTGGGAGCCCTTCGCACCAGCCTCCTGCAGGTAAGCCCCAGCCTTGAAGAGGCCGCCCGAGGCCTGGGGCGACGCCCCCTGCAGGTGTTCACCCTGATTACCCTCCCCCTGGTGCGGCCAGGCCTTCTGGCGGGCATGTCGCTTATATTTCTCATTACGCTGAAGGAGCTTCCCGCCACGCTGATACTAGGCCCCATAGGGTTCAAGACTTTGGCCACATCCATATGGGGCGCTACGGAGGAGGCCTTCTTTGCTCGCGCTGCGGCTCCTGCCCTGTTTCTGATTCTGGTATCATCAGTCCCGATGGCCTTTTTGGTCCTAAGGGAGAGAAGGATACGTACATGAACTCGATAGCCATCAAGTGCACCAATATAACCAAGGAGTTCGGGGCCATAAAGGCGGTGGACCACCTGGACTTCGCCATACCTCATGGTCAGATTTTTTCCCTGCTGGGTCCCAGTGGTTGCGGCAAAACCTCGGCCCTGCGCCTCATAGCCGGCTTCGAGAGGCCCGATGAAGGTGAGATATGGATAGGGGACAAGCTGGTGACCGGCCCGTCTACCTTTGTGCCACCAGAGCGGCGCGGCGTGGGCATGGTCTTCCAGGACTACGCCCTCTTCCCCCACCTAACGGTGGCCCAGAACGTGGCCTTCGGCCTCCATGGTTTTAAAGATGGCGACAAGCAGAGCAGGCTGAAGGAAGTGATCCATTTGGCCAGGCTGGACCAGATGGAAAATCGCTATCCCCATCAGCTCTCAGGTGGGCAGCAGCAGCGGGTGGCGCTGGCGCGTGCTCTGGCCGCCAAACCTGTGGCTGTTTTCCTGGATGAGCCCTTCTCCAACCTGGATACGGCCCTTCGTCAGGAGCTCCGGCAGGAGGTGAGGGACATCCTGAGCGCCTCGGAGACAACGGCCATCTTTGTTACCCACGACCAGGAGGAGGCCCTTTTCATGGGCGATCTGGTGGCAGTGATGAACCTGGGAAGCATCGAGCAGGTGGACACGCCCGATGAGATATTCAACGCGCCGGCTTCGCGCTTTGTCGCCCTGTTTATGGGCACCGCGGACTTCCTTCCCATGGTAGTAAACGGCGAGGCGGTGGCCACAGAGATAGGCCACGGCACCAGGCCGCCCTCTTTGAGGCCTATGGATGGGCTGGAGCTGATGTTGCGGGCCGATGACATAGCTATATCCCCTTCCGAGAAGGGCATGGGCCGCATCGCTGGTCGTGTCTTTCAGGGAGCCTATTACCTATACGAGGTGGCGTTGCCCTCTGGGTCGGTGGTCCACTCTATGGAGTCCCACACTTTGGAGCTGACCATCGGGACCAGAGTGGACGTGAGCAAAGTAACCGATCATCCGCTGCTCTGCTTCAAGGACGGCCGTTCGACCATTGACGGGGCCATGCACTACTGCTCCGACTGGCATACCCACGACCCGGAATACCATGCCCACGAGCATAGCACCGACTGGCATTCTCATCTGGAACACCACGTCAGCAGTCGGGGAGACTAACCTCCTCTAAGCCCGAATCCACCGAAGGACACGGATGGACGGCGTGAGGACAGCGGAAGGGGGTGGGTGAGGGAGCTACAGGGGAGATGGCCTGGGGTCTTGGGGTAGATGGGAGGCCGGCGGACGGTCTTCAGTCGCCGCACAGGGCCCCTAAGGCCCTATGCGGGAGTTGCGATGCGCGGGATGGCGAGAGGATACGCAGCAGGGGACTCTCGCGACCGGGGTGGCGCGAGATTGCGGGGACGTTGGGTCAGTTGCAGGCTGGCCGTCAGGCCGGGAACGGAATGGCTTGCAGCCGGGCCAAGGCGCGACTGAACTGGGTTTCCCAAGGCCAGCGCCGGGGGAGATGCAAAGTGAGGCGGCGCGCCGAGCGGGTGATCCGTCCCACCAGAGCGAAGACCCGCCGCCTGAGGGTCTTGGTGATCACGGTCCGCTCGCCCAGACCAATCCGCGCCGTCCAGCGGGCCAGGTTATGCGCCATCACCTGGACCGCCAGCCAGGCGCCGTTGGCGGCGAAGCGCGCCGACGGCATGTGGTTCAGCCCGACGCCGTACTTGAGGTCGCGTATGGCGTTCTCGACCTCGGCGTGGCGGCGATGATCGGCCTCCAGTTCCAGCGTCTCCCCATCGCGGTCGGTGATGAAGGCGTGATAGCTGTATCTGGCGAAGAGGGCGAGCTGGGAACCGGGCGTCGGCTTCACCCGCCGGACAATGAGCCGCACCGGCGCGGCGTCCGGCTTGGTCTGGAACGGGGTGTAAGTCGTCTCGGCGACATCGGCGGCACCGTCCATCCAGTAGGGAATGGGAGTCCAGTCCTCCTCTGGTATCGCCTCGATCAGGTCCCGCAGGCTGGCGCGCTGGCGGATGGTGATAGAGAAGCGGACATCCATTTCCCGGCAGGCGGCAACGACAGTGTGGGCGTAGAAGCCGCTGTCGGCCCGCACCGTGAGTTGTCCCCTGGCCCCGCCGTAGCGCACCCGCCCCACCGTCTCACGCAGGAAGTGGGCGGCGCCACGGGCGGTGTTGGCCCGGCCCTCGCGCAGCCGGGACATCAGCACTTCGCCGGTGCCGGCGGCAATGGCCAGCAGTGGGTGATAGCCGCGGGCGCCGGTATAGCCGTGGTGGCGCGCTCCCTCCTTGGCCAATCCATAGGTCTCGCAGATGGTCGAGTCCAGGTCGATGGTCAGGGGCGAGTAGCCGGGTCCGGCCCCAGCGGCCCAGGCCCGGGCCAACAACTGGCGGCTCACGCGGTCGAGTTGACGGACATGCCCCCACCGGAAGCTGCGCAGGAAGGTCCCCAGGGTGGATGGCGCCTTGACCACGCAGCCTAGAACACCGACCGTCCCACCAGCGCGCAGCGCATCGGCGTCGTCGATGCAGTCGCCGCCTGCCAGCGCGGAAGCGACCAGCGTCAGCATCTTGTCCCCAGTGTTCGCCCGTCCCGGCGCTCCGCCGAGGTCAAGGTGATGGTCGACGAGTTCCCGCAGGCCCAGGTGCCGGGCTAGGGTGGCCGGCAGGAGCAGGCCGGCATTGGCCACCAGGCGATGGTCGTCAAAGAGGATGCGGATACGGTCGGGTTTGTTCTGTGGCAGCATCTATTGGGTGCTCCTTGTTTCCGGGCGGGTTTCTGTTCCAAAACCATTATCCCAGATTCAGAGGAGCACCCTCTGCCTTCTTCAAGGGCTGTCCCCAAGGACGTCCTTCGGTGGATTCGGGCTAAGGCTACACAGCATCCCCAGGCACACATTGGGTCTTCACTCCCCGCCGCCGTCTGGTCTCCCATGGAAAAAACCGCTCCCTCTGAGTCATTTATACCAGCTCTGCACAAAAACCCTAGGAGGGTACAAGGAACCTAATTTCCTTGTCGGGGGTCCAAGTGCCTGTCCTGAGCTTGCCGAAGGGGGGTGTCCCCCTTTGGATAAAACCTCTGGGCGGGTGGGTGGGAAAGAAACGCTGGGCTTTCTGTGCAAGGCCCATTTATACCGACTCAGGGGGAGCGGCCTGATTATAGGGGAGCCTGTCCTAACCCTCGGTCTAAATCAGCCTGAGGACCTTTTCGGCGTTGCCGTGCATGTGTTTATGGAGGGCTTGGTCCCCCAGCTCCTTCCAGATGGGCCAGTCTATGATCATCTCCGCGGTGTCTGGGAAGTAGGCCTCGCCGTGAGGGTAGTCCGACTGGTGCATCCAGCAGTCCTCCCCCAGTAGATCGTAGCAGGCCTTGGTCATCTCGGGGCCTTCAAAGGGCTCACAGGGGCACATGAAGCGCCCCATCTTGACGTACTCTACCGCCTTGTAGTCCAGGGGCGGCACCGTGTTGGAGGCGACGTAGTCTATCATGGCGTCCAGGCGGATGACCCACTGAGGTAGCCATCCGTGGCCCACCTCGGCGACGGCGGCGTTGAGGTGGGGGAAGCAGTCGAAGACCTTGCCGATAATGAGGTAGGTGAGCCATCGGGCGGCGCGCCAGGGGTGGGAGGCCGTTCGCACCATCACCGGGTTGTCCCAGACGTCCTTATGCCCAGGCCAGAAGGGAGGCTCGGAGGTGAAGCTGTGGTCGACGATGGGGATATTGTCGAAGCTCAGGGAAAATGTCCGCCTAAGTGTCAAGGGAAAATGTCATCTCGGTGGATTGCCATGCTAGCAGATTACGATACTTCCGACGTTGCGCGCGCCATGGGTGGTCTTTCAGCATTCATGTACTTCCTCACGGTTTCTCTATGTATGCCCAGTTCACGGGCGATCCCACGAATGGACAGCCCCTTGCGTTTCGCCTTCTGCACCGCCTTCCATCTCGCCGTCTGAAGTGGGGTGGGCTTTCTGGATCGCGGAGTCACAGTCTCGTGAACTTTTGCGGCGCCGTTGCGGTCAGCATGGTCGCGGAGTTTTTCCGCTTCGAGCATTGTGCCCATTAGCGCCACTTCGTCCTCCGACCTTCTGATTACACCGTTGGTGTAGCGGCTGGGAACAGTCGTGTGTACAGTCCTCGTGCCGAAGCTGCGCAGGATACTCGGACGGGGCGGCGCTTCCTGGGAGGCGACTATACGCCCTTCGTGTTGCACTGCCAGTCGGCCGTCCAGCCCTTCGAGTACATCCACCACCGATCCGGCATAGCTCGGTCGACCCTTGTCGGGAAGCAACTGTAGGGTGCGCCAGCGGTACTTCACTGTGTTGTCTCGGCCAACCCTGCGCCTGTACTTCAGGCATAGGACTGTGTCCAGGCACATCCCCGGATCCAGGACCCGATACGAGGTGTCTGCGTGCTCCGACGGCACACGAAAGCGTTCATTGAAGCGGGGAAGGAAGTCGTTGAGCACGCGGTTAGCGTCATCGATGGCGGTCGCGCCTGCGAGTCTCAGTTCCGTGACCAGCCTGTCCTGAAGTGTGCCCGCGGTGCGTTCCACCCGGCCTTTGGCTTGCGGTGACCGTGCGAATATCAGCTGTACGCCGATCTCACCCATCGCGCGCGAGAACTGGGTGGGAGCGGCGGCGGTCTCTGACGGCGGCGTGTGCTTGAAGACGGCATGACGGTCTGAATAGAGTGCGAGCGGTATACCGTAGCTCTGTATCAGATGCCGCATCAGCAGGAAGTAGCTGCGGGTGTTTTCCAACTCGCAGAACAGGGCATTGACGACACAGCCAGTAGCATCGTCCACCGCCAGCAGTAACGTGAACTGGGGTCCATCTTCTCCCAGCCATCTGTGGTAGCTGCCGTCTATCTGTATCAGCATTCCCTCGCGAGCCATCCGCTGCCGTCGAACACGATGCTTCGGCGGCCTGCGACGACGAGGACTGTTCACACCGACGTTGGTCAGTATCTTGCGCAACGTGTTACGACCGATGTCTATGCCCTCTCGCTCCCTCAGCAGCTCACCCAGGTGCGTGTGGTTGACTCCCGCGTATCGGGTCCGCGCCAGAAGCACCACATCGTTCGCCAACGAGTCCGGCGTAGCGTTGGCCGGCCTGCGACCTCGATTGCCGTGAGCGAGTGCGGCTGCTCCTCTCTGCTCGTACGCCGCCAGGATACGCCTGGTGTGGCGCGCGCTCACTCCCATCAATGTCGCTGCCTGCTCGATGGTCATATGGTCCGCCATCAAACTGCTGAATACCTGAAGCCTTGCTTGCTCTTTCTGCGTCAATCTCAATGTCTCCATCATGGGGACATTTTCGCTTGACAGTTAGCAAGGACAGAATCGCTGAGCAACAACAGGGATATGGTACTCATTCAGTACCTCGTAGAGGGGGACCAGGTCTGGGTCGTCGATGGGCATGCCGTCGGTGAGCATAAGCCATACTCCTGCCAGCCACTTCTCGTCGGCGATGGACTTAAGCTCTGTGATGGACCACTCGATATCGGAGCAGGGCAGCAGGGCTATGCTCTTGAGCCTGCCGGTGTCCCGGCTGGAGTAATCCTTGATGTAACGGTGATAGGCGCTGTAGAGGCCCTTCTGGACGTCCTGGTCCAGTATCATTATTGGGGGGGCCCAGTTGCCGGGGTACATCAGGTCGATATCCCTGCCCTCCCAGTCCATGTCCTGGATACGGGCATCGGAGTCCTTGTCACTGATTCCGGGCCTGGGCGCCGCATGGTGGTTGCGACTGGTAGGGCGACTATTGGCAGACCAACCTACCGGACCTCCGGGGATGGTCTCCGGTTTCGTGTCCGGCTTCTGCCCAGCGTAGCGAGTCCACTGGTAGGGGGCAACGGCGATATTCACGCCGTCCTTCTGCCGGTACTTCTCCAGCTCCGGCAGCCGGGGCCTGAAGCTGGGGTCCACGTACTCGCACAGGACATCGAAGCTTGGCCCTACGTGGGTATCCATGTCGATGACTCTGTACCCTTTTTTCATTCTTTCTCCTTGTATGTTGGTTCTGGTGTGTGACAATCACTTCACTTAGGTGGATCGGGGTGCGGCAGACCGATGCGGCCCTGGTCGTGGTAGACCGCAAAAAAGCGAGGGTCGCCGCACCCCCCACAGGTTAGAGCCCGAACAGTTGCCTGGGCCAATCGAGCCCGTATCGTGTAAGGAAGGGCCAAAGCTTCACACAGGAGGTATGGATGGAACAGGAAGCGAGATTCGTAGGCATTGATGTCTCAAAGGCGAAGGTGGATGTCGGCGTCCGGCCTACGGGCCAGAGATGGGTCGTCTCCTACGACGAGACCGGGATCGGGGAACTGGTCTTCCAGTTGGTGGATCTGAGTCCCGCCCTGGTCCTGCTGGAGGCTTCGGGTGGTCTGGAACTGCCCTTGGTGGCAGCCCTGGCAGCTGCGGCGCTGCCCGTAGTCGTCGTCAACCCCCGTCAGGTTCGAGACTTCGCCAGGGCCACCGGGACGCTGGCCAAGACCGACACTCTGGACGCGGCGGTCCTGGCCCACTTCGCCGACGTCATTCGTCCCTCCGTGCGCCCTCTGAGGGACGCCGAGGCCCAGGTCTCAACTCTCTGACTGCCCGCAGACACCAGGTGATGACCATGCTGGTCTCGGAGAAGAACCGGCTGGGTACCGCCATCAGCGCCGTCCGCCCCCGCATTGAGGCTCATATCGCCTGGTTGGAGCAGGAGCTGGACGACCTGGACGAGGGGCTGCGCCAGACTCTCCGCCAGAGTCCCGTGTGGCGGGAGAGGGATGATCTCCTGCGCACCGTTCCCGGCGTGGGAGAGCAACTCTCCCTCACTCTGATGGCCTACCTGCCGGAGTTGGGCACCTTGGACCGCAGGCAGGTCGCCGCCCTGGTGGGCGTGGCTCCCTTCAACCGGGACAGTGGCATCCTGCGAGGCAAACGCGCTGTCTGGGGCGGGCGCTCCCGAGTGGGGGGCGCCCTTTACATGGGGACGCTGTCCGCAACCCGCTACAACCCCGTCATCTGCGACTTCTACCAGAGGCTGCTGGCGGCTGGCAAACCGAAGAAGGTGTCCCTCGTCGCGTGTATGCGCAAACTGCTCGTCATCCTCAACTCCATGCTCAAACATCGCTCTCCCTGGCGAGGCATAACTCCGGCAGCTGTGAGTCATTCCTCTTGACTTTAAACACAGTTGCTCCTTTGCGGTGATTCTAGGGGGTTCAGCAGTAATCCTCTTTGCAATGGTGGCCGCAACCAATCTTCAGGTCTGAAACCTGCGCCCTGAGATCGTCGAGTCCGTGCCTGTGTAGCAAGACTAACTGTCGCATCCGATTGCCCTTTGGGACATCATAACGCGCCTCTTGTCCAGTACCAGGAACACTTCCTTGTCCCTCATACACCAGTCTCGCTTACGCTGACGCCTGGTGCTGTGCACTTCTTGGGGATCTTCACAGGAGACCCCGCGGATTTAACGTGTTGACAAGCATGCCCCAGTATGATATATGAGAGCAAAATCGTAGGTGCGGGGGTTAATGAAGAACGGCTACCGTACAACAAAAGAAATCTAGGAGGAAAGTAGCATGGCAAAGATCGTTTTGGGAGTAGGAACATCTCATAGCCCTGTAGTCAGTCTGCCACCTGAGCTGTGGTCCGTTTATGGAGAAGAGGTAGACAAGAATAATCGTGAGTTGGTCTGGCAGCCGGAGGGCCATGTGCTTAGCTACGAGGAGGGCCTTGCCAGGGCCAACACGGAGGATTTTGCCAAGGAGGTGACTCCCGAGGCGTTCAAAGAGAAACACGCTCGGGTCCAGAAGGCCGTGGCCGGGTTGGCCCAGAGCTTCAAAGATGCAAAGCCTGACGTTGTAGTCATCGTCGGCGACGATCAGGATGAGTGGTTCTTTGAGGACAACATGCCTACCTTCTCCATCTACTGGGGCGACAAGGTCAAAGTTATTCCCAGGTCGCTTGGTCGGCCCCCCAACAACCAGAGAGAAATGCTGTTCGATGCCTCCGCGTGGGCGTTGGGAGAGGAGGAGAGGGACGTGGAGGTGGCGTCTGACCTGGGCCGGTACCTGGTGGAATATATGATGGAGCACGACTTCGATGTCTCCCACTTCACCTACACCAATGAGCTATACGGCGGGTCCGTAGCTCGCAGATATCCGACCCCTACCGGCGAGCTGGACTATGTCAAAGAGACCAAGCCGAGACGCCAGGGAATACCCCATGCCTGGGCCTTTGTGATACGGCGCATCATGGAGAACGCGGCGGTACCAATAGTGCCGGTGTTCGTCAACACATGCTATCCGCCCAACCAGCCCACCTCCAAACGCTGCTTCGACTTCGGGCAGGCCATCAGGGCCGCCCTGGAGGAGTGGGGTGGCGACAGCCGAGTGGCCGTAATGGCTTCAGGAGGCCTTAGCCATTTCACTACGGATGAGGTGATAGACCGTATGCTTCTCGACGCCCTGAGGGACAAGGATGCTAAAACCCTTCGCTCTCTGCCCAAAAAACACCTCTACTCGGCAGCGTCAGAGATTCTTAACTGGGTAGTGTTGGGGGGCGCTGTGGAGCACTTGGAGTGCGACATACTTGATTACCTACCGATACCCAGGACTATTGCAGGGACAGGAGTCGGCTGGGGGTTCGTTCGCTGGACCTAGTGTCCGAGCCTCGGTAGTGAATATCGGAGGCACGCGCTGGGAGATGGTGAATAGGGAGGATTATGCCCAATAAAGTGGGGTTTATAGGGACCGGCCTGATAGGGACCCCCATGGCACTGCGGGTGATGCAGGCTGGATATCCTCTGACGGTTTTTGACGTGCGTCCGGATCAAATGGACTCCCTGATTAAGGAGGGCGCCGAGCCCGCTTCATCCCCAAAGGATGTAGCGGCTCGCTGCGATGTTATCCTGCTATCTCTCCCCAACTCCTTTATCGTGGAGGAGGTCTGTCTTGGGAAAGACGGCATCGTTGAAGGCGCAAAGAGCGGCACGGCCGTCGTGGACTTGACCAGCGGGAACCCTCCTCACACGGCCAAGATCTGTGCACGTCTGGCGGAGAAGGGCATAAAGATGATCGATGTCGGCCTTGCCGGGAGCTTTCCTCAGGCGGCGCAAGGCACCCTGGGGCTTGTTGCAGGTGGGGATGCAAATGTCTTTGAAAATGTATTGCCAATCCTTCAATGCTTTGGCAATAGGTACTATCACCAGGGAGCAATAGGCAATGGCCATTTTGCTAAATCCCTAAACAACTTTCTTGGCGCCGCGTACTATGCCGCGGTTTGTGAGGCCTTGACGGTGGCAACCAAGGCCGGTCTGGATCCGAATAAAGTGTTAGAAGTTTGGAACAGTGCCGTAGGAAAAAGTACCGCCACCGAGGGCAGGGCTCAGTCCTGGCTGAGGCGAGACTTCAGCGGAGGGATGGCGGTGGACCTCCTAGTGAAGGATGTGGCTACAAGCTGTGGGTTGGGCAAAGAATACGAGGTCCCCATGTTCATGGGTAACGTATTACACCAGCTCCTCATACGTGCCGCTGATGAAATTGGCCCCAAAGAACATAACAGTGCTATCGCTAAGGCATTCGAGAAATGGGCCGGGGTTGAGGTGACGGCTGCAAAGTAGTAACATTACGTTCGTCTTGCTGATAAATCCAATTGGCCGTGACGCACGTACATGCTATTGGCTAACAGGCACGTATATAATGCGTGCAACGGATGAGGTTACGCAAAGCATATCCTTATAAGGGGGAAAGATGTATAGGAGACAGTCTAGATTACCGATTGTTGCGGTTTTAGGTGCAGTGGTGGCGCTGCTCTTCGCAATCGCCTGCGGCTCTGACGCCACGTCAACGCCGCGGCCCACCACGGCTCCACCGCCGCCCGTGGCTACAACCGCGCCCGAGCCAACCGCAGTTCCGCCACCCGTGGCTATGAAGCCGGAAGGGACCCTGACCATAGCGTTTAACGCCATCGACCCGGGCGCGGCCGGGGTGCCCTTTCATAATACCTCGCCGGGGAATGCAGTCGCGGCGATCGCCTTCGACTCCATGTTGTACAGGGAGCCAACGGGTACCGGGGTTATCGGTTCCATGGCGGAGAGCTGGGAAGTGGATCCCGCGGAGGGGCGGCTGACCTTCTTCATCAGAAAAGGGATGCCGTGGCACGGCAATGGCGAATGGGGTGATGTCACTTCCGCTGACGTCAAGTGGACCATAGAAAACGTGAGAAAAGACGGTACCATTCACATAAGCGGGTTTGACTTTAGAGATATCACCAGAATAGAGACGCCAGACCCCTACCGAATCGACCTCTTTATGCCTGCTGACAGGCTGGTCTGGACGACCTCGTTGTTCAACCGTTCTCTCAGCCTTTCGCTTTCCATCGTGTCCAAGAAGTACATTGAATCGGTTGGTGAGGACAAGGCCATTCTTGAATGGATCGGCACCAACTCCTGGGAGCACGAGGATACTCGCTCGGGAGATCAAGTTAGTTTCACGGCTGTCGAGGACCACTGGCGGACGGTGCCCGAGTTCGCGAACCTGGTGGTGAGGGCGATCCCCGAACCATCGGTACAGATCGCCGCGATAAGGGCGGGCGAGGTTGATATTATGTCAGTGCCTCCAACCCTCCTGAATGAAGCCAAGATCGCCAATGTTCGGCTGGTCTCCGGTGCAGGCGGTAGCTGGAGTTGGCTGATGTTCGGTGGACTCAATCTGCCGGAAAGAGCCGCCGCAAATGTAGACGGGAGCTTCAACCCTAACACCAACACCGACGGTACACCCTGGGTGGGTGACCCGACCGACCCGGCCAGTATGGAGAAGGCTAAGAAGGTCCGGCTGGCCTTGAACCTGGCCATCGACCGGCAGGAGATGCATGAGACCATTTGGGGTTCACTCTGGCCCGTTATGGTTATCCCTCCCGGCTTCTTCCCGGGGACCGATTGGCTTGACCCTACCTGGCAACCCTACCCCCTCGATGTAGCCAGGGCAAAGCAGTTGATGACCGAGGCCGGCTACGGTGATGGCTTTAAGTTGGAGATCCTTATGGACCCAGGCGTCTTTACCGACACCTACGAGGCCATTGCACGGTACTGGGAAACCAACTTGGGAATGGATGTCGTGCGCACGACCATGGGTTGGGGAGACATCAGAGCGAAATACCGTGTACCCAGGTTGTTCAGCGATAGTATTCCTCAGTTGGCACGCATGGGGTCGTCCTTCAGGGAGGAGCCTTGGGGGACCCTGGCCAATACAATAACGACGACTGACGGCATGGGCCTAGCCGAGGACCTCAGGATAGATGACTGGTTCAACAAGTCGTCCTTGGCGTTCGACCTTGCGGACCGCAAGAAGCTAGCTCTAGAGTGGGGGAACTTCTTCGTCGAGGAGCACCTCTATCTACCGCTCGCTATACGGGCAGACATTTTTGGCCTGGGTCCCAATGTTGGGGATTGGGTCAACCGAATGGGTTACGCTTGGAATAACTTAGAGGACGTGCCTAAAGCCAAGTAAGATACGCCGTGCGAATTGTTACTCGCCGTCCCTGTGCGCCTCGCATGGGGACGGCGAGTCTTATACTGAGGCGACTTGCATCAGGAGGACACGAGATGCCGGAGATGGTCTATTCAGAGCCTCGTTCCCTGGAAGAGGCTGTCTCTACCCTGCAGCAGTATGGTGATGAAGCCAAGGTGCTGGCAGGGGGTCAGTCGCTACTGGTGATGCTGCGCAACAGACTTGTAAGCCCCGAATGCCTGGTCAGCATTGAGCATATCCCAAATCTAAACGGTGTAGAGTTGGACAATGGGGCAGGCCTGAGGATTGGTGCAGCCACCATCAAGCGCCTGGTGGAGACGAGCCCGCTTGTCAGGCAACATTATCAGGTCCTGGCCCAAGCGAGCAGCAAGGCGGGTCCCCTGCATGTACGCAACCGAGGGACCACTACAGGGAGCGTCTGCCATAATGAGCTTGGCTCCGACGAGCCCGCCGCTCTTTTATCGCTGTACGCCAAGGCCGTGATCCACGGGCCGAAGGGAAGTCGTACAGTGGCCCTGGAAGAGTTCTTTGTGGACCTCCTGACCACAATTATCCAGCCCGACGAGATAGTGACACACCTGCTGATTCCCCCAGCGCCGCAGCACTCCGGGAGCGCCTACGTCAAGCACACCGTTCGCAATGTGGACAGGGCGCTGGTGGGAGTGGCCGCGGTTATCGCCTTAGATCCTTCCACGGGCGCATGTAAAGACGTCAGGTTAGGCGTGGGGGGGAATAACCCGGTCCCGTTCCGTCCCGGCGAGGCGGAAGAGATGCTTAAAGGCCAGCAGCCCTCTTCCAGCCTGTTTGAAGAGGCCGGTGAGGCAGTGGCCCGGACAGCCGACCCTGTCTCAGATGCCTTTGCCTCTGCCGAATATAGGAAACGCGTAACCCCTGTCATCGTAAGAAGGGCGCTGGAGCAGGCCAGCCAGGCGGCCAAAGAGACTCTCCCGTAGCCGCCTTCATTTGCAATCTGACATCGGCCTACTACTTGAGGGAAATTTATGAGAGAGCAAGTGCAGTTTGTGATAAACAACCAGGAGGTAGAGGTGTTCGTCGAACCCTCCCTGACCCTTCTGGACCTGGTTAGGGAGGAGCTGGAGCTTACCGGAGCACGCCGCGGTTGCGAGACCAACTTCTGCGGCAACTGCACCATGCTCTTGGACGGGAAGGCAGTGCACTCGTGCTGCGTCCTTTCCACCCAGGTGCGGGGCAAGAAAGTGACCACTATAGAAGGACTGGCCCAGGGAGAGGTGCTGCATCCAGTACAGGATGCCTTCATTGAAGAGGACGCCTTCCAGTGTGGGTACTGTACACCGGCCATGATTCTCTCAGTAAAAGCCCTGCTAGACGAACTACCCAACCCTTCAGATGCAGAGGCGCGGGATGCCCTGGAGGGCGTCCTGTGCCGATGTGGTACATACCCCAGAATTCTTCAGGTGGTCAAGAGCCTCTCAAGCTCATAATAACGAATCGACAGATACAAGGAGGCCAATTATGGCTGGAGCGGTGGCTACCAAGGTCGTGGGTCAGTCGGTAATCAGGAAGGATGCCAGAGCGAAAGTAACTGGCAAGATAACATACGGAGTCGACACTGAGCTACCTGGGATGCTCTATGGTAAGCTGCTTCAGAGCCCGTATGCCCATGCTCGCATCGTTTCTATGGACACCAGCGAGGCGGAACGCATGCCGGGAGTCCGGACGGTCATCACCGCCCAGGACCTGCCCAGGCGCCGTGGTGGAAGGGGTTTTAATGACGAATGGCTACTGGCCAGAGACAAGGTCATATATATTGGAGAGCCCATAGCCGCAGTGGCTGCCGATACTGAGGAGCAGGCTAGAGACGCACTCCAGACTATAAATGTGGAGTACCAGGAGCTTCCTGCGGTGTTCGACCCGGAGGAGGCAATGAAGCCGGGGACGCCCATAATCCATGAAGACCTGCTTTCCTATCCCCAATCGGGGATGTCTTCTCGTTCCGTGCCAGGCACCAACATCCTGAACCACTTTAAGATAAGAACGGGGGATATAGAGAAGGGGTTTGCCCAAGCCGACTATGTGTTCGAGGACACTTTCAGATGCCAGTACGTCCACCAGGCGTATATGGAGCCCGAGGCTTGCGTGACCTCCGTGGATGTCAACGGCAAGGCCACAGTTTGGGGCTGCGATAGGGTACCCCACGCCAGCCAGGCCATAATATGTAACTGGCTGGACATGCCTCTGCACAAGGTCAGGATCATTCCCACCGCCATTGGAGGTAGCTTCGGAGGCAAAGCGGTCCCCCGGATGGAAGCCATCTGCATAGCGCTCTCCGGAAAGAGCGGCCGCCCCGTCAAGATGGTGGCCACTCGTGACGAAGTGTTCACTATCTTTGGTGGCCGCCATGCAGGTATTTTCACCATCAAGACCGGTGTAAAGAAGGACGGCACAATTACCGCACGTCAGGTACGCGTCGTCTTGAATACTGGTGCCGTGGAAGGAAGCGCGTTCATAAGCAGCGCGGCCCCCATCATAGCCCTAGGTGCATACCGTATCCCCAACGTCTGGGTGGACTCCTACGTGGTCTATACAAACTCAGTTGGTGCCGGTAGCTATAGGGGCGTGGGCTCCTCTCAGGCTATGTGGGCTGGAGAGAGGCAAATAGACCTGGTGGCCTCCCGCATAGGAATGGACCCTCTGGAGTTCCGCCTGAAGAACATAGTGGAGGAGGGGGATGTGGGACCCACGAGTGAGGTGTTTGGACACGTGCCCCTCAAAGAGTGCCTGCAGAAAACCGCGGAACGCATTGGATGGGACAAGAGAGGCAGCATGCCCCCCAACAGGGGCATAGGTATGGCGATAGGTTACAAGATCAATGTCCCAGGTGGCGCTTCCACGGTTTTCCTGCGGATAAACCCCGACGGTGGGGTCATGCTGCTTACGGGTGGCACAGACGTGGGAGAGGGCTTCGAGTCCATGGCCGCGCAGATGGTCTCGGAGGAGTTGGGAGTTCCCTACGAAGATGTTGAGGTAGTCTGTGGAGATACCGATTCCACACCCACGGATTCGGGTCCCAGTTCCAGCCGACAGACCTTTTTCGTCGGGAACTCTATACTGAACGCCACCCAGGAGGCCAGGCGGCAGATCCTGGAGATGGCAAGCTCCCTGCTGAAAATGGACGCCCAACAGCTGGAACTGGTGGATGGTCAGGTAAAAGCCAAAGGGGCGTCAGAAATCAGCCTGGGCCTAAAGGAAATAGCACGCGCCTACCATCGCCAGAAAGGTGTCTTTCTTTCAGTTACCGGATACTACAAAAACAAGGGATCCAGGGCCACCCTGGACCCCGAGACGGGCCAGGGTAAGGACTCCATAGCCGGCTTTCGGATGTATGGCGCAGAAGGAGTGGAGGTGGAGGTGGACCCCGAGACCGGTCTGGTGCGCGTCCTTAAGGTGGTCACGTCTCACCACCTTGGTAAGGCCATCAACCCCTCCACGGTAAAAGGCCAGCTGGAGGGCGGTACCATGATGGGGCTGGGCGCCGCGCTAATGGAAGAGGTGCTATTTGAAGAGGGCAGGATAGTGAACCCCTCCTTCTTCGAGTACAAGATTCCCACTATTGTGGAGACCCCCGAGATAGAGTGCAACCTCATCGAGGGGGGACCTTCAGAGCCTGAGTCGCCTTACGGGGCCACTGGTATAGGTGAGTCCACCAACTGCTCCGTCCCACCGGCCATAGGTAACGCTGTTTTCCACGCTGTGGGGGCCTCCGTCACCGATACGCCCATAACCCCTGAGAGGGTGCTGGAAGCTCTCGACTCTAAGGGAGCATCCTCGTAAGAGCACTTACATTAGCTGGGCTTAGCCGCCAGATAGAGCTGGATAGAAGCGGAGGGCATTCTCCGTGAACATCTTCTGTTTCACGTCTTCGGAGATGTCAGTCCTTGCAATGAGACCGTCAAGCTCCTCTTTAACCCCATCTTTTGTTTCGTGCGGATAGTCGCTGGCGTAGAAGATCACATCATCCCTGCCGAGGCGTTGGAAGGCGTAAGGTAGTCCCTCTTCGCCAACTCCTTCGCTGGTGAAGAAGATACGTCCACTGCGAATGATATCGGCGGGGTCGATGCGCCCAGGCTTCTGCTTTCCCGTCATCCGGTCCATCATGTACGGTACCCACCCTACATCGCACTCCAGGTAGGCCACCCGTAGGTTTGGGAACTCGTCAAACACTCCAGACATAATCATGCTGGTCATCTGGATCATCTGGGCGACGGGGTGTTCGAGGATGACAGGGGACCCCATGTGCTTGTTAATGAAATCAAATCCGAGACCGAAGGATGGTCCGCTATGGACTGCCACCGGGCAGTTCAAACGCTCAGCCTCAGCGTAAACGGGCCAGAAGCTGGGATCTCCCAGACCCTTGCGAACTCCCATGTCCGAGCTGTTGGCGGGCAGCATTACACCTACCATCTCCAGCTGAGTTACCGCTCTCTTTAACTCCTTCACCGCTTCCGGGACGTCCTGTAGAGGAATGAGGGCCACTCCCCGCAGTCGGTTGCTGGTGCGATAATATCGTTCATAGAGCCAGTTGTTGTAGGCTCGACATACCGCTACTGCCCACTCCTCGTCCTGGATCATTCCAACTGCCAGACCTGCCCTGGGATACAGTACAGCTCTTTCGATCCCTACTTCATCTAGGAATTCCAGCCAGGAATGTTCGTTGAGGGGATACGGTTCGCGTTTGTCTCTCCGAACACTAGATGCCCCTCGCGTAAAACCGTCTACGGTCGGAAAGAATGGGTCTATAAAGATGATTTTGTTGCTGCTATAGGGCTCCTCAAGATGTTCCCACAGTTCTTGATCCCGCTCTCGGACGTGGCCGTCACCCTCTGTAATCTCCCATCCTTGGCGAGCCATGATGCCTCCTTTATACTGCACGTTTCCTCTGGCAAGGGATACCATATTGCCTGCCCGATGTCAATTACTTTGCCTTAGCGCTCTGACGTCATTCGCACAGCTCGGATTGACAAAGTACAAGTTGCGGTGTAGGTTCAGGGGAGTGCTGAACGGCCGTGGCTGAAACCTAGGGATTTGGAGAAAGGAAGGACGACGGAAAATGCAAGAAGGCAAGGTCGTCTCTATCCAGACCGCTCCTGCGGCGGGCGCACCCATGGTGTCGCTAGACAAAGTCCGGGCTGTCGTGGGCCGAGGGCTAGAGGGCGACCGTTATTTTAATCAGATAGGCACCTATTCCGTCAACGCCGGGCCTCACCGCGAGGTGACCTTCATCGAGCTAGAGGCCGTCGAGGCCATCCAGAGGGATTCCGGGATCCAGGTCGAGGCCGGCGCTATCCGTCGCAACATCGTTACTCAGGGAGTGGCCCTCAACCACCTTGTGGACCGGCAGTTCCAGGTGGGCGAGGTCACCTTACGTGGGGTTCGTCTCTCCGTGCCCTGTGAGCATATGGAGCAGCTTACCCAGCGACCCGGTATCATGAAGTCCCTGGTGCACCGAAGTGGTCTGAACGCTGAGGTTCTCACTGAGGGCATCATCCACGTCGACGATTCCATCCAAGTGTCCTGAATAACCTTGGGAAGTCGCCACGCTAAGGCTAGCTTCAAAAAAGTTACGTGTTATTGCTACGGGCTACCGGGCCGAGGACGGTTGCAGATATCCAGGGCCACCAGGGCATAAAGTTTGGCTGCCCCAGCCATCTCCTCGATGTCGATCTCTTCCAGGCGGGGCTTGATAGACCTTCCTTTAGGGCCAATCTTCAAGCAGGGTATGCCCACCTCATTGTAGACGTTAGTGTCAGTCCAAATGCTAGAGTTGGCCGACGTTGCCGGCGCAACCGGGCGGTCGAAGAGGTACTGGTGTACATCCTCTATGGCCTCGGCCAGTGGCTCCGCCCCGTTTGCTTCGAAGCCCTGCATGCTACGGTACACCTCGATGTCGCACTCAAGGCCGGACTGGGACAGCGCCTCCTCCACATCATGCAGGACGCTGACCGGCCGGATGTGGGGTGGAATGCGCACTTCTACGTAGAGGTTGCACATTATGGGGAAGAACACGGTACGGAACGGCGCCCCACCCTCGATAGCGCTGATATTGACGCGTGGCAGCAGGTCGGGGCCTGTGTGGGCGTGGTAGATGTTTTCCTGTTCCCAGCGTTCTCCCCACTCTTCTAGGGCCTGGATCACCTTCATCATCTTGACGATAGCATTCACCTTCTCGGAGGGGTGGGTTATCCTGGTGGTGCCCCAGTCGTGTCCCCCCGCGGCATGGACCGTGATTTTCATTTGGACCACCCCGCATTGGGCCCATACTAGGCTCATGTCATGGCCGTCAGCGCAGATGGCGTAGTCCGACTGTATGCCATGGACCAGCAAGTGTCGCGTCCCCACTCCTTCACCACGGTACTCCGGGCCCTGGTAGGAGTCCACTGGCGACCGGGAAATCTCCCCGGCCACCGCTGCCAGGATTACGTCCCCCTTGAGTGTGACTCCACTCCGGCGAAGCGCCTTGCCAGCCATCATGAAGGAGGCCAGACCCCCTTTCATGTTATTAACCCCTGGACCGACCACCTTGTCATCGACGACCATCGCCGTGAGATCTTCCTTCGCTGCCACCTCCGGGACCATGAGCAGGTCCTCATCAGTGCCGATAAAGGTGGTATCCATATGGCCGTTGAACGTGAGGCTCAGGCCCATGCCTGAACCCTTCAGGATGCCCACGGCATTCATTCGGTCCGTGTCAACTATCTGGGGGACCGCCTTGATCCCATTCGCCCGGTACCAGTCCAGGATAAACTCGGCTATAGCGCGCTCGTGGCCAGTGGCGCTGGGAATGTTGGACAGGTCACATAGGAGCTGGGCCAACTCGTCGGGATTGACCTCGGAGATCACTTTCTGAGCAAGGGCGTTATCGATGGGCATTTAGAACCTCCTTTGCCTGATGGGAGCTATGAGTTGCCAAGCCGGGGGCGGTTGCAGATATCTAGGGCGACCAGGGCGTAGACCTGGGCCGCCTTCTGTACGACCTCTACCTCAATCTCTTCCATGCGTGGATTGGTGGAGTCGCCACGGAGGCCCCGGTTGCCACGGGGCCCAAACTTGATGGCAGGGATGCCCAGTTCGTTGTAAACATTGGTATCGGTCCAGATGCTGGTGCGGGCTGCCGTCTCTGGTTCGGTGGGGCGGCCGACAAGGTGCTGGTACGCCTCCTCAACAGAGTTAACCAGGGGCTCCACTCCTTTGCCTTCGTAGCCCCGCAGCGAACGGTAGGGGTCCAGTTCGTACTCGATGCCTAGGGAATCGAGCACTTCCTTCACCTTGTACTGGACTGTGACCGGCATCAGGTGAGGGGGGATGCGAATGTCAACGTAGAGGCGGCAGTATCCGGGGAAATAGTTGGGTTTGAAGGGGGAACCGCCCTCGATGCCGCCGATATTCACCTTGGGCAGTAGTGGACCCCTAGCCGACTGGTAGATCTCCTCTTCTTCGAACCTCTCCCCCCAGAGCTCCAGGGCCTGGATGACTCTTGCCATCTTCACGACGGCGTTCATCTCTGCAGGCGGGCTTGTGGAGCGACTGGTGCCCCAGGCGCCAGTAGGCGCTCCGTACACCGTGATTACCAGGTCTACCACACCGTTTTGGGCCCATACGGTATGCAGGCCCGAGCCGTCGGCTACGACCGCATAGTCGGGATGCACCCCGTGGGTAAGCAGGTGGCGGGTACCGATGCCTTCGCCGCGGTACTCGCCAGACTGGTAAGGGCCGATGGGTGTACGGGATATCTCACCCGTAACGGCGGCCAAGATTACATCGCCCTTTAAACTCACCCCACTACGTTGGAGGGCGGCGGCCGCTACCATGAAAGCGGCTAGCCCGCTCTTCATGTTTGACACCGCCAATCCAAATACTTTTCCGTCGTGGATCTCGGCGCGGATGTTTGGGGCGGATGCCATCTCGTACGCCAGCAATGGGAATCGGTCGAGGTCCTCATCAGTGCCAGTGAAGGAGGTATCCAGGTGTCCGTTGAACATGAGGCTCAGGCCCGTGCCTGTGCCCTTCAGGATGCCCACGGCATTCACTCGATCCGTGTCAACTATCTGGGGGATCGCCTTGATCCCATTAGCCCTGTACCAGTCCAGTATGAACTCGGCCAGAGTGCGCTCGTGGCCGGTGGGGCTGTGGATATTAGACAGGTCACAGACGAGCTGGGCCAACTCGTCGGGACTGATCTCGGAGATCACTTTCTGAGCAAGGGCGTTATCGACGGCCATATAGGACCTCCTTTACTTGATGGGAGCATATGATAGCACTACTCGCATATCGTTCGAAACTACCTTCGGAAATCGATAGGGAACTCCGTAGGAGAGTTGACAAATGAGTAGAAAACAGATACAATACTCCTTAGAACAGTTGACAACCGAAAGGAGTATGAAGATGGCAAAAAAGCGACGCGCAACGACAATCAGCCTGTTTGACCTGATGACTAGGTACCCGACCGAGCAGCACGCAATCGACTACTTGGAGCGCATCCGGTGGGGCGACAAGCCGTGCTGCACTCGCTGCGGAGACCTGGGGAAAATCACGGTGCAACCGAAGCATCCAGGCCGCTATTGGTGTGGTTCGTGTCGGCATTATTTCACGGCGCGGACGGGTACTCCGCTCGAATACGCGAAGGTCGATGTCCGCAAGTGGCTGTTTGCAGGGTACCTGCTCATGACGGCCCGCAAGGGCATCAGCGCGATGCAGCTATCGAAGGAGCTTTCAGTCCAGTACAACACCGCGTGGTACATGCTCCACCGCCTGCGGATTAGCTGCGGTGGTCACATGCAGGCCCTACGCGGCACGGTGGAGATTGATGAGACCTATCTAGGAGGGAAGGAGGGGAACAAACACGCCAGCAAGCGCCTGAACGTCGGCGGCGGCCCCGGTGGGAAAACCGCAGTCCTGGGGATGCGGGAGCGGGGCGGGCGCGTCAACGCAGCGCCGGTTGCCAATGCTGATAAGCCGACGGTGGCGATGGCGGTCCACGACAACATTGAGCTTGGCTCTACCGTCTACACCGATGGGGCCAGGACGTACGACCACGCTGCGGGCCTGTTCTACCAGCACGATAGCGTGAACCACGGCGCGGGCGAGTACGTTCGCGGCAAGGTGCACACGAACGGCATGGAGAGCGTTTGGGCCGTGCTCAAGCGCGGCTACTACGGGGTCTATCACGGATGGAGCCGCAAGCATATGCGGGCCTACGTGGACGAATTCACGTTCCGGCTCAACGAGGGGAATTGCGAGATCGATACCGAAGAGCGACTGGTTTCACTGTTTCAAGGGATGCCCGGAAAGACCATAACCTACGCACAGCTTACAGCGTGAAGGAGAATATGATGGCCTTCAGTAAGAAACAAGAGAAAGCACTGGAGCAATCAACTCGGATGATGCTAGGGCCGCAACAGCCCTCACGTGAAAAGGAGGAGACTACTTATAGGTGCAGAGTTGATGCTTCACGAGTTGAAAGTGCCTTGCAGGAGTTAGAACGGCTTGAACTTGCCCCTGAACTTTTTGAAGACTTCCTCGCTACTTTCAGTGATGGTTGGGCCATTGAATTTGTAGCCGACCCCACAAAAGGGGCAGGAGAACCCCTCGTCCGGGCTGTCTTCAATCTCCCGGAGCGTTTTGTTGAATGCCTTGCTGCATTGAAGGCAAGTAAAGTCTAGCCGTGCGTTTCTGTCGATTTCCATCACTCCCTCGATTTTGGCGCGATAGCTTTGAGGATCGACCCTACTAGGAGCATAGGGATGCTGATGACTAATCCAACCATCCCGGTCGTCATAGCTCCAGTCATCACGCCTTCCGCGTCCGGGTCGCCTGCTACTGTACCAAGGCCCGCCACGCAGCCAACCCCGCAGGAGGTGAGACTTATAATCAGGACAGCTAAACCGCCCCACAGTAAGAACCTTGCAAGCCGTTGCATGATAGAAACCTCTAGGATGTACCTTGAGGAGCACTGCCCAGCCAATCGCGATACTGACTCACTAAACGAGGAGGAGAATCTTGTACAGTTTCACACCGACTGCAATAACGAACGGATATAGGTCTATTAAGGAGAGGTTCAATCTCTTGAAGCGGCGTCAAGAGAGAAGAATCGAAGCACTCTGGGCACCAGCGATGTTCAAGGTCGGAGCCATCATGGATATCTTCTTGAAGCCGCCGAACAACTCCATCGTCCGCTTCATCCCGAACAAAACGAGGCGCTTCTTCTGGTGGCGTATGTACCGACTCCACCGGTACTGCTTTATCCGCACATGCCACGTTCAGCACAAGGAACATGATCGACTCAACGCTTGCATGGAACGCCTTGGCTTCCACAATGCGTTCCATGATGTTTTTAGTGGCATTAGCCAGTTCTTCGGGGATAGGGAGTCCGTTGATCGTGTTGCTGCCCAAGAGAAGTCCTTTCTCCTGGAGCATCCGCAGGAGATGAACGCAATCGTCAATGTCGCGAATGACGGACTCGCTGAGGCCGAAGCTAGGGGGCGTGGTCATGGCTATAACCTCCTAAGACAGCTTGATGCTAAAGGATACCCTGTTCGGGGGGTTGTGTCAACTTTACTACGGAATTCCCAATCGATACGAACACACAAGGCTCAATCCGTGCTTTTAGAGTCGTGAGCCAACCGGGCAGCCGTCAGGGTGTTTCGCAGCAGCATGGCTATGGTCATGGGGCCGACGCCCCCGGGCACAGGCGTGATGGCTGCGACCTTTTTGGCCACAGGTTCGAAGTCCACGTCCCCCACCAGTCGGTACCCGCGCTCCTTGGTAGGGTCCTCCACCCGGTTGATGCCCACGTCTATGACCACGGCCTCCTCCTTGACCATGTCGGCTGTTATCCCTCCGGGCCGCCCCATGGCCGCCACCAGGATGTCGGCTTGCACCGTAATCTCCTTCAGGTTCCTGGTGCCTGTGTGGCATAGTGTTACCGTGGCGTTGGCCCCCTCGGCCTTCTGCATCAGCAGAATGGCCAGGGGTTTGCCCACGATGTTGCTTCGGCCGCACACCACCACGTGCTTCCCCTCCGGGCTGATGCCGCTGCGCAGCAGGATCTGCTGGATGCCGCCGGGCGTCCCGGGGATGAAAACGGGGCGTCCCGCCACTAGCCGACCCACGTTCAGGGGGTGGAGTCCGTCCACGTCCTTGTCTGGCTCGATGGCCTGGATGACGTCATCCTCGTCGATTTGCGACGGCAGCGGAAGCTGCAACAGGATGCCATGAAAGCGGGAGTCGCCGTTCAGCCGTTCCACCAGCTCTAGGAGCTCCCTCTGGCCGGTGTCCTGGGGAAGCGTGAAGGTCTCGGTGAAGATGCCGGCCTCCCGGCACGCCCGCTGTTTGTTACGCACGTAGATCGCCGAGGCGGGGTCCTCCCCCACCAGGACCGCCGCCAGGCCCGGCACGGTATCGTGGCGAGCCTGCATCTCCCTGACCTCCTCCGCCACCTCTCCCCTGATCTCCCCAGCTATGCGTGCGCCGTCCAGTATCTGAGCCGTCAACCATGACCTCCCAAAGTCGGGCGCCTTACTCGGGTGCGATGTTAACATAGCGGCGATGGGTGCACAAAGCCCATCGCTTCTGTTTCTAAGCAAGGAGACATATAATTGAGGGCAACGAGCTCGGCAGTAATCGTCGAGTCGTTAAGGGGAAAAGATTTGCTGGCCGTCGGCGTGGATATTTTGGAAATCTCCCGCATCAAGCAGGCCCTGGCCCGTTGGGACCAGCGCTTTCTGGGTCGCATCTACACCGAGCAGGAGATAGCCTTCTCTCGAGGACGGCCACCACAGCTTGCCGCTCGCTTCGCCGCCAAAGAGGCGGTAATGAAGGCCTTGGGCACCGGCATCAGGGGAGTGGGATGGCGGGATATAGAGGTGGTGCGCCAGCGTGGGCGGGCCCCAACAGTCCAACTCCACGGTAGGGCGTTGGAGCGGGCCCGCAAGGTGGGGATCGAGAACCTTGTCCTGAGCCTCTCCCACTCTCGCGACTACGCCGTGGCCTTCGTCGTCGGGGAGGGCCTGGGTTGAAGATCGTAACCGTGGAGCAGATGAGAGAGATGGAGCGTCGCTCCGAAGGAGCAGGAGTATCCACAGATGCGCTTATGGAGACAGCCGGCCTGGCGGTGGCCCACCGCGCCGGACATCTGGCGGGCCATCTGCCTGGAGTGCCGGTGGTGGTCCTGGTGGGCCCGGGCAACAATGGCGGCGATGGCCTGGTGACGGCCCGACACCTTCAGTCGTGGGGCGCCTCGGTAACAGCCTACCTGGTTTCGGACCGCAGCGACGATCCGAAGCTGGCCGCGGCCACTGATAAGGGAGTCCAGGTATGGCAGGCGGCTAGTGACCCCGATATGGCACATCTGAAAGAGTCCCTTTCCCAGTCACACCTGGCCATCGACGCGTTGCTGGGAACGGGCCGCTCCAGACCCCTCGAAGGCGCCGTCAAGGCAGTCATCTCATGTTTGAAAGAGGCTCGCAGCAGCAAACCTGACCTCCGCCTGCTGGCCCTGGACCTTCCCACGGGCCTGGACCCCGACACCGGGGCCGTGGACCCCAACTGCCCCATTGCCGATGTGACGGTGGCCCTGGGCTACCCAAAGGTGGGCTTCTTCAGCTTTCCCGGCGTGGAGCACGTTGGCAAGCTGGAGGTGGTGGATATAGGAGTCCCACCAGGGCTTGATGAGGACCTTAAGCTGGAGCTTATGGAGCGACGGTGGGCCAGAGACCTTCTGCCAGTCAGGCCACCCAACGCCCACAAGGGGACCTTTGGCCGGGCCCTGGTGGTGGCTGGTTCGGTGAACTACGTGGGCGCGGCCTACCTGGCCTGTGCCGGTGCCTATCGAGCGGGCGCCGGCCTGGTCACTCTGGCGGCGGCCCAAAGCCTACACCATACCGTGGCCGCGAAGCTGGCCGAGGTGACCCATTTACCCCTTCCCGAGGCAGAGCCAGGCATCCCCTCTAGGGGGGCGGCTCAGGACATCAAGGAGACCGCCGCCGACTGCGATGCGTTGCTGGTGGGATGTGGTATGGGGCAGGCCTCATCGGTGCAGGCGATGCTGGAGGAGCTGCTGCTGAGCGGAGCCTCCTTGCCGCCCACAGTGGTCGACGCCGACGGCCTCAACAACCTGGCCGCAGTCCCCGACTGGTGGCGTCGCCTGGCGACGGGAGGCGTGCTTACGCCCCATCCAGGGGAGATGTCGCGTCTGACAGGCCAGGAAACGGCGGTCGTACAGGAGGACCGTATCGGCAGCGCCACCAGGGCCGCCAGCCAGTGGAACCAGGTTGTCGTCCTAAAGGGAGCTTATACGGTAGTGGCCTACCCCGGTGGAAGAGCCCTGGTAAGCTCCTTCGCCACACCGACCCTCGCCACCGCTGGCACCGGCGACATCCTGTCAGGGATTATCGTCGGGCTCATGGCCCAGGGCCTGCCCCCAGCTGACGCGGCGGCTTTGGGGGTGTACCTCCACGGTGCCGCCGGAGAGGCACTGCGCACAGAGCTTGGCGACGCCGGCGCTATAGCCAGCGACTTGCTGCCCCTGATTCCCAGGGTAATGAGGGAGCTAACCCAAGGCTAGGTCTACGTTTTCTGAAAAGTCCTACGTTCCCACCCATCCAGAGGGGTAAACAGGCCTCCTCAGGGATGCTCCTTGACCCGTCGCCCTTGAATCAGCCCCAGCACGTGGGGTACCCCTCTGAACTCTCAGCCAGGCACCGCGAAAATCGCAGCTATCACAAAAGATATAAATCACTCTCAGTGATTCCTTTGCCCTTATCAAACCCTAGGAGAGTGCAGAGAACCTAGGTTCTCTGCCAGGGAGTCTGAGGGGTGTCCCCTCAGGAATTAGACATATTGGGCGGGTGGGTGGGAAAGAAGCGTTAGACTTTCAGCAGGGAAGCCACACTGACCTCTACTACCTAACCTGTTACCTGCTCTGTCTCTTGGGAGGAGTCATCTCCATCGCCACACCCTATAGCTACGAAGCCAATAAAGACGACTAATGATAAAAGTTTAGGAACAGTCTTGAACATATCTTCACAAAAATAGCTGTCGATTAACTCAAATCATAGGTACACTGGAGCATTCCTGCTTATCAAAACTGCGTTTTCGGAAAAATCTTAGAAAAATGTTATCAAAAACTATTGACCTTTGGTTAGATGAATGTCTAGCATCTTGTCAAAGTCAATAGGTGCATTATGCGAACTATCCTTTTAGGGCTTATTGCCCTACCTCTGTTTCTGGCGGCGGTGGTATGGGTTCCGGGCGATGTCGCAGCCTCCTCCCGTGTCACCGTCATACTGGTTGATACGGGCGAAGTGCAGGAGTCGACTACGGCCAACGAGCTGACCAGGTCTACGGTCGGACTCATCTCCGCCTTCATTGAAGAATCCTCAGTGGTGGGATTCGTCATCTTTTCGGACAAGATCGATACACTTGGCCCCTATCTGGTTAGAAGTCCCCAGATGCGCCAGGCCAGGGAGCATGTGCAGGCTGAGTTGGATGTAGCCGGCGTATCCGACGATGGCAGTCTGGCGGTGGCCCTCTCCGAGGCCCTGAACGTTCTCGAAGAGAGACAGGCCGCCGAAAGCTCGGAGGTTTACATTATCTCCGGCGGCCCTCAAAGCGCGGATATCGTGGAGCAGAAGGCCAGGGTCGCCTCCTCTCTGCAAGTTATGGCAGAGCGTCAGTGGATTGTACACAGCGTAATCCTCCCCAACACCTCTCCTAGAGGCCAGGAGTTCATGGAGTTTGTAGCCCTTTCCACCGGTGGAGAGGCCTATAATGCCTCCTCAGCCCACGACCTCAAACTCCTGAGCGAAAGGCTCATGAGCGGCCAAGAGCCGGCTGTCCTCAGCTTTTTGGGCCAGCGCGACATGCCCAGAGAGGGGAACCTCTCTACAGGCTTCGTCGTTGCTCTTGGCACGCAGAAGGAGACCATCCTGCTATACCGAGAGGACCCCAGCAGTGTACTGAAGCTTGTGGACCCCTTCGGCAGAGAGTTTACTTCCGAGCTTCTTCTGGGCCAGGGGGCCACGATAGAGGAGTCTCCTCGGCTGTTGGCATGGACGATAGCCGATCCCGCGCCCGGAAGCTGGCAGACCAAGGTGGAGGGTAGCCTGGGTCAAACCCTCCTCTGGCACCGGACCGTGAATACTATCCGTATCGTGTTCGAATCCTCCGGGTCCACACCCGTTGACGAGCCCATGATCCTAAGCGCTTCAGTGTGGGACGGCGACCGCATCGTTGTCCCGGAAGGCGCTAAGCTGGTGGCCCGCATCGCCTCCCCTTCAGGGGCTGTGATGGTCCATGAGCTCAGCGATGACGGCCAGGGCGCCGACAGAGCCGCTGGTGATGGGTACTTCGCGACGAGAATACCTCCCGTCAAGGAGCTGGGAGACCACGTCACAACCCTGCAACTGACCTGGCCTCAATATGATATAACCATTTCGTCTTCCGAACTGTTCCAGGTAGAGGCCTTCCCGCAAATAACCATCGAGCCCGCACAGCCCCATGCGCTTCTGGTGGGACGATCCATAAGATTGGCGGATGTTTTCGTGAACGTCCGAGGGGAGCCCTTCCCCCTGCCCACTACCCAGTTGAGTCCCGTAGTAGACTTGCCCAACGGGTCCAACGCCATAGCTCAGCTTGAACCTGTTGAGCCCTTTGAGGAAGGGACCGCTTGGAAGTATCAGGTCCTCTTTACCCCAGGGGAGCCGGGCGTACACGTCCTCAACTTCCAGCTACGGATGGAATTTTTGGGACGGAACTACACCTACTCCG
The DNA here is from genome assembly GCA_965237935.1 of Dehalococcoidia bacterium. Taxonomy (GTDB): domain Bacteria; phylum Chloroflexota; class Dehalococcoidia; order Lucifugimonadales; family CBDEGW01; genus CBDEGW01. The sequence continues at coordinate 10,628 of CBDEGW010000001.1, read as the reverse complement.
CCGAACCCATAGCCCTCAACGTTTCAGTGGCTCCGGTGGTCTTATTGCCTTCTGACGGCATCCCCTACTGGGTCTGGGCGGCTGTAGCCTCTGCTGTGCTGCTGGCGACCATCCTCCTGATCTGGATGGTCAGGACGCCACCCTACGGTTACCTCTACGATGACAGAGAGCAGGCTTTGGTGAACTTCAGTCGCTTCTGGCGGAACCCTCTCAGAAGCCTGCTCTTCAAGAGCACCGTAAAGGGTAGCGAGCTTAAGATAACTGGTCTTGAGGGGGTGGTCTTCCGATTCACGCGGAAGGGTGTCAGGATTAACTACGATAGGATCACTCCATCCCTACGGATCAACAACCACCCCGTGACTGGCAGCGTTCCCCTGGAGGAGAAGACCTGGATCGGGACTCAGGGGAAGCTTTACTCCTTTCACATGATTCCCCTGCCGCAGCCTTCCCCCGTGCCTCCGCCCGTGTCTCCTATGCCTGAGGGTTCAGTTGGCAATGGAGGCGGGTAAGTCAGCCATTGTGCCGTTCTCAAGACGCTTCCTACCTCCCTTAGGGAACAATGGCCTTCGAGTAGCCCGTAAATTCTGCTGTGTCTTCCGCTATTAGGCGGCCCTTGTTTATTCCCACCCACACGCCCAATATGTTTTTGGATTGAGGAGAAACCCCAGCTTCGCACAAAAACCCTAGGAGGGTACAGGGAACCTAGGTTTCTTGCCGAGGGTTCAAGGGGGTGTCCCCCTTTGAATAATACCTTTGGGCGGGCGGGCGGGAAAGAAGCGGTGGACTTTCGTGCAGGGCCGGGACACCCCTCAAACTTCCTGGCAGGGAAGTTCCCTGCATCCTCCTGTTTTTTTAGCAGAACCAATACAGTCGGAGGATCTCTTTTGCGCCTTGCCCAGAAGGGGCGTACTTCGAGGATCTACAGAGGGCCCGGACTTTCTCTGCCGCCTGGGCTTGCTAGGCTTCCTGGATGGTGACAGATATCAGCTTATCTCCCTGCTCCCTGGCGGAGGCAGGGTCCCTGGGCGTGATGCTTTCCACCACGTCCATTCCCTCTGTGACCCTCCCAAAAACCGAGTGCTTTCCATCCAGGTGCGGAGTAGGAGCTAAGGTAATGAAGAACTGGCTGCCGTTGGTGTTAGGGCCGCTGTTGGCCATTGATATGACGCCCCGTTCGTGTCCCTTTTCGCTGAACTCATCCTCGAATTTGTACCCAGGGCCGCCGGACCCAGTCCCCGTTGGGTCGCCCCCCTGGGCCATGAAGCCTGGAATGACTCGATGGAAGGTAGTGCCGTCGTAGAACCCCTTCCGAGCCAAGGTTACGAAATTATCTACAGTCTTGGGAGCATCCTGGGCAAACAGCTCAATGACTACTGTTCCTTTCTCAGTTTCTAAGGTAGCGGTGTACTGCTTATCGGAATCGATGGCCATCTTAACTCTCCTCTATACGTATCCTTAGCACTTTATCTCCTGGAGTCGTGGCGATTTGTGGGTCCCTGAGCGTAATGTTGTCCGCCACATCCATCCCTTCGATTATCTTTCCGAACACTGTATGCTTTCCGTTCAGGTGAAGTTGGGGTGCGTAGGTGATAAAGAATTGGCTGCCGTTGGTGTTGCGTCCAGAGTTGGCCATTGATATGACGCCCCGCTCGTGTCCCTTTTCGCTGAACTCATCCGCGAATTTGTACCCAGGGCCGCCGGATCCAGTCCCCGTTGGGTCGCCCCCCTGGGCCATGAAGCCCGGGATGACTCGATGGAAGGTAGTGCCGTCGTAGAACCCCTCGCGGGCCAGGAAGACGAAGTTGTTCACCGTCTTGGGTGCCTCCTTGGAGAATAGCTCGATAACGATGCTGCCCCTCTCCATCTCGATGGTGGCTACGTACTTCGTGTTGGGGTCAATGGTCAGAGGTGGCGGGGAGTCGTAGGTCTTACGGACCTGCCCCGTCACTGGAGAAGTCATGGCTTCAGTCGTGGCTGTAGGTTTAGGCGCGGTGGTTGGTCTGGGGGTGGGGGTAGCATCGGCAGAGGTGCAGCCTATTATGGCTACCAACACCAGGGCTGCCAGGGGTGCTTTTATACCAGAGATGCCTGTCCTAATGATGGACCTCCTTGCTTAATTGGGTACAGTTGTCAGCCTTCATGGTGGTCTATTCAATCCTGATAAGCTCCCGCCAGGCTCGCCGTTTGAAGGCCGGTAGGAGCCTCTGACCCATACGTAGGATGTAGGTGAAGGCTACCAGAACGGACATGGCAAGACACATGCCTATGAGAGACGCCCCTTGAAATGTTGCAATGGTCAGGGAGTTCATTACCAGGAAGCCCGTGGTAATGGCTAGAACCGGATTGCGGCTCAGAGGTATCAAAATAAGCACGGAGAGGAATGCTATAGCCGCAATTATAGGCAATACCGCAAAGGATACGCCTAGTGCCACGGCCGCGCCTCTACCTCCTCGGAATCCCAGAGTCACCGGCCAGTTATGACCTGCCACCGCCAAAACCGCCGCCAGGAAGAGGGCCGCATCCGGCGCTCCAAGCCAGCGGGTCACGTAGACGACAAGCACCCCCTTGCCGATGTCTACTATAAGCACCAGGCCTCCCCCCAAACGGCCCAGCTCTCGGTAGGCGTTCAGGGCGCCGACATTGCCGCTGCCTTTGTCCCTGATGTCGATGCCCCGGACAATTCTGCCATACAGGTAGGCTGTAGGGAAGGAGCCCAGCACGTAGGCAACAAGCACGGAGATGACGGACTCTAACATCTTACGGCACCTTTACAAATAAGCGCGGAGGAAGAATTGTACGACCCCTGGCCAGCGTAGAAGGTCGTAGCCATTCTACATTTTGGATTGGGCCCATCACAAGGCCCTTTGCCTTGCGGCCCTCGGAAAACTTATAATAACCTCAAGACGGTGCACACCCGGACGCGGTAAATAGACCTTATTCAGGGGAGCCCTTACATGAAAGACGCCAGGAGCGGAATCGCGACCCTCAAGAAGAGTGTCAATGCCCACCTCGATTTAGGGCTGAAGGACGAGGACGTCCTTCAGATGTACCGCACAATGGTCCTGACTCGCACCCTTGACGAGCGGGTCTGGATGCTGAACCGCCAGGGGAAAGCCGCCATCGTTGCCTCCTGCCAGGGGCATGAAGCCGCTCAGGTCGCCAGCGTCTGGGCCCTGGACAAGGGCCGGGACTGGTTCTACACATACTATCGTGACATGGCCGTCATGGTCTCTCTGGGGATGACGCCTGCGGAGATCATGCTGGGCTTTCTGGCCAAGGCGGGTGAACCTCTCAGCGGCGCCCGGCAGTTTCCCACCCACGGGGCCTACCCGGAACGCAGGCTTATCTCCCTATCCAATGTGGTCAGCACCCAGATTCCCCAGGCTGTGGGCGCGGCCCTGGCCGCCAGGATGAAGGGGGAGGACTCCGTCGTCATCACCTACTTCGGCGACGGCGGCGCCAGCGAAGGAGACTGCCATGAGGGGATGAACTTCGCCGGCGTTCGCAAGCTTCCTGTCATCTTCTTCTGCGAGAACAACAAGTACGCCATATCGGTGCCCCAGTCCAAGCAGATGGCCATCGAGAACATCGCCGATAGGGCGGCGGGCTATGGCTTCCCTGGCGTAACCGTGGAGGGCACCGACACCCTGGCAGTGTATCGGGCCACCAGAGAGGCGGCCGACAGGGCCAGGCGGGGCGAAGGCCCCACACTGATCGAGGTCAAGGTGGAGCGGTACCTGCCTCACACCAGCGACGATGACGATACCCGCTACCGTCCCAAGGAGGAGATCGAGGAGGCGAGGAAGAGCGACCCGATCAAGTTTTTCCGGGAGTACCTCCTTTCTCAGGGCGTCCTCACCGAGGCCTTGGGCGAGGAGTTCAGCACCGCCGCCAAGAAGGAGGTCGACCAGGCCACGGAGTTTGCGGAGGCAGCCCCCTACCCGGAGCCGGGCGACTTCTACCAGCACCTTTTCCAGGACTCAGGAGCTTAGCCATGGCCGAAAAGTCCGTCATTGAAGCGGTCCGGGAGGCCATGTACGAGGAGATGAAGCGCGATGAGCGCGTTTTCATCATGGGCGAGGACGTTGGGAAGCGAGGAGGAGTCTTTTTGGCCAGCCAGGGCTTCCTTGAAGAGTTTGGGGAGCATCGGGTAATAGACACGCCTCTGGCCGAGTCCGCTATCGCCGGCGTCGCTCTTGGCGCCGCCCTTCACGGGATGCGGCCCATTGCCGAGATCCAGTTCGCCGATTTCATTTGGCCATCAGTAAACCAGATCATCGGGGAAGCCTCCAAGGTCAGGTACGGTTCCAAGGGGGCCCTCCACGTGCCCATGGTGGTTCGGTCCCCATACGGGGGAGGAGTGAGGGGTGCCCTCTACCATTCGCAGAGCGTCGAGGCCATCTTTGCTCGCCCACCCGGCCTAAAGGTGGTCACGCCAGTCACTCCCTACGATGCAAAGGGGCTCCTCAAGAGCGCCATTAGGGATGAAGACCCGGTCATCTTCCTGGAGCACAAGCGCACATACAGGTCGGTCCGGGGAGAGGTGCCGGAGGAGGAGTACACGTTGCCAATAGGCAAGGCGGACGTCAAACGGGAGGGGAGGGACATCAGCATTATTACCTACGGTTTGATGCTGCACTACAGCCTAGAGGCGGCGGAAACCCTGGCCGGTGAGGGAATCGATGTGGAGGTGGTGGACCTGCGGACGGTGAGGCCTCTGGACAAGGAGGCCATCCTGGCCTCGGTAGTAAAGACGGGCAAGGCCCTGGTGGTCCACGAAGACAACAAGACCGGAGGCATCGGAGCGGAGGTGGCCTCCATCATTGCGGAGGAGGCCTTCGATTCTCTGGACGGGCCCGTAACCAGGCTGGCAGGCCCCGACGTTCCCTCTATGCCCTTTGCCCCCACCCTGGAGGCGGTCTTTATGCTCAACGCGGAGAAGATAGCAGACGCCGTCCGAAAGCTTTCGGCGTACTAAGGGTTGTTTCACAAAGCTCTCTCACACCTTTTTCTGAAACTGAGGAATGGATGCCCTTCCTTTTGGTCTCAGTTAAAAGGGCTTGCTCCTAGCCATAAGGTAGGTGAGTTTCCATGATAATCGAGCTTCCCCAGGTAGGCGAGTCCGTCACCGAAGGGGTTATCGGCAAGTGGCTGAAGCAGGTCGGCGACCGCATAGAGAAGTACGACCCCCTGGTTGAGGTGGTGACGGACAAGGTCAACATGGAGGTGCCTTCTCCTGTGAGCGGCGTCCTGACGGTCATCCTGGTTGCGGAGGGGGAGACCATCCTCATGGGAGCGCCCATCGCCGAGATGGAGGTGGAGGGTGAGGAGGAAGCCCCGCGAGCGGTGCCTCCGGTGAAGGACCCGGTCGGGGCCAAGCCTGCTCCCAGCTTCCACATGGAGACTGGAGGCATCGTCGGCCCCACCGGCGCCAGGGAGGTGGAAGCGGTGGGGAGAGCGGAAGCGCCGAATGCGCAGCGTCCCCGCTACTCGCCGGCGGTGCGTCGATTGGCCCAGGAGCACAAATTGGACCTGGCCAAGGTCAAGGGTATGGGGTTGGCCAACAGGATCACTCGAGAAGATGTGCTCAGGTACGTAGAGGAGATCAGCAAGGCCCCTGCTGCGGCAGCTGTGGGACCAGCGCAGGTAGCGGCCGCCGACGAGGAGGTCCTGCCTCTTACCCCGGTGCGGCGTATGATCGCCGAGAACATGGTCAAAAGCGCCAGCCAGATACCCGCGGCGTGGAGCACCATCGAGGTGGATGTGACCAGTCTGGTGCATCGACGGGAAGCCCTCAAGGAGGAGTTCCTGCAACGAGAAGGGGTGGAGCTGACCTACCTTCCCTTCGTGGTGAAGGCGCTGGTGGAGTGTTTAAAGGAACACCCCCTGCTCAACTCCACCTGGGGCGGCGACAAGGTCATCGTCAAGAAACGCATAAACATAGGCATCGCAGTAGCCTCGCCCCAGGGGCTGGTGGTGCCGGTGGTGCACGACGCTGATGCCAGGAGCATCGCCGCGTTGGCCAAGGAGATCCGAGAGCTTACCACGAAGGCCCGGGAGAACCGCCTGGCCCTGCCCGACGTTCAGGGAGGCACCTTCACCCTTAACAACACGGGGGTCTTGGGATCCGTTATCTCCCAACCCATCATCAACTACCCACAGGCCGCCATCCTCACCACCGAGGCCATAGTGAAGCGCCCTGTGGTCATTGGCGACGCCATCGCCATACGCTCCATGATGAACATGTGCATCACCTTCGACCACCGTATCCTAGACGGCGCCGAGGTGGGCGCTTTCCAGGCCGGCCTCAAACGCCGCCTGGAGGCCATAGGGCCGGACACGCTGATATACTAGTGGTCTGTCCACTAAATAGCGATGCATTCTTTCCCACTCTCCCGTGGGATGTCTGTAAGGGGCGAAGTCCCTCACACTCCCCAGGGCCTCCAGAGGAAACCTTCTGGGCGGGAGGGTGGGAAGGAACAGATTTGCCTCTAAGGAACCAATAACCAGGGATGAATCTAGCTTCTGTAAGAACTTCTAATTGCCAGGTAGTCTGGCTGGATCTGGTGGACTACTTGGCTGCCTGGGATTTACAGAAATCTCTGGCCCAGCAGAGGGTAGGGGACAATATACCCAACACCCTCCTTCTGCTGGAGCACCCCCACGTCTACACTCTGGGCCGCCGAGGCAAAGAGTCAGACCTGCTCCTGAGCGAGGCAGAGCTGGCCAAGCTGGGCCCTCAGGTCTTCTGGGTGGACCGTGGCGGCGAGGCCACCTATCATGGCCCCGGCCAGCTAATTGGCTACCCCATCGTGGACCTCCACTCTTGGGGTGGGCCCATCAAGTACGTGCGGACCCTGGAGGAGGTGCTTATCAAGACCCTGGCCGAATTTGGCATTGAGGCTAGCCGCATCGAGGGTCTGACGGGGGTATGGGCCGGAGAGGAGAAAATCGCCTCCATTGGAGTAAAGATTAGCCGGGGCGTCACCACCCATGGATTCGCCCTCAACGTGCGCCCCAACCTCTCCTATTTTGACCACATCGTGCCCTGTGGAATCCAGGACAAGGGGGTCACCTCCATGGAGCGGCGCCTTGGCAGAGGGGTGGAGGTTACGGAGGTCGTGTCGTCTTTGGCGCACCACTTCAGCGAGGAGTTTGGATGGGAAATGCGCTGGGCCCTGCCCGATGAGGCAGGCCTCGACATCCCTTTTACGACACTGAGAAGCCCGGAGAGTGGAAGAAGTGATCCCGCCAGAGTTTGACATAAGGGGCCGGAAGGTCGTTATCACCGTAGCCAGCAGAGGCATAGGCAAAGGCAAAGGCATCGTAAGGGTCCTGGCCGAGGCCGGGGGTACTGGTCACCGCCCCGACTGGCAAGTATCTTAAGCCTCTGGCCCTTTACCTAGTCTCCGACGCCTCCAACTACATGAACGGCGAGACCATCTACCTAGACGGTGGCCTTACCGCCAGATAGTTTTTCCCCGCGCCTCATTAAATTCAGCGCAACCTCTTACTCCCTATTTGCGGCTGGCTATGCCCTTTGATAGTCCAGTAACGCAGTATTTTGTAATAACGCTATTAAGTACTAACTATATAGCTTTCTCAAAACATTTGGCACTCGTCAGTTGGATATAGCTACAGGATAAACCTAGCGTATACTTGCTGAATCGCAAGTCGAATAATTGCACCATAATGCTATTGATAAAATTTGTAACAAGGAATATAATGCATTGAAGACTTAGAGACGCTAGGCCCAGAAAGCTCGATTAGAAGATCAGATTATGGAAATGGGAACGGGACAGGAAAAAGACACTTTAAGCAAATCAAAGAAAGAAAGAGGAAGTCATGCAGAATAAAGAGTTTGTTTCAGAGGAACAGAAGAGGGCTCGCATAGCCCACGACGAAGAGAGGTGGCTCAGGGAGAGTCGCAGTGGTCGCAAGGTCAACAGGCTGGGCCAGCGTGGCAAGGGCCGTGAGCTTGAGCTGATGGTAGGCTACTTCAACCCGTAAGCTTCCCAAAGCTTAATGAGGAGTCTAGTGCCCCCTCTGTCTCGACGGAGGGGGCACTCCTTTTCTTCGAATAGCGTAGGACCTATCTTTCACAGGTAGAACAGGGTTCTACCTGCAGGCGGATTTTGTTGACATGCCAGGAGCACCCTTCTTACAATGTCATAGGCTATACAGCTCAAAGGGAGGCTCCATCTCAAAGGCGCTATGACCACCAGCAAGCTTTTATATGACCTGCATATGGTGGATAGGGATATCGCCTCAAGAAGAGGCGGCTTGGCCGACGTAAGGGCCCGGTTGGAAAACAACCAGGCCCTTTTGTTTGCCCAGGCCCAACTGGAGCAGGCGCAGGAGAAAGATAACGAGATTCGCCCCAGACAGACAGATCTGGATATGGAGTCTCAAAATTATTCGGAGAAGATATCCGATCTCGAGAAGAAGCTATACAGCGGGGCCATACGCAACCCTCGGGAGCTGTCCGCATATCAGGAGGAGCTACAGCTCTTTAAGCGCCAGCACCAAAGTACCGAGGACAGTCTTCTTGAAGTGATGGTGGAGAGGGAGGAGTCACAGCAGTTGATAAAGGAGTCCCGGGAGACGGTAGAGCGTCTGGACCATGAGCGAGCCCAGGAAGTGTCCCGCCTGCAGAAAGAGCAGGGGCGGCTTGGTGGGGAGCTTGAGAACCTGACCCGGGAGCGGAGCGCCGCGACGGCCCAGGTTCAGCCCGCGGACCTCTCCCTGTACGAGAGACTGCTTAAATCCACGCAGGGCACCGCGGTGGCCAAGGTGGAGAGAGGTATGTGTTTGGGCTGCCGCATCACTCTGCCAACAAAGGAGCTTCAGCAGGTCAGAAGTGGTCGCTCTCTGGTGGTATGTAACAGTTGCGGCCGCATTCTCCATGTAATCTGATGAACGGCATACCCCCCAAGCTGCGGCGACAACCCTTCTCAGACCTATGCGTGCCATCTCATACTTCAGGTTAGACAGCTCTGGTCCCACCGAGCTAGGCCAGCTGCGTGAGGCCCTGACTCGATATTGTCGTGAGGAGGGCCACTCTTTGGAGGAGGCCTTCGCCGACGACCTGCAGCAGGGTCAGGAAGCTCCGAAAGAGTACCAACGCATGTTGGACTACATGCGCGCCTCCGGCAAGGAGTACCTGATAATCGTGCCGGATGCCAGGCATCTGGGGTCGGACCTGTATGGCGTGGCCGCGACCATGGAGGAGCTGGAGTCTCTAGAGGCCAGGGTTATCTGCTGGGACCCTCGCTACCCTGACCCCCTTCAAAACGCCCTGGAGGTTATCGGAGCCAAGGGTGTTTCCCGTTCCAGGAGCGAGAGGATCTCAGAGGCTATGCGCTCCAAGGCCATTATGGGACTGGGCCTGGGGAGGCCTCCATACGGATACAGAATCGGTCAGGGCGGCGTCCTGGAGATAGAGTCGCAGGAGGCCTCGGTAGTCCAGCGTATCTTCGACATGTATAGCAGGGAGTCGCTGGGGCTACGACTCATCGTGCAGCGCCTCAACCAGGAGGGGGTTCGGACCCGGCGGGATGGCCTATGGAACATAGTCACCGTCAGGGATGTCCTGCGCAACCGCGCTTATATAGGGACATACCAGCGTTTCGGCATGCAGGTTACCAGAAGCCACCAGCCCATCATCGATCCGGAGACCTTCAGGGCGGTCCAGGAACGCATGAGGGAGCGAAGGCCCAGCCGCAGAGCTAACATCAACGCGCCCTTTCTGCTATCCGGTCTGGTCTACTGCGGGTATTGCGGCGGCCGGATGACTGGCATGTCTAGGGTGCAGAGGTGGAGACGGAAGGACGGCCAGCGAGTCCAGAGGACCTACAGATATTACCAGTGCCAGTCTCGCACCAATCAGGGCATGTGCCAGTACCATACCCGGCGCGCCACTGAGCTGGAGGAATCGGTCCTTGACCGGCTCCGGGAAGCTTTAAAGCACCAGGAACCAGAGGGAGCTGTGGAGCTAGCCATCGCTCCCCAAGACCCGGCGTCACAGCAGGCGCGGCTCAAGTCCGCCGAGCGGCGCTTCCTCACCGCGTTTCGGAGGGCGGCCGGCGGCGAGGTGTCAGTGCGCTATCTTGGCCAGGTCCGTCGGGAGCTGTCGAGAATCCGGCAAGGCTCCACGGACTGGCAGGCGCCGTCTTCGATGCCATCCCAAACCGGCGACCTTGAGAAGTGGGAGGAGTTGAGCTTCTCCCAGCAGAGGGCCATCCTGGAAGGGTTGCTGGAGCGGGTAGTAGTTCAGGACAGCTCCGCCGAGGTCAACTTAAAGTAGCAAAGGCTTCGCTAACTACTCAAGAGACATCTTCCAGAAGGAATGTCTGTTATTGGAGCGTCCCCAGGGTCGCGATAGGTCTCCATTAGGACTCGTACCTACCACTCTATTATTTTCCCCTTTATGCTCTCGCGGTGACTTCGCGCGTCCTCGGCGGCCTTCTTGCCTCCCAAGTACCTGCTATCGTCGCTGGCCGTCCGGTTCACCAGGCGCAGCCCCAGCACTTCCCGGTAATAGGGCATTGTGCTAGACCCTTTTTCTCGAAGCTCTCGTACGCGGAGGGTCTCTTCTAGAGCGGCGCGGATGTCGTCGGAATCGGTCT
>OZ250168.1:0-1489831 GCA_965237935.1 Dehalococcoidia bacterium | reverse complement strand
CGCCACCCCGGTCGCGAGAGTCCCCTGCTGCGTATCCTCTCGCCATCCCGCGCATCGCAACTCCCGCATAGGGCCTTAGGGCCCTGTGCGGCGACTGAAGACCGTCCGCCGGCCTCCCATCTACCCCAAGACCCCAGGCCATCTCCCCTGTAGCTCCCTCACCCACCCCCTTCCGCTGTCCTCACGCCGTCCATCCGTGTCCTTCGGTGGATTCGGGCTTAGCTCCCGCTAATGACCAGGGCATCCACCCGGTCAATGAAGCTAGCGAACAGGGCCGCCAGGTCTTGCGGTATTTCCAGATTTGGGGAGTGGCCTACGCCGTGGAAGTAGTGTAGGAAGCGCCGGTCCGGATGAAAGGACATATAGTCGGCCAGGACCTCGTTTACGTCCACCCGCTTATCGATGTCCCCGCCTATAACCAGAACAGGCACCTTGATGTCACGGAGGCTGTCTCTTAGACGAAGGTCGGCCATGGAGCGCATACCTCCCAGGGCACGCTCTATGGGATTGCGGGCCACGTCGGCCTGGATGCTCTCTACCACCTCGAGGGGCACGTTGGCCAGCTCCGAGCCCAAATCAACGGTCGGCGGCCCCGACCGGTATTGCTCTCTGATCCTGGTCTCCCAGCCCTCCTCCAAAGGACCGCCCTGGAGGGAAGTTGGGGCCAGCAGGACCAGGGCTTTGGCCAGGTAAGGATTGTCCAGGGCGAACCGGCAGATGGTAGCGCCGCCCATGGAGTGGCCCACTAGCGTGAAGTCTTGGAGACCCAGTGTGGTAACGGCGTCTAGCAAGTCCCGAGCAAAACTCTCTACGGTGTAGTCCTTCTCCGAAGAAGACCTGTCCGAGTCTCCCGCGCCTCTGTTGCTGATGGCTATAGTACGGTACTTTTGTGGGTCCAAGGCCTCTTGAGTGAGCTTCCAACAGCGGCCCGAGGAGGCGTAGCCGTGGACCAACACAATGACCTGCGGCCCTGCGCCGTGCTCGAAGTACTGGAGGCGGGCCCTCTTCCCATGGACAAAGCCGCTACTTACCAATTGCGAATCCCTCTAGGCATTTTACGTGAAAGGACGATGTCGCAACCCTGAAGGCACACGAAATCTAGGGTGACTCATTGGACCTCCGCAGCAGGCAGGCGAATTTCGACTTTGGCCCGCTCCTCCTGCAGGGTCAGAAAGATGGAGCTGTCCTTCTCTCCCCAACCGCGAGCCATTGCGTCTTTCATATCCTGCTCACAAAGGTCGGCGAGGGCCATTGGTACGTCGTATCTGCGTGCCAGCTCCGAAGCCAACCCGATGTCCTTGCGAGCGGTTTTTAGGGCGAAGCGAGGCTCAAAATCTCCCTGGAACAGCGTGGCGGGCAAACGCACCTGAAGGTCCATATTTCTTCCTAAGGCACAGGTGCGGAACACTTCTACGATCACTCGAGGATCAACACCCGCCTTCACACCCAAGGTCAGGGCCTCGGCCATGGCCAGGTCCAGGCAGAATACGGCGCAGTTGTGCGTGATCTTGCAAATGGAGCCCGAGCCGATCTCTCCCGCATACATTACCTTCTTCCCGACGGCGTCCAACAGGGTTTGCATCGCTCGAAAGTCTCCCTGTCGCCCCCCACCAGCACGGTGAGGTCCCTGCTATACGCCCCTTCCATGCCCCCGCTGACGGGTGCATCCAGCATGTGAACGCCCTTTTCCCTCAAGAGGTCATGGACTCTTCGTACGAGGTCAGGGGAATTGGTGGTGTGGTCGATATATACAGAACCCGGCTTGGCCCCAGCCAGGATGCCCTCTCTCCCCAGGACCACGGGCTCCATCTCGGCTGGGCCGGGCAGGCATGTACAAATTACCTCGCTCTGTTCAGCAACGGCCTGAGGCGATTCCGCCCACTGCGCACCCTGCTCGATCAGGGGCTCCGCCGACTCCCTTCGGATGTCGTGGACGACTAAGGAGTGGCCCGCGTTGATAAGCTGGCCAGCCATTGGCCTGCCCATATTCCCCAGGCCAATGAACCCGACTCGCATCAGTCACCTCCAATCTAGGCCCTAAAGGTTGTAGAGTCGCAACGGGTTATCCCAGAGGATTTTCTTTTTGCTTCGGTCTGAAAGAGGCAACTGCAGGAAGATGTCCATGGCATGGGGATACTTAGAGTCGCTATGGGGATAGTCGCTGGTGGTCACCAACTGGTCGTCCCCAAAGGCATCCACTACATGCTTGCTGAACTCCTCATCACACTCCATGGCACAGAACCCCTGGCGGCGGAAATACTCGGAGGGGCTCTGCCTTCAGATGCTCCATCTCTCCATAGGCCTTGCGCCACTCGTAGTGTTCATCCATCCTGCCCAGCCAGAAGGGAAGCCAGCCACACTGAGCCTCCAGGAAGGCGAAACGAAGCTTTGGGAAGCGCTCCAGGACACCCCCCATGATCACATCCATACAAGCCATCATCATCTCGATGGAATGGGTGGAGATGTGGGCTATGCCCATACTATTGAAGCGGTCGGCTCCTGCGGCGGGCATACGTGAACCGGTGGTCTCATGAAAGCCAATAGGCACCCCCAGCTCCTGGACGGCTTCCCACAGGGGGTCATAGTAGGACGAGTGCCAGGCTCTGCCATTATGGAGGTTGGGACGGATAAAAATAGCCTTCATCTTCAGCTCTTTTACGGCTCTGCGAGCCTCGGAAACCGCCAAGTCCACGTCGTAAGGCGAAACTACAGCAGCGCCGAACATCCGGGAGGGGTCAGCATTGCAAAAGTCCGCCAGCCAGTCGTTATACGTTTTACTTACAGCCGTCGCCAGCCGCGGGTCCATGCCATCCACGGCGACCGCATACATTCCCGACGTGGGGAACAGGATGGCGATATCTAGACCCTCCCTGTCCATGGCCTTGAGCTGGGAGTCGGAGTCGAAGTTCTGCTCGGGACCCGGTGCGAAGCGGCCCGCCAATTCGGTAGCTTCAGCATCGGACTGGCCCGCCCAGACCCCCCCTTTGATGGTTGCCAGAACCTCACCTTCAACCACCGTTCGGATGTCCCAGGCGCGCTCGTCTAGTCGCCTGGGGGCCCTGGCCCTGAACTCTGAGTCGATGCGTCGCTCCCACAGGTCGCCAGGCTCCATGACGTGCATTTCCGCATCGATAATTTTCATCCCGTTCTTAGCCATCCATCATACCCCCGTATAAGTATCTTTCAACAAAATCCCGTTCCTGCCCCTTATTTGACAGGCCCGCCTAAGGGAGGCAAGGGCTCCTGGCGGTGGAGATACTGGCCGTAGCCCGGCTTCTGTTCCAGGACACCCTGATTCAAGAGGGTCCGTCCTCGCAGCAGGGTCATCCAGGGCCAACCCTTCACCTTCCAGCCCTCGAACAGGGTGTACCCCACATTGCTGTGGTGATCTGCAGCACTTATAGTCACCTCTTTGTCCGGATCGATTATCAGCAAATCGGCGTCGGCCCCTACGCTGATGACCCCCTTTTGGGGGTACAGCCCGAAGACTCTTGCCGGGTTCTCTGCAAGGACTCGAGCCATCCAGGTCAAAGGTAGGCCTCTCCGTACAACCCCTTCGCTGTAGGCCAGGGGGACCAGGGTCTCCAGGCCTGGGGAACCGAAAAGGATTGACTTGCCTTCAGAGTCTACGAATACGTTATTCCATCCACCCTCTCGACTCGCCCGATCCCGAGGCGCGTGATCGCTGGCCACAATGGAGATATACCCCTCCTCCGATCCCCTCCACAGGGAATCGCGGTCGGGACCGTCCCTCGGCCGCAAGGGTGGGCCGATCTTGGCGTGAGGACCCCATCGCTCCATCTCGGCATCGGAGAGAAGCATATACTGTGGACAGGTCTCGCACCACACTTTCTGTCCCTGCGCCTGGGCCTGCTTGATACGTTCCAGGCCAAGCTGAGTGCTGAGGTGGACCACATAGGTAGGGCAGTGGGTTAGGGCTCCCATCTTGATGGCCCGATTGATGGCCTCCTCCTCCACCCAGCCGGGGGCGGACGAAGGGTAATCTACGGGTTTGACACGGCCTTCAGCGATGAACTTGTCCTCCAGGAAATCGATGATATCACCGTTCTCGCAGTGAAGCTGAGTGAATCCGCCGTGAGCGGCAATGATCTCCATGGCCTTGCAGATAAAATCATCGGGGCACATCCTGTTACCCCTCTTCTTGTAGGTCATGTACATCTTGAAGGAGGTGACTCCCATCTCAAAGGCCTGGGGGATTCCCTGAAGGAGGTAGGGTTCATTGGTCAGGATCGAGCTAAAGGCGAAGTCGACCACAGATTGGCTCTCCCCCTCCTCCCTTATGCGGTCGATGGTCTGGGGCACGGTCTCTCCCTTTGCGCCGCCGCAGACGGTAAAGGGAATCATGGTGGTAAGACCAGCGTAAGCCGCTGCCTTGGAGCCTGAGCTATAGTCGTCAACCTCACCCAAGTGCACGTGAGCATCAATGGCCCCGGGGAGAACGTACTTGCCCGAAGCGTCGATGTACCTCTCCGCTGGCGGTAGGAACTCTTTTGGGCCCAGGGCCACGATCTTCTCGTCTTTGATGGCGATGCTAGCCTGGTACACCTGGGACGAAGTGACCACCTCTCCGTCCTGTACGACGGTATCAACCCTTGCCTCTTGCATGGTCCTTATCGCTTTCTTCCGATGTTGGCCATCGGAGTAGATGGAACGAAGGCCATCGTATTTCTGGGGCTATCTCGTGTCAAGCCACCATCCGACGGATGCACTCACGATCCTCTTCAGTTGGAGCTGGGTATAACCCCCTACTACAACTTCATGGCCCTGAGGCCAATGCGGGCCAGCTCCTCGTCGTCTTCGGTCCTGGAATATCCGCCCACCCCAATGCCACCCATCACATTCTGGTGAAAGTCGGAGTCGGATGGTCCCAGGGCCTCGGGCTGTGCGGTACCAAGGCGACTGGCTCGGACAACTACTCCACCGCCCGAAGGCGTAAGGTTCGGGTCTCCTCCATAGTCGCTGACAGTTAGCCCTCGGGTCTTTAGCCACTCCGCATGAACACTGCTATCCAGGCCGGTTATGGCGGCGGTGTAGGCTTTTCTTAGGGCGTGTCGAGGGGTAAAGAGGCGCAGATTATCCATGACGGCGAAAGCCAGCAGATCTCCCGCGAAGTCTACTATAGCCATGGCCACAGGTTTTTCCGGAGTCTGGTTGGCTTTCTCTATCATGGCGGCCATGGCGGCCTGGGCCTGAGCAAAGCTGATAGTAGGTCTCTCAGCCATTTACAACCCTCCTTAGAATTGTTGCGGGTTTACCGTTCAACCCGCCGGACTCCATGCGGTTAGCCCAATGCTCATTCCTTGGACTAACACAGAATGCTAATATCGTCAAGGGATCTTAACCAGCGTCAGACGGGCCTGCAGAATTGAATGTGCTAGAATAAGCGCCGCGACTGGGGCTCCTGCCGAGAGTCAAAGCATAGAGTATCATTATTTTCACTCCTTAACAGGAGGAGCAATGGTCACCTACACGGGCAAGTCCTTAAAGCGTTTCGAGGATGATCCACTTGTGAGGGGTCAAGGCTCCTTCGTAGACGATATCAAACTTCCCGATATGCTTCATGCCGCCGTGCTGCGGAGCATCCATAGTCACGCTCGCATCGTGTCTATAGACACCTCAGGGGCCCTCAGTAAACCCGGTGTAGTGGCCGTCCTCACGGCAGAGGACATCAAGGACCAGGTGAGGGACATACGCCCAGAGCTACGAGAGGGCCCGGAGTACCAGGTAATCCCGGAGCACCCGGTACTGGCAAGGGAGAAGGTCTGCTATGTGGGCCAGCCCGTCGCCGTGGTGGTAGCCCAAGACCGTTACCTAGCCAGAGATGCCCTGGACGCAATACAGGTCGAGTACCAACCCCTCACTCCGGTCCTGGACCCCCTGGAGGCAGCCCGGGAGGACTCCTCGCCCATCCATGAGGCGCTGGGGACCAACGTCGCCCTGCGCATCAGGGAAGGAGGGGGGGATGTGGAAGGGGCCTTTGCCCAGGCGGACCACGTCATCAAGGAACGGTATGAGGTCCCCCGCCTCTCGGCGGTGCCAATGGAGCCCCGGGGCCTGGTCGCACAGTATCTGCCGGAGGAGCAGGCCCTGACCCTATGGAGCTCTACCCAGGTGCCTCATCGAGTAAAGTCGAATCTGGAGAGGCATTTGATTCGGCCGCCGAAAAACATACGGGTCATAGCCCCGGATGTGGGGGGTGGCTTCGGCCAGAAAGTCGAGGTTTGGCCCGAGGATTTAGCCGTAAGCTATCTCTCTATGACCTTGGGACGGCCCATCAAGTGGGTGGAAGACCGAATGGAAAACCTGCTGTGCTACCACGGGAGGGGTTACACCACCGACATCGAGGCTGCGGTGAAGAATGACGGCTCAATTCTTGGCATGCGTTTTCGCATCGTGGCGGACCTGGGCGCTTATTTTCTTCTGTTTACAAGCGCGTCTCCAATCAACGCAGCCCACCGAGTGAGTGGGCCCTACGACGTTCCCAACATAGCCGTTGAATGCCTGGGGGTAGTCACCAATAAACCCCCAGTAGGGCCCTATCGAGGCGCCGGAGGACCGGAGGCCGCGGTATTTCTGGAGCGAACTGTTGACCTCATTGCCAAAAAACTTGGCATGGACCCGGTGGAGGTAAGAAGGCGCAATTTTATACCGCCGGAGGCATTCCCTTATAGCACCGCCACGGGCCTTACCTACGACTCAGGGGATTTTGTTCCCACTCTGGACAGGGCCCTGGAGTTGGCCGAATACGACCGTTGGCGCCAGGCCCAGCGAGCCAGTGGTCCCAGTGATCCCCTCATCGGAATGGGCGTGGCCACCGTCGTAAAGTCCTCCGGGGGCACGGGTCAGACCCGAAGAAGCAGCGCTCTGGTCAGGGTGGAGCCCACGGGCCACGTCAAAATCTTCACAGAAGTGTCTCCCCATGGACAAGGCACGGCTACGACCTTCGCGCAGATCGTTGCCGATGAACTGGGCGTCAGTCCAGAAGACGTAGAGGTCCTACACGGGGACACGGAGATGCTGCCTTTGGGAGAAGGCACCTTTGCCAGTCGCGGCCTCACGGTTGGTGGCTCGACGGTGTACCTGGGCGTGAAGGAGGCCCGCAAAAAGTTATCGTTGATAGCGTCCCATCTACTAAACTGCTCGGCCGAGGACGTAGTTCTACAGGAGGGGAAGGCCTTTAACAGAAGAGATCCGGAACAGGCAATGGCCTTCTCGGAGTTGGCCTCCGCCGCTCATAAGCCACATCTGCTGCCGGCAGGCATCGACGTGGGGCTGGACTTCCATGCCGATTTCACCATTCCCGATACGCCCTTTGCTTTCGCTACCCACGTGGCGGTGGTCCAGATAGACAGGGATACAGGCGACGTAAAATTCCTCAAGTACGTAGCGGTCCACGATTCCGGGCCTATTCTTAACCCGATGATAGCGGAGGGCCAGCTTCAGGGAGGTTTTGCCCAGGGGTTGGCGCAGGCCCTCTACGAAGCCATTGTATACAGCCCAGAGGGCCAGCCCCTTACAGCCAGCCTCATGGACTATGCTTTGCCTTTGGCGGAAGACGTACCAGCTATCGTGCTGGATACTATGAATACCCCTTCTCCCACCAATCCCCTGGGTATAAAGGGCGTTGGGGAGATACCGACGGTGGCCTCGCCCGCGGCCATTGCCAACGCCATAACCGACGCGCTATCCGCCACTGAGTTACCTAAGATCGACGTTCCACTGACCTCGGAAAAAATATGGGGCGCCATCTGGAAGGGACATCAGCGCCCCTAAACCAGGAACGCATATACCGAATCTAGTCTACCTACCAGATATATTTGAAGTAGTCCTCTAATTTTGGAAAATATTCTCTGGAAGGAAGGCGGATACGGTGACGTTGGGCAAGTCCACGGCATTGCTGATCTTCAGGTCCACCGCCACGCTGCATATGATATATGCCTGCTCACGAGTCCAGCCCCGTTCCTGAAGCAGCTCGATCATATTGATCAGGGCGTTGCGGGCCGCTAAGGTCAAGTCCTCACCTTCATTGGTTCCATCTTCCCGTATGGGCATTCCAATGGTCGCGATAAAATTACTGGGCATGGCCCACTCCGGGGAGCCGAAGTAACCAGGGTGAGCGAAACGGGGGAATCGGATGTTATGCCTTGCCGCCTCGCCGCTGTGGACACGGAAGCGCACTGCCGCAGTCGCGCCCATTTCGATGGCTGTTAGACAGCATTCGGAGTCACCCTGCGCGAAGTGGCCGTCGCCGACGGAGTAGAGCGCTCCTTCGACGCTAACGGGTATCAGCAGTCTTGAACCCTTAGTCAACTGTTTGACATCGGCGTTGCCAAAATTCTCCCGGGGCGGTATGGTCCTGAGGCCCTCGTTGGCGATGGGTCCCCTCGACGGCACGGCGTCCTCTGGATCAGGGGGAAACGCGACTCC
This sequence comes from Dehalococcoidia bacterium, assembly GCA_965237935.1. GTDB lineage: Bacteria > Chloroflexota > Dehalococcoidia > Lucifugimonadales > CBDEGW01 > CBDEGW01. The sequence continues at coordinate 1,481,383 of OZ250168.1, read as the reverse complement.
ACCCCGATCCATCAGTTGGGCCTCCCTGCGGGTCCACTCCTCCATCTGCGCGTGAGAGGGAGCCAGCCCCGCGGTACCCATGAATGAGCCCTGGGGTATGCGAAGCCCTGATAGCTGTGGCGAGGTGGCCCATCCCTCTTTGATGTCCCAATGAACCAGGTAAGGCTCAGTAAAAATGTCTCGCAGAAAGCCACCCCCTGGCCTGAAGCGCGTCCAGCCATGGGGCTGAGGAATGATATCCAGGTACTCGATTTCGAGGAGATCGCCGGGCTGGGCGCCTTTAACATACACCGGCCCCGTTAGAGGGTGGGCCACTTTGGTGTCCATGCCCTCAAGGTCTGAGACGAGCATACCAGGTAATATCTGGCAGTCGGATGCATCGCGGGTCTCCAGAACGACCTCTTCTCCAGGCTCGACTTCGGTAACCGGTGGGATATCCGGGTGCCAGCGGTTGTGGCCTTTGCCCGCCTCTTCTTTAAGTCGCTTGCTACGGTCTATCTCGATACTTTTCATCGTGTGCTCCTAAGTCGTGGCGCAATCATGAAGTCGGTCCCTTCCGAAATGTCAATTCAATGGCCCCGTCTTTGACGCCCGCAACGGCGTCACCAAACCCGTGTTGGCCGCCTCCCCGCAATTGACCTAACCTACGCTGGAAATAGTCTTCATCGGCAACAAAGAGGTAGTTCTTCTCTGAAGCCATACGCTTAATGGCGTGCTTGATGTCTGGTGTGGGAGAGCCGTTACTATGCCGCCCCCATATATATGCGTAAAGGTCGGCTGCCTGTAGAGCCGATTCCCTCGCAGAATCCGTGTAGGTCAGACTTACAAGTTCTTTCCCGTCAAAGGTGTTACCGTCCCGCCCTCTGCGCTTCTTCCAAGTCTCGTGGAAGTTTTTGATTGACCATGCCTCATTCACGTTTTGGGTGTCGCATACTATATGAATATCAGTGTGTGGGTCTGCCACCTCTAGAGCATTATCAATAAACCTATTGAACGCTACAGTATAGGGACGTGATTTTGCACCTGAACTGCTAAACTTCCTAATAATTTCGGTCTGGAATGGCTCCTGAACACTCTTTCGCCAAGCACGGATCCGGTGAGTAAGATAGGCCCCAGTAAAGTAACGCCGCTCGTCTTCGCGGAGTGCGTAGAATGCCTCGGTCTTCACTGCCCACCCGATAGGCACTATGTGGGTTGAGAGAATTATCTCCAAAAGACCATCTAAGAATGTCCTGCGTTTCGCAGCGTCCCAGCCGTGGTACGGGTTTTTCTCACTTTTCCATCGGCGGGCGCCCTGGAAGAAATCTATTGAGTGGAATTCTGTCACCTCATAGGCATGGAGAAGGCTATTCCACGCCCGCTTGAACGAAGACCATTGACGTGGCGACCCGATATAGCCCACAAGCAAGCAGAACTGGGCGCCGTCTTGGATACCAGTTTCATCACCATAAGCCCAAAGCTCTAACGCAGCGATAAGGTGCTTCCCTCGATTGTATGGATACCGCCCACGACTCCCTTGTAAGCATGGTAAGTCGTCTCGCACTACTGAGGCAAGTACGGTGTTTCCTTAATAAGCCTGCTCAGGAAGGATAGGCCCCGCCGCTACAGGAGTAGCGTCCCGCGTCAGGTACTCCGGCCCCAATTCTGACAGGCTTGATACCCCAATCATGGCCATAGTTGCGTACATCTCTTCCCTCAGTATTTCCAACGCTTGCTGTAGGCCATCATCTCCGTCGGCAGCCAACGCCCAGCACATCAGCTTGCCAATGCCCACTGCGCTGGCGCCCAGGGCGATGCCCTTGAGGATGTCTGTCCCGCGGAGGAAGCCGCTGTCTACAATCACCTCCGCTCGACCGGCGACGGCCTGTACAATCGGTTCCAGGACGTCCATTGTGCCAAGTCCATGGTCGAGTTCTCGTCCCCCATGACTTGAGACGTAAACTACATCCACTCCGTGGTCCACGGCAAGCATGGCATCGTCGGGATGCATAACGCCTTTGAGTATCAGCGGCAGAGTTGTTCGGCTCCGTATCCATTCGATGTCTTCCCAGGTAAGGCTACCTTGGTAGTCGGGATGCTCCGCGGCTCCGCTCGAATTACGCGCGGCCTCGGCAGGACGGGGCCGATACTGGTTGCGCCGAGTTCGATCGCGGAATGCCGTGGCCGGTGAGTCCACGGTGATGCAAAGAGCTGCGTATCCCGCTCCCTCCACCTGTCGCATAACTGATTCAAGCCATGTGCGATCGCCCCTCACGTATAACTGGTAGAACATCGGCCCACTGGCGCCGGCGATGACCTCCTCTAAGCTCGGCTCGGCGAGGCCGCCCTTAAAGCCTATGGTGCCCATTCGCCCAGCGACACGGGCAACGGCTCGCGCACCGTCCGGGTGATATCGAGCAATGGAGCCGACCGGTGCCATCAGCACGGGAACCTCCAAGGTATGGCCCAGGAGCTGGGTTTTCATGCTCCGCTGGCTAACATCCCGCAACACCCTCGGTTTGAAAGCGTAGCTGTATATGGCGGCTCGGTTCCGTCGCAGCGTGGTCTCTGTTCCGGCAGCGCCCGCAGCGTGGTTCCAAGCATCCTGTGACAGCTTCTCCTTAGCTGAAGCGATGATTTCTGGAATCGTAATGAACTGTCGCATACCCGTTCCTCCTGGAAGAATTGAGGTGGTACCCAAAAACTAGACAACTGGCTAAGAGAGAGTCCAGCTCCTAAAATAACCGGCAACTAACCGACGTGGAGGAGCAGGACATGAAGCAGACGAGGAATAAGCACAGTCCGGCGTTCAAGGCCAAGGTGGCCCTGGCCGCCCTTGCGGGGGAAGAGACCATCGCCCAGCTGGCCAGCCGATTTGAGGTCCATCCCAGTCAGATTCACGCCTGGAAAAGGGCCCTGGTGGAAGGAGCCCCGGAGCTATTTGCCACCAATCAGAAATCCCAGGAGAAAGCCAAGGAAGCTCAGATTAACCACCTCTACCGGCACATCGGCCAGCTGAAGGTGGAACGCGATTTTTTGTCGGAAAGGTCCGGTCTATGAGTCGCAGCATACGGCGAGCCATGATAGACCGAGACCACCAGCAGCTGTCTTTGGTGCGTCAATGTATCCTGCTGGACGTCAGCCGGGCCTCGGTGTACTACCGGCCGGTACCGACCAGGGCAGAAGACCTGGAGTTGATGGCCCTGATGGACCGTCAGTATTTGAAGACCCCCTTCTACGGCTCCAGGAAGATGAAGGCCTGGCTGCTGCAACAGGGCTATCTGGTGAGCCGAAAAAGGGTTCGAAGGCTGATGCGGTTGATGGGTCTGGAAGCGATCTACCGGCGTCCCAACACCAGCAAACCAGCGCCGGGACACCGGATCTTTCCCTATCTGCTGAAGGGAGTGGAGGTTAATCGGGTCGACCAGGTCTGGGCCGCGGACATCACCTACATCCCCATGGCGAAGGGCTTCCTGTACCTGGTGGCCATCATGGACTGGCACAGCCGGCACGTGCTGGCCTGGAAGCTCTCCAACACCATGGACACCAGCTTCTGCGTGGCGGCGTTGGAGGAAGCCCTGGGTAAGGGACGACCGGAGATATTCAACACCGACCAAGGGAGTCAGTTCACCAGTGAGGCCTTTACCCAGACGTTGCAGGAGCAGAGGGTCCAGGTCAGCATGGATGGTAAGGGTAGGTACCTGGACAACATCTTCGTGGAGCGGCTGTGGCGGAGCATCAAGTACGAGGAGGTGTATCTGAAAGCTTACCAGACCGTCGCCGAGGCCCGAACTGGGATCAATGCCTACCTGGAGTTCTACAACCGGCAGAGGCCTCACCAGGCTTTGGGCTACCGGACCCCAGCAGAGGTGTACCAACATGGCCAGGAAGAAAGGGGAGCAGCAGCTGAAGAAGCAGGGCTGCCATCGGGCTTGGTGAAACCTAGCGCAGGGGTGGGAGACTCTCTTAATTTAGCCCTCGTGCTGTCTTAATAATGGGGTCCACCTTAAACCTCAAGCGAGTCACCAGGTTGCTGAAGTATATGAGAGACCACAAGGGTAACTTCACCGCCCCTTCAATTCTCCTCACCACTCTCATCGGAATGAGCGTGCAGGACAACGAGGGCGATGCCAACTTCAAGACTGTACCGGATACGCTAAAGACCGTCTGCAACCGCATTAACGCTTTCTTGCAAGCCAACCCCTTGAAGCCGGAGATACGCAACCCGGTGTTACCCCAAGAGACTTTTACCCGGCATTGGGACCAGAACAAATACAACAACTTCAGGGACAAGTTCAACATTTACAACGACCAGGTGAACGATGCGTTCGATGAGACGGATCCCCGGAGAAGTCTTCAGAAATGGCAGAAGCTATTCGGGGAGGACTTCGGTAAGTCCAAATCCAAGAACAACGGAGCACCATCCGGTGTTGCAATGGCTGCCGCGACCGTGACGCCGAGGAAGCCTTACGCGAGATGAACCTGCGAGACACTGACCTGGAATGGCTGGCGTCTAACTTCCCTGAGTTGTCCTATGTTCCGAGAGATCGGAGCATCCTCGGGGAACTTCGCTTCTGCGCCGCATTTGACCGGGACTCCGGGCAACTGAAGTTGGGGGATACCGAGGAACACATGGCGGCTGACACCTTCCTTGGCGATGCGTTCAAGGTCAGGATGGACTTGGGTCACGTAGAGGTCAAAGCGTGGCCGAAGGTTTATGAAGCCGGAGGACGGCACTTCGATATTGCGGAGCAAAACCAGTGCGAATTGATTGATCTTCACTTTTACGATGATGGGGCATGTTGCCTGACTCTCAGCTTCTCCGCAGGGAGAAATCCGTCTCTGCGACGTTTTATACTGGGACTGGTGATACCCTTCTTCTACCGTCTGTCCTACACTGACCGCTATGGATTGACCGCCGCCAGAAATGATCTGTGGGGAGAGTATTCCCACGGTGATCCTGGTTTACGTCAGTACCTAGATGAGATGCTACGGATTACCAGCAGTAATCCCAGTAGAAACCGGCCCTGCCCTTGCGGGAGTGGGTCGAAGTACAAGCGTTGCCATCTTGATGAGGTAGAGGAAGTTAAGCGCCGAATATCAAGGTAGATATCTTCACCGAACAGGGGGGAGACTAAGGTGGACCCCATTATTAAGACAGCATGAGGGCTAAATTAAGAGAGTCTCCCACCCCTGCGCTAGGTTTCACCAAGCCCGATGGCAGCCCTGCTTCTTCAGCTGCTGCTCCCCTTTCTTCCTGGCCATGTTGGTACACCTCTGCTGGGGTCCGGTAGCCCAAAGCCTGGTGAGGCCTCTGCCGGTTGTAGAACTCCAGGTAGGCATTGATCCCAGTTCGGGCCTCGGCGACGGTCTGGTAAGCTTTCAGATACACCTCCTCGTACTTGATGCTCCGCCACAGCCGCTCCACGAAGATGTTGTCCAGGTACCTACCCTTACCATCCATGCTGACCTGGACCCTCTGCTCCTGCAACGTCTGGGTAAAGGCCTCACTGGTGAACTGACTCCCTTGGTCGGTGTTGAATATCTCCGGTCGTCCCTTACCCAGGGCTTCCTCCAACGCCGCCACGCAGAAGCTGGTGTCCATGGTGTTGGAGAGCTTCCAGGCCAGCACGTGCCGGCTGTGCCAGTCCATGATGGCCACCAGGTACAGGAAGCCCTTCGCCATGGGGATGTAGGTGATGTCCGCGGCCCAGACCTGGTCGACCCGATTAACCTCCACTCCCTTCAGCAGATAGGGAAAGATCCGGTGTCCCGGCGCTGGTTTGCTGGTGTTGGGACGCCGGTAGATCGCTTCCAGACCCATCAACCGCATCAGCCTTCGAACCCTTTTTCGGCTCACCAGATAGCCCTGTTGCAGCAGCCAGGCCTTCATCTTCCTGGAGCCGTAGAAGGGGGTCTTCAAATACTGACGGTCCATCAGGGCCATCAACTCCAGGTCTTCTGCCCTGGTCGGTACCGGCCGGTAGTACACCGAGGCCCGGCTGACGTCCAGCAGGATACATTGACGCACCAAAGACAGCTGCTGGTGGTCTCGGTCTATCATGGCTCGCCGTATGCTGCGACTCATAGACCGGACCTTTCCGACAAAAAATCGCGTTCCACCTTCAGCTGGCCGATGTGCCGGTAGAGGTGGTTAATCTGAGCTTCCTTGGCTTTCTCCTGGGATTTCTGATTGGTGGCAAATAGCTCCGGGGCTCCTTCCACCAGGGCCCTTTTCCAGGCGTGAATCTGACTGGGATGGACCTCAAATCGGCTGGCCAGCTGGGCGATGGTCTCTTCCCCCGCAAGGGCGGCCAGGGCCACCTTGGCCTTGAACGCCGGACTGTGCTTATTCCTCGTCTGCTTCATGTCCTGCTCCTCCACGTCGGTTAGTTGCCGGTTATTTTAGGAGCTGGACTCTCTCTTAGCCAGTTGTCTAGTTTTTGGGTACCACCTCAAAACGGGATATCGATCATCTGGAACGATAACGTTGCCGTTCTCATCCACAATCTGCACCGAGAACAACTCACCGTCCGCACCCGTTAGCCAGTATCTGCTGAACTCACCTCCAGAGAGCGCAGTGTTATAGAATTCGGTACTCGTGGGCTGCCCTGAGGACACCTGCTCTGATATGATTGGGCGTTCATCAAAAGGCCCATTGCCCGCTTCCCACGACATTATCCAATGTTCAGTTATATACCGTTGCACAATGCACTCTTCATACCCTTCGATATCCCTGCCTTCTTCAAGCAGCGTGGCTATTGCCTCCATCCGGGAACGCAACTCGCCAAGGGTGAAAATCAAGGGCAAGTCCTCGCTGCCGCCAGCCGGGTCCGAGTCGGTCAGAAGCTCCAAGTCATTGCCAGCCGACCTGATAAAATCTCCGACATCCTGTCCATCTGGGGTGAGCGCATTTGCCGGAAGCCATGCTTTGCCAAGATCATCAATGGTGTGTTCCCCCCAGAGAGAGTTTATAGTTGTGAACCCGTGGCGGACATGGGAGGCGTCAGTGGTGCCATCGCCAGAGTCCCCCACCTGAATCTGATGCAGGAACACCACTGCCGCCCGGTCGTCCCAAGTGGAGTTCCTCCTTACCGCCAAGTGGTGCTCTGCCTCTTCCAAGGCCTCTTTGGATGTCAGGAAGGTGTGGGACGATGGGTCCCGCACGACGATCTCGTCTTCACCAGCGCCCTTGAGATACTCGATCACGTCGAATCGGAACATGAGCGCGGGCCGGTACGTGGGGGCTACGCCTGCATCACTGTGAATAGTCTCAGATTGCCCCACCGCCTCCCGCAGGCTTACCAACGCTATGACGTCGGCGTGGTAGATTCGGCCGTTCAGTGGGGCCTCGACAAAACTGTAAGGTGACTGGCTGTAGTGCACGACGGGTGTTGGAGTAGGCACAGCCAGATTGGTTTGGTTCCGCTGCGCGGCATCGGTTGGCGCCGAGGCTCCATGCTCGGTGCCGGTCGACCGCACGATGGGAACTGGATTGGCCGGCTCGGTCTCAATTGGTGACACCTGAGTGCACGCCAGCGTCGCTGCCACACATACAGCGATCAACAACCAAGATTTGATTCGAAATATGTTCATGAATACATCACTTTCCCGAGATTAAGGAGCGATGTGGTTCTCCTAGCTCACCGGGCAGGGACCGTCGTTGGTCACTCTCGTCAATTCTCCCTGGCTCTCACTAATCCGAAGCATCAGCAGGTCCCCGTTCACCCACGGCTGCTCGCACACATCCCATGCAAGAATACGCTTGATTCCTTCAATCGATTCCGATGCATCGTCAAAATCTAGTCGGAGCGACAATGAACCATCTAGTGCGATGAAGTCAACATGATGCCCCGCCAGCGAAATGGACGGCTCAAACTCCACGACAGCCCGACCTGCCTCCCACGTCACCTTCTTGATAGTGGGCGTGTTGACGCCTTCGGTAACGGGAAAAGACTTTGGCTTCAACATGCCACTAGCCGCATCCGCACCTACCGCATTGCCGATAGTCACGGCGTCAAAGAAAGCTTCATGAATCGCAGCCGTTGGAGCGACGACTGTGATAGACCATAGCAGCCTATTATCAGGTACGAAATCACAGGGGAAGAACTTGTGACCATGCACATGGTCGGTAAACCTATATATGCCGCTCGGCAGAGGTCGAGCGACCGCGACTACGTTGTTGTACCCGTCAAGCGCGCTCTTGTCTTCGTCAACGATCTCTGATGTGAAAAGGCCAGCGTCCTGGCCCGTTAGCCAGGACCTGTCGTATTCTGGCGCACCGGATCTATCATAGGTGTGTATCACCGTCCCCTTCTTCGCTCCTGACGGCAAGTCTTCCGTTTGTTGTAGGAGAGTCCACTGTCGTCCATAGTATGCCTCCCAGTCCCGGTAGAACTGCTCATAGCTCATGACGGCGTCAATGCATCGGTCGTAGCCTGCTATCCCTTGTCCTCCCTCCATCCAGGCAATCTTTGAGCGAAGGTCGGTTAGGGAAATAGTCGGCTGGGAATCGCCCTCAGCGACTTCCGAGTCCGTGATGAACTCAGGGTCGCCGGATGCGCCTGACGCCCCGTTGCCTGTCGCTTCAGCCGGCAGCCACGCGGGATCGAGCGTATCTATCGTGTACCCTCCTTGGCTCTTGTAATGAGCGTCGGTGAAAACGAACACCGGGGTTGGTCCAGCTCCTTGGGCTCCTGAGGCTCCCTGGCCTTCTGGCAGGGTCAAAAAGAGAATTGCTTCACGGTCGTCCCAGGTCGTGTTTCGTGTCGCTGTCTCAGCCAAGACTAGGATTTCGGATTGGCCTGTGCCCTTGAGGTACTCGGCGACTCTAAAACGTAGCTCCCCGGGGTAGGTTGACAACAGAGATGCTCTTACAATGACGTCGGATTCATGGATTCGTTTCTCTAATGAAGGAGAGGCTGCGCCGTAAGACAAGGGCTCTTGAACCTGATCGAGGATATCGGCATCTGACCGAGACATGGAACTGACAGCAGGGCTTTCGACACTCATCGGAGGCGACGTCCCAGCGCCATAGGCACTGCCATCGACAGCTTGCGTTGCAACTGCTGAAGCGCCAGACGCGTCGCTATCGGATTCACCACAGGCCGAAGCGAGGAGCACCAGACAGGTTGAAAACGCCAACAATACCGATATTGCTCGGCCCGACAGTAGTTTCTGCGCCTTGCTCATCATTGCGTGCCTTCCTGATGCTCCGTGTGATTCTGGTATATGTTCGTTATGCCGTTCAGGTCATAAGATGTGGGGCCACTCAGCGGATCGCGACGATTGATAGGACGCATCACATCACCTACTAGTACTCAGTCAACTTCGTTTTAGCAATTGTTTAAGAAAACGGACAATTTGGTTATCCTGCCTGGTGGGAAGTGTTGTTGGCGGGGGTGGCAATGATGGTCCGGGACAAGTACGCAGTGCGGTTGGCGCCGGAACAACGGGAAGAACTCCAGCGTCTGATTCGGGTTGGGAAACGCCCGGCCCGAGTCACCGCCAGGGCCCGGATTCTCCTCAAGAGCGACGACGGTTGGCCGGCGCCCCAAGTGGCTGAAGCCCTGGATGTGGCCCTGGGCACCGTGTACCGGGTCAAGCAGCGCTTTACCGAAGAAGGGTTGGCGGGGGTTCTGAAGGACCGTCCCCAGGCCAACCGGCGCCGGAAGCTGGACGACCGGGGCGAGGCCCACCTGATCGCCCTGGCCTGCAGCCCGCCGCCGGCAGGGCATGACCACTGGACCCTGCGCCTGCTGGCTGACAAGGTGGTGGAGTTGAAGTTGGCATCCTCCATGTCCGGTCACGTCCCGTCAAGTGGTGTAAGAGTACGTCATCCTGTTGATCGCGGTCTATGCCACTGCCTTCGCTAGATCCGCCTCGGGTAGAGCTTCGTCGATGCTGTAGACCGCGGGTGTCGTGTATAGACGGCCGACGGCCCATTCGTCGTGCTGTTCAGCGAGGACGGCGCCAACCAGGCGACGCACGGCTGGTCGGTTAGGGAAGATGCCCACGACATCGGTGCGACGCCGTATCTCCTTGTTGAGGCGCTCCAGGGGGTTGTTGGACCAGATCTTCTTCCAGTGGGGGACAGGGAAGCTGGAGAAGGCCAGGACGTCCGCACCAGCCTCGTCCAGTAGAGAGGCCACCTGAGGGAACGGGTCCTGTAGCTGGGCGATCACCCGCTCGAGCTGTGCGTGGACCTCCTGAGGGGACGGCTGCTGGTAGATGGTGCGGACCATGTTGGCCACCCAGGGCTGAGCGCGCCTGGGGACCCGAGTGAGCAGGTTGGTCATGAAGTGGGTGCGGCACCGTTGCCAGCTGGCCCCACCGAAGACAGTCGCGATGGCATCCCTGAGTCCCTGATGCGCATCCGATACCACCAGATCCACCCCGCTCAGACCCCTGGCGGACAGTGAGCGCAGAAAGGCCAGCCAGAAGGCGCCGTCTTCGCTGGTACCCACGTCCATCCCAATGATCTCCCGCTTGCCCTCGCCATTGACCGCCGTTGCCACCACCACGCTGACGTTGACGATCCTGCCGTCCTCTCTGACCTTCTGGGTTAGTCCGTCCAGCCACAGGTAGGGATATGGTCCGCCGTCCAGCGGACGGCCCAGGAAGCCATCCACCACCACGTCCAGCTCCTGACAGATACGCGACACCTGGCTCTTGGAGATACCCTCGCACCCCAGGGCCTTGACCAGGTCGTCCACCCGCCTTGTCGATACACCTTCCACATAGGCCTGCTGGATCACCGCCAGCAGAGCTCGCTCGCTGCGACGCCGTGGCTCCAGCAGGCTCGGGAAGTAGCTCCCCTCTCGAAGCTTCGGGATGTGCAGCTCCATAGTCCCTACCCGGGTATCCCACGCCCGGGACCGATACCCGTTGCGCTGGGTCACCCGCTCAGGGCTGCGTTCTCCATACTCAGCACCGATCCTCGCAGACACCTCCGCATCCATGATCCCCTCTACCAGCACTCTCAGAGCCTCCCGTAGGAAGTCCACGTCACCGTCCATTCCCCCCTTGCGCAACAACTCCAGCAGGTCCATCCTTTCCTTGACCACCGTTGTCCTCCTTTCTCGAGCTTCTGTTTTGCCCGCTAAGGATGACGCGGTGGTCTCTCTTACTCCAGACCCCCTCCTCTTCTTACACCACTTCCTGGGACTCTACTCCATGTCCCACGAAGGGGTGCGCAAGCGTCTCAAAAAAACGCTCTCAAGCCCTGGCAGAAGAAGGAATGGTGCATTCCCAAGGTGAGCGCGGAGTTCGTGGCCAACATGGAGGACCTGCTGGACCTCTACGCCGAACCCTATGACCCCCGACGGCCGGTGGTCTGCTTCGACGAGACCTCGACCCAGTTGTTGGCTGATACGCGGCCATCTCTGCCGTCCCGGCCCGGAATTCCGCTGCGGCAGGACTACGAGTACCGGAGGGAGGGCGTCCGCAACCTGTTCCTGACCTGTGAGCCGCTGGCGGGCTGGCGTCACGTGGCGGTGACCCGGCGGCGCACCATGGAAGCCTTCGCCCATCAGATGCGTTGGCTGGTGGACGAAGCTTATCCGGATACACCGGTGGTGCGGGTGGTCATGGACAACCTGAACACGCACCGTCCGGCATCCCTGTACGAGACGTTCCCGGCGGCAGAGGCCCGGCGAATTGCCAAGCGGCTGGAGTTCCACTACACCCCCAAGCACGGAAGTTGGTTGAACATGGCGGAAATCGAGTTCAGCGTACTATCCCGTTCCTGTTTGAAGCAGCGACTACCCCGCGAGGAGGCGCTCCGGCGGTAAGTCCAGGCTCTGGTTAAGCCCAAATCCACCGAGGGGATGACTATGCAGCAGCGGAACTGGCGATAGGGGCAAGGGAGGGCGATGGTCCGGGCACGATTTGGGGTAGAGGGGGGCCGGTGTCTGTCTTCAGTTGCCGCGGGGAGACTTTGTGACCGTCTGCGAATGTTGGTCAGGGCGAGATAGCGGGGAGAGGGCGCAGCAAGAGGCACTCGCAGACCGGACTGGCGCGAGTTCGCGGGGACGTTCGGTTGGCCGGATGGCGGCCGGTTGCCGCGGCCGTCAGGCAGGGAGTGGCAGGGCGCGCAATCGGGCCAGGGCACGATCGAACTGGGCTTCCCAAGGCCAGCGCTGTGGCAGATGCAGTGTGAGGCGGCGCGCCGAGCGGGTGAGCCGTCCGGCCAGGGAGAAGAACCGCCGCCGGAGGGTCTTGGTGGTCACCACCTGCTCGCCCAGACCGATGCGCGCTGTCCAGCGGGCGAGGTTGTGGGCCATCACCTGTACCGCCAGCCAGGCGGCGTTGGCGGCGAAGCGGCCCGAGGGGAGATGGTTCAACCCCACACCGTGCTTGAGGTCTCGGATGGCATTCTCGATCTCGGCGTGGCGGCGATGGTCGGCCTCCAGTTCGAGCATCTCCCCGTCCCGGTCGGTGATGAAGCCGTGATAGCTGTAGGAGGCGAAGAGGGCCAGCTGGGAACCGGGCGTGGGCTTCACACGCCGGACGATGAGCCGCACCGGTGCGGCGTCAGGTTCACTCTGGAAGGGAGTGCAGGTGGTCTCGGCCACATCGGCGGCGCCGTCCATCCAGTAGGGAATGGGAGTCCAGGCATCCTCTGGTATCGCCTCGATGAGATTGCGCAGGCTCTTGTGCTGGCGGATGGTGATGGAGAAGCGGACATCCATCTTGCGGCAGACGGATACCACGCCATGAGTGTAGAACCCGCTGTCGGCCCGTAGCGTGAGTCGTCCGTTGGCCCCGGCGTAGCGCACCCGTCCCACCGTCTCCCGCAGGAAGTGGGCGGCGCCGCGGGCGGTGTTGGCCCGGCCCTCGCGCAGCCGGGACATCAGCACGTCGCCGGTGCCGGCGGCGATGGCCAGCAGCGGGTGGTAGCCCCGCTTGCCGGTATAGCCGTGGTGGCGGGCGCCCTCCTTGGCCAGTCCGTAGGTCTCGCAGATGGTGGAATCGAGGTCGATGGTGAACGGCGCGTCGCCGGGTCCGGCCCCAGCGGCCCAGGCCCGGGCCAGCAGCTCCCGGCTCACCCGGTCCAGCTGGCGGACGTGGCCCCACCGGAAGCTGCGCAGGAAGGTCCCCAGGGTGGATGGCGCCTTGACCGTGCCGCCCAGGGTGCAGGCCATCCCCCCGGTGCGCAACACATCGGCGTCGTCGATGCAGTCGCCGCCGGCCATGGCTGAGGCCACCAGGGTCATCAGCTTGTCTCCGGTGTTGGCCCGCCCCGGCGCGCCGCCCAGGTCAAGGTGATGGTCAACGAGTTCCCGCAGGCCCAGATGCCGGGCGAGGGTGGCCGGCAGGAGCAGACCGGCATTGGCCACCAGGCGGTGATCGTCAAAGACGATACGGATACGGTCGGGGTGGTTGCGTGGTAGCATCTATTGGGTGCTCCTTCCCTGGGACTGTTTTGCTGTTACAAAACCATTATCCCAGATTCAGAGGAGCACCTTCTGGCCACTTCAGGATGCTAACCAAACGCCCTCCCTCGGTGGATTCGGGCTAAGGAACGCAACGCCGCCCAAGCCACCATCCACTGGAGGTTCAATACCTAGGATGCCCGAACCAAACTCCACCGCCTTTACCCTTCTGATTTCACGGTTGACTGAGTACTAGGGTGTGCCCCAACCCGGCAGTATGCCCAAACTCGTGCATGATCACTTGCGGAAGATAGTAGAAATCATCAGGACTCCTTCTGACTTCCGCTATACCATTTGTCCACTGCTTGTAGTCGCCATCTCCTGGAAACCTCGGCGGGGACTCAATCCAGAACTGCTGATGTTCAAGTTCGGGATATTCACCGCCGCCATAGACGCACGCGATAGAGCCTTTGCATTTGTCGTTCAAGCTGAGTTATGAATTCAGTCTTATTAGGCCCAACTTTTTCCGACCTAATAAGACTGAATTGCGAACTTTTCGGTGGGAGGTCCTGATGTGAGGGCTCGCTCAGCATACTCACGGCTTAGCAAGAGTCAAGCTCTACGCCCGAAGAATCGATGATCCAGTCCTTCTTCCACAAGCCCGGTAGGCAACCGGAGAAACTGGTACCACGGATGTCCACGAGGCGCAGTTTGTCAAGCTCGCCCAACTCCGAGGGAATCGGCCCTGTCAGTCCGTTCCCAAGCCGTAGCTCCTTTAGATTCACCAACCGCCCCAACTCCGGGAGGATTGGACCTGTCAGTCCGTTCCCAAGCACCAGCCTCTCCAGATTCACCAACCGCCCCAACTCCGGGGGGATTGGACCTGTCAGTCCGTTCCCAAGCACCAGCCTCTCCAGATTCACCAACTGTCCCAGCGCCGAGGGGATGTCACCCGTCAAGTAGGGAGAATCGAGGACGAGCGTGTCCAGACCAGTGAGGCCCGCCAACTCGGCCGGGACTTGGCCGCTCAGAGCCTGCCAACCAGGCTTCAATATGCGGACCCGGTCAGGCAGCCCCACAGGCCGCGGCGTGGGGGGAGTTTCGCCAACACTGTAGGCTACCGCACGACGCCCCGGCTCGACGGTCGAAACCCCATCCCACTGGGTGATGGGAAGGTCGGCGTTCCAGTTCAGAACGGACTCGGCCGCCAGGGTTCCATCGTCGCCGACCAAGATGCCACGGACGGAGAGGAGGACCACGCAATCGCCCACGAGCCCCGGGTTGACCTCGGGATTGGGAACAACGACGCCGTTGCTGCACAGTTCCTCCGGCGCGGGGGAAGGGGGAGGCGAATCTACGCCGCCGGGAGGCGGAAGGCCCACCGCCGTCAGTCCCGCACCGTTCCACAGGACAACCACTTCGTCGTCTGCCGCTCTTATGGAGGGACCATCACGCCAGTCCGAGGGATCGTCATCCCACTCCAACTGGTATTGCCACCGAACAGCCAGCGTTTTCGGATGCAGCGCCGAGATCGTGCCGTAGTCGTTTACGTAGAGGACTCCTCCGCCTTTCCTCACCTGGGGCGCGGCTCCGTCCACGCCGTCCTTCCCCTCGCGACTCCACAACTCTTCTCCCGTGCGAGCGTTTACAACCCTTCCCGTGTTACCGGATGTCAGGTAAACCAAGTCCCCCAAGCGGGTCACGTAATCATATTCCTCCATCTCTTCACACCAGAGGGTTTTGCCGTTGGACATATCCACCACGCAGAACTCGTCGATCGGATAGATCACCGGATAACAGATGCCTTCATGGTCTGGGGAACAGGAATGTAGCTGCTTGGATTGGACGATGACAACGCCATCACCCTCACTCTTGGGCCACAAACTTCGGCCCATTTGATGGTGAGTCCAGAGCGTCCTACCGGTCTTGGCGTCCAAGCCGTGTAGGTGATCGAGGGGGCGTCTGACTAAGACGATATCATCCGCTGCCCCTAATACTTCGACGCTGGAGTGCATCTGCCGCCACAGCGCTTTCCCGGTGGTCATGTCCAGGGCGGTCACCCCGGGGCCATCTTCATAGATGACGCCGTCCGATGCGTGGTTCGTCACCCCCGTTACATGGGCCTCCCACAGCAGTCGGCCCGTCTCGGCGTCCAAGGCGAAGTACGGCTCCGATTGAACGACCAGTGCGCCCTCCGAGAAAAAACTCCTTCTAGGCCAGCGGTCAGGCTCCGGCCGGTACTGCCAGATCTCATTCCCGCTCCGGGCATCTAGGGCGAATACCTCGGTCCCATAGACCGGGGATCTGACGGTGTAACCGTTGACGTCCTTTGTCAAAATCTGGTCGAGTTCTCTGGGTTGCAAGAGGTACACCACGCCGTCGGATAGGCGATAGTGCCACTCCTGGCCGCTCTCGTTGGCCCGCCGCCAGAGAACCTGGCCAGTCTTGGCGTCCAGCGCGTGTAACTCGCTCCTCCGGATGCCCACAACAACGACGCCGTTGTCAATGGACACCAGGTACGAAGAGCCCGGGTATTCCACCTGGCGCAGCGGGTACTCCCAGAGCAACGCTGGCACCGGAGGTTCCGAACAGCCGGAGGCTATGAGCAGCAAGAAAGTCCCGACAAATGAAATAGTAAGCCAAGAGCGTGTTGGCTGCCTCATACGCCTGTCCTCAGCGAACTCCCGTACAATGTTCCTTCAGCCTTAACAACTACAGCCCCCTCGGGAATCCCGAGCCTTTCCATTATGTGGAGAACATCGTCAATTTGATCCGCATCGAACAGTCCGATGCGGATGCGGTTTTCGATCTCTCGCACCGATGCCCTGGCTGGGGGTATGCCGCTCTCGATCAAAGCTCCGTCGAGGATGTAGAACCATTCGACCAACTGGTCGAGAGAGTAGTCACCTTGAACAGGGATTATCTGGGTGATCTTACGATCACCGCTATATGCTGCGCGGAACGCCACTTCCGCAGCGGCCGTCTTGGTGACGTCCTGCATGTAGACGTAGACGATGCTCTTGTCAGTTTCGTGGAAGTAGTAGCCGCCAAAGCCGCCTTCGTGGTCCCTAGCGATTTTGGCCACCTGCCTATTGGGGATTAATCCTCTTGCCGGTACTGTCGAACAGGTTCCTGACCGCTTCCTCTTTGATCTGGCTTAGGTCGACAACATCTGAGTCCGGCGGCGGTGGGCAGTTTGGAGCTGCTGCGTCCCCAACATAGAAATCGACGCCCCGCAGTAGATGCGCGGCATTACCGCCGAAGACTACTGCGACATAACCCGCATTACCGGCGCTGATGCCAGACTTATCAGACGTTTGGAGGGTGATGAGATACCGATGGCCTGCCAGAGTATGGTCTGAGAGCCCCCATCGTCCGTTACGCACTTCTATCTCCGCGACCGTTTCCTCAGGCACCAGGTGGTCTTCTGCCTCCTCGAGGCACGTGAGCTCCTGGGGAAAGTAGCGCGTAGCATTTTCCGGCAACGGAGGACCGATAACGTAGAGCTCGTTTGGCACCGGCGGCAGGCGTTGTATCCGAACTAGGGCATCGACTCCATCAGGTATCCCGGCGATCCGTCCCCCGATGCTCCGCTCAGGACGCCAGCCTGTCCCGGTGTCGAGGGGCCTATCACTGGCATCCTTGGGTCGGAAGAAGGCGAAACCTAGATTCCGCTCTCTCCAGTCCATTCCCTCGGCGGGCACCTCGAACATCAAACCGCCGGCACTATGAAGAGGAAGATAACCCTCAGCCTCGGGGACCAGGTGGTATGTCCCTTGGGAAAGTCGCAGGCCCCTTTGCTCCCATGGGCCATTCCCCAGCGTCCATTCGTCCACTAACACACCGTTCTCCTCTCGGTGGCTACGGCCTAGATTCATGAGGCGAATGGTGGCGGTGTCACCTTCATCAAGGCCGGAAACTTCTCCCACAAGCAGACCGGGCCTCGCGAGGGAGAACCGAGCCGTCTCGATCCATGTCGTCACTTCTTCCAGTGGCTGCGATTCCCCTGCGGGATGAAGCGTCGTCACACGCCCATCCCTAACGGCGAACTTGCCCCACGCTTCGTCGCCATCAGTGATTACTAGATTGGCGTCATCAGGGCCGAAGAGGGAATCGTCCTGCGTTAGGAACAACAGGACGGTCTCGCCTCGCTCCATCGGCGGCGAAGTCGTCGGAATGCGTCCGTCGTCGTCCATCACGTAGTACAAGGACAAGTGACGATCTACCCTGGTGTAGCGGTAGCCGAAAATGACCTGAGTCACCTTCACCGATGCCTCGTATTAGGCCACTTGGCTCGAAGGGTTGTCGCGTCGGGGCGCTGCCCGGAGTTCGGATACCTCATCCACTTGACCGATAACGGAGAGGTTGGAAGACACGACGAGCTTCTCAAGGCCGGAGAAGGGCGGCTCGCTCGCTGTGGCTTCAGAGCCATCTGTGCTGACTAATAACAAGGCAGGAGTCTCAGTCGGCGTGAGGGTGGACGAGGCTGTTGGTCCTGGGGACGAAATGGTGGACTCGGCCGTGGTTTCAGGTTGAGCGTCGTCGCAAGCGACTATGGCCACCATAAGAAGAGCTACTACTCCCCCAATGATGGTAGGAGTCGCGACTCTGAGCCGCCCTCTTAATCCTAATTCCTTGCCCTGAAACCTCATCGAATAATCATCCTATTCCTCACAGGAGATTGTGGCGCCGCAGGAAGGCTTCCTGTCCTGCCGCGCCACTCACCCACTGCGTGGAAGTGAGCCTATAGTGCGTAGGACGTATCGGCTCATGAAAAGGTTCCCGATAGCACCGAAGCCCACCGCTATGTTTCGTCCGCACCCACTGCTGCGTTCGCATGAGCTCTACTCAATAATACGTTTCAAACCGAGAAAGCGTTCCCTCACGGAAGCAATCCGGTGGGGTCGGTGCAGGTGGTGACCGGGCTTAGCTGGCAACCTTCCTGCGCACCAGAGCATACGTATAGATCCTTCCGGCTTGACGGGAGCACAGCTGTACTGTCATCGACTATGGATCACCCAACACGTATCTTTCGCCATCGGACAACGTTCCATGTCGCAAGCCCTACGAGGACCAGCGCGACCGGGCCATACAGGTGTGCAGTTGCCAAGAATACCGGCGGGGCAAGGTATGCCCCCAGGTACAGCAAGGACAGTCCCAGTCCCACGTAGCCCCAACGCCCCCTGTTGCGATCACTCCAGATGATCGCAGACCCCGCAGCGACCCCTATCAATCCAATCGGTGCCAGGATGGCAGACCAGTACGGCGCTCGCGTTGAAGTCAATGAAGCAAGCGGTATAGCGATGAAGAGCACAATGAGGGCTATCGAGCAACAGACAGCCACCAGCGACGCTATGGCCAGGTGGCTCACGGGCATCCTGTGGCCTCGCCATCGGCGAAGGTACTGCCTCGCTATCCAGGCGACGCAGAATGCCACAGATGCCGCTCCACCATAGATCAGGGTGAGGACGATGACGAACCCGATAGGCTCGGAGTCTGATGAGAGTGGCCCATAGATGGCCGTCGCGACGGACAGGCTGGCCAGTACACCGATCGGAAAGAACCAGGCTTGCTTTAGCCCTGGCGATAGCCAACCTGCAAAGACGGGCGCTCCTAGGGTGGCCGCCGCAAGGATGAGCAGCCATGTGCTCGTGGTACTATCAAGCACCGTGAACCCCAAGGCGACACCCGCGCCCGTAATAGCGACAAATCCAGCCGTCACCAAGAAATCCCCTTTGGGAAGAGCAATCGTCACGGCGTCCTCCTCACAGCAACCTCAGAGCAGGGCCGTCGCCTGGCCTGACTGCCCTAAAGGAACAACCACTTCCGGTCCGTCGTTGGCGGGACTGTTGACCATGGAGGAGACCTCATGGACCTCCATCGCCTCGGCGGGATAAGGTCTCAGGATACCGTCGAGGGCAGCCGGATCCTGGATGTCGTGGTCCAGCCAGAGGGACTCCAGCTCCCTTGGCAGGATGACCGGCATCCGGTCGTGGATGGGACTGAGCGACTCGTTGGCCGACGTGGTAATGATGGCGCAGGAGCGGACGACCTCGCCCTTCGGGTCCCGCCACGTATCCCACAGACCCGCGAAGGCGAAGGGCTCACCCGATGCCATCGTGATCCTCATGGGCCTCCTGCTGGAGCCTTTCCCCTGCCACTCGTAGAAGCCATCGGCCAGAACCAGGCACCGTCGTCTCTGTAACGCAGTGCGGAAGCTGGGCATTTCGGCGACCGTCTCCGCGCGGGCGTTTATCATGCGATTGCCGACGGATGCGCTCTTGGCCCAGGATGGAATCAGTCCCCACCGCATGTAGGAACCCCGCCTTTCGCTGCCGTTGGTCACGGTGAGCGCCATCTGCGTGGGGGCGACGTTGTAGCGGGGAGCGTGGGTCAGTTCAGAGCCGTGAAATCCGAACCGCTCTTGCAGCTCTCCTATGTCCGCTATCAGGCTGTATCTTCCGCACATTTACGCTCAGTTGGAAAAGACGATTCCATAGCCCGAGCCCATTAGAATTAGCCAGGCAGAATCGCCGTTCCATTCCCCTTCGTTGTTCCTCTCAATTATCCCATTTTGGCGGCATCTCCGTCGCGAAGAATCCGTAGTTTCTTCTCTTGATTTGGTCGCTTTCAACGCCAGTCGTGGGCGGCGGTAGTGGCGGCCCAGTTCCGAGGCGTAGCGCCGTCCCAACGTAGCGCCTTCGGCCTCCAGCCATTCGGTGAACCGGGTGGAGGCGGTGGGTGGGTCAGCCGACACCAGATGGCCCGCCATCAGTCCGTCGATTTCATCCCTGGTCAGCACCACATCCCGCACCAACCAACCCGCCATTCGGGCGGCCAGCAGCGCCACGGAAGGCCGTACGTGAATCAGCCGGGCTCGGCTGCCTACTCGGCGAGCTATGAGCCGTACCATCTCCTCAAACGTGAATGTTTCTGGACCCACGGCGTCTAACACGACATCTTCGCTTCCCGCCCCGGCATTCACGGCAAGTTGCGCCAGGTCGTCTACGAACACCGGCTGTATCGGATAGTCCCCAGACCCTGCGATGGGGAACGCTGGAAACCGCCGCAGGAACCAGGCGATGTTGTTTATCAGCACATCCTCGGGGCTGAACAGCACCGTGGGTCTGAGGATGGCGTAGGACAACCCAGACTCGTGGATTGCCTTCTCCGCCAGCGCCTTCCCCCGGAAGTAAGGAAGTGGCGAGTCTTCCGAGGGGTTGGTGATGCTGATATGGACGATACGGCTAACGGCGGCTTCGGCCGCCGCTCCTATCAGGATGCGGGAGTTCTGAACCGCAACGTCATGAGTAACCGTGCCTCGTGCGAAGCGAATCCAATAGGTGTTGTACAGAGTGGCGGCTCCCCGAAGATTTTCTACCAAACCGTTAAAGTCGCCGAAGTCCAGAGGTAGAGCCTCCACCCGATCACCGAAGGGGCTGTGGGAAGTAGGAGTACGGGTCAACGTCTTTACAGTTGCTCCCTGCTCCAGCAACCGCCGCGCGATGTACTTGCCACTGTAGCCAAAGGCCCCAGTGACGACCGAGAGACTAGATCGGCTCATTGCCTTCCTGACCTCCGAGATCAGCAATGGCTGCAACAAGGAGCGCGAGGGCTGTTGGCAGGTAGAACATGCCGATCGAAGCTATCGCTACAAAACAGAATCCCAGAAGCACGACGGCGGGGCTCCAGAGGAGTATCTTGCGCATCGTCGTCTGTTGGAGCCGAAGGCCCAACAAAGTGATGGCGGTCAACAGGATAGGCACTAGCAGCAACAAGATTACGTGCAGGCCATTCACTTCTATTGCCGTAGCGCCAGACCGAATCACCTCCCCGCCAGGCTCACCAGGGAGTGTCGCCGTTACCGACGCACCCTCATAGGTGGGCCAGAACGCCAACCAGACCCCAGCGGCCCAGGCAAAGGCATGGGCGACCCATGCAGATACTGTCGCTACGCCGATAGACATCAGATGTCCCTCCGTTTCACCGCATCCGGCTCTCCAGTGTCGTTACAGTCGGTAGCGTCTGGGGGTGTGTTTTGTGCCTGTGGCACCGTCCGGTTGCGTGAGGGGCCGTCAGGCTGCGAGCAGCCTGCTAACGAGGGGAGTAAGCGTTGGCAATGTGGGTGTACCCGGTGTCGGTCGCGTTGACATTGGAGTCGATCGCGACGTTCGTTGGGTATCCGAACTCACTGTTGTAGCTCACGGTAACCTGCTCTACCTCGTTGGTGATGGCGTGCTGGATATCGTCGAACAAGCTGTCGATGGTGGGGTAGCTGGGTCCGCCGTCCCACCGCACAGGTGGCTCACCGGACTCTCCGTAAAAACCGGATTCTGCGTAGACGACTGACTCGATATCCCCGTTCGTGACAGTGATCTTGACGGTCTGTCGCGAGCAGTGGAAGCAGATTGCCTTGTACTCATACGTGTAGTCGTTTGAGCGAGTTTGCTCCCACAAAGTACGATTGCTGTCCAGTTCGACCTGTGCCCGAGCAAGTGGTTCTGCATTATTGCAGGCCAGAACGGAGGTGAGGAGGAGTCCGACAAGGGTCGGAATCACGAGCGCGAGTTTGGTGTGCACGCTTTGGAGCCTCTGTTGCTCGTTCGGTATAGAGGTCTATCGCGGCCCATTTTACCACCGGCCAATCATTGAGCGGAAGGTGTTGGGGCATCACAGCCCTGATACTACTTACTGTTGCTTGCGCGGTTCCAACTGCCGTCGTGGGCGTTTAGGTGACACGTCCGGCAGACCACGAGGGTCTTGCGTTTCCGCGCCGCCATGACCTGTACCCACTTGGGCTTTTCCCGTTGGCCTTTCACGTTCAGGTCGTTGGCCCAGAAACTTCCTCCGAGTTTCTCCCGAGTGAGTCGGGTATCCTATGCCGCGTTACGCGGCGCACGGTCGTGCTGGCAGTAGCGGCAGGTCGTCCCGTCCGGGGAGAAGCGCCGCCAGGCGCTCCCGTTCCGGTTCTGCCTGCGCTTGTTCTTGCGCTTGGCCGTCTTCAGAGTCCTATCCATCGGAAACCTCCTCAGTGGGCAGAGTAAGCCAGCCCGACGCCACGGCGTCGGAGAGGTCTTCCCGGAGCTTGTCGGCCTTGTGGGAGCACCTGTAGGCCGAGACGCCGACGGACTGGAGGGGGACTATCTCCCCGTTGTCCAGGCCCCGCTGCCAGAGCCACCCAGCCCAGGAGCCGTGCAGGGGGAGCGGGCTGCGCTTGTCCAGGAAGCGGTGGTGCAGCGCGGGGGCCTCATCCTCGGCCTGCGCCAGCAGGAGGAAGCTGTCCTTCTCGAATCCGTACTCGGCGGTTTTGGTGTCGGGTAGGCCGCCGGCGAGTTACTCCGTGTTAGCGGAGCACTTTTCCGTCGGCCCCCCTCCGAACCGGACGTGCCACTTTCGCGGCATCCGGCTCTCCGGTGTCGGTACAGTCGGTAGTGTCGTGGGATGTGTGCCTGTGGCACCGTCCGCGTAGTGAGAGGCCGTCAGGCTACGAATAGCCTGTCAACGAGGTGAGTATGCGTTGGCAGAGACGGAGTACCCGGTGTCTGTCGCGTTGGCTATGTAGTCAATCGCTATGTTCGTTGGGTATCCGAACTCACTGCTGTAACTTACGGTGATGCGTTCTGCCTCGTTAGTGATGGCGCGCTGGACCAGGTGGAACAAGCTGTCGATGGTGTGGAAGTAACGTGAGCCGAGGACCACGGGTAGGCCAGACCCAGCGTAAACGCCTGACTCAGCCTCTTCGTTGGTGACAGTGACCTTGACGGTCTGCCCGAAGGCGGCCAAGCAAAGGCAGCCTACGTAGTACTCGTACGTGTAGTCGGGTGAGCCGACCTGCTCCCACAAAGTACGGTGCTTGTCCAATTCGACCTGAGCCCGGGCGAGCACAGCATCTGGGTCTGCATTGTTGCAGGCCAAGACGGAGGTTAGGAGGATTCCGACAAGGGCCGGAATCACGAGCACGAGTTTAGTGTGCATGTTTTCGGAGCCTCCGATGCTCTTCCGGTATACAGGTCTGCTATGGCCCATTTTACCACCGGCCAGTCAGTTGACGGAACGGCGTTGAGGCGTTTACGGTTGGAACACTACCTATCTGTTGCAACGTTGGTACTCAGGCTGCCTGTGCGCTCTGCTTCAGCGGACGCCCGGTATGGATGTCCACGTGGCAGGGAGCGCACACGACCAGCGTCTTGCGCCGCCGCGCCGCCATGACCTCCATCCAGGCGGGCGGTTTGGCCCGTCCCTTCTTTCGCAGGTCTTTCAAAGCCCGTACGTGGTGCACCTGAACCTTGACCGTTGAGCCGCAAAGCTCGCAGGTGTTGGCCAACAAGCGCTCGACAAGCTCTGTCCGACCATTGAGTGTTGGAGGTATTTTGTCAACCAGGGTGGCCCTGGTATCCCGCGCCAGGGAGATGCCTCCCCAATACGCCACTAGCGGCGCGTGACCTGGACGAGCCTCTTCCACCATCAGGACATTACGAGGGTCCTTGTCAGTCTCGATCGTAGTCTTGTATCGCTTGAACACCTGGGCAGCGCTGATTTTCAGCTTGCTGGCAAGCGTCTTAGCGAGGGACAGTTCCATGACCCAGCGTAGGTAGTCGAGGGAAGTCAGGTTGAGGGCACGCCGGTAGTAGTTGGCGATGCCCCGAAACTCCGCTTGGTATTGACTCACGATGCTGTAAGGCTTGTCGTGAAGCCGTTCTGCGCGGTGGACTGGTTTGCCGCCGCGCATGTAGGCGGCGCTTTTGGCGCGTACAACGTCCGGCGGGACACGTAGCCCGATGTTGCCGTTGACCGAACGAAGGCCGTTGGCGTCGAGCTTGGTGTCGCTCTGTTGGGCGGTGACCTCGTAGCCGAGGAACCGTGCTGCCTGGGTTCGACCGTGGGTGACCAAGGTTTTGGCGTTGGATAGCTCCAGCTTGAGGTTATCTCGCAGGAACCTGCCTAGCCTAGTCTTGATCTCATCGGCCTCATCCTTGGCCCCGCAAAGCCGAGCAAGAAGTCGTCGGCGTACCGTATGTACCGCAGGCGTCGGTAGTCCGGGTCGTGGGTGTCGCCGTAGGACAGCGAACGTAGGAGAGGGCGCAAGGACGCCGCTTCCTTTCCACGTCCGGCTTTCCGTAGACGGACTATCCGTTCGTTAATGCTGCGATACTCCGGGTTCCGCCGCCGTTGCCTGCCGCGGTTGTAGTCGGGCAAGAGCACTCCCTCCACGAACCTGTCCAACCGGTCTAGGTAGACGTTGGCGAGTATGGGACTCACCACACCCCCCCTGCGGCGTGCCACTGTACGTGGCGTTGAGCTTCCAGTCCTCAAGGTAGCCAGCCCGGAGGAGATTGGAAACGAGCCGCAGGAAGCGGTTGTCCTGGATGTTCTCACCGAGTATTTCCAGCAACACCTTATGGTCGATGTTGTCGAAGCAACCGGCGATATCTCCTTCAATGAACCAAGTTGTGCCCGTCCAGGTGCGGGTGATTTCCGTGAAGGCCGTGTGGCATCCACGTTGGGGCCGGAAGCCGTGTGACCCGTCGCTGAACTGCGGTTCGTAGTACGCCTCCAGCAGGAGACGCATCACTTCTTGCAGAACCTTGATTCCCTCGTAACAAGGCCTGTTTGAGATGAGCCCTGGCGTGCGAAGGTGGTCTGGAGCGGAGGAGGCCACGGGATGCCGGCTGCTGGCCTCACCGCCCTATCTGCTGCGCTCAGGACAAGCGTGATCCCGTTGCGGTACCCCTTCCGTGGCTCAGGGCACCCGGTGGAAGTTGTGGAGCGGCGCCCTCATGCGGCCGCGACCGCAGGTACCGTCCCGACCGCCCGCTGAGCCGTGTTCTCCATCTCCACCAGGCGTGCATGGACCATCCGCTTGAAGTTGCACGCCAACGCCTTCAGGTAGACGGCAAGCCGCACCCGACGGCCCCCTCGCACCCGCAAGCGCCCAAGCCCGTGGGCGCGCTTCAGCTCGGAGTTCGTTCCCTCGATACCGGGCCTGCCAAGACTGAATTGCGAACTTTCCGGTGGGAGGTGGGGCTGTAAACGTCCTCAGAGGGCCGCTGTCCAAAAGTAGAGGTAGAAGTCTATCCCATAACCGGCGATAACACTTGGACCTTCCCAGTATCCCAAAATGAATCAAACCTTTCTCTAGAAGAAACGGCCCTCACGCCTATTGCAGGGCACAGCACGATAGTCACCTCGCAGTTCGGGCAGACGCGGCAATCAAACGGAGCTTTGTTCCGGCAACCCCCGCCACTTGCTCAATGGGCGTGCGAACCTCGTCGATGAACTGGGGGTAAGGCGCGATTCATTGGTACTGGTACTGCTCTCGAAGGAGACTGTACTCAGTGCTTCCCGTAGATCTTGTCCCCGTCACGTCCTGTCACGGCGCCGCGGGTGTTGTGACGATCGCGCGCGATACTTCGCTAACCCCGGCAGCGCTGACTGTGTGGACACGGTAGATGTACTTGGTGCCGGGTTCGATGTCGGTTGTGTCAACGTAGGTCGTAGCAGCGCCTTGGTTGACCTCGAACTTGCTGAACGTGTGTTGCCTTGCCACCCTCCGCAGTATCAGGTAGCCCGTTACCGTCGGATCGTCGGCCACATCCCACGTCAGCGTCACTGATTCGTGGGTCGAGGCGGCCGCCAGATTCTGAGGGGGCGGCGGAGACGTCTTGGTCACGTCGGTCGCTGGGTCGCTGGCAGTTGTTGTGACGATCGCGTGCGATACTTCGCTGACCCCGGCAGCGCTGACTGCGTGGACACGGTAGATGTACTTGGTGCCGGGTTCGATGTCGGTCGTGTCAACGTAGGTCGTAGCAGCGCCTTGGTTGACATCGAGCTTGACGAACGTGTGCTGCTTTGCCACCCTCCGTAGTATCAGGTAACCCGTTACTGTTGGGTCGTCGGTAACATCCCAGATCAGCGTCACCGAATCGTCTGTGAAGGAGGCCGTCAGGTTCTGCGGCGCTGGCGGCGGACATACCCCATCATTGGTCGCGCCGGCGAGGTCCTCCTCGCTCTTGCTGATACGCAGCATGAGCAGGTCTCCGCTCTCCCAAGGTTGCGTGCAAACGTTCCAGGCCAGCGTTCGTTTTGCTCCATCCACGACCTCCGACGCATCGTCGAAGTCCAGGCGTAGCGACACTGAGCCGTCCAGCGTTATGAAGTCAGCATGGTGCCTTGCCAAAGGAACGGAGGGCTCCAACTCCATAATCACCCTCCCTGATTCCCAGGTTGTCTTTTCGAGAGAGGCTGTAGTGGTACCCTCGCCCAACGAGAAAGACTTTGGCTTCAGCACGCCATTCGTCGTATCTGCGCCCACAGCCACCCCGATGGTCACCGGATCGAAGAACGCCTCATGCACTGTACCCGTGGGGGTAGTTACGTTTACAATCCATGTTCTTGAATTTCTCAACTCATCCGGGTAAGAGTCGCACAGAGACTGAATCCATGACTCTGTGTTGTGAAAGAACTGATACTCTCCCCCTGGTATGGGTCGGGCTGAAACGAAAGAAATCACGTGGTCATCAAACTCAACTTTGAAGAGCTTCTGGTCTCTGCCTTCCAGCCAATGTCGATCCGGCTTACCGGGTGTAGCACCTGAGACTGCCCCAGAATCTAATACAGTTCCTGCCGAAGAACCGGACTGCAACTCATACTCAAATCGGTAGTTTACAGAGATATTGTTGTCTTCTTTCCATTGAAGCTCGCGCTTGATTCTGTGCTTTCCCACCAGGCACTGCCGGTAATCTTCCTCAGTGTAGTCTTCCGAATCTTGACTTGTCTCTAATAGCTGATCCATGTCCGCTACCAGTGATTTTACCCGGCTTAGGGCTATCGTTGGAGCTGCGCTCGAACCTGCCCCAGATGCGCCTGAAACTCCGCTAGCAACCTCCTCATTGGGAGCATCCAAGAGAAAGCGCGCTTCGCTTCCCGAAGCACCAGCCGCGCCACCGCTAGCTGCTGCGGGCAACCAAGACTTGTTGTAACGGCTGTCTATCATGTAGGCCTACGTATTCTCTAATGAGCCGCCTCCTGTTACGAACTCGTATGGATGATTGGTCAGCCCGCTTCTCGGGTCATTGACAACGAAGACTAGCGCTTCCCGACCGTCCCAGCGCGTATCCCGGTACTGTACTAGGTCTTGAGCAACGTTGATGGCGGCTTGTTCGTTGTCAAGCCGGGGGTGGCGGTAATCCGATACGACTGTGACAAGTTCACCATTACCTGTCCCCTTGAGGTATTCTGTCACGTCAAACGTGAACTTAATACCGGGTTCGTAGTAGACCTCATCGAGATCGCGTCGGGATGCCGCAGCCTCCATCGACCTTAGCCTCACTCGGGCTATCACATCGGCAGAGAGAATTCTTTCCTCAAGAGTCGTCGGGCCATAATAGGGAGGAATCAACCGATATAGAGGCTCGGAGGTATTTGGTTGAAGCCCAGGTTGGGCAGATTCGCCGCCGATACATCCGGCGAGGAGCACGACAGCCAACGCCATTAGCGCAAATGGCAGAGACCTGATTCCACGAATGGTCATCATTCTCATTCCACGCTCCCTACCGACGATGAGAAGAATGCCCGGTATAGTTGGCACTCATAGCGTCCTCGTCGTTCGACGACAATGTCCGTTTATCAGCAGGAAACCCCATGACGTCTATGGGCACAGGGCTATGTCCCAGTCCCGCACTGTGACCGAATTCATGCATTATGGTTGATGGAAGATAGTAGCCCTTGTGCGTCATAGCACATGATCTACACTGCCAGCCTGAATCGCAACACGAAGGTTCTTGATTTCTTGTCTAGGCTGGTGGCGCGGCGCCCACCTCGGCGAACACCGCCCTCTCGGGCTGCACGCTCTGCCAGACGTCGTCGGAAATCAGCACCTTCTTGCCCATCCGCAATGCTACCTGGTCAGATGATGTAGCGGAGTCGCAGGCCGCCTATTGCGATTCGAACCCGCTCACCGGTCCGTAAGCGACGAATCCTTCCCCGGTGTCCTCGAAACTGGTCGCGCGGGGATAGGGGACCAGCTTGCGCATCATGAGCGGCTGCGTTGCGTCGAGGCCAGGGCTTCCACTCCAGCGTCACGTGCCGTTCGCCCCCCGTCATCTCGAGGGCGCGGGAGCGCGGGACGCGGCCTCGAGAGCGTCTGGGACCGCCGTGGCCGTCGTTAGGCCGGAACTCTGTTTCCTGCCAACCATCCCCCAGCAGCGGAGGCACTCGCATTGCCTCGCGGAACCCGCCGGAGACGACGGCTTCCACCATTCTGATCATTTCCTCAATCGACCCGTCGGCCGTTTCGTCGCAGGCGTCGCAGCCACAATCGGGGAATGGTTCAGTGTGCCAGGAGCCGAACCTCAAATGCAGCCCTGGAAAATCAGTGTACGCCACCACGATTGGCGCGGCTTGCGGATCATGCGGGACGAGTTTTATGGGAGGACGCGCAAGTCTTACCCTGCCCAGTTCCTCGTCAGCATCGTGTCCCTCTAATCGCTCGACCCCGAACTGTCGCTCCAGCCGGTCGAGCAACTCCGTCGCTGCGGCGTGCAGAGGCTGGAAGCGTTCCGGGTTGGTTACGCGGGAGTACGCTTCTTCGGGCGGCCCTTCGATTCCCCACCTGTCTCCGCGCATGTCATTGCCCTCCGGCAAGGGTATCGACGCAGCCCTTCGTGACGGGCTCCATCTTCATGGCTATCGTCGTCTTATTGTGTAGCCCTAGTCTGCTATGGGGAATACGTCCCACCTCAGTGCGGCGTATAGCGTAGTTTGGTGGGCTGCTACGTCCGCGATACCGACCCAACCTTCTTCAGACGCCATGTCCCACTAACTCCTTATCAAGAACACTTATAGCTTACAACGAAAATATACGACTGTAGGTTTCTGTCGTCAATCCTACTCCCCATTTTCAAACGCAGAGAAAGGTGGCGACCGGATTCTGGACAACAAAAAAGCCCGCATACATGGTTGATTCCCTCGTAAAAACCCGTTTTGAGGAAGTTCCAGCGATTCAGCACATCTGAGCGCTACCGTATGTTGGGCTAGTATACGGAACAGAGACTGTATATTGTACCCAGGCGCGGGTACGTTTGTTCTAATTCGGCCTGCACAGACTTTTTACGAGAGAATCAAGGTTGCGCAGGGGGAGGCCATCGCTGAAGTAGCGACGACCTCCCCCTGTGTGTTGCGGCCTAGCGCCCCGCGCCGACCAACTCCTCCTCCCGCTCCTGTTCCACGGTCAGCGCCCACTCGAACAGGGACGCGGCTGCGGGCTGAGGCTTGCGGCCCCGGCCCTTCGGCTTGACCGGCTCCTCGGCCATGAACTCCGCCCAGGAGAACAGCGACTGCTGCGGCTCCGGGACCTCGTCGCTGTGGCCGTTCCCGTTGACCTCGACGGCTGCGTGTCCGTTGCCGTTGGCGTGGTGGCCGGTGTCCAGGACGAGCTCGACCGTCGGCCCGATGCCGTCTGCGTGGTGGCCGTCCCCGTTGACCTCGACGGCCTCCGGCTCGACTTCGACGACCTTCCAGCCGTCGTCCACCAGGAACTCTTCCGAAGCGGCCTCGGCGTCCCAGGCCTGTGCGAAGACCGCCTCCACCGCCTCCACCGTCTCGTCCTCCTCCTCGTCCCCGCTGACGATCTTCCGGGCCAGCGCCATCATCAGATCGTCGCCGTCGTCGCCGTAGGCGGCCAGCCGTCCTCCGGCAGCTCGCCCTCCACGGCGAGGGAGCTTTGCAGCTTCTTCGCCACCAGCTTCAAGGCGTCGGCCTGGAGGGTGTTCTTGTAGCTCATGAACACCACCTTCACCGGGCGGGTCTGCCCGATGCGCCACGACCGGCGTGACGCCTGCCGCATGACGTAGACGCTATAATCAGTTTCGTACCAGATCAGCGTTGGGAAGTCGATCAAGTCCAACCCCGTCTGCACCAGCCTGGGGTGGCAGATCATCACGTCGATTCCTTGCTTGACCTTGTCGGCCACCCACGCCTCCCGCCGTTCGGGAGCAACGGCGTCGGCCTTCATCACCGCCACGCGGAACCCGTGCCGGGTGAGCATGTCGTACATCCGCCCGGTGATGTCCCTTGTGCCGGTGTGCGTCGCGTAGACCAGCACCCTGCGGCCCTCCATCCGCTCCGCCGCCACCATGTCGATGAGGGCCTTCTCCTTCGGGTAGAGCCGCTCCTCGGAGAGGGGCGGCACCTGCACGATCACGTCCCCGCTCCTGGGGTCGAAGACCGTCTCCCCCCTGGTGCAGCCGTCAGGGTAGGCCAACAGGGTTTGCAGGTAGGTCGCCAGCAGCCGCTTCGAGCCAGCCTTGAGAGCCTCAGCCAGCTTCAGCCGCAGCTCCTCGTACACGGTGTTGTAGGCGCTGCGCTGGGAGTAGCCCGTCGCGTCCTCCTCCGAGTCCATCGAGGACAGCACCACCTGCTCGTCGTAGGGGGGCAGCCCGGAGGCCACGTCGGCCAGTCTGAGGAAGACGGTGTTCCCGATGATGTGGAACAGGGCGGATGGAACCAGTCCCGGCCTCTCCCGCACCACCTTGCGGTACTTGCGCCGCCTGCTGAACCTCCCGTCCTCCACCGAGTCGTCGTCGGGCTTGCCGACGGTGTGCTCCTCGAAGCCGTACCGCTGAATCCAGCGGTGCTCATCGGAGCGTCCGAAGTCCGTCCTGATCTCAGGCGAGAACCGGTAGAGCAGGTGGAAGAGCGTCGAGCTATACCCTCCCATGAGGGTTCCACTCAGGCTGAGGGACTTGCCGCAGACGTCCGCGAGGACTCCGGCGGCGATGCCCTGGGCCGAGCCTCTTCCCTTGTGTAAGGTAGGCCGCCGGCGAGTTACTCCGGTTGCCCGAAGCACTTTTCCGTCGGCCCCCTTCCGAACCGGACGTGCAGCTTTCACCGCATCCGGCTCTCCAGTGGTTTATGTCTGCGTTTGCGGAGTACTGCGCCCGTGGTGGATGTCCATGTGACACGTCCGGCAGACCACGAGGGTCTTGCGTTTTCGCGCCGCCATGATTTGTACCCACTTGGGCTTTGTGCCTTGGCCTTTCACGTTCAGGTCGCGAAGGGCGCGGACGTGATGGACTTCGACATCCACCATTGAGCCGCACATCTCGCATTCGTCCGCTAGGAGCCGTTTGACAAGCTCGTTACGGTCAGTCCGGTACCGCTGAGGCTGTTGGTCTACGAGAACGGCCTGCCGTTGCCTTTTCAGGGGTATGCCACCGAATTGCGCCACTAGGGGACGCTTGCCGTTGTCCTGTTGCTTGACAACCCGTAGGCAGACACGTGGCCCGTGCTCGGTTTCAACGACGCTCTTGTATTGGCGGCGCATCTTCCGTGCGGTGGCCTTGTGCTTGGCCGCTAGGGTTCTAGCCAGCGACATCTCCATGACCCGGTGTAGCCGTCCAAAGTGATGGACGTTATAGGCCAGGAGGTAGTACTGGACGACGCCCCGGTATTCCGACTGGTACCTGACCACGATGCCGTAGTCGTCATCGTGAATTAGGGAACTGCGGTGTGCCGGTGTGCCGTTGCGCATGTAGGCTTGGCAATGTTGATTTGTTCGTAAAAACCCCTCGCCAGCCTGGGGCAAGGTGGGGATAATGTAATAAAAGGTCGTGGGCGCTGCGCCTGGCCGAGGGAGGGGAGGATGTTCCGAATACGAGACCCGCAAGAGAGCCTCTGGCAGTCCCAGTTCCTGGTGACGCCGAAGAAGGCTAAGCGCCTGGAGAGAAGTTGGGCCGAGGTTTTCCGAAACGAGGCGCTCCCCCTGATTGACGAGGAGCGCTTTGCTCCCATGTACTGCGTGGACAACGGCTGTCCCAACCGGGCGGTGCAGACCGTCCTCGGGGTCCACCTCCTCAAAGAGATGTTCAACCTCACCGACGATGAAGCTCTGGAACAACTAGAGTTCAACCTGCTCTGGCACCACGCCCTGCGGCTAGACATCGAGGAGACCCACCTGCCCCAGAAGACCCTCCACAACTTCCGAGTTCGCCTGATGCAGCACGACGGTGGCCGGCTGGCTTTCCAGGAGACCACGGACCGGATCATTCAGGCGCTGGGCATACGCACCGGAAAGCAACGGCTGGACTCCACCCACATCATGAGCAACATCGCCACACTCACCCGGCTGGGCCTGTTCTGTGAGACGATGCGGTTGTTCCTGCGGGCCTTGCGCTGGGAGCACCCAGAGCTTCGCCCTGGGGTTCCGGAGGGTCTCCTAGCAACCCGTCCGAGGATTACTGGAGCAGGTTAGCTGGACAGCCGGATTTAGCTGGAGAAAGCCATCCGGGGGCAGGGTGGGTTTGTGAATGTTGAGAAATTCAAGAGGAACTTGCCGGCTGCAAGCTGAGGAGACTTTCGGGTGGGGGTTCTGCCGGTGCCTCGTCCATTGCCGGCGCGCCCGGCACCATACCGGAACAGCTTCAGCAGGTTGTGGCCCGTGCAGATCAGATGCCATTCCCGGTTCACCTTCGCCAGACCCCGCAACAGGAACTGCCGAAAGCCCCGGCCCTGCTTGATCTGGCCGAACACCGGTTCAACCGTCTCCATCCGAAGGGCGTAGCGCTCACGTCCCCGTTTCGTCCGCAGCTTGCGGCGCATTCGGTCCCTGACGGACAGTCCCTTGGGTATGCGGCCACGGGGCGCCGGTGGCGGCACCCAGCCGTGGCGGGTCTTCTCCGGCGCGACGAACGGGTCCACTCCCAGGTTGTATAGGCCATCCACCGCCTTGGCCGAGTAGTACCCGGCGTCGGCGGATACTTCTTTCGGCACCGCGCCGGTGTTATTCACGGTCTCCTCAATCATGCTCACGGCCTGACCCTTGTCCGAGGGCTGGTTGGTGGCACGGGCCGCCACGATCACCTGGTGGGCGCTGTCCACCACCGCCTGACAGTTGTAGGACTGCTGGAAGTCCCGCCCTCCCGGGGCGGGCATGATGCGGGAGTCCGGGTCGGTGAAGTTCCGCTGCGCCTTGTCATCAGGCACCCCTGGATGATTCCGTCCTTCCCTCTCGGCCTGCCCCGCCTCTGCCAGGGCCTCGGCCTCCAGCGCTGCCTTGGCCTCCCTTATCTTCCGCAACCGGCTCTCCCGGAAGGCCAGTTCCTCCGGCAACTCATCCCCACGCTTGTCTTTGCCGTAGCGGCGGTCCTCGTCATCGTCCACCTCCCCGGCCCGCCGCAGCAACTCTGCCACCTCCGCCGCCAACTGCCCTTCCCTCTCCCTCATCCGCCCGTAGCTCATCGCCTTGTGCCTGGATGCGTTGGCCCTCACCTTGGTGCCGTCCAGCGCCACGTGCCCCAGCTTCACCAGTCCTGCCTGCTGGCACAGCTCCAGCACCTGCAGGAACAGGTTCCCCAACGCCTCCAGATGGTCCTTGCGGAAGTCGGAGATGGTGCGGAAGTCGGGCGTGTTGTTGGCTGCCAGCACCCGGAAGGCGATGTCCTCGTGGAGACGCTGGGCGATGCGCCGTGAGGATGCCACGCCGGTGCAGTAGCCGTAGAGCAGCACCTTGACCATCATCCTGGGATGATAGGGCGGGCCGCCCCGCCTTTCCTCCTCGTAGCGGGCGGTGATGGCCGAGAGGTCCAACTGGTCCACCACGTCGGAGATGAAGTAGGCCAGGTGGTCCGGCGGCAGCCATTCCTGGAGGGCCGCAGGCAGTAGTAACTGCTGATCCGGATCGTAGGGAAGGTAAGTCTTGCTCATTGACCACTCCGCCCGTCTGATGCTCCGCCCCATCATACCCCCAACGGCTCACCAACCCTGTTTCTCGGACAGGCTGCTAGGGCGCTATTTGAAGGAAGAAGACGAGGCGACCCACTACGAGAGGACGCCCGCACGGGGGAGGGTCGGCGACGCCTTTCGGTCTGTGCCCGGGACCTCTACCGGCTGGTGGACCGGTTCCATGGCACGACTGCTGCCCAGCTGGAGGAGTACCGGCTGCTGGAGCGGCTGCTGCGGGAGCAGTGCCATGTGGGCAAACACCAGGACGGGCGCCCCAGGGACGATGACGACGATGCTGGGGAATGCAAGGTGCCCGTGGCCTTGAAGGACCCGCAGGTGTCCGCCGACTCGCTGCAATCGCCCCACGACCCGGATGTGACCTACAGCGGCCACAAGGGGAAGGGGTACGAGGTGCAGGTGGCGGAGACCTGCCACGAGGAGAACGCCACCCAACTCATCACCCACGTGGAGGTGACCCCCTCGAGTGGGAGCGACACCGACGTGAGCGTGCCAGTCGTTGACGGGCTCGCGGAGCGGAAGGTCCGACCGGACGAGCTCTTCGCCGACACGGCGTATGGGTCGGGCCGCAATGCCTTCGAAGCCTCGCGCCGGGGAACGGAACTGGTGAGCCCGGTGGCGGGGTCGGCGCCGGGGAACTCGCACGAAGGAGAGGGTGACGGACCACCGCCGCTCACCGCCGCGGACTTTCAGATCGACGTCACAGGGGAGCAGGCCACGGTGTGCCCCGCCGGCCACCCGTCCATCGAGGAGTACGAGCTGAAGGATGCGCCGGAGCGGGTAGAGGTCCACTTTGCCGGGACAACATGCGAGCCCTGCCCCTTGCGATCCTGTTGCCCAGTGAAGCTGGACC
This sequence comes from Dehalococcoidia bacterium, assembly GCA_965237935.1. GTDB lineage: Bacteria > Chloroflexota > Dehalococcoidia > Lucifugimonadales > CBDEGW01 > CBDEGW01. The sequence continues at coordinate 1,446,439 of OZ250168.1, read as the reverse complement.
GGCGTGCGGGGGCCTACGTCCTCAAGGCGGACCTGGTGAAGGTGAACATCGAGCGGCGCCGGAGGGCCGAGGCCACCGAGGAGTGGCGCAAGCGGTATGACATAAGGGCTGGTATCGAGGGAACGAACTCCGAGCTGAAGCGCGCCCACGGGCTTGGGCGCTTGCGGGTGCGAGGGGGCCGTCGGGTGCGGCTTGCCGTCTACCTGAAGGCGTTGGCGTGCAACTTCAAGCGGATGGTCCATGCACGCCTGGTGGAGATGGAGAACACGGCTCAGCGGGCGGTCGGGACGGTACCTGCGGTCGCGGCCGCATGAGGGCGCCGCTCCACAACTTCCACCGGGTGCCCTGAGCCACGGAAGGGGTACCGCAACGGGATCACGCTTGTCCTGAGCGCAGCAGATAGGGCGGTGAGGCCAGCAGCCGGCATCCCGTGGCCTCCTCCGCTCCAGACCACCTTCGCACGCCAGGGCTCATCTCAAACAGGCCTTGTTACGAGGGAATCAAGCTTGCCATACGCCTTATTCGCCTTATGGAGGGGGGGAATCGCTACGAGTCCGCCATCACCAGCGTGGGGCAATCGGAGCTGGCCATCATCGTCAACGAGGCATACAGAAACCCAGCCCAATTAGGCACCGTCTCCTTCCTCTCTCGCGGTGGCGATGACACCAGGCCCTACGTCCGGGGCACCCTTCTCCGATACGACCTTGCCGATGATGAGGAGGAGATTGACCGGGAGAACACCATAGAGTGGGGCGGCGACGAGGAACCAGAGTTGCCCGACGAGGCGCCCTTTGCGGATAAGCCGTCCAGCGAAATTCCCCTGGTCCGAAAAGAGAGGCTTGAGGAGGAGGAAGAGGAGGAAGAGGAGTAGTAGTAGGGCTTTAGTCCTCTTCAAGGGTGCTGGTATCGCCCTCTGGCAGGCCCAGCTCCCGGGCCTTTAGCAGGCGTCTCATTATCTTGCCGCTGCGTGTCTTGGGCAGCGAGGGTATGATCTCTATTTCCCTGGGCGCAACGCCCGCCGCCAGCTTCTCCCTGGAGAACCTTAGAATCTCGTTACGGAGCTGGTTACTGGGTTCGTACCCCTCCTTCAAGGAGACGAAGGCCTTCACCACCTCCATAGCGATGGGATCAGGCTTTCCGATGACCCCCGCCTCGGCGACGGCGGGGTGCTCAATGAGGGCACTCTCCACCTCGAAGGGGCCTACCAGATGGCCGGCGGTGTTGATAACGTCGTCGGTGCGCCCCACGAACCAGAAGTAGCCATCCTGGTCCATTCGGGCCCTGTCCCCCGTGATGTACCACCCTTTGAGAAATCGGGAGTTGTACATCTCCTGGTTGTTCCAGTAGGTATGAAACATGGAGGGCCAGCCGGGTCGTATGGCCAGGTTGCCGTCCTCTCCTGGGGGAAGGACGTTGTAGTCGTCGTCCAGAATTCCGGCCTCGATGCCTGGGATGGGCTTGCCCATGGAGCCGGGTCGCACGTCCATGGCCGGGTAGTTGCCAATGAGGATAGCCCCCGTTTCCGTCTGCCACCAGTTGTCGTGGAAGGCCTGATTGAAGACAGGCATGCCCCAGACTATGGCCTCCGGGTTCAGGGGCTCCCCAACGCTGTTTATATACCTCAGGCTGGACAAGTCGTGCCGCTTGGGAACCTCATCGCCGGCCTTCATCAGCATGCGTATTGCCGTGGGGGCCGTGTACCATACCGTGACCTTGTACTTCTGGATAATCTCGTACCAGGTGCTGGCCCTGAAACCTCCCTCATAGATCACCTGAGTAACGCCGTTGCTCCAGGGGGCGAACATACCGTAGGAGGTCCCCGTCACCCAGCCGGGGTCGGCGGTGCACCAGTAGATATCGTCCTCGTGGAGGTCCAGTACCCACTTGCCCGTGGCGTACTGCTGGACGATGGCTTGGTGGCGGTGAACAGCCCCCTTGGGCTTACCCGTGGTGCCCGAGGTGTAGTGCATGATGGAGTAGTCGTACATGCTGGTGGGGGTAATCTCGTAGTCGGTGGAGGCCTCGGACATCAGGGCCTCGTAGCTCAGATCCCCCTCTGATAATGGATTGGGGTCCCTCTGATTCTTGTTGACGACGACGACGTGCTTGAGGGCGGGCAGCTCCGGCAGGATGCTGGCGATGCGTTGGCGTAGCTCCGGCTGGGTCACCAGCACCGTGGCGCCGCTGTCCAGAAGCCGGTCCTTCACGGGATCTGGGCCAAAGGCCGAGAACAGAGGCCCGCAGATGGCGCCCACCTTGAGGGCGCCAAAGAGGCATACGTAGGTCTCGGGAATCCGCTCCATAAAGAGGAAGACCCTGTCTCCCTTCTGCACACCCAGACCGGCGAGGACATTGGCGAACCTGTTGGTCAGCTCCTTGAGCTGTCCGAAGGTGTACACCTCCGACTCTCCACCCTTGCCCTCCCAGAGTACGGCCGGCTTGTCCCGCCGGGCTCCCAGGGCATGTCGATCGATGCACTCGTGGGCCTTGTTCAGGAAGCCGCCTGGAAGCCAGTCCAGCTCCCGGTACATCTGGTCCCAGTCGAACCCCCTGCGAATGCCATCGTAATCATCTAGATTGGGGCGGACTGCTATGGCCTCGGGTTTTGGCTTACTAATCACCTCATAGTCCATTCGCCATCTCCTTCAGCGAAGGTTCCTGTACACATTTGAGGGGGCTGACCAGCTTGGAACAGGCTCCATCTAGCCATCGGCTGCGGCTGTTGGCTCCAGCGCTGCCAGGATATTGCCGCGCTCCCCGCGAATGCGGTCGTACTCTTCCCGCCGCCAGCGATAGGGCAGCTCCCTGACGACGCCGGACTCCTGGGCCGTTTGCAGCAGGTGAAGGGCGTCCTCGATGATAACTCTGTGCTGGTCTGCGTTGTGAGGCTCGCCCAGGGGCTGCCCGAAGGGGAAGCGCACATATGCCACCCTGGGGGGCTTCAGGGCCTCGGCCACCTGCTTGTACATCATGGTGATGACGGTGGGAATTCCCGCTACCTCAACTGCTCTGGCCACCAGTCCAACGGACCGGTTGCAGACCGGTCAGGTGGAGGCCAGAAATACGGCGTCCACCTCCGCCTCCTTCAGGAGTCGTCCCACCTCCGGGGCCGTCCCGTTTATAAGCCCTTCAGGCTCGTTGATTAGGCCCATGAAGGAGTATTGGGTCTGGGCCAGCTCACCGATGATCCCCTCAGCCTCCAGCTCCTGGAACCGGTCCAGGGGGAAGATGCAGTTGATGTCCTCTTCAGCGGGGCCATGGTCATAGCCGGGGTGCCATATGCGCAAGGTCTGCTTGGAGACGTCTCGCGGTATCTCCCGGTAGGAGAAGTCGCCTCGCTCGAAGGGCGTCTGCCCTTTGATGAAGACGCCGCCGGTGGTGATCAGGGCTACCCGGCACTGGCTCAGGGGCTTCTTCAGAGTCGCCCAGGGCATGCCCTCAAGCTCCGGTATCTTCAGCCCGCTGAACTGCAACCCTATGGCGAAATCTTCCCACTGGTCCAGGAATTTGGACAGCTCCTCCCAGTCGCCCTTGTACTTGGCCTCCACGGCCTTTTGGAAGAGGCCGTTGATGAACTCAACCATCTTCTCTTCAGAGGCGTACCTTGGAATGTACTTCACTCTGGAGTAGGCCGCCGTGCCCGGGTTATTCAATACGTCTTTCAGTTCCATAGTCCGAGTCCTCTACGGCTGTTTTATAGCTGAGGTGCATTATACATTTTAAGTGCTCCTACCGCCAGCGGGATTCGCCCTCTTCCCTTGACCCCTTGAACAGGGTGCCCCTATAATTAGCGCCGTCCAAGACAAGGGTGGCTTTACATTGAGAAGTCGCTCTCAACTCCGAAAGGAGGCTCCTTTGGCATACGAGAACATCCTTCTGGAGCAACGAGACGGGGTGGGAGTCATCACCCTCAACCGTCCGCAGGTGCTCAACGCCCTAAGCACCAAACTTATGTGGGAGCTTATGGACGCCCTGGATGTGTGTGACGCCGACCCGGAGACAAAGGCCATCATTGTTACCGGGGCGGGAGAGAAGGCTTTCTCGGCCGGGGCGGACATCCACGAGATGGCCCGCCGCGGCTCTGAGGAGCCCCAGGCCCACGAGGAGTCGGAGGAGGCTGTTCACAGGTTCTGGCGCATCGCCAACTGCGTTAAGCCCACTATTGGCGCCATCAACGGCCTCGCCTACGGCGGCGGAGCGCTGATGTCCTCCTGCTTCGACATACGGGTGGGCTGCGAGCGCACCCGATTTCGGTATTTGGCCGTTTCCTACGGTCGAGTCAACTCCAGTTGGAGCCTACCAGTCGTCGTGGGAATGCCCATGGCCAAGGAGCTGCTCTACACCGGAAGGCTTGTGGAGGCGGAGGAGGCCTACAGAATAGGACTGCTGAACCGGCTGGTGCCGTCGGACCAGCTTTTGGACACTGCTTTAGAGATAGGGCAGACCATAGCGGGCAACAACGCTCGAATGGTGCAGGGAGTGAAGGAGCTCCTGGATAAGGGCATGGGGGACTCCTGGGAGGAGAGGTACTTCGCGGAACATGATGCTCGCCAGGGCAAACTGAAGGAGGAGGCCATTGAAGATAGCTTCAAGGGCTTCCTGGACCGCAAGGGGAGAAAGTAGAAAGCGATGACCACAGCTCCAAAGACCGCGTTAGAAGGCATACGAGTCCTGGACCTGGGCAGATACCAGGCGGGGCCTCGATGTGGCCTGGTGCTGGCACGCCTGGGCGCCGAGGTCATAAAGGTGGAGCCTCCCAAGGGCGAGGAGAGCCGCACCAACGGCCCTAAAGTCCGCGGGCAGAGCGCCTATTGGGTGCAGTACAACAGCGGCAAGAAGAGCCTGGGCCTAGACCTCAGAAAGGAGCAGGGCAAGGAGGTCTTGCGGGAGTTGGTGAAGGTCTCTGACATACTTATCCAGAACTTCCGGCCCGGCACCATCGACGAGATGGGTTTTGGCTACGATGTGCTGAAGAGCCTGAACAGGAAGATCGTCATGGTGAACGTCTCCGCCTACGGGCAGTATGGCCCCTACCGGGACCGTGTGGGCTTCGATCCCATAGGCCAGGCCCTCAGCGGGCACATGTCCATGACTGGCTTCCCGGAGACTCCTCCCACCAAGACCTATTTCCCCCTAATAGACCGCATCACGGCCCTTCATGCCACCATCGGGGCCCTGGCCGCCATCAGGGAGAGGGAGCTTTCGGGCGAGGGGCAGTGCATAGACGTATGTTTGGCGGACACAGGGTTCACCACAATGGAGATCCCCATTACAGCCTACCTGGGCGCAGGAATTATACCTGAGAGGTCCGGCAACGGGCGGGGCTTCAGCAACACCTACCGGACCTCGGACGGGTGGGTCCACGTCGTCGCCGTGGGCGCCAACATGTGGCCCCGAGTCTGCAAGGCGCTGGATAGGCCCGAGTGGGTGGATGACCCTCGCTTCGAGAACCGACAGCAGATAGAGGCCCACGCCGACGTAATAGAGGAGGAGATTTCTCAGTGGTTCGCCTCCAGGAGCACCAAGGAGGCCGTGGAGCTGATGTCCAACCTGGATATTCCTATAGCACCGGTGAACACCGTAGAGCAGGCGGCCCAGGACCCCCACCTCTTCGAGCGGGAGCTGCTGGTTGAAGTGCCTGACCCCATAGCTGGGACCATCCACGTATCTGGCAAGAACATCAAGCTCAGCCGTAGCGAAATCACCGTGGGGTCGGCGCCCACGCCCGGCCAGCACACGGAGGAGCTCCTCACAGGCATCCTGGACTACTCCCTGGAGCAGATAAAGGCCCTACGTGGTGACGGGGTCATCTAGCGTCTAGTGGGAAAGTCGCGCTGGGAGTGTAGGAACCTAGGCCTCCACTGGTGTAGGTGGCAAGAGCCAGTTCCGGTTCCAGATATTCAATAGGCGCAAGGCGGCAGCAGAAAGCAACTGTCTTGAAAGTCAAGAGGAATGGCCGGCGACTGTCGGAGTCAGGTCGCACCAGGGGGAGCGGTGCTTGAGCATGGAGTTGAGGATAACGAGCAGCTTGCGCATGCAGGCTGTGAGGGCCAACTTCTTCGGCTTACCAGCGGCCAGCAGCCGCTGGTAGAAGTCCCGTATGAGGGGGTTGAAGCGGCTGGCTACCAACGCTCCCATGTACAGGGCGGCTCGGACCCGGGCGCGTCCACCCCAGACGGTACGTTTGCCCCGCAGCGTGCCGCTGTCCCGGTTGAAGGGAGCCACACCCACCAGGGCGGCGATCTCCCGGCGGTCCAACGTGCCCAGCTCCGGCAGGTGGGCCAGGAGGGTGAGGGAGAGCTGTTCTCCCACGCCGGGGACGGTGCGCAGGAGGTCATCCTTCTCCCGCCATACGGGACTCTGACGGAGAGTCTGACGCAAGCCCTCGTCCAGATCGTCCAGCTCCTGCTCGAGCCATGCAATGTGAGCCTCGATGCGGGGACGGACGGCAATGGTGGCGGAGCTCAGGCGGTTCTTCTCCGAGACCAGCATGGTCATCACCTGGTGCCTGCGGGCAGCCAGGGAGTTGAGGGCCTGAGTCTCGGTGTCTCGAAGAGGGCGCACGGGCGGGCGGACTGCTTCGGCGAAGTGAGCCAGGACCGCCGCGTCCAGAGCGTCGGTCTTGGCCAGCTTCCCGGTGGCCCTGGCGAAGTCCCGCACCTGGCGGGGGTTGACGACGACCACAGGCACCGCCTCGGCTGCCAAGGCAGTCACCAGCGGCAGTTCCAAGCCGCCCGAAGCCTCCAGCAACACCATGACCGGTTCAAGGGCCTTCAGCTGGGAGACCAGCTGCCGGACTCCTGTCTCGTCATGGGAAACCTCCCAGCTGTCGTCCGTGGGACGGACTGCGACGTCCACCTGGGCCTTGGCTACATCAATGCCTACGTAGATCGGTTCTTGCTCCATGAGCACCTCCTGCGAATTACTGGCCCGTCCTTGCACGATGCGGGCTCCGTTGGCCCAGGCAACTGTTCGGGCTCTATTCGGAATGGGTGCGGCGACCCTCGCTTTCTGACGGTCTTCCATGACCAAGGAGAAACCGGTCTGCCGCACCCAGATCCACCTAAGTGAAGTGATTGTCCCATACCAAAATCAAGATACAAGGAGAGAGCATGGTCGATCTCAGGAAAGCGGCGGCCATAGTAGGCATCCACGAGCATCCCAGCAGGTACGCGCCCGACAAGAGCGAGCTTCAGATCCAGGCGGAGTCCGCCATCGAGGCCCTGAAAGACGCCGGGCTGGAGAAGAAGGATGTCGACGGCTTGTACTCCTCAAGCACGGGTATGGGCATCTTGGGACTGGCGGACTATCTCAATCTTAACCCCAGAAACATCGATAGCACCTCCGTAGGTGGCGGCTCCTTCGAGTTTCACGTCTCACATGCGGTTAACGCCATCAACGCGGGCCGCATCAACTGCGCCATCATCACCTACGGCAGCGTGGCCAGGACCCAGGGGGTGGCCATCGGAACGGGTGGTTTCCGGGGCGTTGCGCCAGACCCGGCCCCTGACAGCTTCGAGGTGATTTACGGCACGACCACTGTGGGCCTCTACGCCATGGTAGCCCAGCGTCACATGCATATGTACGGCACCACCAGCGAGCAGCTTGCCGAGATCGCCGTCGCCTGCCGGAAGCACGCCTCCTACAACCCCAACGCCATGTTCAGAGACCCCATCACCGTCGAGGACGTGATGACCTCCCGCATGATCTCCTCCCCCCTTCACCTGCTGGACTGCTGCGTCATCTCAGATGGAGGAGGAGCAGTGGTAGTGGCATCGCCGGAGGTGGCCCGCAATGCAAAGAAGCCACCTGTATGGGTCCTGGGCATGGCCGAAGCCACGGCCCATCAGGGCGCCGGGCAGCGAGACCTGACGGAGATAGCGGCGGCTCAAACGGGCAGGGCTGCCCTGGAGATGGCGGGCCTAAGCCATAGAGACGTTGATATGTGCATGATCTACGACTCCTTCACCATCACGGTCCTGACTACTCTAGAGGACCTGGGCTTCTGCAAGAAGGGGGAGGGCGGGGACTTCGTCACCGGTGGAAGGCTGCAATTAGGCGGCGAGCTGCCCATAAACACCGACGGCGGGGGCCTCTCCTCCAATCACCCTGGGATGCGCGGGCTCTTCCTCCTCCTGGAGTCCACCCGTCAGCTCCGGAGCGAGAAGGGTGATGAGACCCAGGTGCCCGACTGCAGGATCGCCCTGTGCCACGGCACCGGGGGGTCTCTGGGCGGAAGGCACAGTGGCGGAACCATCGTACTGGGGAGGGACTAAGTCATGCCAGAGTATGAAAAGATTCTCCCGAGCATCTCTCCTGAGACCAAGCGCTACTGGGATGCCTGCAAGCGGGGCCAGCTCCTAACTCAGAAGTGCACCGACTGCGGAGAGTACCAGTTCTACAGGCGTGCCTTCTGCTCCCACTGCTGGTCCTACAACGTCGAAGACGTGGTATCCAGCGGCAAGGGAACGGTGTGGACCTACACCGTCACCAACCAGAACCGGGCCCCCGGCTACCGGGACGAGGTCCCCTACGTGGTGGCCCTGGTAGAGCTGGAGGGGGGCATCAAGATGTTCACCAACATCGTCGAGTGCAACCCCGAGGATGTGAAGATAGGCATGCCCGTGGAGGTGGTGTTCCAGAAGGCCACCGACGATATTACCATCCCCTACTTCAAGCCAGCATAAGCAATAGAGGCTCGTGGCAAGCCCGGTACGCGATATCTAAAGCTCCCCGCGAAAAGCCCTTCGAACGGTCCGACTCTGTCGGGACTCTCGACCCAGACATCGTCGGGGCCGGAGTTCAGGGCGAGCGGACTTTGTCTCGCCAAGCCAGGGCAAACTCCTCGTCATCGCCGTTGACGATTAGCCGCTTGGCCACGTACTGGTTGATGCCCCGGCTCCTGGAGTAGAACATCTTCTCCTCGAACTCCGTGAAGCCCAGCATGTGCATACGGGCGTGGGCATCCAGCTCCTCTTCGTCGATCCAGTCCCAGGGGTCGTAGTCATCGTCATCGGTCCCAGGAGCGTCGGAGCCCAGGGTGGTCTCTTGTAACGGCGGAGGTGGTTCCGACTCCAGAGGCGCCTGCCGGACATCCCCATCCGCGGGCAGGATCATCCTCTTCGCCACAGCCTCCCTGATGCCGCGGCTTCTGGCGTAGAAAAGCTGCGCTTCCAGGTCTGTGCGGCCAAAGGAGTGGAAGGTATCGTGGGTAGATAGCTCCGCCTCCTCTACCCAGGCCCACGGGTCTGCTTCTTGGGGAGCACCGTGGCCAGGTTGGTGGCCAGAGGAGTGAGAGGGTGAGCTATGGCCACCTAAACTTTCGGAGCTGTTTCTTTTTCTGCCGTGCGTCGCCATCCTCCAGTGTCCAAGCGTGCTAGTCGATTTTGCGCAGAGCGGGAACAAGTATAGCCATTAGCAATACGCCCACCAGGCAGGCGGCCGCGAAGTATATCTGGGCGCTCTGTACACCAATGGCGGCCGCGGCAAATCCGGCCATGGCTCCTCCCCAAATATTCATGGAGCGGTCCAGATTCAGAATTGCTATAATCCGGCCCCTCATATCGGCCGGGGCGCTGCCCAGGAGGATGCTCTTGTTCAGGGCGAAGGTTGTTGTCTGCCCCATACCGACCAGACCGATAAAGAGGAAGGAGAGGGGCAGCCACGGCCGGGAGGCGCTGAGAGAGAAAAAGATGAGGGACGTTGAGAAGAGAACCATAGCGCCAATTAATATAAGACCGCGATGACGGCTAGGGTTTATCGTGGCTATGATAAGCGCCCCGGTCAGGGCTCCAAGGCCAGAGGTAGCGCCCATCAATCCGAACCCTATCCCTCCTATGTCAAGGAGTTCCTCGTCGTCCGTGAAAAGGGGGAGGAAGACCTGCATGTAGGCCATTCCAAAGGCGAAGAAGATCATAGCCAGGGCGATCACCCATCGTATTGAGGGGGTTGTCCAGGCAAAATAGAGGCCCTCTTTTAAGCTGGTGAAGGCCTTGGGTAGACTTTTGTTCTCTACTTTGGGCTGGGGCGGGACTCGCAACTGGATGGTGAAGTATACGGCCCCCAAGAAGATTACGGATACGGCGAAGAAAGTCCAGCCGGCGCCGATAATCGCGAATAGAACCCCGCCTGTAGCCCAACCGGCAATGCGCATGGTATTCATGGTGGCGCTGTTCAGGGCTACGGCGCTGGTCACCAACTCTCGAGGCACCAGGCTGGGTATCAGCGACTCTCGGGCCGGTTGATCTATGGCCGTGAAGAGACCCTTTATTATGGTGGTGGCGTAAAGGTGCCACAGCTCAACCTGTCCGGACAGAATGAGGGCCGCCAGCGCGAAGTTGACCGCGGCGGAGCCTGTCTTGGCCACCAGAAGCACGGTACGACGATTGTACCAGTCGGCTATGACACCGGCGAAAATGCCAAGAGTGATCTGAGGGATTCCGCGGGCCACCAGAATCAGGCCCAGGTGATAAATGTCGTCGGTAAGGCTCAGGACCAACAAGGGCCGGGCGATCATCTCCATATGGAGAGAGGAGGCGTGGGCAATCTGACCGAACCAAAGGTATCGAAAGTCCCTATAAGATAGGGAGGTAAAGGTGCGAAGGCGGGTAATACCTCCGCCGCTACGACGGAATCCCCCTACACCTTCATCGGGTTGAGCGACCTGAGTTGCTGGGCCTCCCGACGCCGAGGTTTCCCTCTCGTCTTCCGGGGCAGGTGTGGGCTCTATTCTACGGGGAGATTCTTCCGGTGGCTCCGGCATCTTGACGATAAAGGCTTTCTAGAGGGATGTCGTCATCCCTCAGTTCCTGAGTATGGCTGACAAGGCCATTGTATCTCTAGGTGCAAAAACAGGCAAGCGCATTTTGTTGCAGGCGGCACCAGTGTCACCGAATTGCCTCCGTCGTCGATACCTAATATACTCTCTCAGGCAAACCTGGGAGGAGAGCCCATGGCTGATATGGCCCTGGAAGGCGTCAAGGTCTTGGACCTGACCCACTACGTCGCCGGCCCCTTTTGCACCAAACTACTGGCCGACTACGGCGCCGACGTTATAAAGGTTGAGCGTCCTCCTGACGGTGACCCCGCCCGCTCGATGGGCCCCTTCCACCAGGATGACCCGCATCCCGAAAAGAGCGGCCTCTTTCTTCATCTCAACACCAACAAGCGCAGCATAACCGTCAACTTCAAGTCGGAAGAGGGCAAGGGCATTATCAAGAGGCTGGTGGATTGGGCGGATATCCTGGTGGAGAGCTTCAAGCCGGGCACCCTGGAGTCCTATGGCTTAGGCTACGACTCCCTACGAGAGATAAACCCTCGGCTGGTAATGACCTCCATCTCCAACTTCGGCCAGAGCGGCCCCTACCGAGACTACAAGTCCGAGGACATGATCGCCTACGCCATGGGGGGCGCCATGCACGCCACGGGCACCCCAGACCGGGAGCCTTCAAAGCTAGGACTCAACGTTATTCTGTACCAGGCGGGCGCGGTGGCCTGCCTAGCCACTATGGTAGCCCTTACCAAAGCTGAGCTACAGGGGGAGGGCGACTATATAGACCTGTCGATAATGGACACCCAGATGGGCAGCCAAGACCGCCGGGCCGTGGCCCTGGTGTCCTACCAGTACACCGGGGAGATGCCCTTCCGACGCACAATGCCAGGCTCGCGGCCAGGCGTGGGGACCTTCCCCTGCGCCGACGGGTATGTCATCCTAGCCGCCTTCGCGAACCGCTACCCCGCCATTTTTGACATGATCGAAAGGCCCGACCTCCTGGAGGACCCTCGCTTCAGCATGGAGGAGCGGTCCAAAGAGGAGAACGTGGAGGCCCTCAACTACGAGTATCTGATGCCCTGGCTCCTGGAGCGCACCATGACGGAAATCTGGGCCAAGGCCCAGGAGCACCATATCCTCTCCGGATTGGTATTCACCATAGAAGACCTGGTGAAGGAACAGCACTTTCGCGGGAGGGGGTTCTGGGAGGAGATCGACCACCCCTACACGGGGAAGGTCACCTACCCCGGCAGGCCCTTCATCATGCCAGAGTGCCCCTGGGACATCCGCAAGCCGGCGCCCCTGCTGGGACAGCATAACAAAGAGGTCCTCGGGGACCTCCTGGGATACGATCAGGAGGCCCTCGTCAGGCTCAGGGAGACGGGGGTAACATAGCTTATTGGCAATAACCTGGCTCTATGCCGGGATTTGGAGACCCAGGTTTCTGAACCCTACCATGAACGAAGCCGAAACTGGGTATCCCCAGCTTTGCATATAAACCCTAGGAGGGTACAGGGGGTTCCCTGTCGGGGGTTCAAGAGGGACACCCCCTTTGGATAAAATCTCTGGGCGGGTGGGTGGGAATGAAACGCTGAACTTTTTGTGCAAGACCGGGTATCCCCTCTAATTGGAACTAGGCTGGGCGTGAGGAAAAAGACAAGGCCAACCGGGTTCTAGGAGCGATTATGGCCAAGATGCCTCTGGAAGGCATTCGCGTGGTAGACATGACGGTGGTATGGGCCGGCCCTTACGGCACCATGTTCCTCGCCGATTGGGGCGCGGAGGTAATTCGGGTAGAGAACCTCCATGTCTTCCAAGCCGCCACTCGGGGAATCATGGCCCGCCCTCCGCCGGGAATCATGGACATTGGAGGATGGCCCAACCAGTACGTGGACAAGGAGCCGGGCCAGAGGCCCTGGAACCGCCATCCCCAGTTCAACACTGCTGGGCGACACAAGCTCAGCATGACCGTGGACTTGCGTCTGCCAGAAGGCGTGGAGATTTTCAAGAAGCTCATCGCCATCTCCGACGTATTCATTGAGAACAACGTGCCGGAAACCCTGGATAAGCTCAAGATATCCTATGACGATCTGAAGGAGGTCAATCCACGCCTTATTATGGTGCGGATGCCTGCCTACGGCCTCGATGGGCCATACACCAACTACCGTTCCTTCGGCAGCCAACTGGAGTGCACTGTTGGACATACCTCGGTGCGTGGCTACACCGATACCGACGTGGCCTCTCGAGGAGACGTCTTCACCGCAGATGCCGGGGGAGGAGTCATGGCTGCCATCAGTACCTTGATGGCCCTGCGTTACCGCAACAGGACCGGCAAAGGCCAGCTAATCGAGCTATCCCAGGCCGAGGCCTTTATCTCCTACCTGGGGCAGCCAGTGCTGGAGTACACCATGAACGGTCGGACGCCGGAAAGCTGGGGTAACCGCCACCCCTTCAAAGCACCCCATGGGTGTTACCCGTGCCTGGGCGAGGACAAGTGGATAACCATTGCGGTCGGCTCCAACCAGGAGTGGCAGGGCCTTTGCAAGGCCATGGGCAAGGAGGCCCTGGCATCGGACCCACGCTTCGAGGATTCCGTAAGCCGACACCACAATCAGGACGAGCTTGACGCCGCCGTTTCTGAGTGGACCCGAGAGCAGGACCAGTACGAGGCCTTCCACCTGCTTCAGAAGCATGGCGTCCCCGCCGGGCCCGTTCTCAACGAGGCCGACGCCTTCCAAGACCCCCATATGAAGGAGCGGGGCTTCTTCCAGCCCATTACCCATCCGGAAGCAGGCACCCACCTCTACCCTGGGCCAATATGGCGGATGGCCAATACCCCCAACAGCCTGCACTCTCACCCGCCTCTACTGGGGGAGCACAACGACTACGTCTACAAGAAGCTCCTGAGCTACTCCGCCCAGGAGTACGCCCGCCTGGAGGCCGAAGGCCACATAGGAATGGAGTACGACGAGGGGCTGTAGGAGCACTTCTAGTGCTCAGTCCGGCAAATACTGATACTTCCCGCCCACCCGTGAAGTGCCTGTGAGGGGCTCCGCCCCCTCACCCTCCCCGGGCGGCTTTGCACAAAAACTCAGGAGAGTGCAGAGAACCTAGGTTCTCTGCCAGGGAGTCTGAGGGGTGCCCCCTCAGGAATTAGATATATCGGGCGGGTGAGTGGGAAAGAATGCGTCGCTATCCTTCCGGTTCGGAAGGATAGCGGAGAAATCACTAGATGGCGTATCCCCGGGCGCCCTGCAAGCCCTTGATGGTGGATATCTCGCCGGTGTGCATCAGGCGATGGCCCACCACGATCCCTAGCAGGAAGGATGCCACAGTCCTCTCCCCCACCCGGGCCTGCACCAGTCGGTCCAGGTCCTCCGATGTCAGGGCATCCAGGCAGGCGTCCGTCGCCGCCGTTACCTGATCGGCGTACTCCTGGAACTTGGCCAGGTCGAACTTGATGGAACGAGATCCCTCCAGGGTTTGGTAGACGCCACTGGGGACGCCTAGCTTCTCGCTCCAGTTGCCGCTCTCCCAGATGTTGGGCTTCCCTAGGATACGGGTATGGACTACGTTGTCCTCCGCCAGAGCGGTGTGTAGCATCATGGCCCCTATGTGGTTGGCGACGCCCGGGGGGATCCAGTTGACCATCTCCGGAGTGAGGTCAGATACCGTCCCCTCATAAGTCCGCCTCGAACCCGCCACCTCAGTCTTAATAGCCTCAATTGCGTCCATTTAGTCTCCCCTTCCTATAAACTGGACAAGCCTCTGCCGACTTTTGGCCGATCGGCGGGCCTATTGTACCACCAATTTTGTTTTGTCTTGAATGCATCTCATACCAAATGCCACAACCCCATGACACCCATTAGGAGCCTGTCGAAGGAGGAAACCAGCTTTGCACAAAAAACCTAAGAAGGTGCAGGAAACCTAGGTTTCCTGCCGGGGAGTCTGAGGGGACACCCCTCAGACTAATACACCTCGGGCGGGTGGGTGGGAAAGAAGCGTTGGACTTTTTGTGCAAGGCCGGAGGAAACCACATTCAGTGGCTGTCGCGGTCGCGCCAGACCATGAAGGCCGCCGGGATCAGTGCCAGAAGGCACACGGCCATGGCAACGAGGAAGAACTCGTTGAACAGAGTTGTTCCCGCGTCAGCTACCCCCTGGCTAAATGCCCTCAGTCGCTCCTCCGACTGCGCCGGCGTCTCCCCCGTCAGAGGCAGGGGAAGCTGAATGCCACCCACCAGCCCCTGGAAGCGGTCGGCGCCCCAGGCCGTCAGGGCCGCCAGTCCGATTGTCATGCCCACCATGCGCATCACCGTCACTATGGCCGCCGCCGCACCCCTGTCCTCCACCGCCACTGAGTTTATGGCGGCCAGAGCTATAGGGGCGATGACCAGGCCGAAACCCAGGCCCGCAAGAACAAGGTGCAAGGTCATAGAAGGGTCCCCAATGTCCGCGTCCCACCGGCTCATGAGGAAGAAGCCGGCAGTTGCCAGCAGGAGGCCCGCCGCGGTGGGAATGCGGTAGTCCCATCGCTGGATGGCCAGTCCTCCCAGGATGGCGCCCACGGGAATGGCCGCCGTGAGGCGCATCAACCGCAGGCCCCCTTCCAGGGCCGTGCCGCCCACTACCGTGTTGGTCATCAGTGGAATGGTGACCATCGCTATGATCAAGGCACCTCCCACCATGAGATGGGTGCCATTGGCCGAGGCGAAGGCGCCTATTCGGAACATGGATATGGGCAGAAGGGGTGTCTGGACTCTATTCTGTCTGAGGAGGAAGAGTAGGAAGAAGACCACAGACAGCACTAGGCACGCGGACATAATAGCGTCGGGCTCGCCCATCCTGGACAGGCCCACGGTCAGCAGGGCAAGGCTGCCGGCTATCAGCAGGCCGCCAACGTAGTCCACCCTGGCACGGTAGCGAGGGCTGGGGCCCAGAAACAGCATCAGGAGCAGTATCACCGCCGCTGCCAGGGGCAAGTTCACCCAGAAGACCCATCGCCAGTCCAGAAATCGGACGAAGAGGCCTCCCCATAAGGGCCCAATGACCGCTCCGGCCTCGGCGGAGGCGCCGACCAGCCCCAGGGCGAACCCCCTTCTGTGGGAAGGAAGCACGTCCCCAACGATGGCAATGGCAATGGGAAGGACGGCCCCACCGCCTATGGCCTGGAATACCCGCGCTCCCACCAGCCAGGACAGGTTGGGGGAAAGGGCGACAAAGGCCGAACCCAGCATAAACAACAGTAGGGAAAGGACATACAACCTCCTGTGCCCCCAGACATCGGAGAGACGCCCCATAAGGGGCATGGCGGCAGTGTAGCCCAGCAGGTAGCCCGTCACAGTCCAGGTGGCCTTGTTCAGCTCCCTTGGCACCTGGAACTCCATGTCCACTACGAGCTGAGGCAGGACGGTGACGATGACCGTCTGGTCATCGGCGGCGATGAAGACGCCGGCACAGACGGGTATCAGGGCAAGGTAGGGCGATGCGACTTTGAGTCGGGGCATTTGACCAGAGTCTATTACAAGACTCCTGGGCAAATCACGGTGGTCGGCATAAAGCAAATACCTTGACATCCTCCTCGGTGCCAGATAAGCGCTCCCCCTTGGACGGGCTCAGGGTGAGCGGCCAAGTATTCCGCTCGTGGTGACGACGGTTACGCAATTACCCCACTGAGATTCATCCTGGAGCGCCAACTGGCAAAATAGTATTATGGAGGCCTAGGGGGTAGTTTGGAATTGGAAGCCAAATTAGACATCACCCGAAGGAAAGTCGCCTGTGGGGACCCTGATTGTGGGGCCACTCTCGCCCGGCTTCGCAAGGCACCAGCTCCTATGGGAGGCTACATCGCCTTTCCACCCGGCTGGTACCCACGCGGCACCAACGCCCGCTCTTCTTGCGTGTTAGTATATTCCTTCCAGCCACTCTCTTCGGTTAGGATACGCCAGAATGTCATTCGAGTGGCTGAATTGGTCTATCGACTTGATGTCCGGAGCCGGCCCGCTTGTTTACAGTTGTCTGAGCGGACTTGAAGAGAGAGGTAACCATGAGCGAATACATACCTAGTCCTAGTGCATGGGTGGCAGACCAAGTCGAACTATATGAGGGAAGCGGAGGCACCGACGGTTTAACCTTGAGGGACACGGGTCTGCCAGTCATTATTGTGACTAATCGAGGGCGGAAGACGGGTGCGATCCGTAAGACCCCGTTAATGAGAGTCGTGGATGGAAATAGCTATATCCTCGTGGCATCTCGGGGTGGAGCGCCAAAACACCCGCTTTGGTATCACAATTTGAAGGCGGAACCGAATGTTGAAATTCGCGACGAGGCCGAAGTCTATTCGATGCGGGTTCGAGAGGTAGTAGATTCAGTCGAGAGACAACGACTCTGGGATATCGCAGTAGAAGCATACCCTCCCTATCAGGAGTACCAAGGCAGGACCGATCGCGTCATCCCGGTCTTTTTAGCAGAAGCCATCGAATAAGCGGAAGTAGAAACCAAGTCGAGTTAGTAGTATCTTGGAGTTAGGCTCGACACAACTCCCATCCGCTTGCCACGACAGCGTATAATACGCCTAGAAGTGATGGCCCAGGAATCCAGTTACCCTAATGGAAATTACAGACTGAAAGTTCTTGATATAGTCCCGCCAGGGTATCAACCCATACATAAGACGGTCCAGCGCCGACGCGAGTTGGGTCCCCCGGCGCGACCCAAAGCCATCTCATCTCGTACCTCACATCGATTTTTTGCTAGGAGGGGCGATGGCCCCCTACACGGGTAAGTCTTTAAAGCGTTTCGAAGATGGTCCGCTTCTCAGGGGTCAAGGTTCTTTCGTAGACGATATCAAACTGCCTGGCATGTTACACGCCGCCGTGCTACGAAGTGTCGATGCTCACGCTCGCATCGTGTCCTTAGACGTTTCTGGGGCTCGCAGCATGCCAGGTGTGGTGGCCGTGCTTACTGCAGAGGACATAGCCGGCGTGGTGAAGGACATCCCCCCTCCAGACCGTGAGGGCGTAAAGCATATTGCGGCTTTAGACCACCCTGTCCTGGCGAGGGAGAAAGTATGCTATGTGGGCCAGCCAGTTGCCGTGGTGGTAGCTCATGACCGTTACATCGCCAGGGATGCCCTGGACTTGATACGACTTGATTGTCAACCTCTTCCTCCCATCCTAGACCCCTTTGAAGCAGCCAACGAGAAGAGCATGCCCATTCATGAGACCTTGGGCACAAATGTGACCATGCGCTTTCATGAAGAAACGGGTGATGTGCAGGCGGCCTTCGACCAGGCTGATCTCATCATACGGGAAAGGTACGATGTGCCGCGCCTTTCGGCTATGCCCATGGAGACCCGTGGTCTCGTTGCCCACTACCATCCAGAAGAGCAGGTCTTGACTCTATGGACCTCAACCCAGAAGCCTTATCGAGTGAAGAGCTCTCTGAAGAGGCTGCTTACTCGGCCGCCAAGGGATATCCGGGTCATAGCCCAGGATGTCGGCGGTGGTTTCGGCCAGAAAGGTGAGGCTTGGCCCGAGGAGATCGCCATAAGCTACCTGTCTATTGCCCTGGGACGAACCATCAAGTGGATCGAAGACCGCATGGAAAATCTGGTGTGCTACCACGGCAGGGGCTACGCCGCCGACGTTGAAGCCGCGGTGAAGAGGGATGGCACCATCCTTGGCATGCGCTTCCACATTGTTGCAGACCTGGGCGCATATAATATGGCCTCTACCTCTATGAAGCATGTGGGGATTGCCCGCCGGGTTAACGGACCTTATGCCATTCCCGCCATGGAGTTAGAAAGCTTGGGAGTGCTCACAAATAAGCCGCCTGCGGGGCCCTACCGTGGCGCTGGGGCCCCTGAGGGCGCAGTCTTTTTGGAGCGTACCGTTGACCTCATCGCAAGAGAGCTTGGCATGGACCCCGTAGAAGTGAGAAGACACAACTTCATACCGGCTGAGGCCTTCCCATATACTACCGCCACAGGCCTTACCTACGACTCGGGGGACTTTGTTCTTGCCTTCGAGAGAGCGTTGGAGTTGGGCCAGTATTATAGCTGGCGCCGTACCCAGCAAGAAAGCGGTTCCAGTGGGCCGCTGATCGGGGTGGGGGTGGCCACCGTGGTGAAGTCATCCAGCAACGTGGGCGAGACGGGGGAAAGCAATGCCCTCATAAAGGTGGAGCGTACAGGAAAAGTCAAAATCTACACTGAGGTGTCACCCCATGGACAGGGCACGGAGACCTCCTTTGCCCAGATTGCTGCTGATGAGCTGGGGGTGAGACCTGAAGATGTACAGGTCCTCCACGGAGACACGAATATGCTCCCGTCTGGACAAGGCACCGCTGGGAGTCGCGGCCTCTCGGTCGGTGGCTCGGCCGTGTACCTCGGCCTACAGAAGGCCCGCAAAAAGGTGTCCCAGATAGCAGCGCACCTGCTAAATTGTTCGACAGAAGATGTCATGCTCCTGGACGGTAAGGCCTTTAACAGGAGAGACCCAGAACAGGCGGTGGCTTTGTCAGAGGTAGCCGCCGCCCAAAGACCGGACCTGCTGCCAGCAGGCATTGAGGCGGGGCTGGAGTTCCGCGCCGATTTCGCTTTGCAGGCCACTCCCTATGCTTTCGCTGCCCACGTGGTAGTGGTCCAGATAGACCGGGACACGGGTGAGGTAAAATTCCTGAAGTACGCGGCAGTTCACGATTCCGGTCGCGTTGTCAATCCTATGATCTTTGAGGGCCAGATTCACGGAGGGATAACCCAGGGGGTAGGGGAGGCGCTGTCTGAAGTCATGTTGTACGGACCGGAAGGCCAGCCCTTGACCGGCAGCCTTATGGACTATTCCGTACTTATCGCGGAAGATGTGCCAGAAATTGTGATAGGCAACCTGGAGACCCCTTCACCCACCACCCCTTTGGGTTTCAAGGGCATCGGGGAGATGCCCGCAGTAGCCTCTCCTGCGGCTGTAGCCAATGCGATAGCAGACGCGTTATCTACCACTCATCTGGGTCGTATCGACATTCCGCTGACCTCTGAAAAAATATGGTGCGCCCTCTGGAAAAAGCACGATGTCTCCCCCTAGGCCAGGTAAGGAGAATCCAGCTACCAGGAGAGCCAACTAGACGAAGAGGAGAGCGTGTCCTCCTTGCTAATTACCAATCTCGGCGCTGTGGTCACTGGCAACTAGAAGCAGCCCCTGCGTCAGGCCAGTTCAATATACATTGAGGATGGCCTCTTTCGCGAGATCGACTCGCCCCGCACCAACGCCGAGACAGTCATTAATGCCAATGGTCTCACAGGCGTACCAGGGCTAATCGACACCCACGTGCACCCAACCTTTGGAGATTTCACGCCCATCCAGAGCAGCGTAGGCTGGATGACGTCCTATCTGCACTGAGGAGTCACCAGTCTCGTTTCGGCGGGCGAGCTACACGTGCCCGGCCTTCCCCTGGACCCTCCAGACCCTCGGCTGATACTTGAAGACCTGACCCGCCCAAGTATCTGTATTTCATACCGCGCCTCCCTTTGGAGGGGTAGTGAAAGAGGTAGCGAGGCCTGTCTTCCTAGACGGCGATCAATCCGGCGAGCATAGCGGCGTGAATCCCCTTGGAAATCGGTGCCAGGCCGGTCACGATGGTCGACCAGTTGTCACCTCCGTCGGGGCTCCAGAGAACCTCGCCGTCAGTTGTTCCGGCGAACAGTGAGACGGTCCCGCTGGCCTCCTCCAAGCACATAGCCTCGATGTTCCCGTGCAGCTCTTGAGGGTACACGTTTCGTAGTATGTCCCAAGTACGTCCCCCATCGACGCTACGGGCGATTTTGGCGTCTGCAGTACCAGTACGCCTCCATGACCGGGGACCGGTGTGGGACGCTGCTATGAACATCACATCGGGATTGCTGGGCTGAAACACCAGTTGATCGGGGTAACCACCGACCTCGTGCTCCCTTGTCATCCAATGCTCCCAGGTCTGGCCACCGTCCGACGTAACGAACAGCCCGATTCCGCCCGGCGCGAAGATACGCTTGGGGTTCCGGGGATCGATGACGGTTCGGTGGAGGTCCGGGTGAGCAACGGGAAGCTCTTCCCAAGTCTGGCCGGCGTCGGAGCTCTTCAGAAGTGCGCCCTGTTCAACGCTGACGTAGATGACATTTGAGTCATATGGATCGAAGTTAATGTGCTTGGCATGGCCGCCAAAGAGCCGGGTGGCGAACCGCCATTCGGGAACCGATGGGACTGAACGTAGGCTGGAAAACTCGATCCAACTAGCGCCCAAGTCATCGCTGTAGAATAAGTGAACCGGCTCGGTGCCGGCGAATAGCCGTGCGCGTCCGTTGACCTTAGCCGTGGCCAGGCTGTAGACGTTGGTCTGCTTCAACCCTTCGTTGCGCTGCTCCCATGTCCGCCCGCCGTCCGCACTGACGTGGACTCCGGCAACGTTGTAGCCTCCCGCAATCCAGAGGCCGCTATCCTCTTCAAAGGCAAGAGCTTGAATGTGGAAGTCTTCCAAAGCCTCGTGGGTTACAGACCAGCCCTGGGCCGTGTGTTCAAGGATCGCGACGCCTCGCAAGGTGCCCACGAGCACCTCTGTGGACGGTTCCTCAGAAGAATACATGGTGGTGCCACCGTGAGACAGCGCCAATGTCATTGCCCACCTCTCTTTCTACTGCCTGGTAGTTCTCATAGGGTTCAGGTTATGAGTGTGCGAAGTCTATCAAAGGGATGACTTTGGTGCAACGGACTCCGATGGAGATGAAGTTGCTACAAGCACCGCCGGCGCAGATGCCCGCGTTGATGTGCTGTATGAGCTCAAAGGATGATAACCGGACATGCCCTCATACCAGGGGGGCTGCGGCCACG
Organism: Dehalococcoidia bacterium; assembly: GCA_965237935.1. Lineage (GTDB taxonomy): Bacteria > Chloroflexota > Dehalococcoidia > Lucifugimonadales > CBDEGW01 > CBDEGW01. The sequence continues at coordinate 1,424,816 of OZ250168.1, read as the reverse complement.
TACAGCTTCCTGGGTGCGTCCCTGAAGTAATCGAATAGGGCAGGGCACATCCAGCAAGTACAACCCATGGTTGGGCGCTGCCTTCGCCCAAGTCGCGTACGGCCCCTGTGATGTCGTGGATGTTGACGAAGCCGTTGCAGTCCACGTAGCGCCCCTCTGCATGCATTCAGTCCACCTGCTCTGCGGCGGAAGGGGAAGACTAAAGGACCGGAACGTCCCCCGCCGAGGTTGGGGGTTCGAGCCCCCCTATCTCCACCAAGGTCAATTTAGGCAGAACTCTGCGCTAGCTTCTAACCTCCATCCCTAAGTCCCCCTCTTCGGCCTTGTCATAAGCGAGTTCTGCGCCCGCGATATCCACAACGCAAATCCCAATGTGCTTCACGTACGTATTCAATCGTTATCTTGTTGCGACCGGGTATCCTGGCATCTGACCCTGGTCCAGCCAGAAAGGGGTGATGGCATTGATGAAGGTATTTGTCAGAACCAGATAGGTTTTCCGGAAAAAATGTTTATGGATTGCTATGTCAGTGCCCATGTGAGCTTCAGATGCCGATAACAGTCTCGGTGGCCTATGTTCTTGGGGGTGGCTTTTGACCAGGGTTATAGCAGGCAGTTTTCCGATTAACCGACCTCGGCAGCGCTTGACACATAGGGCGTACCGTGTTAACAATAGGGCCGATAAAACATTTTTGACCGACTGCTGCCTCAACAGCCAGATCCTCAACAGCCAGATAAGGAAGTCATTCCTTAATGCAGCCTAGGCCATAAACCCCACCATCCTCGATGGGGCCACTCTTTCAGCGCCACATACCACTGCCGACCCATGTTTGGCGCTGGCAGATCCAGCCGATGTTTCAGCCTCAGCAAGGGAGAGCCTAGCTGGCCCACCCTAAAAAAGAATAGGGGGAACGATGATAGTGATACAGACTTGGAGACGTACGTTACTGTACCTGGCGGTGGCCATTCTGGCGGTTGGCCTATTCGGCATTGCCTGTGGCGGTGACGACGACAAAAGCGGCGGCACCTTAAACGTTGCGCTGCAGCAGGATACCAACGGCCTGGACCCGGCCTTCCACTTGAGCACCGCTGACGTGGCGACTACCCTTCACGCCTACGACGGCCTGGTATGGCGTAAACACGACGGAATCCTGAAGCCCATGTTGGCCGAAACCTGGGAGGCTAGCAGTGACTTGTCGTCCTATACCTTCAATCTGAGAAAGGGCGTCAAGTTCCATCACGGCAAAGAGCTGAAGGCGGAGGACGTAGTTTACAGTTTCAAGCGGTTGATTGACCCCGATGTCGGATCAGGGGCTTCTGGCGCTCTAGCCAACATTATAGATATTGTCGCAGTTGATGATCGCACTGTCCGCTTCGACCTGGACGGCCCCAACTCCTTCTTTGATGATACGCTGTCCTTATACCAGGGGAAGATACTCCCCTCCGACATTCCTGAGGCCCAGTTGGCCAACGCCGAGTTCGGAACGGGCGCCTTCACCATATCCAATTACGTAGCAGGCGAGCGCGTGGAATACACGCGCAACCCCGACTACTTTGATGCCGACATCGTCGAGTTGGAAGGCATGGTTTTCTTCTACATCCCTGAGCCCGAGACCCGTGTCGAAGCCCTCAAGGGTGGCTCGGTCCACGTAGTAGGGACTATGGAAGTCGCCTTCGTCGAAGGCGTTGAGTCCCATCCCGACACCAGGGTATCGGAGACGGGCAGTGCGGCCTACATCAATTTTGCTATGGACTCAAGGCAGACGCCTTTCGATGATATAGGCGTGCGGAAGGCCCTTACCCTTCTGACGGATCGGGAGGCTATCCGTCAGGTGGCCCTCTTTGGACGGGGCCTCATCGGCAACGACCACCCCATTCCGCCCAATAGTCCCTACTATGACCAGTCCCAGACGCAAACTCCCTACGACCCAGCGGCGGCCAAGGCGCTGCTGGCGGAGGCCGGTTACCCCAAGGGGCTGGAGATCGACCTTCACACCAGCACCATAGGGCCGGGGATGGTGGAATTGGCCGTGGCGTTCAAGGAGTCGGCGGTTGCCGGAGGCGTCAAGGTCAACGTAATACAGCAGCCTGAGGACAAGTACTGGGCCGATATCTGGCTGACGGAGCCCTTTACCGCCGTTGCCTGGAACGGCCGCAACCCGGACCAGGCCTTCAGCATTGTGTACCACTCCGACGCGGCTTGGAACGAGTCCTTCATCAAGAACCCAGCTGTCGACGCTCTACTCGCCGAAGCTCGAGCTCAGGCCAGTCTGGAAGGGCGCCAGGCGAAATACGCTGAACTTCAGCTCATGGTAAGAGAGGATTACGGCCGTATTGTCCCAGTGTTCCGGCCCATATTCATGGGCCTGCGCAACAACGTCAGAGAGGTAGAGGCCCACCCCAACAACTGGCCATACTTCATGAAAGCCTATTTGGAGAGTTAATAACGCTTTAGGCAGCCCTCACAGGGAGGTGTCCTATAATGGGGCGTTGCCCCTCCCTGTGAGGGCTAGCTTTTTGCCTCGCTCTAAGTTGGTTATTTTATGCCACGTTTCATCATAATGCGACTGGGTCTAATAGCCGTTACTCTACTGGTGGTCTCCCTGGCCATCTTCACCGTCACGGAGATCCTGCCAGGCGATGTCGCCAAGATGATCCTGCGTCAGGGAGCAACGGAGGAAAATCTGGCGGCTGTGCGGAAGAACCTGGGCCTTGACCGGCCTGCCACCGAACGGTACCTGGACTGGGTGGGCAATGCGGTCCAGGGCGACCTGGGTGATTCCTACGTTCAGAAAAGGCCCGTCACCGACGTAGTGAAGCCCAGGCTGAAAAACTCGGCCATCCTTGCGGTATTCGCCTTTCTGATGGCCGTCCCCACGGCGGTGCTAGTGGGGATATGGGCCGGCGTACGAAAGGACTCGTGGGGCGACCGTTTCGTGAGCATTGGAAGCCTCGCGGCCATCTCGCTGCCGGAGTTCGTCACTGGGGTCCTGCTGATTGTCATTTTCTCTTCCACCTTTCAGATTCTGCCCTCTTCCAGCATCATTCTCCCAGGCACCAGTCCTTTGACAACTCCCAAGATCCTGGTATTGCCGGCTCTTACTCTAACCGGCGTCCTGTTCGCCTACATCATGCGTATGACTCGAGCCAACGTCATCGAGGTCATGGAGTCTAACTACGTGCGCACCGCCATCCTCAAAGGCCTGCCAATGCGGCGAGTCCTTTTTCGCCACGTGCTCCCCAACGCAATGCTGCCTACCATCAGCGTGATCGGCGCCAACATTGGGTGGATGTTCGGAGGGCTCATCATTGTGGAGAGCGTCTTCGCGTATCCCGGAATTGGAAGGTTGGTTTTGATCTCAATAAATACCCGGGATGTCCCGCTGTTGCAGTCCGTGACGCTGCTTATTGCTGCAATCTATGCCTTCAGCAACCTGCTGACGGACTTGAGCTACGCAGTCCTCAATCCAAGGATCAGATACGCATGATCGCGTCACGAGGCTACACGGGCGGGTTTGGAACGGTCGTGCTTCGCACCGGCGGCAGACTGGGCGCCGCCACAGCGCGAAAAGTCCTGTACGAACTAAAAATGGCCCTACGCACAACGTCGGGGCGTATTGGGCTGCCGATTGTGCTGTTCTTCCTTATCCTGGCATTCTTCGGCGCGTGGCTGGCGCCCTACTCCGCCACGGATTTTCAATATGTTGACCTTGACGTTGAGATACCGCAAATACGTCAGCTCGAAGCGCCGTCATCGCGGTTCTGGCTCGGCACTGACGAGTTCGGTCGTGACATTTTAAGCCGGCTGATGACCGGCGCGCGTTCAATCATGTTCGTCTCCTTCGTTGGCGCTCTCTTGGGTCTTACCATGGGCACTATCGTGGGTATGAGCAGCGGATATACGGGTGGCAAGACAGACGAAGTGGTAATGCGTGTAATGGATGGGCTATTGTCCTTCCCATCACTACTGCTGGCCCTCCTTGTGCTGACCACCCTTGGAGGCAGCTCGTGGAACATCATTATGACAATTGGAATCGTCTTCACGCCGGGCGTTTCGCGGGTAGTACGTAGCTCCACCCTGGCCCTCAAGGAGCTGGAGTTTGTCCAGAGCGCGCGTCTGCGAGGAGAGAATGCGCCTTACATCATATTCAGAGAAATCCTGCCCAACATTATGCCGGTCCTCGCGGTGGAAGCCTCCGTGCGTCTGAGCTACGCAGTCCTTCTGGCTTCATCCTTGGGTTTCCTTGGCCTTGGGGTCCAACCGCCATCCCCCGATTGGGGTCGGATGATCGCCGAGAGCCGGGGGTTTATCGTGGACCACCCCTTGGTCGCCCTGGCTCCGGCCATCTCCGTGGCGGTCCTCATAATAGGGGTCAATCTCCTGGCGGATGGCATAAGGCAGGCCCGCGGGTTGCCGCGAGGGGTAAAAAAGACATGAACGACCAGCAAAACAACGGCGCGACGCTTATGGAGGTGGACAGCCTAGCGGTCACCTTCTATACGCCCCGGGGCGGATTCCGCGCGGTGCGTGATGCCTCTCTGGAGGTCCGTCGAGGTGAAGTCCTGGGCCTGGTCGGCGAGTCGGGAAGCGGAAAATCCACCGTTGCCTTCGCCATGATGGGATACCTTCCCGGCACTGCGCGGGTGAGTGGATCGATTCGCTTTGAGGGCAACGAGGTAGCCCAGATGTCGCCGTCCGAGCTGCGTGAGTTGCGGGGCAACCGCATCGCCATGGTATACCAGGACCCAGTGACATCCCTGAACCCCTCGATGCGGGTTGGGCCTCAGGTGGAAGAGGTTCTGATCAGGCATCTCGGCTTCAATTCACAGCAGGCCAGGGAGCGGATGGTGGAGCTCTTCGACAGCGTCCGCCTTTCCGACCCGGACACCATCGGCAGTCGGTATCCCCACCAGCTTAGCGGCGGGCAGCAGCAGCGGGTGGTCATCGCCATGGCGCTGGCATGCGACCCCGACCTGCTCATTATGGACGAGCCCACCACGGGTCTGGACGTTACCACGGAGGCGACCATTCTGGACCTGGTGGTGGACCTGAAGCAGCGCGTTAACGCCGGTATCCTCTACGTTAGCCATAATCTTGGAGTTATTGCTCGCGTCGCCGATGAAGTGGCCGTGATGTACGCTGGCCAGACCATAGAGCATGCGTCGGTGCAGGAGCTATTCCATAACCCACGCCATCCCTACACTCATGGACTGCTCTCCTGCATTCCTCAGCCGCCCACGGGTGGCGAGACGGTCACCAAACTCCGCAACATCCCTGGTGCCGTCTATGCCGCCGCGGAAATAAGCGCTGAAGCCTGCCTGTTTGCCCCCCGGTGCCCGATAGCGCAGGATTCCTGTCGCACCCAGGCGCCCAGCATGTTCGATGTCGGAGACGGCCACCAATCCCGCTGCTTCTTCTGGGGTGCTGCCAGTCCGGGAATCTGGGGCAAGGCGGAGGCGCTAGAGGAGGAGCAGCGCGATAGCGGCGCCGAACCGGTTCTTAGCGCCAGAGGCCTTCGGCAGTTCTACGGAACTCCGCACCGTAAATACCTCTTCTTCGGTCCGAAAGTGGGGCAACCTGTACGGGCGGTCGTGGACATCGACTTTGATGTCGGGGCTGGTCAGACCCTGGGCATCGTGGGTGAAAGCGGCTCAGGCAAGTCCACCATCGCTCGAGGGATGGCCGGCCTGACCCCGTGGAACAGCGGCGAGGTACGGCTGCGGGGCGAGGAACTCATACCCAAAGTGGAGGAGCGGACTAGAGAGCAGCGGAGTGCGCTGAGAATGGTCTTTCAGAACCCAACATCTTCCCTGAATCCAAAGCTTTCTGTAAGCCACGCGATATTGAGGGCGTTGCAGAAGTTCGGCCGGCTGGGACGTCGTCAGAGTGATGAACGCGCCGTGGAGCTAATGCAGGCCGTAGGGCTGAACCCAGAGTATTTGAAACGTTTGCCCAGTGAACTGAGCGGCGGAGAGCAGCAACGGGTGGCCCTGGCTAGCGCATTCGCCGCCAGCCCCGACCTCATCATCGCCGACGAAGCGGTCTCAGCCTTGGATGTCTCCGTACAGGCCCAGGTGCTTAATCTGCTGCAAGAGCATCAACACGAGGCTGGCACCTCCTACATCTTTATAACCCATGACCTGGGCGTCGTGCGCTACATCTCCGATGATATCCTGGTCCTCTACGCGGGGCATGTGGCCGAATCGGGACCCGCCGAAGCCGTGTTGAACACACCGTCGCATCCCTATACAGAGGCCCTCCTCTCGGCGGCACCCATACCGGATCCGGACGCTCCACCATCACAAATCCGGCTTGAGGGCGCGGTGCCGACCCTCCGCGAAGCCTTCAAAGGTTGCTTCTTCGCTGGACGTTGCCCCCGTAAGATAGGGTCCATCTGCGACGAAACCCCTCCTCCCGCCCGCACCGGGCCTGACTCGCCTAAGCACCTCATCTACTGCCACATCCCGGTGGATGAGTTGACGGCTATGCAGCGGCATCTCCAGAACACCTGATTCCGGTAATGGCTGGCAATGGCCACCAGCCTGGCAACGTCGGGCGGCCGCTCGAATCACCTGCTAGATATCGACCTCCAGCCCTATGCCCCGCTCCCTGGCTTGGTCATAGGCAAGCTTTGCAGCGGCTATATCCACCACGCCGATGCCGAAGTGTTTCACGTAGATGTTTTCGCTGGGGCTTCGTCTGCCCGAGCCCAGGCCGGCCACAATGTTGCTCAACTCCACTACCTGCTCCCACCTGATGATGCCCTTATCCACCGCCGCCACCAGCTCACCCGCCTCGTAGGGCGCCTGCTCCAGAGAGTCCACAACTATCTTGGAGGACCGCCTTATAGATGTCTCATCCACCTCTCGAGCGTCCAGGGTTACCGGGCCGGCGCTCACCAGTAGTGCACCATCCTTAAGCCAGGCGCCGTCCAGCACTGGCTCCTTGGTAGTGGTCAGGCAGACCACAATATCGTTGCCCTCTACCGCCTCTCTGCTGCTTCCCACGGCGGCGACTTCCCTTCCCAGGACCGCCGACATCCTCTCAGCGAAGGACACCCTAGGTTCGGGTCTGCGACTGAAGACCTTTATCTCGTCAAGAGCACGAGTCCGAGACGCTGCCAATACCTGTGTCTCTGCCTGATAACCGGTGCCTATCATGCCCAGAACCCTTGCATCAGGGTTGGCCAGGTGTCTTATCGCCACGCCAGTGGTAGCCCCCGTACGCAGCGCCCCCAACTGGTTGGCATGTATGAAGGCCAACAGCCTGCCGGAGTCGGCATCGTACAGGGTAACGTGATATTGCTGACGGCCGCCAAAGGTCGTATAGGTCTTGGCCCCGAACAACCCTTTGTAAGCTAGTCCGCCGCCCATAATCGCCAAGGCGCCCTCACCAACAACGACACTCCGCCGCTCCACATTGAAGGCCTCCCCAATGGCGAAGTGGCGGTGCATCTCCTCCACCGCGTCGATCATCGCGTCCATGCTTACGGCCTCTCTGATCTCCTCATCGGTCAGCATCAGCGCCATGTGGGGCCACCTCCTGCAAAAAATCGGGCGAAGTGGATGCATTCCCCACTAGACCCGTAACCTGGGGCTGCATACAAGGGGCGTGTGCTTTATACTCTCATCGGGAAAGCCATATGTAAAGGACAGGACAAACGTCGTCCTGAGTCGCGACGAAGAATTCATCCTGGCAGAGAGGAGACCCATGAGAATAGCCATCGGCTCGGACCATGCCGGATACGCCTACAAGGAGCAGGTCAAGCAGTTCCTTGAAGGGGCCGGACATGAGGTCCAGGATTACGGCGCCCACTCAGAGGAGTCGGTGGACTACCCGGTCTTCATTCGGCCCGTGGCCGAAGCCGTAGCCAGAGGCGAGCACGACCGCGGCATCGTCCTGGGTGGCTCGGGCAACGGCGAGGCCATGGTAGCCAACAGGGTGCCCGGAATACGCTGCGCCCTATGCTGGAACGTGGAGTCGGCCCGACTGGCCAGGGAGCACAACGACGCCAATCTTTTGTCCTTGGGGCAGCGCATGATGCCCCTGGAGACGGCCCTGGAGATCGTGGACGTATGGCTCAAAACTCCCTTCGAGGGCGGACGCCACGTGCGGAGAATCCAACTGATCGACCAGTGAGGCCTCCTCTCCCCCTCATGGGGGAGAGTCAGTTTTGCACAAAAACCCTCGGAGGGTACAGGGAACCTGGGTTTCCTGTCAGGGGTTCAAGAGCCTGCCCTGAGCGAAGCCGAAGGGGGGTGTCCCCCTTTGGATAAAACCTCCGGGTGGGTGGGATAGAAGCGTTGGACTTTTTGTGCATGGCCGGGGAGAGTCAGAGAGGGGGACCGTCCCCTCTACCCTACCGGCGGAGAGAGGTTTACGCCAAGAGTCGCCTCACACCACCTGGCGGCCTGTAGGGCCGTCTCCGGGTCCAGGGTCACCCAAGCCTTCAACGATGGCTCCAGTTTCTCGATACGTACCAGCAGAGACTCCATGAGAGCCACTGGGGACAGCTCCCTGCTGGCTAGCTTGGCCGACGCCTCTGATACTGTCAACTCATAGGGCTCCACGATGACATCTCCTCAAGGTGTAACTGGGGTTCGACGATGTTTGAGGTGTTGAAGGACCCGTATTCACACTTAGCTCAGAGTCGTGAATGGGCTGGGGACAACGTTAGGAACACCGCGAAGGGATTTCAGGGCCGGGCGGCTTGGTCGCCGCAAGAGCTAGAGGTTCTCTAGTCCGCCATCCGAGTAAATATAGGGCCCACCAAGTTTCGCCCGCGCGCCACGTCTCAGAGAGGGTTCACGCCCGCTCAAATCCTCTGCTCCATGACGGCTTGCACCGAAGGCGACCCCGTTGTGGCTCGCATCATCTGCCGACCAGAGGGCCATAGTCGTCCGGGACCGTGGAATGGTGAGACGCGCTATTAGCCGGTAGATTCGGCTGGCCAGCCTTCCCCAGATCCGGGGCTCAGCATCCTTCCACTCCCTGGTAGAGACCTTGGAGCTGTTGATAGCCTGCTCCAGCTCCACCAGCCCCACATGGCCCAGAGTCCCCGTCAGCTCCTCAGCGTGCTCTTCAACATAGGCATGGAGCCGCACAAAATCCACGTCGTCAAAAATAGGGAAGTTGCCATCTCTCAGGGAGGCCCGCATCTGCTTCCATGGGGCGCTAAAGGATACTATTGCCGATTCCAGGTCAATCAGCCTCAGGTTTCCTTCCGGATCGTGAATGAAATTGGAGTAGGCGTGGGGGTTGCCCGTAGAGATCTGCCAGGTCGGCAATCCCACCTCCTGGAAGTAGGTGTACAACTCGGACAGCGTACTTTCTATCTCCCTGTTGGATTTTGGTGCGTCTCCGGGGACGAACTCGGTGACGAAGCGATAGTTGTCCCCACCGTTAAGGATCTCCCTGGCCGGCGCCACCATTTCGTAACTGAACTGATGCCTGGTCAGCAGGCCAGCGATCATACGGTTGGCCATTGCCGCCTGCAGTGCCTCTTTGCGGCCCTGATAGGGAAAGGGCGCCTGGAAGGCCAGCCAGTAGAGGGCCCGAATGGGCCAGGGTGGTTTGTACTCCTTGGTGGCCGTTCCCGCCTGCGGGTCCAGATAGACTGTGCTGGCGATGGACCGTGCCACCCTCCTACCGTCAAGAACCTCGGGTTCGGGCTTCTTCCTCCAGAACCCCGGCGGGCGAAGTCGGTCGTTCTTAACGCCGGTGTACACCCAGAGGATTGCAGCGACTCCTATGAAGACCAGGATGTAGCTACTCAACACGTCGCTGGGCCAGTGGGCCGAGAAATAGACGCGGGCTAGGGGTATCAGACCAATCATAAAGATAGACACCACCGGGACCACCACCCGTAGACGGCCTCCCCGCACATTGTTCAGGGTCAAGAAGGTCAGCAGGGCGTAGAAGGCGACCACTGGAATTAACTCCGGGGAGGAGCTGGGCCTGTCCATCATCCAGCCAAGCAGGTTGTCACCGATCCAGAGGCCGCTGATAAGGAAGACGGCGATAGCCTCTAAAGGTCGACCCCGTAGGGTGAAGAAGCCCATGGCCAGTATCCACAGAGCTATTGTTATAGGAGAGGCGGTAAAGATGTTGACGAAGTTAAATAGCGTGTAGAAGCCGGGGACGCTCAAGGAGCGGACCAATCTGGCAACCTCTAGGTCCATCTCCGTGAAAGACTGCTGAGATTCCACAAATAATAGGAAAACCAGGCCACCGACAGCCAATAGAATGGCTGAACTTAAGGCAGGTTTCCCTATTGCTATCGGCTCCCCAGTTGCCGACTTACGCTTCATGGCCCGCCCCCCTTGCCATGAGAGATTTAGCGCCCATACTTTACATCTATCTGTGTCCCCTTGTCACCCCCCTACTGACTGATTTATCTACAACAAAAGGCGGATAGACCCGTTCCGCCATTTTACCGATGCCACCATCCGCCATCGGTACTACCAGAGCCTGCCCTTCTTTGGGCTGACGGGTACGATATCTACGCGAGGCTACCCCTTTAGTCTGTCAGCCAGGTCTAGGCGGAGACTTTGAGTAGCCAGGAGATGCCGTAATGGGCCACCAGTGCAATTACCGTTATGTTGAAGGCCTTGCCCACCGCGACGTAGAGGAGGAAGCGAGAGATGGGAAAGCGGACTGCGCCAGCCCATAGGCCAGCCACATCAAAGGGTACTGGCAGGAGGGCGAAGGAGAAAAGGGCAGCCCCGGTCCACCGCCTAGGCATAGCCTCCAGACGCTGGTAGAGGCGGCCCCCCTGTAGGGCACGGCGGCCTCGGGCGCCCAGATAGTACCCGGTCAGCTCACCCAGGGCGGCGCCGATACCTCCTATCAGTCCTAGAACCAGCGGGTTCAGAGTGACCGCCATGGCCAGGATATAACCCTGGCTAGGTGTAGGAAGGAGAACCGTGGCGCTACCAATCATCTGGGTGATGAAGGCCCCCACGTAGCCCCACTCTCCAAGGCGGCTTAAGGGCCCCTGGAAGTAGAGGAGGATCGCAGTCAGCAGAAGAGAGAACGCCAGGACCATTAGCACCGGCGACAGGCTTAGGACTTTGCAGATCAACCCTTTTAGCAGGACTGGATAGCTAGTTGCGGTCATATGCGGAAACGCGCCAGCCGACCCTTCAAGGGTCAAGCACCACCGGCCGTTAAAGTTAAGTCTTGGACTGGCTATCGCTTGCATAGTTCTGCCGCTTAGCCCGAATCCACCGAAGGACGTCCTTGGGGACAGCCCTTGAAGAAGGCAGAGGGTGCTCCTCTGAATCTGGGATAATGGTTTTGGAACAGAAACCCGCCCGGAAACAAGGAGCACCCAATAGATGCTGCCACAGAACAAACCCGACCGTATCCGCATCCTCTTTGACGACCATCGCCTGGTGGCCAATGCCGGCCTGCTCCTGCCGGCCACCCTAGCCCGGCACCTGGGCCTGCGGGAACTCGTCGACCATCACCTTGACCTCGGCGGAGCGCCGGGACGGGCGAACACTGGGGACAAGATGCTGACGCTGGTCGCTTCCGCGCTGGCAGGCGGCGACTGCATCGACGACGCCGATGCGCTGCGCGCTGGTGGGACGGTCGGTGTTCTAGGCTGCGTGGTCAAGGCGCCATCCACCCTGGGGACCTTCCTGCGCAGCTTCCGGTGGGGGCATGTCCGTCAACTCGACCGCGTGAGCCGCCAGTTGTTGGCCCGGGCCTGGGCCGCTGGGGCCGGACCCGGCGACTCGCCCCTGACCATCGACCTGGACTCGACCATCTGCGAGACCTATGGACTGGCCAAGGAGGGAGCGCGCCACCACGGCTATACCGGCGCCCGCGGCTATCACCCACTGCTGGCCATTGCCGCCGGCACCGGCGAAGTGCTGATGTCCCGGCTGCGCGAGGGCCGGGCCAACACCGCCCGTGGCGCCGCCCACTTCCTGCGTGAGACGGTGGGGCGGGTGCGCTACGGCGGGGCCAGGGGACAACTCACGGTGCGGGCCGACAGCGGCTTCTACGCCCACACTGTCGTTGCCGCCTGCCGGGAAATGGATGTCCGCTTCTCTATCACCATCCGCCAGCGCGCCAGCCTGCGGGACCTGATCGAGGCGATACCAGAGGAGGACTGGACTCCCATTCCCTACTGGATGGACGGTGCCGCCGATGTCGCCGAGACGACTTACACCCCGTTCCAGACCAAGCCGGACTCCGCGCCGGTGCGGCTCATTGTCCGGCGGGTGAAGCCGACGCCCGGTTCCCAGCTCGCCCTCTTCGCCAGATACAGCTATCACGCCTTCATCACCGACCGCGATGGGGAGACGCTGGAACTGGAGGCCGATCATCGCCGCCACGCCGAGGTCGAGAACGCCATACGCGACCTCAAGTACGGCGTCGGGCTGAACCACATGCCGTCGGCGCGCTTCGCCGCCAACGGCGCCTGGCTGGCGGTCCAGGTGATGGCGCATAACCTGGCCCGCTGGACGGCGCGGATTGGTCTGGGCGAGCGGACCGTGATCACCAAGACCCTCAGGCGGCGGGTCTTCGCTCTGGTGGGACGGATCACCCGCTCGGCGCGCCGCCTCACTTTGCATCTCCCCCGGCGCTGGCCTTGGGAAACCCAGTTCAGTCGCGCCTTGGCCCGGCTGCAAGCCATTCCGTTCCCGGCCTGACGGCCAGCCTGCAACTGACCCAACGTCCCCGCAATCTCGCGCCACCCCGGTCGCGAGAGTCCCCTGCTGCGTATCCTCTCGCCATCCCGCGCATCGCAACTCCCGCATAGGGCCTTAGGGGCCCTGTGCGGCGACTGAAGACCGTCCGCCGGCCTCCCATCTACCCCAAGACCCCAGGCCATCTCCCCTGTAGCTCCCTCACCCACCCCCTTCCGCTGTCCTCACGCCGTCCATCCGTGTCCTTCGGTGGATTCGGGCTTAGACGTCTTTGGCTTTTCCTTACCACCGAAGTAAACAGGAATTCCTGATACCTCTGTGCCCTTACTTATTTTGACGCAACAAAAAGGCAAAGGGTTCCAATAGACTCTCACCTCTCCCATTAGGCTCATTTCGTGACCCCCTCCCACTGCTCCGAGAGTGAGCTTCTGAGGTCATGAAATGAGCCTATCTGGCACTCCCGAATGACCCCAAATCGACTTGGTGCACCCCTCAAGCGATGACATCTTGGAGGGGAGCAGCTTAGGGGCCAGAATGCGCCCATCCGCGGAAGCATACCCCGAAGCCGCCTCTGTGGCGTTGTCTCCCGTTGCGGGATGCCCTCGGGAGCCTCATGCCCTAGCAGCCCGTCCGAGGATTATCTAGCGGTGCTTGCGGGTCAGCGCCAATGGATCGCGACAACTAATTTTGCCGGTTGCCCCAGCTGGCCCCCAGATAGCTTTGCGAATAGCGCCGTGCTCACTACCTCGGCAAAGTTCCTGATGCGTTGGGCTGGCCCATCGGCCCGTGCTTTCCTGTGCAGATTGACCCCAAAGCGGAACAGTTTGAGCAGGTTGTGGCCGGTGCAGATCAGCGACCATTCGCCGTTCACCTTCTCCAGTCCCCGCAGCAGGAACTGCCGGAATCCCCGGCCCTGCTTGATCTGGCCGAATACCGGCTCCACAGTTTGCATCCGCAAAGCGTAGCGCTGCCGACCCCGCTTGGTCTGTAACTTCCGTCGCATCCGGTCCCTGGGAGACAGATGGCTGGGTATGCGACCTCGGGGCGCGGGTGGCACAACCCGGCCGTGGCGGGTCTGCTCCGGCGCGACGAACGGGTCCACGCCCAGAGCATAGAGCTCGTCGACTGCCTTTGCCGAGTAATAGCCAGCATCGGCGGATACTTCCCTGGGGACTGCACCGACGTTGTCGATGGTCTCCTCCATCATCGCCGCAGCTTGTTGCTTATCCGAAGTCTGGTTGGTGGCCCGCGCCGCCACGATCACCTGGTGAGCGCTGTCCACCACCGCCTGACAGTTGTACGCTTGCAGGAAGTCCTTTCCTCCAGGTGCGGGGATGATGCGCGACTCGGTATCGGTGAAGTTACGCTGGGCCTTGTCGTCGGGCACCCCCGGGTGATTACCACCTTCGGCCTCGGCCTGTTCGGCAGCCGCCTGCGCCTCGGCTTCCAGCGCCGCCATGGCTTCCCGTATCTTCTCCAACCGACGCTCTCGAAAGGCCAACTCCTGCGGCAACTCATCTCCACGCTTGTCTTCGCCGTACCGCCGGTCTTCCTCATCATCCGCTGCCTGGGCCTGTCGCAACAACTCCGCCACCTCCGCCGCCAACTGCGCTGCCTTCTCCTTCATCCGTTGGTAACTCATCGCCTTATGCTTCGATGCGTTGGCCTTGACCTTCGTGCCGTCCAGCGCCACGTGCCCCAGCTTCACCAGCCCCGCCTGCTGACACAACGCCAGTACCTGTACGAACAGGCCCGACAGCGCATCCACATTATCCTTGCGAAAGTCGGAGATGGTCCGGAAGTCCGGTGTGTTGTTCGCCGCCAACACCCTGAAGGCGATGTCCTCGTGGAGACGCTGGGCGATGCGGCGTGAGGACGCCACCCCCACGCAGTAGCCGTAGAGCAACACCTTGACCATCATCCGTGGATGATACGGCGGCCCGCCACGCCGTTCCCGCTCGTAGCGAGCGGTGACCTCCGACATGTCCAACTGGTCCACCACGTCGGATATGAAGTAGGCCAGATGGTCGTCAGGCAGCCACTCCTGCAACGCCGCTGGCAACAGCAACTGCTGGTCGGGTTCGTAGGGAAGGTAGGTCTTGCTCATCAACGACTCCCCGCTACTGGGCTGGGCCCATCATACCCCCAAATACTCGCCAACCGTGTTTCTCGGACGGGCTCCTAGAGGAGCTCTCACCTGGCCAAGGCCATGGGATACTGGCCACCGATATAAGTGATGAGAGCCTGGAGCAGGCGAGGGTCGGAGGCCCATACACGCTTGACGACGTGCGCTATGTGCCTGTGACCCTCCTTTTGAAGCATTTCACCTCTTCCGACATCACCTACCGGATCAACGACTCCATAAGGCTCAAAGTAGAGTTCAGGCGACATGACCTGCTTAGGGACCCCTTCGAGGTTGGCTTTGACCTCATTATCTGCCGCTACGTCCTGATGTACTTCTCCCAGGAAGCCAATAGCGAGATCCGCAAGGGCTTCAGCCGGTCCCTCAAGGACGGAGGAATCCTATTCATAGGCGCTCATGAAAATTTGCCGGATGCTGGCTCTCAAGGACTCGAGAGGATAACCGCCTCCTTTTTCCGTAAAATCCCTACCAGCAGGTAATACCTTTGAGGGATAGACTCATCGACCAACTGGCCGATGAGTCTATAGTCCTTTTTGCTTAGGCTGAATCGATACATCGGTTGATGACGGTTTGCATCTTATAGTCATATCGTAGGAGATACGGCTAACACAGACGTGGGAAGGACATTCAAGATGATTTACTTCAAGAGCTGCATACGATGCAAAGGAGACCTTCACATAGGCCGTGACTTCTACGGCTCCTTCGTGGAGTGCCTTCATTGCGGGTGGTTGCGGGACCTGCCGGACAACATGACACAGCCAAAACCCGCCGAGCTCTCGGCCTTCCTGTATGTAGGTGCTCCTGTCATGGACGAGGTGGTGGCCGTAAAGCAGGCCAGCTAAGGCCATTGCCTACTTAAGCAATCCACCGGTCCTTACCCTAGCGCCTGGATGCCGCCTAGTTGACGGCGATTCTGGGCGCTGCTACACTCGCCTCCATCAAAGCCGGACGCGCTCCTCCCAAAAGCAACCAAGGGCGTCGATAAGCCCTCGCCACCTCCATGAGTGCGCCGGTAGACCCACCAAGGAGGCTACTATGCCCAAAGTCGACGTCCTGGTACACGGTTCCCCCTTCTGGACCGACATAGCAACCGCAGGGTTTTGCAGCATCATCCTGGTAGAGGGCCAGAAACGCACCCTAGTGGATTCTGGTCATGTCGGCCGGCGAACCTTTCTTCTGGAGGCCCTCGAGAAGCGGGGCCTGACTACCGCAGACATAGACGTAGCGGTGATGTCCCATGCCCACTGGGACCACTGCCAGAACTTCGATCTCTTCGACCAGGTTCCCACGCTGGTCCATCCCTCGGAGCGAAAGTATGCCCACAAGCCCCACCACAACGACTGGGCCACCCCAAAGTGGACGGGCGCCATGATAGACTTCCAGTCCAAGGTGCAGGACGTTGAGGAGGGGTACGAGATCGAGCCCGGCGTCTGGATAATGCATACCCCAGGCCACTCCCCCGGCAGCATCACGGTAATGGTGGAGACAGACGGCGGTCTGTGCGCCATCACAGGGGACGTGCTGCACTTTGGCAGCGTCGCCCTAAGCCGAGTCAACCCCCTGGTATTTTGGAACGAAAAGCAGGCCCGTCAGAGCATCGATCGTATCCTGAAAAGAGCCGATTCCATCTATCCAGGCCACGACAGGCCCTTTCACGTAGTGAAGGGGAACATCGAATACCTGACGCCCCTTAATATCACCATCAAAGGCATTAACCCCCAGGACCCAGGAGTGGTGTTCGACCCGACTCCGCGCGAGCCCTGGGTGATGCCCGGCATCGAGGAGCAGACCATCGAGTCTCTGGGTTAGACCCTCTACTCCAGTGGTCCACTTAGGCGGTAAGCAAGCCTCTGAGAGGTTGATCTCCGGTCAACCTCTCTCTTCTTTCAAAATTGATAAAGGGTAAGAGTTAGCTTTCCACAAAAAATCAGGAGAGTGCAGAGAACCTAGGTTCTCTGCCAGGGAGTCTGAGGGGTGCCCCCTCAGGAATTAGACATATCGGGCGGGTGGATGGGAAAGAAAACGTCTGCTGTTAGACTTTTTGTGCATGGCCGGTAGGAGTTACCAACAAGCCTCGGGCCACGCCATTGCACCAGCGTATCAACCGGAGAATCTAAATATACGTATCTTACCTATACACCGGAAAGGAGGGCTCTGATATTATCCGGCATCCGAAATCTGAGGTATATAAAAATCGCCGCACTTCTGGTCGCTCTGTCCTTCGTGGTCGGAGCCTGCGGGGGGTCCGATGCCACTCCCACTGCCACAGTGAGCCAGCCTGCCATATCCACTGTGGCTATGCCAGCTACTACCGGGGCTACCACCACCCTCTTGGAGACAGTCACCCCTTCACCGCCCGATATCATCCAACTGCTAAGTCCCTCGGTCGTACACATACAAACCGAGGCCGTCCAGCTCGGCTTCATGAATCGCCCCGTCCCTACTGGCGGCGTGGGCACCGGGGAGATCATCGACGAGAAGGGACACATCCTCACCAATAATCATGTTGTGGAGGGCGCCGAGAGGATCCTGGTAACACTGAGCGACGGACGCGCATTTGAGGCGGAGCTTGTGGGTAGAGACCCCTCCACGGACCTGGCGGTTATACGCATAGACGCCAAGGACCTGGTCCCCATAGCCATCGGCCAATCATCGGATTTACGCGTGGGAGAGCCGGTCATAGCCATGGGACAGGCCCTGGACCTGCCGGGAGGGCCTACTGTAACCGGTGGGCTGGTCAGCGCCCTTGAAAGGGAGATACCCGTCTCCGACACCATCACCATCCGACACCTGATCCAGACCGACGCCGCCATAAACCCCGGCAACAGCGGCGGCCCCCTGGTCAACCAGAGAGGAGAGATGGTCGGCATCAACACGGCCAAGATCCAAACCGGCGAGGGGATAGGCTTCGCCATATCCATCGATTCCGCAAAGCCGCTGATAGCGGAGCTTATTGAAAAGGGGAAGGTGGAGAGGGGTTTCCTGGGCGTCTCCGCCGTGAATATCACCGAAGCCCTGGCGTTGAACAATGACCTGCCTGTAAGCGATGGAGTGGGCATCGTCTCAGTGGCCCCCGGCTCACCGGCAGAGGAGGCAGGATTAATGCCCCTGGATATCATAGTGGGGATGTCGGGCAAGGAAATTGGCAGCCTGAAGGACCTGGATGAGATCCTTATCGGCTACAAGGAAGGGTCCAGGGTGGATGTTGAGTTCTACCGAGAAGATGTGAAGATGGTTGTTACCGTCATCCTGGCAGAGAGGCCCACGTAAGAGGCCTTGCAGCGGCTTCCTCCCCCCTTGGTGGGGAATGACAGCTTTGCACAAAAACCCTAGGAGGGTACAGGGAACCTAGGTTCCCTGCCTGGAGTTCAAGAGGAAGGGAATTTCCTCTCCCCATTTATGGGGGAGAGTCAGAGAGGGGGCTAGCGGGTGGGTGGGAAACAAGCGTTGGACTTTTTGTGCAAGGCCGGGGGAGGACTGAGTGGGGTAAAAGGCTGCAGGCCCCCTGGTCTCCCCGACTAAAGGAGGCGAATAGCCGGGGGCCAGAGGGCCTGCCTACCCAGGCGCCGGCGCGAACTCAGGTTCTACGCCGGCTTGCCGACAAGGTTAGGCGCCATTAGTGCTTACGCCGCCACTGGAGTTTCCTCGGTGGAGCCTGCCAGCAGCTCCTGAAGCTCCTGGCCTTCTAGAGTCTCCTCAGTCAGCAGCTTCTTGGCCAGCAGGGTCAGCCTTCCTCGGTGTACTTCGATTATGCTCTTGGCCTTCTCCTTGGCCTTTGTGAGGAGGTTGCCAACCTCGGCATCGATCTTCTCGGCCATGGCCTCACTGTAGTTGTGGCCCTGACCCAGCTCCCTGCCCAGGAACAGAATGTCCTGCCCTGTGCCGAAGGTCTGGGGACCCAGCCCCCCACTCATGCCATACTCGGTTACCATCTTTCGGGCCAGCCTGCTGGCGTTCTGAAGGTCGTTGGATGCGCCGGTGGTTATGTCTCCCATCACCAGCTCCTCCGCCGTCTGCCCTCCCATGAGCACCGCCAGCACAGCCTCGAACTGGCCTCTGGACCAGAGGGCCCTATCCTCGTTGGGAAGCTGTTGAGTGAATCCTCCAGCCCTGCCGCGGGGCACTATTGTTACCTTGTGGACCGGGTCCGCGTTGGGTAGCTGAGAGGCCACCAGGGCATGGCCTGCCTCGTGATAGGCGACGATCTCCCTCTCTTTTTCGCTGACCGCCCTGCTCTTTCTGGCGGGGCCAGCTATGACCCGGTCGATGGCCTCTTCGAAATCCTGGAATCCGATGCCATTCCTGTTCTCCCTGGCCGCCATGATAGCCGCTTCGTTGACCAGATTGGCCAGGTCTGCCCCGCTGAATCCGTGGGTTTGCTTGGCCACAGTCTTCACTTCTACGTCCAGAAGAAGAGGCTTGCCCTGGAGGTGGACTCTCAGGATGGCCTCGCGGCCCTTGACATCCGGCAGGTCCAGAACCACCTGACGGTCGAACCGCCCTGGGCGAAGAAGGGCCGGGTCCAGGACATCAGGCCTGTTGGTGGCGGCGATGACTATTACGTTGTTATGATCCTCGAAGCCGTCCATCTCCACTAGGATCTGGTTGAGGGTCTGCTCTCGCTCATCGTTGCCGCCGCCTATGCCGGCGCCTCGGTGTCTGCCAACAGCGTCGATCTCATCGATGAAAACGATGGCGGCTGGATTCTGCTTGGCCCTGTTGAAAAGGTCTCTCACCCGGCTGGCCCCTACGCCTACGAACATCTCCACGAACTGGCTGCCGCTGATGGAGTAGAAGGGCACCTCCGCCTCGCCGGCTACCGCCCTACTGATGAGGGTCTTGCCGGTGCCGGGAGGACCTACCAGGAGTACCCCTTTGGGTATCCTGGCCCCCAGCCTGGTAAACTTCTCAGGGTCGCGCAGGAACTCGACGATTTCCGCCATCTCCTGCTTGGCCTCCTCCGCTCCAGCTACGTCATCAAAGGTCACCGCCGGCCTGTTCTCTGTCACCACCTTTGCCTGGCTTTTGCCGATGCTGAAGACCTGGCCCATGTTCCTTTGGCTGCGCCTGAGCATGAAGAACAGCAGGCCGCCAAAGAAAATCAGCGGAAGGAAGGAGAGGAGTGCGCCGGAAAAACTACCGCCCTCACCTTTTACATCTATCAGCACCCCCTGGTCGCCCGTTGTGACGCCCTGCTGCTCCAGCAGCTCCAGGATGCTGACGCTGCCCTCCTTGCGGGACTTGAAGAGGTCGCCGTCGGTGGTGAGCACCGTCAACCGGTCTCCACGGACCTCTATCCTCTCCAGGCGGCCTGCCTCGGCCAGCCGGACCACCTGGCTTATCTCCAGCTCGGGCAGGCCGGAGCCCCTGGGAATGACGAGCAACAGAAGGAACAGGACGCCTCCCAAGATCAAGGCCAATCGAATGGGGTTGATACGCTGAGTTTGTTTCATTTTCTACCTCCTAGGCTACTTTGGCCGTGTCATTAATGAGCCCCCTGGCCCTCATTGCCGCTACTATCTTTCTGCGGACCGTCTCAGATTGGAGGACAACTCCCTGACTCACCCGTTTCCCGTTCACGAATATAGCCGGAGGTGGCCAGGCCCCCTTGAGCAGAGGCTCCAAGAGTCCGTTGAACCACCTCTTCACCACCACCTCTACCCGCCCCTCTCCCACTTCCGAGGCTATCTTCTTTACCAGGCGAATGGTGCAATCGCACTCCTGGCAATACCTCTGGGGGACGGTGGAGGAGAGCGGCTCGCGAGTATACATATATACGGTTACTCTCACCTTCTCTTGGGTCATTTCAACTCATACCCTGATAGACCTTGGTATCTGGATTGAAGGCTCCCCAGGCGAACCAGAAGTGGTTGGCGTGAACAATGGGGGTCAGCTCACTACCGGCCAGCGGGCCATCGGTGGCCCGACCCAGAATGTTCCAGACGCTACCGGTCTCGTTGTCCACGATACTGTCGCCCTCGGCGCGTAGGGTGAGCTTCCGCCCGTCCAGATGGGGGTCAAAGACCCCGGTAGCTCCCACGTCCCTGGACTCGTCGATGCGGCTGCTGTCCAGAGCCGAACGGGTACCAGACTTGAAGAAGACCACCAGGTCCTGGCCGTTAACGGTGTAGTTGACCACTTTCTCCTCCTTCAGTATGGAGAATGGAAAAGCTGCGGCCTCGTCGCCGATGGTCAGAGCAGCCACCCGCTCTTTGGGCAGGAGGCGTCCATTCAGGTCACCCTCGAAGAGGAAGGGAGGATTGTCCACGCGGTCGTAGCCCGCATAGGGGTTCGATCCATAAGGTTTGGAGAAGCCCGTCTCGCGGGAGAGGACGCTGCCCTCAGGGTTAGCTTCCTTGAAGTCTTCCCAGGAGATGAGGGCGGCTGGGATGAACTTGAGCTGCTTCCCCGCCAGTTCTCCGACAATGCCCTCGCCAGTGAGCTGCTGCCACCAGGAGTGGGTCTGCCGATCGTACATTATCAAATCGCTGTTTCGCAGATTGCCCGAGACTCCGAAGTCGTAGAGGATCCCGTCCACCGTCCTACCGAAGGCGATGGCCGAGTTGCAAAGAGGACAGAAGGTAACTATAACGGGCACTCCACCAACAACATCGTTGACTACCTCATGCCAGGTTAGTATCTGGAGCGGGTAGGCCCTGGCGTCTCCGTTGATCTCCAGGGCAATGACAGGCTCCAGTTTGCCAAGCCACAGGTCGGCGTCTTCAGGGGTTATAAACAGCGGATTGTCTATGGCCGAAATGCTGCCGTCTCTGGGGAAACGAGCGGCCTGTAATATTTCGTCGTAGGGAACGGTATGCCTGCTAAAGTCGGTTCTCCACCCCAGTATGGTAAACCGGGCCGTCTTCAGAGCCTCCTGGAAGTTCGGGTCCGGCTGGACGGTATCCTCCGATGGAGTAGGTGTAGGCGCAGGAGCATCCGTTGCATCGGATGGAGGGGTTGGCATTGGGGTAGGGTTAGGGGTAGGGCTAGGTACAGGTGTGCTCGTTGGCCGTGGCAACAGTGTGGACGGTGAGTCACTCGAATTAAAAACTCCGCTCATCCCTAAGCCTACGCCAGCGCCGATGATGGCTACGAGGCCCAGCACAACCAGTGGCCCCGTTAACCTCTTCTTGGTACTCATGTGGCTTTCTCCTCCTCAACCTTTCGTATGATTAGATGCAGTTTTCTTTACAGAAGTCCGCCGATGGTCAGCCAGTAGAAGACGATGTAGGAACCGGCCAGGATCATCAGCGCCGCGCTGACAGGTTGCATGTAGGGAAGAGCCCTGCGTAGGGCGCCCACTACGGCCGTTTTGAACACCGCCATCCCCAGGGTCAGGAACATGATCACCAGCCCCATCCCCAGGGCATAGAGGAGAAACTGACCTGTAGCCGTCCCGATATCTGATACCGCTATGCTGGTGCCCACCACCGCCAGAAAGATGGGCAGTGTGCAGCTCAGGGAGGCAATGCCATAGCTCAGCCCGAATAGGAAATAGCCCCGTACGTTGGTCTTCCCGGGGTCCCCCATACGCGATGCTGCTTGCGCGGCGATCCCGGTGTACAGCTTGCCGCCACCCACCAGGTACATGCCCACGAAGGCCAGCAGCACGCCTATACTCAGGCCGACCCAGGGAATGACGTCGACAACCGTGCGGGCTCCGGCTGCTATGGCTATACCTGCCACGCCGAAAAGCAGCACGAACCCAGCGCTTACTACTCCTCCCACCTTTAGCGCTCGGGTCAGACGTCTAAAAGTCCCTGCCTTATCCTCGCCCTGCTCGCCGGACCCCATGTACAGGCCTATGTAGGCGGGCAACATGGCAAAGCCACAGGGGTTGACCGTGGCCGCCATACCGGCGACGAAGGCAAATCCCAAGGGGGCCAGGCTACCCAGGTCCCCAAGGCCCGACGTGGAGCTTCCCGACAATCTTTCAACAATGGTGTTTATGCCCCCCGTTGAGCCGTCTTCACCTAACAGGAGACCCCCTATAAAGGCCAGGGCTAGGGGGACACCTCCAAACAGAAGGGGAAGGGCCAGCTTTCGTATCGGGGGAGCGCTACGTAAAATTGGGGAATTATAACTGAACCTTGACAAGACTCACTCCTTTTGCTAGGGTTAGTCCATCCTGAACGGGAGGCACTGAATGGCCGATCCCAAGTCGCCCCCACCTAAGCCGTCCCCACCGAAGCCTATGCCGCCATCACATCCTCTACGTAAACCTCCTGATGCTCCGCTAACGGAGAAGAAGAGCCTTGACTTAGACCTCAAGCGTGAGGACAAAAACAAATAGGAGAATCGACAGGGAGAGCGTAAGCCAAAAAGAGGCCATGAGGAACCACGCCTTTCGAGCCAGAAGCTTGCTGTTGGATTCAGCGGCATTCTTGAACTGGTCTCCTGCCCATTCAACGAACGCCTCATCATCGTAGCCTGGTAGATACGCCGCAAATTCCGACAGGTCAGGGTCAAAACGCCACTTACGGAGTTTCATGGCTAGCAGGCCACAACCTAGAGTGCAGATGTATACCAATGCTGATAGAACGATGAAGACGAGCGACAGTGTGGTGATCTCCCTGCTTGAGCTGTTCAAGAACCCGTTGAGGAGAATGGCGCTCATGCCGGTTATGGTTGTTGCTATGCCAAGACAGCCCGCCACCTTCAGGTCGAAGTCGCGATTCCGTTGGCCCTGTTCTTGCAGATGCGCATGGGCAACTTGATAGTAAAGCTCTCTCTTCAGCATGATTCCCCTCCTAGGATACGGTTGGCTAAGTTGGAAGCGCCCATTAGGCCAGTCCCAACTGCATATTCAACCGCGTGTACTCCGGCCCGATAAGGTCAGCATAACGCAACCGCTTCCCGAACATCCCGCGGACTATCTCCGCCATCTGCTCCGCTGTGTCCATCGGGCGCGCGTTGTGCCTGCCCTCGAACTCCCCGACATAGCGGTGAAGGTGCTTGGCGCTGAACTGGTGATAGACGCCCAGGTAGCCCCGCTTTAGCATCGCCCAGAACGACTCCATGCCGTTCGTGTGGGCCATGCCGTCAACGTATTCCTTCGCACTGTGCTTGACCGTCGCATGGGGACGCCTCAACCCCACGTAGGCCAGTGCATCGTCCGTGTAGACCATCGTATCCGCCGCCGTGTGCCTATGCACGAATCCCTGAAGCGTCGCTTTGTCCGTAAAGGCTACCGTCATGGCGGTTACCTGATTCGTCTCCCTGTCCTTGGCCCCGACGACGGCGGCCTTGCCAACTGGCCCGCGCCCCTTGCGCTGCTTCTTGTACTCGTGCTTGTTGGCCTCCTTTCCGCCGATGTAGGTCTCGTCCACTTCGACCGGCCCGTTGAACAGAGGATCGCCGCCCTGCATGGCCTTGCGGATGCGGTGAAGCATATGCCAGGCGTTCTTCTGGGCAATCTCCAAGTCACGGTGAAGTTTCATGCTCGATACACCCTTGAGGTTTGTCGTCACAAGGTAGATCGCAATGGCCCACTTGCGCATCGGCAGGTTGGAGCACTGCATGAGCGTACCGAGCTTGACGCTGAAGTAGGAGCGGCAAGCGGAGCACCAGTAGGGCATGGGAGTAGCGTTCGGAACTTTGCTCGTCTTGACGCTGCCACACTTGGCGCAGGCCCGGCCATTAGGCCAACGGGTTTCCTCTAACCACTTGCGGGATGAATCCTCGTCGGGAAACATGTCAAACAGTTGTACAAGGCTGATTCCAATTCTGTGGGACTTCCCAGGGCCTGCCATAATCGTCTCTCCTCGCCCGTTGTTTCTCTAGTTCAATCATAGCTGATTACGCCTATTTTGTCAAGGTTTAGTTATAATTCCCTAAAATTGCAACCATGATGCTCCTTTACCGGTTTACTAATTATTAGATTTATGAACTCACCCTTAAGATGCATGAAGCCTCGCACTTAGTCCCGGCTAACATGGCATCCCTACTGACACACGCTGATCTGCTGGAAAAAACCATATAGGATTTGTGAAACGATTAACTAAGTTGGTGAAATAAATGGCAAATCGTTTTCGTCGCAAAAGGCCTTGACGTTAGAAGAAGGGAGTAATAACGTGGAAATGAAGCAGAGAATCGATAGCCAGAGGCTTCCACACAGCGGGTGGGCCCGCCATTACGGGCCGAGGGAGGTTAAATGATCAGGTTGTTCGAGCTTGACCATAAATGGATCTACCCTCAGCGTAGCGTGGTCGGCACGGGGTAGCGAGGAGGAGTTGGGGTCGGCCACGCACCAGGAAACCTGCTCCCGCCGCTATTGGCAGACGCCCGGCATAGAGCCGCGATAGCGTGACAGCCCGCAAGGCTGTGCAACAAAAGGAGCAGCAGGACCTTGAAAGTCCGAAGAGGCCCCAGGTGAAAAGCCGGGGCCTCTTTCTATCGAGGCTCGTCTTCGCAGCCAGGCAAAGGGAAGGGCCCGCACCCGGCGCCGGCGTCACGACCCCAACGCAGCCGGTACTCCTTGCGAAAAAGCGCGGTATGAAAAGCCGCTCGTGGTTCGACGGGCTCACCATGAGCGGCTAGCCCTTCCGTGGAAGGGTGCACCCGAGCTTACGCAACTGAGTGCTACGTCAGTAGGGCTGGCAGCTCTGCCGCCAGTAGCGCGTTAATGGGCTCCACACACCTGCAGCCACTGGCGTCCATCCTGGGCCAGGAGGTCGTCTGCCGCCCTGGGCCCCCAGGAGCCCGGCTCATACACCTCTTTGGCGGGAGCCGCCGGGTCTTCCCATGCTTGGAGCAGCGGGTCAACAATGCGCCACGCCTCTTCAATCTGGTCGCTGCGGATGAAGAGAGAGGCGTCCCCCTCCAGGGCATCCTGAAGGAGGCGCTCGTAGGCCTCGGGAATGGGCTCGCTCTTGAAGGCTTGCTCGTAGTGGAACTCCATGTCCACGGACCGCATCTCCATACCCCGGTCGGGGATCTTGGACTCGAACTTCAAGTGAGTCCCTGCGTCGGGCTGCAGACATATCGCCAGGATGTTGGAGCGAGGGGTATAGGAAGGGCCCTGGGGGAACATCATCAGTGGAGGCCGCTTGAACTGGATGGCTATCTCCGATACTTTGGTCGTCATAGACTTCCCGGTGCGTAGGTAGAAAGGGACTCCCTGCCAGCGCCAGTTGTCCACGTACAGGCGCAGGGCGGCGTAGGTGGCGGTGGTGGACTCAGGGGCCACCCCTCTCTCGTCCAGGTAGCCCCGGTACTGGCCTCCTACGGCTTCCAGGGCTGCCTCCGAGGGGCTCCACCGGCGGATAGCCTTGAGCACCTCTACCTTTTTGCTGCGCAGTGACTCCGCGTCCGCCGAGCTGGGCGGTTCCATAGCCACCATGGTCAGCAACTGAAGCAGATGGTTCTGCACCATGTCCCGGACAATACCCGACTGGTCATAGTAGCCCGCCCGGTCACCCACTGACACCTCCTCCGCCACCGTGATCTGCACGTTGTCCACGTAGTTGCGGTTCCAGATGGGCTCGAAAATGGCGTTAGCGAAGCGGAACACCAGCAGATTCTGCACCGTCTCCTTCCCAAGGTAGTGGTCGATTCGGTACACCTTGTCTTCCTGGAAGACGCGGTGCACTAGACGGTTCAAAGCCTGAGCAGACGCCAGGTCCCACCCAAAAGGCTTCTCGATGACCCCCCGGCGCCAACCCCGGCCCTCCAGGGCCGTGCCGGTCACTTCAATGTTCTTGATAGCAGGCTCATACAGTTGAGGCGCTATGGAGAGGAAGAACAGCCGGTTGGCTGCATCGTAGCCATTCTCCAGCTCCTCCAGCCGGTTCTTGAGGTTTTCGCAGTCCTGGATTACACCCAGGTCTCCGCGCACGTAAAAAAGATCCTTGGCGAAGGCCTCCCACTCGCTACGGAGTGTCGCAAGCTCTCCCAGCTCCCGGGTGCCCTTCCACATGAACTCCCTAAACTCCTCGTCCGTGTGGGGAGTGCGGGAAAAGCCTACAATGCGGACTCTTTCCGGCAGACGACCCTTGCATCGTAGGTTGAACAGGGCCGGCAGTAGCTTGCGCTGGGCCAAGTCGCCGGTGGCGCCATATATGACGATGGTGGTGGTCTCACCAGCCATTACTCCGCCTTCCTTACCGCGTGGCCGCCGAACTGGTTGCGTAAAGCAGCCAGAAGCCTGGCGCCAAAGGGCCGCTCCTGCCTGGAGCGGAACCGGGCTTGCACCGAAAGCGCTATAACGGGCAGAGGCACCCCCAAGTCAATGGACTCCTGCACCGTCCAGCGGCCTTCCCCCGAGTCCTCCACATATGCCTCGAGGCCTTCCAGCGTCGGGTCTTCCTGCAAGGCCGCCGACGCTAGGTCCAGGAGCCAGGAGCGCACCACGCTCCCATAGCGCCAGAGCTCGGCAATGCCGGCCAGGTCAAGGTCGAACTCCTCCTTAGCCTGCATCAGCTCGAACCCCTCGGCGTAGGCCTGCATCATTCCGTACTCGATGCCATTGTGGACCATCTTGACGAAGTGACCGGCTCCCGCAGGGCCCACGTGGCCGTAACCCCTGTCCGGCGCCGGGGCCAGGGTCTGAAAGATTGGCTCCAGCCGCTGAAAGCTCTTCTTGTCGCCTCCCACCATAAGGCTGTAGCCCTCCTCCAGTCCCCATATGCCGCCGCTGGTCCCGGCATCCAGGAAATGTATCCCCTTCTCCGATAGGGTGGCGGCCCGGCGAACGCTATCCTTGTAGTTGGAGTTGCCGCCTTCTATGATAGCATCCCCCTGTGATAGGAGGTCCGCAACGGCGTTGACGGTGTTCTCCGTGGGCTCGCCCGAGGGCACCATAACCCATACCGCTCGGGGTGTGTTTAGCTGCTCTACCAGGTCTGCTAAGGAGGACGCACCGACTGCCCCATCCTTGACCAGGGCCTGCACCGCCTCCGGCGCGAAGTCGTAGGCCGCAATGCGGTGGCCTCCTCTCAAGAGTCTTCGCGCCATATTTCCGCCCATGCGGCCCAGGCCAATCATTCCCAGTTCCATGGCTACGTGTCTCCTTTCTCCCACTTGCCGTCCTCCGGGTGAGCGGTGCGGTTGTGCTCTTCTACTCTGCGCCGCACCACCTCCGGTAGCTCTGAAGGGTTGTGAACAACCCAGGCGTGGTCCAACACCTGGCTCTTATGGAGGACGCCGCTGGTGAAGGGCGTCGCGATGGCGACAACGTTCATTCCAGAGGCGACCCCCGCCTGCACACCGGCAGGAGAGTCCTCCAACACCAGGCACTCCTGGGGCGGGACGTCCAGCTTTCGGGCCGCCAGCAAATAGATCTCCGGGTCCGGCTTGGGATTCTGAACGTCCTCTCGTGTCAACACCAGGTCCAGGTACTCCTCCAGTCCCAGGGCCTGCAGCACGCGGAGGGCTTCCGGACGAAGGGACATGGTGGCAAGACCGGTACGGCAGTAGGCGTCCCTGGCGACGCGCAGTAGGCCCACGGTGTGGGGCCACTGGTTGTCCCGGATCACCTGAGGGTCCTCCACCATTTGAGTGTAGATGGATACCCGCATGGCGGTCAGCACCTCCCAGGGCTCCGAAGCATTGTACTGGGCCATGAGTTGGCGCAGGTCGGCCTCAAGCTCAAGGCTGTCCATGATATGGCGGGATGCCACCTCTCGAGTCGAGCCCACTATCTCCCTGTACGCCTCAATAGCCCTAGGATCGGGCTCTGGCAGCCCCCTTACGCGCTGGACGGCCCTGGCATACGAGAGGGCCTTGAGCTTCTCCGTCTGCACCAAGGTGCCGTCTAAATCGAACAGAATGGCTCGTATCACTGCGCTGCTACCCTAATTGAGCTCACCTACGCCAGCTCAGGTTATTTCGCCGGCCAGTCGCCTGATTTGCGCCTCTCCATCTACACCCAGGTGTATCCTGACGACGCGCCGTCCCGTCTCCTGCAAGGCCTGCAGGTCTCCCGAAGCCTGGGCATCTGCCAGGACGCCAAGGGTGTAAGGCTCTCCAGGAATGGGTATGTCACTCTCGTGACCGGAGGTGACCTGCAGGAAAAGACCGCTGTCCGGACCGCCCTTGTGAAGCTGCCCTGTAGAGTGTAGGTAGCGGGGCCCGTACCCCAGAGTGGTGGCGATGCGGTAACGCTCCATCACCCTACGGCGTAGCTCCGACATCGCCCGGTCCATCTCCGGCGTCTGCTGGGCATAAGCCAGAATGGCAAGGTAGTCGCCAGGCCCGGCTACTTCCAGCAGGCCCCTCAAGGAATCGGGGACTTCCCCTTGAGGTACTTTGCCCGATGTCTGGTACTCTTGCAACACGCGGTCCGTCAGGTCCTTGGCCTGCTGTACATTGGGCTGGTCGAAGGGGTGGATGCCCAGTAGCGCTCCGGCCACCGCCGTGGCGAACTCCCAGCGAAAGAACTCACCGCCCAGGTCGTAACGGTCCCGCAAGTCCAAGCGCATCACCGGCTGTCCAGATGATTGGATGCGCTCAACGGCGGCATCAACATCGGCATTATCATCCCCCTCCAACCGCAGGAACACGAAGAGCCGGTCATCCCCGTAATGCTCAGGAGACAGCAGCGGCTCGCCCGCCACCGGCACTATGCCCTTGCCCTCTTTGCCGGTGCTTTCGGCTATAAGCTGCTCGACCCAAAGCCCAAAGCTTTCCAGGGACGGCGACGTAGCCAGGGTCAGCTTGTCTCGACCCTTAAGCGCCAGGGTTCCCATGACGGTCCCCAGCAGCGTGCCGGGGTTGTCGTGGGCCGGCACACAGGAAGCACCCCCCTCCCGCATGCAGTCGGCCCTGTCCAGCAGGGTGGCGATATCAATGCCCATTAGGGCGGCGGGCACCAGGCCGAAGTAGGAGAGGACGGAGTACCTCCCGCCGATATCCGGAGGGTTCAGGAAGACACGCCGGAACCCCTGCTGTTGCGCTATTCCTTCCAAGGAGGTTCCGGGGTCGGTAATGGCGGCGAAGTTCAGGCCTGCCTTCTCCTTGCCCACGGCCTCCTCAACCAGTGACCTGAAACGCTTGTAGAAGGAGAGAGGCTCGATGGTGCCGCCGGACTTGGAGGAGACCAGGAAGAGGGTACGACTGGGATCAATGGCATCAGTCACGGCCTGGACCCAGGCTGGGACCGTGGAGTCCAACACCATCAGCTCAGGATACCCTTGGGCGCTGCCGAAGGTCTGGTGCAGCACCTCCGGGCCCAGGCTGCTGCCGCCCATGCCCAGGAGGACCACGTGTCGGTAGCCGGCGTTTCGGACCTCCTGAGCGAAGGCCTCCAACACAGGCACCTGCTCCTCCATGACGTCCATGACGGTAAGCCATCCCAGGCGGTTGCTGATCTCCTCCGGGTCCGGCTTCCAGAGGGTGTGGTCGTGTCGCCAAATGCGCCCCACGACTTCGCGCTCTCGGATGCCGGCTAAGGCTGCCTCAACGTCCGGCAGATGCTCCCCCAGACTGACGCTGGGGTGGGTATGCTCCATCGCCGTGAGCCGTGCCTTCTTCTCCTCGATGTTTGCCAGCAGCTTATCGAAGGAGTCGGCAAAGGATTTCACGCCGTCGGCCAGTAGCTTGGCCGTGACCTGCTCCATGCTTATGCCGGCCCCGGCCAGGTCTTCTAACGTTCGTTCCGCCTCCTCAACCTCCCGTCCCAAAGTCTCCTGGACGCGGCCATGCTCCAGGAAGGCCGTAAGTGTTGCGGGAGGCACGGTATTGACGGTGTCCGGGCCTATTAGGGACTCAACGTACAGGACGTCGCTGTAGGAGGGGTTCTTGGTGCCGGTGCTGGCCCAGAGGGGCCGCTGCACCCGGGCGCCTTTTCCTCTTAGAGCAGCGAAGCGGTCTCCGCCGAAGGTCTCCTTGAACGCCTTGTAGGCCACCTTGGCATTGGCGATGGCCGCCTTGCCCAGGAGGTCACGCAGCCCCTCCCCTCCCTCTCTAAGTCGCTCCTCTAGCAGGGTATCCACCGCTGTATCAACCCGGCTGACGAAGAAGGAGGCCACGGAGGCCACCGTCGACGGGTCGCCGCCTTTACTGGACAGCTCCTCCAGCCCCGCCAAGTATGCCTCCATCACCTGACGATGGGCTTCCAGGGAGAAGATGAGGGTGATGTTAACGTTGATTCCCTGGCCTATGAGGCGCTGGATGGCCGGGATGCCCTCCGGGGTAGCTGGCACCTTGATCATCACGTTGGGGCGGGCAATAGTGCCGAAGAAACGCTGTGCCTCCGCCACTGTCCCCTCGGTGTCATAGGCCAGAGAGGGGCTTACCTCTATGCTGACGTAGCCGTCAGCGCCTTTGGTGCCTTCGTACACCGGGCGAAGCAGGTCCGTTACGGCCCTAATGTCCTCCATCGCCAGGGCTTCATAGGTCTCCAGGGCGCCCTTACCCTCGCGGACCAGGGACATCAGGGCGTCATCATAGTCTGTGCTACCGGCGATGGCCTTCTCAAAAATGGTGGGATTGGCGGTCACGCCGGTTACCCCAGACTCGATAAGCCCCTTGAGCTCTCCAGAGGCAATGAGGCCACGCCTGATGTTATCGTACCATACGGACTGGCCCAGTCGCCGAGTCTCCTGAAGGGCGTTGGTCATCTCGCATCTCCTTTGACGAGTCGTAGGGCCTCACCCGCCACATGTTGGGCCGTCAGGCCGAACTCCTGGTAGAGGACCTCGGCGGGAGCCGATGCGCCGAAGCGAGGTATTCCTATGGCCACGCCGTCTATCCCCACATACCTCTCCCACCCCAGGGGCGTACCCGCCTCTATAGAGACCCGCGCTCGCAGCCTTGAAGGCAGGACGGCTTCGCGGTAGTCCGCCGGTTGGGCGTCAAAGAGCTCCCAGGAGGGCAGCGATACCACTCGCGCTGCGATGCCCTTCTCCCGCAGCAGCTTGCCTCCCTCCAGAGCGATGTGCACCTCGGAGCCTGTGCCTATAAGGATAACCTCCGGCTCCTTCGACGCTTCCCAGAGCACGTAGCCGCCACGACGCAGACACTCGGCAGGGGCCAACTCCCCCCGGTCCAGCACCGGAAGGTTCTGGCGGCTCAGCGCCAGCACCGTGGGGCCCTGACGCTGCTCTAGAGCAGCCCTCCACGCCTCCGCCGTTTCCGTGGCATCGGCGGGGCGCAGCACCGTCAGGTTGGGGATAGTTCGCAGACCCATAAGCTGCTCGATGGGCTGGTGCGTGGGGCCATCCTGACCCAGCCCAATGGAGTCGTGGGTGAAGATGTACACCACCCGCTGCTCCATCAACGCCGCCAGACGCATGGGCGGGCGCATGTAGTCGGAGAAGATGAGAAAGGTGCCCGTGTAGGGGATCAGGCCGCCGTGCAGGGCCATGCCGTTGGCAATTGCCCCCATGGCATGCTCCCTAACGCCGAAGTGCAGGTTGTGGCCGCAGTACTCCTCGAAGCCGTAGTGATTGTGGTCTTTCAGGAGCGTCTTGGTGGAGGGAGCCAGGTCCGCCGAGCCCCCAGCGAAGGCGTGGACCCTCTCGGCGATGGAGTTCATCACCCGACCCGAGGCCTCACGCGTTGCAATGGGCTTATCTCCGGCCTTGAACAGGGAATCCAGGTCGCTGTCCCACCCGCTCGGCAGTTCACCTCGCAGGTCCTCCTCAAGCTGAAGCGCCTGGTCTGGATGGGCCTCGCGGTCCGCCTCCAGCCTGGCCTGCCAGTCGGCCTGCGACCGCTCCCCTCGCTCCTGGGCTTGCCGGAAGTGGGCCAGGGCCTCGGGAGGAACGGTAAAGGGCTCCGAGTAGGGCCACTCTAGACGCTCCCGGGTCAATCGTACCTCCTCCTCGCCCAGGGGTTCGCCGTGGGCCGAGGCGGTGCCCGCCTTGTTCGGACTTCCATAGCCGATGATGGTGCGGCATATGATTAGGCTGGGGTGCCCCGTCTCCGCCTGGGCCAGGCGAATGGCCGAGTCCACGCCTGCCGTGTCCATACCGTCGATGGGGCCTATCACGTGCCAGCCGTAGGCCTGGAACCGCTGGGCCACGTTCTCCGCGAAGGCGATGTCGGTATTGCCTTCAATGGAAATGTCGTTGTCGTCGTACAGGTATATCATCTTGCCCAGGCGAAGAGTCCCCGCCAGCGACGCCGCCTCGGAGGCGACCCCCTCCTGGAGGTCGCCATCGGAAACGATGGCGTAGGTGTAGTGGTTGATGATTTCCTGTTCCGGCGAGTTGTAGTGGTCCGCCAGCCACCGCTCGGCGATGGCCATACCCACGCCGTGGGCGAATCCCTGGCCTAGGGGCCCGGTGGTTACCTCTACCCCCGGCGTCAACCCATACTCCGGATGACCTGCCGTCCTGCTGCCCCACTGGCGGAAGCGTTGCAGCTCCTCCAGGGAAAGGTCGTACCCTGTCAGGTGCAGCAGAGCGTATAACATGGCCGAGGCATGTCCAGGAGATAAGATGAACCGGTCCCTATCCGGCCATTTGGGGTCCCTGGGATTGTGTTTTAGAAACCGGTCCCAAAGTACGTAGGCCATGGGGGCCGCACCCATAGGAGTGCCGGGGTGGCCGTTGTTGGCCTTCTGGACGGCGTCCACCGCCAGGAACCTCATGGTATTGATGCATAGCTGGTCGAGGGCAGGCGTGGTGGTGGTTGTGGTCATGTTCAGCTCCCCGTTTTTGGCTAGCTCGCCAGGGCCTCAAGGCAATGATAGCACCGCACTTGGGCGTTGCCTAGCTCTACTGATTAGATAAGCCTGAACCCACACTGGATTCGGGTGGCTATGAGGAGAGAACCGCCTGCGGTGTGCACGACACCCGTTCAGGTCCCTGCCCGCGGTAAGTACTGATGAAGTCAAGTATAGTGGACACGTCTATGCCGTCCTGGACTTCCATGTACTGGACAACTCCCCAGGCTGTGAGGGCGATAGTGTGGTCCATGGGATAGGGCGCCAAAATTATATAGCAAGGGTAGTTGGGAAACCTCTGGACTAAACCCTCCAGCCCAAGCCTGCGAATTACGGGTTCATCCTGGGGGCTGTACTGGATAAAAACGCCTCCGTGCTCCAGGTTATGCACCTGAAGCTCGTCGGGGATGGGCTCACTGCTGATGCCCCAGGGGGCCGTGGAGGCATAGTGGGGTCCAGAGGTGGGCGGGAAGGAGTTGTAACGCTCGTGGGGCTGGCCAGGCGCAACATGAATGGGGTCCTGAATGGGCAGGATCAGTGGTGCCCTGACCGCAAATCTGGGTGCCTCCCCTAAAATAGCAGTAGATTCCTCCGTCGTCCCGCCGAAGAGGCCCAGAACATCGAATCCCTGCTTTTGGATAATGTCCTTCAGCTCCTCCACGGTGATCTGGAAGCCCACGGTCACCGTGGCCTCCTCCAACGTCACCTCCACCTTGTTTAAGAACTCAACGGCCGTCTCGTCGGTCAATTGGCCACGACCTAGCTTCACCGCTCCGTCCAACGTATCACTGAAACTGGATGCCGACTCCTCGCCGGCGAACTCAAGGGAGGCCTGGGCGGTGATATCGGCCTTCTTTTTATCAACTGTTATCGTCACCAGCTGCAGCTCCTTGAGGGAGCTCAGGTTGACGGGAAACTCTGTGGGTATTGGTATGAACCCCACAGACTCCAGCACCTCTGCCGGGGGCTGGAAGGCCAGCTTGAGCAGAGGGCTTTTAAGCGAATGGAAGGTGTCGACTAGACGGCCGCTGGCGGGGTCGTCGTCCCCCTCCAAGATATCTATAACACGGCGAGCCGTTCCTTCAGAGCCAAAGAGCAGCATCTCATCATCCAGAAAGACCAGCTCTCCCGCGTCCTCGTCATCCTCGTCATCCTCGTCATCCTCGAACCTGTAGACCTGGTGCCCCCGGTATTCGGTGGAGATGAACTCCATTTCAGTCGCCCTCTCGACCGCGCGCAGGAAAGCCTGCTCCTGGAAGGTCCCTTGAGCTATAAGGCCAAATCCCCCTTCAAAGTCAGAGATATCCCCGAAGAGGAGCACGCTGGTGAAGGCCCTAAAGTCCAGGCCACTCTCCAGCTCACCCAGGTCCAGGAATCCCTGGAAGGTGGCGGGGCGGTCATCCTCTTCGTCTTGCGGCAGGGCCTCGTAGAGGGCCGCGACGTCTGCATCCTGGAGAAGCTCATCCACCTGCACTTGCAGTATGAGGTTGCTCCCTTGAGGGACCAGCTCCTCAGGGTCAGGGGCTCCCCCTCCTCCACAACCCACCACAGCCAGGGTTAGAAGCGAAGCCAACGTTGTAACCAGGACCGTCCTCAACATCTACGGCAGAGCTCCTTCCATCGCATGGATACCCCACTACAATAAAGGCATAGAAAAGTCAAATGCAAGACACGGAGTGAGAGGAAGAAATGATAACGGGCGAGATTCTATAAATTAGCACCCTGGCCCTATTACGGCCTCTGTTGACACTCCCTTCATATCAACATATATTTTGAGTCGAGATGGCACCAGGTAGACAGCACAAGGACGGAACAAGGCAGATTTATGCCTCCATTCAGGAAAACCTCTATCTGGCGGCCAAAGCCAGGGCCACCGAACTGCGGATACCGCTGCGAGAATTCATCGAGCTGGCCCTTGAACAGACCCTGGGAAGACCCGATGTGGGGGCCAGCGACTCCTCCCTGGATAGCAGCCCCTGGGAAACGGAGAACCTCAAGTCACTATTGTCCCAACCCTCCGGCGCGCCCATCTCCCTGACCCCCCAGGAGGCGGAAGCCATAGTCCGAGGGGCTTTCGGCTCAAAGGGTGGCGCTAACGCCGGGAACGGGTCTGGTCCAGGGGCCCGGAAGACTGTTTAGCGTAATTCTCCTTGGGGACGGGTATGGCCGACCTTATCTTAGACTCTACACTTTTCTTGGACTATGTGCGGGGAGATCCCAACGCCAAGAAGGTGGTAGACCAAATAATCCAGGGGTCTCTTAGCTGCTCCTTCTGCCCGGTAACCCTGGTAGAGCTGTGGCAGGCGGACGGTTTGACTCGAAAAGACGAGATCGTCTATCAGGCCCTTCTGGGCTTCCTGGAAGAGGTAACCCACTCCTGGGAATCGGCGAAGACGGCAGGCCTGTGGCTCTCCTCGCTTCCCGAGGAGGAACGGACGGCCTACCAGCCCTACGCCCTGCTGGCGGCCATAGCCAAGGAGCGGCAGGAGGCCATCTGCACCTGCCATCCTGAACCTTTCCGCATGTTCTACGACAATGTGGTCTCCTATAGGGAAACCCCTGCCCAGTAAGTAGGGCACGCACCTTCCTAGTTCAACGTAGCACCAAAGCCGCTGTCCTCCTACCTATACCCTGCGCCCTAGGGCAAAGCTATTTGCCCAAAAAACCTAGGAGAGTGCAGAGAACCTGGGTTTCCTGTCGGGGGTTCAATGGGAAGGGAATTTCCTCTCCCCCTTTATGGGGGAGAGTCAGAGAGGGGGCTAGCGGGTGGGTGGGAAAGAAGCGTTGGACTTTTTGTGCAAGGCCAGGGCAAGTAGTATCCTATGAGGCGAGATGAATTCCATGCGCCGCAAGGTGGCCCTGCTTCTGCTGGCCCTGGGGATGGGCGTCCTTCTCCTTTCCCAGGTCGTCGCCAGCGCCGAGTCCACAGAAGGCCACGCTACCGTCCTGAAAATAGACGGGACCATAGACCCCGTAAGCGCCGGCTTCCTCTCTCGCGTCATAGATGACTCCGCCAAGGATGGGACACACCTGGTCATCCTTCAGTTGGACACCCCCGGAGGGCTCCTCTCCTCCACCAGGGACATGGTAGAGGACATACTCACGTCTGAGGTGCCCGTTGCGGTGTACGTCTTCCCCTCTGGGGCCCAGGCTGCCTCCGCGGGAACCTTTATTACCGCAGCGGGCCACTTCGCAGTCATGGCGCCCGGGACCAACATCGGCGCCGCCAGTCCCGTTGCGGGTGGGGGACAGGACCTGCCCGAGACCCTGGCACGCAAGGTAACCCAGGACGCCGCCGCCTTCATACGCAGCATCGCTGAAGAGCGGGGCCGCAACGCCGAGGCCCTAGAGGAGACTGTGCTACAAGCCCGCTCCTACTCCGCATCCGAAGCCGTGGAGCTGAACGTCGTCGATTTCACCACGGAAAGCATGGACAATCTGCTTCGCCAGCTAGACGGCCTGGAGGCCAAGACCCCCTCCGGCGTCGTCACCCTTGACACCGAGGGAATCGTGGTCAAAGAGGTGGGTATGAACCTCAGGGAGAGGTTCCTGAGCATCGTGGCCAACCCTGATATCGCCTTTCTACTGCTGTCCCTGGGCAGCCTGGGTCTCATGATCGAATTTCTGAACCCTGGAGTGCTGTTCCCCGGCATCTTTGGAGCCATAGCCCTGGTTCTGGCCTTCGTCTCCTTTGGCAACCTGCCCGTCAATTGGGCCGGAGTGGCCATGCTCCTCTTCTCCATGGTCTTATTCTTCATGGAGTTTCAGGCTCCGGGGGTTGGCGTTTTCAGTGTAGGTGGGGCCATCGCCTTCATTCTCGGCGCCCTGTTTCTCTTTGGCGGGTTCTCCTCGCCACCCATCGAAACCCCCAGCTTCAGGGTGAGCCTCTGGTTGGTAGGCAGCGTCAGCGCAATTCTCTTCGCCTTTCTGGCCTGGTTCCTTAGAGAAGTGAGAAGGTGGCGTCAGACCGCTGCAACCTCAACCACCGCGCTCCTGATTGGTCAGATAGGCAGTGTGGCATCAGACCTTTCCCCGATTGGCACCGTTCAACTAGCCAGCGAGATCTGGAGCGCCTCCGGCATCACGGAGGAGCCTATCTCCCAAGGAGAGCAGGTGAGGGTGGTGGAGGTGGAGGGCCTCATCCTCAAAGTAACCAAGTTGGAAGAGGTGGAAGATAAGGAGGAGGAGACAGAAGAGCCTGATTGACCAGCTTGTTTGGTGCAGCTTCAAGGAATAGGCTATAATTCACTCCAATCCATTATGGACGCGGGTAAAGAAAAGGAGACGACATGGTTTTCTGGAGGATAGTCAACCAGTACGAACGGATGCTGATCCTGCGATTTGGCAAAAACATAGGCGTTCGAGGACCTGGAATACGCTTCGTGATGCCCTTCATAGACAGGCCGGTCAAGGTGGATATCAGAGAGATAGTGGACCGGGTCCCCACCCAAAAGTACATTACCTCCGACAACGTGGTGGTGGACATGGACTTTGTGATCTACTACAGAGTGCTGGAGGGGGAGGTGGATAAGGCCCTCCTGCAGATCGAGGACTACGCCAGGGCTACTGTGAACCTGGCCTTCTCCACCCTGCGTGCCGTCATCGGCGATACCACCCTGGCGGAGGCGCTATCAGAGCGAGAGAAGATCAGGGACCGCCTCCAGGTACGCCTGGACGAGGTCACGGGCCGCTGGGGCATCAAGGTGAACCAGGTGGAGATCAACGAGATCGATCCCCCGCCCGGGGTGAAGAGCGCCATGGAGCGGGAGAAGTCGGCCGCCGCCATCAAGACGGCGGACATCACCGAGTCGGAAGGGAATCGCCAGTCCGAGATCAACCGCGCCGAGGGGGAGAAGCAGGCGGCCATTCTCAAAGCTGAAGGGGATAGGCAAGCGGAGATCCTTCAGGCGGAGGGAGACCAGCAGGCGGCCGTCCTGCGGGCCGAGGGCTTTAGCACCGCACTGGACAGGGTATTCGCCGTGGCCAGGACCGTGGACGCCAACACCCTCACCCTCCAGTACTTCGATACCCTGAGACAACTAGGGAACGGCGCCTCCACCAAGTTCATCTTCCCCATGGAGTTCACTGCCCTGCTGCGGCCCTTTACTGATATGGCCACCGGAGGCAACCGGGACCAGTAGGCATATCGTTTAGGAAAATACGCTCACCCTGAGCTTGTCGAAGGGTCATCCTTCGACGGGCTCAGGACGAGCAGTAAGTCCCTTTGTATAGCTGGTGTTTACTACAGAGGCTGATGCAATTCAGGAGCCCTGCTTCTCTCCCACCAGAATGAGGCGGGGGCTGGTGAAATCGTAGGAGGAGGCGTCATAGTCACCGTATGCCTCTCTTAGGCGCAGGCCCGCCGTCTCCATAATGCCCGCCAGCTCCGTGAAGGTGTAGACCCTGGTGGAGAACCGGCGCTTCACCTCTCTGCCGTCGGGCTCCACCAGAGTATAGTCGTTGATCACCCGTCCAGCCTGCGCATCGAACTCCCGTCGTTCCAGGAGCCTCTGCCCCCACCTGTTCTCCGTCTCCTGGTACGCCTGAAAGTTCCGGGCGATATAGTCCCGGGGCATCAGGTCAACAAGGGCCTTCCCCCCTTCTTTCAAGACGCGCCGCATCTCCCTCATCACCTGTAGGTCCTCCTCGTCCCTCTGGAAGTAGCCCAGGGAGGTGAACATGACGATGACGGCGTCGAAGCATGGTCCAAAGGGGAGGCGGCGCATGTCTCCCATCACCAGGCCGGCCCCTACCTCCCTATGCCACGCGGCATCTCTGGCAAAGGCCAGAGCCCTGGGACTCTGGTCCAGGCCAACCATACTGTAGCCTCGATCCGACAGGTTTATCAGATGCCTGCCGTGGCCGCACCCAAGGTCCAGTATGAGGGCGCTTCTGGGCAGGGCCAGGGTACTCTCTATAAAATCGACCTGCCGGAGGGTGGTCTCCCTGTCTATGGACTCCTGGTGGATGGCCCAGGAGCCCCAGAGGGACTCGAAGAAGTCGGAGACCTGCTGACTGCTCACGTTTACTAACAAAATCGAGGCCATCCTCCGGGGGACGGCCTCGATATGCGCTCCGTCGTTTCCGTAGCGTGTCTATAAACCCCAGCCTTGGCGGCGGGGCCAGAAGAAGTCGTTGAGAGGCTCCTAGCCTACGGTGGCGCCCAGTTTCAGCGGCTCCCCAAAGTCGGTGATGTTGGCCTTGTCGAAGCCGTTGTACTCCATGGACTCCCGGACCTTCTCCATGACCTCCGGCCCGGCTATCTTCCGGACCAGATACAGGCCCAGATCCAGGCCCAGATCCAGATCCAGATCCAGATCCAGATCCAGAGAGGAGGATACTCCCTCGGCGGTGATGACATTCCCGTCCTCCACCACCTGCTGGTCCAGGACCTGCCCAGCGAACTCCTCCAGGGCCTTCAGGGCGTTGCGGTTGGTGGTGGCCCGCTTGCCGGTGAGATACCCCGCTACGCCCAGTATGAGTCCGCCGCCGCACACGGAGACCCTGTAAGGGGGGGTATCTATGCCCGCCTGGATCCACTCTATGAAGCCGGGGGTCTCTCTAGCCTCTCGCCCACCGGGCCCGCCAGGCACGACGAACAGATCGTACTCCGACAGGTTGGGCCGCACCTTGTTGGGCTTGATGGTGAGCTGGCCCGTCTGGTCCGTCACCTCATCCGTGAAAGCGACAATGTCCCACTCGATGTCATCCCTGTAACCTCGGGTCTTCAGACGGCTTATGGGATCGTACACCCCCAGGAAGTCCAGGGTGGTCATTCCGTTGTAGATGATAAAGGCGAATTTCATGCCTTCCTCCTTTTGCACATATGTCCGTACCTGGTTGGTCTATAGTTTATGGCCTATCCCACGGGGATGGAAGCCCCGAAGTCTGCGTACTCGACGCCGTAGGGGTATTCAATCCACCGCTTGATGGCCTCCATGGCCTCCCGTCCGGCCAGCTTGCCGCACAGGTAGAGGCCCATATCTATGGAGTAGGTAACGCCCCCCGCCGTAAGGACATCGCCGTCGTCCACCACCCGCTGGTCTCTTACGACGGTGCAGAACTGCTCCAGGGCGTCCAGGGCCGCCCAGTGGGTGGTAGCCCGCTTACCTTGGAGGAAACCCGCTGCTCCCATGATGAGGGCGCCGCTGCAAACTGAGACCTTGGTCTGGCATCTCTCGGCGGTGCCGATCCACTCCATGTACTGGGGACTATCCGTTACCCCTCGAGTCCCCCGTCCACCAGGGACCACCACCATATCGTACTCCCCCAGGTCGGGCTTCACCCTGGTGGGTGTAATATGTAGGCCCTCTGTGACGTCCGTGACCTCGTCGGTCAGGGCACAGATGTCCCACTCCAGGTTCTCCACGAAGCCCATGATCTTCAGGCGAGTCACAGGGTCATAGACGCCGAGAAAGTCCAGGGCCGTCATGTTGTCGTAGATGACGAAGGCTATCTTCATTCCACCTCCCAGGGCCATGTAGCGCGACTTTAGCCGTCGGGTATGCCCTAGTACTTCCTTCCAGAAAAACGCGGTACGAAAAGCCGCTCAGGGTGAGCGGGCCTGCGGCCAACCCTTCCGTGGAAGGGTGCGCGGGAACTTACGCAACTGAGTACCAGTACGGGTAAGATCGGCGGCTTTTAAGAGCTTAGCGCCATTCTAGGGCTGGAGGCAATTCATGTCAACGCGGGACGTGACTCTTTCCTGTTCGACAGAAGCAGTGATCCCCACAGAAACCCTCTCCTGGGAGCGGACTTCTGTGTTACCATATACCATCCCCGGGTGAGGTATGGCTGTGCTAACCGCATACATATTAATAGAGACAGTCGTCGGGACAGGCTCCAAGGTGGCTGACAGCTTGAAGGGTATTCGGGAAGTGCTTGAGGTGGACCGCGTGACTGGTCCGTATGATGTGATAGCCAGGGTTGAGACAGAGGACATTGTCGCTCTCAGTGTCATACTGCACGACAGAGTACAGAAGATGTCTGGTGTTTCGAAGACCCTCACCTGTGTGGTCGCAATGCAGTAGCCTGCGCATTCGAGAGTTGGTGGGAGCCTCACCTATATTCGAGAGAGCTTTGCACAAAAACCCTAGGAAAGTACAGGGGGTTCCCTGTCGGGGGTTCAAGGGGGTGTCCCCCTTTTGATAAAACCTCTGGGAGGGTGGGTGGGAAAGAAGCGTTGGACTTTTAGTGCAAAGCCATTCGAGAGCCTAACACTTCCCTAATCTCTGACTACCAGATAGAGGCTCCACGGGCGCCCACCTCCATCTCAGCGCCCCAACGGACGAAGGCTGAAAACCATCGAGCTACCCCACCTTCTCCAGGGGGGCGAAGCTCAGCATAAGGCGCTTGACCCCGTTGGCCTCCTTGAAAGCCACCGTCACCTCGTGGTCCTGCCCCGATTCGACGCAACTTACTACGATGCCATCACCGAAACGTGCGTGGCGCACCTTGTCGCCGGCCTTGAAGAGGGGCGGAGCCGCCGCAGCTTTGGGCGAGGCCTCCGGCTGGACGCCGGGGGTCCAGCCCGACCATGTGCTGGGGTCCCGTCGCCCGAGGGCCGTAGGGGATGAGACCAGGTTCCTGGGGATATCCGTCAGGAACCGGGACGGCGCGTTAGGGATTCTGCCTCCCATCATTCCCCGGCGAAAGGCTCGCACCAAGTACAGGCGCTCCTTGGCCCGGGTCATCCCCACGTAGCATAGGCGTCGCTCCTCCTCCAGCTCGTTCGGGTCGTCGATGGAGCGGCTATGGGGCAGAA
Source organism: Dehalococcoidia bacterium (assembly GCA_965237935.1). Classification (GTDB taxonomy): domain Bacteria; phylum Chloroflexota; class Dehalococcoidia; order Lucifugimonadales; family CBDEGW01; genus CBDEGW01. The sequence continues at coordinate 1,382,639 of OZ250168.1, read as the reverse complement.
GCCCCTCCTCCATACCCACGATGAAGACCACGGGAAACTCCAGCCCCTTGGCCTGATGCAGGGTTATCAGAGTGATGGAGTCCCTGGCCTCGTCGAAGCTGTCCATGTCCGTCACCAGGCTGACGCTCTCCAGGAACAGAGCAAGGGCCTCCTCCGGTTCGCTACCCGTGAACTCCCGGGACGCTGCTCTTAGCTCCAGTATATTCTCCCAGCGTTCCTCGCCTTTATCCCCGTCCTGCACGAAGTTCTTGTAGCCAGTTCGCTCCAGGACCCGGTCCATAGTCTCCACGGGGTCCAAACGGTGGCTCTCCTCTGTGAGACCCTGAATCATCCTGAAGAAGTCCAGGAGAGACTGGGCAGCCCTCGCCGAGAGCATCCCCCCAGACGCCCCTCCACCGGCTCGCTGCTCTTCCAGCAGAAGAAGCGCCGAGTGGAGGGGCTGGCCAATGGCCCTGGCCCAACGCTCCAGCTCGTCCACCGTGCGCTGGCCTATGCCTCTGGGCGGCACGTTTATCACCCGCAAGAGGCTTACGTCGTCCTGGGGGTTGACCAGAAGACGCAGGTAAGCCACCACGTCCTTGACCTCTTTCCGGTGGTAGAACTTGACTCCGCCCACCAACTGGTACGGGATGCCGTACCTGAGGCACGCCTCCTCCAGGGCGCGGGACTGGGCGTTGATGCGATACATCACCGCCACGTCCCGCAGGCTGTGGTGACTCCCATCCACCAGGCTCTGAACCTCTCCCAGAACGTACTGGGCCTCCTCCTCCTCGTTATAGGCCTCGTTGACGACGATGGGAGTTCCCCTGTCGTTATTGGTGCGTAGATCCTTCTCCACCCGCTGCCGGTTGGCGGAGATGAGCACCTTGGCCCCCTCCAGGATGGTCTTGGTGGAGCGGTAGTTCTCCTCTAGGGTGACCACCTTGGCCTCCGGATAGTCTTGCTGGAAGCTGAGGATGTTTCTGATATCCGCGTTGCGCCATGAGTAGATGGACTGGTCCGGGTCCCCTACCACGCAGATGTTGCGGTGGGTCTGGGTAAGCTGGCGCGCAATGGAATACTGGGCGACGTTGGTGTCCTGGAACTCGTCCACCATCAGATGGACGTACCGGTTCTGGTACTTCTCCAGCACCTGAGGCTGCCGCTCAAAGAGGTGGTAGGTCCTCAGCAGTAGGTCGTCGAAGTCCACGGCGTTGCCCTGGACCAGCAGCTCCTGGTAGCGCTGGTAGGTGCGGTGGACTATCTCGTCCAGATAGGTCTGACGGTGATAGGCGAACTGCTCAGCGTCGATGAGCTGGCTTTTGGCGTTTGATATGGCCGACAAGATGGCCCTGGGGGCGAAACGTCGGGGGTCGACGTTGATTTCCTCCATGCTGCGCTTGATGAGGGTGATCTGGTCGTCGTCGTCGTAGATGGCGAAATTGGCCTCCAGCCCCGTGTTCTGAACCTCCCGTCTCAGAATCATGGCGCAGAGGGCGTGGAAGGTGGCCATGGTCAGGTTGTCGGCCTCGGTGCCCAGGAGGCGGTGAAGCCGCTCCCTCATCTCCCGGGCCGCCTTGTTGGTGAAGGTCACCGCGGCGATGCGGTAGGGCCTGACGCCGCACTGCCGCACCAGGTAGGCGATGCGGTGGGCGATGACGCGGGTCTTGCCGCTGCCCGGCCCGGCGATGATAAGCAGAGGCCCCCCGATGGTCTCGACGGCCTCCCGCTGGTTGGTGTTCAGCCCCTCAAGTAGATCCATGGCGCAGGGGAATTATATCATCGTGCAGGAAGGAAAAGCTGAAGGGAGTGCAGGGCATTTTGGGGGTCTCGAAATTAAAAGGAGTGGCGTTAGAACATAGTGGGAGCTTTGCACTATAACCCTAGGAGGGTACAGGAACCCAGGTTCCCTGTCGGGGGTTCAAGGGGAAGGGAATTTCCTCTCCACCTTTATGGGGGGAGAGTCGGTTTTGCACAAAAACTCAGGGGAATGCAGGGAACCTAGGTTCTCTGCCAGGGAGTCTGAGGGGTGCCCCCTCAGGAATTAGACATATCGGGTGGGTGGGTGGGAAAGAGGACGTCTGCAGTTGGGCTTTTTGTGCAAGGCCCGTTGTAGGAGTACAGAGGGGATAGGTGCAGTGGGCGGTGAGGCCTACTGGTTGTTCACGAAACGAAGAGGGGCTGGGCCAGGGTGATGAGGCGGGTCTCCTCATCAATAGCCCGGCGCAGGTACTTGGGAAGGGAGAACATCCCACGGTGGGTAATGCCGTCGTAGAAGCACAGCTTCCTTGTAATACGCTGACTTATAAGAGCGTCTACTTCCTGCGGGTCCAGCTCCAGGGGATTGGGGCCCCGGGAGCCCATCACGAAACCCCACTCGCTGCCGAAGGAGGGCACAAAGGCCTCGCAGGGGAACACGTAGGGGAAGGCTTTGCTCATGGTACGGACCACGGCCGGAAAACACTGCTCGTAGTAGGCCGGGCCCGTGTGGCCGGCCTGCGCCACAACCAGACCCTGGCCCGTAAGCCGGTCCAGGGCCAGCCGGTAGAACTCCTGAGTGAAGATCTGGTAGGCGGGGCCGTTCTCCAGAGGATCAGGAACATCAACTATGATTACGTCGTAGCGCTGGGGGTCCTCCAAAAGGAACCTCTGGGCGTCGGCGAAATGGAGGCTCACTCGGGGGTCCTGGAAGGCGCCCTGGTGCCAGGAGGGCAGATGCTGCTGGCACAGATCCACCACTTCCCGGTCTATATCTACCATGACGACCTGGCTCACAGACTTGTGGGCCAGGACTTCTCGCAGGGTGGCGCCTTCGCCCCCGCCAGCGATAAAGACCTTTGAGGGATTTGGATGGCTCAGGAGCGCAGGATGCACCAGAGCCTCGTGGTAGACGTACTCGTCCACCTGAGTCGACTGCGTATGGCCGTCCAACACCAGGGTCCTGCCGAAGCAGGCCAGGTCTAATATCCGGACAGCCTGGTGGGCGGTCCGCCCCGAGTATATAACCCGCTCTATGCGCTCCCGCTGAAGGAGGTCGGGTGTGATATTTTCTTCGTGCCAGCTACGGCCGTCTTCTTCACTACTCATAAGTTAGCCAGCCAGAGAGGCGATCATCTCGCCTAGCAGACCGCGCTTAACCTCCGATATCGAGGGCTCCTGGCACTGGAGGCTCCGTATCAGGAACTCGCCGGCCTTTCGGGGGTCGAAACCCTCGCCACAGGTGAAGACATCCACCGCGGCGTAACCGTACTCGGGCCACGTATGGATGCACAGGTGGGACTCGGCTATGGAGACCACTCCGGTTACTCCTTGGGGCGCAAACTTGTGGAAAGTTTCCCCCAACACGGTGGCTCCGACCTCTTTAGCTGCCCCTAGCATGGCCTCCCTGATATAGGACAAATCGTCCAGGAAATCCCTATTGCATTCCTTGAGCTCTAGCAGTATCTGAGTACCTAGCGCATTCAATCACCTTCCCCCCTCAATAAAGTTAGGCAAAGAGGAATTATACATCCAAACAATGACGCTGGAAACCCCAGCCTTGTTGGCCCTACCAGCGGCAAACGACTCGCGCCGTCGCCCTCAGTTGAGATCCAAGGAGCTATAGATAGCCGCCGTATCCAGGTGATCCTCGATCAGGCGCTGGAAGCGCTCTAGCTTCAGTGGATGGCCGAACCTGGCCCGGCTATCTAGACCCTCCAGGGCCTGCGCAGTGGAATGGGTATCCCCCTGAACGAGGAGTATGGGCACCTCAACCTGTTCCGCCTCGTATAGCACGTACTCTATCGGTTCCTTACCGCCCGTCAGTACCAGGCAGGAGGTGGGCGTGTTCAGGGCCGCCATCTGAATATCCGGCCTGTCTCCCCTAACGACGACGGCCTTGTTCTCCCTCTGCTCAAAGTACGCGGTGCCGGAGTCCAGTACCAGGCCGCCTATCATGAGGTGCTCGACCAGGTTGTCGGCCCCCTCCTCCCATAGCAGAAAGCGTCCCTCCAGGTGCTGGGCAAGCTCTCCTACCGTGACGCCCAGCAGCCGTCGGTCCTCAGGCAGCTCACCCAGCACCCTTATCCCCTGCCGCTCCAGCCCCGGTAGCAGCTCAGAGCGAGCCTGGGTCCCCATGTACGTGGTAAGGCCGTTCAGCACAACGCCCGCCAAGCGCCGACCAAAGAGGTGGCCGGCCCCATAAAGCTCCTCAGCCTTAAGGTCGGCGCGATAGCCCGCAATAGCGACCACCTGGGCATCAAGGGCCTCGGCCAGGTCCGCCGAAGCCTGGAGGCTCAGGCCCGGTAGCCCCTCCACAATGACGACGTCCCTGTCTTGAAAAACATCTCGGCAGGTCCGTGCCGCCTGCTCTATCAGCTCGCCATTAGAGAGGCCCTCTAGGCTGATCTGAGTGGGCCAGCCGCCATCTACTTGTCCAAGGAGCCGCTGGTACAGGCGAGCGTCTTCATCCTCGGCGGACTGCTCTGGCGCAATGGTGAAGGGCTTGAAAAGACCAACCTTCCTGCCCTCTGAGGCAAGCCTGAGGGCCAGGGTGGCGCAAAAAGAGGTTTTGCCGGCGCCCTGGCGATCCGAGGGCACGTAGAGGACCTTCATCTTCTATCCCCTTCCAGGGTCAAGGGAGGCTGGGAACGCAATTTAGCTAAAGGGAGCGAGGCTCGAGTCGGCAGCGTGGTGGGCGGTAGTGGACTCGAACCACTGACCTCTGCGATGTCACCGCAGCGCTCTAACCAGCTGAGCTAACCGCCCAAGCCCAACGATTGTAGCAAAGGCACATCACAGGAGCAAGGCGGACTTAGAGTCGCCCAGCAAACAAAGGCCCTAAGAGGCTTTGCACAAAAACTCAGGAGAGTGCAGAGAACCTAGGTTCTCTGCCAGGGAGTCTGAGGGTGCCCCCTCAGGAATTAGACATATCGGGCGGGTGGGTGGGAAAGAAAACGTCTGCTGTTGGACTTTTTGTGCAAAGGCCCTAAGACTCAGTTCGAAGGGTTTTAACTCCATCCCATAATATGCCCGGGGTGTCCAGAGGGGCAGAGCCCCTTTGGCAGGGGGTCTGGGGCATGCGCCTCGAAGAAAAACCTCGTGGGTAAGCAAAATACGTTGCGTTTATGCAAACGCAGAACGAATGGGAAGGAAGGGGAACGCGCTACTTCAGCTTGAGGCGACGCTTGATCCGCTCCCACCAGGGATCATCGTAGTCTTCTACCAGTCGGCCCCGCCACCGCTTCTCATACTTGGGCCACGGCCGGATGAAGAAAAGCCCATAGGCTACGATGAAGGTGAAAAATCCAATCCACAGCAGGGGTGCAAAGATGCCAGGCGTCATAGCGCGGATAATCAGGGCCGACAGAATTAAGGCCACGGCGAGCAGCATCAGGCGGCCAGGCGTAATGGCCCACCTCTTCCCCCCTAGCATACCGCCGAAAAAGGAGCCTATGGCGGCAAACATGCCTCTATGCGAACGCTTCTCCGGGCCCTTCCCAGGAAGAGCCTCGTTGGCCTGCTCGAGGATCTCCTCAATCTCTTTTTGATACCTCTCGGACATGTTTCCTCCCCCCTCTTCCTGGCTCCGCGATTCCTTGTCTTCAAGAGTATCCATAAGCCTTCACCAGTACCAGAGTCGACTCTCGTCCCCGGTAAGAGAGACTATTTCCTACAGTGTAGCAACTGTTTTGCGGGAAGCAACCCACCAAAAGCCCTGAGGCAGCCAGCCATCGTTTTCTGTGGCGGACGCCCTAAACTTTGCGGGCATCCTAACCACAAAGGGTGGCCTCTGTCAAGCCATGCCCAAAGGAATAGGCTATAATGGTGCTGAGTTTCGGGTCCGCCTAGGAGGGTCTATGGAGGGGGAAGTAAAAGGCCAGCTCGTGAAGTACAACTTTTACGCCGTGGAGCCGGAATGGCGTCGGCTTCCTGAAGCCGACAGGGAGCGAGGGAAGGCGGAGTTCATGGCGGTGGTGGACGAGTTCTCCTCCCATATGTTTCTACGCAGCTACTGCCTGGTTGGCCTAAGGCACGACGTCGACTTCCTCCTGTGGCAGGCCTGCGACACCCTGGAGGAGCTCCAGGAGATGGCCATTCGGCTCCGCTCAACCCACCTGGGCCGCTACCTCCAGCAGCCCTACTCCTACCTGTCCATGACCAGAAGGTCCCAGTACGTGGAGGGCCATCGCCACGTGGGCCAGGAGGGGGCCCACGTTCGCCTCCACCCCGGCGACGCCAGCTATTTCATCGTCTACCCCTTCGTCAAGACACACGACTGGTACCAGTTGCCCCAGGAGGAGCGGCAGCAGATGATGAACGAGCACTTCCTGGTGGGCCACAAATACCCCTCGGTGAAGATCAACACCACCTACTCCTTCGGCCTGGACGACGAGGATTTCGTGGTGGCCTTCGAGACGGATAGCCCCGACGACTTCCTGGAGCTGGTCATGGAGCTGCGCAGCAGCAGGGCCCGCCCCTATACGGAGCGGGACACCCCCATCTTCACCTGCATCCACCGCCCCCTTAAAGAGACCCTGGACGCCCTCGGATAGGGGACTAGGCCTCGCCTGCCTCCTAGTTCGTGGGCCACTATGCAGACGTGGGGAGTTGCCGGAAGAAAGTAAGAATTTTCCCTGAGTTCACTACCAAAATGGACTTAAGCTTGTATTGCTGAAGTTGAAACGGGTCTACTCCAGCGTAATCCTCTGGTATGGCCTGAGAAGCTAGGGTTTGCCCCGCATCGTAGTCTACTAGAACCCAGTCTACCTCCTCAACCGCATCCTCATCATCGGCGAACCGCACGTTGCTCCTGTCGATTTTTCCAGTCAGTAGGTCCACATTGCTAATGTCATAGGTTGCTACATAAAGCTTCGCAGTGGTGATGACTATTGGGATAAAATAGGTTTCAAAAGTTTTGGGGCTCTTGCGCCGCTGCGCCAGCTGCTCCTGGCCAAATCCTCCGGCCCCTTTGAGAACTTGGACAAACGCATCCTCTATGTTTTGCACCGTAGAGGCTCTTCCTTTGGAGTTTCTCTTAACCTCCATCCAGTTGTGAGCCAACAAACTAGGACGTATAAGCTGAGCTTCTTCTACTTTACTGACGAATGTAGAAGGCCTATCGGACCGAACTTCAGAGCACTTGAGCGTGGCAATAAATCCAGCCCCCCTCCTACGCGCATACGGGGCCCCGAACAACCAGTAAACATATTCTGGGTCAGCACGCTTGCACTCTATCAGGGCGTAAATTTCAGGGTGTGGATTCCCTTGGTATTGCAAGACCAGGTCAATTTTGGTCTCTAGGCCGTTGAGAGACACTGGATAGTCGTAGGCCTTCACGGCCCATCTCGTTGTTTCTTGAGCACTTCTCAAGACATCCCAGCATCGTTCCTGGAAAAGGTGCCCCTGCTCGTTTAGAGCATTGAAGAGTAGTTCCGTCAGGTTTTGTACCATGAGACTTTCCCTCTCTATCCGCATCCTGGACAGTGGCTATTCGCATTACTCTAAACCCGCGTCCGGAACATCCCTGGCTGGGATTTGCTTTTACCTGGCTCGTAGCTTGTGCCCGTCGTTCGGGCTAGCCACTCGGCGTTCGCCTGACCCACTTGTCCGGGCCCACCTCAACCCAGACAAGGCCAATAGCCCCTAGGCCTCCCCTGTGCTATATTTACATCATACAATGTTGAAAAATACACCGTGCTGGGTCAGTTTAATGCCTGACCCAGTCGTCGGTGTTTAAGGAGCGCGTCATGCCCGCAGTTGAATCCACTCCGGAGCTGGTCTCCGAAATCTACGCCGCCATGGAGCGAAACCTGGCCGTCGTGCGGCGTCGCCTGGGCCGGCCCTTGACCCTGGCGGAGAAGGTGCTCCTCTCCCACCTGGAAGACCCGGAGAGCCAGGAGCTTCAGCCCGGAGAGAGCTACCTTATGCTCAGCCCAGACCGGGTGGGCCTGCAGGACGTGACCGGCCAGATGGCCATCCTCCAGTACATGCAGTCGGGCCGCCAACGGGTGGCCGTTCCCACAACTGTCCACTGCGACCACCTGATCCAGGCGCGGGTCGACGGCCAGTCGGACACCAACGCCGCCGTCGTGGAGCACAAGGAGATTTACGACTTTCTTCAGACGACCTCGGCCAGGTTCGGCATGGGCTTCTGGAAGCCGGGCGCCGGCATCATCCATCAGGTGATCCTGGAGAACTACGCCTTCCCCGGCGGGCTGATCATAGGCACAGACTCCCATACCCCTAACGTCGGGGGACTGGGCATGATCGCCATCGGCGTGGGCGGCGCCGACGCCGCTGACGTGATGGCGGGCCTCCCCTGGGAGGTGAAGTACCCCACCGTCATCGGCGTCCATCTCACCGGCGAGATAAGCGGCTGGACGGCTCCCAAAGACGTCATCCTCTACCTGGCGGGAGTCCTCACCGTATCCGGTGGCACCAACGCCATCATCGAGTACTTCGGCCCCGGCGCCCACTCCATTAGCTGTACGGGCAAGGCGACCATCACCAACATGGGCGCCGAACTGGGCGCCACCACCTCCATCTTCCCCTACGACGAGCGCATGGCAGCCTACCTCCGGGCCACCGACCGCGAGGCCCTGGTGGACCTGGCTGAGAAGAACCCACACCTGTTACACGCCGACCCGGAGGTGGAGGCAGACCCGGAGCGGTGCTTCCAGCGTATCGTGGAGATAGACCTGTCCAAGCTGGAGCCTCACCTCGTGGGGCCTCATACGCCTGACCTGGCCCGTCCCATCTCCGCCATGGCCAGGGACGTCAAGGAGAAGGGCTACCCGGACGTCATCTCCTCGGCCCTCGTCGGAAGCTGCACCAACTCCTCCTACGAGGACATGGCCAGGGCCACCGACATCGCCCAGCAGGCCAAGGCCCGCGGCTTAAAGGTCAACTCCACCCTTCTGGTGACCCCCGGCTCCGAGCAGATCCGCGCCACAATCGAACGGGACGGGCAGATGGAAGCTCTGGAGGAAATCGGCGCCACTGTGCTGGCCAACGCCTGCGGGCCCTGTATAGGCCAGTGGCGGCGAACAGACGTGGCGGAGGGCGAGGCCAACAGCATAGTCACCTCCTTCAACCGCAACTTCCCCCGCCGCAACGACGGCAGGGCCGAGACCATGAACTTCATCGCCAGCCCTGAGATAGTCATCGCCCTGGGCCTCGGCGGCCGCCTCTCCTTCAACCCTCTGACAGATACGCTGACCGCCGCCGACGGGACGCCCTTCAAGCTGGAGCCGCCCAAGGTAGCGCCCGAAGTCCCCGAGCGGGGGTTCGAGAAGGGCCAGTCCGTGTACGTGGCCCCGCCAGAGAAGGGCGACCAGGTGGAGGTGGTAATTCGCGGCGGCAGCGACCGTCTTCAGGTGCTGGAGCCCTTCCCGGCCTGGGACGGCCAGGACTTCGTGGAGATGCCACTGCTTCTAAAGGTCCAGGGCAAGTGCACCACCGACCACATCTCCCCAGCCGGGCCCTGGCTCCGCTACCGGGGACACCTGGACAAGCTCAGCGACAACATGCTCACCGTCGCCATCAATGCCTTCACCGGCGAGACGGGCACCGGCCTAAACCAGGTTACGGGCGAGGCGGGAAAGCCCATTCCGGAGATCGCCCGGTACTACAAGGAAAAGGGACTCCGCTGGGTGGCGGTAGGAGACCAGAACTACGGAGAGGGGAGCAGTCGCGAGCACGCCGCCATGTCTCCGCGGTACCTGGGGGCCGCCGCCATCATCGTGCGGAGCTTCGCCCGAATCCACGAGTCCAACCTGAAGAAGCAGGGCATGCTGGCCCTGACCTTCCAGGACCCGGCCGATTACGACCGCATTCAGGAGACGGACCGGATAAGCCTGGTGGGCATTCAGGAGCTGGCCCAGGGGAAGCCGGTGACCTGCCACCTGCATCACGCCGATGGCACCAGTGACACCATACAGCTCCTCCACACTCTGAGCCCAACGCAGATCCAGTGGTTCCAGGCGGGCTCAGCCCTCAACCTGGTGCGGGCCAAGGAGTGATGCGTATTCTATACAACATCAAGACTACGCTCCTGTAATTGGGAGGTAATGGCATGGCCGCTCTCAAGAAATTGACCCTATCGCCAAACATTATCGTGGAGGACCTTCCCCTGATGGTGGCCATGCAGGAGGGCTTCCTGGCCGAGGAGGGCATCGAGGCGGTGCTTCCCCACCGAAGCCAGAGGGACAACTCCGACCGGGACATGTTCCAGCGGCAAAAGGAGTACATGTTCGAGCAGAACCAGAGCCAGATCTACAACGCCTGCGAGTGGGGCTGCATCGTCCGCTCCTTTGAGTCGAAGCGAGGTGGGCGGATCATCAGCAAGCGGTGCAGCATTACCAACATCGCCATCGTGGTTCCAAAGGGCAGCGAGCTTCACCGGCCGGAGGACCTGGCAGGTCGCTCCATCGCCATAAGCTGGAACACGGGCGTCCACTACATGGCCTATAGGATGCTGGAGGGGTTCATTCCTCGCGACGATATCAATATAGTCCACGTAGGCGACCCTCCTGCCCGGCACAAAGCCCTGGTAGAGCATGACGTGGACGCGTCCATACTGGTCGAGCCCTACATCAGCCTGGCGGAGAAGCACGGCGCCCGTTCTATCATCGAGGCCTATATGGTGGGTGAGGAGGTGGCCAGTCAGGACCTGGACCGGGAGACCATCGCAGCCTACCTTCGCGCCCTTTCCAAGGCGGTCACGAAGATCAATGAGCACCCCCGCAAGTATGCCCACATCCTGATAGAGCACGAGGAGCTTGCGGGTAAGCTCACGCCTGAGGAGGTGCGAATCGAGCGCCTCTTGTATGTGGAGCCGCAGCCCTACACTCGCGAAGAGTTCGAAGCCTCGAATCGGTGGATGCAGGAGCGGGGCATGATTGGAGAGGGAGCCAGGTTCGAGGACCTGGTCGCAACCGCTACTTAGACCCTGAGGTGGGGCTCCGGCCCCCTCCCCTGCGGATCGCCGACCCCGGTGAGTTGGTGTGGAGCTTTGCACAAAAACCCTAGGAGGGTACAGGGAACCTGGGTTCCTTGTCGGGGGTTCAAGGGGGTGCCCCCCTTTTGATAAAACCTCTGGGCGGGTGGGTGGGAAAGAAGCCCTGGACTTTTTGTGCAAGGCCGGCTGATGGTGAAACGCACCAGGTCCCTAGGGCCGCTGTTGATGAAGCCGTCAACGGTAGGGGGGTCCAGAGGGGTCTCCCTCTGGCAGGGGGTCTGGTGGGCCTGCCCTGAGTCTGCCGAAGGGATGTGCCCCCAGCAATCCAACCTACTCGGGTGGGCAGGCGGGAATCAGACGACTACTTTTGGGAGACCCATCGTAAGGCCGTGCAGTCTGCCCAGAAAGATCCAGTGCCGAAAAAGCCAAGGGGCCTGCCTTTACGGGCAGGCCCCTTGATTAGCTCGCGTATTGTAGGTCGACTAGACGCTGGGGCCGAAGGGCACCACGCCGGGGAGCCACCAATTCTCCCATTGCGCGTCCACCTTGGACTGGAAGTACTCGATGTCCTCGTCGATGTAGTGGGCGAAGCGTCCCTGACGTCGCAGGTATTCCGACACGTGCTTCCTCTTCTTGCGGCCGCTGGCGATCATCCTGGTGGGCCCATTGAGGGTGAGCTTACCCTCTTCGATCTCGTACTGCACCCAAATGCCGGTCTCGATGGCCAGTACGCCCAGCTCATGGGAGTACATGGGGTCGTAGTCCCAGCCCTTGGGGCACGGATCGAAGGAGTGAATGAAGGTGGGCCCGCCGATAGTAAGGGCCTTGCGCACCTTGTTCATCAGGTCCGTAGCGTAGGAGGCGCAGCCCGTGGCGATGTACTTAACGTTGGGATGGCCTGTGGCCAGCATGGCGGCCATGTTCTTCTTCCAGCGCTTGTTCATGATACGGTGCTTGGTCCCTGGGGGGCTGAAGGTTGAGTTGGCGCCGTAAGGAGAGCTGCCGGACACCTGGATATCGGTGTTGGCGTAGGACTCGTTGTCGTACATCAACACCAAGTGATTATACTCATCGTGAGTAAGGCTGGCTGAGATGCCCGAGAGGCCCATGTCCGCGCCGCCGCCATCGCCACAGAAGGAGATGACGTTAATGGGCTCCTCAGTAATTTTGCCCTTACGCATCAGGGCACTGAGGCCTGCGGCTGTGCCCGTAGCCGCGGAACCGGAGGAGCCTAGCTGAGTGTGCATCCAGGGCACCGCCCAGGGGGTGGAGTAGTAGGTGGTGTTGGCCACGTACATACACCCGGTGCTGCCCAGCACTATGGTCCGAGGCCCGGCGGCCTTGACCATGAGCTTCATCACCAGGGCCGACTCACAGCCCTGACATGTCCGATGTCCAGAGGAGTAGTACTCCTCCAAAGGAGAGTCGTGTACACCCTTAAGTGGCTTTAGGTCTTGTACTAGTGTCATGGCTTTACTCCCTCACTCCTATCCATTGAACTTCCTTATCCAGGTGGCCCGTGTCAGCCAAGCCCTGGACCTTATCAAACATATTTATGGTGTCGTGGATGGTGACCTCTCGACCTCCTAGGCCGCAGATGAACCCTGCCAGAGGCACTCGCTTTTCCAGATTATACAGGGCCGACCGGACGTCTGTATAGAGTACTCCGCCATTGTTGGGGGAGCCCAGAGAGTAGTCTCGGTCGATGACTCCCACAGCCTTGAAGCGGGAGAGACACTTCTGCAGCTCCGGCGCGGGGAAGGGGCGGAACCACCTGACCCGGACGAAGCCTACCTTTCTTCCCTGCTCTCGAAGCCTGCGCACCGTAACCCTAAGGGGCATGTTCAGGGTGCCCATTCCCATCAGGACTATCTCCGCATCGTCGGTCATGTACTCTTCAATAAAGGGGTCATCCCCACCTCTGCCGAAGATGCGATGAAGGTCTTCGTGGGCCTCCTGGATCACTCCGCGGGCCCTCTGCATCGCCTCATCGGTCTGCTTGCGGATCTCCATCAGCCAGTCCTCGTTGACCTGGGGTGCGATAGTGATTGGGTTGTCGGGATGAAGGGTGAGCTTCCCCCGGTTGTAGGGAGGCAGAAACTCGTCCACCAGCTTCTTGTCGGGGATCTTGACTATCTGTTGGGAGTGGGTCAGGAAGGCCCCGTCGGTGGCGATGGCACAGGGGAGAAGTATCCTCGGGTCCTCGGCCACTCGCCACGCCATAAAGGCGGCATCCATGGCCTCCTGGGCGGTGGCTACCCAGTTGAGCATCCAGCCTAGGTCCCTGACCGCCAAGGCATCGTTGTGCTCGCAACCGAAAGCCCCTGGATCGTCCAGGGCCCGGTTCCCCACCATGGCCACCAGGGGGATCCTCAAGCCGCAAGAAACCGCCAGGGCCTCGAAGGCGTAGAACCAGCCCACGCCGCTGGAGCCGGAGAATACCCTAGCGCCCACCGCCGAGGCGTGCTTCACGATCTCGAACTGGGAGTGCTCGCTCTCAGCGACGATGTAGTCGCAGTCCAACTCACCGTCAGCTATGAGCTTGGACACGTACTGCATCACGGTGTCATAAGGGCGTATTGGATAGGCGGTTATGACATCGACGTCGGCCAGGGCACAGGCCCGGGCGATGGCCTCGGCCCCACTGATCAGCTCTTCCTTTTCTCCTAATTCAGGTCTTACCTGTGTCGCCATTAAATCACCTCGTAGCAGTAGTTAATCCACCCAGCTATTTCGTGGCGGGCGGAACGATATCTCCGCGGGAGCCACCAATGCCGGCCTCCTTCATGGCGGTTATCTGCTCGTTGTAGCCGCCCCAGTGGTGGAAGCCGTGGGAACGACCGAAGTCACCCTTTTCGGACTTGGCAATACCGATCTTCTCCTCCAGCCACTTCATGTAGCCATCCCGGTCCCGCTTCCAGTGATCGTACTGACTAGAGTTGTCGGTGAAGGCCTCTTCATTGACCATGGTTATGCAGTCCGGGACGGGGCAGACGTCCTCGCAGACGCCGCAGCCGCAGCAGGACTCCATGTTGGAGTCGTACAGCTCCTCCGGTGTGACATCGAAGCAGGAGTCGGGGCATTGGAGCCAGCAGAGGGTGCACTTGGTGCAGGTCTCGAAGTTGAGCACAGGGCGCATAGTGCGGGTGCTGTACTTCTTGAAGACTTCGCTCCTTACCGGCTGGAAGCCGCCTTCGCCTCCCCGGAACCCTCCTCCTACCTCCAAGGACGGTATTGTCACGGCCTCGCCCATCTCCCACCATTTGGGCAACTCGAACTTGTAGGGCTCCACGGGGTTACCTTCGCCGGGCTCTACGGTGCTGCCGATTACTCTCTCGTAGGCCATCTCCGCAGACTTTACCTTCTGCTCGTCATGCCACTGGTCCCTTATGGTCTCTGTGAGGGCCTCCAGGCCCACTAGCTGGGGGCAAACCCTGGACAGAGCACCCAGGATCCGCACATCGGTGTGGTCGTCCTTGTAGACCCACAGACCCGAGAAGCTGGAGGCACCCTTGACGACGGCCAGGTTGTAGGCCACATCTTTGACGTGGATATCTCGGACGATATCGTCCCGCTCCTGGATGGAGGTGACCAGGACGGTCCCACCCTCCACTGTCAGGGCGTTGATGGGCTGAAGGCCGTACCAGGCCCAGGACTCGACTCCCTTGCAGAGAGTGTCGTCCACGCAGATGGAAACGTCCACGGCCTTGGGCTCGTAGTTGGCCAGGACCTCCTCAAGCTCCTGGGGGTCGTCAGCCACTACGGCAAAGTACTTGGCCGGGATGCCATTGCGCTCAGGGGAGTCGCCATATCTGCCGAAGGCCGTGCCGATCTTCCCCTCCTTCCGTGCCGCGAGAACAACGCTCCTGCAGATGTTCCTGGACATACTCTTTTGAAAGATACCTCTGTAGATCACCTCTATAGCCGATGTTGCCATAAAACCCTCCCTAGATTGAGTTAGTCTCCGGCTACCGCGATTTGGGTGTTTGGGCTGGACGTAAGAGAATGTACTTCGACGTCCACCTGGCTGATGTGCTGATGCATGGCCTTCCGCGACTCCTCTGGTGACCTGCGCTCGATGCCCCGCATGATACGACGGTGGGACTCCAGGGAGCGCTGGGACCGCTCCACAGACTGAAGGGCAGGGTCGCGGCTCTGGCTCAAAATGTCCTCTACTGCGTGAGAGAGGGCGATGAGAGCGGTGTTTTGAGTGGCGCCGGCTATGGCAAAGTGAAAGCGTGAATCGGCCTCGGCGCCGCTCTCCCCGCGGGCTATCTGGGCCTCCTGTTCCTCCAGGATACGCCGCATAAGGCTAATATCCTCGTCACTGGCCCGCTGGGATGCCAGGGAGGCCACCTGGGGCTCCAGCAGCAGGCGCATCTCGAATATCCCTGCCAGGGAGTCCCTTTCATCCGTCAACAGGTCAGAGAAGGCCTGTATGACGGCCTCCAGGCTGTCGGAGGTGACGAAGGTGCCGGACCCGGGGCGGCTCACCAGCAGCCCCCGCATGCCCAGGATGCGTATGGCCTCCCGCACCGAGGCGCGACTGACGTTAAAGCGCTGGGCCAGCTCTCGTTCCGGGGGCAGCTTGTCGCCGGGCTTCAGCGTGCCCTCGCGTATGAGGCCATAAATCTGGGCGACGATGTCCTCGTAGAGGCGTCTGTACTTTATGGCTTTCAGCATTTGCATTTAGCGATGGGGGTTGGTTAGATGGTAAGGTGGTCTGACCAATCTGTGCGGAGAATATCACGGGGAAATGGCCTTGTCAAGGGGAGTAAGACAAGTTCCAGAAAATTGACTTGAAGTCAGGTAACGCTCTAAAGCAGAGCCAAAGAAACTATCGCCTCACCCCGTGCTATAATTCCAGTGGACATTGGTGTGCCCGGTCTCCAGGATAAAAGTGGGCGATTTCCAGCTTATAGACCACACAGCCGACGTCGGCATCATCGCCACGGGTGAGGACATGGCGGAGGCCTTTGCCCAGGCGGCCCAGGGCATGTTCAGCGTGATGGTGGAGCCCGAGGACGTGGCGGAGGTGGAGCAGCGCACCGTGGACGTGGAGGCGCCGGACAGGGAGGCCCTGCTGGTGAAGTGGCTAAACGAGCTCCTGTATCTCTTTGACGCCGAGGGCCTGGTTTTCAAACGATTCGACATCCAGGCCATTGCCGATACCTCATTGAAGGCCACCTGCTGGGGGGAGCGCACCGACCCCAAAAAGCACAGATTCAAGACAGGCGTCAAGGCCGCCACCTACCACATGCTTCAGGTAGAGGTCGGCAAAAAGGCTCGAATAAGAGTAATCCTGGATGTGTAGAACCATCGGCCTCTTTTGACCTAGCTAGGAAGTGCAGTGAACCTAGGTTCACGCCGGGAATTTTGAGGTTGTCCTCAGCCTTGCACAAAAAACCTAGGAAGGTACAGGGAACCTGGGTTTCCTGTCGGGGGTTCAAGGGAGTGTCCCCCTTTGAATAGAACCTCTGGGCGGGTGGGTGGGAAAGAAGCGTTGGACTTTTTGTGCATCGCGGGGGGTGATAGGGCATGACGACGGACTGGGGAAAAATCCTAAATCGCATCGACGATAACCGCTGGGAGATACCCTCCGATTACAAGAAGGGCATGCGGGTCCCCGGCCTGGTCTTCGCCGACGAGGCGATGTTGCAGAAGATCACCCAGGACCAGGCCCTGGAGCAGGTGGCTAACGTGGCCTTCCTGCCGGGCATCGTGGTGGCCTCCATGGCCATGCCGGACATCCACTGGGGCTACGGTTTTCCCGTGGGAGGGGTGGCCGCCACTGCCGTCGACGATGACGGCGTGATCTCCCCAGGCGGCGTCGGCTTCGATATCAACTGCGGAGTCCGCCTGCTGAAAACAGACCTCACCGAGGAGGAGGTACGGCCCAGGCTGGAGAAGCTGACAACCGCCCTCTTCACCAGCGTTCCGTCGGGAGTGGGGTCCTCCGGCAGGATACGCCTCCGAGAGGGTGAGATGGACCAGGTCCTCTCTCGGGGAGCCCGCTGGGCCGTGGAGAAGGGCTTCGGCCATCCCCGTGACCTGCTTGTGACTGAGGAGGAGGGCTGCATCGGCGGCAACGACCCGGACAAGGTAGGGAACCGCCCCAAGAAGAGGGGCTCGCCTCAGCTTGGGACCCTGGGGTCCGGCAACCACTTCCTGGAGGTCCAGGTGGTGGACGAGATCTTCGACCCGGTGGCGGCCGAGGTCATGGGGATACACAGCATCGGACAGGTGACGGTCCTGATCCACACCGGCTCCCGCGGCCTGGGTCATCAGGTCTGCGACGACTACCTGCGAATCGTGGAGGCCGCGCTGCCGCGATACGGCATCGAGCTGCCCGACAGGCAGCTTGCCTGCGTTCCGGTGAAGTCCCAGGAGGGGCAGGACTATCTGGAGGCCATGCGGTGCGCCGCCAACTTCGCCTGGGCCAACCGCCAGTGCATCGCCCACTGGACCCGGGGCTCCTTCAGCGGTGTCTTCGGCAGAAGCTGGGAGGAGTTGGGTATGCACCAGGTCTACGACGTTTGCCACAATATCGCCAAGATCGAGACCCACGCTATAGAGGGCCGCCCTCAGCGGCTTTGCGTCCATCGAAAGGGGGCCACTCGGGCCTTCCCCGCCGGCCATCCGGAGGTCCCCGAGGCCTACCGCTCTATCGGCCAGCCGGTGCTGGTGCCTGGCGATATGGGTCGCTACTCCTTCCTAGCCGTGGGCCAGGGGGCGGCGATGGAGGAGACCTTCGGCTCCACCTGCCATGGCGCCGGACGCACAATGAGCAGGGGCGCCGCCAAGCGGACCTTGAGGGGGCGCGACATCCAAAAGGAGCTGGCCGACCAGGGCATCCTGGTCCGCGCTCATGGATGGGCCTCGGTGGCCGAGGAGGCGCCCATCGCCTACAAAGACGTCAGCGAGGTAATCCAGGTGGCCCAAAACGCCGGCCTCTCTTCCAGGGTGGCCCGCATGCGCCCCATGGGCGTGGTGAAGGGGTAGGGGGCAGTGTCCTCAGCTTTGTACAAACCCTAAGAGAGTGCAGAGAACCCAAGTTCTCTGCCAGGGAGTCTGAGGGGTGCCCCCTCAGGAATTAGACATATCGGGCGGGCGGGTGGGAAAGAAGCGTTGGACTTTTGAATCCACTCTAAGGAGTTGCCAATGACCTACGGCCTGACTATAAAGGGGGATACCGGAGGCAAGCGGCTGGAGCTGGTCTGCGAGCACCAGAACGGGCTGCTGTACGTGGTGCCCAGCGAAGGGAGCTGGGTTTGCCCCCAAGAGCACCAGCACGCCCACGCCCTGGCTGGCTTCTTCAAGGAGCTGGTGGCCCTGGAAGATACCCGAGTACGGGAGCTGATGTCCCGATGGGGCCTCTACTTTCGTTCGCGGCCCCTGGAAAAGCACGAAGAGAGCACCTCGTAAGCTTCTCGGCTGTTCCCAGGCTCCCCGCGCGCG
This sequence comes from Dehalococcoidia bacterium, assembly GCA_965237935.1. Taxonomy (GTDB): domain Bacteria; phylum Chloroflexota; class Dehalococcoidia; order Lucifugimonadales; family CBDEGW01; genus CBDEGW01. Next base: position 1,364,263 of record OZ250168.1, on the reverse strand, counting down.
TTACGAACCAGCAGGTACAGTTAATTTAGAGTCGCCGTTACCCCTGCAGAGTCTTTATCTTCTCGTCCAGTCCAGGGAAGCGGCCCAGCCACTCCCGGCGTTCCTTCTTGAGGGAGTCCGCCAGGGTGGCGATCTGATCCTTTGAGTAGTAGCGCTCCGGGCGGAACTTGTCCATGTCCACCCCCTCCGCCTTCCTGGGGGCCTGAGTCCCGAAGAGGGGCTCCTCCTCCCACTCGATGGTATTCCTGACGATTCCCCTGATAAGGGACGCCATCTCCGGTATCTCGACTCGGAGGGTGTTCTGCTTGACCACCGAACGGCCCTCGGCGTCACGCTCTCTTATCTCGCCGATGCCACCGGTGTTGAGGAGATAGCACTGCACCTTCTCCTCGTTCCGCTTCAGGAAATCGTAGAACCAGTTGCCCTCGTCGGTCTCGTCGCCCACGATGAAGGGGTTGGTGCCCACCACTCGCACCGACTCCCCGGCACGCCTGGGGTCTCCCGCCGAGGTCTCGATGCTCTCCCCCAGCATATAGGCCTGAGCAGCCTGCTCCGGGGTGAGCTTGGAGAGGATGGGTAGGACCGTCATCCTCCTGGTTATGAAGGCCACTATCAGGCCGTCCAGCTCATTCAAGGGAGGTAGGTTAATGTCCTCCGTAATGTGGGGGCTCATGGATGACCTGGGGATCACCGCCCGGCCGTTGCCGCCCAGAATCAGGTTGCCAAAGTCAACGTCCCCGGCATGGTCCAGGTAGACGTTCTCAAAGAGGGTCTCCGGCGACATCAGAGCGTTGTAGACGATGGGCTGATACTCTAGACCAACCCCCTCGGTCTTCAGGTAAAGCCCCTGCTCGGCGCCCAAGGCGCTTCCATCCTTCCCCAAGAACACTACGTCGTCCTGGAGAATGGATATCTCCTCTCCCTCCTGAGTAAGGCCATGAGCGTGGCAGGAGTGGGTGGTCTTACCCGTACCGGAGAGTCCGAAGAAGATCATGCCGTACCGCTTTAGCTGCCCGCTCTTATCGCGAGCCCGTACCATCTTGGACCCCGCGTGGAGGCTGAGCATTCCCTGACGTTTCGCCTCCCACATGCCCATTCGGAGGAACCCCATCTTCGCCTCGCCCACGTAATCGGAGCTGAGGACAAAGGTTACCCCCTCCTCGGGCATCGCAAGCACCTGGCGCTCGTTCTCGGGCCACTCTGGGATGGAAACCAGGAACAGTTCTGGCCCTGGCAGGCTGGGGTTGAAATCCGTCAGGGTGCTGGCCCACAGGTATGCCTGCTGGAGATTGTTGGCCCGCTGGGTGGACAGGTAGAGGGTGCAGTTGGGATTGAATGAGCTGTTGGCGCCGACGTTCCGCTTCACGCAGACCAGGGGGGCCTTCTGAAGATAGGCCTTGACCTCCTCCAGGGTGGAGTCCGCCGCTGCCAGGATGGCCTTCTGCCGCTCTCCCAGACCTTCCAGCTTGATGTCGTCGCTTCCCAGGTATACGGTGACGCCGGCGCTCCTGTTCCTGACGTTGGAGATGAAGTTGGCCGAGCCCTGTGCCGTATCTCTCCCGTAGGGGCGAGCTTCCCGTTGCAGCTGGGCCATGTCCAGATGCCGCACATTGCTCCTGGTCTCAAGGCCCCTTAGGTATTCCTTCCAGCTATCAGGCATGGATTACTCCTCGCTGAAGAGTCGATACTAGTCGCCCTGCTCCTGATATACGACATATACGACCGATGAATTAGTGTTGCACACTATACTAGCCCTGGGCAAAGATATTCAAGCACCACATTTGGCTTAGCAAGGTCAAGATAGGCTATTGACCTGTTTCCCATGTCCTGTTATTATATCAGTAGAGACCCACCCCCAGGGGGTATGGGTTGATGGAGGACAGATCATAGAGACAAGGTAGGGAATCAGGGCGGGAAGACACGCTGGAGGGGTGAAGATGTTACCGGAAGTGAAGAACGAGGCCTCGAAGCGGCTGAACTACATAGAGGGGCACCTGGCGGGCATACGGCGTATGGTGGAGGAGGACAAGTACTGCGTCGATATCCTGAAGCAGGCCTTCGCCGTGCGCAGAGCCATCCAGAAGCTGGAGTCCCTGCTGCTGGAGGGCCACCTACAGACCTGCGTGATAGACGGCGTGAAGGGCGGCAGGGAGGATGAGGTCCTGGGAGAGCTCCTGGAGCTTTACACCCTATCGGACAGGCGCTAAAATCTGGCTGCCAGGCGCAGCACAATGAGGATTCTGGTGCTTTAAATGAACGAGAAGGCAACAACGGTTGTAACGCTACCCGTAACGGGGATGACCTGCGCCTCCTGCGTCTCTCACGTCGAGGAGGCGTTGAAGGAGGTTGAGGGCGTCTCCGAAGCCAGGGCTAATCTGGCCTCGGAAAGGGCTACCGTAGAGATGGCCTCCGGCACAGCGGACATCGGTAGCCTCAAGTACGCCGTCGAAGATGCCGGCTATGGCATCGGGGTGGAGAAGGCTACCTACGGAGTATCGAGCATGACCTGTGCCGCCTGCGTAGCAACAGTAGAGGGAGCCCTGCGAGAGGTCGGCGGCGTAATCTCGGCCAGCGTCAACCTGGCCTCGGAGAAGGCCACGGTGGAGTTCGTCCCCGGCTTTACGGACTTCCGCGAAATGAGGGTAGCGGTCCAGGACACCGGCTACGACCTGAAGATGCTGGAGACCAGGGAGGCCATAGACGCGGAGGACCTGTCCAGGGCCGAGGAGACCCGGGCTCTGCTGAAAAAGGCCATCTTCAGTCTCAGCACAGCCGCCATCATCATGACGCTGATGTTCACTTCCCTTGGTGGCGACGAGTTCGCCTTCTGGACGAACTACGGCTTTCTAGCCCTGGCCACGCCCGTCCAGTTCTGGGCGGGGAGGCAGTTCTACGCCGGCGCCTGGGGAGCCCTGAAGCACCGCACCTCCAACATGAACACCCTCATTGCCGTGGGCACTTCCGTGGCCTATTTCTACAGCGTGGCGGCCACCATCTTCTACAACACGAGCTTCTTCGCTCAGGCTCACACCTTCCACGTCCACAGCCTCTTCGACCACTCCACGGGCACCTACTTTGACACCTCCGCCGCCGTCATCGGCCTGGTCCTGGTGGGCAGGTACCTGGAAGCGCGAGCCAAGCGTAGGGCCTCCAGGGCCATAAAACAGCTGATGGGCCTTCAGGCCAAGACGGCCCGGGTGGTGCGAGATGGGCAGGAGGTTGACCTGCCCATGGAAGAGGTGGTACCAGGCGACCTGGTTATCGTAAGGCCCGGGGAGAAGGTGCCGGTAGACGGCTCGGTGGCAGAGGGCTACTCTACTGTGGACGAGTCCATGCTCACAGGGGAGAGCATCCCCGTGGAGAAGGGCCCCGGCCAGCGGGTCTTCGGCGCGACAATTAACACCACTGGCAGCTTCCGCTTCAGGGCCAAGAGAACGGGCAAGGATACGGCCCTGGCCCAGATCGTCAAGCTGGTGGAGGAGGCCCAGGGGTCCAAGGCCCCCATCCAGCGGCTGGCCGACGAGATCTCCAGCTATTTCGTGCCCGCCGTCATCCTTATGGCGGCCGTAGTATTCGTCGCCTGGCTCTTCTTTGGGCCCAGTCCCACCATTATCTACGGTCCCAAATACGTCTACGCCGTGCTGACCGCCGTCTCTGTACTCATTATCGCCTGCCCATGCGCTATGGGACTGGCCACGCCAACAGCCATCATGGTGGGAACGGGCAAGGGCGCCGAGTCGGGTATCCTTATTCGTAGCGCCGAGGCCCTGGAGCGGGCCCACAAAATCGGGGTGGTGGTGCTGGACAAGACGGGGACCCTGACCACCGGCAAGCCTGCGGTGACCGACGTGGTTGCGGTGGGCATGGAGGAGAATACGCTATTGCGTCTGGCGGCCTCCGCGGAACGGGGCTCGGAGCACCCCCTGGGGCAGGCCATTGTGAACGAGGCCAAAAGTCGTGACCTGGCCCTGGAGGATGTCAGCAGCTTCAACGCCATCCCCGGCCAAGGCATCGAGGCCCAGGTCAACGGCACGGGCGTGCTTCTTGGCACCCCAGCCCTGATGGCCCAGCGAGGTCTGGATTTGAACGGGTTGGAAGAGGAGGGAGCCCACCTCGCCGCCCAGGGCAAGACGCCTATGTTCGTGGCGACCGACGGCCAGGTGGGGGGGATCATCGCCGTAGCTGACACCCTGAGACCTGAGTCGCGGGAAGCAGTAACGTCCCTCAAGGGCATGGGTATCGATGTGGTGATGCTGACGGGCGACAACAGGCATACGGCCTCGGCCATCGCCGCAGAGCTGGGGATAGACCGGGTCCTGGCGGAGGTCTTACCAGAGGACAAGGTCAACCAGATCAAGTCATTGCAGCAGGATGGCCAGGTAGTGGCCATGGTGGGCGACGGCATCAACGACGCCCCAGCCCTGGCCCAGGCCGACATCGGCATCGCTATCGGCACGGGAACCGACGTGGCCATGGAGGCGGCGGATATCACCCTCATGAGAGGCGACGTGCGGAGTGTGTCGGCGGCTATTCGGCTAAGCAAGGCCACCATGCGCACCATCAAGCAGAACCTCTTCTGGGCCTTCGCCTACAACGTGGCCCTCATCCCCGTGGCAGCGGGAGTCCTCTACCCCCTCTTCTCAGGTGAGGGCACTCCAGGACCCCTCAGGCCCATCTTTGGAGATTTCGGCTTCCTGAACCCCGTCCTGGCGGCCGCGGCAATGGCAATAAGCTCGGTGACGGTGGTCACTAACTCCCTGCGCCTCAAGAGGTTCAAGCCATAAGTGTAGAGCCGCTCCGCCAATCCGACTTCTCGAGCTCTTGAAGCACTGCCTACTTAAAAAGAAGGTGCCCCCTCAAGCGATCGATGACAACTCGCCACACTAACAGGTAGCCAGAGGGCGCGATGGGGTGATTGACAGCGTACTGGAGTGTCGGTACCATCGTCACCGTCAAGAATGGTGGGTCCTTTAGACCCCTTCAGCTTGACATGAGGAAGTCGGATAATAAGGCGATTGGCTATCAAGCCGGAACATTGGGAGCAAGAATATGAGTACAACAAAGGAAAGAGTGGCATACGTCAACGGGCAGCTGGTGCCGGAGAGCCAGGCGGTTGTCTCTGTTTTTGACCGGGGCTTCGTATCCGGCGATGGGGTATACGATGTAGAGCGGACCTACGGCAGGAAGCCCTTCAAGCTACAGAGGCACATGGAACGACTCTACAACTCCCTCTACTATACGCGAATCGATCCTGGCCTCACCCCGGAGGAGATGGAGCAGGCCGTCCTGGAGACGGTGGATGCCAATTTACCTCTCCTGGCTGACAACGAGGAGTACTCTATCAGGCAAACCGTGAGCCGCGGATCAGGGAGTGGAGCCAGCGTGGTCATCAACTGCACGCCAATTGACTTCCGCAGCTTTGCCAAATTCTACATTCAGGGCTTGAACCTGGTCACTCCAGCTACCCGTAGAACACCGCCCCAGAGCCTATCACCCAAGGCCAAGATCACCAACAAGATGAACCACCACGTTTCCGAATTCGAGGCCAGGTTGGTGGACCCCGAGGCGTTTCCACTTATGCTGGACCTGAATGGAAACATCGCGGAGAGCAGCGCTGCCAACTTTATCTTCATCAGCAAAGGTTGCATTAGAGTCCCCGACCGCAAGAACTCCCTAGGCGGTATCACCATGGAGACAGTCCTAGAGCTGGCCGATGGACTGGGGATTCCGTGGGAAGAAGGGGACTACTCTCCCTTCGATGTGTACAACGCCGAAGAAGCCATGCTCACCGGCACCAGTAGGGCGCTTCTTCCTGTAGGCCGCCTTAACGGACTCTCCATCGGGCAGCGCTGCCCCGGTCCCATCACGGAGCACCTTCAGCACGCGTGGAGCGATATGACGGGGGTGGACTATGTCGCCCAAGCACTCAGCCACCTGACGCCCGAGGAGCGCACCGCCGCCACCGAAAAGAGTTAGTGCTGGTTACAGCAGTCTGATACCGGAACAGCGCTTTTTATCGCACATACTTACGAATCACCCTGTTCTAGGGAGGTGACCCATGGAATTCATTGTACGCTCACCTTTAAACAAAGCCGATGTGGTGGAGGTACGGTACGACTGCCCCTGCGGCTGCAAGCCTCGGGCCCGCTACCAGCGAGGCACCGACGAGGCCGGCCATGAGCACTGCTGCTGTGGCCGGGTGCATTTCGTCGGCATGCAAGCGGAGGAGCGTCTGAAGTCTTATCTGGAGGAACGCCGAGCTCAGGGGCTGGACGATGAGGTGGGAGGCTACACCCTCCACAGGGATGAGGTTGCGGCGCCCTGGGGCGACCCGGTTCCCCTGGCATACGCACTACCCAACGTGCCAAAGCCCCACTGACGCTGGCCTTGAATGGGCAGATGCAAGTAAGGGAGACGATCATGCGTATACCGTTCCTGGGAAGAAGCAAAGCTGGTGGCACCGCCACAGACCCGGTGTGCCACATGGAGGTGGATACCAAGAATCCACCCGGAGGCACCTACGACTACCAGGAGCAGACCTACTACTTCTGTGCTCCCGGATGCCGTCGCAGCTTTGAAAAAGAGCCCGACAAGTTCCTCAGTGGGGAGGCAGGCGGCGCCCATCACATGGGTTAGCCAGCTTTGCACAAAACCCCAGGAGAGTGCAGAGAACCTAGGTTCTCTGCCAGGGAGTCTGAGGGGTGCCCCCTCAGGAATTAGGCATATCGGGCGGGTGGGTGGGAATGAAAACGTCTGCTGTTGGACTTTTTGTGCAAGCCCCCCCCCCCAACTAATTTGCCAACTTCCTAAAATCATAGCACGCACTGGAACCCAGACCAAGGCTCACATATCTCTGGGCACAGAAATTCCACCGTACTCCTCTCTATACCCTATCCTCACTTCCTGGGGTATAATGCGCCCATCGCGAATGTGGTATTGCGTATGACTTCACAGGCCCTCGACGACGTCAAGATCCTTGACCTGACCCAGCACATCTCAGGCCCCTTTTGCACCAAGCTCCTGGCCGACTACGGCGCCGAGGTCATTAAGGTAGAGCTCCCCCTGAGCGGCGACACCGCCCGCAGGATGGGCCCCTTCCCCAAAGACCAGCCCCACCTTGAAAAGAGCGGCATCTTCCTGCACCTCAATACCAACAAGAGGAGCATAACCCTCAACCTCAAGACACCCACGGGGGTCAAACTGCTGAAGGAGCTGGTGCGCTGGGCCGATATACTGGTGGAGAGCTTCTCGCCCAGGGTCATGCCCTGCCTGGGCCTCTCCTACGAGACCCTGTCCGAAATCAACCCCCCTCTGGTGATGACCTCCATCTCCAACTTCGGGCAGACGGGGCCCTACAGGGACTTCAACTCCTCGGAGATAGTTACCTATGGCATGGGCGGCGGCCTGCACAACTCTGGCATACCGGAGCGCGAGCCCCTCAAATACGGCGACACCGTAGCACTATACCAGGCAGGCCTGGTAGCCGCTGGAGCTACGGCCATGAGCCTCCTGACGGCTGAAGATGAGGGCACGGGAGCCCACGTGGACTTATCCATCATGGACACTCAGGCCGGGAGCCAGGACCGGCGGACCACTCGCATCATGGCATCTCAGTTCACTGGAGAGGTCTTCGGCAGAGAGCCCGTCGGCTCGCTGATAGCCTCTGGGGTCTGGCCCTGCGGCGATGGGTACATCCACTTACGCGCTCCCGCCCTCCGTTTCCCCCAGGTCCTGAAGATGATGGACTGTCAGGACCTTCAGGAGGACCCTAGATTCGCCACAGTTGAGCAGTGGTCCAAGGTGGATAACGCTATTGCCTTTAACTACCAGTATCTGCTGCCGTGGCTGATGGAGCGCACCAGGCTCCAAGTATGGGAGGCGGCCCAAGGAGCCGGCGTCCTGTCTGGCCCCATCTTCGACTCCAGCGACCTTCTGGTCGACGAGCATTACGGTGGAAGAGGCGTTTGGGAGGAGATAGACCACCCCGCGGCGGGAAGACTCACCTACCCTGGCAGGCCCTTCATCATGTACGAGACGCCCTGGGCCATCCGGCGGCCGGCCCCCCTGCTGGGGCAGCACAACCAGGAGGTCTTCGGCGGCTTGCTGGGATATAATCAGCGAGACCTGGTAACATTCCGCCAGACGGGAGTAATCTAGCATCTGTTGTTGTAGCTAGATATACTGGTATCCGGGTCATGCTCCAAACTCTATAGAGGACAAAATATATGGCCAAACTTCCCCTTGAAGGGGTGCGAGTGGTTGACCTGACCCTAATATGGGCCGGGCCCTACGCCGCTATGATCCTGGCGGATTGGGGAGCCGAGGTCATAAGGGTGGAGTCTCTCCAGTACTTTCCCCAATCAACCCGGGGGTACATACCCAAACCCTCCAGGCAGATAGTGCGGAATATCGGGGGCATAGCCAATGCCTATCCCAATTGGGACCCGGGTGACCGTCCCTGGAACAGGCATCCCCTATTCCATAGCCAGGGACGTAACAAGCTCAGCATGACCGCCGATCTGACCCGTCCGGAGGGTATGGACATTCTCCTACGCCTCATCAAAGTGTCCGACGTATTCATAGAGAACAACATCCCCTCGACTATAGATAAGCTGGGCCTCGGCTACGAAAATTTGAAAGCCGTAAATCCCCAGATAATAATGGTCCGGATGCCCGCCTTTGGCCTAACGGGCCCCTACAGCCGTTATAAGGCACTGGGAATGCAGATGGAAGGGACCATAGGTCACTCCTGGATCCGTGGCTACGAGGACTCCGCCCCCTCTGAACGAGGCGACGTGGTCCCCTCGGATGCGGCCTCAGGGGCGTCGGCCGCCTTTGCCACCGCCATGGCCCTGCGACATCGACGGCGCACGGGCAAGGGCCAGCTTATCGAGCTGGCCACCGCCGAGAACTTTATTCCTTTCCTGGCCAGGCCCATAATGGACAATGTGATGAACGGCCGCGTCCAGGGCCCCGGAGGGAATCGCGATACCGCTATGGCTCCCCACGGCTGCTATCCCTGCAATGGCGAAGACGAGTGGGTGGTCTTAGCCGTGGGGTCCGACGAGGAGTGGCGGGGGCTGTGCCGCGCCATGGGCAACCCGGCCTGGACTCAGGACGAAAGGTTCGCCGACAGCCTTTCTCGATGGCACTGCCAGGATGACTTGGACTTCCTGATCTCTATGTGGACCCGAGAGTTCACCGGCAACCAGATCATGGAGCTATGCCAGGGGGAGGGAGTGGCGGCGGGACAGGTCATGAACGAGCTGGAGCTGCTGCGCGATCCCCACATGCGGGCCAGAGGCTTCTTCCAGAAACTGAACCAGGTGGATACGGGAGAGTATTATTACGCAGGCCCTATGTGGCGCACCGACAACACCATCAACCCCTTGAGGACGCCCCCTCCTTTGTTGGGAGAGCACAACGAGTACGTCTACAAAGGGCTGCTGGGGGTCTCGGAGGAGGAGTACACACGCCTCATAGAAGAGAGACATGTAGGCACCGAGTACACAGAGGACGTGCTGAGAAGCTAAGTTGCTTTGCGCAAAAACCCTAGGAGGGTACGGGGAACCTAGGTTCCCTGTCGGGGAGTCTGAGGGGTGTCCTCTCAGAAATTAGAAATATCGGGCGGGCGGGTGGGAAAGGAAACGTCCGCTGCTGGACTCTTTGTACAAGGCCAAGCGAAGTACCAAATTCCTAAAGGAGGATAGCAAATGGCTGAAGAGAATACACGGTCCATACAGGCGGGAAACGTACGCTTCTTTATCTCGCACAGGAATACGTCCGATGACCATGGTGTAAGCATCCAGGTCTACGGAAAGACACCGGAGCGGGAAGTGGAGCTGCTACGCTTCGACTGCTTTGAGAAGGTGCCCCACTACCATTACGGCCCGGATGGCAAAAACGAACGCATAGACTTCGATAAGCTGGCCCAGGAGGACCTTTTGCAGTGGAGCCTGGGCAAGCTCAATACGAAGCTACCCGGCATGATAGTACGCGCCGGCTATCAGGAGATAGCCTCCCAGGTGGACCCTGGCGAGATCGGCAAGGCTATGCCTGAAGTCGAGGCCGCCGCCAAATCCCTGGCCTGATTTCCGCTTGGCCTAAAGGGCCTGGACTCCGGTGGTGGCGATCTCCTCGTCCTGGGCGGAGGCGGCCCCACTCACCCCCACCGCCCCGATAACCTCGTCGCCGCGCTTGATTGGCACGGAGCCCTGGGCCGGTATGAGGCGTCCCCCCTCCTGGATCATCATATTGCGAAAAATGGGGCCGTCGGCCCTCTGGGCCAGGTCCGCGCTGGGCACTCCGTAGGTCACCGAGGCGTAGGCCTTCCCCTGACATACCCGGGCCGTCGGCCAGCGTGCGCCGTCCAGGCGGACCATCGTCATGAGCTCACCCCTGGTGTCCACGACGGCTATGCTGACTCGAAGGCCCATCTCCGTGGCCTTGGCCTTGGCGGCCTGAAGTATCTTCTCCGCCTCCGCTGTGGTTAGCGACATCTCATGCCTCCAGTATTGCTAATCCCGAATCCACCGAAGGACGTCCTTGGGGACAGCCCTTGAAGAAGGCAGAGGGTGCTCCTCTGAATCTGGGATAATGGTTTTGGAACAGAAACCCGCCCGGAAACAAGGAGCACCCAATAGATGCTGCCACAGAACAAACCCGACCGTATTCGCATCCTCTTTGACGACCATCGCCTGGTGGCCAATGCCGGCCTGCTCCTGCCGGCCACCCTAGCCCGGCACCTGGGCCTGCGGGAACTCGTCGACCATCACCTTGACCTCGGCGGAGCGCCGGGACGGGCGAACACTGGGGACAAGATGCTGACGCTGGTCGCTTCCGCGCTGGCAGGCGGCGACTGCATCGACGACGCCGATGCGCTGCGCGCTGGTGGGACGGTCGGTGTTCTAGGCTGCGTGGTCAAGGCGCCATCCACCCTGGGGACCTTCCTGCGCAGCTTCCGGTGGGGGCATGTCCGTCAACTCGACCGCGTGAGCCGCCAGTTGTTGGCCCGGGCCTGGGCCGCTGGGGCCGGACCCGGCGACTCGCCCCTGACCATCGACCTGGACTCGACCATCTGCGAGACCTATGGACTGGCCAAGGAGGGAGCGCGCCACCACGGCTATACCGGCGCCCGCGGCTATCACCCACTGCTGGCCATTGCCGCCGGCACCGGCGAAGTGCTGATGTCCCGGCTGCGCGAGGGCCGGGCCAACACCGCCCGTGGCGCCGCCCACTTCCTGCGTGAGACGGTGGGGCGGGTGCGCTACGGCGGGGCCAGGGGACAACTCACGGTGCGGGCCGACAGCGGCTTCTACGCCCACACTGTCGTTGCCGCCTGCCGGGAAATGGATGTCCGCTTCTCTATCACCATCCGCCAGCGCGCCAGCCTGCGGGACCTGATCGAGGCGATACCAGAGGAGGACTGGACTCCCATTCCCTACTGGATGGACGGTGCCGCCGATGTCGCCGAGACGACTTACACCCCGTTCCAGACCAAGCCGGACTCCGCGCCGGTGCGGCTCATTGTCCGGCGGGTGAAGCCGACGCCCGGTTCCCAGCTCGCCCTCTTCGCCAGATACAGCTATCACGCCTTCATCACCGACCGCGATGGGGAGACGCTGGAACTGGAGGCCGATCATCGCCGCCACGCCGAGGTCGAGAACGCCATACGCGACCTCAAGTACGGCGTCGGGCTGAACCACATGCCGTCGGCGCGCTTCGCCGCCAACGGCGCCTGGCTGGCGGTCCAGGTGATGGCGCATAACCTGGCCCGCTGGACGGCGCGGATTGGTCTGGGCGAGCGGACCGTGATCACCAAGACCCTCAGGCGGCGGGTCTTCGCTCTGGTGGGACGGATCACCCGCTCGGCGCGCCGCCTCACTTTGCATCTCCCCCGGCGCTGGCCTTGGGAAACCCAGTTCAGTCGCGCCTTGGCCCGGCTGCAAGCCATTCCGTTCCCGGCCTGACGGCCAGCCTGCAACTGACCCAACGTCCCCGCAATCTCGCGCCACCCCGGTCGCGAGAGTCCCCTGCTGCGTATCCTCTCGCCATCCCGCGCATCGCAACTCCCGCATAGGGCCTTAGGGGCCCTGTGCGGCGACTGAAGACCGTCCGCCGGCCTCCCATCTACCCCAAGACCCCAGGCCATCTCCCCTGTAGCTCCCTCACCCACCCCCTTCCGCTGTCCTCACGCCGTCCATCCGTGTCCTTCGGTGGATTCGGGCTAATGCCTAGCTTTCCAAGTGCCCCGCAAATGAACGAATCTCCGCTCGTGGTGAGCTCGAAGTATCACGAGCGGAGATTGTCATAGGTGCCGCCGTTAATGGCCGTTGGCAACGACGAGACTGTCCACCAGCTCCGTGACGTCGCTCAAGGACTCCAGCCCCTGAACCAGCGAAGTGGAGCGCTCCACGCTGCTAGGGCTCAGGCCGGCCGAGAGGGCGTTGGCGCGATACTTCGCCACCACCTCGTCCCCCTCCAGGCTTCGGGCCTTCTCGGCGTGCCATGCGTAATCCGAGCCGCCCGTCAGGTGAAGGGTGATGGTGGCAGCCCGCGAAGGCTCGATGGCCCGCGCAGGCTTGCCCTTGAAGTAAGGGTCCTGCTCCACATGCACCCGCTTCATCATCTCCTGGGCTTCCTTCCGCATCACCGCCTCGTCGGTGAAGGAGTCCTGGTCGATCTTGCCGTCCAGCAGGCGCGCCGCCACCCCGTACCATAGGCTGAACTTGCCCTGGAAGCCCGTCTCCGGGTCCCAGATGCAGGGCGCGATGTTCAGCGGCTCCTGGGGGATCATCACTTCCACCGACTCGATGTCCTGGGGGTTTACCGGGCGCTCGGCCAGCATCTCGTCCAGGGCCGTCAGGGCGGGATGGATGCCGCCGCAGCAGGGCCAGGGCTTTATGACGATGCCCGCCGTGATGGCCAGAGGATTGCCCAGATGGCGGGTTACGTGTCCCAGCTCCGCCTTATCGTCGCCAAAGGCGGCGAAATAGCCGAAACGGGCCTCCAGCACGTCCGGGTTGGCGGTGAGGCCTCGCTGGGCCAGCAATGCGGAGACGACGGCTGCCCGGGCGGCGTTGCCCGGATGATAGGGCTTGGCCATGTATCCGAAGTTGGCCCGAATGCCGGAGGCCGTGGAGGCGGCGATGCCCAGGGCGTGCCTGGTCTGCTGGACGTCCAGCCCCAGCAGGCGGCAGGCCGTCGCCGTCCCTCCCATGGTGCCGAAGGTAGAGGTGGCATGCCAGCCCCTCTCGTAGTGGTCGGGGCCCATGGCGTAGCCGATGCGAGCCCCCACCTCGTAGCCCACCAGGAAGGCCTCAGTCACCTGCCGGCCCGAAAGGTGATGCTCCTCTCCCAGAGCCAGGGCGACGGGCATCAGGATGCAGGCGGTATGCCCAAAGCCGGGGCCTATGTCGTCGTGGTCGTACCCGTGGGTCAGCATGCCGTTGGCGAAGGCGGCGTCGGCCGTCGAGGTCCTGACGCCGCTGCCCAGCAGCCGTGCCGAGGGCCTGCCGCCCAGGTCCTCGGTGAGCCCCTTGACGATCTCGCCGATAGGCATGGCGCTGCTCTCCAGGGAGGTGCCGATGCCGTCCAGTATGGAATTTTTGACCTCTTTGGCGGCATCCTCAGGTATGGTGGGGAACTGGGCCTCCACCACGTATTCGGCAACTTTTCTGGTCGTGGACATAGCGCCCCCTTTCAAAGTCCGGTTATGGCCCCCATTGTATGCCTAGGGGAATGATTGTCAACGGGGGGCTAGGAGGAACAAGTATATTGTGCGAATGTCTTTACACTTTGTGTTTAGAGGGACATACGAAGTCGCAATGCCGTATTGTAATTGCTACCAGCTATGACTTCTGGCCACGAGGTCTGTCAGGTCTCGAAGTGTACTCAACTCGTCATTAATGCCGCATACATCGGTTACTATGGCCCTATTGACATGAACTACGGCATCCACACATGGATCCCGTAGGATACGCTGTACTCTTGCCGAACCAAACTCATTGGTCACAACGATATAATCTAACTGAGTCCTAGTCCACATCGCCGCATTCTTATAGACGGGACACTCGTTGGTGATGTCATTCAGTCGGTCGTGTCTGAGGCTCCACTTGGCGGAGATAATCGCTCGAACCTGTTGATCCCGGTGAACCACAATGAGGTGGTACCCAAAAACTAGACAACTGGCTAAGAGAGAGTCCAGCTCCTAAAATAACCGGCAACTAACCGACGTGGAGGAGCAGGACATGAAGCAGACGAGGAATAAGCACAGTCCGGCGTTCAAGGCCAAGGTGGCCCTGGCCGCCCTTGCGGGGGAAGAGACCATCGCCCAGCTGGCCAGCCGATTTGAGGTCCATCCCAGTCAGATTCACGCCTGGAAAAGGGCCCTGGTGGAAGGAGCCCCGGAGCTATTTGCCACCAATCAGAAATCCCAGGAGAAAGCCAAGGAAGCTCAGATTAACCACCTCTACCGGCACATCGGCCAGCTGAAGGTGGAACGCGATTTTTTGTCGGAAAGGTCCGGTCTATGAGTCGCAGCATACGGCGAGCCATGATAGACCGAGACCACCAGCAGCTGTCTTTGGTGCGTCAATGTATCCTGCTGGACGTCAGCCGGGCCTCGGTGTACTACCGGCCGGTACCGACCAGGGCAGAAGACCTGGAGTTGATGGCCCTGATGGACCGTCAGTATTTGAAGACCCCCTTCTACGGCTCCAGGAAGATGAAGGCCTGGCTGCTGCAACAGGGCTATCTGGTGAGCCGAAAAAGGGTTCGAAGGCTGATGCGGTTGATGGGTCTGGAAGCGATCTACCGGCGTCCCAACACCAGCAAACCAGCGCCGGGACACCGGATCTTTCCCTATCTGCTGAAGGGAGTGGAGGTTAATCGGGTCGACCAGGTCTGGGCCGCGGACATCACCTACATCCCCATGGCGAAGGGCTTCCTGTACCTGGTGGCCATCATGGACTGGCACAGCCGGCACGTGCTGGCCTGGAAGCTCTCCAACACCATGGACACCAGCTTCTGCGTGGCGGCGTTGGAGGAAGCCCTGGGTAAGGGACGACCGGAGATATTCAACACCGACCAAGGGAGTCAGTTCACCAGTGAGGCCTTTACCCAGACGTTGCAGGAGCAGAGGGTCCAGGTCAGCATGGATGGTAAGGGTAGGTACCTGGACAACATCTTCGTGGAGCGGCTGTGGCGGAGCATCAAGTACGAGGAGGTGTATCTGAAAGCTTACCAGACCGTCGCCGAGGCCCGAACTGGGATCAATGCCTACCTGGAGTTCTACAACCGGCAGAGGCCTCACCAGGCTTTGGGCTACCGGACCCCAGCAGAGGTGTACCAACATGGCCAGGAAGAAAGGGGAGCAGCAGCTGAAGAAGCAGGGCTGCCATCGGGCTTGGTGAAACCTAGCGCAGGGGTGGGAGACTCTCTTAATTTAGCCCTCGTGCTGTCTTAATAATGGGGTCCACCTTACAATATCCACCTTGGGAGTTACACTGCGACCAGGTATAGCTATTCCTGGAAAGATCTCAGTAGAAGAAACCTCTAAACGGTAGTGAACGTTGTCGTTGCCGAACTGTTCCAGTACGTACTTTATCAGGGCAGGGAATGCGGAACCCAGAGGGTTCTGCCTTTGGCGTCCTTGATACGCCGGGTGCCTCATGAGCTGGTCCAGGTACTCGGGTACTTCAGAGGGCTGGCAACGTAAGTGTTGGGCAAGATATGCCTCGACCGCCTGAGCACGCCTAGCCCAGATGTTCAAAGTGGCTGCAGTGCTTAGTTGTCCCGCTGGCGGCCTCAAGTTATTCGCTTCAATGATATGTGGGAGCTGAGTCACATGCCCTATATGGACATCTACGTACCACATAAGCACCTGGTATATACTGAGCCAGGCTGTCTCAGCACTTTGACCACTTGGATGGTGGGCATTACGAAAGAGCTCGACAGCAATGGCACGCGACTGAACCACTAGGAACTCACTCCCGCCGTGGCTTCACAAGGCCTATTACAAATTCTTCATGTATCCTCAATTCGATGGCCGACTGTCCGTTGTTATTCAAGCGGGCAGGCATCATCCTACGATCTCGATTTAGAGCCCGCCTAACAATTCCCTCAACCCGGAAGCCTATCTCGCGAGCGATTGATGCTAGGTGCTCGTGAGTTTGTATATGGAGACCTCTCATTGTGGAAGGTCCGACGACCAGGATCGCTGCACGACCCCGACGAAGCACCCGATACATTTCCCTGATTGACAGAGTCATGTCCCTGAAATACTTTTCCAGGACCTTCGCTTTCTGAGGGTCCAGGTCTCCTAATGACTTGATTGCTAGCTTTACACCTGCTGAGAGGTCGATTCCTTTAACCTCGTTCCATTTCTCCGCGCCAATATACTGACCACGAAGAACGCTTAGGTCCTTAATACTTTTCCCTAGCCATACCAGAGAGAATTTATGTGCTCTCATGTAATCGAGAGCATTTGCATATGGTGGAGATGTAACTATCAGATCTGCGCTATCACTTGTCAGAGGCAGTTGGCGAGCATCCCCAGGTAATACAGTACTGGTCCCTTTGTCAGCCTTGCTGACTAAGGTGGACCCCATTATTAAGACAGCATGAGGGCTAAATTAAGAGAGTCTCCCACCCCTGCGCTAGGTTTCACCAAGCCCGATGGCAGCCCTGCTTCTTCAGCTGCTGCTCCCCTTTCTTCCTGGCCATGTTGGTACACCTCTGCTGGGGTCCGGTAGCCCAAAGCCTGGTGAGGCCTCTGCCGGTTGTAGAACTCCAGGTAGGCATTGATCCCAGTTCGGGCCTCGGCGACGGTCTGGTAAGCTTTCAGATACACCTCCTCGTACTTGATGCTCCGCCACAGCCGCTCCACGAAGATGTTGTCCAGGTACCTACCCTTACCATCCATGCTGACCTGGACCCTCTGCTCCTGCAACGTCTGGGTAAAGGCCTCACTGGTGAACTGACTCCCTTGGTCGGTGTTGAATATCTCCGGTCGTCCCTTACCCAGGGCTTCCTCCAACGCCGCCACGCAGAAGCTGGTGTCCATGGTGTTGGAGAGCTTCCAGGCCAGCACGTGCCGGCTGTGCCAGTCCATGATGGCCACCAGGTACAGGAAGCCCTTCGCCATGGGGATGTAGGTGATGTCCGCGGCCCAGACCTGGTCGACCCGATTAACCTCCACTCCCTTCAGCAGATAGGGAAAGATCCGGTGTCCCGGCGCTGGTTTGCTGGTGTTGGGACGCCGGTAGATCGCTTCCAGACCCATCAACCGCATCAGCCTTCGAACCCTTTTTCGGCTCACCAGATAGCCCTGTTGCAGCAGCCAGGCCTTCATCTTCCTGGAGCCGTAGAAGGGGGTCTTCAAATACTGACGGTCCATCAGGGCCATCAACTCCAGGTCCTCTGCCCTGGTCGGTACCGGCCGGTAGTACACCGAGGCCCGGCTGACGTCCAGCAGGATACATTGACGCACCAAAGACAGCTGCTGGTGGTCTCGGTCTATCATGGCTCGCCGTATGCTGCGACTCATAGACCGGACCTTTCCGACAAAAAATCGCGTTCCACCTTCAGCTGGCCGATGTGCCGGTAGAGGTGGTTAATCTGAGCTTCCTTGGCTTTCTCCTGGGATTTCTGATTGGTGGCAAATAGCTCCGGGGCTCCTTCCACCAGGGCCCTTTTCCAGGCGTGAATCTGACTGGGATGGACCTCAAATCGGCTGGCCAGCTGGGCGATGGTCTCTTCCCCCGCAAGGGCGGCCAGGGCCACCTTGGCCTTGAACGCCGGACTGTGCTTATTCCTCGTCTGCTTCATGTCCTGCTCCTCCACGTCGGTTAGTTGCCGGTTATTTTAGGAGCTGGACTCTCTCTTAGCCAGTTGTCTAGTTTTTGGGTACCACCTCAGACCTCCTCAAATGCCTTGGCTGCGAGTTGTATCCGAGCATCGAACGCATCCAGAGCGTTGCGAGGCACCTTATTGTCCACGCGATGGGGGCGAGTGTGTGCCAGATCCCGCGCCAGAGACACCCCGCCCGACTTCGTAACGATGACAGAAGAAAATAGAACTTCAAAGAGACGCCGTAGCTTCTCATTGGGCTCCTCCGCTATAGAGAGCACTAAAGCAGCTAGTTCGCTCTGTGTCTTAGCCCGAATCCACCGAAGGACACGGATGGACGGCGTGAGGACAGCGGAAGGGGGTGGGTGAGGGAGCTACAGGGGAGATGGCCTGGGGTCTTGGGGTAGATGGGAGGCCGGCGGACGGTCTTCAGTCGCCGCACAGGGCCCCTAAGGCCCTATGCGGGAGTTGCGATGCGCGGGATGGCGAGAGGATACGCAGCAGGGGACTCTCGCGACCGGGGTGGCGCGAGATTGCGGGGACGTTGGGTCAGTTGCAGGCTGGCCGTCAGGCCGGGAACGGAATGGCTTGCAGCCGGGCCAAGGCGCGACTGAACTGGGTTTCCCAAGGCCAGCGCCGGGGGAGATGCAAAGTGAGGCGGCGCGCCGAGCGGGTGATCCGTCCCACCAGAGCGAAGACCCGCCGCCTGAGGGTCTTGGTGATCACGGTCCGCTCGCCCAGACCAATCCGCGCCGTCCAGCGGGCCAGGTTATGCGCCATCACCTGGCCCGCCAGCCAGGCGCCGTTGGCGGCGAAGCGCGCCGACGGCATGTGGTTCAGCCCGACGCCGTACTTGAGGTCGCGTATGGCGTTCTCGACCTCGGCGTGGCGGCGATGATCGGCCTCCAGTTCCAGCGTCTCCCCATCGCGGTCGGTGATGAAGGCGTGATAGCTGTATCTGGCGAAGAGGGCGAGCTGGGAACCGGGCGTCGGCTTCACCCGCCGGACAATGAGCCGCACCGGCGCGGCGTCCGGCTTGGTCTGGAACGGGGTGTAAGTCGTCTCGGCGACATCGGCGGCACCGTCCATCCAGTAGGGAATGGGAGTCCAGTCCTCCTCTGGTATCGCCTCGATCAGGTCCCGCAGGCTGGCGCGCTGGCGGATGGTGATAGAGAAGCGGACATCCATTTCCCGGCAGGCGGCAACGACAGTGTGGGCGTAGAAGCCGCTGTCGGCCCGCACCGTGAGTTGTCCCCTGGCCCCGCCGTAGCGCACCCGCCCCACCGTCTCACGCAGGAAGTGGGCGGCGCCATGGGCGGTGTTGGCCCGGCCCTCGCGCAGCCGGGACATCAGCACTTCGCCGGTGCCGGCGGCAATGGCCAGCAGTGGGTGATAGCCGCGGGCGCCGGTATAGCCGTGGTGGCGCGCTCCCTCCTTGGCCAATCCATAGGTCTCGCAGATGGTCGAGTCCAGGTCGATGGTCAGGGGCGAGTCGCCGGGTCCGGCCCCAGCGGCCCAGGCCCGGGCCAACAACTGGCGGCTCACGCGGTCGAGTTGACGGACATGCCCCCACCGGAAGCTGCGCAGGAAGGTCCCCAGGGTGGATGGCGCCTTGACCACGCAGCCTAGAACACCGACCGTCCCACCAGCGCGCAGCGCATCGGCGTCGTCGATGCAGTCGCCGCCTGCCAGCGCGGAAGCGACCAGCGTCAGCATCTTGTCCCCAGTGTTCGCCCGTCCCGGCGCTCCGCCGAGGTCAAGGTGATGGTCGACGAGTTCCCGCAGGCCCAGGTGCCGGGCTAGGGTGGCCGGCAGGAGCAGGCCGGCATTGGCCACCAGGCGATGGTCGTCAAAGAGGATGCGGATACGGTCGGGTTTGTTCTGTGGCAGCATCTATTGGGTGCTCCTTGTTTCCGGGCGGGTTTCTGTTCCAAAACCATTATCCCAGATTCAGAGGAGCACCCTCTGCCTTCTTCAAGGGCTGTCCCCAAGGACGTCCTTCGGTGGATTCGGGCTTAGGGGTAAACCAATAATCAATAAATTCCAGTGTTGCCTTGCCCACACGTCTCAGGAAATCTTCCGCTGGGTTTGCCATCTTAGACCGCAGATACGCAGTAGTTATTATTTTTTGTCCAGATCTCGTAATTGCTTCCGGCTCGATCCATGATGTCTTGACCTCACATAGCCTTATCGCAAGAGGGTCAAGGTCGACGCCAAGGGCGTTTCGTGAAAGACGCCAGGCTTCCACTATGGTGGACCCTGATCCGGCCATAGGGTCCAACACTGTTTCCCCGGATTTGGAAAGCCCCTCTATAAAATACCGCGGTAGGTCAGGTGGAAAACGAGCAGCAAAAGCATGGAAGGAATGAAGCAGATGACGCTTGTTACCGTTAGTAAAAGCCAGATCACCCTCTAGAAGGGTCCCTAAACACTCTTCAACCGAAATAGCGGGGTGCTAACCGTCAACCTCAATGCTCCGTATCAGGGTTTCTGGACCAACCCCCTACCACGAGGGCGTCCCCTCTTCGCTCTGGGTATCAGCGGGGCGGTGTTGCTTTCAGTCACGTAGTCCGCCACAGACTCCCGGAGAATCATCCAGTCTCGCCCGATCTTAGTACCTTGGAGATGGCCCTCGCGGGCTAACAGCCGGGTGTGTTGAATTGTGTATCCGAGAGCTTCTGAGGCTTCAGAAGTGGTCATAACCTCGTTGTCATTGACCATTGTTAAACCTTGGCTACAATTTATTCCCTAGGGAATAAATTGTCAATACCATCGGGACTCATTTTGAGACTTTTTGCTCCTGATCTATACCGCATCGGCTGGGATATGCTATAAGAGCCGCAGCGCTGCCATAACACCTACTCTACTACCCCTGCCATCTGCATCTCGCCCTTACCACCCATCGTC
The DNA here is from genome assembly GCA_965237935.1 of Dehalococcoidia bacterium. Taxonomy (GTDB): domain Bacteria; phylum Chloroflexota; class Dehalococcoidia; order Lucifugimonadales; family CBDEGW01; genus CBDEGW01. The sequence continues at coordinate 1,343,506 of OZ250168.1, read as the reverse complement.
TCATATCCTTTATCTGTTATCTGTCCACACTCCGTTCTCTATTACATCTTCTCTTAGCGGTCCAAAGATGGGCAGGCCCAAATAAACCATGAAAAGAATCCCTCCAAAATCAATCAAACTAAACAGCCCTTCTCACTTGCTTATCGAGGAGGGAGCGGGCAAAACATTGAAAAAACTATCAACTTTCAAGGTAGGACAATCAAACGTCTCCTAATACTCCTTGGTCTTGTCTATCTGGCCCAAGAGGGGCTGGCCGCCGTCTATGCGGCGCAGGTTCTCGCAGAAGACCTCCACGGTCCGGTCCAGCCTGTCCGGAGAGCCTCCCGCCGTATGGGGCGTCACGATGACGTTGGGCATGTCCCAAAGAGGGTGGTCGGGGGGGAGAGGCTCGGTCCAGGTCACGTCCAGACCGGCGCCTCCTATCTTGCCCGTCCTCAGGGCGTCCAGCAGGGCCTCCTCGTCGATGATGCGGCCGCGGGTGACGTTGATCAGCAGGGCGTGAGGCTTCATCTTACTGAAGGCCTCGGCGTCGAACATGCGGTAGGTCCCCTTGGTCAGCGGTGCGCAGATGACCACCACGTCCGACTCTGCCAGCAGGTCGTGGAACCGGTCCGGCTTCCAAACCTGCTCCACAAAAGGCGGCGGAGTCGCCCCCTCTGGCTCTATGGCGATGACCCGCATGTCAAAGCTCTGGGCCCGGCGCGCCGTCTCCACTCCAGTGCCCCCAAGGCCGATGAGGCCCATAGTCTTGCCCCCCAGCTCCCAGGTAGCCATTCGGATGGGCACCCTGTTGTCCCAGGTGCGTCCTCGGATGGACGTGTGGACCCCTCGCAGCAGGGCCAGAAGCAGGGCCCAGGCGTGGTCGGCTAGATGTGTACCAACGGTGCCCTTGGCGCTGGTGAGGAGGGTGTCGCTGCCCACGAACTCGTCGAACATTAGAGAATCCACGCCGGCACTCTCCGTCTGCACCCATCGCAGCTTCCTAGTCTGTTCGTACATGTTCCGGGTGAGGTTTCCGAAGAAGACCTCCGTGTCCGAGAGATGTTTCTCCATTTCCTCCTTGGCTGAAGCGACCACCACCTGGTTCTCCTCGGAGACGGCTCGAATCTCCTCCACCTGCCGCTCCGTGAGGTCGGACGTAATCAATATTTTCATGTCACCCTCCTTGGTATTAGCTGACCTTGTTCATCCCTCTGCCCTTCTCTAGCCTTCGGCTACTTCTTCCCGGGGCCGTAGACGACCGCTCCGGGCCGCGCTCCGGTGTGCTCCCCACCATCGACCACCAGGACCCCGTTGACCAGAACGTAGTCGATCCCAATGGGGTACTGGTGAGGGCGCTCGTAGGTCGCTGCGTCGGCCACCTTATCCGGGTCAAAGAGCACCACATCCGCCCAGTAACCCTCCTCTATCAGCCCGCGGTCCCTCAAGCCCATGACGCGGGCGGGCAGGGAGGTCATCTTGCGGATGGCGTCTTCCAGGGTCAGGACGCCTTCTTCACGCACGTACTTCCCCAGAACCCTGGGGTTGGTTCCGAAGCTGCGAGGATGGGGCACCCCAGGCGCGGAGTCATTGATGGCGCTGCCGTCGGATGCTATGGAAACCCAGGGGCATCGCATCACGGTCCTCACATCCTCCTCCGACATAGTGTGGTGGACTCCCGGTAGGAACTGTCCCTCCTCGAAAACCAGGTCGAAGCAAGTCTCCACCGGATCTGGCTGGCCCCTCATGCCAGCTATCTCCGCTATGGTCTTTCCCTCAAAGGTCTTGAGTTGGGGGTTGTCGAAACGGGAGGCCACTATTCCCTCCCAGCTCCCATGCTCTTTGACGTACTGAATGAACTCCGGGTCGCCTTTCACCTGGTCACGGAACGCCATATCGCTAAAGCGCGGTATCACCTGGCCCCGGGGCAGGTCCTGCACCCAGCGCGGGAATAGCCTGTGCCAAGGGTGTTGCATCGCCGTGTAGGGATACTGGTTGGCCGTCACGTCGATGTCTCGGGCCCTGGCCGCCTCTATCATCTCCAGGGCATCGTTGACCTTGCCCCAATTATCCTTCCCGCGGATCTTGAGGTGGTATATATGGACCGGGATGCCCGTGGCCTCGCCGATGCGGATGGCCTTCTCCACCTCCTCCATGAGCTGGAAACCCTCGCTACCCACGTGCGTCCCGTAGTAGCCGCCGTAGTGGACCGCCACCTTGGCCATCTCAATGACCTCGTCCGAAAACTCGTAGCCGCCTCCATGCCAGGCCGAGGTAAGCCCGAAGGCGCCCTCCTCCATGGCCTCGACGACAAGGCCCTTCATCGCCTCCATCTCCTCACCTGTGGCCGGCCGGTTCTCATGCCCCACAACGGCCCGTTTGACCTGCTGCGGCGCCACACAGGAAGCCACGTTCATCGAAATCCCCTGCTTTAGCACTCGTTGGAAGTAGCCCTCGAAGGTAGTCCAGTCCACCTCCACATTGTTCCGCCACTTCTGGTCGTCTTTGTACTCCTCCACGACGATGCCCTGGAGGGGAGCAACGCTATTGCTCTCGCCTATAACATCCAGGGTAACGCCCTGGCGCACCTTGCTATGGGCGTTACCGTCGGCCAGCAGGGTTGTATCGCTGTGAGTGTGAAGATCGATGAAGCCCGGGGCTGCCACCAACCCTCTGGCGTCGATGACGCGGGCGGCTGCTCCAGGGTCGACTCTGCCTACCCTGGCGATGCGGCCATCCTTAATGCCAAGGTCTGCGTGAAACCAGGGATTCCCCGTGCCATCGATGACCTTGCCACCTGATATCGCTACATCGTACTCCGCCACTGCGCTGCTCCTTGCCTCAAAAGACGGCTATGGGGTTTACGGGCGATCCCGTACCATTGCGAATCCTCAAGGGCCCGATGACGAGAAGGAACTCCCACCGGTTGCGCTCCTGGCAAGCCTGGGCCAGCTCCTCGAGGTTGCAGTTGTCGATGAGCCACAGGCCCATGCCTACGATTCCCATCTGGTGCACGGGCAGGACCAGGTTCTCATATAGGGAGGGGGCGACATCGTTGGATGTGTCCGACCCTAGCATGGCGACGCCCCGCTGGCGAAGCCATGGCAGACAGGCGACGTGGGGCCCCGAATGCTCGGGACCGAAAGGCCCCAACTCGGTGCGGCGCTTGTAATGGCCCGTGCGAATGAGAAGCACGTCTCCCTCCTCCACCCTGACGCCGCATGCCTTCTCGGCGGCATCCAGGTCTTCGGGGAAAGCGCCTTCGTCCGGCTCCAGCCAGTCGATACCCCTGACTTTAGGCACGTCCAGCAGAACCCCCCTGGTAACCACTCCGTTCTGCAGCACCTCGATCGTTTCGGCCGTAGCTCCCAACCGGGTGGACACCAGGTGAGATGGACGGCCGTTGTACATCTGGGCCTCCCAGAAGACGTGGCAGAGGCTATCGACGTGAGTAATGGTCTGGCCGTGGAAGACCATTCCGATAAACTCCATGGATGACTGGGACCTGCTATTGGTCAGCTTCTCTCCTCCGGCCCAGCCATCGCCGCTCTCCACCATGTAGCGCTGGGGTTGAAAGGTTACATCCGTGGCAGCGTCCGTCACTATAGGCCGTGCGCAGGAGACGGTGACGCCGTCCTTCACCAGCCCCACAGCGCTGACCCGCTTCTCGGGGGTCACCAGGTTCAGGGTGCCCAGCTCATCGTCGGCGCCCCAGCGACCCCAGTTGCTCAGGGACTTGAAGTAGCCCAGCACCTCGCTTTCGTCGGGGACTCTGCCTGCCATGCTTCAGCCTCCTGCCTACTTATCTGGGAGCCGGAAAGGCGCTCAGGGGGTTGCACACCAGCCGCCCCATGGGCACCGTGCCGGTGTTCCTGATCTGATGCTCCACATTGGGCGGGATTAGGACCGCATCGTTGGTATTAAGGGGGTACTCTTTTCCTCCACAGTAGAGGACCCCTACTCCCCTGAGAATAAAGGCGGAATGCTCATGGGCATGGGTATGCATGGGGGTGGCCTCGCCGGGCTCCACCTCCAGGTAGATCATCATGTTATTTGGAGCGCCGTCTTCGGCCCGGATCAGCCACCAGGGCCTCTCCCCCGACTCCGAGCGGGGCGCCTGGCTGAGGTTTCGTATGCTAGGTTCCAATTCCTCCTCCTTCCAGTTCGCTTAACCGTTTCAGCACTGGTTCCTTTTACCCTTTCTTTAACGCCCCTTCAGTCCAAAACGGCCGTGGCCTCAACCTCTATGAGGAGCTCGGGGCGAGCCAGTTGGGAGATGACCACCAGGGTGGCCGCCGGCTGGGGACCTGTGAAGAATTTCTGACGCACCTCTCTGATGAGTGGAATGCTGGCGGCGTCCGTCAGGTACGTGGTAATCTTGACTACGTCCTTCAGGCCACTCCCCGTCGCCTCAAGTACATCCCGTATGTTCTTGTATACCTGCTCGGCCTGAGCGACGACGTCGCCCGGGCCCACCAGGTTGCCGTTGACGTCCAGGGCCGTCTGGCCCGCCACGTAGTATGTGTTGCCCGCCTTAACGACGTGGGAGTAGGTGGGGGGCTTGTGTACGTTATCTGGGGATATGAACTGCTTGGCCATTCTGCCTCCTAGGCTAAATATGCTCCGGCAGATGCCCTGCGCCGCCGTTACCCTGGTTTTACCTTTACATCCGCCGATTCGGGGCTATTATACCCCAAGGAGGAGATGTGTCATCCCCAGGAGAGGGAAATAATGGAGGTAGGTAAACTTCCCCAGGAGCTTCTAGCCAAGCTCCTTTCCGCCATCCCTATTGGCGATGAGCGGGTCGTCCTGGGCCCCAGGCCTGGAGAGGACGCCGCCCTCATCGACATGGGTGAGAAGCTCCTGGTGGCCAAAACCGACCCAGTCACCTTCGCCACGGACCTCATAGGGTGGTACGCCGTACAGGTCAACGCCAACGACCTGGCCTCCATGGGCGCCCGACCCCGCTGGTTCATGGCCACCCTCCTTCTGCCTGAAACGACTACTCCCTCCCAGGTAGAGGAGGTCTTCTCCCAGGTCACCAGCGCATGCCAGGCCCTGGGCATAACCCTGGTGGGAGGCCACACCGAGATCACCTACCAGCTTCCCAGGCCCATAGTCGTGGGCGCTATGCTGGGAGAGGTGGAAAAGGAGAGGGTGGTCCTCACCTCCGGAGCGCGCCCCGGCGACAGCATAATCCTGACCAAGGGTATTCCCATAGAGGGCGCCGCTCTGCTGGCCAGAGACGCCCAGGAGACGCTTCTCAAGGCAGGGGTAGGCCCTGACATCATAGCCAGGGCCAAAGAGTACCTCTTCCAACCGGGCATCAGCGTGGTGGAGGAGGCCCTGGCCGCCTGCGATGCCGTAGAAATCCACTCCATGCACGACCCCACCGAGGGCGGGCTGGCGACGGGGCTGCTAGAGGTGGCAACGGCGGCTAAGGCGGGGGTCTTCATAGACCAGGACAGCATACCTCTGTTGCCAGAGGGTCAGGCCATCTGCCAGGCCCTGGGGCTGGACCCCCTTGGGCTGCTGGCCTCCGGCGCCCTGCTCCTTACCTTGGCCCAGAAGGACGTCCCCAGGCTGAAGCGCACCCTGGAGCAGAAAGGCGTCTCTAGCCACGAGATAGGGCGCGTCACCGGGGTTGAGGAGGGGCTCAAGCTAGGCACCAGGGAAGGAGTGAAGGACCTTCCCACCTTCCCGCGGGATGAACTGGCACGCTTCTTCAGCCTGCATTGATCTCATGCTCGACTATCGTAACCTCTCAGCGCCAAATTAGAGAGTCGCCTTCCTGTTGCACCCATGGATGGCTTATACTGCCGCTGCTATTCTACTAATATTAATGGCACCTCATCGACGGTACGGAAGGGATGAACTGAATCTCGTTTAGCAAACGGCCGCGAAAGGTTAACACTTTGATATAGCACGGTTGACACTCTTAAGGTGGGTGCCCCGACTGGTCGGGGCCGGGGTTTCAGGGGTGTCCCAGCTTTGCATAAAATCAGGGGAGTGCAGAGAACCTTGGGTTCTCTGCCGGGGGTATAAGGGGGACACCCCCTTATGCATAACCCCCAGGGTGTGTGGGAAGACCACACTAGCTTAACTACTTTTCAGGAGGCCCTATACAAGTCCAGCCGGAGGATATGCTATGACGCTACCCAAAGAGACCCTTCTATACGCCTACCGCACCATGGCCACCATTCGCACCTTCGAGGAGCGCATGATGCAGGAGATGACCACCCGCCAGTACTCGGGCAGCGTCCACTCCTCGGCGGGCCAGGAGGCGGTGCCCACCGGCATATGCGCCCACCTGACGGATAGCGACTACCTGGCCAGCACCCATCGCGGCCACGGCCACTGCATTGCCAAGGGCGTAGACCCCGTGGCCATGATGGCCGAGCTTTTCGGCAGGGCTACCGGCACCAACCGGGGCAAGGGCGGCTCCATGCACATCGCAGACACCTCCAGGGGTATGCTGGGGGCCAACGGCGTGGTCGGCGCCAGCATTCCCCTGGCCGTGGGGGCCTCCCTGAAGATCAAGGTCCAGGGAGGCGACCAGGTGGCGGTGGCCTTCTTCGGCGACGGCGGCGCCAACCAGGGCATCCTTCACGAGTCCATGAACCTGGCCTCCATCTGGAAGCTCCCCGTCATCTTTGTTTGCGAGAACAATCTCTATGCCGAGTCTACTCCAGTGGAGTACTCCACCTCCATCCAGAACGTGGCGGACCGAGCCGCCGGGTACTCCATGCCCGGCCTGATCGCCGACGGGATGGACTTCTTCTCCGTCTTCGAGAAGGCCGGCGAGGCCGTCGCCAGGGCCAGGGCCGGTGAAGGGCCCACCCTTCTTGAATGCAAGACCTACCGCTTCTACGGCCACTTCGCCGGCGACGATCCCAAGCGGTATCGTACCGAGGGGGAGGTAAGCTATTGGCGAGCCCGGGACCCCATCGTACAGCTTCGCACCCGGGTCCTGGAGGAGAACCTGGTGCCCGCCGCTGAGCTGGACGCCATCGACGGGCAGGTGGAGGCCCTCATCGAAGAGTCCATCACGCTGGCGGACCAGGCCCCCCTACCCCCGCCAGAAGACCTCTTTACAGACGTCTACGCCGAGTATCCCCAGGCCGCGCTGAGAGGAAGGGGCGGGAGGGGGTAGGAAGGATGGGTAAGCCTGGTAAATATCTACAGCTACAGCAGCTTCAAAGCGATTCCTTGTTCTTGAAATAAGTATACAATTTGTATACACTGCAAAAGGTGTGATATTTGCCCCTTCGCATAGAGTCCTTAGAGATCGACGATCCCATCCTGGATAAGATCGAGTCCCAGCATAGGGTTTCCCTTGAAGAGGTTGAGGAGGCGTGTCTTTCAGAGAGCCGGCACGTCAGACGAGGTAGGCAAGGTCTATACAAGGTCTTTAGCCAGACTGTAGCCGGGCGATATCTTCTGGTAGTCTTGGTTGATCTTGGGGGGAGCAGTTGGCGAGTGGCAACAGCAAGGGAGATGACTAATAGCGAAAAGCGCCTCTATTCCAGGGTGATGGGGAGAAGGTAAAATGGAAAATCTCGATAAGCAAATCGAGCGCATAGAGCAGGCTGACGCCTGGGACAAGGGCGATAAGGTTGTAGAGATAGAAGTCAAAAAGCCGCTGGACAAAGTGATACCGGTCCGCCTGTCCGCCGAGAAATGGGAGGAGCTGAGGGTGGAAGCCCATGAGCTTGGCGTTGGCCCCACCACCCTAGCCCGCATGTGGATCATGGAGCGCTTGCGTCAGCAATCGAAGGAAAACGCCAGAGATGCAGCCCCACCGCCCCGAAACAGAGCGGCTATTTAACACAGGCTGCTATAATAGCCTCGGAACTGAAAAGGGAGTTACTATGGAGCGGCAATTCAAGGTTTTAGTCGAAAAGACTAGCGATGGCTATGTGGCATATCCTCTTGGCTTGAAGGGAATAGTGGTTGCCCAGGGAGATACCTATGAGGAAGCGCTGTCCGATGTAAAGTCGGCCATCAAGTTCCACATTGAAACTTTCGGCAACGAAGTTCTCGAACAAGATCCCCCTGTTCTGGAAGTCTTCGTAGCCGAAGCTGTTGTAAGTGTTTGACCGAGAGGTTTCCACCCGACGCCCCAATAACTCGGATTGTTAAGACATTTGAACTCCTTGGCTTCTGGATTGTCAGAGAGAAGGAGCACATATCTATGGAAAGGGAGAATCCAGACGGGACCAAAACACCTCTGACAATGCCTGCTCATCGTAGGATAAAGGGCTCAACGTTGAGGACGATCTGCACTCAAGCCGGGATATCAAGAGACGACTTTCTAAGAGCATACAGCCAGACATAGATTTCTAAATGGCCCACTCTTCGACTAGGAGCCATCCCATGACCAACGACAGTCGTGAGCTGCGGTACGGTCAGGCGCAGAACGAGGCCATACGCATCGAGATGCGCAGGGACCCCAACGTCATCATCATGGGTGAGGACATAGCTGGCGGCGCCGGCCGCGCCCACCTGGGCATCGTCGACGCCTGGGGAGGCCCCTTCCGCTCCACAAAGGGCCTCATCCAGGAGTTCGGCCCCGAGCGAGTGCGGGACACGCCCATCTCAGAGGCGGGCTTCATCGGAGCGGCCATCGGCGCCGCCACCGTGGGCCTACGCCCCATCGCAGAGCTTATGTTCGTGGACTTCGTGGGCGTCTGCCTGGACCAGATCCTCAACAACGGCGCCAAGATCCAGTACATGCTAGGCGGCCAGGCCAAGGTCCCCATCACCATCATAACCCGCATCGGCGCCGGGACCGGCTCCGCCGCTCAGCATTCCGAGTCCTTCTATTCCCTCTTCACCCACCTGCCAGGCCTCAAGTGCGTGGCCCCCTCGGACCCCTACACCGCCAAGGGCCTCCTGGCCTCCGCCATCCGGGACGACGACCCCGTGATAGTATGCGACCACAAGAAGCTGCTTAACGACACAGGCCTTGTGCCCGAGGAGGAGTACACAATCCCTCTGGGCAAGGCGCGGCTCCTTAAAGAGGGTAAGGACGTCACCCTGGTGGGCATCTCCCTGATGACCTCGGTGTGCATGGAAGCCGCAGAGGCCCTGGCGAAAGAGGGCATCGACGCCGAGATCATCGACCTCCTCAGCCTCTCGCCAATGGATGACGAGGCCATCCTGGAGTCGGTGCGAAAGACCAATCGGCTGGTGGTTGTGGACGAGGACACGCCTAGGTGCGGTATGGCCACGGACATCGTATCCCTGGTGGCCACCCAGGCCTTCGACTATCTGGACGCGCCTCCTCAGACGGTCACGGCGCCCCACACTCCTGTGCCCTACAGCAAGCCCCTGGAGAACCTGTACATCCCAGATGCCCAGAGGGTGGTCTCAGCCGCCAAACTCACTATGGGACGAGAGTAGCCCCCCATGCGCGTACTCTTCATGGGCCAGACGGGGCTCGACAAGAAGGGCTACCTGGAGAGGCTGAAAGCCCTGTGCCAGGCTCGTGGCGTCTCCGTGGACCTCTTCAACGTTGGCGACCTCATGTACAATCTGGGGCGCCATGCGGGCAAGCCCATCAGCGAGGGCAAGATCCTGGACCTGCCCCTGGCCGAGTTGCGCCTCCTCCGGCGGTCCGCCTTCACTCACATCACCCATCAGAGCGCCTCCCTGGCCAACGTATTCGTCAATTCTCACGCCGTCTTCCGCTGGAACAACCAGCTCTTCCCAGCCTTCGTCGTGCCCGAGACCGAGGAACTGCGCCCAGACCTCATCATAACGCTGATAGACGACGTGGACGCCATCAAGCTGAGGCTGGACGGCCTGAAGCGGGAGGCTTTGCTACCGCCCAGCGTCAATTACGTCCTGCGGGACCTGATGATCTGGCGAGAGGAGGAGATCCTGGCCTCGGAGGTGCTGGCCTCGGTCCTGAAGATTCCCCACTATATCCTGGGCACCTGGACAGACCCGAAAGTGGCCGACGCAGCGGAGGAAGCGGCCTTCAACCTGCTCTTCAGGCCCTGGAGAAAAAAGGCATACATAAGCTACCCCATCAGCGGAGCCGTGGCCTCGCCTCAGGTCTGGGAGAGGGTGCTGACCTTCAGGAAAATCGCCTGGACTTACCTAGCCGCCTTTGATCCGATGACTATAACCGAGAGGCGCCTCCGTTCGGAGATGGAGGCCAAGCTCCAGGAGGACCCCTCGGCGGAGGCTCTGGACTTTGAGGTTCGCGGGGACCACCTCCGGCTAAACCCGGAAGAGCTGCGCCAGGTGCTGGCGGACATCGACGGCCAAATAGTAGCCAGGGACTACAGGTTCATCGATCAGTCGGACCTGGTAGTAGCCTACTTCCCGGCCACCAGCGACGGAAGCCCCCTGATAGCCGGTGGCGTCCAGTCGGAGATAACCCATGCCGCGGCCTCCACTAAAGAGGTCCTCCTGGTGTGGGAGTCCCCCAGGGAGCCGACGCCCTTCATCAGCCTGAAGGCGGACAGGATGTTCCGTAGCCTGGATGAGCTGGAGGCCTACCTCAAGGAGTGCGACAAGCCCACAGGACAGCAGGAGCTGCAGCTCTGAGCCTGGCTCTCCCTGCCTGAGGGGGTCCCTCTGGACTCCTTCCTCGTCTCGACTTTCTCGATGATGCCAAGGAAGGTGTAGTGAACCCAGGTTCCCTGTCTAGGGTTCAAGGCCTGTCCTGAGCTTGCCGAAGGGGGGTGTCCCCCTTTGAAGAAAACCTCTGGGCGGGTGGGTGGGAATAATGCGCTCGACTTCTAGAGGCGCAGGATATTAGAGAATTCGTTCCAGGTGGGGGTTGGGCGTTATGCCCGGGGTGCGGCCCCGCTTGGCTATGGGCTTCCCCTCCACCTCGTGGATGTCACCGGTGAAGTCGTTGGGAGGAGCGCTGGTGACGGCGCCGCCCACGCCGAAGGCATCCACCGGAGCACCCTGCTCCACAAAGGCCCGTATGCGCTCCAGGCTAAGGCCACCGCTGACCACTATCTCCACATGGCTGAAGCCTGCCAGGTCCAATCGGGCCCTCACCTCCTTCACCAGGTCCACAGTAACCCCGCCCCTCTCCCCGGGGGTGTCCAGTCGTACGCCCTTCAGCCGATCCTTCAGGGCTCTAGCCACGTTGAGGCTCTCCTCAGCCTCGTCCTTGAAGGTATCCACCAGAGAGATCCGCGGCACGTCCTGAGGCATATGCTTGTCAAAGGCCAAAGTGGCCTTGACCGCATCACCCATTACCAGTATCAGGGAGTGAGGCATGGTCCCGGCCGCGACAACATCGGCCAGGCGGGCGCCCAGCACACTTGAGCAGGTGACGCAGCCGCCCACCACCGCGGCGTAGTCCATGATACCAGCGATGTTCGGGTGAACGTGTCTTGCTCCGAAGGAGAAGACAGGGATGCCTTGGGCCGTATCCACCACCTCCTTTGCCGCCGTGGCCCACCCGGTGCACGAGGAGAGGATGCCGCAGATGGCCGTCTCGTAAAGCCCGAAGGAGGCGTAGGGCGCCTTTACGCGAAGGGCCACCTCCTTGGCCTGTACCGAATGACCCTCTCCCATGGCCCACACCTCCCGGCTCTGTTCAGGCAGGACCTTTGCCAGGAGGGCCTTGGCCTCCTTGATGCCACACAGTATCCCGCTTCTGGCTGGGAAAAACTCCATCGCGACGACGGGGTTGATCCCCTCGCCACGAAGGACGGACAGGGTCCGGTGAAAGTAGACATCCGCTGTATCGCCCACCAGGACGGAGGGGCGGATTTCAAATTCATGGTCCGCCATTTCCAGAAGCTACTCGGATCTCACCGGGGCAGCCAAGACTTTGACTCCCAGAATCCTCTCCATGTGCCGGAGGGCATTCTCGTGAGCCTTGGGGTCAAAAGTGGCCACGCAGTCAGCAGGTACCTCCACAGCGTAGTCGCGGTTACGGGCATCGGCGGCCGTATGCATGACGCAAATGTCCGTGCATACTCCGCATATGATCACCTTCTCAGGCATTATCTCGGCAAGACGTTTCTCCAGATCCGTGCCGAAGAAGGCGCTGTAGCGACGCTTGGGAACCGCCTCGCCAGGATGTTCGGCCAGCTCTGGGATGACCTCCGTCTCCTGGGTGCCCTTCACGCAGTGCACCGGAAACATCTGGAACTCCAGGTCGTCGGGGTCGTGGTTGTCGCAGATGAAGAAGAGCTTGGAGCCGGCCTCCAACTCCCTCTCCATCAGGCGTTGAACGTTGGGGATTATATTCCTGGCCTCGTCACCGCAGTAGAGATTATGTCCCGGCTCCAGGAACCCTCTCAGCATATCCACCACCAGCAACGCATTGGTCATGCCAATCACCCCCTAATGGAATCCTGAACCCTATCTAGCAATATGGTACTCCTAGTCGCCTGCTGCTTCAAGGGAAGGCCTCTGGAAGCCGGTGACCCTATTTTTACTCTTTAGCCCGAATCCACCGAAGGACGTCCTTGGGGACAGCCCTTGAAGAAGGCAGAGGGTGCTCCTCTGAATCTGGGATAATGGTTTTGGAACAGAAACCCGCCCGGAAACAAGGAGCACCCAATAGATGCTGCCACAGAACAAACCCGACCGTATCCGCATCCTCTTTGACGACCATCGCCTGGTGGCCAATGCCGGCCTGCTCCTGCCGGCCACCCTAGCCCGGCACCTGGGCCTGCGGGAACTCGTCGACCATCACCTTGACCTCGGCGGAGCGCCGGGACGGGCGAACACTGGGGACAAGATGCTGACGCTGGTCGCTTCCGCGCTGGCAGGCGGCGACTGCATCGACGACGCCGATGCGCTGCGCGCTGGTGGGACGGTCGGTGTTCTAGGCTGCGTGGTCAAGGCGCCATCCACCCTGGGGACCTTCCTGCGCAGCTTCCGGTGGGGGCATGTCCGTCAACTCGACCGCGTGAGCCGCCAGTTGTTGGCCCGGGCCTGGGCCGCTGGGGCCGGACCCGGCGACTCGCCCCTGACCATCGACCTGGACTCGACCATCTGCGAGACCTATGGACTGGCCAAGGAGGGAGCGCGCCACCACGGCTATACCGGCGCCCGCGGCTATCACCCACTGCTGGCCATTGCCGCCGGCACCGGCGAAGTGCTGATGTCCCGGCTGCGCGAGGGCCGGGCCAACACCGCCCGTGGCGCCGCCCACTTCCTGCGTGAGACGGTGGGGCGGGTGCGCTACGGCGGGGCCAGGGGACAACTCACGGTGCGGGCCGACAGCGGCTTCTACGCCCACACTGTCGTTGCCGCCTGCCGGGAAATGGATGTCCGCTTCTCTATCACCATCCGCCAGCGCGCCAGCCTGCGGGACCTGATCGAGGCGATACCAGAGGAGGACTGGACTCCCATTCCCTACTGGATGGACGGTGCCGCCGATGTCGCCGAGACGACTTACACCCCGTTCCAGACCAAGCCGGACTCCGCGCCGGCGCGGCTCATTGTCCGGCGGGTGAAGCCGACGCCCGGTTCCCAGCTCGCCCTCTTCGCCAGATACAGCTATCACGCCTTCATCACCGACCGCGATGGGGAGACGCTGGAACTGGAGGCCGATCATCGCCGCCACGCCGAGGCCGAGAACGCCATACGCGACCTCAAGTACGGCGTCGGGCTGAACCACATGCCGTCGGCGCGCTTCGCCGCCAACGGCGCCTGGCTGGCGGTCCAGGTGATGGCGCATAACCTGGCCCGCTGGACGGCGCGGATTGGTCTGGGCGAGCGGACCGTGATCACCAAGACCCTCAGGCGGCGGGTCTTCGCTCTGGTGGGACGGATCACCCGCTCGGCGCGCCGCCTCACTTTGCATCTCCCCCGGCGCTGGCCTTGGGAAACCCAGTTCAGTCGCGCCTTGGCCCGGCTGCAAGCCATTCCGTTCCCGGCCTGACGGCCAGCCTGCAACTGACCCAACGTCCCCGCAATCTCGCGCCACCCCGGTCGCGAGAGTCCCCTGCTGCGTATCCTCTCGCCATCCCGCGCATCGCAACTCCCGCATAGGGCCTTAGGGGCCCTGTGCGGCGACTGAAGACCGTCCGCCGGCCTCCCATCTACCCCAAGACCCCAGGCCATCTCCCCTGTAGCTCCCTCACCCACCCCCTTCCGCTGTCCTCACGCCGTCCATCCGTGTCCTTCGGTGGATTCGGGCTTAGGGGCCCTGTGCGGCGACTGAAGACCGTCCGCCGGCCTCCCATCTACCCCAAGACCCCAGGCCATCTCCCCTGTAGCTCCCTCACCCACCCCCTTCCGCTGTCCTCACGCCGTCCATCCGTGTCCTTCGGTGGATTCGGGTTTAGACGCACATAGAATATTGATGTTGGTTATAGGGTATGTTAGGGTAATAGTGCATTCCGAGATGCGCAACTGGGGAGCGCTGGGATGCGAATTTCCGCGGAGGCGTGAGTTCTGGCCAGAAACCAGGTATCTGGACTCCGGGAAAGCTGCGGCGTAGTAGGTGTATACGCCCCTGGAGAAGATGTAGCCAGAATCGCTTTCTTTGGCCTCTACGCCCTGCAGCATAGAGGCCAGGAGAGTGCGGGCATCGCCACAGCCGATGGTGAGCAGATGCGCATTCACACCTCCATGGGGCTGGTTAGCCAGGCCTTCATGCCCGAGGACTTGGAACGCCTCACTGGCCACATCGCCGTAGGGCACACCCGCTACTCCACCACCGGCTCCACCAATCTGAGCAATTCCCAGCCCGTCCTGTCCCAAGGGCCCGACGTCGAGCTGGCCTTAGCGCACAACGGCAACGTCATCAACGCTCTACCTCTCAGGGAGGAGCTTCAGGGCTGGGGCTGTAAATTCAACTCCAGCACCGACACGGAGGTCATCGCCCATCTCTTATCCCACGCCCCAGGCAAAAGCTGGGCAGAGCGCATCAGCTACTGCATGCGGCGGCTCCAGGGCGCCTACTCTCTGGTGGTGATGACCAAGGATACCCTTATCGCCATTAGGGACCCTCTTGGCGTACGTCCCCTATGCCTAGGCCGCCTGGATGGCGGCTGGGTCATAGCCTCCGAAAGCTGTGCCCTGGATCACATAGGCGCCGAGTACCTGAGAGAGGTGGAGCCGGGAGAAGCGGTGGTCATCAACGGAAATGGGCTGGAAAGCATCCACTGCGCCAGCGAGGATGACAAAAAGCAGGCCACCTGCATCTTCGAGTACATATACTTCTCCCGCCCCGATAGCCTCCTGGGCGACAAGCTGGTCTACACTACCCGCATGGCCATGGGGGCAGAGCTGGCAAGGGAGTCCCCCGTGGACGCCGACCTGGTTATGGGAGTACCGGATTCGGCCACGGCCGCCGCTGTAGGCTATAGCCAGGAGTCGGAAATCCCCTATGGCGAAGGGTTGGTGAAGAACCGGTACGTGGGCCGCACCTTCATACAACCCGACCAGCGCTTCCGCGAGCTGGGAGTGCGCCTCAAGTTTAACCCTCTGCCGGAGGTGGTAGCAGGGAAACGCGTCATCATAGTGGACGACAGCATAGTAAGAGCGACCACCACTCCCCACGTGGTGAGCCTGATTCGCAAAGCGGGGGCTAAAGAGATCCACCTGCGGGTCTGCGCCCCGCCCATCATGTGGCCCTGCCATTTCGGCGTCGACATGGCCACAAGAAGAGAGCTCATCGCCGCCAATAAGCTGGTGACGGAGATACGAGACTTCGTGGGTTCCGACTCTCTGGAGTACCTGAGCGTAGAGGGACTACTAAATGCCGTGGGGCTCCCCAAGGATAAGTTCTGCATGGCCTGCTTCACTGGCGACTATCCCGTTCCGGTCCAATTGGAGATGGACAAGCTGGCCCTGGAGACCTAATCTCTTGCCCAACGGTTTAGCTATCACGGGGTGGACCTTCCAGGGACACCCCAATTTTGTGCGAGGCCATGGAGAGACAAACGTACCTGGGCGCCGGCGTCGATCTTGAGGCCGCTCGGCGAGTTACGGAGGCCATAAAGGCCCACGCCGCCACAACCAAGGGCCCTGAGGTGCTGGGAGGTGTGGGCTTCTTCGCGGGGCTGTACCAGCTTTCCGGTTACAAAGAGCCGGTCCTGGTTTCCAGCACCGACGGCGTGGGCACCAAGCTGAAGGTTGCCGTTATGCTGGACAGGTACGACACCATCGGCCATGACCTGGTTAACCAGTCCGTAAACGACATCCTGACCTGCGGCGCCAGACCCCTCTTCTTCCTGGACTACATAGGTATGGGCAGCCTGGCCCCGGACAAGGTGGAGGCGCTGGTGGCGAGCATAGCCCAGGCCTGCCGGGAGGCGGGCTGCGCCCTCATCGGTGGGGAGACCTCCGAGATGCCAGGAATGTACCAGGGCAAGGACTTTGACATGGCGGGTTTCATAGTGGGCGTGGTGGAGAAGTCCGACATCCTGGATGGCTCGAGAATCCAGGCTGGAGACGCACTTCTAGGCCTGCCCTCCAGCGGACTGCACACCAACGGCTACTCTCTGGCGCGCCAGGTCTTCGGCCTTGATCAGGACCCCAAGCCCCTCAATGCTTTCCACGATGAGCTGGGCTGCACCCTGGGTGAGGCGCTGCTGGCCCCCCACAGGTCTTACTACCGCCTGCTGGAGCCGGCCCTGCCCTTCATTAAGGGGATGCCCCACATCACCGGCGGAGGGCTTATCGAGAACGTGCCAAGGGTTCTACCGGAGGGTCTGGCGGCCAGATTGCATTCCGGTTCCTGGCAGACGCCGCCCATCTTCGAACTCATCCAGAAGGCGGGCAACGTGGCCCAGGATGAGATGTACCGCGTGTTCAACATGGGCCTGGGCATGGTCCTGGCATGCGAGTCACGCCACGTGCGGGACGTGCAAACGCTAGTGCCGGAGGCAATGCTGGTCGGTGAGGTGGTGAAACAGCAAGGCGGCGAGAGGGTACTACTGGACTAGCGTAGTTTTCCTGAGGACTGGATCAGTCGGCGGAGGGGAGCTTTTTGGGCTGCTGAAGAACCATCTCCTTGTCGCAGCAGAGGATACCCCCATCTCCCGCCTTGGTGCAGAGGACCATGCTGTTGCACACCTCGC
This sequence comes from Dehalococcoidia bacterium, assembly GCA_965237935.1. GTDB lineage: Bacteria > Chloroflexota > Dehalococcoidia > Lucifugimonadales > CBDEGW01 > CBDEGW01. The sequence continues at coordinate 1,326,503 of OZ250168.1, read as the reverse complement.
ACGCGTATCTTTTGCCCAACTGATTAGCCATAAAAGGACCTCCGGTATCTCACGAGACCTCAGCTAGCTGAGGTCAGACCGCCACAAAGAGGTGGGTCACTTCTTGGTCAAAGGCTGCCCATGACAGGCAATAGTGCCGCTGCCGCCTTTAGTCACGATAAACTCGGAACCGCATACGGCACAAAAATATCGTTTTCCAGGTTCGTTGGCCACTGTTTACTCCATCCGCCCTTTCGCGCTAGCACGTTACCGCTAAATTCAAAAGGACAAGCCTATTATAATTTGGCTTGACATATGGGTCAACAGGAAGGGCGTGGAGCTGCCGACGTGTTCGCAGCCAATTCTAACGTCTAAAGGCCTCCACAAGCCTTTCCGCGGTCTCGTACCCTCGGACGCCGCCTCTCAGGATGGGGGGAATCAGGTATATGGTGTTGATCCCACTTTCCAGGAAGGTATGGAGGATCTCGCTGGCTATATCCTGGCCTGGCCTACCACCCTCCAACTGGTCTCTCATCTCCTGAGGCACGTCGCCAAAGATAAGCCCATCCTTGTCCAGGATCTGGAGGCCAAAGAAGACGGGCTTCGAGAGGGGCTCCCTGGTGCTGGACTCATACAACTCCAGAAATCGCCTGGCCTGGGCTACGTCGTAGATGGACTGAGTGATCAAGAAATCGGCTCCCGCCACTACCTTCCTATGGGCCAGCGCCACCTCCCCCTGTTCCCCCCTGCTCAGATCTACCGTTGCTCCCACGCAGAAGCTGGTTGGTGTCCTGAACTTCGCACCGCGAAAGTCTACGCCCTCATTCATAGCCTTGATGGAGGCAATGAAGTCGGTGGGAGTGAAATCGTGCACGGCGCCGACCATCTCCCTTTCTCGCTCGGAGAAGTCATCCCCCCTCAATATGATGACGTTTTCCAGCCCAAGGACCGACGCCCCCATAAGGTGGCTCTGAAGGGCCAGCCGGTTCATGTCCCTGGTAGCCAGATTAAAGACCACCTCTACGCCTGTATGCTGCTTGATGGAGTAGGCGATGGCTGAAGAATCGACGCGGACCGATTTTCCAGGGTTGTAGGCCACACAAATGTAGTCGACACCCAGTTTTTCAGCATTCTGAAGGTATGTAGGGTCCGGACTTCTGGGAGGCGAAAAGTCGCAGATGAACACCGGAAGGGTCTTATCGCTATAGGAGCCTTCGGAAATTTTGGTCATGACTTCCCTCTGAAGAGCTCATAGCACGGAACGCCCGCACCTGTTCGCAGCACCGATTTACAGGCGCGATTAGGGGGCTAGCGTAGCTCTCTAGGCAGCACAAAGGAGACGTCCTCCTCCGCGCCCTCAACGAGTATCACCCGGTCAGGCTTCAGGGCCTCAATGACCCGCTCCACCAGCAGCTCTGGGGTAGAGGCGCCGGAGGTGATCCCTACTTTCCGCACCCCCTCCAGCCACTGGGGCAAAAGGTCTTCCGGGCCGTTTATCAGATAGGCGGGGATGCCGTGAGCCTCGGCCACCTCCCTCAGCCGGCTGCAGTTGGAGCTGTTTTTGGCGCCTATAACCAGCACCATCTCCACCTGTTGTGCCAGCTCCTTGGCTGCCATCTGTCGATTGGTGGTGGCGTAGCAGATATCGTTCCGAACCAAGGCCGTTGGGAAACGACGCTTGATATCGGCGACGGCGCGCTCGGTATCATCGACGGAGAGGGTTGTCTGGGTCAACACAACCACGGGCGTCGTCTCGTCCCAATCCGGCAGTGAGATGCTCTCGTGCTCATCCACCAGGGCCATAGGGGCCTGTCCCATGGTGCCCTTCACCTCCTGATGGCCCCGGTGTCCTACCAGAAGCACCTGTTGACCCTGGCTATGGTACTTCCGGGCCTCGTTGTGGACCTTGGTCACCAGGGGGCAGGTGGCGTCTATGACCCTCAGGTCACGAATCTCGGCCTTCTGGAAGTCCTCGGGTGGCGAGCCGTGAGCCGAGAACACGACTACGGATCCATGAGGAATCTCCTCGACATCTTCAACGGTGATGGCCCCTTTCTGAGCCAGGGACTCCACCACAAAGGGGTTGTGAACGATCTCGTGTTTCACGTAGACAGGAGGGCCGAACTTCTCAAGGGTTAGCTCCACCACGTCGATGGCCCTCACTACCCCCGCGCAGAAGCCCCTGGGAGAGCTCAAGTATACGTCCATGTAACTCCCTCCTTAGCCGGCCTAGCCAGGACCCCGCCTAGAGCGGCCTTCAGCCCAACACCCGGAAATGCCGTGGGTATTTTAACATACTGGAGGTAATCAAGCTAAAGCTCTTCGTTCAGGGTCTCCTGCGAGTCTCCTATGTCCTCCTCCAGCCATGCGCCCTCTCCTACAAGGGGAACGAACCGGCAGGGTCCAAATGTGTTCACGGAGTACCCATCATTGGACTTGATGACACACATCAGCTCCTGCTCAACTCTTGAGCCTACCGGTATTACCAGCCTTCCACCATTGGCAATCTGGTTCAGCAGGTCGTTGGGCAGTTTCGGGGACCCGGCAGTGACCAGAATAGCGTCGTAGGGCGCCTCCTGGAGCCAGCCCAGAGTTTTGCTCACCAGATGTACCTCTATATTGGAGTATCCCAGGGAGTTAAGCAGGGGTCTGGCTGAATCGGCCAGGGACTGCCGACGCTCCACCGTCACTACTTTGCCCGCCAGCTCCGCTAGAACCGCGGCCTGGTACCCGCTGCCGGTCCCCAGCTCCAATACCTTGTCCGCCCTGGTGAGTTCCAGGGCCTGAGTCATGAGAGCGACGATTAGAGGCTGCGAAATAGTCTGACCCTCGCCTATGGGCAGCGCGATGTCTTCGTAGGCCAGGTGCCGGCTTGCCTGGGGGACAAAGGCCTCCCTGGGGACCCTCTCCATGGCTGCGATGGCCTTATTGTCCCCAATCTCACGCCTTAGGGAGTCGAATAGTCGTTTTTTGGCCTTTGCCAAATCCATAATCAAATTCCTATAGCGGCTTCAAAACGAGCGTTGTCCTGAGTGTCCCAAGGGAGCGGAGTCTCTTTGACGGGGGTCTGAGGGTGCCCCCAGGGAAAATCTTACGGGTGGGCGGGACGGAGAAGAGACCTTCATTCATCAGCTGAGCAGTCACCAATGTTATGTACCACCACCAGCTTTGCACAAAACCCTAGGAGAGTACAGGGACCCTAGGTTCCCTGTCGGGGGTTCAAGGGGGTATCCCCCTTTGGATAAAACCTCTGGGCGGGTGGGTGGGAAAGAAGCGTTGTCCTGAGTGTCCCAAGCGAGGTTACAACAGAGCTGTAGTAGACCGTTGACTCTACCCCAGGCCTGTGCTAATCTGCCAGCGAATCTACAGACATTACACAATTGTATAGATTTCCCCAGATTTTACCTGGAAACTGGTGCTAATGCAAAGTGCGGTAAACGGCGAAGTCCGCGAATGGCTATCCCTGGGAGCTGCCAGGCGCGTCCTTGAGGTGAACGAGTCCACCTTGCGGAACTGGGCGGACTCCGGTGCCCTACGGACCTACCGCACGCCCGGGGGTCACCGTCGCTTCTACCGAGAGGATGTCCTCTCCCTGGCCCAGAATGGCCAGCGGCAGGACTCGCTTCAAAGGTGGGAAGACAGAGCGCTGAGGCGCATCCGACGGCGCCTTCAATGGAACAGGAATAGCACCCCCGACTGGTACCACAGCATCGATGAGTCTAGCAGGGTGCGGTTGCGCCTCTTGGAGGAGGTAGACCTCCTTGGCTACGAGTACGGAGGCGAAATGGCCAGGCTGAAGTTAAGTCTGGCCGATGCCGTCCAGGCCTTCCTCTTCTTTCGCAACTCTCTGCTGAACGAAAGCGATGGAGGCCAGGGGAGTGCTCCCGCCATTAGAACCGCTTCCCTGGCCTGGCAACTGGTGAACCAGATCGCCGACAGGGTACTGATGGCCATCATCCACGCCTATCAAAAGGCCCCCGCCCTCAACTCTACCGCCAAGGCCGATAGATAACTGCTAGAGAGGAGTCGTCATGAGCTCTGGTATGGACCTGCTAGACCGAAACATTCTTAATATCATTCAGTCCTCATTTCCATTGGTGGAGGAGCCTTTCCAGCGCATCGGCCAGGAGGTGGGAATAGCGGATGAGGAGGTCATCTCCCGCATAGAGCGGCTCAAGTCCCGTAACGTGGTGCGGCAGATAAGCGCCATCTTCGATACCCGCAGGCTCGGCTATAAGACTACTCTGGTGGCCATGCGATTCCCAAAGGGTAAGCTGGATGCGGGAGCCAGGGCCATCAATGAGCATCCCGGAGTCAGCCACAACTACGCGCGGAACGGCCACTTCAACCTATGGTTTACCCTGGCGGTGCCACCGGGTGAGAGCCTGGAGGAGACGATTGAGGAAATGGCTCGCCGGAATGAGGCCGACTCCTACCGCATTATGCCCACCATCCGCTTCTTCAAGATAGGCGTCAACTTCGACATGGTGGCGGAAAAGAGCGCCGCCCACAACTACAGCCCCGATGGGTACAACCAGAGCGATGGCCAGACGTGGAACAGAGTGGAGCCCGTCACCGACTTCGAGATAGAGGCGATAAGGGAGCTGCAGGAGGACCTGCCCCTGATGCGCTGCCCCTTTGAGGCCATGTCCCGCCGCCTGAGCATCACAGAGGCGGAGCTATTCCAGATGGCCGAAGACTTCCAGAAACGGGGCGTCATGCGTCGTTTCAGCGCCGTCCTCCACCATCGGCGGGCCGGCTTCAAGTCCAACGCGATGGTCGTGTGGGACGTGCCGCCGGAACGGGCCGATGAGGTGGGCGGAATCATGGCCAGCTCACCGTCGGTGACCCACTGCTACGAGAGGCCCAAGTTCCCGGACTGGCACTACTCCCACTTCACTATGATCCACGCCACTACCAAAAAGGAGTGCGAGGAGGTGGCCAAGGAGATCTCTGAGAAGACAGGCATCGCCGACTACATGCCCCTCTATAGCACCCGCGAGTACAAAAAGACACGAGTGCGCTACTTCGTATAGCCGATGGTAGTTAGCACCATGACACCTTATTACCCCGCCTTTCTGGACATCAAAGGTAGAGCCTGTACCGTTATCGGCGGCGGAGAGGTCGCCGAGCGCAAGGTGCGATTTCTCCTGGAGTGCGGCGGCAGGGTCACCCTCATAAGCCCCGAGGCCACGGAGGGCCTGGAAGAGCTTTCCAGGGAGGGACGCATCATATGGCGTCGGCGCCCATACCAGGAGGGCGATCTGGCGGAGGCCTTCCTGGCCATCGCCGCCACCGACGACAACGGCGTCAACAGGCAGGTCTCCGCGGAGGCCAAGCGCTCCAAGGTGCTGCTCAACGTGGTGGACGTGCCGCCTCTGTGCGACTTCATCGCACCCTCCATTGTCAGGCGCGGGGATGTCATCGTCGCTACGTCGACGGGGGGTACAGCCCCGGCCCTGGCACGAACCTTTCGAGAAAAGCTCTCCCTAAGCCGCATCCTGGAGTACGCGGACCTGGGACCCCTGCTGGCCCAGGCCCGAGGCGAGCTTCGACGGCGGGGAGTACACGTAGAGCCTGACCACTGGCAGGAATGCATCACTGAGGAACTCCTGGACATGGTCCAGCAGGGCAGAGATGAAGAGGCTCTTACCTCCCTGCTGGCCCACCTGGAGGAAGGAACCCTGGAAGCACCCGCACATGGTTCGACAGGCCTGTCCTGAGCGAAGCCTAAGGGCTCACCACGAACGGTTTAGTGTTCAGTTCTCCGTTCACCCTTCGACAGGCTCAGGGTGAGCGGGTTGAAGGGTGAGTGGGTTTAAGGAAGCCTCAAAGGAAGCTAAACGTGACCACTCTTAAGCAGATAAAGGTCGGGACGCGGGCTAGCCCCCTGTCCCTGCGGCAGACGGAGGAGATGCTGAGAGTCCTGCGTCGCCTCAGTGGCGACGTAGATTTCGCTGTGACCACCATCAGGACCAAGGGGGACAGGAACGGCGAGGCGCCCTTAGCCAGCCTGGGACTGGGCATCTTCGCCTCGGAGATAGAGGAAGCCCTGCTACAAGGAGAAATAGACCTGGCGGTGCACAGCCTCAAGGACCTGCCCTCGGAGCTGCCGGAGGGCCTGACCTTGGCGGCTGTTGGCGAGAGGGCCGACCCCAGAGACGTGCTGGCCGACCGGTGGGGCCTGCCCTTGGAGGAGCTTCCCGTCGGGGCACGCATCGGCACCAGCAGCCCCAGGAGGGTTGCTCTGCTCAGAAACCTTCGGCGGGACATCCAGGTTGTCCCCATCAGGGGAAACGTGGAGACCCGCCTGCGCAAGGCCCAGGGAGAGGAGTGCGACGGCGTGGTCCTGGCCGCCGCGGGCCTGGCCCGCCTGGAACGAGAGGGAGAGATCGCTCAATACCTACCGCCCGAGACCTTTGTCCCTGCCGTTGGCCAGGGCGCCCTTGCCGTTGAGGTACGCACCGGTGACGCCAGGATGATGGGGGTGGTCGCCAAAGCGGACCACCATCCCACCAGGGTTGCCGTGACGGCGGAGCGAAGCTTCCTGCAAGCCATGGGGGGAGGTTGCAAGGTCCCCATCACTGCCTATGGCCGTCCGGAGGGGGACAGGCTTCACCTCTGGGGGATGGCAGGCACGGAGGACGGCGCCCATATGTTCAGGGCTCAGATCACCTTCGACCCCAAAGACCCAGAAGAGGCTGGAAGGGCACTGGCGCAGGCACTGTTGGACTCTGGCGCATCTAAAATCATACGCGAGGAGAGGGGCTAGTGGCTGGCAAGGTCTACCTGGTGGGAGCGGGCCCCGGAGACCCCGAGCTGATTACGGTTAGGGGCCGCAGACTGCTGGAGTCGGCGGAGGTGGTGGTCCACGATCGCCTGATAGACCCGCGCCTCCTGGAGCACGTCAGCCCCAACGCCGAGCTCATAGACGTGGGCAAGTTCCCCGGACCCGGAGGCACCCAGCAGGCGGAGATCAATGCCTTGCTGCTGGCCAAGGCCGGCGTCGAGGGCAAGAGCGTCGTGCGGCTAAAGGGCGGCGACCCTTTTGTCTTCGGCAGGGGCGGAGAAGAGGCGGAGGCCCTGGTAGAGGCGGGCATCCCCTTCCAGGTGGTGCCCGGCGTGACCTCGGCGGTGGCGGCTCCTGCTTACGCCGGCATACCCCTGACCCACCGCAGGATCGCCTCCTCCTTTACCGTGGTCAGCGGAAACGAAGACCCCTCCAAGGCCGAATCAGCCATAGCCTGGGACCAGATAGCCGCCAGCGGCGGCACCCTGGTGGTGCTCATGGGCTTCGAGAACCTGCCCAAGATAGTGGACAACCTGACTGGTAACGGCTTACCTCCCACTACGCCAGTAGCCCTGGTCCGGTGGGCCACTGAACCTGAACAGCAGACGGTAGAGGGAGACCTGTCCAACATCGTTGAAAGGGCCCGAGAGTCTGGCCTCTCCCCTCCAGTTGTGGCCATTGTGGGCGACGTCGTCAAGCTGAGGGAGAGGCTACGCTGGTACGACAAGGGGCCCCTCTTCGGAAAGCGGGTCCTGGTAACCCGAAGCCGGGCCCAGGCCAGCGCTCTGTCACAGCTCCTACTGGAGCACGGGGCCCTGCCCATAGAGATACCCGCCATCGAGGTCAGCCCGCCTCAGAGCTTCGATGACCTGGACTCGGCGCTGCGGGAGGTCCAGACCTACAACTGGGTGGTGTTTACCAGCGCCAACGCCGTGAAGGCGGTCTTTGAACGCCTTCGGTCACTGGGCCAGGACGCCCGGGCCTTGTACCGGGTCAAAGTGGCCGCCATCGGGCCCGCCACAGCCAGGGCATTGGAAGAGAAGGGGATACACCCAGACCTGGTGCCGGAGGAGTACGTCTCGGAGGCCCTGGTGGAAGCCTTCAAGGGCCTCGGCGAAATGGGCGAAATGGACAAAAGGCTCTCTGAAGTCAGAGTGCTGCTGCCCCGGGCCGACGCCGCCAGGCCAGCCCTTCCGGAGGGCCTGAAGGCCCTGGGCGCCCAGGTTCACCAGGTGGACGCCTACATCACCGGTAGCGTGAAGGACTCGGCCCTGCTAGCCCGTAAGGCGTTGACCAATGGCATAGACATCGCCACCTTCGCCTCCTCCTCCACCGTCGTCAACCTCCTTGCAATGCTGGACGGCGAGGCCTCCCTCCTGAATGAGGCCACCATCGCCTGCATCGGCCCCGTGACCGCCGATGCAGCACGGGACCTGGGCCTACGAGTCGACATCGTGGCCCGGGATTATACCATTCCAGGACTCGTCCAAGCTCTAGTCGACTATTTTGAAAGCGAGGTTCCTACTCATGGCAGCCTTCCCTAAGACACGACTTCGCAGACTGAGAGAGCTTCCCAGCATGCGCCGGCTGGCGCAGGAGACGCGCCTTTCCGTGAGCGACTTCATCTACCCCATTTTCGTCACTCATGGAAGGGACGTGAAACAGGAGATAGAGCCCATGCCAGGATGCTATCACTTCTCCTTGGACGCCCTCCTCCCAGAGGTCAACGAGATCGTAGAGCTGGGCATTCCCGGGATACTCCTCTTCGGCATTCCCGCCGACAAGGACCCCCTGGGCACCGAGGCTTACGACCCCCACGGCATCATCCAGGAGGCTGTTGCGGCCATCAAGGAGGCGACGCCTCAGCTTCTGGTCATAACCGATGTCTGCCTCTGCGAGTACACCGATCACGGCCACTGCGGCGTGGTCCAGGGAGACCACATCGACAACGACCTCTCCCTGGAGCTTCTGGCCAAGACGGCCCTATCCCACGCCGAGGCCGGAGCCGATGTAGTCGCTCCATCGGCCATGATGGATGGGCAGGTATCGGTCATACGACAGGCCCTGGACAAGGCCGGCTTCAAGAACACCGCCATTATGGCCTACGCCGCCAAGTACGCCTCCTCCTTCTACGGCCCCTTCCGGGTGGCCGCCGAGTCGACACCCCAGTTTGGAGACCGCCGCAGCTACCAGATGGACCCGGCCAGCATCCGTCAAGCCATGCGTGAGATCGAGACGGATATAGAAGAGGGCGCCGACATTGTGATGGTAAAGCCCGCCCTCGCCTACCTTGACGTCCTGGCCAAGGCACGCCAGAGTTTCAACCTGCCGCTGACCGCCTACAACGTCAGCGGAGAGTACAGCATGGTGAAGGCAGCCTCCGAAAGGGGATGGATAGACGGGCAGCGCATTACCCTGGAGATCCTCACGGCCATAAAGCGGGCTGGCGCAGATATCATCATCAGCTATCACGCCAAGGAAGTAGCCCAGTGGCTGGTGGCGGAACGGTAGGGATCTCCTTCCACGGGGGGATGAAACATACGCCTATTGAAATCTGTAGCAAGGTACACCTAGGCCGTCATTCAGTTACCTTGACATTCAAGTCAAACATAACTACACTAGCGCCTGATTCTAGCATTCTATGCTGGTAAAGCACCCTCAATCCATTGGTGATACGGCTGAAAGGGAGGTGATCCAGAAGAGATAGACTTATTCAGTCAACCCATAAAGCAGTGACAGGAGGCGGATTATGGACATTTTTCTGGCTTCAATTAGAGCCAGCCACGTACTATCGGCAATAATCTGGATCGGAATTCTCTACTACTTCAACTTCGTGCAGGTGCCCTCCTTCGCCAAGATGGACCCGGCTGCCAGGAGCAACGCCATCCAGCACCTGGTCCCCACGGCACTACTCTGGTTCCGCTACTCTGCCCTGGGGACAATACTGTTCGGCGTCACCTGGATGATCACCACGGCTGTCTTAGACCCGGGGACCAACTACGAGAGTAGCCCGCAGTTCAAGTCCATCGTGGTGGGCGGCTCCATTGGCTTCGTCATGTTCCTCAACGTGTGGGCCATCATCTGGCCCAACCAGAAGAAGATCATCGCCGCTGTAACGGCAACGGCTACCGAAGGAACCCCCGCACCTCCGGATCAGCCCAAGTGGGCCCGGAGGGCCTTCCTGGCCTCCAGGACCAACACCCTGCTCTCCATCCCGATGCTCTTCTTCATGATCGCATCGGCCCACCTAGCCAGGCTCTGGATATAGGCCAACGGCTATAACAAGGGGCTGTTCCGCAAAGCCTTACCCTTTAACAGGAGACAAGGATATGAAGAATCCTCTGGACAGCATTACTGGGACCATCGTATCGGGATTTGTCCTGCTGGGCCTAATCGTCCTGGGCATAGTGCTGGCTATTCAAAATACCGACTAGTGCTCTGGGAGCCGAGCAGAGATAAACTCTAGGCTAAGAAAAGAGGGGGCTGACGCTAGCGTCAGCCCCCTCTTCCTGTTTCGATGGGCTAGCGCCTCCTGGTCTCCGGTATCAGGGCCAGCAGAAAGCCTACTCCCGCCAGGACTGCCCCAGCCAACAGAGCATCGCCGAAACCAGCGGCTATGGCATTAGCCCCGGCCTGGGCCCCTGACACTCCCTGGGAAAGGAAGCCCTCCAGGTGCAGCTCCTCACGAAGGGCGAATATGGCGCCGGCCAGGGTTATCCCCAATGTGAATGCCATCTGCCGTCCGGCGCCAACGGAGGCTGCTGCCGTTCCCAGACGGTCCGCCTTCACCGAGCCCATAATCGCTGTGGTGTTGGGCGCCTCGAAAAATGCGCCCCCCACACCCACCAGGATCAGGCCTGGGAGTATATGCCCTACCGTGGAGTCAACGCCCAGGCGGCTCATGATCAACATCCCCGCAGCCAGTGATCCCAGGGCAATCGCCACCGGCAGCCGCGGGCCTACCCTGTCGGTGAGCACCCCTACGAAGGCGGATAGGAGTATTCGCATGGTTTGGGGAGCCGACAGTAAGAGGCCCATCGTGAAGGGCGAATAGCCCAGGGAGGTTATGAGATAGAAGGGTGTAAGAAGGATCACGCTGCCCTGCGACACGTAGTGGAAGAAAAGCACTGCCATGTTCAGGCTGTACATCCGCTCCTTGAACAGGGCAAAGTCTATGATGGGCCTCTCTACCCTCCTTTCGGCCAGAATGTAAACCAGAGCGAGAACTGGAAAGAGTCCCGCCATGACCAGAGGCACGTTAGAAGTAAAGCCTGCCCGTCCACCCTGGTTAATCATCAGCAGGAAGGTTGCCAGGCTGCCGAAGAGGGCCGCAGCCCCTATAAAGTTGACCGAGATAGAGGTTCCTCTGGTCGGATCCTTGGGGAGGTGAAGCCAGGCAAGAAGCATGGCCAGGACTCCAACCGGAAGCCGTAAGTAGAAGAGGGCCCGCCAGTCGAGGTGTTCCAGAATTAGGCCACCCAGAAAGGGCCCGGAGGCCAGCCCCAGACCTACTACCGCTCCGATAATCCCGAAGGCCTTGCCCCGCTGACCAGCCGGATAGACCGCCGCCAAAATGGCGTTTCCGGTGGAGAGACCCATGGCTGAGCCGGCCCCCTGCACTACCCTGAAAAAGAGGAGAAGGTAAATGCTTGTCGCAAGGCTGGAAAGCAGCAAACCGAGAGTGAAGATAACGAAGCCAAGAAGGTAGACCCTGCGCCGTCCCATCACGTCGCCGATCCACCCCAGGGTGAACAGGAGGCCGGTGCTGGTCAGGTAGAAGGCTACGCTGACCCATAGGACCGTAGAGGTATCGGTGTGAAAGCTCTCCGCCAAGGCCGGGTAGGAGACGCTAACCATCCCTCCATCCAGGGTGCTCATGAAGGTGCCTACGGCAACAACAAGAAGCGTGCGCCTCCTGCTTACCGCAATGGGGCGCTGACGCATTGTATAAGGCGGCTGCTCACTGTCCAAAGACCAAACTCAAGGTGAGGGATGCGGAATGGGGGGCCGGAGGGGGTGGAGTATCCTTCCGAGTCGGCCTCAAGTATAACATGCCCCGCCTACTGGGCCGTCGTAGACACAGACGACGCGGTGACCATATACTGTGAACTCCTATCTTCCTGAAAACGGTCCTTCGGAGAAGGTCGCGATATGATCCCTCGCCTGCAGGTCATAGGCATCACCGGAATCCCCGAAATCGAAGCGGGGGATATCCTGAGTGATATCATCGTTGCCGCAGCTCAGAAACAGGGTACTCCCTTGGAGACCGGAGACATCCTTGTGGTTACTCAGAAGATCGTATCCAAGGCCGAGGGTATGGTCGTTGACCTGAGGGAAATCGAGCCCTCTCCCCTGGCTCTTCGTCTAGCTCAGGAGCAGGAGCGAGACCCAAGGCATCTTGAGATCATCCTCAGGGAAAGCCGGCGGATCGTAAGGATGGACAAGGGGAACATCATTACTGAGACCCACCACGGCTTCGTATGTGCTGCGTCGGGAGTCGACGCCTCCAACGTGCCGGGAGAGGGCTGCGTCTGCCTTTTGCCTAAAGACCCAGACGCCTCCGCCCGCCAGATCAGAGAGGGTATATTGGAGCAGACTAATCAGCCTGTAGCGGTGATCATTTCAGACAGCTTCGGGAGACCCTGGCGCGAAGGGTCGGTTGACGTGGCCATAGGAGTGGCCGGGCTGAGCCCAGTAAAGGACTATCGGGGCACTCTGGATGCTAACGGATACCTCTTAAAAGTAAGCGTTATAGCCATCGCCGACGAGCTTGCTTCCACCGCCGAGCTGGTGGCCGGAAAAGCAGATGGTATCCCCGCCACCATAGTGCGTGGATATCAGTATCCGGCCTCAATGGAGGGAATCGGCGCCCTGATTAGGGAGCCGGACAAAGACCTGTTCCGCTAATGCGGGGAAAGGGCGCACTTAGCCCCTGCGGGCACCATTGAGGAAATCGACGTTACGACTAGGAGAGAAGGGATAGGTATACCTGATGGCCTAAAGCCGGCTGTAATCCGGCTTTAACCCTCAGATGAGGAGCTATCCTCCTGCACTATATCGGCGGGAATCCGTCCCGCAGTGGTGGACTGGTCCAGGGACATATCATCGTCCCAGTACGTGCCTTCCAAGAAGTTATTGAACTCACGCTCTTCGCCACACTGCCGGCAAACACCCCTGCTGACGGGTCCTGCCGGGGTATCTATAACCCAGTGATGCTGGCAAAGGGAGTCATCACGTACCTCCTGCTCTATTGTAGCTCCCTGCCTTTTGGACACTCTGTTCACTGCACTAAGTCCTTCCCTATGAGTGATTACTACTTACGACGAATTCTAATCTATCAGGGACGATTACCGTTGTCAAGTAGTTTAGACGAATTTTCTAATAAAAAGCTTTACTTATAATTAATTGACAAACCCAGGAAGCGACTCCTATACTCTTTATATTAAGCCCGAATCCACCGAAGGATGTCCTTGGGGACAGCCCTTGAAGAAGGCAGAGGGTGCTCCTCTGAATCTGGGATAATGGTTTTGGAACAGAAACCCGCCCGGAAACAAGGAGCACCCAATAGATGCTGCCACAGAACAAACCCGACCGTATCCGCATCCTCTTTGACGACCATCGCCTGGTGGCCAATGCCGGCCTGCTCCTGCCGGCCACCCTAGCCCGGCACCTGGGCCTGCGGGAACTCGTCGACCATCACCTTGACCTCGGCGGAGCGCCGGGACGGGCGAACACTGGGGACAAGATGCTGACGCTGGTCGCTTCCGCGCTGGCAGGCGGCGACTGCATCGACGACGCCGATGCGCTGCGCGCTGGTGGGACGGTCGGTGTTCTAGGCTGCGTGGTCAAGGCGCCATCCACCCTGGGGACCTTCCTGCGCAGCTTCCGGTGGGGGCATGTCCGTCAACTCGACCGCGTGAGCCGCCAGTTGTTGGCCCGGGCCTGGGCCGCTGGGGCCGGACCCGGCGACTCGCCCCTGACCATCGACCTGGACTCGACCATCTGCGAGACCTATGGACTGGCCAAGGAGGGAGCGCGCCACCACGGCTATACCGGCGCCCGCGGCTATCACCCGCTGCTGGCCATTGCCGCCGGCACCGGCGAAGTGCTGATGTCCCGGCTGCGCGAGGGCCGGGCCAACACCGCCCGTGGCGCCGCCCACTTCCTGCGTGAGACGGTGGGGCGGGTGCGCTACGGCGGGGCCAGGGGACGGCTCACGGTGCGGGCCGACAGCGGCTTCTACGCCCACACTGTCGTTGCCGCCTGCCGGGAAATGGATGTCCGCTTCTCTATCACCATCCGCCAGCGCGCCAGCCTGCGGGACCTGATCGAGGCGATACCAGAGGAGGACTGGACTCCCATTCCCTACTGGATGGACGGTGCCGCCGATGTCGCCGAGACGACTTACACCCCGTTCCAGACCAAGCCGGACGCCGCGCCGGTGCGGCTCATTGTCCGGCGGGTGAAGCCGACGCCCGGTTCCCAGCTCGCCCTCTTCGCCAGATACAGCTATCACGCCTTCATCACCGACCGCGATGGGGAGACGCTGGAACTGGAGGCCGATCATCGCCGCCACGCCGAGGTCGAGAACGCCATACGCGACCTCAAGTACGGCGTCGGGCTGAACCACATGCCGTCGGCGCGCTTCGCCGCCAACGGCGCCTGGCTGGCGGTCCAGGTGATGGCGCATAACCTGGCCCGCTGGACGGCGCGGATTGGTCTGGGCGAGCGGACCGTGATCACCAAGACCCTCAGGCGGCGGGTCTTCGCTCTGGTGGGACGGATCACCCGCTCGGCGCGCCGCCTCACTTTGCATCTCCCCCGGCGCTGGCCTTGGGAAACCCAGTTCAGTCGCGCCTTGGCCCGGCTGCAAGCCATTCCGTTCCCGGCCTGACGGCCAGCCTGCAACTGACCCAACGTCCCCACAATCTCGCGCCACCCCGGTCGCGAGAGTCCCCTGCTGCGTATCCTCTCGCCATCCCGCGCATCGCAACTCCCGCATAGGGCCTTAGGGGCCCTGTGCGGCGACTGAAGACCGTCCGCCGGCCTCCCATCTACCCCAAGACCCCAGGCCATCTCCCCTGTAGCTCCCTCACCCACCCCCTTCCGCTGTCCTCACGCCGTCCATCCGTGTCCTTCGGTGGATTCGGGTTAAGATGCATGTCATGGAGCTGGGATTCTATGGAGGGAACCCGATTAAAAATCTTCCAGATCCTCCAGAGGAAGGGTCAGGCCGACGTAGCCGAGCTCGCTCTTGACCTCGGCCTAGCCCCAGCTACCACCAGACGCCATCTAGACATCCTCCAGCGCGACAATCTCGTTGGGTTTGTGCAGGTCAAGAAGAAGACGGGCCGCCCTGAATACTCCTTCTCTCTTACCGAGGCTGGACAGGAGTCCCTCCCCAAAGACTACCCAAAGCTGCTCACCTCGTTAATCAAAGAGATCAGCTCCCTCACCCCACAGGACACCTCCACAAAATCCGGCGACCAGGTCCTGGACCTTCTCTTCAAGCGCATGGCTTCGGATACGGCTCGACAGCATAGAGAGCAGTGGGAAGGCCAGAGCGCATCGACAAGACTATCCACCCTCCTCCGCATCCTAGAAGACGAGGAGTTCCTTCCCCAAGCGGAAAGCAGCAGCGATGGCGTCAGGATTCAACTGTTGAACTGCCCCTTCCGCTCCGTGGCCCTGGGCCACAAGGCCGTATGCGGCTTTGATGGCCATCTCATCTCCACCCTCCTGGGAGTGCCTGCCGTCCAGGAGGAGTGCATCAATAACGGGGACTCGTATTGCGTTTACCACGTCAGGGTGGGACAGCCTACGTTGCCCCTTTCCAGCCCTTAGCCGACCCCAAGTCCTCTCCACCAGACCTCCTTACCTCGCTCCCGCGCCATTGCCGTCAAGTATGCCTGTGTGCCCGTTTCGTCACTCCCTTATTAAGCTGTATAATCGGTGCGGATAAAAACCGGCCACCCTCTCACCGGAAGGTAACTTACTATGCCGCCATCACGAGCCATCGCCTCCACCGGCTCCATGCTGAAAGAGAAGCCGCTGCTTCTGCTTATCGATGGGCACGCCATGGTCCACCGAGCCTGGCACGCCATCCAGCAGCCCCTAAACGTCAGCCGCACCGGCGAGGAGGTACGAGCCGTATACGGCTTCCTCAATACCTTCCTTCGCACCATAGCCGACTGGGACCCCACCCACTGCGCCATCGCCTTCGACCTGGCGGCGCCCACTTTCAGGCACCAGCGCTTCGAACAGTACAAGGCCCAGCGTCCCGAGACTCCGCAGGAGCTCCACGATCAGGTCGACAGGGTGCGACAGCTCATGAAGGCCTTCTCGGTCCCCATCCTGGAAGTAGAGGAGTACGAGGCCGACGACGTCATAGGCACCCTCTCCAGCACGGCGGAGCAGCAGGGGCTGGAGACCCTTATTCTCACAGGCGATACCGATACCTTTCAGCTGGTCTCGCCCTGGGTGCGAGTGCTTCTCCACTACCGTGTACAGGACCGCAAGGTCTTTGACGTGGCGGCGGTCCGGGAAAGGTACGGTGGCCTGGGCCCCGCCGAGCATCCGGACCTGAAGGCTCTGCAGGGAGACCCATCTGACAACATACCCGGCGTGCCCGGAATCGGCAGCAAGACCGCCGTGAAGCTGCTGCTGGAGTTCGGGAGCATAGACGGAATCTACGAGAACATCGACAAGGTGACGCCTGAGAAGCTGCGGGAGAACCTCAAGGCCAATAGGGAGTTGGCCTACGAGGGGAGAACGCTCACCACCATCGTTAGAGATGTTCCTCTGGACGTGGGCCTGGATGACTGTATCTTCTGGCGCTACGACCGTCAGGCGGTGGTCGACTTTATCAGCGATCTGGAGTTCTTCACCCTTGTCTCCAGGATCCCCGAGCCCAATGTATCCTCCGAGTTTAAGGCAGCTCCCTCTGTACAGGTGGAGGCGGAAGCCGCGGACTACAAGACGGTGCGCGACCGGGACGCCCTGGAGAAGCTGGTGGCTGAGTTGACCGCTTCGGGCGGCTTCGCCTTCGCTACCGAGACCACGGCCATTGACCCCATGTCCGCCGACTTGGTGGGCCTCTCCTTCTCCATCGCGCAAGGCAGTGGCTGGTACGTTCCCGTCGGTCACGAGGAGGGCGAACAGGTGCCGCTGGAGGAGGCGTTGGCCATCCTCAGACCCCTCCTGGAGAACGCCCAGATACCCAAGACGGCCCACAACGCCAACTATGATATGATGGTGCTGGCCAATTACGGAATCGATGTAAAGGGTGTGGATTTCGACACCATGGTGGCGGCCCACCTGGCTGGGCGCAAGGGACTGGGCCTCAAGTCCCTGGCCATGGACTGCTTCCGGGTGGAGATGACCCCTATCTCAGAGCTCATCGGCACGGGCCGCAACCAGGTGACCATGGCCCAGGTGCCCTCGGAGAAGGCTTCCGCCTACGCCTGCGCCGACGCCGATTTCACCTGGCGCTTGAAGGGGGTCATGGAGGAGGAGCTGAAGGAGAAGGGCCTCTACGACCTACTGGGCTCCGTGGAGATGCCCCTGGTCCCGGTCCTGGTGAGGATGCAGCTAAACGGAGTAAAGCTGGATACCGGGCTGCTCAGGGAGATGGGCGCCGACCTTGGTCAGCGGCTGTCTCAACTGGAGAGCCAGGTCTACGAAGTCACGGGGCATCAGTTCAACATCAACTCCTCCCAGCAGTTGGGGGACGTGCTCTTCAAAGAGATGCGGATGCCCCAGACCAAACGCACCAAGACGGGCTTCTCCACCGACGCCTCGGCCCTGGAGGCCCTGAAGCATGTGGAGGATGGGGACCCCAGAGCCCTGGAGCTCATCGACCTGGTGTTGAGCTACCGGGAGCTGGGCAAGCTCAAGTCCACCTACGTGGACTCGCTGCCTGAGCTGGTCAACCCTCGTACCGGTAGGGTGCACCCCAGCTACAACCAGACGGGCTCGGCCACGGGCCGCACCTCCAGCAACGACCCCAACGTCCAGAACATCCCCGTGCGGACGGAGTTGGGCCGTCAGATCCGCAAGGCTTTCGTCGCAGAGGGCGCCCCCCATTGGACGCTGCTGGCCGCAGACTACTCTCAGATAGAGCTACGGGTGCTGGCCCACCTCTCCCAGGACTCCGGACTCCTGGAGGCCTTCCACCGGGACGAGGACATCCACGCCGCCACCGCCTCCCTGGTGTACAACGTGCCCCTGGCCGAGGTGACCTCTGATATGCGTCGCGTCGCCAAGGTGATGAACTTTGGCGTTATCTACGGCCTCAGCGCCTTCGGCATCGCCCAGCAGACGGACATTTCCAGGGAGGAGGGCGCCAAGTTCATCGAAAGCTACTTCGGCAGGTATCCCGGTATCAAGGACTACCTGGAATCGACCAAGGCCATGGTCCGCGATCAGGGTTACGTGGAAACCCTCATGAAGCGCAGGCGTTACATCCCAGAGATCTCCTCCAGCAACTTCCAGGTGCGCCAGGCCGCCGAGCGCATGGCGGTGAACATGCCCATCCAGGGCACCGCCGCCGACATCTTCAAGATCGCCATGGTGCGCGTCCAGCAGCGCATGGACGACATGGGCCTGAAGAGTCGTATGATCGTCCAAGTCCACGACGAGCTTATCTTCGAAACGCCCCAGGAAGAGTTGGAGCAGATGCGCGCCATGCTGCTGGAGGAGATGCCCCCTGCCCTAGATTTGGACGTCCCCCTAAAGGTTGAGCTCAAGAGCGGCCCCACCTGGGGCGACATGGAATAGGGGGCAGACCCTCCGCCATGCCTGAGCTACCGGACGTTGAGGCGTTACGCCGTCACCTTATAGCCCAAGGCATTGTTGGCCACGCCCTTACCGGCGTAACGCTCCACTGGCCCAGGGCTGTTAAAGCGCCCTCGCCGGAGGAGTTCTCCCGCCGGATTGTGGGCAAGCGCATCCAGGAGCTTACGCGCAGGGCCAAATTCCTCCTTTTCCACCTGAACCGGGGCGTTCTGGCCATTCACCTTCGCATGACCGGCTCCCTGGAGCTGGCCCCCTCCTCACAACAACCCCACCATTTAGCCCGCACCATCTTCGCGCTGGACGGCGGCGTCAATTTGCAGTTCATCGACGGTAGGAAGTTTGGGGCTATGTGGCTCCTGGAGGACGCAACCCCCCTTCTTGCACGCCTTGGCCCTGAGCCCCTGGAGGAATCCTTCACGCCCCAGGTCATGGTCGAGCTGCTTCGAGGTCGCAACGCCCCTATCAAGCCTCTGCTGCTGGAGCAGGAGCTGATAGCGGGCGTGGGCAACATCTACGCCGACGAAATCCTCTTCGTCTCGGGGATACACCCCATGCGGCGCGCCAGCGGCCTCTCGACCCCGGAAGTAGAAGCCCTCCATAGCGCGACCCAGAGGATTCTTGCGGACGCTACGGAGTACCTGACCAGGCTCATGCCCATACAGGGGCCGCCCACAGAGTCGGAGGAGGGGCTGATGGCCCTGAAGGTGCCCAGGTCCGAGGGCGCGCCCTGCACCAAGTGTGGAACGCCGCTACAACGCATGGTCATCCGACAACGCAGCGCCTACTTTTGCCCCAGGTGCCAGCCTGATTCCCGCTAGTGGTGAGCCTGTCGAAGGCTCACTCTCCTCACATTTCCTTCCTGAATGCAGGATACTATACGAAAAGACGTAGGATAGAAACCCAGGGCGCGTATAATCTATAGGCCAGCCTCCTACTTTTCGCTTATCCAGGAGACAGCATGCTGTACGGTGTAAGCACCTTCCTACACGACTACTCGATACCCCCGGATGAGTTCGCCCGGCTGCTGGAGGAGCGGGGCTTCGAGTCTATGTGGATGCCGGAGCACATCCACATCCCGGCCAGCCAGCGGCCCCAGTTGCCGGGAGGAGCCGACCTCACGAAGGAGTACTGGCACTCCTACGACCCCTTTATCGCCCTTACCGCGGCGGCTATGGTCACCACCCGACTGAAATTGGGGACGTGCATATGCCTGATTATCCAGCGAGACCCGATAACCACCGCTAAAGAGGTCGCCAGCCTTGACTGCCTCTCCAATGGCCGTTTCATCTTCGGCATAGGCGGCGGGTGGAACGTCCAGGAAGTGGAAAACCACGGCACCAGGTTCAAAGAGCGCTGGAGGCTGCTCAGGGAACGCACCCTTGCCATGAAGGAGATCTGGACCAGAGAGGATGCGGAGTTCCACGGCGACTTCGTGAACTTCGACGCGATCTGGCAATATCCGAAGCCGGTGCAGAAGCCGCACCCGCCCATCCTCATGGGCGGATACGGCCCCACCACCTTCGATAGGGTTATCGAGTTCTGCGACGGCTGGATTCCCATCGGGAGGTTCCCAGAAGGGGGCGCTAGCCTACCAAAGAGGATGGCGGAGCTGCACAGTCGTGCCGAGAAAGCCGGACGCGATCCAGCGTCCATCTCCATCTCGGTGGTTGGTCATGGTGTCGATAAGGCAGCAGTGGACTTGATGGAGCAGGCGGGCGTTGACCGGATCATCTTCAGGCTACCTTCAGTGGAACGGGAAGTCGTGCCTCCTCTTCTGGACCAGTACGCCGCTCTTTTCCGGTAAAGAGGGAAGCCCTCCGAAATCTCCCATGGTTGCCAAGGGGGGTTCCTTGGGAATATGCTTATCGCAAGTCCGTAGGGTGGCCCCAGCTTTGCACAAGAACCCTAGGAGGGTACAGGGAACCCCCTGTCGGGGGTTCAAGGGGGTGTCCCCCTTTGGTTAATACCTCTGGGCGGGTGGGTGGGAAAGAAGCGTTGGACTTTTTGTGCAAGAACGTGGGTTCGCCCCTGGCCCATTACAGATTCCGACTTCGCTTGAGGGACCTTTAGCATGGACACACAAGCCCTGGTTGAGGAGCTAAGCAAAAGAGTATCTGGCGAGGTCCGCTTCGACCAATACTCCCGCATCCTCTACAGCACCGACGCCAGCATCTATCAGATAGAGCCTATCGGCGTCGTGATACCCCGCAACAGAGAGGACGTCATCGCCACCGTCGAGGCGGCCCACAAGTATCAGGTTCCCCTGCTGCCCAGAGGCGGGGGAACCAGCCTGGCGGGCCAGACCGTAGGCCATGCCCTGGTCATGGACTTCTCTAAGTACATGAACCAGGTCCTAGAGGTCAACACCGACGAGGCATGGGTCAGGACCCAGCCGGGCATCGTCGTAGATGAGCTGAACCACCAGCTAAGGCCTCACAACCTCATGTTCGCCCCGGACCCAGCCACCAGCAACAGGGCCAACGTGGGGGGGCTTTTGGGGAACAACTCCTGCGGCTCCCACTCCATCCTCTACGGCAAGACCATGGACAATGTCCGGGAGATAGATGCCGTTCTCTCCAACGGTGACCAGGCAACCTTTGGTCCCATCGCAGGAGATACCCTTGAAGCCAAGCTTCGGGGGGACAGCCTGGAGGCCAGCATATATCGAGGCGTGCTGGACATAGTGGAGCGGAATCGGGAGGAGGTAGACCGCAGATACCCCACAATCATGCGCAGGGTCTCGGGCTACAACCTGGACGACCTGGTCAGGGGCCAGGGCCTCAACCTGGCCCGCCTGTTGGTGGGCTCCGAAGGCACCCTGGCCACCACCGTCGAGGCCAAGCTCCACCTGGTGCCCAGGCCCAATATCAGCGCCCTGGCCGTTCTCCACTTCCGGGACATCATCGAGGCCATGGAGGCCACGGTGGAGACCCTACAGGAAGCGCCCTCGGCAGTGGAGCTGGTGGACAAGTTCATGCTGGACATGACCCGCGCCTCCACGGGCTACGCTCGCCGCATGACCTTTGTGGAGGGAGACCCCGCGGCCATCCTGCTGGTGGAGTTCTACGGCGACTCTGAGGCCGAACTGGCAAGCCGCCTGGACAACTTGGAGGAGCGCATGCGCCGGGCCAACTTGGGCTATGCGGTGCGACGCTTCACAGACCCAGCGGAGCAGGCCAACGTCTGGACCGTCCGCAAGGCGGCGGTGGGCCTGATGATGGGAGTGAAAAGTGACCTGAAGCCCCTACCCTTCGTGGAGGATACCGCCGTAAGCCCTGAGAAGCTCCCAGAGTACGTTCGCCGTTTCACGGAGATCGTCCAGGCCAACGGCACTTACTGCGCCTACTATGGCCACGCCAGCGTGGGCTGCCTGCACATCCGCCCCATGATCAACCTCAAGCTGCAGGAGGGGGTGGACAGGATGTCATCCATCGCCAGCGAGATCAGCGACCTGGTGCTGGAGTTCGGCGGGGCCATGAGCGGGGAGCACGGCGATGGCCTGGTGCGCAGCGTTTGGAACGAGAAGATGTTCGGCCCCACTATTTATAACGCCCTCCGGGAGCTGAAGAAGACCTTCGACCCTACGGGGATCATGAACCCCGGCAAGATCGTGGACTCCCCTCCAATGACAGAGAACCTAAGGTATGGCCCCGCCTACCGGACTCTCGGCGTGACACCCAAGCTGGACTTCTCCGCGGATGGAAGCTTCGCCTCCGCCGTTGAGCTGTGTAACGGCATGGGGGCATGCCGCAAGACCCTGGAGGGCACTATGTGTCCCTCCTATATGGCCACCCGGGAGGAGGAGCACTCGACGCGGGGCAGGGCCAACGCCCTGAGGGCGGCCATTTCCGGGAAGCTACCCGCCGATGCGCTGACCAGCAAGCGCCTCTACGACGTGCTGGACCTCTGCCTGGAGTGCAAGGGGTGCAAGGCGGAGTGCCCGTCCAACGTGGACATGGCCAAGATTAAGTACGAGTTCCTGGACCGCTACTTCCGGGCCAACGGTCTTCCCCTTAGAAACCGCCTCTTTGGCAACATCGCCGCCGGCAGCCGCTGGGGCTCCTTCTTCGCCCCCTTCTCCAACTGGCTCCTCGGGACCAACCTGGTTAAGGGTCTGCTGGATAGGTACGTCGGCATAGACCGACGCCGTAATCTGCCGGCCTTCGCCCCCCAGTCCTTCGAGCAGTGGTTCCGGGCCAGAAGCCAGTCCAACGGCCGAGCGGCCCCCACCAGAGGCAAAGTCGCCCTCTTCCATGACACCTTCACCAACTACAACCATCCAGAGGCCGGCATGGCCGCCGTCGAGCTCCTGGAACGCCTGGGATACGAGGTGGTTCTGGCGGACCGGAAGTGCTGCGGCCGTCCCATGATCTCAAAGGGGATGCTGGATGCCGCCAAGCGCAACGCTCGGTACAACGTCAACAGCCTCCACCGTTACGTAGAGATGGGGATGAAGGTCGTGGGCCTGGAGCCTAGCTGCATCCTCACCTTCCGTGACGACTATCTGGACATGCTGCCAGGGGATGAGAAGGCCCAGCAGGTCGCCCAAAACACCCTTCTCCTTGACGAGTTCCTCCAGCAGCAGTTCGAAGAGGGATCTATGGACCTGAAGTTCAAAGAGACCAACCGTCGCATCCTTCTTCATGGCCACTGCCATCAGAAGGCGCTGGTGGGAACGGGGTCCTCCATACAGATGCTCAGGCTAATCCCCGGGGCCCAGGTAGAGGACACCAACGCGGGCTGCTGCGGCATGGCAGGCTCCTTCGGCTTCGAGAAGGAGCATTACGATGTCTCCATGGCCATCGGCGAGCAGAAGCTCTTCCCAGCCATCCGCTCTCAGCAGGGCGATTTCGATGTTGTGGCCTCGGGGATCTCATGCCGCCAGCAGATAGAAGCCGCTACGGGGAAGAAGCCAAAACACCTGGCGGAGATACTGGCGGAGTGCCTGAGCGATTAGAGAAGCCCCTGTCATGCTGAGTAAGCAACCAGCATAGCGACCGAAGCATCCCAGCAGACCTGTATGGCATCCTTGAGCATCCTAATCATAAAGAGGAACTTCGTTTACCCAAAACGAAGAGGAGTAGTGGGCTGAAAGAATCAAGTCCCGGGAGGTCAGGCCATGAGCACGAAATCACTAGAACTAGCGCCAGAGCAGCTCCGGAAAGTATGCGACCCCAATGAGCTGGGCTTCAACTCCACCGCGGAGGTGCCGCCTCTGGAGGGGACCATCGGGCAGGAGCGTGCCACGGAGGCCATGGAGTTCGGCCTGGGCATCGATGCGCCAGGCTTCAACATATTCGTTGCCGGCCCCACGGGCAGCGGCAGAAACGCAACCCTGGCAGCTTATCTGGACAAAGCGGCGTCCGGAAGGCCCAGGCCCAACGACTGGTGCTACGTCCACAACTTCCACGAACCCTCCAGCCCGGTTGCCATTAGCCTGCCTTGCGGCTCCTCTCAAGAGTTCGCCAGGGATATAAATGACCTCATAGAGGGCTGCCAGCGCGAGATACCAAAGGCCTTTGACAGCGACAGCTATCGCCAGAGGCTTGAAGGAGTCATGCAAGAGATTCAGTCCCAGAGGGAGGCCCTAAGGGCCGAGCTAGAGGAGGAGGCGCTAAAACAAGGCTTCTCCATCAACTTCACCCCCTCGGGCATCGTTACCATACCCATCAAGGACGGCCGCCCCATCCCTAACGAGGAGTACTCCACCCTCACGGAAGAGGAGCGAAATCAGCTACGCGAGAAGGGAGAGCAGCTTTAGCAGTTCATTAACAGTCGGTTGGTGGAGTTCCCCCGACTGGAGAAGATGGCGGCAGAGAGGGCCCGAGCGGTTAACCGCGATGTGGCTCACTTTACCATCGACCCTATGATTCTAGAGCTGTGGACAAAGTACCAGGACTACCCTAAGATCGTGCACTACCTGGAGGACCTAAAAGAGGATATGGTGGAGCATGCCGAGGTTTTCAGGGGCCAGCAGCAGGGTCAGCAGGAACCAGCCCAGAGCCACGGCCTCCCCATACCCCCCGTAGAAGACGATCCATTTACCAAGTACAGGGTGAATGCCCTGGTGAACAACATAAGCTGCCCGACGGCTCCCACCGTCTTTGAGCACAATCCAACCTATTACAATCTGTTCGGAAGGGTGGAATATCGGGCCCGCTTTGGGGCAATGACCACTGACTTGACCATGATCAAGCCGGGAGCCATCCATAGAGCCAACGGAGGGTACCTGGTGATTCAGGCCAGGGAACTGCTGATGAATCCCCTATCCTGGGAGGCCCTCAAGCAGAGCATCAGCACCCGGGAGGCCAGAATACAGAACATCGGAGAGCAGTACAGCCCAATACCCACGGCCACTCTGAACCCGGAGCCTATACCCCTGGACACCAAGGTCATCCTGGTGGGTACCCCCTACCTGTACCATCTTCTTCAGATGTCCGATGAGGACTTCCGAAAGCACTTCAAGGTCCTGGCGGACTTCGATACCTCCATGGAGCGCACTCCGGATAAGCTGAGGAGATACGCCTCTTTCATATCCCTTCAGTGCAAAGAGTTTGGACTCAAGCCCTTTGATAAGAGCGCCGTGGCCGAGGTCGTCGACTACTCCACCCGGCTGGTGGAGCACCAGGAGAAGCTGACTACCCGCTTCTCCGACATCAGCGATATCCTCACCGAGGCCGATTTCTGGGCGGGCAAGGACGGCGACAGCGAGCTGGTCATGGACAAGCACATCAGAAAAGCCATTGAGCAGCGTATACGACGAGCCAACCTGTCCGAGGAGAAGATACAGGAGCTCATAGAGGACGGGACCATACACATCGATACCCAGAGCCAGGTTGTGGGCCAGGTCAACGGACTGGCCATCCTCTCCCTGGGCGACTACTCCTTCGGAAAGCCCAGCCGCATCACGGCCAACGTCTCCCTGGGCCGCGGTCAGATGGTCAACATCGAGAGGGAGACTCAGACCAGCGGGCGCATCCACAACAAGGGCTTTATGATCCTGACGGGGTACGTCAGCGGAAAGTACGGCCAGGACAAGCCCCTATCGCTGAACGCCAGCATCGGCTTCGAGCAGACCTACGACGAGGTAGACGGAGACAGCGCCTCCTCCACGGAGCTCTACGCCCTCCTATCAGGCCTCTCGGGGCTCCCCATAAAGCAGGGCATCGCCGTCACCGGCTCCGTTAACCAGAAGGGGGAGGTCCAGGCCATAGGCGGCGCCACTAGGAAGATCGAGGGGTACTATGACGTCTGCAAGGCCCATGGCCTAACAGGTGGCCAGGGCGTAATGATACCCAGGGACAATATGAAGAACCTGATGCTGCGGGAGGAGGTGGTGCAGGCCGTCAGCCAGGGGAAGTTCCACATCTACGCCGTCAGCGCCGTCGATGAGGGGATCGAGGTGCTGACAGGGGTTCCCGCTGGCACTCTCAAAAAGGACGGGACCTACCCAAAGGGAAGCGTCAACTATCTGGTGGAGAAGCGCCTGCTGGATATGTCCAAGAAGGCCCGGGAGTATAGCCGCTCCCTGGACGGAGACCAGCGCCAGGACGGAGAGGACAAGAACTCCAAAGGGTCTTCGTAATTATAACCGCCTCCTACGGCCCCTCCGAATAGGCGCCGAAGGTGAAGGCGAAGAGGGCGAAGGCGCTGGAGTTGGAGCTTAGCTTCAGCTCGTGGCCGCCGAACTCCGGCGTCTCCACTAGGGCGTACATCCGCGGCTCGTCCACCAGAATGTAGCTTCTGTCCTGGTCGTCGAAGAGGATGTCCTGCCCTTTCTCTTCTTCCGTGAGGGGCCTGCCGTCTATGGTCACCAGCACTCGGAAGGGCGAAGACCCCTCAGGGTTAATGACGGCGTTGACGCTGGTGGCGTAGTAATTGATGGCCATGTAGTCCTCGAACTCCTCAGTCTCCCGGGCGTGCTTCAGGCTCTCTACGCCGTTCTCCCACGGGCCCTGTAGGTAGATGAAATGGTTCCGGTGCTCCCCGTGGTCCTGGTAGAAAACCACCTTGTCCTGGCCGTCATAATACTCATCATGGTCCACGTAGAGGCCGTTGAAGTCATAGTTGCGCAGGTAGCCGGCATACAGCTCCCGGGTGATGCTGGTTTCAAAGTCCTCGGATCGGGCCTGAGGATCGAACTGAGGGCCTGGGTCCTGGCCCGCAACGACGCCCTCCAAGGAGAAATCCGCCTCCAACAGCAGCTTCCGGATGGCGGCCTCCGTCTCATCGTAGGCCCCCTCGCCGAAGTGGGTGTAGCGGATCTTGCCGTCCTTGTCGATCAGGTACTTGGCGGGCCAAAACCGGTTGTTGAAGGCGCCCCAGGTGAAGCGATCGTTGTCCTGGACTATGGGGTGCTCCAGGCCGTGCTGCTCGACGGCGGTCTGCACGTTCTGAAGCTTCTTCTCGAACTCGGGCGTGTGCACTCCAACGATGGTCAGCCCCTTATCGCCGTACTTGCTGTGCCATTCCTTCAAATAGGGGAAGGTCCTGATACAGTTGACGCAGGTGTAGGTCCAGAAGTCCACCAGTACCACGCTGCCCCTGAGCTCCACCAGAGAGAAGGGCTGGCTGTTGATCCACCCCTCGGTTCCGATAAGGTCCGGGGCCAGTTTGGCCTTATCGGGGGAAAGCACGGCAGGGGGAGTGCTGGTTGGCTCAGAAGTCTCCTGCCCCTTCCCGTTAAAGGGGTCCACAATGTACAAAACGACCCCGGCTGTTACAGCCAGGGCCACCAGCAGCAGAGCTGATTTCTTATATAATGACATAGGCCCATATTATATACGTCTGCTGAAAACCGGCGGATGAGGCCCCTGCGACTGACCCGGCCTCCCGCCTACAAGACCTTGCTCAGCAGATCCTCCAGGATGTCCCTATCAAGGAACCCGGTCCACTCTCGCGCAAGCCTACCCTCAGAGTCTATCACATAGGTTGAAGGGAATCCGGCAACCTCATAGGCCTTGGTTATGGAGCCGTCCCTATCTGCCGCTATGGGATACGTCACCCCAATCTCCTGGACAAACCGTTTCCCCTCCTCCTCCGTATCTAACCCCAGGAGCTGAATGCCGATAAATTCGACTCCCTGCTCCTTGTACTCCTGCCAGACCTCCTCCAAGTCGGGCATCTCGGCCCGGCACGGAGGGCAGGAGGGAAACCAGAAGTTGATCACGACGGGGTTACCCTGCAGCGATGATAACTGGAACTCCTCGCCAGTATAGAGGGTGGCCCTTATCTCAGGAGCCGACTCGCCGTTGGAGGCGCCTCCACCACAGGCAGCAACTCCAAAAGCCAGTAGAAAGAGCGCTGAAATGAGAATCAGACCCCTTTTCCTTTCTCCAATACGCTTCATGAGATCACTGCCTCCCAAGATGTCGAGTAGTGGTGGAGCTAACCCTTACAAGGGCCAAAGCCATTCGCAAAAACGCTGGCTCTATCCAGTCGATACATTGGATGCCGCTCTGGGTCTCGCGATTCCAGCGGTTAGACAAAACTCCCTCCAAAACCACACAGTAAGAGCCTATCCTTTGACGCGGCCTAAAAGGGCCGACTACTCTTGAGTGAGAAAAGACCATATACTGTCCTTAATGCGCGGCAACTACAGCAGGGACTGTGCATTTGTATCTTCTGCATCAGTGTAACACTCCCCTCCCTTATCGAGCAGAAAAAAAGACGGAGCTATGTCTAGCCTGACTCCCTGGCGACTCGTCCTTAAACGGAGCCGCAGCGACTGGAAGCTGTTGAGCATCATCGCCCTGGGAGTGCTGCTAGCGACCACACTGGTTGCCGCCGTCCCCATCTACCTGGGCTCCCTTCATCAGATGGGTCTAGTCAACGCTGTGGACAGTTCCCCTCCCACTCACCTGGACCTCGATGTCTACACGCCCTACATCCCTCTTCAGCAATCCTCTCTAGACCAGGCTGACTCCATTGTTCAAAGGCAGATCCAGAGGCACCTCTCGGGCCTGGCGATAGACAATACTAGGTATGTAAAGGCCCCGGATTTCCTACTTTCTCTGCCAGGAGAGGAGTTTACCAAGGCCCCAGAACTGTTCGACGCCCATTTCCTATATCTAACGGACATCGAAAACCACGTAACAATGGTGGCTGGGAGGATGGGGGGTAAGGAGGTCAGTAGGAGGGACGGTCAGCTTCTTGTCGAAGCCGTTGCGGCCGAACGCATTGCCACGCACTATGGCCTGAGGGTAGGGGATGTCGTTACCCTGGGACCCTCTGCCGATGCTCCAACCCTCATCTCGGCCCAAATCACAGGCATAATCCAACCCACGGACACCGGTGAGCAGTATTGGCACGATTCGGCAGGGGCCATCCTCTATCCTATAGTAGCGTTCATTGACGAGGAAGAAGAGGATGCGCCCCCGGTAATTCCTCTGGTTGTGAGCCCAGAGGTGTTGGTCAAGGACATCGGAGGCTACTATTCCGGCCTTCTGGTCACCTCTATGTGGTTTGTCTATGTGGAGCCGGAGGTAATCAAGGAGTCGTCGGTATCCCATACTCTACGTCGGCTCGATGATTTCGAGCGGGACGTGGTCGGAGCCATGCCCAGGTCCGACGTGTTCACAGGCTCCATACCCAACCTTGAACGCTTTGAGAACAGGCACTTCTTCTCCAGGCTCCCGGTGCTGCTGGTGGCGGCTATGCTGGTGGCTACCATCTTCTATTTTCTGGCCATGTTGGCCAGTTATCTAGTAGAGCGGCGCCAGGAGGAGTTGGCCCTCCTGAGAAGCAGAGGCGTTGGACGGCTGCAACTCCTCAGGTTTTACCTCCTGGAGGGCGTCCCCCTGACGGCAGTGTCGGTGGTCGTGGCGCCCTTCCTGGCCTTGGCGGCCATTATCGTCATCGGTAAGTTTCCCTTCTTCCAGGACTTCACGGGAAGCCAGAGAATCCCCGCAGATTTGAACGTAATGCCCTTCATAGGGGCCATGGGCGCCGGTCTGCTTTCATTACTGATAATCCTGGCGCCGGCGGTGGTGGGTATCCGCTCCGGCGTGGTATCCCAAAAACGGCTGGCCGCCAGGCCTCCCTCCCTTTTCTTCTTCCAGCGATACTTCCTGGACATTGGCCTACTGGTCCTTGCGGGCCTCGTTTACTGGGAGCTGGATACCAGAGGAAGCCTGGTGTCTACGGGCCTTTTCGGATCCCGCTCCGTAAACGAGACTCTACTCCTGGGACCTGTCCTCTTCCTGTTGGCGGTAGCGGCAGTCGTCCTTCGCCTCTTCCCCCTTCTAATGCGGCTGGCCAGCGGTCTGCTTTCACGCCTGACCCCTGCATGGGCAACTATGGCGCTATGGCGAATGTCCAGAAACTCACTCCAGTATAGCTGGCTGCTCCTGCTGCTGATTATGGTGTCGGGACTCAGTGTGCTGGCCGCGACCCTGGGTGGGACCCTGAACCGGAGCTACAAGGAGCGGATACTATACGAGAATCCCACCGACATCAGGATCGTAGGGCTGCTCAACTACACCTCTTTAAGCCAGGCCGATCTGAAGAGGTCCTACACAGAGATCCCCGGGGTATCATCGGCATCCCTGGCTTACCGGGGGACAGGCCGGAGGGGTACCAGCTACTACGGCACCAGCTTCTCGGTGTTGGCCCTGGAGACTCACCAGACCTTCCCCTACATAACCTGGTATCGTGACGACTTCTCTAGCAGGTCTCTAAGCGGTGTCATGCGGGCCATGCAGGCGGGACCTCAGCTCGATTTCATCGAAATCCCAGAGGGAACAGAGTCCCTGGGCGTGTGGGCCAAGCCGGGCGACAAATACGAAAACGTCTTCCTATGGGCCGTCGTGGAGGACGCTGAAGGCCGGGTCGACACCCTTACGTTTGGAGAGTTGGGAGAGCCTGAGTGGAGCTACTACCAGACAGAACTCCCGTCTCATGTGAATCCGCCTCTGAGCCTTAGAGCCATACAGATATTTGAGCCAGTCTTTGGCTCGGCTGGAACACCCGGCACCTTGCGACTGGATGACCTGCAGGTTACCTTTGCCCACCAGGAGGAGGCCCAGGTCATAGAATCTTTCGAAAGCCTGGGGAACTGGTATCCCCAAGCCACCTCCACATACTCGACCGACTCGATACACCTGAACAATCGGGATGCCATGAACGGAGGGACCTCCTTGCAGTTCGTCTGGGGCAAAGCTACCGACCGGGGTGTGCGAGGATTCTTTCGCAGCCCCACCGGCGGCCCATTGCCTGTAGTGGCCAGCCCTTCCTTCCTGGAAATGACGGGCAAGCAGGCTGGAGATTCACTCATAGTAACGGTAGAAAAAAGGTTTATTCCGGTGGTGGTCAGGGACACAGTGGACTACTTTCCGACTATGAATCCCAGGAATAGAGGCGGTTTTCTTTTAGCAGATATGGGGTTGCTGATGCAGCACATCAATCTCCTTTCCCCTATCAGCAAAATATCCCCCAACGAGGCTTTCCTGGCCACCCCGCCGGAGTCCGGCGAAACCGTCCTGGCGGCCCTTAAGGGCCAACGGATTGCGCAAGGACAAATCCACGACAGGGAATCCGAGCTTAAGCTGGTGCGTCAGGACCCCCTCCTGACGGCGGGGTGGAGGGGAATAGTCCTTGTGTCGCTGGTAATAGTGGTCTTGATAGCGTCGCTGGGGTACATTACCCACATGTTTTACATGTCCCGCTCCTCCAGGGGTCATGTAGGGTCCCTCACAGCGATGGGGCTCTCTAAGGGTCAACTGTTCGGCATTCTGTTCCTGGAGCATCTCCTACTGCTGGCCCTCGGGCTGGGGCTCGGAACCTGGGCGGGCATCTACATGAGCGATCTCACCATCTCCGCGATATCTCATACGGAGGTTGGCACCCCGGTAATTCCACCCTTCCTGCTGGTAGTAGAGTGGCAGTATCTTGCCGTGGCTTACGGCGTCCTGGTGCTGGTCTCCTCCGTCGCCCTCTTTACCATGTTCAAGTCCATGTCGCGACTCTCCCTTGAGACGGTCTCAAGGATGGAAGTATAGCAAGGGAATTTCAGTGGCTTCTCTCATCTCTGTCTGGCAACTGGTGGCCAAGCGTGCCATGGCTCACTGGCGACTTCTCTCAGCGGTGGCCCTCGGGGTAGTGCTGGCCGTCGCCGTTATGAGTAGCACCGTCATCTACTATCAGACCCTCCGAGAACTGGCTCTGGAGCATGCCTTATCGCTGCATCCCCAGAAGGAGCTTGACGTCCTTATCAGGGCGGACCACGGCCCCACCAGCTCATCGGAATATCAGAAGGTCTCAGACTACGTAGAGAGAGAAGTCGACAGGCGGTTCGGCTGGCTGGTCAGAGAGCCCATCGCCGCAGCAAAGACGGCGACCTTTTACCTTACCCAGACCGGAGAGGAGTTCCTTGCAGGTGAGGACAACCAGCGGACCTACTTCCAATTCCTACCAGACCTTGAAAGCCACGCCCAGGTTGTGGAGGGCGGCTTCCCCAGAGGTGTGACGGCCGCGGATCTAGCTGGGAAGCCCTTTGAGATAGAGGTTCTGGTTGACGAAGATACCGCCCGCCTCTTTGATCTGGACATCGGCTCCACCATGTCCGCAATCCCTTACTGGCAAGACATCTCCTCCCAGGTGACGGCGTTTGTCTCGGGCATAATCAGGCGGTCAGCCCCCCAGGAGGAGTATTGGCGCCTAGATGAGGAAGCCTTCAGTTTCCCCACCGACACCTTTAGGGTTGCACCTTTCTTTGTGCCGGAGCGCACCTTCTTTGAAACCCTGGGCCCCATGTTCCCCGATATGACCAGCACCTACGCTTGGCTGCTGCCCTCCGATATATCTCAGCTCTCCGCCAGCAACGCATCTGAGGCCAGGTACGGCATCCAGGGCCTTAAGGCGGAGCTCAACAGCACCATGACCAGCTTCATTCAGACCACGACTATGGATGATGTGCTGGAAGACTTTGATATCAACCTCTTTTTTAGCAGAGTTCCCCTGCTGGTGGTGCTTGTCCTGATAGTGGCTGTAGTCCTCTATTACGTCATCACCATGTCATCCCTCCTGGTGGAGCGTCAGGGAGCGGAGATAGCCTTACTACGCAGTCGCGGGTCCACCTCCCTTCAAATCCTGGGGCTCTACCTTCTGGAGGGGGGCACCTTATCACTGCTGGCGGTGGTTGTTGGCCCATTCATTGCCCTGTTCACCATTAGCCTGCTGGGGCTTACGCCTCCCTTTTCCGATCTCAGTGGTGGCACACTCCTCCCCGCTCACCTATCGTGGGGAGCCTTCACAATGGGCCTACTAGGAGGAGCTCTCAGCTTCCTGGCCCTTCTCATCCCCGCCATCCAGGCCTCGCGCGTGGGCGTAGTCCAGCAGCGACAGATCATCGCCCGCCCACAGAGGACATCGGCCATCCACCGCTACTATATTGACCTAATTATCCTAGCTGTTGGGTTACTACTGCTGCGAGAGCTGCAAAGGCAGGGGTCTCTTGTGGCAGTCGAGCTTTTTGGTGAGGTCAAAGTCAACCAGCTCCTGCTGGCCACACCGGCCATCATTCTTGTGGGGGCTGGGCTACTACTCCTTCGAATCTTTCCCCTGGTGGTGAGGTTGGTAGCCTGGGCCTTCTCCTCCGTACTACCTGCGGGAATAGCCCTGGGCCTCTGGCAGATGTCTCGCAACCCAACCCACTATGCGCGCCTGTCCCTGCTGCTGGTCCTGACGGCGGGCCTGGGCATCTTTGCGGCCAGCTTCGGCGGAACCCTGGAGCGGAACTTCAAGGAGCGGGTTCTCTACAGCACAGGAGCCGACCTGAGGGCGGAGGGAGTCCTCCTGGAGCGCAGCGGCCCCACCAGCTCCGTTGACGAGAAGTACAAGCAGATTCCCGGTGTCTCTGAAATAAGTCCCGCCTACCGCGGGACGGGGGTGATCCTATCCAAGTTCCTTGGAGACTTGTACACTATGCTGGCCGTGGACCATGACACGTTCCCTTCCGTGGCCTTTTATAGGAGGGACTTCGCCTCCGCACCCCTGGAGGACCTGCTGGATCAATTGGCCAAGGATGATTTGCCTCAGGGCGTAGAACTTCCAGAAGACGCCCGTTCTCTGAGGGTGTTGGTGCGTCCAGATCGGCCCCATCCCTCGGTTAAGGTAATAGCGCGCTTGCGGGACAGCAAGGAGCGCTATTTCACATACTACTTGGGCAACCTGGTGGGGAGTCATCAGAACATTTTGGAGATCTCTCTTGAGCGACCTTCTATT
This sequence comes from Dehalococcoidia bacterium, assembly GCA_965237935.1. GTDB lineage: Bacteria > Chloroflexota > Dehalococcoidia > Lucifugimonadales > CBDEGW01 > CBDEGW01. The sequence goes on along the minus strand of OZ250168.1, from coordinate 1,292,716 downwards.
GGGCCACGACGCCCCCTCGTCCCCACCCCTCCATTGAAATTGGTATCCCTGTTCGTGATGGACGAGAGAAGAGACGAGAGCCTGGCGGCTGGGGCCATCTTCATTGACGCCGTTCAGGTAACTCTCTCCGATGGCAGTACCGTATCAGTAGAGGATTTCCAGAGTATAGAGGAGTGGAGCCGGCTAGAGGCGGTGCCACAAGCCAAAACAGACAGCCTGGATCATGTTGCAAACTATGGCAACGGCTCAGATGGAGAAGCGTTATTTACATGGTCGGCGGGCCACAGCCTGCAACCCAGGGGCATCATCCACGGGCCGGCCCTCTCGCCACTGCCGGCCCTGGCCAGCGCCTCTTTTCTGGAGGAGAACCGGAACTCCCCGGGGGACCAGATAGAGGTCTCGATACAGGGGAACTCGGTGCCCATTACCATTCTGGAGAAGGTCGACTATTTCCCAACTCTGGACCCCAACGAAGACCCATTCCTGATCGCTGATGTAGGCTCTCTCATACGCTATGTAAACGCGGAAAACATCTTCTCGGACTTACAGCCCAACGAGATTTGGGTTGCCAGAGAAGACAACGGAGTATCCCAAGCCGAGACCATCCAGGGTATTCGGGATTCGTCCCCATACATCTCCAAGATCCACAATAGTGAAGAGGGTCTGGCCAACTCCAAAGTGGACCCTCTGGTAACTGCGGGCTGGCGTGCGATCCTCTTCATGGCCTTTTTCACAGTGCTTCTCCTAAGCGCCCTGGGCTTGATGGTGCACGCCTACGTCTCCTTCAAGAATCGGGAGCTGGAATTCGGCCTCCTTCGCACCATGGGCCTTTCGCTGCGACAGCTAATGTCCATCATATGGGTGGAGCTGGTCCTGGTGATTGTCGCGGGAATGGCTCTTGGGACATGGATGGGAAGGCAGCTAGGAGAAATCATAATGCCGTATCTAAGCCACTCTGGCGAGGGCCTTGAGGTGCTGCCTCCCTTTGTGATGGAGGTGAGCTGGGGCGCTCTTGCTCTAACCTACGGCCTGGTAGCGGCCTTCTTCCTTCTGGTAATCTTGGGCATAATAAGGTACGTACTCCGAATCGGTCTGAGCAAGGTCTTGAGGCTGGGGGAAATGTAAGGAGGTAGCGGCAGTTGGTTCTAGAGCCAGAGGTCCACGTAGTCTGTGAAGACCTCTTTAAGATTTACAAGATCACCGATCTAGAGGTTGTCGCCCTGCGGGGGCTGGACCTCAAGGTTAACCGAGGCGAGATCATCGCCATTGTGGGGGCCAGTGGCAGCGGAAAGACCACCCTGCTCAACATACTGGCGGGCTACGACACCCCCTCGGCCGGCAGCGTGATTGTTGGGCAGCGAGACCTGCTAAAGATGAGCCCAGGTGAGGTCATAGAATATCGGCGGCGGGAAGTGGGGTTCATCTGGCAACAGACCAGCCGCAATCTTCTCCCGTACCTTACAACGTTGGACAACGTGGAGCTTCCCATGCTCATTACGTCCCTTCCGGCCAAGGAGCGCGCCCAGAGAGCCCGAGACCTCTTGAGCCTAGTGGGCATGGGCCACAGGCTAGGCCACACGCCCGAAAAGCTATCTGGTGGAGAGCAGCAGCGGACATCTATCGCCGTGGCCCTGGCAAACAGTCCCAGCCTGCTCCTGGCCGATGAGCCAACGGGGGAACTGGACTCCCAAACCGCCGATGAGGTGCTGGACGTATTCGACGGAGTCAACAAGGAGCTGGGCACTAGCATCGTAATAGTGACCCATGATTCCAACATCTCCAGGAAGGTTGCGCGCGTGGTGACCATAAGAGATGGCAAGACCAGCACCGAGGTGCGCCGCAAGGTATCGTACCAACGAGACATCCAAGCTAGGGAACAGGAGGAGGTCCTTGAGGAGTTCTCTATTGTGGACGCCAAGGGCCGGGTGCAGATCCCCCGGGAGTTCCTGGATTCCCTGAAGATTAAAGATCGGGCCAGGTTCAGACTGGAGAATGGCAAAGTTGTCTTTATTCCAGAAGAGGAGGAGCAGCCTTGAGCCGAGTTCCGCCACTCCTGGCCACTCATGACCTCACCAGGGTCTATCTTCTGGCCTCAGAGGAGATCAGGGCCCTGGACGGCGTGACCATGGAGGTGGAGGAGGGCCAGTTCCTGGCCGTCGTCGGCAGGTCTGGCTCTGGAAAGACCACTCTGCTCAACCTGATGGCTGGGCTGGACAAGCCCTCCTCGGGCACCGTCCTCTTACAGGGGAGAGACCTGGCTCAGATGAATGAAGCCGAGCTCATCAAAGTAAGGCGTCATCGGATAGGATTTGTTTTCCAATCCTTCGGCCTGCTGCCTCTGCTCTCGGCCTTGGAAAACGTGGAATTGCCCTTGCGCATCGCCGGCGCTCCAGCCGGAAGTCGCGAGAAGCGAGCGCGCGAGGCGCTGGAGATGGTGGGACTGGAAAAGCGTATGCGGCACCGCCCCTACGAGCTGTCCGGGGGCGAGCAGCAGCGAGTGGCCATCGCCAGGGCCTTCGTCATCAATCCCGCCCTGATCTTGGCCGATGAACCAACGGGGGAGCTGGACTCCGCCAACGGCGCGGCCATATTCTCGCTGTTCAAGGAGATGACGCGTAACGAAGGAATCTCCGTGATTACGGCCACCCACGACACTGCGCTGGTCGCTTTGGCCGACGAAGTGAAGGAGCTGAGAGACGGTGCCATCGTGAACAGCCACTAGCTAGCATTCACGTCCACACTTGTAAACTGTCCCATTCTGCGAGAACGTTACACAAGGAGGCATCCAATGGCTGACTCCGAGCTTACTTTCCGCACCATCGGAGAGGTGTCATCCCTCATCGCTAATAAGGAGGTCTCGCCCGTAGAGCTGACGGAAGCTCACCTGGAACGGATAGAGGCCCTGGACCAGCGCATCAACGCCTATATCACCTCCCTTCCGGAGGAGGCCATGGCATCGGCCAGGAGGGCGGAGGAAGCCATCGCCAGAGGCGATTACCTCGGCCCGCTTCATGGTATCCCCATAGCCCTGAAGGACCTGTACTACACCAAGGGCGTCAAGACCACCGCCGGCTCCAAGATCATGCAAGAGTTCGTGCCCCAGTATGACGCCACGGTGGTGGAGCGCCTTAACAACGCGGGGGCCATCCTTCTGGGCAAGCTCCACATGCACGAGTTCGCCGCGGGAGGCATACAGGAGAACTACTTCTATGGTCCCTGCCACAACCCCTGGGACCTCTCGAGGGAGACGGGGGGCTCCAGCAGCGGCTCCGGGGCCGCAGTGGCCGCCTCCATGTGCATGATGGCCCTGGGCTCCGATACCGGCGGCTCGGTACGCATACCCGCGGCCCTGTGCGGCATCGTAGGTCTCAAGCCCACCTTCGGGCGGGTGAGCCGCCTTGGAGTTGTGCCCTTGAGCTGGTCTCTAGATCATGTTGGACCCATGGCCAGGAGTGTAGAGGATATTGCGCTATCCATGAACGTCATGGCGGGCCACGACCCTCAGGACCCCTCTTCCGCGGACGTACCCGTGCCCGACTACACAAGGGCTCTTCAGCAAGACATCAGGGGCTTACGCCTGGGAATCCCAAAGGAATACTTCTTCGACATCATTGACCCGGAGGTTGGCGAGGCTTTCAACAAGGCCGTGGCGGTGCTGGAGGAGCTGGGCGCCTCTACCGAAGAGGTATCCCTCTCACGCGCCCAGGAAGCTCAACTCATGTACCAGAACATCTGCTTCCCGGAGATGTACACCTTCCACGAGCAGTGGTCCAAGAGCCGCTGGAACGACTACGGGCCCAACGTTCGGATGCGCCTGGAGCAAGCCTCCCTGATCCCCGCCATCGCTTACCTGGACGCCCTGCGGCTGAGGGGTCTCCTGGTGGATGAGTTTCGCCTGGCCTTCCAGAGAGTGGATGCCATTCTGGTGCCCACGACAACGGTGCCGGCTCCTGAGTACGGCTCAACAACCTTTAAATTTGGAGACCGGGAGGAGCCCGCCCTGGGGCTAACAGCGAAGCATACCCGAGTGTTCAACCTGTCGGGAGTGCCTGCTCTGGCGCTGCCCTGCGGCTTCAGCTCTCAGGGCTTGCCTCTTTCGCTACACATCGCCGGCAGGCCATTTCAGGAGGAGACGGTGCTGCGCATTGGCCACGCCTATGAGCAGTCTACCCAGTGGCACACGCGCAGGCCTGAGCTGTAAGCCTGACAATCGACAATAGTCAGACTAACGGGATATCTTCAGGATGAGATAACGCTGAGTCCCGCCGGGTGTAGCGACTTCTACTTCCTGGCCCTGGGCCTGCTCCAGAAGCGCCCTTCCCACCGGGGATTCCACAGAGAGCTTCCTGTCCAGGGGGCTAGCTTCGGCGGGGCTAACCAGGAGGTAATCCGTCTCCCTGCTGGAGCCGAGGTCCTTAATTACCACCCTGCTTCCCACACGCGCCCTGACCTGGCCTGTAGCATCCTTTGAGTGCGAAAGGACTTGCGCAGCCTTCAGCGTCTCCTCGATCTCCCTTATTTGGGACTCGTTGCGCCCCTGCTGCTCTCGGGCCGCCTCCAGGGGGGCGTTCTCGCGGACGTCTTTGTCGCTGGCCGCTCGCCGGATGTCGCCGGCAATGCGAAGCCGGTCCTCCTTCAAATGCTCCAGCTTATCCTTTAGCTGAGCAAGGCCCTCGGCCGTCAAAATCACTCCTTCCGCCTTTCTCCCTCTGGAGGTCGCTGCTGCGCGAGTGTGGGACTTGGATACCCTGACGTGAGAGGCAAGGTTGACGGCTATCATGTTCCTCTTTTTAGCGAAGGAGAGAAACCCTTTGATAGCGTCCAGCCGCTTGGCGAAGTTAGCCTGGGAGGAGGAGGTCGCCACGATTTCAGCGTAGTCTCCCAGCTCGGCGGGAGTGATACCGCCAAAAAGGCGGTCTCTCCCACACCAGCGGACGAATTTCGCCAGCTCCTGCTGGATTTCTCCTCTCTCTTCCTGCTTCAGTCCGCCAGTGTAGGCGCTCAGGGCGTCCGATAAACGCACCTCATCAGGTCTTTCCAAGGTGGCTCGCTCCCGTAACGGTTTATAGCTATTCTAGGCAGCCGGAGCAGGGCTTGTCAAACGAGGTTTGTTTGACACGGATGTACGCCGATGCTAGTATCACAATTGTCATAACCTGTGGCCTGAATAAGAGCCCGAAACTTGTAGCCGCGTTCCTTTATGCCAGCCCTCGTGAACAAGTCCAAAGACCAAACCAGCACTTCGAGCCAGACCTGGGTCTCTCCCCTGACGGAGAACTACCTGCTATGCATCTATGAGCTCAATGAGGGCGGGTTCCGAGTTACCCTCACCCACTTGGCGGAGCAACTGAGGAGGACCCCTGAGACGGAGCACCGCGGAACTTCCCTGCCCTCGGTGGCGGGCATGGTAAGGAGGATGCAGCGGGAGAGCCTGGTGCAAGTTGATGCCAACAAAGACCTGAGCCTCACGCCAGAGGGCGTTGAGCGGGCCGCCAGCATTGCACGGAGGCACCGCCTGGCGGAGCGAATGGTGGCGGACCTGCTGGGCATGGACCTGTACAAGTCCCACATAGAGGCCCACCGGCTAGAGCACGCCATCTCGCCTGAGATGGAGACGGTTATCGCGGAGCGCTTGGGGTATCCCACAACCTGCCCCTTCGGGCACCCCATTCCTGGAAGCGCCTACTCACCCGACCCCAACGGTTACGTTGCCCTGAACGAGGCCGAACCTGGAAGAAGCTTTGTCCTGGACCGCATCCCCGAGTACGACTCCGACCTTCTGGAGTTCCTAGTGAAGAGCTGGCTCATACCAGGACAAACCATCACCGTAAAGGAGGTGGCTCCCTTCAAGGGCGTCATTACCTTGCAGGTAGACGACCAGGACGTAGTGCTAGGCTACGAGGCCGCTTCGCAGATATGGCTGCGCAAGGGAAGCCCCCAGTAGTCCTCAGATTCGCCCCCCTTCACTCATGGGGCTGCACCATCCACATATCTTTAGCGGAGGTCAGAGATGAAGGTCATAGGAATAGACCACCTGGTGCTAAACGTCAAAGATATCGATAAGTCTCTCGAGTTCTACGGGAACATCCTGGGCATGGAAGTGCTGCGCCTGGAGGAGTTTCGCTCCGGCAAGATAGGGTTCCCCTCGGTGAGGTTCTCCCCCCAGTCCATCCTGGACCTCTTTCCCAGTCCGGACATCTCCGTCGATCCCACGGCTAGGAACCTGAACCACTACTGCGTGTTGGTGGAGCCCACGGAGCTGGAGCAGTTGGCCAAGGACATGGAGGCTAAGGGGATCTATGTAGAGCGCCTCTCCACCAGCCGCTGGGGCGCCCAGGGGACAGGCGCATCCTTGTACGTCCAGGACCCCGACGGCAACACCGTAGAGATCAAATACTACTCGAGGCCATCCCTCGCCACCTCTACCTCACTGGGCCAGCATCTCCTCCAGCACTGACCCCAACTCCTCCATCGTCATGGGCCCGATGAACTTGCGCGCCAGCCTCCCCTCCCTGTTGACGAAGAACTTCTCAGGGATGCCCCTGACGCCGTGGTCGATGGCGATCCGGCCCCTCTCGTCCGGGCCATTGGGATAGGTGACGTCGTGGCGTTCCAGAAGCTGTCTGGCCGCGCTGTTGGAGTCCCATATGGCGATGCCCACGAACTCCACCCCCCGGTCCCTATATATTTCGTATGCACGGGCCAGAGCCGGCGCCTCCTCGCGGCAGGGCGGGCACCAGGAGGACCAGAAGTCCAGCATCACCACCTTGCCCTTGAGGTCGGACAGTTGGAGACTCTCCCCCGAGAAGGTCTCCAGGGAGAAATCCACGATTTGAGCCTCTCGAACAGAGACCTCGCCCAGCTTGCTGTTGACCACCAGACCGCCTGGGGTACCCCCGGAGCGGACCAGGGCCCAGGCAAACAGGGCAAAGAGTGCCGCCACCGGCACAGCCACCGAGAGGAAGACCAGGTTACGTTTTGTCAACAGACGGTGAACTACAAGTCTCCTAGAATTATTTACGCAAGAAGCTGAACAACCCGTAAAGATGCAGGGGCTTCGCCCCTACCGGGGAGTTTGAGGGGTGTCCCCTAAAACTCAAAACGTCCCGAAGGCAGGAGGGTGAAAAGAACCCGCTGGCCAACTGAGGTCACTAAAGCCACGCAGTGCTAAAACAGATCGCCGATGGTCACCCAGTAGTAGATGATGTAGCCCCCGGCGCCCACCAGGAAGAGACTGCTGACCGAGTGCACGTGGGGAAGCGCTCCTCTTATAAAACCGGTTACAGCTCCTTTGAAGAGGGCGGCTCCTACCGTGACCATGATCAGTATGCTTCCCATCCCCAGGGCATAGCTGATGAACTGCGCAAAGGAGTCCACAAAGCCCTCGCTGGCCAGGGCGCTGCCCACCACCACCAGGAATATGGGCAGGGTGCAACTCAGAGAGGCGACGGCATAAACGATGCCAAAGAGGAATACGTTGCGCAGGTTTTTCCGGTGGGTTATCGATACACGGCTGGCAGCCATAATCCCTATCAGCTTATGAGTAACCAGCAGCCATAGACCAAGAAGGACCATGCCAATTCCTATAGCGAACCCGGCAGCGGGGAAAATGTCGATGAGCCACCGTCCGCCAAGGGAGATCACGTAACCCACCAGAGCGAAGATGGCGATAAACCCCCCGGTGGCCACGCCACCCAGGGTTACCGCCCGCAGGAGACGCTGATACGCTGGCTGAAGCTCAGCACCCTGCTCCTCCTGGGCCATGTGGTAGGAGAGGAAGGCGGGCAGCATGAAGAAACCGCAGGGATTAACACTGGCCACCATGCCGGCGCCGAAGGCGTACCCCACCGGTAGCAGGTCCGCTAACTCGGCTATTTCGCCCTCCGCCGTGAAACGCACCCGCAGAAGCAGCGCCATGATGCCCGCTACGAGGCCAACAATCACCAGAACGACCAGCACCGTACCGACTACCTTGGTACGCTGTTCGCCGCCTCCCTCAAGCGAAGCGGCCTGTTGCTGTAGCTTCCCGCCAAACATAGCACGCTCTTCCTGTAACCCTACCGCTATCTTACACGAAAATCATGCCCGAGGGCGATTCGCCCTAGGGGCTTGGCTGTCCCTCCAAGTCGTCGGCCTCCCCATTGGCGGATATCTCCAGCAGACGGGCCTTCAAGGCGCTGCGTCTTCGGGCGTGTTCACCCTCGGCGATCAGGCCACTACCCCGCTGCCGGTCCAGCTCCGCGATAGCACGCACCAACCGGGATGCATCCGCCTGCATGAGATCAGTCTCTTCCATCGATAGAGCATAGGCGGGCCTCTGCCTTCGCTTTCGAGCCAGCACCACCACCAGCGCCACTATAAGGAGCAGCCCCATTAGTAGCGGTAGGGCCACGTTGACAAAGGTCCGCTCAGTGAAGGAGTCCTTCGTTCTCTCCCACAGCGAGGGCTGTGGCAAGCCCTTAAGTCCCAGCGCCACGGAATCGCCTCGACCTATATCTGTTACGGTATAGCGCTGATAGGTGGTTTCGCCGATGTCCTGGGTAGGCTCCTCTATCATGGCCGGGGCCGTCAGCCGGCCCACCTTCTCCGCCAGGTGAACTGAGAAGTCGCCAACCCCAAAGGGAAAGGACCTCCTGAGAGAGATCTCGTCTTCTTCGTAGGGGATCAAGTAGGTAAAAAGCAGCTCGTGAGTGCCCGGCGGCACCGGGGTATTCAGCACAAAGCCCTTGTCCACCGGCACCAGTTGCCCGGGGACCAGCTCCGCCATGACCTCCAGGTCTGTGTAACCAGGAGGCAAGGAGAATCGCAGCATGTCCATGCCGGTGCCTTGGCCTATCTCCGGTACGAAGACGCGGTCGGCGCCCAGGTGAATATTCACCCTCTCCAGCACCCCAAGGACCCGGTCCCCAGAGTCCGCCCAGCCGATTATCATGGTATTGCTGGCCAGGGAAAGGGCCGAGGTGTCGTGAGTAGTCTCGTAGACCACCAGCTCCACCGGCTCCGACAGGGACGCGGAGTCCAGGCTCACGTTGTACGTGACATCGTTGTAGATTACCGTCAGCGCATAGGCTAAGCCGTCATTCTGGGGCACCCCCTGGAAAAGGAACCGGCCCAGCGGATCAATGACGACGGTCTTCTGGTCTATCGGCCCTGCGTCGCTGGCGACCAGGAGGGATACCTCCGTGCCAGCGGGTGCAGTGTATCCCTGGGTGCCGTTGACCAAACGTCCATCGATGGTCGCCAGCTCCTGGTCTTGCGCTAGCGAAGGATTAGAATGAAAGGCCAGGAGGACGGCCAGCAGAATCGCCAGCAGGTATTTCAAATGGAACCTCTAATTCCGGATAGCGCTATGAGCCCAGGGAGGTCATCCAGTAAGCTGCGCGCCGCAGTTGGAGCAGACCTGGTCACCCAGTTCAGTCGAGACGCCACACTCTGGGCAAGTCATTGAGGGGAGAGCGCCATCATTGGTAGACGCCAGGGACTGTATCTCCCTCTCCAGCTCCTCCTCCCTACTTCTCAGCTGATCCTCCTGCCTTAGAGCCAGAGCGGCCTGCCTGCGGTAGCTGTCCAGCTGGGCCCGATACTCTTCCGCACTGATGTTGCCCATGTCGAAGTCCTGGCGCAGCGTCCCAATGTTCTGGTAGATGGCCTCTCGTTGCCTAATGGCCTCTTCCGGCCAGTCGATGAAACCCCCGGTATGAGTGCGCCAGCGACTCCTGAAGAAGGGAAGGAGCAGGATGGTCAAACTGATGAGTGCGATCAGTGTTCCGATTGCTATAGCCATTACAGCCGCCTCACTCTTTTGGTGGCCCGTTAAAGGGCACCCTCGCTCGTGGTGAGCCCTCATCCCCGTTCATGGTGAGCCTGTCGAACCAGAGGCGCCGCCACAGGAGCGGCACGGGCTTCCCGAAGGCTCCTTACGTATGCCAGCTCCTCCCTGCGCGTCGGCCAGAGGGCGATCACCGAGCCCAGAATAAGCACAGGTCCCGCAATCCACATCCACATTACCAGGGGGTTTACCATTATGCGAAAGACCCCCTGCCCGCCGTCCAGAAACTCGCTATTGATGATGTACAAGTCCTCCACGGGGGTTGATCGTATAGCCGCTCTGGTGGAGGACATACGAGCCTCAGTGTAGAAGGCTCGCCAGGCCGATGTATCGTCCAGGAAGGAGCCGTTCTTATATAGACGCAGGTCGGCGATGAACTCGGTGCGGTCCGCCTTCTCCTCCACCCTGGCGCCCAGGTATTCCACGCCGTAATCACCGATCTCCGCTCGCTCCCCCGGCGCAAGGACAACATCCCTCTGCTGCCCGTAGAAAGCGGAGCCCGCGACGCCCAGGGCCAGCAGCACGATGGCCAGGTGGACTACATAACCGCCATATCGAGGCCGGTTGGCCATTATTAGCCTGCCAAAGGCCAGGCCATAGTTCTCGCCCTTGCCATGCCGTGCCCTGGTGCCCCTGACCCACTCCTGAAGGATGGAGGCGGCCACCAGGGAGCAGAGGCCGAAAGAAGCAAGAGGGAACGGCTTCCTAACGCCCACAATGGCCAGAAGTGCAACGATGAACAGGGCCAGGACCGCTGGAGTGAACAGGGCCCTACGTAAGCCGGTCAGGGAGGCCTGTCGCCAGGGGAGAAGAGGCCCAATACCCATGAGGAAGATGAGAGCCAGGAAGAGGGGGCCATTGACCTGGTTGTAGAAGGGCTCGCCCACCGTGACGGTCTCTCCCTGGAATACGTCTGATATCAGGGGGAAGACCGTGCCCCAAAGTGTAACGAAGGCTATCAGCAGCAGGAGCAGGTTGTTGACCAGGAAGGCCACCTCCCTGGATAGCATCGACTCCAAGGGCTGAGCGCTCTTCAGGGTCTTGAAGCGGTAGAAGAAGAGGGCAAAGGAGGCCGCCATGGTGATGCCCATGAACAGTAGGAAGATCCACCCCAGTGTCGACTGGCCGAAGGAGTGCACCGAAGGCACCGGCCCGCCCCGGTTCATGAACATCCCGAACTGGGCCAGGCCGAAGGCCACGTTCACCAGAGCAATGTTCCACATACGAAACATGCCCCGTCGCTTCTGCACCATGATGGAGTGGATGAAAGCGGTTAAGGCCAGCCATGGCATGAAGCCAACGTTCTCGATGGGGTCCCAGGCCCAGTACCCTCCCCAGCCCAGGATGGTATAGGCCCACCAGGCACCCAGAAGAAGGCCCGTGCCCAGGGTGGCCCAGGCGATGATGCCCCACACTCGCCCCGGGTCCACCCACTCATCCCCTGTTTTACCGGCCAGCAGCGACCCCATGGCAAAGGAGAAGGGGATGGCCACCATGACAAGCCCCGCCATCAGCATGGGCGGGTGAATAAACATGCCGAAGTGGGTCAGAAGAGGATTGATCCCCTGGCCATCGCTGGGGACTACAGGCAGCTTGTCGAAGGGGCTAGCCAGAAAGATCATTACGGCCAGGAAGAAGGTCAGGACGGCCATCAGTATGGCGTTGGTATAGGGGAGAGTGTCCCGGAAGCGCCTGGGCGCCAGGGCTACTGCCAGGGCCGAGAGGATGGATAGGGCCAGGGCTATGTAGAGCAACGAGCCCTCGTTGCCAGCGTAGAAGGCCACCCAGGTATAAATGTGGTCCATGGCCCGGCTGCTGTGGGCCGCCACGTAGCTTATCTGGAAATTCCGGGTGACGAAGGCGGCAACAAGGCTCAGGGAGGCGATGACAAGAGTGAGAGGCGCTAGGTATGTGGCGTAGCGGGCACTCTCCACCAGCTCAGGTATCCTCAGCCGGCGTCCCAGAACGGACCCTACCATCGAGTAGGATGATAGCACCAGGGCTATGGATAGGGTAATAGCCCCCAGGTCTGCCATAGCTACGCCCCACCCCGGCTACTGGAGTCCGGACCTTCACCTTCCAGCAGGCCCTCTTGCAGGTCCGCGTCTACCTGAGCCAGGTAAGACTCCAGGCCTCCCTCCTGGGCGTACCCTTCTGGTTGAAGAGGCCCCGTTGGCCTTCTACGTAGCCCTCTGACCACAAAGAGGAGGACAACCCCTCCCATCAGAGCGACTACTGGGGGCACAAGCCAGATTGTAAGGCTGAAGCCTTTCTTGGGAGGCTCCGCTAGAACACCGATATCGTACACGTCCACAAAGTATTGAAGGATCTCTTCCCGGGACTCCCCGGCGGTAAGCTTCTCCCTCACTATCGCCCGCATGTCACGGGCCAGCTCCACCTGAGACTGTTCAATGGTCTCGCTTGGACATGCTGGGCACATGAGGCTGCGGTCTATATTCTGGGCCCGCTCCTCCAGGGAATCGGGCTCCTGGCTGGCGGAACAGCCTACGGCGGCCAGCGAAAACAAAAGGAGGGGAAGTATCAACCAGAGGGGGAGCCTATTCCTGAGGCTGGAAGAGATTGTCCAGATGAACCACACCAGAAACCACCACCCTTACGAGGCTGGAGGGAGGGACGTATTTATGGGCCTCCCAGCTCCCGGAGTACGTAGAGCGCCAGCATCCAACGGTCTTCTTCGGTGAGCAGTTTGTTGAAGGTTGGCATGGGAGAGGGCGACTCTACGCCAACCTGAGCAGTAAAGAACCCCTGGCGTCCGCCGTGGCCGATGAAGCCGAAGATATCCCCCTCGCTGCTCCCCTGAGTAATAGGACCTGTGAGATCGGCGGGCGGAAAGCCAGAGTCGATTAAGAAGGGCGTCATGACACCGTCGCCCTTGCCAAGGGTCCCATGGCAGACCGTGCAGTTAACCCCGAACAGCTCTGCCGACGCTGTCCGGCTATAGCCGGCTGCAACGTCGCCGGGTGAGGTTAGGGAAGCATACTCGCCAAAGGCAGGAGCAACTTCCGCTCCGGTGATGGGCACCGAACCCTGGGGGGGCAACAGTCGAGGCTCTTCCTGGCTTCGGTAGCTGGGCTGATAGTGCATCTCGTTGAATAACTCTACCTTGTTGCTGCCCGTCTGAGGAAAGCAGCCAGATCCAACGGCCCACAGCAACAGCATGACTCCCGGCAGCCAGAGGCCTCTTATATGGACAATGGCACTAGATGATGGCACTGCTACGAACTCCCAGAGCCCTCCGCCTCAGCTTTGATCTCCAGAGCGCCGGCCTGGCGCAGGGCCGACTCCGCACCCCCAAGCCGCTCCTCCTCCGCCGTCACGACCACGCCTATATACCCCTCGGTGATGCGGGTATCGTAGACCCCCATGAATAGTCGCGGAAGCCTGGACTCGAATATGATACCTAGAATGGTAAAAAGAATGGCTCCCAGCATGGTCCCCTCGTATATGATGATTGCCATAGCGGGAATAGCCAGGATGGGCTTTCCTCCCGTAACTAGTGGATAGGCCAACTGGGTGCCTGCGGTAAGAAGCAGGGCCACGGCAAAGCCACAAGACGCTCCTATCATGGGGAATCTAAAGAGACTATGCTTGGGCGTATGTTCTCCAAAGGTACCCTCAGGGTACGGCGCGCCGGTCAGGACCTCCACCTCATTGTCGCCGTAGCCTGCCGAACGCAAGGCATCCATGCCCTGCGCCGCCACCTCAATATCATCAAAAAGCCCCAGGATGCTGCTCCTTGCCATGTGACTACCCTTACTCCTCTCTTACTACCGCCGGCACCTGCTTGCGGCCCACATCCAAATTCCGCGCGAATATCTGCCCCTCCTTCTGCTCAAACAACGGGATCAAGGGGAACATCTTGGAGAAGAGGAGGAGCAGCAGGCTTACCATAGCGAAGGTGCCTATTACAATCAGGATTTCAATGATGCTGGGATGATACGTCCCCCAGTCGAAGGTGAAGGGCTGTTTTCTCGCCAGGCCCGGAACGATAATAAGGAACCTCTCCAGCCACATGCCGATATTCACCAGGATGGAGGTCCAGAACATCAGGGCGATGTTGCGCCGGACCTTGCGAGACATCCACAGCGGCACCGGAATGAAGTAGGCCGTTAGAATGAAGATGATGAAGAGCATGATCCAGGGCCACTGGAAAAGCTGCATCTCCCGCAGCGCTAGCTCCTGAGACTCCAGGCTGTAGAGGCCGAACATGACCTCTAGGAAGAAAAAGAGGAACCAGGTAGTGGCAACAACTATGAGCAGGCGCCCCAGGGCATCGAAATGCTCCGGGCGGATGTAGGCGTCCCACTTCCACAACCAGCGCATCAGCGCCATCATCGTCACCACCGCGGACACCCCGGAGTGCACCGCTCCGATGACGAAGTAGGGTGCGAAGATGGTGGAGTGCCAGCCCTCCACTGAGGAGGCCACGGCGAAGTCCCATGAGACGATGCTATGCACCGACACGAACACTGGCAGAATCAAGGCCGAAAGCAGGATTCCCGCCACCGTTTGAAGCTGCCACTGTCGCGGCGTTCCCCTCCAGCCCAGGCAGAGGACGGAGTAGGTTACGTGCCTCCAGCCGGTGGTCCTATCCCGGGCCACTGCCAGGTCCGGGATAAGGGCGACGTAGACGAAGAGGCTGCTCCCCGTCAGGTAGGTGCCTATGGCGGCGGGGTCCCAGACCAGGGGCGAACGAATGTCCGGCCATACGCCCCTGGCAAAGTCGTAGGGCAGTATCCAGAAGAACCGCCACACCCTGCCCAAGTGGACCATGGGCATCATCAAGGCCGTCAGGAGGGAGAAGACCGTCAGTACCTCGGCGGCGCGAGTGACAGGGCGTCGCCACTCGGCATGGGTGAGCCTCAGGATGGCCGATATCATGACTCCGGCATGGCTGATACCTATCCAGAAGACGAAGTTGGTGAGGAAGAAACCCCACATGACGGGCCTGTTAAGGCCGGTTACTCCTATCCCCTGATTAACCATGTAGCCGAAGGCGCCCGCGGCGGTCAAGACCACCAGGGTCAGGAAACCTACCGCCAGCCACCACCAGAGCGGCGTCTCTAAGGAGGACCGCAGCAGGTCTCGGTTGATCTCCTTATCGTTCAGGACTATTCGTTCTTGCATATTGCCTTTCCCACTAAACGGCCGATCCCAAAACTACGCCTCATTCTGGCTTTGCCACTAAAGTTACCTCGCGCCGGTAGAAGCGCTGGTGTACCCTCAGGGTCAGGTACTCCTTGACCTCCCATATGCTCATCAGGGGGAATAGCTTGGTGGCCAGGGTGAATACCAGCAGTGCGCCGGCAAGGCCTCCTATGATTATCAGAATGTCCGCGCCGTCGGGCATGTGTGAGCTGGGGACCACCTCCAGGGCATGCGCCGTGGGGTCCTCCACCGAGAAGGCCGCTACGTAGTACCTGACACGGTCGAAGAAGATGCCTATCAAGACGGAGACGGCGACGATGGTGGGCCCAAGGAAGGTTTTTCTGACAGCGTTCCATACCAGCACAACAAGCGGCACAAGAAAGGTCAGGACGAAGGTCAACATGAATATGGGCTGGTAGGTGCCGGAGACCAGCAGCTCCAGCACGTTTGCCTCAGCCGGCTGCCTGCCGTACCAGTAGACAATGAACCCCGACCACCAGAACCAGAACCATAGCAGGGAGAGGGCCAAGAGGAGCTTGCTAAGACCCCAGAACTGATCCAAGCCAAGATAGGCCCTAAATCCTCCCCACTGTCTCAGGACAAACATGGCCACGATGGTGAGAGCCAGGCCAGCTTGCAAGGAGCTAAGCCCCTGATGCACGGGGAAGACGGAGTCTCTCCAGCCAGGCACCAGAGCCATGGAGAAGTCCGAGGAGAATAGGATGTGGGTGAAAATCAGAAGCATGAAGTAGAGGGCGCTGAGAGCGCCCACCCGATGCTTCAGTAGGAACCACTGCCGTTCCGTGCCGAGCCAGTTGAGGGACAGCTTAGAGAAGAGGCGCCGCCTGCGGCCCTCTGAGCGGTCCCGGATGGTGGCCATGTCTGGCCGCGAGTCGGCCCAAAGTAGGGCAAGTCCGCAAATGACCAGGAAAGCTATGGCAAGGGTATCCCATACATGGGGACTGTAGGCTCTGGCCTCAAACCAGATGCTTCGCCGGCCCTCTATGGAGGGCAGCAGCCAGAGCAGGGGAATGTAGAGTAGCAGGGTGAAAATTCCGACCACCGCAAACAGCTCTGCAATTCTGGAGAAGGGCCTCCTCCAGTGGGCGTTGGCCATACGGGTGGCAATGGCCACCATAGGCGCAGCGGCCGCAGTGCTGAGGAGAAAGGACACAACGGCAGCGTAGTAGCCCCAATGAATACGCTCACGCTCAGCCAGGCCGTCCCCCAGCAACCGAATAAGAAAGCCGACGACACCCAGCAGAAAGAGCACCGTTAGCAGGGCCACAAGGAGCTTGAACCTGGGGCCGGTATTCCGATGCAGCCCTAGGATGTGGTCCGCGACCTCTGCGGCGCTGGGCTGTATAGGGTCGGCTATATTGGCGATGCTGCCGCTACCGTTACTCACCGTGCCCAGTATCCTCCTCCACGCTTGAGTCTACCTTCTTCAGATATATCACGTTGGGCTCCGTCCCCAGGGATTCTCGCAGCCTGTAGTGCCTGGAATCCTTGGCCAGCCTGGAGACTCGACTGTTGGGATCGTTAAGGTCGCCGAAGACCAGAGTGTCGGTGGGGCAGGCCTGAACGCAGGCGGGCTGCAGCTCGCCATCCGGAAGCCCTCGTCCTTCTCGTTCTGCGTCGCGGGTGCTCCGGCGAATCCGCTGGACGCAGAAGGTGCACTTCTCCATGATGCCACGACTGCGGACCGTCACATCTGGGTTCAACTGGTTCTCCAGAGAGTCGGGCCACTCCGGCTCCCAGAAGTTGAAGAACCGGACGTGGTAGGGGCAGTTGTTCTGGCAGTACCGAGTCCCGATGCACCTGTTGTATACCTGGACGTTGAGCCCCTGGTCATTGTGGTAGGTGGCGTAAACCGGGCAGACGGGCTCGCAGGGGGCGTTATCACAGTGCTGGCAGAGGACGGGCAGGAAGCGGGCCTTGACGTTGGGGAACTCCCCCTCCCAGTAGCGCTCGATGCGTATCCACTCAATTGAGCGCCTCTGGTTGAAGATATCCTCCGTATTCAGGGGGATGTTGTTCTCAGACTGGCAGGCAATCACGCAGGCCTCGCAGCCGATGCACCTGTCCAGGTCTACTGCCATCCCCCATTTAAACGGCTTCTGCTGAACCATAACTTCCTCCCGCTATCGCTTTTTCTCTATCCCCTTGTGATTTGTATTAAATTGGCGTCCTCCGCCTCAACCGCCTCCTGGGTGCCCTCGAACTTGGAGAGGCGGACCTCCTTACCCGTCTTACGCAGGGTTACCCGGGTCGCGGCCCAGGCCAGAGCCCCGGTATTCTCATCGGTTAGAGGCGAGAGTATGGAAAACACGTTGGAGCCTCGCCCTTCGGCGTATCGCCCGGAGGCAGAGTGGCCCTGTCCCATGGGAACCGCCAGCACCTCTGGGGAGACGGCTGGGCTGGGGTAGGCCAACGCTTTGATAATACCCTGGCGGGATATTAGCTCAATCTCGTCCCCCTCCCTTATGCTCAGCTCATCGGCCCTCTCTTTATTGATCTCCACCCAGGTATGCCAGACCACCGTGGTCAGCGGGTCTGGTATGGCCTGTAGCCAGGGAAGGCTGGCTCCCTCCCCTGCTCCCAGAGAGAGGGAGGAGAAGGGTACCAGGTAATAGGGATAGGACTCCTGAGGCCCACTAAAGGAGGCTAGTTGAGCCTGCTGCGGAGCCCTTGGCGCCGGCGGCGGCGATCCATTGGATCTTGCCTCGGTGTCCCACCAACCACCTCGCTGCAGCACGCCGTTCCAGAAGGCGGGGAATGTGGAGGCCTTAACGGAGCCGAGGCCGCTGGCGTGAAGCTGGCGGGCCCCTTCCTGCAGCAGGTCCTTGAAGGTAACGACGCCGCCTGGCAGACCCATGTCCACATTCAGATCATCCGCCACGGTCAGCACCAGGTCGCCAAAGCTCCTGGTGTCGAGTGTAGGGTTGACCACGGGCTGCTGAAAGCCCACCATCTGGTATCCAGGCCCCGGGTCCGGGGCATCGTCACCCCAGTCCTCCAGGTATGTATGCTCAGGGAGTATGACGTCGGCCAGCGCCGCGGTATCATCCATGATACTGGAGAAGCTCACCAGCTTCGGGCCGTCTGGAGGCAGGGCATCGGCGAAACCCAGGCCGGCAAGGCTGTGCACGGGATCGCTGCCTCGTACTAGGACCAGGCCGATTTCGCCCTTGCGCAGCTCGTCGACTATGGACTGCCACTCGCGATAGCTGGTCACCTTGCTGGCCGCCGATAGCTCCGCAAGAGGAGGCTCCGTGTTGAAGATCACCCCTCCTGGCTTGTTCACGCTCCCGACCAGGTAGTTCAGGGAGTAGATAGCCCGCAGGTTGAAGGAGCCGTTGGTGTGAGCGGCTGCGGAGCCGCCGCCAATGGCCAGGGCCGGTCTGTTAACAGCGAAGTCGTGGGCCAGCTTCCGGATTACTTCGGCAGATGCACCTATGGCCTCCGAGACCTTTTCTGGTGCGTACTGCTCCATGGCGCTGGCGCCCTCACCTCCCGTCATAGTGTTGGCTGCCGTGGAGTCTCCAAGGTCCTCGGAGATGATGACGTAGGCCATGCTCAGGGCCAGGAGGCCCTCGCTACCCGGCTTGTTGTAGACCCACTGGTCGGCGCTGGCTCCGGTCATGGAGAGGCGGGGCTCCACCTGCACAAAGACGCCTCTTTTTCTGTTGCCCTGCCGGAACTCTCCGTACTTGGTAGCGAAGCGTACAGGCGATACCCACGTACCCAGGAAATCCGCCCCAAAGGATAGGAGGAACTGGGTGTTCTGGATGTCAAAATCGGGCAGGCGGTCCTGGTCAAAGACCTCCTTCACGGCCCCTCGAAGGGTGGTAAGCTCCAGAGGTTCCAGGACGGCATGCCGCACTCCGTACTCTTTAGTGAAACGATCCACCACCATGGCCAGATGACCCCTTAGGGGATTGGTGATCAGAAGAGTCCTGCTGGCCGGAGCGGTCCTCAGACCAGACTCCAGCTCATCCAGGGCGTCGGCCCAGGAAATGTTCTGGATATCGCCGGAAGGCCTGTGTCTGCGCATGGGCCCGGTAGTGCGGTCTGGATGGTACAATAGCTGTAGACCGGCCTCGCACCGAGCGCCGTGCTTACCCAGGTTGATCGGATAGTCCGGGTTGCCCTCTACCTTCTTGGCTCGACCCTCCATGACCCGCACCAGAACGCCCTCGTTGGTGGAGCACTGCCTACACAGGGTGGCGTACCAGTTATCGGCCCCCGTGACCAGGTCTTCCGGAAGCTGGAAGGGGCTCTGGACTATAAGCTCACGCTCAGGGACGCCACAGGCCTGGAATATGACAACTCCCGCCGCGGAGCCCCCCATCGAGAGCAGAAAATTACGTCTAGTTAGAGCCATACCTTCTATCCAGTCCCCGCTGGGCATTCATGCCGACCGCCCTCAATTTCGGATCCCCTTGCAACTTTTAGGTGCTCTTAGAAATGACATGTGGTGCAGTCTGTGGGGGCGCTGAAGTCCCTGTGACAGTCCACGCAGTCCCCCATCTTCAATGAACGCACCTGTTTGACCTTCACCATGCTCCCAACGTCTCCGTGGCATGTTGAGCACACCGCCGACGCTTCTACCGGCTCAGGCCTGGGCAGGCGGGTCTCCGGGTCCATCACACTAAAGAAGCGGATATGGGCCTCGTGCACAAAATGCACATGGTCGGGCACCCTATGCACCCGGACCCAGTCTATAGGCTCATTGCTGGCCGCAAAATCTCTAAGCTTCTCTATCTCTGGTTTCCCGTCGCCCACTATCTTGTGGCAGAACATACATTGGGATACAGGCGGTATCCCAGCGTTGGAGCTGCTGGTGACACTGCGGTGGCAGAAGGTGCAGTCCAGCCCCAGCTCCTGCACATGCACGGTATGAGGGAAGGCGATGGGCTGGTCTGGCGCATCGCCAAAGCCGAAGACAGATATAGGAAGTCCCCACCATGCCCTCACTATGACCACCACGACTACAACTACAATTGCAAAGGATATAAGGCCGCCGACTCCCAATGCTGCCAGAAGCGGCTTTGACACCTTTATTTTGTAGGGTATCAAGTTTTCTCTATTCTGTCTGGCAGGTTGGAGGCGTGCCTAAACGTTGCCCAAATCCGCAATCTATAAAAACCACCGAGGATAGATGTCATCTATTATGTGGGCGCGATCAGATACCAGGGCTATAACGTACATGGCCAGACCGAAAAATAGTATGGCCGCTCCATACAGTGGGTTCCTCCATCGCAGGAACCATTCTGGCAGATGCCCAGTGGAGACCAGGGAGGGGATAAACGCGTGGGCCAGGAGAAGGTTCGCAGCGAACAGGATAATAAGTAGGAGGAAGGCCCACAAGAGGGTAAGGGTCTTGCCTAGCTCGGTCCATTCAAAATTGGTCAGGAAGGCAGGGTCCATTTCCCCCTCGGCCCCCGGCCCGCCATAGGAGGAGCGAGTCGGAATTCGGGTCAGGTGAAAATTATCACATAGCTGTCCTAGGTGTCAAGGGCCAAAAAGAGCATTGTTGAGGCCTGGGAACGCAGGCTTCCCCTAGTCAGGCCCCTTCAGGTAATCCACGTACCGCTTTACGTTGTAGTGGCCACCGCCGTTAAGGAGACTTTCCACGGCCGAGCGGGCGGTGTCCAGAGAGGTAAAGCATGGGATGCGCCGCTCGGCGGCCGCCCGTCGAATCTCGAACCCGTCCTTCAACGGGCTGCGTTCTCCCGTCATAGTGTTGACTACCGAGTTAACCGGGCCGCCAGTGATAATGTCCAGCACGTCGGGATGAACCCCTTCACCCAGCTTGGCCACGGAGATCACAGAGAGTCCTAGGCCGTCGATCATGGCCGCCGTTCCCTTCGTGGCGTACAGCGTGTAGCCCGCCTGGCTCAGGTTCTTTATGAGGGGCACCGATTCCGCCTTATCCCGATCGGCGATGCTCAGGAGAATGGAGCCCTGGGGAGCCAGCATCAGCCCCGAGGCCATCAAGGCCTTAGATAGGGCGGCGGGGAAATAGTGGTCGATGCCCATCACCTCGCCGGTGGACTTCATCTCGGGGCCCAGGTAGGTGTCGACTCCGGCCAGTCTGGACATAGAGAAGACGGGGGCTTTGACGGCCACCAGCTTCTGCCTCTTCCATAAGCCTGAAGGATACTCCTGCTCTTTGAGGCTCCGGCCCAACATAACCTTGGTGGCAATGCGGACCAGGGGCACGCCGGTAACCTTGGATATGAAGGGGACCGTTCTGCTGGAGCGAGGATTCACCTCCAGGACGTAGACCGTCGACTCTCCCGTCTCATCGGGGTTTATAGAGAGGCCTGGGCTCCGATAGGGGCTGCCTCCCATGATCACGTACTGTATATTCATCAGGCCTTGGACCTTCAGGGCCAGGGCGATCCTGGTGGAGTAGTCCACCAGAGTTTCGACCTCCTTCTCAGTCAGGGTAAGGCCGGGGTAGATGGCCATAGAGTCTCCGCTGTGCACTCCAGCCCTCTCCACGTGCTCCATGATGCCTGGGATGAGGACCTCCTCTCCATCGCAGACCAGGTCCACCTCCACCTCTCTTCCCTCCAGGTACTTGTCCACCAGGAGGCTCCTGCCTCCACCGGCTTCGACCGCCGGGGAAACGTATCTGATAAGCTCCGTGGCGTTCGGGACCACCTCCATGGCCCGCCCACCCAGCACATAGCTGGGCCGCACCAGGACGGGGTAACCTATGGTCTGGGCAACGTTCAGGGCCTCCTCCAGGGTGGCGATGGCGGCGCCCGGAGGCTGAGGTATCCCCAGGCGCCCCAGGAAGTCCTCGAAGAGGGACCTGTCGGACGCGATGTCTATGGACTCAGCGGTGGACCCCATTATGGGCATCCCGGCCTGGTGCAGGGACTGGGAGAGGTTGATGGCAGTCTGCCCCCCAAACTGCATGATGGAGGCTGGGGGGCCATCGCCATCTGACTCGGTGCCGCTTTCGTTTTCCAGGATATCCCGCAATGCCTCATCATCCAGGGGCTCAAAGTAGAGGCGATTGCTGGTATCGAAATCCGTGGACACCGTCTCCGGGTTGGAGTTGACCATTATGCTCTGGACCTTCTCCCCCTGCAGGGTCCAGGCCGCATGGACGGAGCAGTAGTCGAACTCTATCCCCTGGCCGATGCGGATGGGGCCGCTCCCCACCACCAGCGCCTTCTGGCCCGCCAGAGGCTCGGCCTCGTTCTCCTGCTCATAGGTGCTGTAGAAGTATGGCGTCTCCGCCTCGAACTCGGCGGCGCAGGTGTCCACCATCTTGTAGACGGGGCGAATACCCCACTCCTTCCGAAGGGCTCGCACCTGCTCCGGAAGACGGTCGGCCAGGGTGGCCACCTGCTCGTCGGAGAAGCCCAGACGTTTGGCCCCTCGCATTAGGTCAGGGATCAGAGGTTGAGAGAGAAGAGTTTCCTCCATATCCACAATTCGGCGAAAGGCGCGGGTAAACCAGGGGTCGATGCCGGTGCGCCTGGACAGCTCCTCCGGGGTAACGTTCCGGCGTAGGGCCGCCATCAAAGCCCAGAGCCGCTCGTCGTTGGGATGCAGGGGCAGCTTCTCCAGCAGCGAGTCGCCATCTCTGCTCCAGGCCGGGTCCTCCCACAGCAGGGACCTCTTGCCCACCTCCAGGGAGCGCACCGCCTTATGAAGGGCCGCCTCAAAGCACCTGTCGATACCCATGACCTCGCCGGTGGATTTCATCTGAGTGCCCACCGTCCTCTCTCCCATGGGGAACTTGTCGAAAGGCCAGCGAGGGATCTTAACGACGCAGTAGTCCAGGGCGGGCTCGAAGGCGGCAAGGGTCTTCTGGGTGACGGCATTAGGTATCTCGTTGAGTAGCTTGCCGGCGGCGATCTTGGCCGCCACCCGAGCGATGGGATAGCCGGTGGCCTTGCTGGCCAGAGCCGAGCTGCGGCTCACCCTGGGGTTGACCTCGATGACGTAGTAGGAGCTACGGGCCTCCCAGCCCAGGGACATAGTCTCGGCCACCTCTGGCCCGGGCCGTAGGGCGAACTGTACGTTGCACCCGCCTTCTATGCCCAGAGCCCGGATGATCTTGAGGCTGGCGGAGCGCAGCATCTGATAATCCTTGTCGGAGAGGGTCTGGCTAGGGGCCACGACAATGCTGTCGCCGGTGTGGACGCCCATGGGATCGATGTTCTCCATGTTGCATATGGTGATGCAGTTGTCGGCGGCGTCCCGCATCACCTCGTACTCTATCTCCTTCCAACCCACCAGAGACCGCTCCAGGAGAACCTGGTGGACGGGACTGGCGGCCAGGCCCAGGGACACGATTTTCTCCATCTCTTCCCAGGTGTTGGCCATGCCCCCACCAGTGCCGCCTAGGGTGTACGCCGGACGCACCACCAGTGGGAGACTTAGCTCCCGGGTGGCCCTCTGGGCCTCCTCCAGGGACCGCACGATGGCGCTGGGCGGCACCGGCTCGTCTATCTCAAGCAGGAAATCACGAAAGAGCTCCCTGTCCTCGGCGTTCTTGATGGTCTGAAGGGGGGTTCCCAGGAGCCGCACGTTGGCTCGCTCAAAGACCCCGGCATCTGCCAGTTCCACGGCCAGGTTGAGGGCCGTCTGGCCTCCAAGAGTGGGCAGCACGCCGTCGGGCCGTTCCGCCTCGATGATGCGGGTCAGCACTGGGACCGTCAGCGGCTCGATGTAGACGTAGTCGGCGATGCCCTGGTCCGTCATGATAGTGGCTGGATTGGAGTTGACCAGCACCGTGGCCACACCCTCCTCTCGGAGGGCCTTGCACGCCTGGGTCCCGGCGTAGTCGAACTCCGCCGCCTGCCCTATGACGATGGGCCCTGAGCCTATGACCAGTACCTTGGAGGGTTTAGCAGGCATAAAGTTTCACAAACTCCACGTCAAAATCAGTGTGATCCATTCCAAGTAAATTTAGAATCTGAGCACGCACTAGCTCCCTTCCTTTCGTTCGGGCCGCTTGCGCGTCAGTTTCAGTAAGATTTGAAAGCTGTCCTTCATGGAAAGCGTCATTTCGAAGCTGATAGAAGTTGTGTAGACATGGAATAGATGGAATAGGAGGAAATCCCTGTGTAACCAGGAATTTTTTTACCTTCTGGAATTTATTGCCTGAGAGGCCTAAACAATTGGACTGTGATTCTAGGCAGACCCAGTTCAGCGCTGCTTCTACGAGTGGTCTGCCAACTTCGCGTTCTCTAAGAGCACTAAAGAACCATCGAATCGCTAGCACGAATTGTGTCTTATTAAGAGTAGGAATCTTTACTAATGCATTCTCGAAAAAACCACGTGCATCCCTTCGGCTAACGGCCCATATAGCATTATTCTTGCTGTAGTTTATTTGCACTGTAGAGCTAGCTTTGAAGTCCCCCCCAGAGCTTCTGTGCTCTTTCCAGAGATATTGGCAATATACGCCCAGATAAAGTGACATGAAGGCAAGCAGGTCATCAATAAGAGTTGTGTCCGCCACTGTATCAAAGAAACCAGAAGCGTATGGCGGCTCCCCCTGATACTCAACTAGGGCTGTGGCATTATGCAGCGAGTGTTCAAGGCTACGAATCTCCTTTTTGTTGCGCTCAACCCGCGGATCAAAACCATAGGATTTCTCATACGAGAAGGCTGCTGGAGCTATTACAGCCCAACCTAATCTCTTTAAGAAATGTTTAACCGGAGGTTGGATCCACCAATATAAGGACGGACCCCGAACTACATAACGTATGAATGATTCAGTTGCCATAACAGTTCCTAACTGCTCTAGTCTTTCACGCAATTCCTGCCGCATACAGCCTCAGCCAAGGTTGCGCCTTGAGGCGCAGCATCGCCGCTGCGGGGCTTGGGAATCTCTCTGCGTTCCGCTGATTATCATTCGCTGTGCGCCTCGTGCAGCCGCAACCCCGGTATGCGCTGGAAGTGCTCGTCCAGGGTGTAGACCTCGTGGCCGTGCTCCAGGGCCAGGGCCGCGATTAGCAGGTCCACTGCGCCTACCGCAAGGCCCTCTTGCCGCAATCTGTACGAGAGCGTGCCGACCTGAACCCAGGTGTTCTTGGTTTCTGAGACGTAGGGAAGACCGGCCAACCGAACCCCTAGCTCCTCATACTCTTGAGGATTGCGTGCTCCCTGGAGCAGCTCGGCCATCACAACGCCAACCATCACAACGTCTCCCTGAGCCAGCAGTCTGTCCAGCTCGCGGTGCTCTCGGGGACCTCCAACCCTCAAAAACTGTATCCATACAGAAGTGTCAGCGATGACCGCCACTGCTATCTGGGCTCCATATGGCGCAGCTCGTCCCAGTTGTCCACCAGGTCAATCTTGCCGGCCATGGCACGCAGACCCTCAATAGCTTTCCGCTGTATGTACTCCCCCAATGCTTTATTGACAGCTTTCCCTTTATTCTTCTCACCTGTCATGTAAACAACCGTTTTCAGTAGATTCTCATCGATCTCTAAAGTGGTGCGCATCACCATTCCTCATCTCATTTAGATATCTATTTTCCGCACCCGTATTATACATCATTTATTAGCATCATCTACAAGCTCTAAAAACCTGTCGAAAAGGTAATCGTTGTCCTGGGGCCCAGGGGACGCCTCCGAGTGGTACTGGATGCTTATGATGGGCAACGACCGGTGTCGCAGCCCCTCCACCGTGCCATCGTTGAGGTTGATATGGCTGACCTCAACCTCGGACGGCAGACTGTCCGGGTCCACGGCGTAGCCGTGATTCTGAGCGGTGATGTGCACTGCGCCTGATGCCACGTCCAGCACCGGATGGTTGGCGCCCCGATGTCCAAACTTGAGCTTGAAGGTACGCCCACCCAGGGCCTGCCCTATGACCTGGTTACCCAAGCATATGCCCATTATGGGCACCCGGCCGATGAGCCCACGGGCCGTCTCTACTGCGTACTCCAGCAGGGCTGGATCTCCGGGCCCCGGCGATAGCACGATGCCATGAGGCTCCTGGGCCAGAATCTCCTCGGCGGAGGTTCTGGCTGGATAGGCAACCACCTCGCATCCGCGCCTCTGCAGGGACCGCAGGATGTTGTACTTGAGACCGTAGTCGCTGACCAGGATGCGATACTTGGCTTCTGACTCAGGAGGCGTCTGGTCCCAGGAGTACCGCTGGTCGGTTGTCACCCGGCTCACGAAATCCATGGAGCCATAATCGGGCAGCTCCTTCATGCGAGCCAGCGCCGCGTCGGCCTCGCTAGCGGGGGCGATAATGCCCATCATTACGCCCTTGCTGCGCAGATGGCGGGTTATAGCCCGGGTGTCCAGGCCGCTTATGGCGGGGACCCCCTGCTCCGCCAGGAAATCGTGCAGGGTCATGGTGCTTAGGTGGTGGCTGGGCTGATCGCAATGCTCCCGCACCAGAAACCCGGACACCTGCACCCGCTTGGACTCGAAGTCCTGGGGATTGATGCCGTAGTTGCCTATGAGGGGATAGGTGGCCATCAGGATCTGGCCCGCATAGGAGGGGTCCGTCAGCATCTCCTGGTAGCCGGTCATGGAGGTGTTGAAGACAACTTCCCCGTAAGCGGAGCCCTCTGCACCAAAGACGTCGCCCTGGTAGATGGAGCCGTCTTCCAGGACTAGGCAGGCTTTTTCAGGCGTTTTCACGTTCTCCACGACTCCATCACATTAAGGCCGTCTTCACGGTGCACAAGCTTCCCTTCGACTATCGTTGCCATGACCTTGCCTGCCAGGGTGGCGCCCTCCAGGGGAGTGTTCTTGCCCTTGGAGGCGAAACGGCTGACGTCCACCACCCACTGGGCCTCTGGGTCAAATATGGTGATGTCAGCAGGGAAGCCTGGCTTCAGGATGCCCAAGTTGGCGCCCAGAAGCTGGGCCGGCCCCCACGTCATCCTGGAAATAAGAGTTGCTATATCTATCGACCCGGCCTTCACCAGGGACATGAGTGAGCCCAGTGCAGTCTCCAGGACGCTTATGCCGGCGGCTGCCTCCTCCAGAGGACAGACTTTATCTACCAGCGCGTGGGGTGCATGGTCCGTGGCGATGATGTCCACCACACCCTCTCGCAGTGCTTCTATGAGCGCCTCCCTATCTTCCTGGCCCCGCAGAGGGGGGCTGACCTTGCACCGGGTGTCGTAGGCCTGCGGGCTAAGGGAGTCGAAGGGGCCATCCTCACCTTGATGGCCTAGGAGCCACAGGTCGGTCATGGTCAAGTGGTGGGGGGTCGCTTCACAGGTGACGGCAATCCCCCGCTCTTTGGCGCGCCGTACCATCTCCATCGCCCCCCTGGTGCTGACATGGGCTAGGTGCAGCCGCCCGCCCGTTAGCTGGGCCAGCTCTATATCTCTAGCCGACATCACGTCCTCGGCAGCCGACGGAATGCCTCTCACTCCAAGGCGGGTGGCGACCCACCCCTCGTGCATGTGGCCCCCCTGGGAGAGGGAGAGCTCCTCACAGTGGTTGATGATGGGCAGGCCCAGGCCCGTGGCGTAGACCAGGGCCTGACGCATGATGTTGGAATCGGACACGGGGCTGCCGTCGTCGCTGAAACCTATAACGCCTGCCTCGGCCAGCTCCGCCATCTCGGCCAGCTCCCTACCCTGGCGCCCCTTGGTAACGCACCCGATGGGCAGCACCCGGACAACCCCCTCCTCCTGAGCCCTCCCCTTCACGTAGTCCACCGTGGCCCTTGTATCCATGGCCGGGTTGGTGTTGGGCATGGCGCAGATGGTGGTGAACCCTCCTCTTGCCGCCGCCCTGGTCCCGGTGGCTATGGTCTCCTTATCCTCGTAGCCGGGCTCCCGGAGATGGCTATGCAGGTCTATGAAGCCTGGGCAAACTATCAGGCCCTCAGCCTCCAGAAGAGCGCAGGAGTCAGGCAAACCATCCATGCTGCCGGCCTGTGCTTGGGCTACCTTCCCCTCCTGGACCAGCACATCGCCAATAGCGTCCAGTCCCTGGCCGGGGTCGATAATGCGCCCGCCCCTGATGAGCAGCGGAGGATGCTCCACCTCATCGTCCCTCTCTTACGGGTGTGGCTATACTGTATAGCAGGCCCATGCGCACGGCCACACCGTTGTTGACCTGCTCCTCGATGACCGAGTGGGCACCGTGGGCCACCTCTGAGTCCACCTCGATTCCCTCGTTCATGGGCCCCGGATGCATGACCAGCACCTGGGGGCTGGCCAGGCTCAGGCGCGCCTCGTTGATCTGATAGATACGGGAGTACTCCCGGAGGCTTGGCAGATGCCCTAGTATCTGCCTTTCCTGTTGAATCCGCAAGGGCATCACCACGTCGGCTCCTTCAAGAGCCCTCTCTACGCTGGTCTCCACCTCGATAGAGGCCAGGGGATGGCCTTCCTGAGAGCGGTAGCCGTTGAGGAAATCAGGAGGCAGCAGCGTTGGCGGCCCGCAAACTACAACTCTGGCTCCCATTTTGGTCAGCCCCCACAGGTTGGAGCGGGCCACCCGACTGTAGAGGATGTCTCCAATGATGGCCACCTTGAGGCCCTCGATGCTGCCCAGGTGACGCCGGATGGTGTAAAGATCCAGCAAGGCCTGGGTCGGATGGGCATGGGCGCCGTCGCCGGCGTTGATGATGCAGCAGTCCAGGTGGCGGACCAGGAAGTAGGGCGCACCCGCATGGGGGTGCCGCACCACCAGTATGTCGGTGTTCATGGCCTGGAGGGTTCTAGCGGTGTTGTAAAGGGACTCCCCCTTCTCCACGCTGCTGGAGGAGGCCGAGACGTTGATGACGTCTGCGCTCAGGATCTTTCCCGCCTGCTCAAAGGAGACCCGGGTGCGGGTGCTGGGCTCGTAGAACATGGTCATGATGGTCTTGCCGCGCAGGGTAGGCACCTTCTTGATGTCCCGGTGCAGCACCTCCCGCATAGACTCGGCGACGGACAGCACCTCCTCTATCTCCTCTCGGGAGAAGTCGTCCAGGTCCAGGACGTGCCGCCGAGAGCCCCTCTTTGGGGTCTCCACCATTATGGATGCTCCTGTAGCCTGCCTTGCCTGACTCATTGCGCACCCCCTTCAACAAGGGTTACTTCGTCCCTGTCATCTATCTCCATCAGCCTGACCTCCACTTTTTCCTGGGGGGATGTGGGTATATTTTTGCCCACGTAGTCGGCCCTGATGGGGAGCTCCCTATGCCCCCGGTCCACCAGGACCGCCAGTTGAATCCTCTCCGGGCGTCCGAAGTCGATGAGAGCGTCCATGGCCGCTCTGACAGTACGCCCGGTGTAGAGAACGTCATCCACCAAAACCACGCGACGGCCCTCTAGGCTCACGGGGATGTCGGTGGGCTGCACCTTGGGGCGTCTGCCTCTGGAGGTATCGTCCCTATAGAGGCCAATGTCCAAGGCCCCAATCGGGATCTCCTGTCCTTCGAACTGGCGTATCTTCTCGGCCAACCTTCCGGCCAGGGTGACCCCTCGGGTATGGATACCCAGCAGCACCAGGCCATCGGCCCCCTGGTTCCTCTCCA
The DNA here is from genome assembly GCA_965237935.1 of Dehalococcoidia bacterium. GTDB lineage: Bacteria > Chloroflexota > Dehalococcoidia > Lucifugimonadales > CBDEGW01 > CBDEGW01. The sequence goes on along the minus strand of OZ250168.1, from coordinate 1,263,234 downwards.
GGACCTCGTGGGCGATGCGCTCCAGGGCTCTTCTGATTTCCTCAGCCGCCAGGACCTGCTTCTTTGGCACAAAAAACCCCTCGCCCTGATGCAGGCAAGGGGTGGTGGACTCTGGAGTCGCCACAATTTGGGCCATACGCCTGGAAGCGATGGCTTTCGGTCCCTTGTCAGCCTCTCGGGACTGGATTAAAGGTTTGGCCCGATACAGTATGTTACTACTGCATTTATTCTACCATCGGCCTCTGGAGGGCTTCAAGGCTGACGACGGTTTATTTTGGCTGATCTATCAGGCGGGAGGCGCCCAAAGAGGGCAGATGTATCCCATAAACCGCCAAACTGGAGTGTTGAGGGACAGCTACAAAGGCCACGCTATGCAACCTGCTTGACTTTGGCCGAGGCCTTCTAATAGCCTCACGCTATCAGTGGGCTGACACGCCCACTGCAACGGCAGCCTTACTCCACCGCCAGGAGGCGCTACGCACTAGCTAAATGTAATGCCTTTTCTAGGGGGAGATCTAAGTTTTGCAAAAAATCCTAGGAGAGTGCAGAGAACCTAGGTTCTCTGCCAGGGAGTCTGAGGGGTGTCCCCTCAGGAATTAGACATATCGGGTGGGTGGATGGGAAAGAAAACGTCTGCTGTTGGACTTTTTGTGCAAGCCCCCCCCTCACTGTCCTCTCCTCTTTCAAAAGAGCAGCCCTTTTGCTATACTCCCGTAGGTCAGAAGACCTAAACCTGTCGATGAGATCGGAATGCCAGCTTACGCAGTACTGGGTGGTCAGTGGGGAGACGAAGGGAAGGGAAAGATCGTGGACTTTCTCTCCGAGAAGGCCCACATCGTCGCTCGCTTCTCCGGCGGGAACAATGCTGGCCACACCGTGATGAATGAGCAGGGGGAGTTCAAGTTTCACCTTGTGCCTTCCGGCGTCTTCTGGCCTCAGGTCACCTGCGTGATAGGCAACGGCGTGGTTGTTGACCCCGCCGTCCTCATAGAGGAGATAACGGGCCTTGAAGAGCGAGGGGTTGACGTCAGCCGCATCGTAGTGAGTGATCGGGCCCATCTGATCATGCCCTACCACGTGCTCCTGGACCAGCTAGAGGAGGCCAGCAGAGGAGGGGGAGCACTGGGCACCACCGGAAGAGGTGTTGGTCCCGCATACACCGACAAGACTGCCCGTATAGGCCTGCTGGCTGGCGACCTCCTCTCTACGGAAGACCTCTACCCGCACCTGAAAGACGTACTGGAGAGGAAGAACGCCCTAATTACCAAAGTCTACGGCGGCCAGCCCCTGGAGCTTGAAGAGATATACGAGAAGTGCAAGTGCTGGTCTCAGGCTTTAAGCTCCTACATTCGGCCCACAGAGCCCCTTATATACCAGGCCATGGACCAAGGCCAGAACATCATCCTGGAAGGGGCCCAGGGCGCTCTGTTGGACCTGGACCATGGTACGTATCCCTACGTAACCTCCTCCTACCCCACCATAGGTGGGGCCTGCATAGGCCTGGGCATTAGCCCTCGAGACATCGACGGAATCGTCGGCGTGTTCAAGGCCTATTCGACGCGAGTGGGCGCCGGGCCCTTCCCAACAGAGCTGACGGACGAGACGGCCGACATCATCAGGGAGCGGGCCTGGGAATACGGCACTACCACCGGCCGCCCACGGCGGTGCGGATGGTTCGACGCCGTCGCAGCCAGACACAGCGCCAGAGTCAACGGCTTCACCTCGGCGGTTCTGACACGCCTGGACGTGCTGGACGGATTCGCCACTATCAAGATATGCAACTCCTATAAGATTAACGGAGAGACCATAGACTACTTCCCAGGCAGCGCCGCGGAGCTGCAGAAGTGTGAGCCGGTGCTGGAGGAGCTGCCTGGCTGGACGGAACCGACGGCCAGCACCACCCGGTTTCAAGACCTGCCTTCTCAAGCCACGGCCTACGTCCAGCGTATAGCCACATCGATAGGCGTCCCAGTAGACCTCATCTCCACGGGGCCCTATCGCCACGAGACCGTCACCATCAAGCCTCTTTTGTAGTATCTGATCCGGAGAGACTATGCGACTGGTATTCTTTAGCGATTTTGTACCTGGAGTCCTCAGAGGGAATGAGGTGGTCAGCGTAGAGGCCCCTCTACAGAGAATCCAATACTCCTCTCCACAGGACTTGATTGAAAAGGTCATCACCAACTGGTCGGACCTTTATCCTGGGTTAGAAGAGCACCTAAAGAGTGCTGTAGGAGTGCCCCTTGGCCAGGTTCGTCTTCGTTCGCCGGTTCCACGCCCCAGCAAGATAGTGTGCGCCTTCTCCAACTACAGGGAGTACGGCCAGGCGGAAGTCGGGGAGCCAGATCTGTTTCTAAAGCCCCCCGACTGCGTTATAGGCCACGACGATACCGTTGTGCTGCCAACGGTCCCGGTCACCATCGTTCATCATGAGCTGGAGTTGGGGGTTGTCATGGGCAAGACAACCAGTAAGGCGAATAGGGAAAGAGCCATGGAGAATGTCTTTGGCTACGTTATATTCCTCGACGTGTCGGCCAGAGGCCCAGCTCCCAACCGCAGGCCCAGCTCCTTCCTAGGGAAATGCTGGGATACCTTCGGTCCCATGGGGCCCCTTCTGGTCACGGCCGATGAGATATCGGACCCCCACAAGCTCCAGGCCCGCCTGTGGGTGAATGGAGAGCTGCGCCAGGACTATAATACCGACGACATGGCTTACAACATTCCCGAGACCATTGAGTTCGCATCCTCGGTGACCACCCTTCAGCCTGGCGACGTAATCGCCATGGGATGTAATCGCCAGGGCCTGGGCCCTATGCAGCAGGGGGACGTGGTGGACATGGAGATAGAAGGCCTGGGGCACCTGACGGTCAACGTGGAGGATCCCCTGATGCGAGAGTGGCCCAGGGGAATAGATGCGGCCTTTGCCGAGTGGGTGAGGACACCCGCCAACTTAAGGACCGGCGGGATGCCCCCGCCAAGAATCGAGCCAAGTCCCTTCGCTAGGTAAGTTCCCTATAGGGCGGACGAACGATATTTGCGAGAAAGGAGACAAACATGCGTCTAGCCTATTTTAACGATTTTCAGCTTGGAGTCCTCCGTGGCGAGGAGGTGGTGGACATTCAGGGTGCTCTGGGGGACATACGCCACTCAAACCCGCAGGACCTCATCAACCAGGTGGTCTCCCGATGGGATGAGCTTAAGCCTGCCATCGAGAGGCACGTCCAGGGCGCCAAGGGAGTGCCCGCTCGGCAAGTGCGCTTTCGAGCACCGGCCCCCAGACCGATTCGCCTTATGAGCGGAGTCCTGAGCTACATGGAACACGGCAAACGCGCCGCTCCAGGAGACCCCGACTTTTTCCTCAAGTCTCCCTCTTGCGTCATAGGGGACGGCGACACCGTGGAGCTGCCACCTCAGACCGAGGCCACCATCTTCCACCATGAGGCGGAGCTGGCCGCCATTATCGGCAAGACCCTCACCAAGGCTAGCCCGGAAGAGGGGCTGCGGGGCATCTTTGGGTACGTGAACTTCATAGACGTCTCCCTCAGGGGCTGGATGCCCAACGGCATGAACAGCTTCTTCCTGGGCAAGTCCTGGGACACCTTCGGCCCCATGGGCCCAGTCATCGTGACCGCCGACGAGGTCGCCAACCCTCAAAACCTCCAGGTAAAGCTGTGGGTCAACGACCAACTGCGGCAGGACTACAATAGCAGCGACATGGCCCGCACTATTGGAGAGGCCATCGCCTTTGCCTCGACGGTTACCACTCTGGAGCCAGGAGACGTCATCGCCTTTGGCACCAACCACCAGGGCCTGGGCTCCTTGCAGGACAAGGACAATGTGGAGATGGAGATAGAGGGTCTAGGCCGCCTTCACGTCAAGGTGCACGATTCCCTGGGCAGGGAGTGGCCCAGAGGCGTCGATACGGAAATGGCAGAGAGGGTGCTGACCATCGGGAGAAGGTAAACCGCCTTGGGAATCAGTCCTACCGGCTTGCCGCCGGGACAGGCAGGTCTACCTGGTACTGGGCCAGCACCTCGTCTATCTGGGCGGCGCTCCTCTCGTCCGGGGGCACCAGGGGCAGCCGCGGTTTGCCTACCTTGAAGCCAACCTTATTAACGGCGTACTTGACGGGAATTGGGTTGGAGACAATGAAGAGGACCTTGAACAGCTCGAGAAGCCTCCTGTGCTCCGAGGCCGCCTTCTCCACGTCTCCTTCCAACAGCATGCCTATCATGGCCCTGATCTGGTTGCCCACCAGGTGGGAGGCCACGCTTACAATCCCGTAGCCGCCCATGGCCACGATGGGAAAGGTCTCGTTGTCGTTGCCGCTCCAGACCTTGAACCCGTCCGTGGCGCCATGGATGATACGAGCTATCTGATCGAAATCGCTGCCGGCCTCCTTGATGCCCGCGATGTTATCGATTTGGCTCAATCGGATGGTGGTATCGTGAGTCATGTTGAGGCTGGTGCGGCTGGTGACATTGTAGAGGATGGCGGGTATGTGAACGCTCTCCGCAATAGCCTTGAAGTGCTGGTACAGCCCCTCCTGAGGGGGCTTGTTGTAGTAGGGCACCACAAGAAGGACGCCATCCACCCCCTCACGCTCCGCCGCCCTGCTCAACTCGATGCTTTCGGCGGTATTGTAGTTCCCCGTGCCAGCGATGACGGCCCCCCTGTTCCCTACCGCGGCCTTGACCTCGGCATAGAGCCGTAGCTTCTCTTCGGTGCTCAGCGTAGGGGACTCGCCCGTGGTGCCGGACACGACAACCCCGTCGCTTCCTGAATCCAGCAAAGCGAGGGCCAGTCGCTTGGCCTGGTCGTAGTCCACCTCCTCCTGCTCATTAAAAGGGGTGATCATCGCAGTGATGACGCGACCTAGTTCCACCATGCCAGCGCCTCCTCGTTTGAGTGGGGATAATATACAGAAAGACGTACAAAAAATCTACAGGGCTGCGACAGATGGCCTGAAGGGGTCATTACGGCTTAACAGTCCCCGCTTGAGGACCTCCTCCGCAATCTGGATGGCGTTGAGAGCGGCCCCTTTTCTAAGGTTGTCTGACACCACCCACATCTCCAGCGCACAAGGGTCCGCTGGATCCTGACGTATCCTGCCGACAAAGACCTCGTCCCTGCCCGTTGCGCTCCAAGGCATGGGATAGATGTGCCTGGACGGATCGTCCAGCACCTCGACTCCAGGGAAGGCGCTTAGAAGCTCCCGGGCCTCCTCCGGCTCCATGGGGTTGGTGAACTCGACGTGTATGGACCCGGAGTGGGACACGTAGACGGGAACCCGAACGCAGGTGGCGGAGACGGCGATTTCCGGAGCGTGCATTATCTTGCGGGTCTCCACCAGCATCTTCCTCTCCTCTACCGTGTAGCCGTCATCAAGGAAGGAGTCGATCTGGGGTATGAGGTTGAAGGCTATCTGATGGGGATAGACCTGGGCCTGGGTAGGTTGCTCCGACAGCGCCTGGCCAGACTGCACTCGCAGCTCCTCCACAGCCTGAGCCCCTGTCCCTGAGACCGACTGGTAGGTGGAAACTATGATTCGCTTGATTGGGTTGACCCTGTGAAGGGGATAGAGGGCCATGACCAGCGGGGTTGTGGAGCAGTTGGGAATGGCCGTGATGCCCTGGTGATTCTCCAGGTCCTCGGCGTTGATCTCCGGCACCACCAGGGGCACGTTGGGCTCCATACGGAAGGCGGAGCTGTCGTCGATGACCAGCGCGCCGGCCTCCACGGCTACAGGAGCGAAGGCGCGGCTCACCTCGCCAATGGCGGAGATGAAGGCGATATCCACGTCCCGAAAGGAGTCCGGGGTGGTCTCCTCAACCATAAGCTCCTCACCGTTGACCGTCAGCACCTTGCCGTGAGAACGCTTGGAGGCTAAAAGCTTGATGGAGCTGGCGGGAAACCGCCTCTCCTCCAGCAGCCGTAGGAACACGCTGCCCACGGCCCCAGTGGCCCCTACAACGGCGATTCTACATTCCTTCAACAGCCTCTCCCTACAGCCCCAAGACCTTCTCCAGGCCCACTATGAGGCCCTTGGATTTTACCACTTCTTCAATGGCCATGATGACTCCAGGCATGAAGGACTCGCGGCTCATGCTATCGTGGCGCAGGGTTAGCGTCTGGCCCTGAGCGCCGAAGACCAGCTCATGATGGGCCATCAGGCCTGGCATACGCCTGCTGTGGATGGTGACGCCCTCTAGCTGGCCGCCCCTGGTCCCCTTCAAGGTCTCCCTCTCCGGTTGAGGGGCGATAAAAGAGCCGCCCTTGCCCTGGATAATGGCGCGCGCCAGGGCAAGGGCGGTGCCCGAGGGGGCATCCACTTTGGCCTCGTGGTGCATCTCAGTCACGTCCGCGTAGTCGAAGAAGCGGGCAGCCTGGCGGGCCAGGTGCATCAGAAGCACGGCTCCCAGGGCGAAGTTGGGAGCGACGATGACGCCTACGCCATGCCTCTGCGCCAGGTCTTCCACCTCTTTGAGGGCGGCCTCGGAGAGCCCAGTGGTGCCGGTGACGACGTTGACTTTGGCGAGGGCGGCGGTGCGAATAGCATGGACCGCGGCCTCGGCGTTGGTGAAGTCCACCACGACCTGAGGGCGACATCTGGAAATGATCTCCGCAAGGTCCGTGCTTAGGGGTATAAGGCCAGAGCCGTCGGGTAGGGAGAGGTAGTCTTCCGCGGCCTGTCTGGAGACGGCTCCCACCGGCTCCAGGCTCGGGGCACGACACAAGGCGCCCACCACCTCCCTCCCCATCTTGCCAAACGCGCCGTGAACCGCAACCTTTATCGGCTCCATGAGTTCCTGTCCTTGTCCCAAGAGCAGCAGGGGGCTATGACCCTACCTTCTGGGAGGACCGCTCCTGGGCGGAGGGCCGCTCCTGGAGGGAGGCCCGCTTCTGGTGGGCGGGCCGCTCCGCCGGCCATCTCCTCTATTCGATGAGCCCTGATACGGCGGGCGAGAGGGCCCTCCGCGGTCTCCGCCCGTTCTTGCATCGCGCTGAGGTGCCCCAGACTGATAGCTGCCACCATCAGGCCTGGGGGGCTGCCCTTCTGATCGTTCGCTGGAGCCCTCTCCTTCCAGGAGAGCCCTCCTGGAGAGGTTAACGCGTCCCATGTTGTCTATCTCGCTAACCACTACCGTGATCTCGTCACCAACTTGCACCACATCCTCCACGTTGGCAACCCGGTAGTCCGCCAGCTGGCTTATGTGCACCAGGCCCTCCTTCCCCGGAAGGACCTCCACGAAGGCTCCAAAGCCCATGAGACGGGTGACCCTGCCCGTGTATATCTTCCCCACCTCCACTTCTTGCGTCATCTCCTGGATTCGCTCGACGACACTCTGGGCTGCCTCTGGGTCGTTGGAGCCTATGGTCACCGTCCCGTTATCGTCTACATCTATGGAGACCTTGTATTCCTCAATCATCCCTCGAATGATCTTCCCACCAGGCCCGATTACGGCCCCGATCTTGTCTACTGGGATGGAGAGGCGGTACATACGGGGGGCAAAGGGGCTAAGCTCAGGTCTCGCCTGGGATATGGTCTCGCGTAGGCGGTCCAGAACGTACATGCGGGCCTCTCTGGCCTGCTCCAGGGCCTGTGCCATGACATCATACCCAATGCCCGTCACCTTTATGTCCATTTGAAGGGCGGTGATACCCTCGGCGGTGCCGGCCACTTTGAAGTCCATGTCCCCCATGTGGTCCTCTAGGCCCTGGATGTCCGTCAGCACCGCGAACCTGCCATCCGGGTCCGTGATTAGGCCCATAGCGATACCGGCCACTGGAGCGCTGATAGGCACCCCCGCGTCCATCAGGGCCAATGTGCTGCCGCAGACGCTGGCCATGGAGGTGCTGCCGTTGGAGCTGAGGATTTCCGACACCAGACGTATGGTATAGGGGAAATCCTCTTCGCTAGGAACGACCGGCTCCAGGGCCCGCTCCGCCAGCGCGCCGTGGCCGATCTCCCGTCGACCAGGGCCGCCCATCCTTCGGACCTCTCCCACCGAGTAGGGAGGGAAGTTGTAGTGGTGCATGAACCGTTTACTCTCCTCTGGGCTTAGGGTGTCCAGCTTCTGCATCTCCCTCACGGAGCCCAGAGTGGCTATGGTCAGGGCCTGGGTCAGACCTCTGCAGAACAGTCCCGTTCCATGAGCCCGGGGAAGGACACCCACCTCGCAGCTAATGGGCCTGATCTCCTTCAACGTTCGCCCGTCGGGCCTGATCCCCTCACCAAGGATCCTGGAACGGACTTCACGCTTCTCCAGGGAGTCCAGCGTCCCCAGGACCTGGTCTTTGGTGTAACGCTCGCCGAGGGTGTCCACCAGCTCCGTTTTTAGCACGTCCATGGCGGACTGCCTCTGGGGTTTTCCTTCTGGGGCATATATTGCGGCCTGGAGTCTGCCGTTCAGCCTCGCCTGAACTTCCCCCTCCAACTCAGAGGGCGTCTCTGGAACCACAATGGAGAACTTGGGCTTCCCCAGCTCCGCCACCATTCGCTCCTGGAGGCCAATGACCTCCCGGTTCACCTGCTGGGCCCGCTCGATGGCTTCAAGGGCTACCCTCTCGGGCACCCCCTTTGCCCCCGCCTCCACCATCACCACCGCATCCTTGCTGCCCGCCACTACTATATCCAGCAGGCTTTCTCCAAGCTGGGAGAAGGTGGGATTTACTAGAAGGGCCCCGTCTATATAGCCGATGCGAGTGGCGCTGACCGGGCCGGACCAGGGAATGTCCGAGATGCTCAGGGCCGCCGAGGCCCCGATTATGGAGAGGAGGTCCGGCGGGTTCTCCCGGTCCGCGGAGAGGATGGTTACGATAATCTGCACCTCGTTACGGAAGCCCTTTGGAAAGAGGGGGCGTAGGGTGCGGTCCGTGAGACGATCGGATAGGATGGCATCCTGACTGGGGCGCCCCTCCCTCCGGAAGAAGCTGCCCGGGATTTTACCTGCTGCGTAATGCCTCTCCTCATAGTCGACGGTCAGGGGCAGGAAATCGATCCCCTCCCTGGGGGACCCCGCGCCAGCGGTCACCAGCGCTACAGAGTCGCCGTAGCGAACGGTTACCGCCGCATCCGCCAGGTAAGCCAGCTTACCGGTCTCTATAGTTAGGGTCTTGCCGGCAATATCAAGCTCAAAAGTATGCACCATGGTCTAAAGATACCTCCTGGGAACATGTGAACAAGAAGAATAAAAAGATAGCACCGCCTGTAGGGGTGCTATCTTCGGAGACCCAAACGTGAAATGAGCTGCCTGTAGCGGCCCACCTCTTCCCGGTTGATGTACCGGAGAAGTCGGCGGCGCCGTCCCACCATCTGCAGAAGCCCTCGCCGAGAGTGATTGTCCTTCGGGTGTACTCTCAGGTGTTGTGTCATCTCACTAATGCGCTGCGTTAGCAACGCTACCTGAAGATCCGCGGACCCTGTGTCCTTCTCGTGACTCCTATACTCCTGGATAATAGTTTCTCTGCGGGTCTGGTCCAAACTCTTCTCTCCGAGTTCCTCTCTTTCTTATATGGGCTCATTATAGCATGGCGACTTGGGCGTGCCAACCTGAGATGCTTGTTCTTCCGGCCTCTGAACAGGAAACGAGATATAACGAGCTCGGCTGTTAAGCTTGCGCCCGCTCGTTGAGGGCGACGGCCTCCCGGACCCAGGATGAAAACTGCTCCGGCAGGATGTCATCAAGACTCTTGACTTTGATGTGCCGCATCTCCTTGCCGGTGCCCTCTATCCGACCCGTTGGATCGCTCAGATGGACGCCCTTGAAGAACCCGAAGTTCAAATATGCTCCAGCGACTGCTATGTAGCAGACTCGTCCCTTCTTTTCATAGGTAGGGTTTCCCCACTTAATAGACTCCTGGAGTTCTGCGTCGGCACTGAGAATGATCTTTCGCAATGCTTCGGCAATCTCCCGCTTATCCGGCGTAAGCCCGGATATATATGCGTTTACGGTCTTTTTTGTTGTCATTAGAAGGCTCCCCTCTACCCCAGGTAACCTACTTCGCCACCTGCGGCCCGCCAGGGCGGGATGGTTCTTCTAGGATGCCGCCATACAGTTGAACGCCCTACAGACACTGTTGAGATGCCCCCCGGGAATAGCAAATGGCCATGGAGATGGAGCTGACACGTCTTGCCTATCACTACCGGGGAGATTGGGACTTTCTGGATCGATTGAACGACGGCGACGCTGGTGGATCACAGTGTAAAATCGTGTCCATCACCGTTGCCTCAAGTCTGGACATTGAGGAATTGCCGCCCACGATAGCGATGCTGAGAGAACACCAGATATCCCGACATGTGTGTTAGGCCATGCCAGCCGTCGGGCAAATTGATTCAATTTAAGGCGTTTGCTGAGGTTCTTGCTCTCGTGAAGGGCTGAGTTGGCGCTCTGTTTGCTCCCTAAACCACTTAAGCATCTCCTTGACCTCCGGATTAGTAAGAGCCTCGGTCGGCGGATTTTCTCTGGAGTAAATCCAAAGTTCGCTGAGTAGCCCGATGAGCGTCAGAAGGAAGCCGATAAGGACGACAAACTCCGAATCCAGATCCGCGGCCTTCAAGACCGTGCTGGAGGCAATACCGACCCAGATAACGTATATTCCCATGGCGAAAATGACTATCGGCATGCCATAGTCGCGAAGTAGCTTTGCAAGTTCCCTCAGCGCTTCCGTTAAACTTGGTGGTTGCGATGCCATAATTTCCCCCTTACTCTACTGAGGTGGTACCCAAAAACTAGACAACTGGCTAAGAGAGAGTCCAGCTCCTAAAATAACCGGCAACTAACCGACGTGGAGGAGCAGGACATGAAGCAGACGAGGAATAAGCACAGTCCGGCGTTCAAGGCCAAGGTGGCCCTGGCCGCCCTTGCGGGGGAAGAGACCATCGCCCAGCTGGCCAGCCGATTTGAGGTCCATCCCAGTCAGATTCACGCCTGGAAAAGGGCCCTGGTGGAAGGAGCCCCGGAGCTATTTGCCACCAATCAGAAATCCCAGGAGAAAGCCAAGGAAGCTCAGATTAACCACCTCTACCGGCACATCGGCCAGCTGAAGGTGGAACGCGATTTTTTGTCGGAAAGGTCCGGTCTATGAGTCGCAGCATACGGCGAGCCATGATAGACCGAGACCACCAGCAGCTGTCTTTGGTGCGTCAATGTATCCTGCTGGACGTCAGCCGGGCCTCGGTGTACTACCGGCCGGTACCGACCAGGGCAGAAGACCTGGAGTTGATGGCCCTGATGGACCGTCAGTATTTGAAGACCCCCTTCTACGGCTCCAGGAAGATGAAGGCCTGGCTGCTGCAACAGGGCTATCTGGTGAGCCGAAAAAGGGTTCGAAGGCTGATGCGGTTGATGGGTCTGGAAGCGATCTACCGGCGTCCCAACACCAGCAAACCAGCGCCGGGACACCGGATCTTTCCCTATCTGCTGAAGGGAGTGGAGGTTAATCGGGTCGACCAGGTCTGGGCCGCGGACATCACCTACATCCCCATGGCGAAGGGCTTCCTGTACCTGGTGGCCATCATGGACTGGCACAGCCGGCACGTGCTGGCCTGGAAGCTCTCCAACACCATGGACACCAGCTTCTGCGTGGCGGCGTTGGAGGAAGCCCTGGGTAAGGGACGACCGGAGATATTCAACACCGACCAAGGGAGTCAGTTCACCAGTGAGGCCTTTACCCAGACGTTGCAGGAGCAGAGGGTCCAGGTCAGCATGGATGGTAAGGGTAGGTACCTGGACAACATCTTCGTGGAGCGGCTGTGGCGGAGCATCAAGTACGAGGAGGTGTATCTGAAAGCTTACCAGACCGTCGCCGAGGCCCGAACTGGGATCAATGCCTACCTGGAGTTCTACAACCGGCAGAGGCCTCACCAGGCTTTGGGCTACCGGACCCCAGCAGAGGTGTACCAACATGGCCAGGAAGAAAGGGGAGCAGCAGCTGAAGAAGCAGGGCTGCCATCGGGCTTGGTGAAACCTAGCGCAGGGGTGGGAGACTCTCTTAATTTAGCCCTCGTGCTGTCTTAATAATGGGGTCCACCTTAGAAGTGCAAGTGGAGATAAAGAGTTACTGCGAGAGAAGTGGCGACAACGGTTGATTGCCTGCCTTAAAACAGAGGGGGCGGTAACCGCCCCCTCTGTTTTTATTAGTCTCTACCAGCCTGACCGTGCGGCCGGGCGCCGACTACTGAAGCAATCGCTGCAGTAGACCGGGCGGTCGCCACGAGGCAGGAAAGGCACCGTGGTATCCTTGCCGCATTCGGCGCACACTACGGGATACATCTCACGCGGGCCTTGGCTAGATCCACCAAAGCGCTCGCCACGACGTGACTCACGGCAGGATGGGCAGCGCTTGGGCTCGTTGGTGAAACCTTTCATCTCGTGGAACGACTGATCGTCCGCACTGAAAGTGAAGGGTTGTCCACAGTCCTGGCATGTGAGGGTCTTGTCCTCGTACTCCATCAGTGATCTCCTTTCTCCTATTAGTTGGCGAGAGTTGGTCACCGATACCGAGGATGCTCAAGACAATCCCGTGGGCACACAGAGACACTGCTAAGGGTCTGAAGGGGCACAGAGGACGCTATGACGAGTCGGATGTAGGTACACAAAACACTGCCACCGCATTAGATTATACACCATTGTGTCAATGTCGCCAGCCTGGTTCCCGGTTGACCTAGCTTTGCGCAAAAACTATAGGAGGGTGCAGGGGACATGGGCCTGTGCGCACCGTTCATCAATTTATTCTGTCCAGACAGGTACTCCATATCCTGCCCGCAGTATAGTAGGAATGTACTACGGGAAAATAGTTCATTTGACACATCCCAGAACCTGAGTTAGGGAGTAACCTTGTAGCGACAAAGGAGAAACCAGGAGAAAGGCGACGTCCTTGAGTGCGAACTCTAGCGTGGTCTATACTTGGCCCATTCTATCACTGACTTCCGTGGCACGGAGCCCATCTGTTATGCAATGCCCAAGCTGCCAACATGATAATCCTCCGGAGGCGAGCTTCTGCGGCAACTGTGGCGCCGCTCTGGCTCCCACGGTTGAATCGTCTACACCGGAGACAGCGCCCACTCCTGCACCGGTCCAACCGGCGACCGTTGAGGAATACGTGGGGTTTTGGACACGCTTCGCCGCGTGGATAATAGATTTCTTCATCATTTTGATGATCATGATCATCATGATCATCACTATTGTGGTCTCTGCGTTTGTGTCATTTTTAGGAATCTTGGTTCTTTTACTGCCATGGCTCTACTACTGGCTCTTCACCGGGCTCCAGGGTCAGACCCCAGGGAAGAAGGTCGTTGGTATCAAAGTGGTGAATGGGCAGGGCAATATACCGGGCCTGGGGCGTGCCTTCCTGCGGGAGGTCGTCGGCAAGATTATTTCTAGCATCCCTTTCTACCTGGGCTTTTTCTGGATCGGTTGGGACGGGCGGAAGCAGGGATGGCACGACAAGCTTGCAGGCACCTACGTGGTGAGGCCCAGGCGACTTTAGGAGGGAGGGGGCTTCATGAATTGCCCCACTTGTCATCGAGAGAACGCTGCAGACGCCCGCTTCTGCATCTTCTGCGGTTCACCTCTAGCCACCGCTTCCGAAGAGGAAGAGCCGGCCCAGCAATCACCTCCTGAGGGTCAGCAGCCGTCGCTCCAAGAGGCACTGCAACAGCTAAGGCTGGCGCTGGTCCAGATCACGGACCGGGTCGCTGCCTTGGAGCGGCTACAGGGAAGCCGTGTCCCACAGGCGCCTCGGGTGGAGCCGGTCGCTCCCCCTCCCCCGGCGCGTCCAGCAGCCTCTGCTCCTCCGTCCGAGCCTGTAGCTCCTCTCTCTCCTACAGCCAGAGGCGCAGGGCCTGGGGACAGACCGCTGGCTCCACCAGCCAGGCCGCCGGAGCAACCGGCATACGCCTTGCCCCCTTCCTCCAGAATGCCATCCATCGATTGGGAGCAGGTTCTGGGGCTGAACTGGCTTGCCATCATAGGCGCCGTGGCTCTGGCCATTGGCGTGGGCTTCTTCCTACGGCTGGCCTTCGAGAACAACTGGATCGGCGAGACGGGGCGCGTCGCTATGGGCATCGTCGCCGGCGTGGCCTTCCTGGGGATCGGCGAGTATACCCAGCGTCGCTATCCCGCCTGGGCCCAGGCCGTCACTGGGGGCGGCATCGGCATCCTGTACCTGTCTATCTACGCTGCCTTCGGGTTCTTCGATCTTATCGACCCTATCCCCGCCTTCCTCTTCCTAGCGCTGGTGGTGGCTATAAGCGGCCTGCTGGCCCTGCGGTATGAGTCTCTGGTCATCGCCCTCCTCGGCATCACGGGCGCATTCCTTACACCGTTGCTTTTGGCAGGTGACCTGCCATCCGACCAGCGGTATGTGCTGCTGGGGTATATCCTGCTGGTAGACGTAGGCATCCTGGGGGTCTCCACCTTCCGCAACTGGAGGTGGTTCACCCTGGTGGGGCTGATAGCATCCTATTCCCTATTCGCCCTGTGGCTGGACCGGATCCCTGACGCAGACCTGCTGCTGGCCCAGGGGGGGCTCACGGGCATTTTCCTGGTGTTCGTTGGAGCCACAACCCTCTTTCATATCCTGTGGCGGCGGGTACCACAGCGCACGGACATGGCGCTGATGACCCTTAACGCCCTGGCCTTCTACGGCATCACCTTTGGCCTTCTCTGGGACGACTACCAGGTCTGGTTCGGCGTGATAACCCTCGGCCTGTCGCTCTTCTACGGCGTGGTGGGCTACGCCGCCATCAGCCGGTCAGGGGCCCCGCCCCAGGTGGCCCTCTATTCCCTGGCCACAGCCCTGATTTTCCTCACCGTTGCCGTGCCGTTGCAGCTGAGCGGGTCCTGGATCACCGTGGCCTGGGCTGCCGAGGGAGCGATCCTGGTTTGGGTGGGCTTCGTGCTCCGGAGCTGGCCCACCCGCGCCTTCGCGCTTGGTGTCCTTGCCGTCTCGGCGTTCCGCCTTCTGGTCTTTGACACACCCGTCGAGGTAGATGGCTTCCGGCTGATCCTGAACGACCGATTCCCCACCTTCTTCTTTGCCATCGCCGCTTTCTCCGTGGCGGCCTACCTCTACTGGAGGGAAAGGAACCGATTGGAGAAATGGGAAACGAACGTCTTCCACTTATATGACGATGACGAGAAAAAGCCCCTCGGTGGAATTGACATCGGGCTTGTCCCTATCTTGGTAGGCGCGGCAAACCTCTTTGCCCTGTGGATCCTCAGCGCTGAGATCATCGCCTACTTCGACAGCCGGGAGCTTGCCGCCGGCTCATCCCAGGCCGAACAAAATGCCGAGAACGGCAAGCTCCTCGCTCTTACCGCGCTGTGGGCGGTCTACGCCTTCGGCCTGCTGGCGATAGCTATGGCAAAACGTTCCAGCCTCCTGCGCTGGACGGGCCTGGGTCTGCTCGCCATTCCCGTTATTAAGCTGCTCTTATTTGACACCTTCGCGGTAGTCCTGAACCCCAATACCTTCACGCTGGTCCTGAACTTCCACTTCCTGACCTTCCTCATAGTGCTGGCGGTGGTGCTCTTCGCCGCCTATCTCTACTGGCGTCAGCGAGAGGAGCTTGTTGAGGAAGAGCGGAATGGTTACTACTCCCTCCTGGTGGTCGCAAACCTCATGGCGGTGTGGGTGCTGAGCGCAGAAGCCATTCGCTTCTTCGATAGCCGCGAGGTCAGGCTGGGCACCGACCTCACCAGCGCCAAGCAACTCTCCTTGACCCTCCTTTGGGCGGTCTACGCTATCGGTGTCATCGGTGTGGGCATAGTTCGGCGGTCCAGCACAGTGCGTTTGGCGGGCCTCGCCCTCCTGGGCATCCCTGTCCTAAAGCTATTCGTCTTCGATATCTTCTTGCTGGAGCGAGGGTACCGGGTGACCGCCTTCATCAGCCTGGGCGCCTTGCTAATGGCCACCGGCCTCGTCTATCAGCGGTACAGCCAAGCTATCAGGGGGTTCCTCTTTGGCAAATCGTCCTAGGCCTCGCGTCCAGCTCTGGGTAGCCGCTGTCCTGTCGGCAGTCCTGGCTAGTTTGGCAGTCCTGCTCGTATCGGCAGACTTCTCAGGCCAGGAATGGCGTTTCTTCAAGCCAATTTTGCTGCCCGCCGGACATGACCAGGAGTTTCTGGTCGAGGTCGTGCCGGACCGGGAGGTGTTTGCCAATGCCCTCCTCGGGCTCTCCGATCTACGTGTGATGGAGGAGGATGGCCAGCGGGAGGTCCAGTACAAGCTCCTGGTAGAGCGAGGCGAGCAGCGGCGCGGCTCAATAGCAGTGACGATACGTGACCTGGGGCACGTCCCGGGCCAGTACACCAGCTTTGTGGCCGACCTACGGCAGGACGGGGTGCTCCACAATGAGCTGGAGATCCGAACTCCGTCCGAGAACTTTCAGCGGAGCGTTGTGGTGGAAGGAAGCCCAGACGGTGAAAATTGGGCGGTCTTGCAGGATAAGGGCCAGATCTTTGATTTCACCATCAAGGAGCGGAACCTCACCACCCGCTATACCCGGGTCCGCTATCCCTCCAGCACGGCGCGCTACCTACGCGTGCGTGTTATCAACGACGAGGAGCCGCCTCTGGAGGTCACGGGGGCCGTGGCCTACTTCGCCCAGGAGCTGGCGCCCCGGGAATCGGAGCTTCCCGCCACCCTCATGAGCCGGGAGGAGGATGTGCAGGCGCGGAGGACTCTCGCGATCCTGGACGTGGGGAGCAAGGGCTTTCCCACCAACCGCCTGGCCATAACCACTGAGGAGGAGAACTTCTACCGCCAGGTGAGGCTCGAAGGGAGCAACGATGCCGAAACCTGGACCCTGCTGCAGCGTTCCGAGATACTCTACAGCTTCAACACGCCGAGGTTTGTTGGGAACAAACTCTCCCTGAGCTACCCTGAATCCACCTTTCGCTACTTCCGCCTGACTATTCTCAACGAAGACAACCCTCCGCTGCCAATAGACAGCGTTAGCGTATTTGGTTTCCTGCGCAAGCTTATCTTCCCCGCCAGCCCCGGTAGCGCTTACCGCCTCTATTACGGGAACGCAACTGCCCGCACTCCATCCTACGAGCTGGAGCGCGTCTTCCCCTACCTGGTCACCGAGAACCTGCCAGGGGCACAGCTGGGAGCTCACGCCATCAATCCCCTTTACAGTCTACCTACCGAACCGTTCACGGAGCGTTACCCCTGGCTCTTTCCCACAGTGGTATCGGTGGCTGCTCTCCTCATTGGACTGTTCTTGGCCAACCTGCTACGTAAGATACGAAAACTGCTGCCTCCACCCCCCTCTTCATAGCTCCTCCATGGGGAAGCATTGCACCCTCTCTCACTGCAATCACAGTTGCGGGCCTATGCTAAGATTACTGAACTTCTTTTGGGGGGTAGTATCCATGTACGTGCGACTCGTCAGGTTTACCTTCGGCCCTGGAAAGCAGGACGCCGCAAGGAATCTCGCCAGCGATCTTGTACCAGCCATCAGCTCTCAACCAGGGTGCAAAGGAGTTACGTGCTTTGGCGACGATTCTCAAGGAGAGTACGGCCTCTTTGTCCTCTGGGACTCCAGGGAGAATGCCGACGCCGCCTCAGGGGTTATCGGTCCCAAGCTGCAGCAGCACCTGGCTGGGAATGTTCAGGGCCCACCAGACATCAGGCTGTTCGAAGTCCTGGAAGGATAAACAACCGTCTCTAAGGGGCTACTTTGGGCAAAGGAAGGGAATTCCCTGGACACCGATGACTAGAGTTTAGATGGTAGAATCAGAGACGTACTGGGGCCTGCTAACGCACCCCTTGGAGATTTGCCTTGAAAAATGGGGAAAGCCCAGGCGTTCTCCAGAATACCCTGCACGAGTTTCGTGTCGCTCTCAGGGGCCTCTTCAGCCTCGTCATTATCGGCGCTATCCTGGGAGTGGCCCTGGCCCTCTGGGGCATCAAGTCTCACGCCAAGGACCAGGACACCCAGGTAGTGCTCAAGGTCGTCCAGGGAGCCCCAGAGGTCAGCATCGACGATGAAGAGTGGCAGAGCATCGACCTGGTGGGCTCTCTATCCCCAGGGGACGCCCTACGACTTGGAGAGGGTGACTCCCTCTTCCTGGGCTTCTCCGATGGCTCCTATGGCCGACTTAAAGGGCCAGGACACCTGGAGGTCCTGACCTCCCACAGGTCGGTCCTTCAGCCTCCTGCTCTTACCAGAATCCTGTCCCGCGTAAACTCGTCGGTGGAAGAGCCGCCACCCGCCAGCCTTACCAACACCATCAGGCTCAAGGTGCGCGACGGCGAACTCACGTTGATCGTCGCCAGCCCCACCTCTGCGGAGTCCTCCTTCCAAATTGAAGCAGCAGGGTCCATCGTCAGGCCGAGCAAGGGCGCTATACAAATCATAGAAGACACCAGGGCGGGCACCTTCGTTCTGGTGGGAAATGGGACCGCTTCCGTTGGTCTGCTGTCAAGGGCCAGAGGCACCTTGACTCCGGTAGTCATCCCCAAGCTGGGCCCCGCCTTGGCTATCCAGATGGCAACCGTTGGGGAGACGGAGGAGTCCCAAGAGATGATGGCCAGTCTGAACAAGGCCCTGCCGCAGCTCATCGGAAGGGGCCAAGATACCCCCATCGACGAAACGACGTACTTGTGGGAGGCGGCAGAGCCCTCATATTTCGTAGGGGTGCCTCCAGGCGTTCTGCTCGACCTAGGCTCCTTGAGACCCCAGGTGCAACCCATCGAGCAGGTAGACCTGGCTCTTGGCTCCCTGGGCGTTAAAAGCCTCACCCTTACCGATGAAGAGATAAATGAGTCCCTGCCCCAGGACACGGCGGTCCACCTGATCCCCGGGAGCCAAGCCGACCTACGGATAGGAGAGGTCACCTATCGCCTCTTCTTCTCGGTAGAGGAGGGGAGAGTGAGCCTCAAGGGCCTGCCTCTGGGCATAGATCCAGTGCCCCGCATCTCTGACCTCCAGCTTCCTTACCTGCTGAGTATCTTCTCTTCAGAAGGAGAACTGACGGCCTTGTACCTGGGGGAGGATGTTTTGCCACCAGAGCTGGTCGCTGGAAGTCGGTCCAGGACACCCGACAGCCTTCCCAGGACCACCAAGTATTTCGAAAGCATACCAACGCCCAGGGAGGTATCTCTGGACGCCGGAGTGATTGGGGCCAACCTGCTTCTTGCCGCCTTCACCGCAGCCGGCCTCCTACTGGCCCAGGCCGTTGCCACAAGGCTCCTGGTCACCCAGGAGGAGACGCTGGTTCGACTCCTGTTGCCTCTTTCTCGCCCCATAAGGGCCCTACTTGGTGGCGCCAAGGGCCTCTTCCTCTTCCTGAGCCGAAGCTCCATGACCTTCCCTATTCAGACACTGCTTCTACTCACTACCTACGGCGCGGTATACTCCTTCCTGGCTCAGGGCGCGGGTCTCTTCGGCAGAGACGGGCTCTTCATCCTGGTGGCGATGACCATCTCCGTAGGGCTGGTGACTCTGGCCGACCCCTTGGGGAGAAGCGTGGCAGGCATTATTCTTCGCATTCCTGGAGCCAGGGTACAGTTTTATCCCGGCAACCTTCTTGTTGCCGCCGTCAGCGTAGGCGCATCCCGCATCCTCTCCTTCACGCCAGGGCTCATCGTCGGTATGCCAGGGGGGTTCACCCGGTCCGATCTTAGCCTGGGCGGTTCCCAGAGAACCATCCTTATCCTAGCGGGCTTCGGAGGCATCGTAACCGTCGCCTTGATTAGCTGGTCCATTACCTTCTACCTGCCGCGACTGGAAGTAACCGAGGGAGGCAAGCAGTTGCTCCAGGTCTTCGGAGTCACCGCTTCCCACGTTCAGGACATCCTGCTATTGACCTTCCTCGCATCAGTATCCCGCATTTTCTTCAGCTTGCTGCCGCTGAGAAATACTCCAGGCCATGAGCTTTTCCGCCGTAGCTGGCAGTTGTGGCTGGTGCCCTTTTCTCTGTCCGCTTTTGTTTTCTGGCATCTGGTCCTCAACAAGGAGTCCTCTGCCAGCCATATTGTCGAGTCGACGGCAGTGCTTGCCGCGGGCAGCGCCCTGGCCTTTGCGGCAGCCATAGCCGTCATAGGCATCATTCTCAAATCCAGAAAGCCAGGCCAGGTAGGGGCCGCCGGAGTATAAAGTGCACGATCTGATACTCCATAACGCCAACGTCCTCACCCTCGCCACGGAAAAGCCCAGGCCACAGGTAGTAGCCATCAAAGAGGGGCGAATCTCCTGGGTCGGGCGGGAGGAAGAGCTGCCGCTGCTGAAGGGCCCCGGCACCAGGACCCTGGACTGCCAGGGGCATACGGTGCTGCCTGGGTTCATCGACGCGCATTGCCACGTGCTGGCCTATGCCTCCTCCCTCATCTCCGTGGACTGTGGCCCCTCCCACGTGAAATCCATCGGAGATATCGTGGAGCTACTGGCCGGAGCCGCCAGGCAGACCCCTCCAGGAGAATGGATACGCGCCACGGGCTACAACGAGTTCCACCTGAAGGAGAAGAGACATCCGAACCGCTGGGACCTGGATAAGGCCGTCCCCAGCCATCCCGTCAGGCTGACCCATCAGTCGGGGCACGCCCTGGTCCTGAACAGCCAGGGGCTCTCCAGGGTAGGCATCACACCAGTGAGCCACGATCCCATCAACGGAGTCGTCGAGCGGGAGGAGGGAACAGGAGAGCCAACAGGGCTCCTTTTGGAGATGAGCGATTACGTTGGCAGGAAGATTCCTCTCCTGACGGAGGAGCAGCTCAGAAGGGGCGTAAAGCTCGCCAGCGACCGTTTCCTGTCGGCGGGAGTCACTTCGTTGCAGGACGCCTCCCCATCCAACTCGATTGCCGAGTGGCACACCTTTAAGACGTTGAAAGAGGCGGACCTTATTACTCCCAGAGTGACCCTCATGGCTGGCGCCATACACTTGAAGGAGTTCAGCGAGGCGGGCCTGAACCCCAGCTCAGGAGGCGATGACCTGAGCCTGGGGGCGGCCAAGATCATGGTTACCCTAACTACCGGAACCCTGGACCCCATGGAGGAGCAGCTTGAATGCCTTATGCTTCAGGCCCACCAATTGGGGTTCCAGATTGCGGTTCACGCGGTGGAGGCCGAGGCGGTGGAGGCGACCTCTAGGGCCTATGGCCGGCTCCTAAGGCAGTCTCCAAGGCGAGATCATAGACACCGCATAGAACACTGCTCGGAATGCCCGCCCCACGCCTTGAAGGACCTGGAAGGGCTGGGGCTGGTGGTGGTCACCCAGCCGGGCTTTCTCTTTTACAACGGCGACAGGTACCTCTCCACCGTCGACCAGGAAATGCAGTCCTGGCTGTATCGTTTTCGGGCCTTCATGAAGGCCGGCCTGAGACCTGCGGCCGGCTCCGACGCTCCTGTCGTAGAGCCTGACCCCCTGAGAGCCGTCTACTCCGCCATTACTCGCCGCTCTAGAGAAGGCAACGTCCTCTCCCAGGACGAAGCTGTATCTCCACAGGAGGCGCTTCAGATGCACACCCTGGCAGGAGCCTACGCCGCCTTCCAGGAGAAGGAGAAAGGGACCATCGAGCCCGACAAGCTAGGCGACCTGGTCATTATGGACAGAGATCCCACAAGGGCAGACCCAGAGGAGCTCAGAGAAGCCAAAGTAATCGCCACCATCATAGGAGGTAAAGTAGCATGGGAAGGTTAAATCAGACCATCGAACGGCTATACCGCCTGGTTGACAATTCAAGGGGACAGGTCGTGAAAGCACGCAGAGCCTGGGATAGGATGGCCGTCGCCCGGCGGAATCTCCTCAAGAGGTTGGACAGATTTAAGAGGAAACCCCCAGAATAGCGCTCACTGCCAAGTGTTCCGCAGGCCCGAAAATCCGATCCGCGTTGGTGAGGCTTCAGCTTTTTCCCAGCGAACACGGCGGGCCAAGGATTTCATAGGAGGGACTTACGCCATGTCAATCCAGGAAATCTTCAATAACATTACCGAGCGAATCCAGTCTACCGCCAGCATCAAAGCCGTATATGGAGACCCAATCACGGCCGAGGGAAGGACCATCATTCCCGTGGCCAGAGTCTGCTACGGCTTCGGTGCCGGAGGTGGAGGCCGAGCGTTCGCTTCCCCCTCCGCAGATGGCGAGGAACCTCAGCAGGATTTGGGGGGCGGGGGCGGTGGGGGCGTGGGGGTCAGTCCCGTAGGCATTATAGAGATAACTACTGAAGAGACCCGCTTTATCTCCTTTGAGGAGAGGCAGCAAACCACGCGAGCCGTGATGCTGGGATTGCTGGTCGCATTCCTCCTCCTGAGGGGACGTCGCCGCTAGAGCCACTGCTCCCACCTGAGAAGTCAGTTTCGGCATTCATCGCCTCACATCAGTGGGGTGCAGGTTGTCTGATGCCGCGCGAGACGCCTTCAAGAAACTCGACTGGTTCAGGCGGAGAGACGCGGACAAGCCCTGGCCTAAAGAAGCCGTTACGCAGTACCGGCGGGCTTCACTGCATGGACCTTGACGCTCACGGCAGCGTCAGAGACCGCGGTTAGCTCTATAGAGGGTATGCTGAGGTCCTGAATAAAAGCCTCGGCTACCGGGGCTTCGAATACCGAGCCGGCAGGAAAGGGAGTCTCCTCTATTACCCTGACCCCCTCGAACCCAGCCTCTGTTATGGCCTCTATGTAAGCGTCCTTCATTACGGCGCCCGACAGGCAGCCTACGTAAGCCTCGATAGAGCCCTTTAAGGAGTCCGGTATGTCTTCTAGTAACACTATATCCGAGACCGCCAGCCTTCCTCCTGGCTTCAGCACCCTGACGGCCTCCTGAAAGACTCTTCCCTTATGCGGAGACAGGTTGATGACGCAGTTGGAGATGACTACGTCGACGGACGCATCATCTACCGGGAGGTTTTCGATTTCCCCCAGGCGGAACTCTACGTTCCTGTAGTCCCCCTCTGATGCGTTCCCCCTCGCCTTCTCGATCATCTCTGGCGTCATATCGATCCCGATGACTTTTCCCGTCTCTCCGACTATGTGTGCCGAAATAAAACTGTCAAATCCAGCCCCTGAGCCCAGGTCCAGGACCACCTCACCCTCTTCAAGGGAGGCGAGGGCCGTAGGGTTCCCACAGCCCAGGCCCAGGTTTGCACCTTCGGGCACCTGGTTAAGCTCCTCTTCCGTGTAGCCAATAGTCTTGCTTATGGTCCTGACCACTTCTGGATTAACGCATACGCCATCTGCAGTGCATCCAAACTCATCCAGTGTGACGATACCGGCGTAAGCCTTCCTTACGGCCTCTCTGATTTCCGAGTCCTTAATCTGGTCTGCTCTTTCAGCCATGCCTAAAACACTCCCTTTATCACCGGCTGTAGCATTTTTTAAAGCACTTCTACGCTCACCATAACCTCTATCAGCCTCTGGTAAATAATACAAGGCCAGTCAAAAGGCTGGCCTTGATTATTTACCTTAACCCCTGAATAGTGGAAGAAAGAGATTTACATATGTGTGCGGTAGGCTTTCTCAGGGAGACACCCCTAGACTGCGGAGAGCCCCTCCCGGCATTGGCCGGGATCACGCTCAACCCGAGGCTTCGGGACATCCCACCTACCGACCGACCTAGGATTATCCAGATAGAATCGGGATTCTCCCTAGAAAGGAGGTGATCCAGCCGCACCTTCCGGTACAGCTACCTTGTTACGACTTCGTCCCGGTCACTAGCCCCACCTTCGGCACCTGCTTCCCCGAAGGGTTAGCCCAGCGACTTCAGGTGTTGTCAGCTTCCATGACGTGACGGGCGGTGTGTACAAGGCCCGGGAACGTATTCACCGCAGTGTGCTGACCTGCGGTTACTAGCAACTCCACGTTCATGCAGGCGGGTTTCAGCCTGCAATTCCAACTGGGGCCAGCTTTGTGAGATTAGCTCCAGATCGCTCCTTCGCAGCCCTCTGTACTGGCCATTGTAGCGTGTGTGTAGCCCAGGGCGTAAGAGCCATGCTGACTTGACGTCATCCCCACCTTCCTCCCCCTGTAGGGGCAGTCTCGCTAGAGAAATCAACTAGCGACAAGGGTTGCGCTCGTTGCGGGACTTAACCCAACACCTCACGGCACGAGCTGACGACAGCCATGCAGCATCTGTGCTGGCTCCCCGAAGGGTCCTCCATCCTTTCGGTGGAGTACCACCAGCATGTCAAGCCCTGGTAAGGTTCTTCGCTTTGCATCGAATTAAACCACACGCTCCGCTGCTTGTGCGGGCCCCCGTCAATTCCTTTGAGTTTTAGCCTTGCGGCCGTACTCCCCAGGCGGGACACTTAACGCGTTAGCTTCGGCACGGAGGGGGTCGATACCCCCCATACCTAGTGTCCATAGTTTAGGGCGTGGACTACCCGGGTATCTAATCCGGTTTGCTCCCCACGCTTTCGCGTCTCAGCGTCAGGAACAGCCCAGAAGACCGCCTTCGCCACTGGTGTTCCTCCCGATATCTACGCATTTCACCACTACACCGGGAATTCCGTCTTCCTCTGCTGCCCTCAAGCCTGGCAGTTTCCCCTGAAGCCTCACAGTTGAGCCGTGAGATTTACCAGCAGACTTACCAAGCCGCCTACACGCTCTTTACGCCCAGTAATTCCGGACAACGCTCGCCTCCTACGTATTACCGCGGCTGCTGGCACGTAGTTAGCCAAGGCTTATTCCTTGGGTACCGTCCTTGCTCTTCCCCAAGAAAAGGGGTTTACGACCCGAAGGCCTTCTTCCCCCACGCGGCGTCGCTGCGTCAGGCGTTAGCCCATTGCGCAATATTCCCTGCTGCTGCCTCCCGTAGGAGTGGGGGCCGTGTCTCAGTCCCCCTCTGGCCGATCATGCTCTCACACCGGCTACCCGTCTTCGGCTTGGTGGGCCGTTACCCCGCCAACTACCTGATAGGCCGCAAGCCCCTCCCAGAACGCCTTACGGCTTTCCTTCTTGGCTCGCGAGCCAAGAAGGATATGCGGTATTAGTCCGCCTTTCGGCGGGTTATCCCCCATTCCGGGGCAGGTCGCTTACGTGTTACTCAGCCGTCTGCCACTCCCCTTGGCAGCCGAAGCCACCTTGGAGCGTACGACTTGCATGCATTAGGCGCGCCGCCAGCGTTCGTCCTGAGCCAGGATCAAACTCTCGAAGCGTTTTTCTTTCTTCCACTATTCAGTTGTTAAGGTGCGGCAGTTAACCGCGGTAATGTTAGACCAGACCCCCACCCTTGTCAAGGGAAAAGGAGCCGCGTCGCCACTGGCTATAACCTAGCTTCATCTGCTATCTTTATTAACGTAGTCACCGGATTAATGGTTAAGCCGTCATGTCCTTAAAACACGACTTGGCCCTCCTCCTAAAGGAGGCCATAGAAGACGCCCAGCGAAGGGACATCCTCCCCCCAGCGATAGTCCCGGATATAGTGCTGGAGCGCCCGCAACACCAAGCCCACGGAGACCTGGCATCCAGCATACCCCTAAAGCTGGCCAGGGCCATGCGACTGAATCCGGTGGACATTGCCGAAAGGTTGGTGCCCCTTATACCCCCCGCACAGGGGGTGGAGCAGATATGGGCGGCGCCGCCGGGCTTCATCAATTTCTCGCTCACCAGCGGCTGGCTCACCGGGCAGGTGAGCTACATCTTGGAGGAGGGCCAGGAGTATGGCCGCCTGGATTTGGGAGAGGGAAAGAGGATGCAGATCGAGTTCGTCAGCGTAAACCCCACCGGCCCGCTGCACGTCGGCCACATACGAGGGGCTGTCTTGGGTAGCACCCTTGCCAGAGTGCTTCCCCTGGCCGGCCATCAGGTGGAGCGCGAGTATTACGTCAACGACGCCGGCAACCAGATGGACTCCTTCTACCGCTCTCTGTACGCGCGATACCTTCAGGCTCTGGATAGAGAGGCGGAGATGCCCGCCAGCGGCTACGTAGGCGCCTACGTAGTGGACCTGGCCCAGGAGATCATCGCCCAAGAGGGGGACAGGTTCCTCGCCATGCCCCAGGAGGAGGCCATCCAGGCCCTGGGCGAGATTGGCCTTCAGAGGGTCCTCCAGATGATCCGTGAGGACTTGGCCCGAGTGGGCGTGGAGTTCGATGTCTGGTTCAGCGAGAGAAGCCTCTTCCAGAACGGCCAGTACGATAAGGCCCTAGAGCTGTTGCGAAATAGCGGCTACTTGGCCGAACGGGAAGGAGCCCTGTGGTTCACGTCTACGGCCCTGGGCGAGGAGAAGGACAACGTAATGGTCCGCAGCAGCGGCGCCCCCACCTACTTCGCCTCCGACGCAGCATACCACTACAACAAGTTCATTGAGCGCGGCTTCCAATCGGTGGTGAACATCTGGGGAGCCGATCATCAGGGTCACGTTCCCAGGATGAAGGCGATGCTCTCGGCCCTGGGCGTGGATCCAGAGCGGCTCACCATCTTGGTCTGCCAGCTAGTGACCCTGAAGCGGGGCGAGGAAGTAGTCCGAGCCTCCAAACGCACCGGCGAGATGGTGACCCTTAGAGAGCTCCTGGACGAGGTGGGCCCCGACGCCTGCCGCTACTTCTTCCTCTCCCGCTCTGCTGAGAGCCAGATGGAGTTCGACCTGGAACTGGCCGTGAGGCAATCGTCGGATAATCCCGTCTACTACATACAGTACGCCCACGCCAGAATAGCCAGCATCCTACGGCTGGCCCAGGAGCAGGGCATAGACTACGACGGCGGCGATGTCTCTCTGCTGGTAGACCCGGCGGAGCTGGACCTTATCAGGAAGATGGTGCAGCTCCCCGACGTAATAGAGACCATATCCGTTACCTTGGAGCCCCAGCATCTCCCCCACTACGCTCTTGAGCTGGCCACCGCCTTCCACTGGTTTTACCAGCAGTGTCGCGTGGTCTCCAGCGCCCCATGGGACGCCGAGATGACCAAGGCCAGGTTGAAGCTGGTAGAGGCGTCCCAGACTGTTCTGGCCCGCAGCCTCTCCCTGATGGGCATGACCGCCCCGGAGCAGATGTAGCCCTTCCGACCGCCTACCCACAGGTTACGATAGGCTAGGTGCGTAAGTAGCTTTGCACAAAAACCCTAGGAGGGTACAGGGAACCTGGGTTTCCTGTCGGGGGTTTAAGGGGGTGTCCCCCTTTGGATAAAACCTCTGGGCGGGTGGGTGGGAAAGAAGCGTTGGACTTTTTGTGCAAGGGAAGCATAAGTGTGACTATGAAACTCTCAATTCTTGGGTTCTTAGCCCTCGCGGCACTCACACTGGTCCTGTCAGGGTGTGGGGGTGAGAGCGAGGCTGAAAAACATTTCTTTGCTGGGTACGAACTGGCGGAACAAGGGCGATTTGAGGAAGCCATAGGTGAATACGACGAGGCCATCCGCCTTGATCCCCAGGATGCCGATGCCTACAACAACCGGGGCGTATCCTACGAAAACCTTGGCCAGTTCCAGCGGGCCATCCAGGACCACGACGAGGCCATCCGCCTCGACCCCCAGCCTGCCCTTGCCTACTCCAACCGAGGCACCGTCTACGGCAACCTTGATTCTCTCGTAAAAAGTCTGTGCAGGCCGAATTAGAACAAACGTACCCGCGCCTGGGTACAATATACAGTCTCTGTTCCGTATACTAGCCCAACATACGGTAGCGCTCAGATGTGCTGAATCGCTGGAACTTCCTCAAAACGGGTTTTTACGAGGGAATCAATGTTGGCCAGCTCCAGCGGGCCATCCAGGACTACGACGAGGCCCTTCGCCTCGACTCCCAGTATGCCAAAGCCTACAACAACCGAGGCGTAGCCTACGGCGGCCTTGGACAGTCACAGCGGGCCGTCCAGGACTTCGACGAGGCCATCCGCCTCGACCCCGAACTTGCCGATGCCTACATCAACCGGGGCGTAGCCTATTTCGACCTTGGCCAGTTCCAGCGGGCCATCCAAGACTACGACGAGGCCATCCGCCTCGACCCCCAGGATGCCCTTGCCTACGCTAACCGGGCGATAGCTTTTACGCTTTTGGGCAAGGACGCGGAGGCCAATCGAGACGTTGATCGGGCAGTGGAGATGGGATTTGACCGTAGCATTCTCGATTCTGATATCGAGAGACTAAAGAGGCAGCGGTAAGGTCCTTCCGCTTCGGAAGGAGTGCTTCATATGTCAGATGTGGCCCTATTGGATAAAACCTCTAGGCGGGTGGGTGGGAAAGAAGCATTGGACTTTTTGTGCAAGGCCGGGTGTCCCCAGCTTTGCACAAAACCCCAGGAGAGTGCAGAGAACCTAGGTTCTCTGCCAGGGAGTCTGAGGGGTGCCCCCTCAGGAATTAGACATGTCGGGCGGGCGGGTGGGAAAGAAGAACAAGGTTTAGGAGACCTCTACTCCTTGAGGGCAGGCACCGGATCGGGGTCCATCAAGGAGGGCTCCTTCTCCAGGTCCGTCTGCCACACGGAGAACTCCAGGGAGACACCGTTGGGGTCCTCGAAGTATATGGACCTGACCATGCCATGGTCCACGGTATCGCTCACCGGAAGCCCCGCCTTGGCCATCCGCTCCCGGATGACGGCGAAGTCCTCCTCCGACTCCACGGTGATGGAGACGTGGTCGAAGTTGCGCCCCGAGGCCGGCGCACCCGAGTCCTTGGGAGGCGGCAGCTCCACCCAGGGCCACTCGAAGAAGGCGATGGTGCTGCCGGGGCCCAGGCTAAAGAAGTAGTGGCGCATGCGGTTGCTGCCAGAGCCCCCAGCTAGGGTGCCCACCACTTTCATACCCAGCACGTCTTTATAGAAGCGCACCGTCTTGTCCATGTCGTTGGTGATGAGCGCCAGGTGGTTTACTCCGTGATATCTCACCTCTGCCATTACGTAACCTCCAAATTTCTATATATCTTAACAGACGACACGTTCATGGTTCGACAAGCTCACCATGAGCGGTAATATCTCCCTTCGCCCTGAGCCTGTCGAAGGGTGGGCCCGCTTTGCCCAAAAACCTAGGAAAGTGCAGGGAACCCCCTGTCGGGGGTTCAAGGGGGACACCCCCTTTAAATAAAACCTCTGGGCGGGTGGGTGGGAAAGAAGCGCTGGACTTTTTATGCAAGACCAGGTGGGCCCGCCTCTCACAGCACCATCTCCTTCAGGTCCTGCGATACGACAAGCCTGGGCTCGGTGATACTCTGCGCGTCCTCCGCGCTCCATCCGGGGGCCACCTCCTTCAGGAGAAGCCCCTGCGGCGTTACCTCCATCACTGCCACATCTGTGACGATAAGGCTAACACAGCCTTTGCCGGTCAGGGGGTAGCTGCACTCCTTGACCACCTTGGGGCGGCCCTCCTTGTCCGTGTGCTCCATGGCAACGATGATGCGTTTGGCGCCGGCGGCCAGGTCCATGGCGCCACCGATGTTGCCTATGCCCCTTTCGGGCAGCATCCAGTTGGCGATGTCCCCTTTCTCGGAGACCTGATGGGCCCCCAACACCGTCACGTCGATGTGGCCGCCCCGTATCATGGCGAAGGCGTCTGCGGAGCTGAAGAAAGACATGCCTGGCACCAGCTTCAGGAACTGTCCACCAGCGTTGATAAGGTCGATATCCTCCTCTCCCGGCTCAGCTAAGGGGCCATAGTTGAGTACGCCGCTCTCGCTATGGTAGACGACGGTTCGCCCCTCGGGAACGAACTGGGAGCAGAGAGTCGGTATGCCGATACCCAGGTTGACCATGTCTCCGTCCTGGAGCTCCCGGGCAACCCGCATGGCAATCACCTCTCGGTCGAGGCGTTGATTGTTCGTCATATCCA
Source organism: Dehalococcoidia bacterium (assembly GCA_965237935.1). Lineage (GTDB taxonomy): Bacteria > Chloroflexota > Dehalococcoidia > Lucifugimonadales > CBDEGW01 > CBDEGW01. The sequence goes on along the minus strand of OZ250168.1, from coordinate 1,233,531 downwards.
CCCTTTGCGCCTAGCCCCGACCGCATCGGGGCCAGCGTCGGTCTCAGGCTTCCTTTGGCCGTTGCACTATTCGCTTCACGTAGATGCCCGGCGTATGGACGTTCTCCCCATCCAGCTCCCCTGGCTCCACGATCTCATCCACCTCTGCCACGGTGATACTTGCCGCCGCGGCCATAACCGCGTTGAAGTTACGGGAGCTCCCCCTGTAGATGACGTTGCCCAGAGTGTCGGCCTTATAGGCCCTGATGAGGGCGTAGTCGGCCTTGAGGGCCAGCTCCATCACGTATAGGCGGCCATCGAAGGTGCGGGTCTCCTTTCCTTCTGCGATCTGGGTTCCCGCGCCCGTGGGGGTGTAGAAGGCGGGAATGCCCGCGCCTCCAGCTCGCATGCGCTCCGCCAGGGTGCCCTGGGGCACCACCTCCAGCTCCACCTTGCCCTCCCGGAACGCCTTCTCGAAGGAGTTAGGCCTGGAAGGAGAGGCCGAGACAGGGAAGGAGGCGATGATCTTCTTCACCTGTTCGTTGTCGATAAGGATGCCATGGTCGAAGGGCCGGGTCCCCGGTAGGCTGCCAAAGCCGGTGGCGCTGGCCAGGCCCGCCGAGTTGCTGATGATGGTCAGGTCCCTTGCTCCCTGGTCTCTCAGGGCCTGGATGAGGAACAGGGGCATTCCCCCGGGTCCGCCGAAGCCGTCCATCATAATGACGGCGCCGTCGGGGATATCGGCTACCGCCTCAGCGAAGGAGGGGAATACCTTGGAGATTGGCATAGGCTCTTCTGAAAAACCTCGTTGCGCAAGTGGTGGACACCCTGCTACCCACTGAGCTGCACCTGGAAGGGAGGCATCATAATGGGCAGCACCACCTCCAGCAGTACGGGCTTGTCAATTGTGAGGGCCTTACGCAGCATGGGCCCCATCTCCTCGGGGCTATCGGCCCGGAGGCCCACGGCGCCAAAGGACTCGGCCAGCTTCACGAAGTCTGGGTTGTGCAGCTCGGTGCCGATGTAATGTTCTCCGTACTTGACCTTCTGATCGTGCCTTGAAGCCCCGTAGGAGCTGTTGTTGAAAACCATGGCCACCGTGTTGATGCCATACTGCACCGCCGTGGCCAGCTCCTGGGGACTGTACATGAAGCCGCCGTCGCCACAGAGGGCCACCACATGCTTGTCAGGCTGGCCCACCTTGGCGCCAAGGGATGTCGGGAAGGCATAGCCCAGGGTGCCGAAGTAGGAAGAGGTGATGTAGGTCCTGGGCTTCTGGGTGTCGTAGGTCAGATGGCTCCAGTAGCCGAGGGTGGTCATACCGCTGACGACGATGGCATCCTCGTCAAGCTCCTTTCGGATGCTCTCCACCATGGATATCTGCTGGGGGGCGTAGCTCCTCCACAGGTCCTGGTTCCGAGCCTTCAGGGCCTCGATCTCCGGACGTCGCGACTCTCGTGGTGGGCCTTTGGCCTTCAACTGGCGTATCAGCTCCGTCAGAGCCAGCCTAGCGTCGGAGAGAATACCCACCTGCGTGGGGTAAAACTTCCCTATCTCCACCTCATCTACATCGATGTGGATGAACTGCTTGGACTGATCGATCTCCAGATTTGCTACCAGCCGGGTACCCACGGCCATTACCACGTCCGACTCCTGGACCATGGCGCGGACAGTGCCCAGGCCGCCGTACTGGGTGTGTCCCACCATCAGATAATGGTCCCCTGGGATTATGCCTTTGCCCTCTGAGGAGGTGACGACGGGCGCTTGAAGGAACTCCGCCACCTCTAGAAGCTCCTGGGATGCCCCCGATGTAATGGTCCCTCCCCCGGCTATGATCAGGGGGCGCTGGGCCCGGGCCAGTATCTCGGCGGCATCCTGTACCTTGCGAGGGTCCGGCGCAGCCGGCGGAAACTCCTCGGGCTCGATGATCTCCGTATCATCCTCAGAGGCCATCACGTCGGGGGGTAGTTCCAACTCCACGGGCCTGGGCCGGCCAGTTCTCATCTGCCGGAAGGCCTCGTGAACGGCCTCCGGCACCTCTCCGGGCCTCATTATCCTGTGATTCCACTTGGTAATGGGCCTAAACATATCCAGTTGCTCGTCCACCTCGTGGAGGGCTCCTCTGCGCTTGCCCAGGGTGGCCGTCTCATTCTGGCCGGATATCATCAGTACCGGCTGCGACGTGGCGTAGGCCGTTCCCAGGCCGGCGCCAGCGTTGATGGCGCCGGGACCAGGCACCACCAGGGCGACCCCCACCTTTCCCGTGGCCTGAGCGTACCCCGTAGCCATGTACGTGGTGGCCTGCTCGTGGCGCACCGATATCAGCCGGATGTCTCCCAGCTCGTGGAAGGAGTCGTAGGCCTGCATAATTTGGGTGCCGGGCAGGGCAAAGACGACCTCCACACCCTCCGCCTTGAGCTGACGTACCAGGGCCTGGCTTCCCTTCATGTTGGCCATTGCGCAACCCTCCACGACAGGTCTAGATGGACGAGAATGGCCTCAATATAGCACCCGCGCCAACAGGAGACAAGGCGAAGAGCGGTGGGGCGACTTTGACAGGCGGGAGAGCTATTTCACAGATCGGCGCCAGAAGTAAAGCCCAAACAGTGCGGCCGGAGTTAGCAGTAGTGCCAGGTCCGCCACCTCCTGGTCCGGTTGACCACTACACGTGCCACCTGAAGGAATGGGTGTAGGTGAAGGGGCAAGCGTAGGAACAGATATAGGGATAGGGGAAGGTGTTGGAGAAGGTGTGGGCATCGGTATTGGAGGCGGAAGAGTGGGCGTAGGTAGAGGTGTGGGTGAGGAGGTAGGGGTTGCTGTAGGCGTAGGAGTGGCCCCGGGCGTAGGGGTAAAGGCAGGGGTCGGCGAGGGAGCCGGAGACGTAGGGGTGGGCACAGGGGTAGGGGTAGGGGCTGGAGTAGGGGTCGGGGTCTCCTGCGTCACTCGAAGGTTTACCGGAACATGTATACGAGGCGCGTTAGGGTCATTGCTGCCTATATTCAAGATGGTGATGTAATCTCCCGCTGGAAGGCCGGCGGAATCAAAGGTGAAGTCGACTTCCTGACTGTTACCTGGAGCAAGGGTGCCGGGCATTTGCGGCCACGATAACCATTCCGCCACCGGGTCTACACTTATGCTCCACATCAGATCAGCGTCGCCCACGTTGGCAACTGTGAGAGTCCGGATAGCCATTCGGTTGGGGGTCAGGGTCAGATCCAACGAAGCACCCCCGACCTCAATGTGCGGCGCGGGCGGTCCTTCTAGGGCGTAGAGGTGACGGTTATCGGAGCCAAAATAAATGGTGCCGTCGCCACCGATGGCTGGGGAGGAGTGGACATCGCCCCCTGTGGTGAATTTCCATTTGAGGGTGCCATTAGGGTTGATGGCATACAACTTGTTGTCATTGGAGCCCACGTAGACGGTGCCATCGGCTCCGATAGCAGGCGAGGACTCCACAAAGTTTGCCGCCTGGAAGCTCCACTTTTCGGTCCCGTCTTGGTTGATGGCGTAAAGCTTGTCATCATTGGAGCCAACATAGATGGTGCCGTCGGCGTCCAAGGCAGGGGAGGAGTAGACATTTCCCCCTGTGATGAATCTCCATTTAAGAGTGCCTTCGGGGTTGAAGGCGTAGAGATTGCGGTCGCCGGAGCCAACGTAGATGGTGCCGTCTACACCAATGGCTGGGGAAGACCGCACATCCCCGTCAGTTGTGAAGCTCCACTTGGGGGTACCATCGGGATTGAAAGCGTATAGCTTGTTGTCATCGGAGCCGACGTAGATGGTGCCATCTGCGGCTATGACAGGAGAGGATTGGACAGAGGCCCCGGTGGTGAAGCTCCACTTTTCGGTCCCGTCGGGGTTGATGGCATAAAGCTTGCGCTTAGGAACGCCGGTGCCTACATAGATAGTGCCATCAGCACCGATGTTTGGGGAGGATACCATATTACCCCCAGCGTAAAAGTTCCACTTGGGGGTGCCATCGGGATTGACCGCGTATAGATTGTTGTCGTTGGAGCCCACGTAGATGGTGCCGTCTACACCAATGGCCGGGGAGGAGCGTACATTACCATCAGTTGTGAATCTCCACTTTCGGGAACCGTTGGGATCGGTGGCGTAAAGTTTGCCATCATCGGAGCCGACGTAGATAGTGCCGTCGGCGCCAATGGCTGGAGAGGAGCGGATTTCACCTGTCATACCGATTCTCCACTTCTCTTTAGCTACTTCCGGCCCGGTATACGGGCTCTGTGCCGTGTGCTGGCGGTCGTGGCGAAACATTGGCCAGGGGGTGTCGGCGATCTGGGCTTCGGCGGCTCTGCCGCCGGACACCAGTAGCAGGGAGAGAAGCAGGAATACCCCAAGTATACGGTTCACGCCGCCCCCGTTTCAGAGAGACCTGGGCCTATTATAACCCTACGGTCTCATTGAAGCGGCGCAGGGCTTTGAGGTGGCCATCGGGGGGTTTGAGGCCGGCGCCGGTGAGGGAGACGAGCAGCTCATCCACTTCAAGCTTCCGCCAGATGTCCACCGTCTCCACCCAGTCCTTCTCCTTCTTACCCGGCCCGTACTTCATTCGGCCCTCTATGGATATGGAGCTGGGGTCCCGCCCGAACTCCGCGGCGTAGGTGCGGACCTGCTGCATCTTCTCCTGGGCGCCTTCGTGGGAAAAGGAAGGCAGGACCCAGCCATCGGCCATGCGAGCGATGCGCCTGACAACCACGTCGGCGCCGCCTCCCATCCACAGGGGGATGGGCCGCTGCACGGGTAGGGGATTGATGCCGGTGTGGGATATCTTATGCCACCGGCCCTGAAAGTCCACCAACTCCTGGGTCCACAGCAGCCGCATAACCTCCACCTGCTCCTCCATCCTGCGGCCCCGGCTGTGGAACTCCTCGCCCAGGGCCTCGTACTCTAAGGCATTCCACCCTATGCCGACGCCCAGGCGCAGGCGGCCCCCGCTGAGGACGTCCACCTCCGCCGCCTCCTTGGCCATGAGAGCCGTCTGCCGTTGAGGCAGAATCATGATACCGGTAGCGAGGTCTATACGCCGGGTATAATCCCGGCTATGTATCCCAGGAGAACCATCGGCTCATGGAACTGACTCTCGTGGGTGTAGGCGCCCTGCTGCAATTCAGGATGGTACGTGGGGTCGCCCCCCAGAACGTGGTCGAAGGCAGAGATGTAGTCGTACCCCAGGTCTTCGGTGGCTTGAATGAACTCGTGGATGACGCCTATATCTGTGCCTATCTCCGCCTGAGGGAAGCTGACTCCAATCTTCATAGGAAACGCTCCAGAATCACTAATTAGACACCTGCCTACGACCCCGGTCTTATCAGGACCGTGCTCTGATCATAACGGGAATGAAGGATAGATGGTTGAGAGTGGGCGAGGTAGGACTCGAACCTACGACCCCGGTCTTATCAGGACCGTGCTCTAACCACCTGAGCTACTCGCCCTCGCTGGCCTATCAGGCCTTGCTCTTGGATGCAGGCTCATACTCCACCACCAGCTCCACGGGGGTGTTGCGGGCCACTATCAGCTCCATGGGTTCCGTCGTGCTAGTGTTCACGGGCTGGTGGATGGCTTCGGCGGGAACGTAGATGAAATCACCAGGGGCGATGGGCAGTACCGTCTCCAGGTCTTCACCCACCCGGAACTCGCCGTGGCCCCGAAGCACGTATATGGCCGACTCGCAGTTGGTGTGCCAGTGGGAGCCGGACTTGCAGGCGGGTGGGACGGTGGCGATGGCCAGGTGAATGCCCTCCGCGCCAACGGTCCCTTGAGAGACTCCCGCCAGCCGAGTCATGGCGCCGGAGGAGACCTCCGTCTCCAGCTGGTCGGGATGAATGACGCGTACCTCTTTCATATCTACGCCCCGAAGGAATATAGTCGAGCCCTGCTTCGGAGTATAGGAGAGACCCCCAGGGGTGTCAAGGAAGAAGGGTCTCCCCCGCACCCACTCTTCCCTCACTTCTCAAACCAGCTAATTCCAAAGTATTGACCGTCCGAGAGTAAGGGCAGCGCTTGAATCCACCTCCTCCGGCTTATATGCTATTGCAAACCCACTTTCTCCCACCCACCCTCGATATGACACTTAGGTGACACCCATCTATGGATAAAACCTCTGGGCGAGTGGGTGGGAAAGAAGCGTTGGACTTTTCGTGCAAGAAGACCTGGACCCTGCGGCTTTGCACAAAAACTCAGGAGAGTGCAGAGAACCTAGGTTCTCTGCAAGTCCTTCCAGGGGGAAGGATGAGGGGTGCCCCCTCAGGAATTAGACATATCGGGCGGGAGGGTGGGAAAGAAAACGTCTGCTGTTGGACTTTTTGTGCAAGAAGACCTGGACCCCGCTAAAACCCCCAGGCCCAGACTAAGTCCCCTTCCGAAGATTTCAACAAAGTCCGATAACCTGCTAAGAAGGAGCCCATGGCCAAGTCTGATTTCAGGTTCCACTTCCCCATCAGGGTGCGCTGGTTTGAGTGCGACATGCAGGGGGTGGTCTACTACGGCAGGTACCACGACTACCTGGAGGTGGCCCAGGTGGAGTACTACCGCAACCTGGGCTTTAAGCTTTACAACCTGGAGATAGCGGGCTACTTCGATACGGCGATGGTAAAGCTCACCATAGAGTTCAAGGCCCCCGCCCGCCTGGATGAGACGATAGAGGTGTACTCCAGGATATCGCGCATTGGGAACACCAGCATCACCCTGAATACGGAGATATATAGGGAAGGGTCCGACGAGCTGCTTACGCGGGCCGAGGCCATCTACGCGGGAATCGACTCTGAGCAGGGCGTTACCAAGGTGGTGCCGGAGGACATCCGTACCCTGGTTGCCCACTTTGAAGAGACGGGGGAGGTCCTGCCCTTAGAGCGGTTCCCCAACCTACTGAAGTACGGGCAGTAAGTACCTCCTACCCGGCCTTGCACAAAATCCTCAGGAGAGTGCAGAGAACCTAGGTTCTCTGCCAGGGAGTCTGAGGGGTGCCCCCTCAGGAATTGGACATATCGGGTGAGTGGGAAAGAAGCGTTGCACTTTTTGTGCAAGGCCCCTCCTACCCCTTGTCCAACCAGACGTCTTCCATGCGTCCGTAGTACTGCTGGTACTGGCTGTCCCCGGGCTCGTAGTCCTTTACGTAGTCCCAGTAAGCGGGCCGGCGCACCAGCCACATATAGATGATCTTGCCAACCTGCTCTTCGTACTTGCGTTGGAACTCCTGGACCAGCTCGATACGTTTGGAGGAGTCCATCTCTCTGGCCTGGCGGGAAAACAGGTCTTCCAGCTCGCTGTCGCATACCTGAGGGAAGTTCTCGATGCCGTTGCAGGTGTAGTGGTCCCCCAGAATGCTATCGGGGTCTATGAAAACCACCGCGTGGCCGTGGGCTATTATGCTGAACTCCCTAGCCGCCACCCTCTCGTTGTAGACCGCAGCCTCCAGGGGCTCCGGCTTCGCCCGAATGCCGATGTTCTTGAGCTGGTCTATCAGGAAGGTGGCGTTGTCCCTGTTGAAGCTGAAGGTATTGGACGTAACCACCGTCTCGAAGCCGTTGGGCCAGCCTGCATCGGCCAGGAGCTTCCTGGCCTGTGCCCTTTCCGCCTCCTTGTCGCCGAACCCCGGCAGCCGCGTAACCTCATCCGCGGGCAGCCCCCATTGGCTGTAGGGAGGCAGAAGGCTACCGAACTGGCCAATCCCTCCACCAAGGATCAGCCGGGCCTCCTCCCGGTCTATGGCCAGGTTTATGGCCTGCCTTACCCGAACGTCGTCAAAGGGTGGGACCTGGCTATTTATCTGGGCCGTGGAGAAGTTGGTGGCAAAGTGCTCCTTGACGATGATTTTGTCGGAGTAGCTCTCCTTCAGCCTCTTGGCCTCGGCCTCATTGGGGAAGTTGGCGCTGATCATATCGATCTCGCCGGAGGTCAAGGCCGCTAGGCGGACAGTGGCGTCGGGTATCACATGGACATGGTACTCATCGAGGTAGGGCAGCCCCTCCTTGAAGTAATTGGGGTTCCGCTCCATCTCGTAGATGGAGCCACGGATCATGGACTTATGGATAAAGGGGCCGCTGCCTACCACCTGGTCGTGGCCCTCGACGGTGGGGGGCTCCGAGGCGGAGAGCACGTGCTTGGGGTACATGGATACGTACACTGACGCCAGGTTGGTCAAGAAGGAGGCCGCCGGAAACTTCAGGTCTATCACCACCGTCTCGTCACCGGACGCCTGGACGCTGTCTATGTAGATCTGCATGGGACTGGCACGGCCCGCCGTCAACCCTTCAGGCACCTCCAGAACGGTGTCCAAGCTGTACTTGATGTCCTCTGCGGTAACGGGGACGCCATCGTGCCACTGGGCGTCGGCCAGTTGGAAGGTCCACCTGGTGCCGTCCTCAGAGACCTTCCAGCTTTTCGCCAGGTCCGCCACTATCTCCTCGTGATCGAAGCTATCGTACCTGACAAGCTGGTTGAGCATAGGCTGGCAAGGAAAAACGGCGCGATAGCTCCTGCCACGGAACATGCGTAGGTCACAGCTTGCGGGGTCCCGGTCCTGAGCGTTACGAAGAATGCCGCCGTACTTGACGTCGGCGGGCTTGGGAGTGGCCGTGCCATCGGCGCCGCAAGCAATGAGGAGGATAGATGAAGCCACCAGAAGGCCAGAAAGGAGGGGCCATCTCTGAAAGAGGATACCTCGCACTGCTGCTAGCACCCTATCGGGGGGACCCATTCTTGTATACAGGTTCAGCCTGCCTACAGAGTCGCATCGATGGTAACGTCCAGGAGGGCCGGCTCTCCCGAGGCCAGGGCCCTCTTCAGGGCAGGCTGTAGGTCGGCGGGGTCATCTATGACCTCCCCGTGTACCCCCATGCCCTCGGCTATTTTGGCGACCTGCAACCTCTTCCCGAAGTCCATTGCCACGTACTCGCTCTTCCGTGTGGTGTCTTTCACCAGGTCTCTTAGATATATATCCATATTCTGCTTGAGGATACGGTAGGTGGAGTTATTGAAGATGAGGTAGGTCACCGGTACGTTGTACCTGTGGGCCGTCCACAAGGACTGGATGGTGTACATGGAGGAGCCGTCCCCCACCGCGGCCACCACCGGCCTATCGGGATTGGCCAGCTTGACGCCTATGGGGCCGGGCATACCCCAGCCCAGGGCCCCGCCCCGGAGGGCAAAGTAGCTGCCAGGCTCATCGTAATCCTTGGCGTTCAGCAGGGCTCCCCCTGAAGTAACGGCCTCACCACAGATGATAGTCTCCTTGGGGATAGCCTGGACGACCTCGGCCATCATTCTGCCCGCGGTCATGGGACTGTGGTCCCAAGTGTCGCGTACACTCTTCTCCCAGGCTTCTTTGACCTGCCTCTTCCGTTCCGCCATGGCAGCGGCCCTGGTCACGGCGGCCTCCTTGGCAGAACCCGTCATCTCCTGTTCCAGCGCATCGGCCAAGTCCTGCAGGCCCGCCTTGGGGTCCGCCAGCATCGGCACCTCAGTGGGGTAGATCTTCTCCAGCTCCCACAGGTTGTTGTCCATGTGGATGATCTTGGCCCTGGGATTCAGTTGGGAGGGCTCCTCCGGGTTATAGATAAGGCCGGCAGCCAGGACATTTGCTCCTACCCCCAGCACCACATCCGCATTCCTCAACCGCTCCAGTACCGCAGGGGTAGCCCGCTGGGCCATACCTGAATATTGAGGATGGCTGGTTGGAAAGTTAACCTCTGAGAAGCCTACGGCCAGCACCTGGGCGCCTGTGAGCTCCGCCACCCGTACAGCCTCCGCCACGGCCCCACTCTGCGATATCCTGTCCCCTATCAGCATGATCGGGTCCTCCGCCTCCAACAGCAGCCTCGCCGCATGCTCTACAGCTCTCACGTCCGGCCTAACTCGGTAGTACCCAGGACTGGATGCCACTATCTCCACCTCCGCCTCCTCATCCATCACGTTCCATGGCAATGACAGAAACACCGGACCCGTTGGTGGCGTCTTCGCCTCCTTGAAGGCCCGCCTCATCGCCTGCGGTATGTCCGCTGCATGTTGGATCTCCCCCGCCCATTTGGTGTACTGCTTCACCATCTGCACCAGGTCCCCCGATAACCCCGGCTCCGTTAGTAACGCCCGCGTGTCCGCCTGTCCAGCACTCAACACCAACGGCGTCCCTCCCTTGTAGGCGTCGTACAGCATTGTGATGCCCCCTGCCAGTCCTCCCGCCACGTGCAGATTGCAGAAGGAGGGCTTCCCGCTGGCTCTGGCGTACCCATCCGCCATCCCCACCGCCGGGTTCTCCTGCAGTCCCACTATGTATTTCAAGTCCTTGTGGTCCTGCAGAGCGTCCATCATCGGCGTCTCCGTGGTCCCAGGGTTCCCGAAGATGTACTCCACTCCCTCGGCCTTCAGCATCTCCAGTAGGGCGTGCTTCCCCGCCATCCTTGGCATTTTAATCCTCCAAATTGAGCTTGCTACCGTCAGGCTCCCCGGCAGCACGAGCATTCAAGAGTAGTGGCAGCACCCAAGAGGCCACGTTAAGGCAAACTACAGGGCGCCATCGATGATCACGTCCAGAAGGGCCGGCTCCCCCGAGGCCAAGGCCCTCTTCAGGGCTGGCTGTATCTCAGCGGGGTCATTGATTCGCTCGCCGTGGACCCCCATGCCCTCGGCTATCTTGGCCACCTGGAAGTGTTCCCCGAAGTCCATGCCTACGTATTCGCTCTTCCGTGTGGTGTCCTTAACCAACTCTTTTAGATAAATATCCATGTTCTGCTTCAGAACGCGGTAGGTGCCGTTATTGCAGATGAGGTAGGTCACGGGGATGTTGTATCTATGGGCCGTCCACAGGGACTGGATGGTGTACATTGCGGAGCCGTCCCCCACCACAGCTACCACCGGCCTATCAGGCTTGGCCAGCTTGATGCCTATTGGGCCAGGCATACCCCAGCCTAGGGCCCCGCCTCGGAGGGCAAAGTAGCTGCCAGGCTCGTCGAAGTCTATGGAGTTCAGCAAAGCCGGGCGAGAGGTACTGGATTCGACGGTGATGATGGTGTCTTTAGGTATCGCCTGCGCGACCTCGGCCATCATCCTCCCCGCGGTTATGGGACTGTGGTCCCAGGTGTCGTTCAACCGCTTCTGGTAGGCCTCCCTGGACTTTCGTCTTACGTCCGCCAGGGCGGCGGCCCTGGTCACGGCGGCCTCTCTGGCCGAGCCCGACATATCCTGCTCCAGCGCATCGGCCAGGTCTTGCAGGCCCGCCTTGGGGTCCGCCAGCATCGGCACCTCAGTGGGGTAGATCTTCTCCAGCTCCCACAGGTTGTTGTCCATGTGGATGATCTTGGCCCTGGGATTCAGCTGAGGAGGCTCCTCCGGGTTATAGATAAGGCCGGCAGCCAGCACATTTGCTCCTACCCCTAACACAACGTCAGCGTTTCTTATACGCTCCAATATGGGAGCAGGGGCACGATAGAGGCCTCCCAGATACTGAGGGTGGCCTGAGGGAAAGTCGACTTCCGAGTTGCCCACCGCAAATACAGCGGCCCCGATGAGCTCCGCCACCCGTACAGCCTCCGCCACGGCCCCACTCTGCGATATCCTGTCCCCTATCAGCATGATCGGGTCCTCCGCCTCCAACAGCAGCCTCGCCGCATGCTCTACAGCTCTCACGTCCGGCCTAACTCGGTAGTACCCAGGACTGGATGCCACTATCTCCACCTCCGCCTCCTCATCCATCACGTTCCATGGCAATGACAGAAACACCGGACCCGTTGGTGGCGTCTTCGCCTCCTTGAAGGCCCGCCTCATCGCCTGCGGTATGTCCGCTGCATGTTGGATCTCCCCCGCCCATTTGGTGTACTGCTTCACCATCTGCACCAGGTCCCCCGATAACCCCGGCTCCGTTAGTAACGCCCGCGTGTCCGCCTGTCCAGCACTCAACACCAACGGCGTCCCTCCCTTGTAGGCGTCGTACAGCATTGTGATGCCCCCTGCCAGTCCTCCCGCCACGTGCAGGTTGCAGAAGGAGGGCTTCCCGCTGGCTCTGGCGTACCCATCCGCCATCCCCACCACCGGGTTCTCCTGCAGCCCCACTATGTATTTCAAATCCTTGTGGTCCTGCAGAGCGTCCATCATCGGCGTCTCCGTAGTCCCTGGATTGCCGAAGATGTACTCCACTCCCTCGGCCTTCAGCATCTCCAGTAGGGCGTGCTTCCCCGCCATCCTTGGCATTCTACATCTCCTTATCAGGCTGATGGACTAGGGGAGTATACGACGCAGCACACCTCTAAGCAAGTATCAGCCTCGACACGCTCCATCGCTACCTGATGACAACGGTGCCGTTGATTACAGTGCTTGCCATTTTCACTCCTTCCGCGCTAGGGAGGCTCTTGACCACAAGATCAAGGGTAGAGGATTTCCCAGCGGTGCCAACGGCTTTCATCTCCACATACGCCACCACAATGTCTTCAATGGGTCCCGGTATCTGGTTGGCCTGAAACGAGATCAGTGTAACCCAACCATCCTGGTTATTGATGCGGTAAATGGGTAGAGCCCCCTCCTGACCTTCAACATCCACAGAACCAAAGGGCGAGTCGCCGCCGTACACCGCCACGGCCTCCACAACGGAGGGGTCGAGCGTGAAGCAGAAATGGTAGGCCCCCAGGCCATCAGGATCGGTGATGTTCTTGACAGTGATGGGTATCCGGGTAAGCTCGCCCGGCGCTAGCGTAGCGGAACCAAACTCCACAGTGGCCGAGCCCCCTGGGGGTTCAGGCGTACCGATGGAAGGGGAGACTTCACAAACACCCAGACTAGGCGTAGGGGTGGCGTTGCTCCCACACGCCACCAGTAGACCAGTAGACCAGCAACCAGAGAAAACCCCAATATCGTTAGGTATGATACAAGCGTATTCAACTCGGACCCTTCTTGTATTGGAATGGCAGGTTCGTATTATACACGCTACTGGAGGTGCCAAGCGCCTCCACGGCTGGGCGTCGCTACTTGATGGCAACTGACCCTTCCAACACCGTCGATGCCATATCCACGCCCTCGGTTGTATTGGGAAGGCTCCCCACTTCCAGGCCCAGGGGCGACAAAGATCCAGAGCCGCCGACGGCTTCCACTTCCAGATACGCCACCACCAGGTCTTCGGTCGGGCCGGGGATCTGACTGGCCTGGAAGTCAACTATGGCCACCCAGCCCTCTTGGTTGTTGATATTGTGGATGGGTACTCTTCCCACCTGCTCTCCTTCTTCCTTCGGGAGCACTCCCGGCCCAAAGGGTGGGTCTCCACCAAAGACGGCTGCCACCCGCACTATGGCTGGATCGAAGGTTATGAAGAAGTCGTAGCCGCCGATGCCATCGGGGTCCGTGATGTCCCTGATAGCAATGGGCACGTATGCGCGCGCTCCGGTAGCCAGAGTAACAGAGCCCACCTCCACCGTGGCCTCGCCTCCGGGGACCTCAGTGGGTGAAGAACGGGGGTCCGCGGACCCCTAGGCGCCGACGTGGCTGTGGCCGCAGGTTCAGGTGTCGGTGTGGACTTAGACGTGGGAATAGCAGCAGGCAAGGGCGTTGGGGTGGCCGCAGACCCGCATCCCGCCAGAAAGAGGGCGACGAACAGCAGACCCCATATCGCCAGGTACTTGGAAGTCCTACTCAAATTCAGTGCTTTCATCTACAGGGATAGCAGAGCAGTATTATACATGCTGTTTTTGGATAGGATGCTTCAACGGCCTGCCCTTTCGCTACTAAATGAGCCCTTGATATAATACAGATGTGAAACGACAAGAGTCGCACTCGTGGGAGGTGAGCCCCAAAGAGGCCATCGAGATCCAAAAGCGCCTGGCCTCTCTGGTATCCCATGGCGATGGCCTGGCCGGGATGCCAAAGTACGTAGCAGGCGTAGACATCTCGCCGGAGGACTCCCAGGGTTACGCTACTGGAGCCGTGGTGGTGCTGGACTTTCCAGGGCTTCAGGTGGCGGAGGTTAAGGCCTCCACCGGCACGCCCGGGTTCCCCTATGTCCCCGGCCTCCTATCCTTCAGAGAGTCGCCCCTCATTCTGGCGGCCTTTGATAAGCTGACCGTAGCCCCGGACCTTCTCCTGGTGGATGGCCAGGGATTGGCCCACCCCAGGCGCTTCGGCATTGCCTGCCACTTGAGCCTGCTGCTGGACATACCGACCGTCGGGTGCGCCAAGTCTATACTGAGGGGAAGGCACGGGCCGCTACCGACAGAAGTCGGGGCTTCGGCGGAGTTGGTCGATAAAGGCGAAGTGGTGGGAGCCGCCGTCCGGACCAGGGAGGGAGTATCGCCCATATATGTCTCCGTAGGCCACAAAATAGACCTAGCGGAGGCGATCCGATGGACCCTGGCCTGCTGCCAGGGGTACCGTATGCCCGAGCCTACACGGCTGGCCCACCAGGCGGCAGCCGGACGGCTTAAGGAGATGGAGCCTGAGAACAGGACTCCTGTCATACAGGGGCAGATGTTGTAGCGTCACCAACCGCAGAATGTCGGGGACTACCTAGCCGGCTATGTAAGGAGAGGTTATGCAGGAAATCAAACGCGGAATAGAAGATCTGAGGGATCGCATCACCCAACACCTGGTGCGTCTTTGACGTACCTGTAATGGAGAGCGAAATAGCGGCCCTGGAACTCCAGGCGTCCAAGCAAGACTTCTGGAATGATTCTACCCATGCCCAAAAGATGATGCAGCGTCTATCGACTTTGAAGGAGGACGTGGCCACCTGGCGGGGACTGGAGCGGGAGCTCTCAGACCTCCAGAGTTTGGTGGGCATCTCCCTGGATGAGGGGGATGCCTCCTTGCAGGAGACCCTCAGCCGGGACGCTGAAGCGCTGGCCAAGCGACTGGAAGACCTGGAGTTTACCCTGGCCCTCTCGGGCGAACACGACGAACGTAACTCCATCCTCGCCATCCACGCAGGCGCCGGAGGCGTCGACTCCCAGGACTGGGCCGAGATGCTGCTACGGATGTTCCTGCGCTGGGCGGAGCGTAGAGGCTACAGGGGAGAAGTGTTGGACCTTTCGCCGGGGGATGAGGCAGGTATCAAGAGCAGCATCGTCCAGATATCTGGCAAATACGCTTACGGCTACCTCAAGTCGGAGCGAGGAGTCCACCGGCTGGTGAGGCTCTCCCCCTTCAACGCCGACCACATGAGGCACACCTCCTTCGCCCTGGTGGAGGTCATGCCGGAGGCGGAGGCGGAGGTGGACGTAGCCATCAACCCCGACGACCTGCGCATTGACGTATTCAAGTCCAGCGGAGCGGGAGGCCAAAGCGTCCAGAAGAACGCCACCGCCGTAAGGATAACCCATATCCCCACGGGCATTAAGGTGAGCTGCCAGAACGAACGCTCCCAGTTCCAGAACAAGGAGATCGCCATGCGGGTCCTGCGGGCCCGCCTCATGGAGCACGAGATGCAGAAGAGGGCTGAGGCAATGGCGAAACTGAAGGGAGCCCACGTGTCTCCTGAATGGGGCAACCAGATCCGAAGCTATGTGCTCCATCCCTACAAGATGGTCAAAGACCACCGCACCGGCCATGAGACGGCCGACGCCAATGGAGTCCTGGATGGAGACCTGGACCCATTCCTCAAGGCCTATCTCTCCAGCGCGGCAACCACCAGGGACCAATCGACCCTTTAGCAGAGCCAAGGCTACGTTCACGGTAAGTTTGTCGAACCAGGAGGCGGGCAGCTTTGCACAAAAACCCAGGAGAGTGCAGAGAACCTAGGTTCTCTGCCAGTCCTTCCCCCTGGAAGGATGAGGGGTGCCCCCTCAGGAATTAGACATATCGGGCGGGTGGGTGGGAAAGAAAACGCCTGCTGTTGGATTTTTTGTGCAAGGCCCCCTTGATGAGAGAGGGATAGGGTGGTTTCGCCAACCCAAAGTGCTAGCCAGGCGGCAGAGCCGTCCAGCACAATGTAGCGTAGACTCTAACAGTATGCCTACCTTTAGCGGGCCCATCGCACTGATTGCAGCATGCATTGGCTTTGTGCTTCTCGCCTGTGGAGGGCAGGAAGCAACCTCTACCACACCAGGGGATCCCCAGAGCACACAACCACAGGTCTCCTCTACCATTGCGCCCAAAGGGCAGATCCCCAGGGGCGGGACCCTCCGACGCCTCTGGAGAGACCCTCCAACCCTGGACCCCCACCTGGTGTCCGATAGCACCTCCGCCGCAGTCGTGGTGGAGATTTTCGGGGGCCTGGTAGCCCTCGATACTGACCTGGCCCTGGTCACGGACCTGGCGGATCGATGGGAGGTTAGCTCAGATGGTCGGATCTACACCTTCCATCTTAGGGAAAAAGCCCGATTCCACGACGGCAAGCCGGTTACCGCAGAAGACGTCAAGTGGTCCCTGGAACGGGCAGCCCATCCGGACACTGGGTCCACAGTGGCCGATCTTTACCTGGGCGACATCGTCGGCGTAAAGGAGAAGCTGGAAGGGCAGACCGATGAGGTAAGAGGCGTCCAGATCATCGACAATGACACCATCCAGATCACGGTAGACGCCCACAAGCCCTACTTTCTGGCCAAGCTCACCCAGTCCGCGGCGTACGTCCTTGATCGGGAGAGCGTGGAGAAGGGCGGCGATACCTGGACCGACCACCCCAACGGCACCGGCTCCTTCAAGCTGATGGAGTACGCAGTCGGCAAAAGGATCACCCTGGAGCGCAACGAATCGCATCACCTCGGCCCTCCATTCCTGGACAGGGTAGAAATGAACCTGGCCGGCGGCGACACCCTGGCGTTGTACGAAAATAATGAGATCGACGTTGCCAGCGTGAGGCGGGTCCACCTGGAGCGCCTTCTAGACCCCAACGAGCCTCTGAATTCAGAGCTGGTGGCTGCCCCCGGCCTATTCAAGGTCTCCTACATCGGGTTCCACACCCAGAAGCCTCCCTTTGACGATGTCAAGTTCCGGCGGGCCCTGAATCACGCCATCGACAAGGAGCTCATCGCCCAGCAGGTGCTGTCGGGCCTGCAGGTCCCGGCCTACGGAATCCTGCCACCTGGCCTGCCCGGCCACAACACCGAACTGAAGGGGCTGGAATACGACAGGGAAAAGGCCCGGCGGCTCCTGGCCGACTCTCGGTACGCCGACCCGGCCTCTCGGCCTTCCATCCTCATGACGGCCCCTGGCACCAGCGGTTCCGTCGGAAGAGATGTAGAAGCGGTGGTCAAGATGTGGAGGGAAGTCCTGGACGTGGAGGTAGAGCTGCAGCAGACGCAATTGAGCACCTTCCTCCAGGACCTCTACCGAGGGCGCCTACAGGCCTATGCGGGCCTAAGCTGGAACGCCGATTACCCGGACCCCCAGAACTTCCTGGAAATCCACTTTCACAGCAGGAGCAGCAACAACCACGGCGCCTACTCCAACCCTCTGGTGGACGGCTTCCTGGATCGAGCCGGCGTGGAGCAGGACATAGGGGAGCGGATAAAGCTTTACCAGAGGGCCGAGCAGGTAATCGTTGACGATGCCGCCTGGGTGCCCATGTGGTTCAGTGGCCTGCGATACGCCCTGGTGAAGCCCTACGTCAAAGGGTACAAGCTGACGCCCATAGCCGTGCCCATGCTGAAGGAGGTGTACATTGAGAAGGGATAAGAAATACCCTTAAGCCGGGGGCAACCAGAAGCGCGTTTCCCCCTGTGTAAAGAAAGGTAGCCATGTCCACCTATATCCAACTGTTGAGACTTACACCTGAAGGCAGAGCGAAAATGCTGGAGAATTCCGATACCGTTCTGCACGCGCAGCATACCATCAAAGTCCCAGGCATCCAAGTTCTGGGTCTATACGCCGTTCTGGGTGATTATGACTTTGTGAACATTCTGGAAGCCCCTGACAACGACACCGTGGCCCGCTTCTCTATCCAAATGGGCGTCATAGCGGGGGTATCTATTACCACACTGCCTGCCATACCCGTTAGCCGGCTGGAGCCTTCCGTTTTCCAGGAATCGCCCGAGCTAGACGCTGAGATAACCCTGTCGCCTCCGGATGAAGTCCGGGGCCCAGCGTAACCAATGACTAGCACCTCGCTGTGTAAAAGGGCGTTACCGTCAAACGTTCGTGGTGAGCCCTTCGGCTTCGCTCAGGACAGGCCTGTCGAAGGACGCAAAGGTGGGAATTCTACCCCGCGCTCCGGAGGGCGACTCCCAGGGCGCCGGGGCCCAGGTAGGTGCCCACCACAGGCCCAAAGGAGGCCACTATAACGCGACCGTCCGGGACCAGGTGGCCCAATCGCTGAGCAATAGCTTCGGCCTCCTCCAGAGTGGTGCTGTAGAGGGCGCACGCCTCCTCCAGAGGAGCCAGGCTCTCGGCTATCTCGCACATCCTCCCGATCCCCTTGTCGCGGGTCCGGGCCCGCTCCAGGGGATGGGCCTCACCATCACGTATGGTGAGCAGAGGCTTTATCCTGAGAAGGGAGCCCAAAAAGGCCTGGGCCTTGCCGATCCTGCCGCCCTTCTGCAGGTACTCCAGGGTGTCCAGCAGGCCAAAGAAGTAGCACCGGGGTATGACCGACTCGGCCATACCCTTGGCTTCCTCCAGCCCAGCCCCCTCCTGGACAGCCTTGGCCACGGCCGTACAGACCAACCCGAGACCCATTGAGGCCTGTAGGGTATCGATGACCTCTATAGGGCAGTCTATGCCAGCCTCCTCTTTCGCCTGTCTGGCGGAGTTGTAGGTGCCGCTGATCTTGGAGGAGACGTGTAGGGAGATGATGCCATCGGCCTCGGTGGCGAGGCGCTGGTAGGCCTGGATAAAGGCCCCCACTGAGGGCTGGGAGGTGGTGGGGAGCCTGGGGCTATTCTGGAGACGCTCGTAGAACTCTGCTGGGGCTATGTCCACGCCGTCCAGCAGGGTCTCCGTGCCAAAGTGCACATTGAGGGGCACCACCTCAATTCCCAGGCGTTGTGCCACCTCCGGCGGCAGGTCCGAGGTGCTATCCGTTACTATTTTGACTGTCATACCCTACTCCATGGATACAATGTAGTGGTAGTGGGGCTGGCCCCCCCTGACAACCTCCACCTCTATACCCTGGAACCGTGACTGGATATTCTCGGCCAGCTTCTCTGCTTCCTCCTGATTCGAAGGGCTGCCCCAGTACAGGGTGACCAGATCGCCCTCGGCGATCTCCGCTTTGCCCAGCAAATCGACCATCACAGTGGCGACATCCTGCCCTGCGGCTACCAGCTCTCTGTCCAGGAGCCCTATGACCTGGCCCTCTTTCACGGGAATGTCTCCCAGCTTTACCGACCGGACAGCGGTAGTGACCTCCCCCGTGCGCACCGAAGCGGCGGCCTCCTCCATGACGGCCACATTGGCCTCCACGTCCAGCTCGGGGTTGAAGGCAATGGCAGCCGCCACCCCCTGGGGGATGCTTCTGGTGGGGACCACCTTGAGCGTCTTGTCGCAGAGGTCACAGGCCTGAAGGGCCGCCGGCACTATGTTGCCGTTGTTGGGAAGGAGAATCACGTTCCTGGAAGAGAGCCTCTCCACAGCCTGCAGCAGGTCCTGAGTACTGGGGTTCATGGTATCACCTCCGGGAACGGTCGCCGACACGCCCAGGCTGCGGAACAGAGCCTCCAGCCCATCCCCCGAAGCAACCGCCACCAAGGCAAGAGGCGGAGCTTGCGTCTCCTGAAGTCGGGCTCGCTGGAACTCCTGGTGCTGCTCGTCCATGTTCATGATGTTGATCTGGGCCAGGGTCCCGTGAGAGACCGCGTAACTCAGCACCTGGCCCGGGTCCAGGGCGTGCACGTGCACCTTGATCATAGCTCCATCCCCTACCACAACCGCGGAATCCGCCATCGAAGAAAGGCTCTCCTGGATGGAGTCCACGTCCAGGTTCTCGCCCTGGATAAGGAACTGGGTGCAGTAGCCATAAATCTTCTCCTCGGTTGCGCTGAGGAACTCTTGGCTGACCAGCCCTCGTCTGGCCCCTACCTCTACGCCCACAGGCTCCGGAGCCTCGATGCGGATCTCCTCCACCTCCTCTCCCTCCAGGCTCCGCAGGGCGCCCTCCAGGATAAGCGACAGGCCAAGGCCGCCGGCATCCACCACTCCAGCCTCTCGCAGAACGGGAAGGAGAGTCGGAGTGCGGGCCACGGCCTCCCTGGCGGCTTCTCCGGCAGCCCGCCATATCTCGGCCAGAGGAGCATCCCTAGAGGCCTCCTGATCGGCTGCCTCGGCGGCCTTCCTAATGACGGTGAGCATCGTTCCCTCCACGGGATTGCTGACCGCTTTGTAGGAGAGTGTAACGGCCTCTTTGAGGGAGAGCGCCAGGTCAGCACCCGTAAGCTCCACCTTGCCATCCAGTCCCTTGGACAGACCCTTGAAAAACTGGGAGAGGATCACCCCGCTGTTGCCTCGTGCGCCGAAGAGGGCCCCCTTAGCCATGGCGGCCGCCATGGCCGAAGCCGAGTCATCGGTGGCGCGGCTGGCCTCCTCGGTGATGGCCCGCATGGTGAGGAGCATGTTGGTGCCGGTATCGCCGTCGGGGACGGGGAAGACGTTGAGGGCGTTGACTGCCTCGGCGTTGCGCTCCAGGATCCTCGTGGCCACAGCGAAGATGCGCCGCAACTCCTGGCCGCTACAGCGGTCTATGGCGTCGGACCGCGGACCATTCATCCTCGTCATAAGTTGCCGATGCCATTTTGGTATGTTATCTTTATGCGGTACACTTTGTAAGACACCGTCCACAGCAAGCCGGGCTATCTAGGCGATTCTACTGGAAGCCCGGTAACTAGTCAAAGGGGACTCATGGCCAGGTGTGAGGTCTGTAATAAGACTGGGATGTCCGGCCACAACGTAAGCCACTCCAAGCGCCGGACAAATGCGCGGTGGTTTGCCAACGTGCATAAGGCCACCCTGATTATCGGCGGCGCATCACGACGTTTGAACATCTGCACCCGATGCCTGCGGACCTACAACAAGCACGCTGCAGGATTGTAGGCCTCCTTAGGGCTACACCACGCTCTCCCTGATACGCCGTATCGCCTCCTCCACCGTCGTCTCCTTGTTATAGACGGCGGAGCCCGCCACCAGCACACGAGCCCCAGCCTTGACCACCGTCGGCACCGTGCGAGGGCTTATGCCCCCATCCACCTCCAGCTCCACCTTCAGGCCGCGCTCGTCCAGCAGCTTACGCAGGCGCTCGATCTTTCCCACCACGCTTTCGATAAAGGACTGCGCGGGAAAGCCGGGGTTCACCGTCATCACCAGCACAAGGTCGATGTCCTCCAGCACCTCCTCCACCGCCGATACCGGAGTCGCCGGGTTCAGGGCAACGCCGGCCCTGAGACCATTCTCCTTGATCTGGTGCACCACCCGGTGCAGGTGAGGGCAGGCCTCGGCGTGGACCGTAAGGATGCTGTCGTCAGGCGAGGCGTTTGAAGGCAGGTCTTTGGCCAGAGCCTCGGCGAAGTGGGGAATGAAGCGTTGGGGCTCCACGATCATCAGGTGCACGTCCAGGGGCAGGTGGGTATGAGGGCGAATGGCTTCCACCACCAGGGGGCCGATGGTCATGTTGGGGACGAACTGGCCATCCATGACGTCCACGTGGATGTAGTCGGCGCCAGCTTTGGTGGCCTCGGCAACCTGCTCCCCCAGTCGGGCGAAGTCGGCGGAGAGGATGGAGGGAGCCAGCTTTATGTGCTCGTCACGGGGCACGGGACCCCCTCAGTGACGCCTTTGCCTCGGCGATGGCTTCCTTTACCTGCTGTGGCGCCGTACCCCCAGGCACGTTCCTTGCGCCAACGGAGGACTCCAGCGTCACCTTGAACACATCCTCTCCGAACTTGGGCGAAAAGATATGGTACTCCTCCAGGGTAAGCTGGCTGAACCCCTTGCCCTGCTCCGAGGCGTACCTGGTCAGGCCCGCCACGACGCCGTGAGCCTCTCGAAAGGGCAGGCCCTTGCCCACCAGGTAGTCCGCCAGGTCCGTGGCCAGCAGGTAGCTGTCGCCTGCAGCCTGTTTCATCCTATCGGGGATTAGCTGCACGGTGGAGACCATTCCGGTAAAGGCCTCCAGGGTGGCCAGCAGGGTGTCCACGGTATCGAAGAAACCCTCCTTGTCCTCCTGGAGGTCCCGGTTGTAGGTGAGGGGAAGGCCCTTTAGCAACGTCAGGAGTCCCACTAGGTGTCCGTATACACGGCCTGTCTTGCCCCGGGCCAGCTCCGCGAAGTCGGGGTTGCGCTTCTGGGGCATGATGCTGCTGCCCGTGGTGAAATCATCGGACAAGCGTATGAACCTGAACTCCTCCGAGGACCAGAGGATGAGTTCCTCGGCCAACCGAGACAAGTGCATCATGCAGAGGGCCGCCGCCGACTGGTAGTCCAGCAGAAAGTCCCGGTCCGCGACGGCGTCCATACTGTTGGCCGAGACGCTGCCGAACCCCAGCTCCCTGGCAAGGAGCTCCCGATCGATAGGGTATGGCACACCAGCCAGGGCTCCGCTTCCCAGAGGCAGCACGTCGGCCCGGGCGTAGGCTTCGCGGAAGCGCTGCGCGTCCCGCTGTAGCATCTGGAAATAGGCCAGCATGTGATGTGCGAAGAGCACCGGCTGAGCCCTCTGCAGATGCGTATAGCCCGGCATCACCACTTCCTGATGAGCTTCCGCCTGGGCCACCAGGGCCTCCTGTAGACCGCGGATGCCCTTGAGGGCGTCGTCTATGGCCGACTTGGTGTAAAGGCGCAGGTCCACGGCGATCTGGTCGTTGCGGGAGCGGGCCGTGTGCATCTTGCCCGCAACGTCACCTATAACCTCGAAGAGGCGGGCCTCGATGTTCATGTGGATGTCTTCCAGCTCCTCGCGCCAGGAGAACTTGTCTTCCTCAATCTCCTGCCGTATGGAGCCCAGGCCCATGATGATGAGCTCCGCCTCCTTATCGGTGACGATGCCCTGCTTCGCCAGCATGCGTACATGGGCTATCGACCCGGCGATGTCCTCCCTGTAGAGGCGCCGGTCGTAGTGGAGGGAGGCGGTGTAGGGGTGGCTCTGGCCCACCTCTTCACGCCCCCTTCTTGGGCGCCAGAAAGCGCCGCCGCAGGGTCAGCACCCTCTCGCCACGCTGGTTGAAGCCCCGGGTCTCTATATAAACGATTCCTCGGTCCGGGCGGGAGCGCGACTCCCTGGTCTCCAGCACCTCGCTCTCGCCATAGAGGGTGTCGCCGATGAAGACGGGAGCGTCGTGGGTGATGCGCTCGTACTCCAAGTTGGCGATGGCCTTGCCGCTGGTGTCGATGACAGTCATGCCCACCACCACGCTCAGCACCAGGGTGCCCACCACCAGAATCTGCCCGTGCTGGTGTTCCTTCATGTAGTTGGCGTCCAGATGAAGGGGGTTGTGGTTCATGGTCAGCAGGCAGAAGAGGTTGTTGTCCGACTCTGTGATGGTCTTGCCGGGCCAGTGCTTGTATATGTCTCCTACCTGGAATTCGTCGAAGTAGGCGCCGTAGCGGTCTCTGGAATCATGTATCATGACCCACCACCATAGGTAATCTCCGGTTTTGTGCTAACTCTCCAGTTCAGCGACACCATCTAGTCCTTTCGCAGCTCCCGCTGCCTACGCTTCTCCCAGCTCTGCCAGAACTTCTTTCGTGGTCTTGAAATCCGCGTAGTTGGACATCACTCCTATGGTCGGGGTGTTAGGCTTGTAGGCGGCGTCGGGCACTATGGTGAAGGCATAGCCCAAGCCGGCCCCCTCGCGGACGGTGTCCTCCATGCAACCGTGAGCCGCTCCCCCCGTAGTGATGCAGCGGGTCACCTTCAAGTTACGGAGGGTCCGGTGCAGGTTTGTCCCGAAGAAGGCGCTTCTACCCTTCTTGGTTACGATCAAGTCTTCCTCATGAACATCCAGGCCATCTATTATCTGTGCGCCCCATGTGCCTTCAATCAGGTCATCTTCCTCTGCCGGGATAGGCTTTGGGTCTGATTCCATAATTGGCGATGCTTTGTCCAACATGTCCTTTCGATTGATCACACGGGCGAACACTACGGGCAGCCCTTTTTGCCTCACAGCACGAAGAAGATGCTGGTTGTTTTCGATAAGCATGCCAAGGTCTTCCTCTGTCAGGGTGGAGTAGCCCATGCGACCATTGAAACCCTGGGGATGAACGAAGTCGTTCTGCAGATCTATTATCAGCATGGCCGTCTTCACCGGAGGGGGTTCGGTTGCCGGGACGTCGGCATCCAGAAAGAGGGCGGCCACGATCTCTTCAGAAGAGAACACCATCGCCCTACGCT
This sequence comes from Dehalococcoidia bacterium, assembly GCA_965237935.1. Classification (GTDB taxonomy): domain Bacteria; phylum Chloroflexota; class Dehalococcoidia; order Lucifugimonadales; family CBDEGW01; genus CBDEGW01. The sequence continues at coordinate 1,209,308 of OZ250168.1, read as the reverse complement.
GAGCAAGAAGCTCCACACCAAAAGACTGGGGAGGGTAAATGGCGTCTCCGGCGATGATCATCTCATATCCAAGGGCAGCTCCCCGCCTCACTGAGTCGGCCAGAGCGTCAGTACTGTCCGAAAGTCCGCCCCCTAGCACTACACATGTGCTTACACCAAGGTTTACCAGAAGGCGATCAAGAACGGTGAACTGGAAGGCTCCATTTCCCTTCTTGATGACAACGTAGTCCTCATGGGAAGGCTTGACCTCATCCATTACCTCTGCGCCCCAGGTGCCTTCCACTAAAAAGTCTCCATCCGCATTCGTAGCCATGAGTTCGCTAAACTTGAGGGGCAGCGCGCTATCGATATGGTCTTTGCGAAGCTCGGTGTTAACCCATACAACCGGTTTCCCCTCCTGTTTAAAGGCTTGGACCAGCAGGGCGGCCTTGCCCAAAAGCTCCTCCCTGGCCCTCGTCTCTAGAGTGCAGACTCCCGCACGCTGAAAAAAGCCTTCCGGGTGAAGGTAATCCTTCTGATAGTCAATTAGGACTAGGGCACCTTTCTCAAGGTTCATCTCTTCCCCCTCTCGATCTTACCTGGTCAACTTATATCTTATACCTTTGAAGTAGCTGCCGGGCGATGACGATGCGCTGGATCTCGTTGGTGCCCTCGCCGATGATCATTAGCGGGGCGTCCCGGTAGTACCGCTCCAGAGGGTAGTCCTTGATGTAGCCGTATCCGCCGTGGATGCGCATGGCATCCAGGGTGACCTCGGCGCACATTTCGCTGGCGAAGAGCTTGGCCATGCCCGCCTCCAGGTCGATGCGCTCTCCGCTGTCCTTCTTGGCGGCGGCGTCGTAGGTCAGAAGGCGGGCGGCCTGAATCTTGGAGGCCATGTCCGCCAGCTTGAGCTGGATGGCCTGGTGCTGGGCGATGGGCACACCGAAGGTCTTGCGCTGCTGGGCGTATCTGATGGACGCCTCAAAGGCCGCCGTGGCGACTCCTACAGCCCGGGCGGCGATGTTGATTCGCCCCGTCTCCAGGCCGCCCATGACCTGCTGGAAGCCGCGGCCCTCCTCTCCTCCCACCAGGTTCTCCATGGGAACGCGGCAGTCCTGGAAGATAAGCTCGCAGGTGTCCAAGCCTCGGTAGCCCAGTTTGTCCAGGTCCCGTCCAACGTCGAAGCCAGGCCCCTTCTCGACTAAAAAGCAGCTCATTCCCCTATGAGGCGGCTGAGCCGATTTGTCCGTCTTGGCCAGCACGGCGAAGGTATTGCCATAGCGGCCGTTGGTGATGAACATCTTGGTGCCGTTGAGAACGTACTCCTCGCCGTCCTTCACAGCGGAAAGCTCCAGGGACTGCACATCGCTGCCGGCGTTGGGCTCCGTCAGGGCCAGGCCACCCCGCTTTTCGCCAGTGGCCATTAGGGGCAGGTAGCGCCGCTTCTGCTCTTCGGTGCCGGAATGGGTCACCACGTAGGTCATTATGTGGTGAGTCCCTATCTGGCCGCTGATGCTCATCCACCCTTTGCACAACTCCTCGAAGATCATGGCGAAGGTGGTGTAGTCCAGGCCCATGCCTCCATACTCTTCCGGTATGGTTATACCAAAGAGGCCCATCTCCTTCATCTTCTCCACCAGCTCGGCGGGGTAGATGTCCTCATGCTCGTACTTGCTGGCCACGGGGATAACGTCCCGCTGGACGAACTCCTTCACCATACTGACGATTTGGGCCTGGGCCTCCGGAGAGGTCTTGGTTACCATACGTTGTACCTCCAATTGAGAGGGTCTGATTTAGCTGAGCTTCTCTGTTTCAAAAGGCGTTCCTTTGTTGTCCCTCCCACCCACCCTCGGTATGTTTTCAGTTTGAGGGGTGTCCCCTCAAACTCCCCGGCGGGGGCACACCCCCACTGGAACTGCCCCAAAATCTAGGTGCCTAAGAATAATACGACTCCCCCACTGTCTTTCGCCACTCAATGCGGGAGAGTCCGGAAGTCCACACTATTTTGCAACCACTCCGTTCGTCCTTCGACGGGCTCAGGACGAGCGGAGAACCTTGAATGGCGTGGAGCCGCTATCGCTAGCCTTCGGGCGGTTGCTTCTTGGCCTGGTTTCTTATAGGAAGACCGTATATGTCGATGAAACCCTTGGAGGAGCGGTGGTCGAACTGGTCCTCACGACCGTAGGTGCTCAGGCCGAAGTCGTAGAGGGAGTGGGGCGACTGTCGGCCAACCATCACGCAGGAGCCCTTGTGAAGCCGCACCCTGACGCTCCCATCGACGTAGCGCTGCGTGCTTCGGACGTAGGCGTCCAGATCATCCCGCAAGCGAGAGTACCAGCGGCCTCCGTACACCATCTCCGCATACTCCTGGGCCACGCGCCCCTTGAAGCTTAGCTGCTCTCTGCTAAGCACCAGGCCCTCCAGGGCGCTGTGGGCCCCGTGGAGTACCACCGCGGCCGGGGCCTCGTAGACCTCCCTGGACTTGATGCCCACAACCCTGTCCTCGATGTGGTCGATACGGCCCACGCCGTGCTCCCCGGCCAGCCTGTTGAGCTGCTTTATCAGAGCGACGCCGCTCAGCTCCTCGCCGTCCAGGGCCACCGGGACCCCCTTCTCGAACCGAATTTCCAGATACACCGGCTCGTCGGGGGTACGGGACACTGGAGCGGTCCACTTAAAGGCCTCTTCAGGGGGCTCGATCCAAGGGTTTTCCAGGTCCTCCCCCTCAATGGACCTGCCCCACAGATTCTCGTCTATCGAGTAAACACGCCCACTCTCTGCGCGGATGGGGATGCTCCTTTGCCTGGCGTACTCCTTCTCCTCGTCCCGGCTCATGTCCCACTCCCTGGCGGGGGCAATCACAGCCAGTTCCGGGGCTAGGGCCGCAATGCTGACATCGAAGCGTACCTGGTCGTTGCCCTTACCGGTGCAGCCGTGGGCGACGGCATCGGCCCCCTCTTTCCTGGCGACTTCCACCAGGTGCCGTGCGATTAGGGGCCTACCCAGGGCGGTGGCCAGGGGATAGACCCCCTGATAGAGGGCGCCAGCCTGCAGTGCGGGGAAGACGTGCTCTTTGACGAAGGAGTCCGTGACATCCATGACGTGGGCGGCCACGGCCCCGGTCTTCAGGGCCTTCTCCCTGGCCGCATCCAGCTCACCACCGGCCCCCAGGTCCACCGTGAGGGTTACCACCTCCGCCTGATACTTCTCCTGGATCCAGGGGATGGCGACGGAGGTGTCCAGGCCGCCGCTATACGCCAGCACCACCTTCTTGATAGCCACAGAGTCGTCGCCTCCTACACGGGCGCCGTCTTGGCGGCGGCTACCAGGCCTGCATCCAGTATATCCAGGGCTTTGTCCGCCTCCTCCTCGGATAGAGTCAGAGGAGGCATGAACCTTATGGCGTTGGGACGCAGAGGGTTGAGGAGCAGGCCGTCATTGTTGCAGGCGCTCACCACCGCCGGAGTCATATCTGAGTTGAACTCCATGGCCAGGAGGAGCCCCATCCCTCGGACATCTGAGATGAACTCATGGTTGGCCTTAAGAGCCTCCAGGCCCGCCTTCAGGTGGGCGCCCATCTCCCGAGCCCTGGAGGGGATATCGTTGTCGATGATGTATTTGCTGGAGGCGTATGCCGCGGCGCAGGCCAGAGGGTTGCCCCCGAAGGTGGAACCGTGGTCTCCCGGCTCAAGCACCGATGCCTTCTCCTTGGCGAGAAAGGCCCCAATAGGTGCGCCGCCTCCCAGGGCCTTGGCCAGAGTGATGACGTCCGGCTCCATATCGAAGCTCTGATAGCCAAAGAGGGTACCCAGCCGGCCAAAGCCCGTCTGGATCTCATCGAAGATTAGAAGAAGGTTCTGCTGGTCGCACCACTCCCTGACCTGCTTGAGGTACTCAGGAGAAGGGATGTTCACGCCGCCCTCCCCCTGGACGGGCTCCAGCATCACTGCGCAGGTCCTCTCCGTGGTGGCCTCCTTGATGGCGTCGATGTCATCGTATTCCACGTTAACGAAGCCGCCCGGTATGGGCTGATATATCTCCTGGTAGTGGGGCTGGCCAGTGGCCGAGACCATGGCCAAAGTCCTTCCGTGGAAGGAGTTAAGAGCGGTAATGACCTCGTAGGCCCCGTTGCGGTAAAGCTTGCCATACTTGCGGGCCAGCTTGACGGCCCCCTCGTTGGCCTCCGCGCCGCTGTTGCCGATAAAGATCTTGTCCAGGCAGCTGTTTTCCACCAGAAGTTGGGCCAGCTGCAGCTGGGGCACCGTGTAGAACTGGTTGGAGGTCTGCATCAGGGTGCTGGCCTGCTTTGCGATGGCCTCGGCCACCACTGGATGAGAGTGGCCAATGTTGTTGACGGCCCACCCTCCCGTGAAGTCAAGGTACTCCTTGCCGGCCTCGTCCCAAACCCTGGTGCCCTCGCCCTTCACCAGCACTATCGGCTGTCTGCGGGCGCAGAACATATAGTACTTGCTCTCCAAGGCCTTCCAGTCACTGGTCATGCAGGTTGCTCCTTCCCGCAATCATCACTCCTGGCCCTATCACCAAATGCTGGAGGTGATTGTACGCTCCGCTAGCTTGGCGCTCCATGGCTCAAAAGAGTCTCTACCGGCCCTCTACAGCGCCTTTCAGGCCCGTCAGGGCTTCCTCCAGTTTGGACAGCTCCTCCTGCAGGCTCAGTATGCCGTCCCCCAGGCTATCGATGAACTCTCGCAGCTCCTCTGGGATGACCACCGGAGGCCCTGATGGAGGCGCACCGGGCTCGGGCGGTAGTGCCACCCCAGGGCCCACTACCCTGGCCAAGGCCTTAGCCAAGGAGTCCTCCATCACAACCTTGTCTTTGGTGACGGCTATCACACGCTTCAGCTCCGGAAAGTCCAGGGCCTCAGCCTGTATATATAGGGGCTCTATGTATAGCAGAGATTCACCCATAGGTATCACCAGCAGGTTGCCACGAATACATGTTGACCCCGACTGGCAGAGCAGTGTGAACTGCGGGGAGATCACAGGGTCGATGTCGATACGAGCCTCTACCTGCTGAGGACCATCGATCTGTATGTCTTTGGGGAATTCAAAGGAGATAAGAGTCCCGTAGTTAGGTGCGTCGCTGCGGGCGGCAAGCCAGCCGACCATGTTGGGCCTGTCCTTCGGGGTGAAGGGCAGCAGCAGGACGAACTCCTCCCTCTCCTCACCGGGAATCCTCATTATCAGATAGTAGGGTTCCATCTCTTGAACGGCGCCAAAGAAGAGCTCCGTCGGTAAGCTCCACTGGTCCTCTCTATTGTAGAACTCCTGAGGGTCTGACATGTGGAAGGTGAGATACTTCTCCGCCTGGATGGAAAAGAAGTCTATGGGATACCGAATGTGCTCCTGCAGACTCTGGGGCATCTCGGACATGTCCTTGAAGAGGTCGGGGAAAATGCTCTGGTAGGTCCGGACGATGGGTTCGGGTTCCTCATCGGCGACGTGGAAGACATAGAAGTCGAGGGACCCATTCAAGGCGTCCATCACCACCTTTACGCTGTTGCGCATGTAGTTAAAGGAGTCGACACCCAGCAGGGTGGGTTCAGAGTAGGGATATCGGTCGGTGGTGGTGTAGGCATCCTGAATCCAGAACAGTCTGCTTTTGCCGTCGACTTCGGCCACCACTATGTAGGGGTCCTGGTCGAGGGTCAGGAAGGGGGCCACTGAGTCGATCCTGTTCTGGATGCTCCGGCGATACATAATGACGCTTTCAGAGTTGATTTCCCCGCTGATGAGGACGTTCACCTCGCCTAACTGCCAAGCGTAGGCTATCTTGCGTAGCAGGTTGCTGAGCCTTACGCCGCCGTTGCCCTCATATTTGGTGCGGGCGGGAAGGTCCTGGCCCGTAGGGAAATCTATCTCGTCGATGTTGGTATTGGCTATAACATAGTCCAAGGTGTTCTCGCCGTAGTAGATACGGGGCTCCTCCTGAGCCAGCACTCCCTGTGGCGGTATGTCCTGAGCCAGGAAATTGGGCTTACCCTCCTCGGTAAAATCGGTGACGGGACTGATGGCGACGCCCAGGCCGTGAGTATACTGGAGCTTCCGGTTCACCCACCCCTGGGCCTCAGGCGGAAGGTTTTCCGGGTCTATCTCCCGGACCCCCAACATCACCTGGCGATAATCACCGTTGATGGTGTAACGGTCCGAGTCGATACCAGGGAAGGCGTAGTAGAGGCGGACAAACTGGATCTGGTTGTATACGTTCCTGAGGGGCCTGTGGTCCCAGAGGCGAATGTTATTGACAGTCTCCGGGTTCTGCTGCAGGTCTAGTTGGGTCAAGACCTCCTTTGCGGGGAAGGGTTGACCCTGGATGCGGTCCAGGGCAAAGCCCTTTCGCGTAAACTCGATGCTGCGCTGTATGTAGGGAGCCTCCTTGGTGAACTCACTGGGAGTAACCCTAAAACGCTGGACGATGGCAGGGTATATGCCTCCCAATAGGATGGCGAAGACGATCCACAAAGCCGCAGCACCAACGATAAGCCTCAAGCCTTTGAACCGAACGTTGGCCAGCAACAGCCCCCCTGCGGCCACCGCTATCACCGTCAGGGCTATAAGTGCCCACTTTCTCACGTTGAGATCTGTGTAAGCCGCTCCAAAGACTGCTCCCTGAGAAGAGAGGAGAAGCTCCCATCTGTCCAGGTAGTGGCCCCAAGCTATAAGAAAGAGGAGAATTGCGCCCAGGATGGACACGTGAACACGTAAAGCGGGAGTGATGGAGAAGGGCAGGGCCCGCAGCACGTAGTTCAAGAAGTACAGCCCTATAACCGCGAGAATAATGAAGATGACGGCGCCCAGTAGCCATCCCTGCAGAAAGTGTAAGACCGGCATGGTGAATACGTAGAAGGAGATATCATTACTAAAGACCGGGTCCACCTCTCCAAAGGAGGTGGAGTTTATCAAGCGCAGGAATATCTCCCAACGGCCCTGGAAAACGGTCCCAAAGATGAGGCTGACGAAAAACACGGCCAGCACCATCCCCCAAAAGATCAGTCGACGCAGAAGCGCCTTGCTGCTCTCTGGTAGAGGCAGCCCTATCTCTCCCTGAGAGTACTTGTTGGCGAAATATAGGTTGGCCACAAGCATAAGGCCGAATCCGAGGCCTCCAGCGAAGAAGAGCCAGATTCGCGTGGTCAAGATCTTGACGAATACGCTTCTGTACCCCAGGGCATCAAACCAGAGCAGGTTAGTGTATACCCCGCGGGCAAAGTTGAGGAAAACAATGAGGAGGATGACGGCGATGGCCACCAGGCCCCACTTGACTATGCTGCCCAGGGCAGGAGGAATACCCTCTGTCTCAAAATCAATGGAGAAGGGGGGTTGACCTCCGTTACCTCCGATGTTGGAAGACATATGAGCTCCTATCCTATTCTGGATCCCAGGGCTTTACCTTCCAGAGAATCCGCAAGTGCCCTCGGCCTGCGTCCGTCGATAATCTGAGCGAAGGAGACTTTCTCCAAGGCCCTTAAACAGGCCTCTACCTTAGGCACCATGCCTCCGGCTACCACGCCGGAGTCTACCAGACCCCTGGTCTGCCGTGGCGTGATCCTAGGTATCAGCCGTTTAGAGGAGTCGAGGACCCCTTCAACGTCCGTTAGGAATACGAGACGTTCCGCATCCAGGGCCACGGCAATCTCCCCGGCGGCGGTATCGGCGTTGACGTTCAGCAGCCGCCATCCCTGGGGCAAACTCTTGTCCTTTTGGATGGCCAGGGGAGCTATGACGGGTATGGTCCCAGAGGCCAGGATGTCGAGTATGGGCCTGGGGGCGACCTCTGTTATCTCGCCCACCATTCCCAGCTGCGGGTCCTTTACCTTCCCGTACAGCATTCCTCCATCCACTCCGCTGATTCCCACTGCCTTGCCTCCCAGCGCGATGATGGAGGCGACTATGTTTTTGTTGACCAGTCCCGTCAGCACCGCCACTACCACGTCCAGACTGGCGGCGTCGGTGACTCTGAGGCCCTTCACAAAGCGAGGCCTCACCCCCTGCTTTATCATCCAGTCGGATATTATGCTTCCTCCACCATGGACCACCACGGGAGGAACACCCTTGTTCTGGAGGGCGAGAAGGTCCGACAAGTAGGTGTCGTCGGCCCCCAGGGCGCTTCCGCCCACTTTGACCACAAGCGGCCTATCCAGCTTAAGGCTTTGTGAGGAGGATTCCTCACTCCCCTCAACCTGCGCGGGGACGCCGACACTCCGGTCCCGTGAGGGCACATCCAGATGTTTCTCCATCAGTATGGTATCCGTCCAGCCGCCTTCGACCCAGCCCTGGTTCCTCCAGACTCCCACTGTCCTGAACCCGAACTTGCGGTAGAGGGCAATACCCCTGGCGTTGGCCGGCAGCACGTTGAGCACGATCTTGTATATGGGAAGCTGGCGTACCCGCTCTATCAGGCTATCCAGGAGGGCGCTTCCCACGCCCTGACCGCGCCACTCCCTCTCCACATAGATGGAGAGCTCCTTGACTCGCTCATAGCCTCTGCGGTCCAGGAAGCGACTCAGTGAGGCCCAGCCAATGACGGTTTCGCCCAGGGTGGCCACTATAATAGGCTCCACTGGCCCATGGGCCCGGAACCATTCTTGCTCCTCCTCCAGGGTATGTGCCTGGCGGTCGAGGGTAGCTATTCCATCCTCGATGCCCTGGTTCTGAATCCTGGCAATGGCGGGAACATCCCCCCAGGTAGCCGAACGGACGGCGATATTCCCCTGAAGGGAAAGGGCTTCAGGGAAAGGCGTCTCTTCTTCTGGGCGGATCTGAGGTTCCATGCAAAGTCCGTTCGAGAATTAGGTAGTGTAGGCGGAGTTGAAGGTCACGTACTCTTCTGTTAGGTCACAACCCCAGGCAGTGGCGGTGGCGTCTCCCAGGCCCAGGCTGATGCGAAATGAAACCTCCGGGGCGCTCATGGCGGCCACCACCGCATCGTGAAAGTAGGGGATGGGCCTGCCGCCTTCCATTATACAGATTTCGTTCAGGTAGAGGCCAACCCCGGCCTCCTCCATCTCGATGCCACTCTTCCCCAGGGCCATCATGACACGGCCCCAGTTGGGATCATTGCCGTGGACCGCCGCCTTCACCAGCAGAGAGCTGGCCACGGATCTGGCGGCGATACGGGCGTCATCGATGCTTTCTGCCTCCTCCACCGTGACCTCGATGAGCTTGGTGGCGCCCTCGCCGTCCCTGGCTATTTCCTTGGCCAGGCCGATACACAGATACGTCAGTCCCTCCTGGAAGGCCTCAGCCGCGGGGGTCCCGGCAGTAATAGCTTCACCCTCGGCTGCTCCGTTGGCCAGAAGGATCACCGAGTCGTTGGTGCTCTGGTCTCCATCGATGTCGATCATGTTGAAGGATGCGTTTACAGTGTTCCGCAGCGCTTCCTGAAGGTACCCGGCCTCCACCGAGGCGTCGGTGGCCAGGAAGCAGAGCATGGTGGCCATGTTAGGATGGATCATCCCTGAGCCCTTGGCGATGCCGCCTATGGTGACGGTCCTGCCGTTCAGCTTCAGGGAGACGGCCATCTCCTTGGGATTGGTGTCGGTGGTCATGATGGCCCGGGCCAGGTAATGCCCACCTTCAGGAGAGGGATCGACCTTGCTGATGGCCTGGCGTACCAGGGCCATGGGCAGTTCCACGCCGATGATGCCGGTGCTGCAAACGGCCACCTCTTCGGGCGCAATTCCCAACTGCCGGGCGGCCAGGGAGGTCATCTCCTCGGCATCCTTATGGCCCGGCTCCCCAACGCAGGCGTTGGCGCACCCGCTGTTGGCGACGATTGCCCTGACCTGCCCAGACGCTATGTGCTGTCGGGTGACGGTAACAGAGGGCGAGACCACCTTGTTGGTGCTGAAGGTGCCCGCCGCAGTACAGATAGCGTCGGAGTAGAGGAGTCCCAGGTCCAGCTTGTCGGCGGCGTAGGTCTTCAGACCGGCGTAGGTGGCGCCGGCCTTGAAGCCCTTGGGGGTGGTTATGGTCCCGTTGGGTATGACCTCTATGATGGCGGGCATCTGGGGTATTGCCTCTACTGCAAGAAGGGTAGGCAGCAGTATAGCATAGGTACGGTAAGGGGGGAAGGACGGAAGGCTGGGCCCATCGTCCGCCTACAACGCGTACAGTCCCGTTCCCTCATAAGCCCTGTTGAACACCTGCTCCAGTGACGCCCTCACGTCAGGGTCAGGCTCCAGGAAGAACATCTCCTTCAGAGTGGCGCGGTACTGGACGATGAAGTCGGCGTCTATGCGATTCCGCCTCACCTCATCGTTGTACTTGCGGAGGGCCGCCTCCAGGTAGCCCTGCACCCACTGGGGCCCCTGAGTGTCCACCAAGTACTCAACGAACTCCAGGTCCTTCTCCAAGGATATCCTGAGGTCCGGGTTCGCCGCCTTCCGCTCCGCGTCGAAGGCGAAGACGATCAGCGACTCGGCCACCAGGGCGTCGCTGCTCTGGCGCCCCAGCTCCACCACAATCCGGCCCGCCAGCTCCGGCTCCGCGAAGATGATAGCGTGGACGATCCCCCAAGGAGCGTGGGCAAATCCTTCCAGATTCGACACCAGGCGGGCCGCCTCCTCCACGTTGGAGGAGAGGATGGCAACGGCCTCCTCTGGGAAGCGCCCTACGAAGTCCACCAGAGGAATACCGGACTCCCCTACCACAAAGAGGCCATCCTGGAAATTCCTCTCACCTACATCGGCGATTACCCTAAAGGCCATGTTGGTGAAGGGCCGGTCTATCTGGAAGTTGCCAGAGGTCTCATCCAAAAGCTTCCTAATACCTGCGGCTATATCACTGAGCTCATGCTGGGGCGTTATCTTTAGCGCAAGAAGAAGCCGCTCCTCCCCTATGTTGTTGCGCACCGCAGAGGCCTTGTTTTCGAGCATACGGAGAATGGCCTGGTCACTCATGCGGTTGGCCACATTCTTGGCGACAACCCTATCGGAGTCCCTTAGGAGATCGAAGATGACGGCTAGGTCCTGATCCTGCTGCTCATCGCTTAGCCCCCCCAGGAACTTCTCCAGCCTTCGAGCCGCCTTATCAGGGTTCTTTCGGCCCACCTCCAGCACGGCATTCATCTCTTTAGCGTAGGAGGCCAGCTTGCGGCTATACCTGTTGATCACCCCCTCCAACGACTCGATGGGGCCATCCTCCTCTGCCTCACCGAAAAGCTCGACGAGGGTGCCGGCCTTCAGCAGCACCATGAAGTCCAGCAGCAGGGGGTCCCCCATCTTGTCCCCGAAGAAGTCCGCCTGCTCCTCTTCCGAGAGCTTCTCCGCCTGGATAAAGGTATCCAGGGCCCTCCTTAGCTGAGGCCCCCTGGAGTCTGGAACGACTTCAAGAATCTCGGGATGCTTCTTGTGGAGGTCCCGCATCTCCCGGAGGTAGTTTCGCCAAAACTCGAAGCCTCTGTCTATTGCTGCGGCATCCACCAGGCTGAACTCGTTGGCCTTTATGAGGTCGAACTGCTGGGCAAAGTCCACCAGCCTCTGCCGCTCCTCGGCCTGGAGAATATCCTGGATGTGCGGTGGCAGGTGAGTACGCTCTTCAGGCTTCAGCGCCCGATACCTCCCAAGGGGGAAGTGTGGTATCCCTATGTACCTATCGGCCACCTTCTTATCATCGTCGGAGAGCCCCAGATACCAGGTTATGGCTTCCCGCCAGGTCTGGACCTCGCCCTCCTGGATAAACTGGTCGAAGTATTTGCGCAAGATGGGCGGGGCAAGGTTTAGGTTCGCCGCCGTCATGTACATCAAGCCGGCCTCCCCCAGGTGAAACAGGTCCGGGTCCTCCTCTTTAGACAGGTTGGGAAGGTTGCGGAACCGCTCTCTCAAGGGTTCATAGCTGTCCGGAGGCTGGGCCATGAAGGTCGCCAGGTCGCTGTGATACTGGGCCAGAGCGGGCGAGACCTCCTGGCCGGGCGACTTCTGCCACGCTAGATCGGCTCGACCGGAAATGGGGAAGGCCCCGTAGTAGGAGTGACTCAGCTCATGAAGCACGATGTGGGGTATGGCCTGTCCCACTCCCGCCCAGCTATCGTAGCCCAGGCTGCCAAACCATCCGGGCTGCCCCACCATCTGGCGCAGGTCGTAGCCTCTCATCCACTGCTGCCCCGCGGGGGCTATGTTATATAATCGAATGACGGCTTCAACCCGCTCCCGCACCCACGGGGTTTGCCCGGACTCCTGGGAGTCCCCAGGTGCTGGGGCGCCGGGCAGTAGCGCCTCGGATGAGACCGGAAGGGGCGTGGGGTTCCCCCCTCCACCGCAGGCAACCGCTACGCAGGCCACAGAGAGCAACCCCAGGAATAACGCGAACCTCGGCGATGTAAACATTGCGATTGGTCTACTCTTCTGAAAGCGCATTGAAAAAGTTTGACGTCTAATCTAGCAGACTTCACTCCCATAAAACCGGTACGCCTCATCCTATTAGATACGTTCCTCCATGATACGTAGGTTTCTCAAAAGATTCGTGCTAGTCCTGCTGGTGCTCTCCCCTCTGCTCCTGAGAGGCGACATCTTTAACCTCAGTCCCGTCGAAGAGCTGGCGTCGCCGTATCTCTACGACCTCGTGGGATGGGAGGCGAGGAACTTCCTGGACAAGTGGCTTAATAAAACCGGCCGGAGCCTGCCCTGGGCCTCCCTCTCCGACGAGGTAAGGCTGAAGAAGGTGCAGGAGTATTTTAGCTTAAACAGCGACATCCGCGATTTTCAACACAGGCTGGACGAGTCCATCATAGGCGGTAAGGCGGGCCAAGAGGAGATTGAAGACCTCAAGGCCACGCTGTCTGATCTCGCCGAAAGGCGCAGCGCCCTGAGAGAGGATGTGGAGGAGACCCTGGAGTCCGCCATCAGCTCCATCTTAGGCGACCTTGGCTTCTCCTCTCGAGTAGGGTTGATCTTTCCTCCCGTGGACCTGCGCTTCGACAGCACCCCCAAACTGCTGGTGACCTCGCCCAGAGACCGCATCGACAGGCTCAACAACGTCCTTCTCAGAACCAGCGTAACGCTGGATGACAGGGAGGCGCTGGAAGACAGGGTCTTCGAAAAGCAGAACCTCTCCGCCCTGGTAACAAGCATTGGTGGGATAGCCACCTATCCTGCCATCATACCCAACTCCAGCGACCTCCGGCGCACCCTCTCCACTATGGCCCATGAGTGGCTGCACCACTACTTCTTCTTCCGCCCCCTGGGCCAGAACTTCAATTCAGGCCGCAACATGACTACGCTTAACGAGACCACGGCAGATGTAGCCGGGCGGGAGCTGGGCGGCCTGGCCTATGCCAAGCTCGGCTTCGATGCCAACGATATAGAGCCGGAAGAAGAAGCAAGCATAGTCGACGACGAGGACCCCACGGCCTTCGACTTTGACGAGGAGATGCGCAAGACCCGGCTCCGGGTCGACGAGCTGCTGGCCCAGGGCAAGATCGAGGAAGCGGAGGCCTACATGGAGGCGCGCCGTCTGGTCTTCGTCGAAAACGGCTTCCACATCCGCAAGATAAACCAGGCCTACTTCGCATTCAACGGGACCTACGCCGAAAACCCCGCCTCGATAAGCCCTATCGCCGACCAACTTAAGGAGCTGCGCTCCCTGCTCCCCGACGTGGGAGAGTTCATCGGCGTCGTGGCCGGCGCATCCAGCTATCCGGAGTTCCTGGAGCGGCTGGAGGACCTGAGAGAAGAGTGAGCGGTTGTCCCTCGCCAGGTCAGGGTTCGAGTCCCCCAGCCTCACCGCTTTGCACAAAAACCCTAGGAAAGTACAGGGAACCTGGGTTCCCTGTCGGGGGTTCAAGGGGGTGTCCCCCTTTGGATAAAACCTCTGGGAGGGTGGGTGGGAAAGAAGCGTTGGACTTTTGGTGCAAAGCCCCACAGCCTCACCGCTTACTTGGCTCTGTTGATATTCTTCAATCTTTTGTCTACAATATAGTATACAAAATGATGTACAGGAGACGTAGCAATGCCTGCGGCCACCGTTCGGGTGACATCTGAGACACGAGCGATCATACAAGAGCTCGCGAGAGAGTCGAAACAGTCCATGCAGTGGCTAGTCGCCAGGGCTGTGGAGCAGTACAGGCGCCAGTTGGTGCTTCAACGTGCCAACGATGCGTATGCGGCTCTCCGTGCCCAACCAGACGTATGGGCCAAAGAACAGGAGGAGCGGCGCATGTGGGAGAGCACCCTCGCTGACGACCTAGAGGGTAACGAGTGACTTCGCCGCTTCCGTCCCGGGGAGAAATTTGGGAGGTAAATCTGAACCCGACGCGAGGGCATGAACAGGCGGGTATACGCCCAGCTCTGGTAGTGTCCGTCGATACCTTCAATCACGGGCCGGCCGGACTCGTTGTGGTCCTGCCTGTCACGACGACGGCCAGGGGCATCCCGTTCCACGTGCCTGTAGGTCCGCCGGAAGGTGGGGTGAGGCGACCAAGCTTCATAAAGTGCGAGGATGTCCGGTCGATATCAAGGGAACGACTCATCGCCCCGTGGGGCTCGGTCTATGGGACCACGATGAACGTCGTAGAAGACCGCTTGCGGATTCTGCTTGATCTGTGACTCCCATAGGGCCGGCGGCTTAGTTTGGAGGCATCCCGCCGCATCGCGATAGTCAGGCGCTTGATTCTGCCATCGTAGCCTGCGAAGGGCAGATAGAGCTTGCGCCCAAGGTTGCTGAGTCTTGGGAACGCAAATATCCAGGAGAACTACTGCCTGGGCATACAGGGTACACACAACTGGCGATCATCCGCGAAAAGCAGAAGAACTTTGCGGAAGCTGTTACGCTATCGCGGTTCGCCCTAGAGCAGGGATGGGCAGGAGACTGGGAGCATCGGATTGCCCGAAACGAGAAGAGGCTCGCAAGCTCTTGATGGACGGAATTGAGGTCATGGAGCCCTATGAACAGTAAACAACAGATTTATAACGAGAAGACATGCGCCAAAATCTACCTGACGTGGCTGGGAGGCCATCAGGGTGATGAATGGGCTTTCATACGCGCTGAAGAGAAATATCCTGAGTTGGTTAAGGTTAATAAGGGCATCTGGGAGTTTGTGGCGCATCGTGCTGACAGTAATGAGGAATGGATTGCACTAGAGGTCAAGTCTCTGGTCTTTCCCGAGGGAGAGAGCCAGCATGGCAATTGGCACAAGTTAGTTGAAGACGTTAACACGAAGCTCGAAGGTAAGCTGCGAGGGAAATATTGGCTGGCTCATTTGCCGAGGTATACGTTTGGCCAAGTTCAGAGAAAGACCCTCGTGGATTGCTTACAGAGGGCTGTGCAGGGAGCTGCCGAGAATCTAGAACAAGGTGAGCAAGAGGACATCGGCCCAAGTCTCGCAGCCTGCTTTAGCCACTGGCCCAAGGACACAACAAAACAGCCTATGGGAATTGACCCAGAGACACTGGAAAGGCGTTTTCCGCCGCATCCGTTGCTGTTGCTAAAGAGCTCCGGCGAAGGCAACTCGCTACGCATAGGTGTATACCCTTTCGAAGGTTATTGGTCCGAGCCGGCCCTCAAAGCGGCTGTGGTCAATCTTCTAAAAGGAAAAGGTAGGGCGAACGCTCAGTTAGGGCTAGCCAAGGACATGGGTGCTTCAAGGACGGTACTTCTTCTCGACGACCATGTTGACTTTGACGCGAAAGTAGTCGCTAGAGCCATTGGCGGCTTTGATACCTCCCATCTGTCCAACATAGACGAAGTGCATTTGGTGAGCACATTCGGAGGAGAACATGTTGAGCGGGTGTGGCCATAGCGGGGTAATTAGCCCACTTTTTAACCTCAATACAAGGCGAAGCTCAAAGACAGGCTGAGTTCTGCGTATTGTCCCCTCTGGCCCACCAACGCGTACGGTAGATACCACCATTTTCGAGATGTGGTTGGGCAGCCTGTCAACCCACCGGGGCCTCGCGATCTCTGTGTTGTGAAGTGTTGGGGCGGAGGAACGTAGGGGTGTCACGCTGGCCCTAACGGCGACCTACTACGCCTCCGCCTCTCCCTGCCCTTCCCCCTTCGGCATCCGATAGCCGACGCGGGTCTAGGTGAAGATGCCGGGGTCCGACGTAGATCTCGCATCCTACCTGCTGCTGGACGGTTTCGAGAATGGATACGAGATGGCTGTGGTGACCCCAACGACTCCGACTTGGGGTCTCCCATCATGATGGCGAGGACAGGCTGCGCAAGCAGGTCGGAGTCTTCGACCCAAGCCGCAGGCGGAGCTTCGACCTTCACAAGGCGGCCTCCTGGTACAGGCCGCTCCGGCAAGGACCGTTGAGAGTAAGCCTTTTCCCAGGCAGGCTTTCAGACGCCCAAGGCCCGATTACGAAACCCAGCGGTTGGTGAAACCCAACTATCGCAGATCTTCCCGCTCTCGGGGTTCGATGTCGTCTCGGATTCCCTCACTGATGCGGTCCGTCTCAGCCTGGAGGTCCTTGATGCCCCCGAGGGCGTCAGCCTTCGGTAGCCCCAGCACCCCCTCCAGACCCTCGCAGAGGACGTCGAACCGCCGCCACTCCGCCGCCTCGAACCCCTCCGGAGCAAGCTCCCCACGCGATGCGACCCACGAGCACATGGCAAAGGCGCCTCTCTCCGTATCAAGCGCCTCGTCGCAGTTGTCCTCCTCGACGCACTCCTTCATGTCGCCTAGGCGCGCGTCGAAGCGTCGTGCGAGCGTCTCCGAGTCGGCGATCCAGTCCTCGACGTCGGGGAACAAACGCTCACACCCGGTCAGGGCCAGTGCGGCGAGAGCCGCGGCCGCGATGAGCAGGACGGTCCGAATCAACCCAGCAGCCGCTTCATCGTCGTGCAGATCTCGCCCACAATCACGATTGCGTCCGCGTTGTCGTCTTCGTTCACCCTGCGGGTCGCCCTACCCACATCTGCGGACAACGCCGGTGAACGCTGGCGCATTTCCTGCCGTTCGGACGGTGTTCTTGGTCCTTTTGGCTGTCATAGCCCGTTCATTTTATCATTAATGGGGCTGGTGGAAGTAGCCATTGCGGGGGCTGAGGGAAGTGCAAAAGTCCAGGGCTGTAATGTTTGCTGACTTAGATCATCTTCTGCCGAACCCAGAACGAGCTCGGAAAGCGTTTGAGAGTGTACATGCTACAGTGCCTGGGATTGGGGAGTGGCAGAGGTAAGGAGGCTCAAGGTCCTGGAAGAGGAGAACAGGAAGCTGAGGCAGTTGGTGGCAGACCTCAGTCTGGACAAGCAGATGCTCCAGGATGTGCTGCGAAAAAGCCTTGAAGCCTGCTCAGCTGCGGCCCCGGGCAGAATATCTGCAGGTCGCCTACTGCATAAGTGAGCGCCTAGCCTGCGAGGTATTGACCTTGGACAGGGTCTCCCACCGGTACCAGAGTGTGGCAGATGAGCAGGCTGTATTAAGGGTCAGGCTCAGAGACCTGGCTCAGGACCGTGTACGCTATGGCTACCGGCGTCTCCACGGCCTCCTCAGCGGGAGGGGTGGGCAGTGAACCACAAGCGGGTCTACAAGCTGTATCGCCAGGAGGGTCTGATGCTCCGGACCAAGAAGCCCAGGCGGCACGTATCCTGCCAAAGGCGTGTAGAGCGGCCAGTGGCTGAGGGGGTTTATGAGAGCTGGTCCATGAACTTTATGAGCGATGAGCTCTTCGATGGGCGTAGGATCCGGCTCTTGACGATAGTGGAAGAACTAAGGTGGACCCCATTATTAAGACAGCATGAGGGCTAAATTAAGAGAGTCTCCCACCCCTGCGCTAGGTTTCACCAAGCCCGATGGCAGCCCTGCTTCTTCAGCTGCTGCTCCCCTTTCTTCCTGGCCATGTTGGTACACCTCTGCTGGGGTCCGGTAGCCCAAAGCCTGGTGAGGCCTCTGCCGGTTGTAGAACTCCAGGTAGGCATTGATCCCAGTTCGGGCCTCGGCGACGGTCTGGTAAGCTTTCAGATACACCTCCTCGTACTTGATGCTCCGCCACAGCCGCTCCACGAAGATGTTGTCCAGGTACCTACCCTTACCATCCATGCTGACCTGGACCCTCTGCTCCTGCAACGTCTGGGTAAAGGCCTCACTGGTGAACTGACTCCCTTGGTCGGTGTTGAATATCTCCGGTCGTCCCTTACCCAGGGCTTCCTCCAACGCCGCCACGCAGAAGCTGGTGTCCATGGTGTTGGAGAGCTTCCAGGCCAGCACGTGCCGGCTGTGCCAGTCCATGATGGCCACCAGGTACAGGAAGCCCTTCGCCATGGGGATGTAGGTGATGTCCGCGGCCCAGACCTGGTCGACCCGATTAACCTCCACTCCCTTCAGCAGATAGGGAAAGATCCGGTGTCCCGGCGCTGGTTTGCTGGTGTTGGGACGCCGGTAGATCGCTTCCAGACCCATCAACCGCATCAGCCTTCGAACCCTTTTTCGGCTCACCAGATAGCCCTGTTGCAGCAGCCAGGCCTTCATCTTCCTGGAGCCGTAGAAGGGGGTCTTCAAATACTGACGGTCCATCAGGGCCATCAACTCCAGGTCTTCTGCCCTGGTCGGTACCGGCCGGTAGTACACCGAGGCCCGGCTGACGTCCAGCAGGATACATTGACGCACCAAAGACAGCTGCTGGTGGTCTCGGTCTATCATGGCTCGCCGTATGCTGCGACTCATAGACCGGACCTTTCCGACAAAAAATCGCGTTCCACCTTCAGCTGGCCGATGTGCCGGTAGAGGTGGTTAATCTGAGCTTCCTTGGCTTTCTCCTGGGATTTCTGATTGGTGGCAAATAGCTCCGGGGCTCCTTCCACCAGGGCCCTTTTCCAGGCGTGAATCTGACTGGGATGGACCTCAAATCGGCTGGCCAGCTGGGCGATGGTCTCTTCCCCCGCAAGGGCGGCCAGGGCCACCTTGGCCTTGAACGCCGGACTGTGCTTATTCCTCGTCTGCTTCATGTCCTGCTCCTCCACGTCGGTTAGTTGCCGGTTATTTTAGGAGCTGGACTCTCTCTTAGCCAGTTGTCTAGTTTTTGGGTACCACCTCATATGCTGCAAATGCCGGTTGTTCACCAGATAGATCAATTCCTTGCTAAACCGCGTTCGTTCGGAGCTGTGCGAGACTTCCTCAGGGCGTTGCCTCAATATCCACAGGACCGGGACCCGAGTACCGACTGGCAAACTATGATGAGGTGGTTTCGACACTTCCTACCTCAAAGATTCCACGTTTCAGTTCCCAACTATTCCGAAGTAGTTTTCAGAACGGAATAGAACGCGCCACTTCTTTAGGACATTCGGGTGCTGGCGTGGGCCAGATAGAGGCGGCGTCATTAGGCCAGAACCCGCCACCAAATACCGCTCTCGGCGAATACCAATCGGGAAACGCAGCCCGTCACCATACGCGCGCCAGCCGCTATAGTGGGTACCCGTCGTGGACTTCTTCGACCGACGCTTCACCTTGGAGAGGCCGAGGTCAGCGGCAATAGGCCGGACTAGGCGGACGGCCCTAAACGCAAGAAAAGCCCACATTGTAGGCGTTCAGCGATAATGGGACACATTTAAGGGGAGAGAAACATGAGGGTGGTGGTGGGGTTGGACTCCTGGTGCAGGGTGTAGATTTACTGCATCGAGAAAGGAGCCAGAAGTGTCCCAGAGCAACACGGGTCAAGCCCAAGCTGCAGAGACCCTAACTCAAGAGACCAAGACTTTCATCCGGCAGGTCCGGACCAAAACCCGCAGGAAGTACGCCCCGGAAGACAAGATCCGCATCGTTCTGGAAGGGTTCCGTCGGGAGGTGACCGTTAGTGACCTTTGCCGACGAGAGGGGATCAAGCCGGGCGTATTCTATGCCTGGACCAAGGAATTTATGGAAGCGGGGAAAGAGCGTCTCACCAGAGACACGGTGAGAGACGCCACCCGTCAGGAGATTGAACACCTCAAGCGGGAGAACTACGATCTGAAACAACTGGTTGCCGACCTTTCCCTGGAGGTCCACCGTTTCAAAAAAACGGCCATCCCGACTTTGGACGAGGGCACCGGCACATGAGCGCCCAGGAGAGGTCGAACGTCATAATCCGGGTGGAACAGACCCAATGGGGAAAACGGAGGCTCCTCGCCCAACTGCAGGTGCCCAGGAGCACCTATTACCGGTGGCGGGCCCGTGAACTGCAAGGGAAGCAAGAATGCCCTGCCGCCATTACCCGGGTCCCCTGGAACAGGCTTAGCTCACCAGAGGAGGCCGCAGTATTGGCGGCGGCCAGGGAGTCTCCAGAGTGGAGTAGCCGGCAACTGGCCACTTGGGTCACAGACCACTTGAGGCTATCGGTGGGTGGGTCGACAGTGTACCGCATCTTGAAGAGGGAAGGGCTTGTCAAACCTCCCGAGATTCAGCTTGTTGCTGGTAAAGAGTACCAGCGAAAGACCACCGGACCGCATCAGATGTGGGCTACCGATGCTTCGTACTTCAGAGTGAGGGGGTGGGGCTATTACTACATGGTGACCGTGATGGACGACTACTCCCGGTCCATCCTGGCCTGGAAGCTGCAACTGGACATGACAGCTGATTCCCTGATCCAGGTGCTCCAGCTAGCCGTTGATGTCACAGGTATGACAGAAGTGCCCTTGGAGGACCGGACCAGACTGCTGAGTGACAATGGATCGGGCTACGTATCCAGGGCTTTCCGCGATTACCTGAACCTGATAGGAATCCGTCATATCCTGGTGGCGCCTTACCATCCTCAAACCAACGGGAAACTGGAGCGGTACCATCAGAGCATCAAGCACGAGGTGAACCAGGTCCCGTATGAAGTGCCTGGTGATCTGGAGGTGGCTATCGCTGGATTCGTGGACTACTACAACAACCGCCGCTATCACAAAGCCCTTGGCAACGTGACCCCGGATGACGTCCTCCACGGGAGACGGGAAGGAATCCTGATCAAGAGAAGTGAGGTGAAAGCTCAGACCCTAGCCAGCCGCAAACGCTACAACCACCTGCTCAGGGAGTCCTACAACACTGCCATTTCCCCCTGATCTCTCCTTAACAAAAGTGTCCCACTTTTGCTGGTTGCCAACAGGAGCAGATCTTCCTAGGCATCTTCATCAATCTCTTCGACTGGTTCCAGAACGTGGCGGACTTCCTGCTGGTCTATAATATCGGCGTCTTCAAGAGTGGTGGAGATGCAGAGGGCTTCGCCGGCCCCACTCAAGGGGATGCTCCAGGGGAGCTCCACGCCTTTCTGGTGCTTGCGGCCTACGTTCTGGTCTTGGGCGGACTGGCCTTCTACCTTTTCCACCGCCGTGATATCCCCGGCGCCAGCAGGTCGTAGGAACCCGTTAGGGAGTTGGGCCCTCGCTGGAGTTCGGACAGCCTGAACACATCGGTTGATGCCGTTTTGGCTGGAGTGCGCCTTCGCGATGCCCTTAGGAATAGCCTTCGACAAGCTCAGGACGAATGGGCCGGGGCCCTCTAGCCCTTTGCTACAGGGGAGATTGGGTTGGAGTAGCAAATTACTGGGTGAGGATCCTGCTTAGAAAGAGTTTGGTGCGGGACTCTCGCGGGCTGGTGAAGAACTCCTCAGAGGTTCCGACTTCGACTATCTCGCCCTCATCCATGAAGATCACGCGGTCGGCGACGTTCCTTGCGAAGCTCATCTCGTGGGTAACGCAGATCATGGTCATACCGGACGCAGCCAACTCGCCCATCACCTTGAGGACCTCGTTGATCATCTCCGGGTCGAGCGCGGAGGTGGGCTCGTCGAACATCATCAGCTTGGGGTTCATCGCGAGAGCGCGGGCGATGGCGACGCGCTGCTGCTGGCCGCCTGAGAGCTGGCCGGGGTATTTCTCCGCCTGTTCAGGTATACCTACGCGGCGCAGCAGTTGGAGCGCGAGCTCCTCCGCCTGCTTCTGCGGCATATGGCGGACCTTCTGCGGCGCGAGTGTTATGTTGCGCATGACGGTGAGGTGCGGGAAGAGGTTGAACTGCTGAAAGACCATCCCCGTGTCGGCCCGTATCTTGGCGAGAGTGCGGGCGTCGTCCGTCAGCTCGACGCCGTCAACGACGATCTGGCCGGAATCGTGTCGCTCGAGCTGATTTATGGTCCTGAGCAGGGTCGATTTGCCTGAGCCAGAAGGCCCGATGATGACGACTACCTCGCCCTTGATCACTGAGACGTCGACTTCTTTCAGAGCAGTGAAATCGCCGTAGCGTTTCACCACTTTCTCTAGGTGGAGTATCTCTTTGCCACTCTGCTTGGCCATGTGCCGGTCCTCTCTATAGCCTGGTCCGTTATCTGGTGCCCAGTCCTAATCGGGTTTCCGCCGCTCCGCCAAGCCGGGATAACAGATACGAAACCAGCCAGTATATGAGCCCGACCACAATATATTGAAGTGGACCCAATCCTTTGGACAGGAATCGAGGCTTGTTAAGCTAGAGTATAGCACACCAATCCATTGTCAGGCGGGCACCAGTTCCGGGGTGAGGCTCACCTCAGACTGGTGTACCTGGTTCCTTCCTCGAACACCTGGGCCGGAGTTCTGTAGTCGAGGGTCTGGTGAGGGCGCTCGCTGTTGTAGAATCTCAGGTAAGCTCCAATTCCGGCCCTGGCCTCTGCCACACTCTCGTACGCCTTCAGATACACCTCCTCGTACTTCACGCTCCTCCACAGCCGCTCCACGAACACATTGTCCATGTAGCTGCCTACTGAGTCCATGCTGATCCTCACTCCATGAGCCACCAGTACCGAGGTGAAGGCTTCAGAGGTGAACTGACTCCCTTGGTCCGTGTTGAATACCCCAGGCAGGTCCCTGCTCAACGCCTCCTCCAATGCATCAACGCAGGAGTCGGCTTCCAGTGTGTTGGACAGCCTCCACGACAGCACGTACCGGCTGTGCCAGTCCATGACGCACACCAGGTACATGAACCCATGGACCATCGGGATGTAGGTGATGTCTGCTGCCCACACCTGGTTGACTCTATCGATCTCAAGGCCTCTGAGCAGGTAGGGATACACCTTGTGTCCTGAATCCGGCATGGTGGTCCTCGGTCGGCGGTAGATGGCCTCGATGCCCATCCGTCGCATCAGCCTCTGAACCCGCTTCCTGTTGACCTGGTGTCCCTGACCCCTGAGTCAGACGGCCATCTTCCTTGAGCCGTAGAAGGGCGTCAGCAGGTACTGCTTGTCAACCAGTCCCATCAACTCCAACTCGTACTCGTCAGCCTGAACGGGGCTGTAGTAGGCTGACGACCGGCTGATATCCAGCAGCTCACACTGCCTGACCACCGACAACTCATGGTGGCCCCGGTCAATCATAGCTCGCCTTTCATGGCGACTCATGGACCGGACCTCCCTGACAAAAAATCCCGCTCCACCGTCAGTTGACCTATCTGCTGGTAGAGCTTGGCTACCAACTCCTCTTGGCCCATGCCTTGCTGTCCATGCCCGGGCCTGAACAGCTGCGGCGCACTCTCGACCAGTTGCTTCTTCCAGGTATGGATCAGCGTCGGATGAATCTCAAACCGGCTGGCAAGCTCCGAGATGGTCTGATCTCCTCGAAGAGCTGCCAAGGCTACCTTGGCCTTGAACGCCCTACCGTGCTTCCTGCGTGATTGCTTCATCTCATGCTCCTTTCGCCTACGTCTTTCTAGGAGCCTGACTGTAGCTTAACCACCTGTCCAGTTTTTGGGGTCCACCTCAGTGCATGGACCATCCGCTTGAAGTTGCACGCCAACGCCTTCAGGTAGACGGCAAGCCGCACCCGACGGCCCCCTCGCACCCGCAAGCGCCCAAGCCCGTGGGCGCGCTTCAGCTCGGAGTTCGTTCCCTCGATACCAGCCCTTATGTCATACCGCTTGCGCCACTCCTCGGTGGCCTCGGCCCTCCGGCGCCGCTCGATGTTCACCTTCACCAGGTCCGCCTTGAGGACGTAGGCCCCCGCACGCCGGTCCAGCTTCACTGGGCAACGGGATCGCAAGGGGCAGGGCTCGCATGTTGTGTCGAAGCTCAGGGAAAATGTCCGCCTAAGTGTCAAGGGAAAATGTCATCTCGGTGGATTGCCATGCTAGCAGATTACGATACTTCCGACGTTGCGCGCGCCATGGGTGGTCTTTCAGCATTCATGTACTTCCTCACGGTTTCTCTATGTATGCCCAGTTCACGGGCGATCCCACGAATGGACAGCCCCTTGCGTTTCGCCTTCTGCACCGCCTTCCATCTCGCCGTCTGAAGTGGGGTGGGCTTTCTGGATCGCGGAGTCACAGTCTCGTGAACTTTTGCGGCGCCGTTGCGGTCAGCATGGTCGCGGAGTTTTTCCGCTTCGAGCATTGTGCCCATTAGCGCCACTTCGTCCTCCGACCTTCTGATTACACCGTTGGTGTAGCGGCTGGGAACAGTCGTGTGTACAGTCCTCGTGCCGAAGCTGCGCAGGATACTCGGACGGGGCGGCGCTTCCTGGGAGGCGACTATACGCCCTTCGTGTTGCACTGCCAGTCGGCCGTCCAGCCCTTCGAGTACATCCACCACCGATCCGGCATAGCTCGGTCGACCCTTGTCGGGAAGCAACTGTAGGGTGCGCCAGCGGTACTTCACTGTGTTGTCTCGGCCAACCCTGCGCCTGTACTTCAGGCATAGGACTGTGTCCAGGCACATCCCCGGATCCAGGACCCGATACGAGGTGTCTGCGTGCTCCGACGGCACACGAAAGCGTTCATTGAAGCGGGGAAGGAAGTCGTTGAGCACGCGGTTAGCGTCATCGATGGCGGTCGCGCCTGCGAGTCTCAGTTCCGTGACCAGCCTGTCCTGAAGTGTGCCCGCGGTGCGTTCCACCCGGCCTTTGGCTTGCGGTGACCGTGCGAATATCAGCTGTACGCCGATCTCACCCATCGCGCGCGAGAACTGGGTGGGAGCGGCGGCGGTCTCTGACGGCGGCGTGTGCTTGAAGACGGCATGACGGTCTGAATAGAGTGCGAGCGGTATACCGTAGCTCTGTATCAGATGCCGCATCAGCAGGAAGTAGCTGCGGGTGTTTTCCAACTCGCAGAACAGGGCATTGACGACACAGCCAGTAGCATCGTCCACCGCCAGCAGTAACGTGAACTGGGGTCCATCTTCTCCCAGCCATCTGTGGTAGCTGCCGTCTATCTGTATCAGCATTCCCTCGCGAGCCATCCGCTGCCGTCGAACACGATGCTTCGGCGGCCTGCGACGACGAGGACTGTTCACACCGACGTTGGTCAGTATCTTGCGCAACGTGTTACGACCGATGTCTATGCCCTCTCGCTCCCTCAGCAGCTCACCCAGGTGCGTGTGGTTGACTCCCGCGTATCGGGTCCGCGCCAGAAGCACCACATCGTTCGCCAACGAGTCCGGCGTAGCGTTGGCCGGCCTGCGACCTCGATTGCCGTGAGCGAGTGCGGCTGCTCCTCTCTGCTCGTACGCCGCCAGGATACGCCTGGTGTGGCGCGCGCTCACTCCCATCAATGTCGCTGCCTGCTCGATGGTCATATGGTCCGCCATCAAACTGCTGAATACCTGAAGCCTTGCTTGCTCTTTCTGCGTCAATCTCAATGTCTCCATCATGGGGACATTTTCGCTTGACAGTTAGCAAGGACAGAATCGCTGAGCAACAACACATGTTGTCCCGGCAAAGTGGACCTCTACCCGCTCCGGCGCATCCTTCAGCTCGTACTCCTCGATGGACGGGTGGCCGGCGGGGCACACCGTGGCCTGCTCCCCTGTGACGTCGATCTGAAAGTCCGCGGCGGTGAGCGGCGGTGGTCCGTCACCCTCTCCTTCGTGCGAGTTCCCCGGCGCCGACCCCGCCACCGGGCTCACCAGTTCCGTTCCCCGGCGCGAGGCTTCGAAGGCATTGCGGCCCGACCCATACGCCGTGTCGGCGAAGAGCTCGTCCGGTCGGACCTTCCGCTCCGCGAGCCCGTCAACGACCGGCACGCTCACGTCGGTGTCGCTCCCACTCGAGGGGGTCACCTCCACGTGGGTGATGAGCTGGGTGGCGTTCTCCTCGTGGCAGGTCTCCGCCACCTGCACCTCGTACCCCTTCCCCTTGTGGCCGCTGTAGGTCACATCCGGGTCGTGGGGCGATTGCAGCGAGTCGGCGGACACCTGCGGGTCCTTCAAGGCCACGGGCACCTTGCATTCCCCAGCATCGTCGTCATCGTCCCTGGGGCGCCCGTCCTGGTGTTTGCCCACATGGCACTGCTCCCGCAGCAGCCGCTCCAGCAGCCGGTACTCCTCCAGCTGGGCAGCAGTCGTGCCATGGAACCGGTCCACCAGCCGGTAGAGGTCCCGGGCACAGACCGAAAGGCGTCGCCGACCCTCCCCCGTGCGGGCGTCCTCTCGTAGTGGGTCGCCTCGTCTTCTTCCTTCAAATAGCGCCCTAGGAGGCCCTCCGGAACCCCAGGGCGAAGCTCTGGGTGCTCCCACGCAAGGCCCGCAGGAACAACCGTATCGTCTCACAGAACAGGCCCAGCCGGGTGAGTGTGGCGATGTTGCTCATGATGTGGGTGGAGTCCAGCCGTTGCTTTCCGGTGCGTATGCCCAGCGCCTGGATGATCCGGTCCGTGGTCTCCTGGAAAGCCAGCCGGCCACCGTCGTGCTGCATCAGGCGAACTCGGAAGTTGTGGAGGGTCTTCTGGGGCAGGTGGGTCTCCTCGATGTCTAGCCGCAGGGCGTGGTGCCAGAGCAGGTTGAACTCTAGTTGTTCCAGAGCTTCATCGTCGGTGAGGTTGAACATCTCTTTGAGGAGGTGGACCCCGAGGACGGTCTGCACCGCCCGGTTGGGACGGCCGTTGTCCACGCAGTACATGGGAGCAAAGCGCTCCTCGTCAATCAGGGGGAGCGCCTCGTTTCGGAAAACCTCGGCCCAACTTCTCTCCAGGCGCTTAGCCTTCTTCGGCGTCACCAGGAACTGGGACTGCCAGAGGCTCTCTTGCGGGTCTCGTATTCGGAACATCCTCCCCTCCCTCGGCCAGGCGCAGCGCCCACGACCTTTTATTACATTATCCCCACCTTGCCCCAGGCTGGCGAGGGGTTTTTACGAACAAATCATGAGTTGCCGGAGGAGTTGGCCTTTCGAGAGCGTCGGTTGGAGAAGATACGGGAAGCCATGGCGGCGCTGGAAGCCGAGGCGCAGGCGGCTGCCGAACAGGCCGAGGCCGAAGGTGGTAAGCACCCAGGGGTGCCCGACGACAAGGCCCAGCGTAACTTCACCGATACCGAGTCGCGCATCATCCCCGCGCCTGGAGGAAAGGACTTCCTGCAAGCGTACAACTGTCAGGCGGTGGTGGACAGCGCTCACCAGGTGATCGTGGCGGCGCGGGCCACCAACCAGACTTCGGATAAGCAACAGGCTGCGGCGATGATGGAGGAGACCATCGACAACGTCGGCGCAGTCCCCAGGGAAGTATCCGCCGATGCTGGCTATTACTCGGCAAAGGCAGTCGGCGAGCTCTATGCTCTGGGCGTGGACCCGTTCGTCGCGCCGGAGCAGACCCGCCACGGCCGGGTTGTGCCACCCGCGCCCCGAGGTCGCATACCCAGCCATCTGTCTCCCAGGGACCGGATGCGACGGAAGTTACAGACCAAGCGGGGTCGGCAACGCTACGCTTTGCGGATGCAAACTGTGGAGCCGGTATTCGGCCAGATCAAGCAGGGCCGGGGATTCCGGCAGTTCCTGCTGCGGGGGCTGGAGAAGGTGAACGGCGAATGGTCGCTGATCTGCACCGGCCACAACCTGCTCAAACTGTTCCGCTTTGGGGTCAATCTGCACAGGAAAGCACGGGTCGATGGGCCAGCCCAACGCATCAGGAACTTTGCCGAGGTAGTGAGCACGGCGCTATTCGCAAAGCTATCTGGGGCCGGCCGGGGCAACCGGCACAATTAGTTGTCGCGATCCATTGGCGGCTGACCCGCAAGCACCGCTAGATAATCCTCGGACGGGCTGCTAGGAGGCCCTCCGGAACCCCAGGGCGAAGCTCTGGGTGCTCCCAGCGCAAGGCCCGCAGGAACAACCGTATCGTCTCACAGAACAGGCCCAGCCGGGTGAGTGTGGCGATGTTGCTCATGATGTGGGTGGAGTCCAGCCGTTGCTTTCCGGTGCGTATGCCCAGCGCCTGGATGATCCGGTCCGTGGTCTCCTGGAAAGCCAGCCGGCCACCGTCGTGCTGCATCAGGCGAACTCGGAAGTTGTGGAGGGTCTTCTGGGGCAGGTGGGTCTCCTCGATGTCTAGCCGCAGGGCGTGGTGCCAGAGCAGGTTGAACTCTAGTTGTTCCAGAGCTTCATCGTCGGTGAGGTTGAACATCTCTTTGAGGAGGTGGACCCCGAGGACGGTCTGCACCGCCCGGTTGGGACGGCCGTTGTCCACGCAGTACATGGGAGCAAAGCGCTCCTCGTCAATCAGGGGGAGCGCCTCGTTTCGGAAAACCTCGGCCCAACTTCTCTCCAGGCGCTTAGCCTTCTTCGGCGTCACCAGGAACTGGGACTGCCAGAGGCTCTCTTGCGGGTCTCGTATTCGGAACATCCTCCCCTCCCTCGGCCAGGCGCAGCGCCCACGACCTTTTATTACATTATCCCCACCTTGCCCCAGGCTGGCGAGGGGTTTTTACGAACAAATCAAGGATGTACAAGGTGGATCTATACGTGCGAGTACGCCGGGCCTGCATGGTGGAGGGGATGAGCAGCCGTGAGGCTGCCCGGGTGTTCGGGCTGCACCGGGACACGGTGCGCAAGATGCTGGAGCACTCCGTGCCTCCCGGGTACCGTCGGCAGTCACCTCCCCGTCGTCCCAAGCTGGACCCGTACCGTGGGGTGATCGACCGGATCCTGGAGGAGGACCGTAGTCTTCCGAAGAAGCAGCGCCACACTGCGAAGCGTATCTACGAGCGCCTGAGAGCGGAGCACAGCTTCACCGGCAAGTACACGATAGTCAAGGACTACGTGCGCGAGCGGCGTCGCCGGACACGGGAGATGTACGTTCCGCTGTCCCATCCCGCGGGAGATGCCCAGTGCGACTTCGGCCAGGCGAAGGCGGTGATCGGAGGAGTGGAGCAGACCATCCACTACTTCGTGCTGGACCTCCCCACAGCGACGCGTGCTTCGTCAAGGCCTACCCCGCAGAGACGACGGAGGCGTTCTGCGACGGTCACGTCTCGGCGTTCTCATTCCTGGGCGGTGTGCCCCGGAGCATCGTGTACGACAACACGAGGTTGGCGGTGGCGAAGATCCTGGGAGACGGCCGGCGCCGGCGTACTCGTGTGTTCTCCGAGCTCGTGTCGCACTACCTGTTCGAGGATCGGTTCGGCCGTCCCGGCAAGGGTAACGACAAGGGCAAGGTGGAGGGGTTGGTGGGATATGCTCGTCGGAACTTCCTGGTGCCTGTGCCGTCGTTCGAGAGCTTCGATGCCCTCAACGCCTACATGGAGGAGAGGTGCCTGGAACGGCTGGGGAGACGATTGCGTGGGCACGAGGAGACGATAGGCCAGCGGATGGAGCGTGACCTGGAGGCCCTGCTGCCGCTCCCCGCCGTGCCCTACGACGCCAGCGACAAGCACGTGAGCCGTGTCAGCTCCCTGTCCCTGGTGCGGTACCGTACCAACGACTACTCGGTGCCCGTGGCCTACGGTCACATGGAGGTTGTGGTGCGAGGCTATGTGGGTGAGGTGGTGATCAGCTGCGGGGCAGAGGTGATAGCCCGGCACAGGCGCTCATACGAACGCGACGACTTCGTGTTCGACCCGGTGCACTACCTGCCGCTGCTGGAGCGCAAGACGGGAGCGCTGGACCAGGCTGCTCCGCTTGCTGGGTGGGAGTTGCCGGAGGAGTTCGGCGTGCTGAGGCGGCTGCTGGAGTCGAGGATGGGCAGGCGCGGCAAGCGTGAGTTCGTGCAGGTGCTGCGGTTGATGGAGAGCTTCCGCAAGGAGGAGGTGTACGAGGGTGTGCGGGATGCCCTCAGGCTCGGCGCCATAAGCTTCGACGCCGTCAAGCACCTGGTGCTGTGCAGAGTGGAGGGTCGTCCCCAGAGACTCGACCTACAGCTGTATCCCTATCTGCCCAGGGTCAGCGTGACTAGGACAGCAGCCAGGGAACTACATGGCGCTCATGCCGGGGAGCGGGCGGTGAGCGAGAGGTCTACGGTGCTGTTGGAGCACCACCTCAAGGAGCTGAAGCTGCCGACCTTCCTGAGGGAGTACGGCAAGGTGGCCTCTCAGTGTGCCGCTGAGGACGTAGACCATCCGGGCTACCTGCTGAGGCTCTCTGAGCTTGAGCTGATAGACCGCCATCATCGCATGGTGGACCGCAGGATCAAGGCTGCTCGCTTCCCTGCCACGAAGAGCCTCGACACCTTCGACTTCCTGGCCATCCCGTCGGTGAACAAGCACCTGGTCATGCAGCTGGCACGCTGCGAGTACGTAGACCGGCGTGAGAACGTCATCGCCGTCGGCAACAGCGGGACCGGCAAGACCCACGTGGCCCTCGGCCTGGGGCTCGCCGTGGCCTTGTTCATGGTGGTGATTACTGGGGCGGAGCTGTTCACCGGCAACAACTTGATGCTGAATGGCCTGTTCAGCCGCTATATCAGCCTCCGAGCGCTGGGACGCAACTGGGCGCTTGTCTATGTGGGTAAACCTGGCCGGGGTCCTCATCGTCGTATTGATGGTCTACTACGGCCGGTCGTGGATGCAGGGGGACTTTTCCTTCGCCTGGTCGGCGGTAGCCACCGCTGATGCCAAAGTCAATCTATCCTTCGAGACCGCCTTCATACGAGGTATTCTGGCCAACATCCTGGTGTGCCTAGCCATCTGGCTGGCCATGCCCGGGCATACTGTGACCGATAAGCTGCTGGGGATAGTCTTGCCTGTCACCACCTTCATAGCGGACGAGTTCGAGCATAGCATCGCCAACATGTATTTCGTACCGCTGGGGCTGCTGATCTCAACGGAACCTGAGGCCCTGGCTGCAGCGGGGCTGACGGCCGATCAACTGGACCGCCTGAACGCACCCTGGGCAGTCCACAACCTGGTGGCGGTCAACCTGGGCAACATCATCGGGGGAGGCGTCATGGTTGGGCTAGCCCACTGGTTCATCCATCTGCGCGGACGGCCTGAGTCCGGCGGTCCACCCTATCCGTAGGCCTCGGCAAGCTCCCGGCGAACCTGATGGAGCAATGTGTCGAACGAGTATAACCTCTGTTATACTTTAAAGATATGCAGAAACAGGTGAAGGAAATTAGTTCGCGAACCTAACTGGCCTGCTATCATGTCGGGAAACTCTCAAGAACACTGAGGTCTCAGATTGTCCAGATACGCATCATCTTCGAGGAAACTAAACCCATACGCAAATCTTGTCGTGGCGGCGATGGTCTCTGCGGTCCTGTTTCTTATCGTTGCTTCGTGTGGCGGGTCTGAAGTAGAGGTGTTCCGCATAGGAGCGGTCCACCCCTTGACCGGTGACGGCGCCGCTTATGGACTCCCCGTGCAGCGCGTCATAGAGCGGGCGGTGAGCGATATCAACGAAGAGTGGGCAGATCAAGACAAGAGATTGGAGGTTGTCTTTGAGGATGGGAAGTGCAACTCCGACGATGCCCTTGCCGCAGCGCGCAAACTGGTAGAAGAGGACGACGTAAGGGTCATATACGGCGGCACATGCTCCGACGAAACTCTCGGCATGGCGCCTTACGCCGAGGAGAACCGTGTGCTGTTGCTCAGTCCACTCTCCGGCAGCGACGCGATATCCGTCGCCGGCGACTACGTCTTCAGGAACTATCCCTCCAACTCCGCCCAAGTGGACGCCATGATCGCATTCCTGCAACCGAGGGGCTACCGGAAGTTTGCTCTACTGACGACAAAAACGGAATACGCCCAGGACCTGCGCCGCTCGTATCTGGAGGACCTACCGGGTATCGGAGGAGAGATAGTGGCCGACGAGGTGGTAGCGGACGACGCCACGAACGTCGATGCCGAGGCCGGGAGAATAGCAGCCGCGCTGCCCGATGCCGTCATCATCCTTCCGCAGACTATCCCGGCCGCAGGCCTATACGCAGCCGCGCTGCACAACGCCGGTGTGACTGATCAGGGCATTGGGAACGACGTCGCAGGCGTCCCCGAGACGATAGCCGAGTACGGAGAGTTCATGAAGGGGTACTACCTACCTGCCGGCACCTTTAAGAGCGAGGGAGAGGCCAAATTCGTCGCCTTGCAGGACGAAACGGACTGCGACGTAGGGTACTACTGTGCTACTACCTACGATGGTGTTTTCCTGCTGAGAGACGCCATCGAGCGTTGTGGAGACAAGGATACAAACTGCATAAAGGACTTCCTCTACGAGACGCAGAAGTGGGAAGGTAGGTTCTACGGGTCTATCTCCTTTGACGAAAACGGCGATATCTCTGGTTCGTTCAGGATCAATCAAGTGGAGGGTGGTGCGGCCGTACCGGCTGATTGACGACGTGTGCGTCACCGCCTCCTGGGCGACCCGGACGGGCTAATGGGAGAACAGACTTCGCCAATCCCCGGCCCGCAATGTTACCTATGGGGCCATAATCCCTAACCCTGACTGAACCGGGCCTGGAGATCCTCCATTACGATCGAGACTCGACGTAACTTTCTAAGTATACTCGAAGTTTTCGTAGGCGTCAGATACGTGACGAGTGCCATCAGGAGTTCCCGCTCAGCTGCCCCATAAGAGGCTGACCAGTTCCTCCAAGGTCCCCACGCCCTGCATCTGAGAATGAGGCGGGCAGTATACGCAACTTCCGTGATCCGCTGGGGTAACCATCACCCAGCATCTTTCACGGGGACTCGTTTCTGTCAATGTTGGTCCCGGCGCTAGCACCGAGGTACCCTGAGAAGGTGTGTAAACGGTCAGGCGGTGTACCCTCTCTCTGAACAAGACGGGCTCAAGGCCCAAGAGAGGAGATACACCGCCGATGGGAAAGAGAAGCACTGGAAGCAGGTCGGAGTCAAGGCCGGAGTGGGAGCAGTTGGAGGATTGGGTGCGAGGCCAACTCCAGAGGCTGATCCAAGAGCTGCTGTAGGAAGAGGTGACGGAGTTTCTAGGAAGGGCGAAGTCGGCCCGCAGGTCTGAGTCGGACAACGAGAGAGGCTATAGGAACTGATACGGCAGACCCCGAAGGCTTACGCTGAGTTCGGGAACGGTACAGCTGAGGAGGCCACGAGTCCGCAACACCGAAGAGGAGTTCGAGAGCCGGCTGCTGCCGCTGTTCGTCAACAGGACCAGGAAGGTTGCTGAACTGATCCCCGAGTTGTACCTGCATGGCCTTTCCGAAGGTGACTTCGACCTGGCGGTGCGGGGACTGCTGGGAGAAGAGGCGCCGGTATCGGCGAGCACGGTAGCCCGGTTGAAGGATAAGTGGAACGATGAGCTTGCAGAATGGCGCGCTAGGCCCCTGGATGACCTGGAAGTGGTGTACATGTGGGTGGATGGAGTCTACGTCAAGGCCGGTCTTGAGCGAGAGAAGGCGGCGATCCTGGTGGTGATGGCGGCCCTGAGCGACGGAAGGAAGGTGGTAGTGAGCGCGATTCCCGGATACAGGGAGTCCACAGAGAGCTGGTCCGATGTGCTCAGGGACATGAGGCGCCGCGGGCTGGAGTGCCCAAGACTGGTAATTGGAGACGGACATCTGGGCATCTGGGGAGCTCTGCGCAACGTCTATCCTCAGGCGGCAGAGCAACGCTGCTGGAACCACAAGATCCTAAACGTACTGGACAGGCTTCCAAAGCGACAGCAGGACCAGGCCAAACTCATGCTGTGTACCATCCCCTACGCCCAGACTCGGACAGAGTCTGGGCGGCTCAGGACGGAGTTTACTAGATGGTTGCCGCGACCACTCCTACGAAGCGGCCTCTGTGACCCTTGAGCGGGACTGGGACCGCATGATCACCTTCTATGACTTCCCCAAGGAGCACTGGCAGCACCTTCGCACGACGAACCCGGTGGAGTCACCCTTCGCTGCGCTCAGACTTCGGACCGATGCCGCCAAGCGCTACAAGAGGGTCGATCGGGCGATAGCGGTGATCTGGAAAATGTTGATGGTCGCCGAACAGCGCTTCAGGCGTCTTAAGGCCCCTGAGTTGATCGAAGACGTCTATCTCGGCGCTCAATACGTGGATGGAATCGTCTTTGAGCCAACGGCTGAGAAGGTCGCCGCCTGATGTCGTTTACACACCTATTGACGTAACCTCCATGAGAGACGGCTTGCAACGTGTTAATGAACAACATCATTGTAACCGTAGAGCTGCACAAGAAGAGGTGCCTGTGGTTCTTGCGCGTATGGGATGTGGTCGATGTCACCAACCCGCCGGAAGAAGGGAACTTCTACGTTGAGGCCCATGCCAACATCCCCTGTCAACCCGGGACATATCGCGGTCGAATCAACTCTACCCTCATCTGGCCCACTGGGGAGTCGTCGTTCATGTACTGGATTGGCGGGTCGAGGACACTCGGCTGCGACTAATAGCAACTTAGGCTCCCGCGGCACATAATCAACGGCTCCGGTGGGTTAGACCGGAGCCGTTAGTCTTTATTATGAGGCATTATGGACACGACGATGTTGCTAACGGAGTCGTCGTTCATGTACTGGATTGGCGGGTCGAGGACACTCGGCTGCGACTAATAGCAACTTAGGCTCCCGCGGCACATAATCAACGGCTCCGGTGGGTTAGACCGGAGCCGTTAGTCTTTATTATGAGGCATTATGGACACGACGATGTTGCTAACGGTCATCCTGATCCTCTCGGTGGCTTTGCTGTTCGCCACTTTGCCAAGACTATACAGACCTCGGCGGACGATTACGAAAGCCAGACCGGAGACATTGGAGTGGAAGGTAGGTCCCGACCAGAAAGACTTTCTGCTAGTCAACAACCGAGCTTTCTACGGAACTATAGACGGTTTCGAGTATGAAGAGGGGTACGTCTACCGCCTAAAGGTGAAGGAGTATGACTTGGGCAGCAGTAGGTACGGGTATAGGCTTATTGACGTAGAAAGTGGGGAGAAGCTGTAGGGAGCAAAATCAGGGCTCGTTCATCAGTAAGACCGTGAGCATCACCTTTGGGTAAGTCTGACTACTGTACGCGATGTGGGATTGCGTCAGCACTTCCCACGCCGCTATGCGAATGACGGCGTCAGCGGCTCTGATCAGCAAGCAGATCAGCACCCGGATGCCGTCTCGTGCCGCATTCACCTCGCCCTTCTGGCCATTTGTGCTGGGTGCCACTTATATCGGACAGGAGGGGCTCGACTTTCACTGGTATTGCCATGCCGTGGTGCACTGGAATCTCCCCCGAATCCAGTTGACCCCGAACAGCTCGAAGGGCGTGTCCACCGCTATCACGGCCACGCCATCCAGAAGAACATCGCGCAGAAGGTCGGGGCAAAGGGGAATCGACGAGTCCAGGGCCGCGCTCGCACGTGCCGAACATATCACGCCGTGGGAGCTGGCCTGCTATTTCGTCGGCGATGAGTAGGCGACCGACGGTGGCCTCGTCCCGCACTGGGTCTTCGCAGAAAGTGAGGCGCGGATTCAGCGCCAGTCGCCGGTCCTGCCGCTGTCGCAGGGATGCGGACCGGGTGGTTGCGCTCCGGCGGTCACTGGCCTTGTACCGCATGGCCTTCGGACAACTACGACAGGATGACCTGCTGAAGTCCTGCGCGCGGTTCCTGACGATCGCAGGGACGATCTCGCGGCGGCCCTGACCAGCGACCTGAGTCCACCATCATGAGCTCGCAACAGCCTACCGTCCAAAGCGGGTTGAGTGGACTGCCTACCGTTCAGACAGATTTACAACTTTCCCAGCCACAATTCGAAAACGGTTCTGTCTATCGTTCAAATAGGCCCACCACGGTTTACGGTAGATACCACTATCTTCGAAATGTGGATGGGCAACCTGTCAAAGCACACCGGACTAGCGATTCCTGTATTGTGACGGTTGGCGCCACCAAACGGACAAGTCGAGAACCTTCAGTTCTCTGGGAACCGCACGGCTGGCCCCTCGTCCTCTTCTGTTCGAGGGTTTCTGGTTCACCCTCACGTGCGTGGGGACGGCCCGACGCGCTGCTCTCCCGCGTCCGCCAGTGCCGGTTCACCCCCACGTGCGTGGGGACGGCATGGACATTCAGGGCCAGACTCGCAAGGCGCTCGGTTCACCCCCACGTGCGTGGGGACGGCCCGGTCGAGCACAGCAGCACGGCGATACCCGTCGGTTCACCCCCACGTGCGTGGGGACGGCTATTTCCGGCCCGTGATTTCCTGCCACTGTTGCGGTTCACCCCCACGTGCGTGGGGACGGCGAAGAAGCCGAAGGTTTAGCTTACGCAGCGGCCGGTTCACCCCCACGTGCGTGGGGACGGCGAGAGCTTCTGCGAGTCCACGATCTCCTTGAGCGGTTCACCCCCACGTGCGTAGGGACGGCGACGTGCAGGTGCCGCATACCGCCTTCCCCGACGGTTCACCCCCACGTGCGTGGGGACGGCGAGCGCTGTGCAGGATTCTATTTCAGGGTTCCCGGTTCACCCCCACGTGCGTGGGGACGGCTTGTTCGTGGGCAACTACCGAATCGGTCAGTTCGGTTCACCCCCACGTGCGTGGGGACGGCTCGTCGTCGGCGTCCGCCCAGATCGACACTTCCGGTTCACCCCCACGTGCGTGGGGACGGCTCGTCGTCGGCGTCCGCCCAGATCGACACTTCCGGTTCACCCCCACGTGCGTGGGGACGGCCAGTGTTCCGGTTCCGGAACATCTTCGACCCACGGTTCACCCCCACGTGCGTGGGGACGGCGAGATACCGTTCCAGATGGTCTTGATCCCCGTCGGTTCACCCCCACGTGCGTGGGGACGGCTACACCTTGACGCTCTTGACATACGCCTCACCCGGTTCACCCCCACGTGCGTGGGGACGGCGCCATAAATTTTACACAATCGTTCGTTACCCTCGGTTCACCCCCACGTGCGTGGGGACGGCGAAGCCAACCCCTCCTTCTACGGGGCGCATGGCGGTTCACCCCCACGTGCGTGGGGACGGCGTGAACGTGAAGTCCACTAGCCAATGACCAAACGGTTCACCCCCACGTGCGTGGGGACGGCGCCGTGATCTGCGCCTTATTGTCCTCGAACCACGGTTCACCCCCACGTGCGTGGGGACGGCTCATAGGAAGACAGGCCCGCCAGTAGTTCTCGCGGTTCACCCCCACGTGCGTGGGGACGGCGTTGCCGAGGTCGAGCAATTGGCTTTCGCCACCGGTTCACCCCCACGTGCGTGGGGACGGCACTGGAATCTGGCCGACCTTTCAGTAGGATTTATACTTGTTCCTGGGATTGCTGCACGAGTTGAATGCCCTCGAAGTCTCGCACCGACCTCCCAGGCGTGCCCCAAAATCTCAACTCGAAGCCCTGCTCGTTGTCAGCACTATGTACCATGATCCCCCCACCCTTCCCCATTGCCTTGCAAGCTCTCGCCCACAGACGCTCACGCACCATCGCCGAGACTCGACCCACGAAGACCCCCGCTTTCAGTTCCAAGAGCCACTTGGTCAGTTCACCGCGTAGGCTCTGGGACACTCTTTCCAGCATTATGACTACCAATGGTTTCCTCCAACAGATCTGAGTAATTGATCCCACCTTCGACAAGTCCATACTCAGGGTCCCATATGCCTCCGGGCAGTGAAAGGTCGGAGTCGAGGGGAGATTCGGATTCCTCTCCGGTTTCCACAGTGAGAACATGCTCAATATCGGACACGATGCGAGCCAAGAGCTTGCTCTTGTGAAAGTAGTCCCGGCATGTCCGGCGAACGGCGCTTTCTAGATCACCGGTATCGCCCTCAGCGACCGCATGGAATGCGGCTGGCATGGATGTCTCCGTCTTGTACAGGTCAGCAATGTCATACACAAAGGAAAGCATCTTCCCCGTGTGGACAAATCCGAGGGCCGGCGAATATCCTGCGGACACGATTGCGGCGTGGCAGACTCCGTAAAGACAACTATTCGCTGCCGAGAGGGCTCGATTGATGGGGTCGGCCGTGCTCCAGCGATCCCGCTTGTATGAGCGACCCTTCCATTCGACACCAGTTTCCCTGCTGAGTCTGGCGTAGGTTTCCCGGACTCTAATACCCTCTTTCCCCCTCACCTGCCGTAGTGTTGTGGACGGATCTAACGATTCTTCGAAGCGCATCTGGTACATCCGAAAGACAACGCGCAACCGGCTTTGTGGATTCGACCAGAGTCTCGCCTGCACCAGCAACCGACGTGCGGAGCGCGTCTCACCCATTCCCTGGGCGTAGAAGCGGACTCCCTCTTCCCCAGTCCATAAGACGAGGCACCCTGAATCAGCGAGCGTCTTTACGGCGGCATGAGTGATGGTTGTCCCCGGGCCAAGCATCAACGTGGTCAGAGAAGCGCATGGGATAGATGTCTTGCCATTGGCGTCGTGGAGAGCGATTGCCTTGGCATCTTGGTCTATCCGGCAATGCTCGACGTAGAGGTAGCTCCAGCTGTCTCTGACCTTGGGGAGCTCGTGCAAGTCCTTGAGTCTCATGTCCACCTCCCAAGGGGGGCTAAGGACAAGAGCCCGCAGCCAAATGCCTTGCCGGGTCCGATACCCTCTTTGATGGCAAGGCGAAGGTTGTCTGGATCTGTGACTTCCAGGAGCCCTTCGAAAACTACCCCGGCAAGCGTTACCAGCCTCCTTGCTGTCCTGCCGCACAGCTTCTCGCTGGTGCCTACTCGGACTGCTGGTGCGTTACTGCCGGGATAGACGGGAACCAAACAGAAACCCGCCTCATCTGCCCTGCGTGACAACCATTCGACCTGCTGCGTCTCGGTGCGCAGGTCCACACGCCTGCCATTGCGGCGCTGTCCGTCTGGGCCGGACTTGGTGTCAATTCGCTTTGTGGGGTTGGCCCGCAGGCGAAATCGCAGCACCTGTCCCTTGCGGAGGGCCTCCAGGGAGTTCGAGATGGTCTTGGTGGCAGGGTTTTGCCCGTCTCTGTCCAGATTGAACAGATAGCCCTCGGGTAGGCAACTCCAGTCCGGTTCTTCCCCGGACTGAACGAGCAGCGTTACATTTGAGCCTCGTTGGTCTATGTCCAGACGATGCAAAACGGCCAGGTCGGCCCGCGCCCCTACCTGTTCTTTCACATGGGGGAAGGCGGACATAACGGTCCGGTGCATCTGATGTACATCTCCCAAGTCTCGGCCTGTCTCGCGACTCCTCGGATCAAGTACCAGTCGTGACAAGTACATCGACATCCTCCTCAGCGTCTGATCGCACAGGGACCTCGCGGTCGCCTGTGCCAAGCTTGCAAAAGTAACCCTTGACTCGACGTGGAAGGAAGCGGCGCGTCTGGAACGAGGCGCCAGTCGGTTGATCCATACGCACCTCCTCACCGTTGATGTTCTCGATTGACAAGCGCAGCCTGTCAGGTCGATCTCGACTTACCGGCAGATCCACGTCCCACCGCGGCCATGGGTGCTTTGTCAGAGCGTCCTCTAGGCGCTCTCCCTCGCGGAGTCCCTCGGGGACGTAGACCGGCACTCCAGGGATGAAAGCCTTCCGGCCCAAGCAGAGCTGCCAGACGGGTTTCCGAAGCGCGTCGTCGAGACAGCGCAACCCGTCGATGTCCACGCTCTCTATGCCCACGAGGAAGTCGGCGTCTGCCAAGTAGTAGCGGTTGGACAACACCGTGTCACCGGACCCACCTGAGGCACGACGCACCCCGTAAGGGTGTCCGCCGGGAAGTCTGCCGCCGCCCGCCGTGTGGTAGTCCAACTTCATGACGCCTGGGCTATCCACTCGTACGCCCATGCGAAGGGCGGCGAGGTCGTCCAGCGGCTCAGCCCTGCCTCTGCCCAATGCGGCGCATAGAAGGCCAATCACGCCGCTCTTGGACGGCTCTCGGCCCGTATCTCTCATGGTGAACCGGCTTTGCGTCCCCCAGGACTGCATCGGTCCGGCCAGGCGCATCAGCAGTGTGTTCATAGTCCACCCGGGGTCTCGGCCAAGACGTTCTCGACAAGCGCGTCGACCGAGCGCACGGCGCTGGCCTTGAGGTTGTCGATGCCGTCTTCTTCCAGCGATACGGACGACTTCCCGACGATGGCGTCGTCTCCGTACACTCTTGTTAGCTTGCCCCAGTAAGAATCCAAAGCCTTGATGGAGCGCAGCGCCAAGTCTTCGCCCGCATAGGGGGCTACCGGTTTTAGGAAGGCGTTGGCCAAGTTCCAGAGGGACGACCTCCGAACGACGGCCAGGACGAAAGAGGGCGGATTATGGGCGGCCATGCTGTTCTGCTTTCCTGTAGGAATGGCGTTTACCGATGCCCGGATGAATGCTTCCAGGGTCTGTTGGGCCAATTCCTCGTCGCCTTGAAGGTTGCGCTTGAGTTGCCCCATGTCCACGTTGGCATATCGATAAAAGCAGGCCGAGTTGAAGCCGACGGTTCCAATCATATCGGCGCCGGCGGTGTCCTCTGGCTTCAGGTCATCCACGGCGGTGTAGTAGTCCAGCTCCATGCTTATGCGATTCGTGGAGATGGCGTGGGCCACTTGGGACGCGGCCTTTATGCTCTTGTCGGGCAGGTCAGCCAGCATCCGGCCAA
This sequence comes from Dehalococcoidia bacterium, assembly GCA_965237935.1. GTDB lineage: Bacteria > Chloroflexota > Dehalococcoidia > Lucifugimonadales > CBDEGW01 > CBDEGW01. The sequence goes on along the minus strand of OZ250168.1, from coordinate 1,168,757 downwards.
ACAGGGCAAGGTCGGCAGCCTTTCCGCCGTCGAAGATTTGGAGAGTGGCATCTCGTACTTCTTTTGGAATCGCCTCCTTGCCCGCACTCTTCCTCCGTCTGGGTGTGCTATCATCCTGAGTCGGCGCGGGATTGGAATCAGCTATAGCGGCAAGATCGTCCCAGTGCTTTGCACATAAGTCGGCTAGCTTGTCGATTTCCCTGTTGCCGAGGAATAGGAGATACTGTGTCTTGTCGTCACTTCCTACCTCAAGCCCAGCGCCATTGAGGACGAGCTTGATCACCGACCTCGCCTCTTCGACATCCCTGCCTCCAGCCTCAAGGCGATCAGCAAGTTCGGCCACCAGTCGTTTGGTGCGCCTGGCAAGCAAATCCCTCCCTATCAGGCCCACCGCATCGAACTCGTTCCTCACTGCGCGCTTGAAGCACTGACTGGAGATACGGGCGCGGCGGTACCCGCCGAACTCGCAGTCCTTGGGCATACCCGTGTCGTCCCGATTCAGGTTGGACGGCGCAAAGTTCTGAAGTATGTGAATCTCCACAAACATGATTCCTCCTCGTCCTATGTGCTGTCTTGGTCGTCGACGTCGAGGGATTCCACCCTCCAGAACGCCCTAGCCCAATTGCGTTGGATCATTCGGTCTTCGTGCCCCCAGGATTTGAGGTCATCGAGGAGACGGACCCAATCTATGGGGATGGCCTTCGACTTCAGCAGGCTCACAGCGTGGCGTAGGTGAACATGCAAGTCTTCCATGTGGACACTTAACAACCCCGTGAAGCGGCGCTCGACCCCCTCTTCGGACACGCCCTCCGCATGTCTCAGCCGGGCAAATGAATCGCCAAGGTTGGACCGGGCTTCCTTGTCTCTGCTCCAGTGGATCGGATGGTAGGCGAAGAGAGCGGCGACTATGTAGAACACATCTTCCCGCCAGCGCGAGGATTCGCCGTTGGACCAACGGGCTACGTACCTGTGCATCTCCGGCGCTGTGCCGGGTATCCTTCCAAGCCCACGACGGAGGGCGGCGAGCGCCCCTTGGTCCTTTCGCTCTTCCAACCCCAGGAGATACTCTACGAAGCTTTCGGTCTTACTATGCTGCGTCATTTAGGTCTCCAGCCTCATGCGCTGACAGACGTTTACGTGTGATTGCCGTTAGGCCACGCTCCGCAAGGGCCACGGCCTTGAGATTTCGCGTGGAGCGCTCCATGCCCCGGGTGGACTCGCGGAAGGCTTTCCATAGAGCGTGGCGCAGCGTTGACTTCCATTTGCCGATCTGCACGCCGCCGTACTCGCTCTCTTCGTCCTTGTCATCGGGCAACTCCACCAAGAGTCGCTTGAACGGTGTTTCCAGTTGAGACCAGTAGGCACGACCCGCACCAAGGTGGTCTGAGAGATTGCGGACGTCTTCCGCTTTCGGCTTCCGGTCCGGGCCTCCTGCGAGCATTCTCGTTGCCATGGTCCACATGGCCCGGTTCAGATTCTGAGCCGTCGTTTCGGTCAAATCCAGCACTTCCCTGAGAGTGTCGGCCAGCTGTTTGTCTTTCAGGTATGCCAGCGGCAATGGCAACCGCTCGTGCCGCCAGAAGTCAATCTTCGCCCGGGTGCTTCCTAGGCCAAAAACATCCACCGGGACAATCTGCGAGTAGGGGATGATGCCCTCCGATGCCATATCTGCCAGCCAAGTAAGAGTCTTGGGCTGTACCGATTCGGCGTTGGTCGAGGGCATCAGAGCGTGACTGTCCCGCCACAGAGCTCTATCCTCCCGGAAGGTCACGACGGGCCAGGGGTCCTGTTGACCCTTGGCATGTGGGTTGCTCCTGAACGCCAACATCGTCTCCCTATCTCGGAGCCCGAAGTTATTGGGAGGCTGCGCACCCTTCATGATGACCACGTTCTTGACTACGGTGCTTCCGTCTTGCTCAGTTTCGGGCTGGAGTCGAATGCGACGGCTCTGCCACGTGAGCAGGTCGATGTAGCCAGCGGGATGCCTCTCTTCCGCGTGAGGTGCTTCGTCGCGTTCCCACGCAGGTATGTCGTGGTCACGATTGAAGTCCCAGGGGTCATCCTGCTCAGGAGCGTACCGGCATAGGTTGAGCATCAGGGTCTGAAACAGATTGCTTCCCTTTGCCAACACCACCGCGCCGTTGTTAAGCATCGCGGCTTTGGCAGGCCCTCCGGTCTTGAGGCCCCCTACATCAAACGCCATGAATCCGACGAGCAGTCTGGCCGACTCAGGCGGGGTGAGAGAAGGAGGGTCGGCCGTGGCCACATGCGTGAACAGCGTGGCGTTGTTGTCCTGGTGGAAGAACAGCCTCGCAGACGAACCACCCTTGGTCAGGTCGAGGCCCGCAACCTGATAGAACGGCCGCTCCCCATCGAACAGGTCGAAGCGACCACGCCACCTCTCGAGATAGTCGTTGATCACCCCGTAGTCAAAGGCCCCGCTCTCCCAGAGGGCACCCCACTGTTGCGAGTCTCCAATGTCAAAGTTCCGGTGGAGCACTGCGAGCAGGAGGCGGTGAAGTGATGCGACTTCCAGAGGAGAGTCCCCGCCCAATTCTCCAACGTCCTGCGCCTGAGTTAACGTCTCACGCAGGCCCAGCGACCTCCGGGTCCCATCCAGCATCGTGCAGGGAATCCAGGGTTCATCTATCAAGTTGAATGTCGCCAATACTATTCCTCATTCAAGTCTGAGTACCGTTAGGCCGGTCTCGGGGTCCAGTCTAACATTGCATCCACCTATGCTGTCCGAACACCCATCCCCATCCAGGAATATGGCTCTGTGATTTCTCAACAAAGCAGTCCGTCGCCAGCCTTTTGGTGGCAGTTGTCCTAGGAGTTGAAAGACCACACGCCTGTCGGAGATATTGACCGAACGCATCAACATCTGTTTCGTGGCGTCAATCGACGGCACGTTGTCTAAGTCTACTGATTTACGATGCGTAGCATCCAACCAGGCGCTCTCGTGAGTTCCGAAGAGAAGGACAACTGACACGCTGGGAGGCGTGAGCCGAGTTAGCGCCCGGTGCGCCTGGTGAAAATCAGGGGCGTCTTCCTCTCTCGGGTTTTCTGTCAGCCGCCAGAGTTGTCCGCCATATGACGGCGGTTTGATCCAGCGGACTCTTGCCTCTTCGCTGTCTCCTTCTATCGTCTTCTGTAACTCCTTCTGAGTTTCAAACCACGCCTCACGCAGTTGCTCAGATAGGCCACGAGGGTGTCGGTCGTCGTCGTATACGTCCGCGATGATAGATTCCACGTCACCAGGCACGCGGACGGTGGCGCAATCCCTGAGCGTCAGCCAGCTGCGAAGCAGAATGTGAGAGTCGTAGACGGCGGTCGTGCCGGGATCGAAACGCGGTACGTCCTCTGCCATCTCTGGTTGACATACCAACAGCTGTGGACGCTCCAAGGCATTGGGGCGGAGACGGTCGTGGCGATGGAGTCTGCCGACCCGCTGGAGCAGCAGGTCGGCAGGAGCCATGTCCGATACCATCACGTCGAAATCCAGGTCCAGGCTCTGTTCGATGACCTGGGTAGCAACCAACACGGCTTTGTGGGGCCGGGACGTGCTCGCGCCCGGCTTCCCGAATCGAGCGAGTGATCTCTTCTCCCGCTCATCTCGGGCCTGGAAGGTGTACTGAGCGTGAAGGAGGTCCAACTCCGGCTCGCCATCTTCGGCTGTCCCTGAGAAGTAGGGCTTAAGGGCACGATAGACCTCCTGGGCGCGGCGCACTGTGTTGCAAATGACGGCTGCACAGCCTCCTTGCGCCAAGGCTTCCTCCAGCCTCTCGCCCAACGGAAACGACGATTCATCCTGGGCAGGCAGTGAGCCGTCAGTCCATTTCAGTCGAGCCTCTTTGGTTCCCCTCGGAGAAACCGACACCGTACGAGAACCTGGCTCGGAGTTACCAGAAACCCACGAGATACGGGGATATGGCGCATCGGATCGGGGCTCTTTGGATTGGGTGCCCAAGCCTCGCAGATAGGCGTTCAGGAGCGCATCTCGCCGGGACCTGGGCAGCGTGGCCGACAGCAGAACAACCGATGACCCGAGAGCGGCTAGCCACTCCAGAAGTCGCTCTAGAAGCGTTGTCATGTACGTGTCGTAGGCGTGGACCTCGTCTATGATGACTGTCTTGTGTGAGAGGCCGAACAACCTGACAAACATGTGCTTGACCTGAAGTATTGCCAGCAACGCTTGATCTATGGTGCCCACCCCAAAGGGCGAGAGCAGCCCTCGTTTGCGGTACGTGAACCACTCTGCTGCGGCTACTTCCATATGGTCGCTGTCGCTTTCGACTCCGGAGTACCGAGGCGCGAAGATGCGATCATGGTTCTCGCGCAGCACCTCGAATTCCGAGGATAACGAGGCGTTGCCGTGGAGAAGCTGTAGCTGAACCAGGCTGTCCGCGTACCGGTCATGCAGGAAGTCTCGGACCCTGCCGAACATCTGGTTGCTGGTGGCCTGGGTGGGGAGGGCGAAGTAATGTCCCTCCTGGCCTGCAGTCGCTGCCCAGTTATCGGCTAGGTAGATGGCTGCCTCGGTCTTACCCTCCCCCATAGGCGCCTCAATGATGACAAGACCGGGCTCGGTTAAGTCTTCTGCGAGCGACTCTACGGAGTGTTGCAGGTCGTTGGGTTTGGATATGCCTGGGAACAGTCCAGCGAACCCGCAGAGTTCTTGGTGCCCTGGCCTCATGAGGAAGCCCAGGGCTTCGAGCGCTCTCCTGGCCCGCTTCTCAGCACAACCGGCATATGCATCCGTACTTGTAGGAGCGGCGAATGGAAAGAACTCGGTGTTGGAGCCCACCCAGTCCGAGATGCTGACTAACCCGGCCAGTGTCATAGCCACGGCGTTATCGATTCTGTCGGGCCGACTGTCGAGGGGCACGTTGAGCACGGTGGCCAGCTGATCTACCAGGGCGCGCCGGTGATGGTCCCACCTTTGATTGCCTCTGGCGGTGGAACTGACGCCCTGAGTCTCGCTGCTGGTGGGGAGGACGCCGTGATGCCCGCCGATGACCGTCCCGATGCGGTTGGCAATGTGGCTATCCATCCCGAACGCGGTGGTGAGTATGGAGGGGAGAGTAGCGGCAGTTATCACACCGTGAGGCGTGAACTTGGAAGTTTGGAGCGACGAGACGGTCAATCCGTTGTCCCGAAGTCGTTGCTCAACCTTCGCGCGTACCCTCTCAACTTGCAACTGAAATGCTGGAGATGCCTTGCCCAAGTCGTGGAGTCCGGCGAGAAAGGCGCACCAGAGGCCAGCCGAGCCCTGGTCATGTCCCAATCCCAAGCCGATAGACAATCCGCCCCGATGACTGGGTGAGAGGGAATACTGCCACATCTCCCGCGTGACCATTGCCACGTCTACCATGTGGCAAAGCAATGGGTGGTAGCTGGACGACTCGTCGGCAGAGGCCAGCTTGCCCCAACAGGCAAACATTGCTTCCGATTCTAGGCTGTCAGTCTTTGATTCCAATTCTAGACCGCCTTGAGGGGGACTCCCTGCGGATTATCGGCAAATGCTCGGTAGACTAAGAGGACTCACGCCAACGCCCGATGCCTGGGTGCACGGCTATACTGCGGCACCCCAATTCATGGCAACGGCTTGAACGGGTCCAGCGGCAGAAGGACACTCTCCCCATCGACCTTGAGTGGTTGGCGCTGTAGGACTATCTCGAATAGTCTCGCAGTGAGGTTCAAGTCCTCCTGGTTGTGGGCAATAAGCAGTTCCGGGTTTGATTGCCAGATTTCTTTGTTGCGCCGATGATCCCACTCCGATTTCCCAATGCGTAGATTCTCTCGAGCCAAGGTATCTAACGAATAGCGCCTACCCGCGTGCTGTTCAACCTTCGACAGAATGTCGTAGTGCTTCGAGACCCGCAGCGATCTCCCTGTGGCCAATTGAAGCGTGTGGCCTACGATTGGTAGGTCAAAACGGCTCCCATTGAAGGTGACAACCATGCCCCTGTAGTCATCCATAAAGGCAGCGAGAAGCTCCAACTCGCTTCGGTTCGAACGGAAGATCGCGCGGTGCTGTTCGAATTTGACCCCTGTGAAGAGCAATTCATATGTGTCAGGAGGCTGAGCAATAGGCCCAGCCGTCTCAATGTCTAGTACGCAGTATGGAGAGTGATCAAAACAAGATGTGACCGTTCCTGTGGGACACTCAGAAATCGAGGGTTGGGCGATTTGCCCTTTTGGGTCACGGGCTACCGCCCAACACCGAAGGCGTGACAAACCACCTGGCGGGGGAGGGACCGGGAATGGCCTCATGCGTCTACCAGTCGAGGTGAATAAGTTCGCAGAACCCGGATTGGGGCACAGCGAAGCCACCATCTGGTCGGCCAGAAACATGTGACCCAAGATCGGTTCTGCTTCGCCCGCACCGATTTCCATATCCGAGTCGACTCCCATCACGCCTATTGCAAACGAATTATACAGTTGCGATAATCAAATGAGCAATGCACGCCAGTTGCAAATGACAGCGATCTGTGGTGTGTACCCGCCGAGGAGAGGAACATGGCCAGGACAGCGAGCTTCGACGGCGGCGCCTTCTTCGCCGCGTTGGACACAGAGAGGCAGGCCCGTCAATGCACCTGGAAGCAGGTGGCCGAGGAGTGCGGCATCAGCGCCTCCACCTTAACTCGTATGGCTCAAGGCAGACACCCCGACGTGAACGGACTCGCAGCGCTGGCGACCTGGTCGGGGCTGGACGTGAACCGGTTCCTCAGGAATCCATCCGCCGGGGAAGAGCCCGAGCCGTTGGCGGTGATATCTTCCTGTCTCCACTCCGACCCCCGTCTCAACGAGCGGGCAGCCGTCGCCCTAGACCAGATGGTCAAGGCGGCCTATAGGAGCATGACGAGCCAGTGAGCGCCCTCAACATCAGCGGCTTCATCTGGGGCATCGCGGACGACGTGCTGCGGGACGTGTACGTTCGCGGCAAGTACCGCGACGTCATTCTGCCCATGACGGTGATCCGCCGCCTCGACGCGGTGCTGGAGCCGACCAAGGATGCGGTGCTGCGCATGAAGGAGCAGTTGGATGACGCGGGCATCACCAACCAGGACGCCGCCCTGCGCCAGGCCTCCGGCCAAGCCTTCTACAACACCTCACGCTTCCGCCTCCGCGACCTTGCCTCACGCGGTCGGCAACAGCAACTACGGACCGACTTCGAGGCGTACCTCGACGGCTTCTCTCCTAACATCCAGGAGGTCTTGGACAAGTTCAAGTTCCGCAACCAGATACCGACGCTGGTGGAAGCGGACGCTTTGGGGTTTCTGATAGAGAGGTTCCTAGACATCTCCATCAACCTCAGCCCTCAACCTGTCCTGAACGGCGATGACTCGGTGAAGCTGGAAGGGCTGGACAACCACGGCATGGGCACGGTCTTCGAGGAACTGATCCGCCGATTCAACGAGGAGAACAACGAGGAGGCCGGAGAGCACTTCACTCCCAGGGACGTGGTGCAACTCATGGCCCGTCTCATCTTTCTGCCGGTGGCCGAGCAGGTGCGGTCCGGCACCTACCTGGTCTACGACGGTGCGTGCGGCACCGGCGGGATGCTGACGGTTGCCGAAGAGACGCTGACACAACTGGCCGGTGAGAAGGGCAAGGAGGTTTCCGTGCACCTCTACGGCCAGGAGGTCAACCCCGAAACCTACGCCATCAGCAAGGCCGACCTCATCCTGAAGGGCGAGGGCGTCGAGGCTGACAACATAGGGTTCGGTTCCACCCTCGCCGCCGATGCCTTCCCGGCCGAAGAGTTCGACTTCATGCTCTCCAATCCGCCCTACGGCAAGAGTTGGAAGACCGACCTGGAGCGCATGGGAGGCCGGTCCGGCATCATGGACCGCCGTTTCCTCGTCGAGCACGGCGGCGATGCCGACTACTCTCTCATCACCCGTTCCAGCGACGGCCAGATGATGTTCCTGGCCAACATGCTCAACAAGATGAAGCGGGGCACCGACATGGGCAGCCGCATTGCCGAAGTGCACAACGGCAGTTCGCTCTTCACCGGCGACGCCGGCCAAGGAGAGAGCAACATCCGCCGATGGATCATCGAGAACGACTGGCTGGAGGCTATCGTCGCGCTGCCCCTCAACATGTTCTATAACACCGGCATCGCCACCTACATCTGGGTGCTGAGCAACCGCAAGGCGGCGCACCGCCGGGGCAAGTTGCAACTCATCGACGCCACCCAGTGGTTCCGTCCCCTTCGCAAGAACCTTGGGAACAAGAACTGCGAGCTTTCGGACGAGGACATCCGCCGAATTTGCGACGCCTTCCTCTCCTTTGAGGAGACGGAGCAGTCAAAGATACTCCGCAACGAGGCCTTCGGCTACTGGAAGGTCACCGTGGAGCGTCCCCTCCGCATTGAGGGGATTGACGCGGAGCGAATCTATTCTGCCAAAGAAATCAGGGCATTCAAGGATGACGGCAAGCGTTCAGAGACCGCACCGTCCGTAATCAAGAAGGTGCTCAAGGGGGACGTCGAGGCTGACCCGCTACGCGGCTTGTTCGCGGCCTCAGTCAATGGCAGGCACGCCGTCGTTGAGTACGAGCCGGACACGGACCTGCGCGACACGGAGCAGGTGTCGCTGTTGGAAGAGGGCGGCATCGAAGCTTTCCTACGCCGCGAGGTGCTGCCATACGCTCCCGACGCCTGGTATGTGCCCGACAGCGTGAAGGTCGGCTACGAGATCAGCTTCACCCGCCATTTCTATAAGCCCCAGCCGCTCCGCCCACTTGAGGAGATACGAGCCGACATCCTGGCACTGGAGCGCGAGACGGACGGGCTGTTGGCGGAGATACTGGTCGCAGGTGGAACGGCGGATGGCAGGTAGCGTTTTGCCCCGAGAGAAAACCATCCCTGATAGGAGGATCCAATGTCTAAGACCGAGATCATCTTCGAAGTCAGCGAGGACGAGGTGGACGGCGGATATACCGCCAGCGCCCTGGGATACGGTATCCACACGGAGGGCGATTCCTTAGAAGAGCTGCGCGACAATGTCAAGGAGGCCGTCGATTGTTACTTCGACGAGACCATGCAGCGACCCAGGCTGATTAGGCTGCACTTTGTGCGCGAAGAGGTTTTGGTTGCATGAGATTGCCCCGCGACGTGAGCGGCACGGCTCTACAGGTATCGCTGCGACGCTTGGGCTATGAAGCCGTGCGGCAGCGCGGTTCTCATGTGCGCGTCACGACGCAGGTCAATGGCGAACACCACGAGGTGATTCCGCAGCACGACCTGGTCAAGGTCAGGACGCTGTTGAGCATCTTGAAGAGCGTGGCGCGTCATCACGGAATGAGTGTCGATGAACTCTTGAGTGTGCTGGAGCTATGAACGCACAGGACACCATAGGGGGACTTAAGCCCTACTCCCACTGCCGTCCCTCCGGGGTCGAGTGGCTAGGCGCCGTGCCGGAGCATTGGGAGGTGCGACGGCTTCGGACCGTTGCCGCGATGCGTGTGAGCAATGTGGACAAGCACTTCAGGGAGGATGAGTCCCCTGTTCGGCTCTGCAACTACGTAGATGTCTACAAGAACGACCGCATCACTCAGGCTATGCCCTTCATGAGTGCCACGGCGTCGCGGGACGAAATCGAGAGATTCAGACTAGAACTAGGCGATGTCCTCATTACGAAGGACTCTGAGGCTTGGGACGACATTGGCGTTCCCTCCCTAGTAGCGCAGTCAGCCGATGACCTTCTCTCCGGCTACCACCTGGCTTTGCTGCGGCCTTTCAAGGAGATAATCGGGCCATATCTGGCTCAGACTTTGCAGAGCAAGGGAGTTGCCTATCAGTTTCACGTAAGGGCGAACGGAGTGACACGGTACGGCCTTACTCACTCGGGCATCCAATCTGTTCAAATCCCCCTCCCACCCCTCCCCGAGCAGCGCGCCATCGTGCGCTACCTGGACTACGTGGACCGGCGCATCCGGCGCTACGTCGCCGCCAAGCGGAAGCTCATCGGGCTGCTGGAGGAGGAGCGGCAGGCCGTCGTCAATCAAGCCGTCACCCGCGGCCTCGACCCCAACGCCCCCCTCAAGCCCTCCGGAGTCGAGTGGTTCGGCGATGTGCCGGAACATTTGGACACTATGAGAGCTCGTTTCCTGTTCAAGGAAGTCGATACTCGTTCAACTTCTGGTAAAGAAACACACCTGTCCATGAGCCAAACACTCGGCCTCGTTCCGAGCCACCTAGTTGAGCAGAGTCTTATTTCTGATTCTTACGTAGGAGGCAAGCTCTGTCGAGAAGGCGATCTGGTACTCAATCGCCTAAAGGCTCACCTTGGAGTGTTCGCTCTTGCGAAACAGGCGGGAGTCATCAGTCCTGATTACTCGGTTTTCCGAAAGCGGGATTCCGTCAAGATGGAGTATTTTTTCAGGGTTCTCCGACTTCCTGCATTGCGAACAGAGCTACGCATCCGTGCGAAAGGGATTGTCGAAGGATTCTGGAGACTCTACACGGACGACTTCTTCGACATTCGGCTTCCTGTCCCTCCCTCCGTTGAACAACAAGCCATTGTCGAACACCTCGACAGGGCGACCACCAATGTTGATGCCGCCATCGCCCGCGCCGGACGTCAGATCAAACTGGTGGAGGAGTACCGCACGCGGCTCATCGCCGACGTGGTGACGGGCAAGTTAGACGTGCGTGAAGCGGCGGCGAGGCTGCCGGACGAACCCGACCATCAAGGTCCGATAGAGGAAGACCGCTCAATGGCGGACGGCTTGGATGAAGGAATCTATGACGCCGAGGAAGAGCCGGCTATCGCAGAGGAGGTGACCGCATGACGGATTGGAGCAAGTGCCCTGGGGTGGAGCAAATCCCGGGAAAGGTAAGCGGAGCGTGGTTGTTCACAGACACCAGATTGCCCGTTTACGCTCTGTTCGAGAACCTGGAGGCCGGCGCCACCGTCGAGGACTTTATGGAGTGGTTCCAGATGGAGGAGGAATGGAAGATAAGGTCGGTCCTCCAGCACGTGGCCGACTCCTTGAAAGCGCCCGTACCTGTGAGCAGCCTTGAAGATACTGTTTGACCACGGTACTCCTGCGCCGCTCCGAAGGGACCTCCACGGCCACGCAGTCGATACCGCGAAAGAGAGAGGTTGGGACAGACTTGGCAACGGTGACCTGCTGGACGTTGCGGAAAGTGAGGGCTACGAACTGCTTATCACTACCGACCAGAGCATGAGGTATCAGCAGAACCTTGCTCATCGGCCTCTGTCCGTGATCGTACTGCTTTGCTCATCGGCCTCTGTCCGTGATCGTACTGCTTTCCACCACCTGGCCTTATTCCTTGGAGGGAACGGAAGCCATTCGCGCCGCTGTCGAGGGGATTCAGGCCGGAGAAGTGCGGGAAGTCCCCATCCCGATGCGAGACGAGGAATAGCGTGACCACCGACACCAGCGAGAAGGGCCTGGAGCGTCTCATCTGTGAGGCGTTGACAGGCGCTAACTGCGAGCCGTCCCAGGGCGGCCTGGTGGCCGAGCGGCCCGCTGGTTACGGTGCGGGCTGGACATGCGGCGACCCGCAGGACTACAACCGGGAGTACTGCGTGGACCTGGCGCAACTCTCCGCCTTCCTGCAAGCCACTCAACCGGAGATTGCAGAATCGCTGGACCTGGACGGAGACGGCCCGACACGGCGCAGATTCCTGGCAAGATTGCAGGGAGAGGTCACGAAGCGAGGGACCATAGACGTGCTGCGCAAGGGCCTCAAGCATGGGCCGCACCAGATCGACCTCATGTTCGGCACGCCGTCGCCGGGAAACGAGAAGGCCAAGGTCCTGTACGAGCAGAACCGCTTCAGCGTGACGAGGCAACTCCGCTACAGCAACGACAACACGCAGCTTGCCCTCGACCTGTGCCTCTTCGTCAACGGCCTCCCCGTCGCCACCTTCGAGTTGAAGAACAGCCTGACCAAGCAGACGGTGGACGACGCCGTAGAGCAGTACAAGCGGGACCGCAACTCGAGGGAGCGGCTCTTCGCTTTGGGCCGCTGCCTGGCCCACTTCGCCGTGGACGACCACGAGGTTCAGTTTTGCACCAAGCTCGACGGCAAGGCGTCCTGGTTCCTGCCCTTCAACAAGGGGTGGAACGACGGCAAGGGCAACGCGCCGAATCCCAACGGCATCAAGACCGACTACCTGTGGAAGCGGGTTCTCACAAGGGACAGTCTCGTCAACATCATCGAGAACTACGCGCAGATCGTGGAGAGCAAAGACGACAGGACGAGCAAGAAGAAACGGGATCAGCTATGGCCCCGCTATCACCAACTCGATGTGGTGCGGAGGCTGCTGGCCGATGCGTCCGGCAGGGGAGTCGGGGCCAGGTATCTGATCCAACATTCGGCGGGCAGCGGCAAGTCCAACTCCATCGCGTGGCTGGCCCATCAGCTCATCGGGCTGGAGCGGGACGGCGCGCCCATCTTCGACACCGTGGTCGTCGTCTCCGACCGAAGGGTGCTGGACAAGCAGATACGGGACACCATCCGGCAGTTCGCCCAGGTCGGCTCCGTCGTGGGCCATGCCGAAACCTCAGCCCAACTCCGCGCCCTCTTGCAGCAGGGCAAGCGCATCGTCATCACCACGGTGCAGAAGTTCCCGTTCATCCTGGACGCCATCGGCAACGAGCACCGGGGAAGCAGATTCGCCATCATCATCGACGAGGCTCATTCGAGCCAGGGCGGCCGCACGGCGGCGGCGATGTCAACGGCGCTTGGGGAATCCGGTAGCGATGAGGAGGACGAGACCACCGAGGACAAGATCAACCGCATCATGGAGAGCAAGAAGATGCTGGCCAACGCCAGCTACTTTGCCTTCACCGCCACACCCAAGAACAAGACGCTGGAGATATTCGGCGCACCCGTCCCCGAAGGTGGCTCTATAAGGCATGTCCCCTTCCATTCCTACACCATGAAGCAGGCCATCGAGGAGCGGTTCATCATCGACGTGCTGGCGAACTACACGACAGTGAACAGCTACTACCGGCTGGTGAAGACGGTTGAGGGGGACCAGGAGTTCGACACCAAGCGGCCGGGAGGAAGCTGCGCCGTTACGTGGAAGACCACGACCACGCCATCCGTCTGAAGGCGGAAATCATGGTGGACCACTTTCACGAACAGGTGGCGGCCTTGCAGAAGATCGGCGGGCAGGCAAGGGCCATGGTGGTGACCAGCAGCATCCAGAGGGCCATCACCTACTTTCACGCCATCCGTGCCTATCTGGAGGAGCGCAAGAGTCCCTACAAAGCCATCGCCGCCTTTTCAGGCGAACCTGAGTACCATGGCGCAAAGGTCACTGAGGCGTCCCTCAACGGCTTCTCGTCCAACGTGATTGTCGAGAGGATTCAGGACGATCCGTACCGCTTCCTGGTCTGCGCCGACAAGTTTCAGACCGGCTATGACGAGCCGCTGTTGCACACCATGTACGTGGACAAGCCGCTGTCGGGGGTAAAGGCTGTGCAAACGCTCTCCCGGCTCAACCGGGCGCACCCGAAGAAGGACAACGCCTTCGTGCTGGACTTCGCCAACGACGCCGACGCCATTCAGCACGCCTTCTCCGACTACTACCGCACAACCATCCTGTCAGAAGAAACCGACCCCGATAGGTTGCACGACCTGAAGGCGGCACTCGACGGCTACCAGGTCTACGACCCGGCGCAGGTGGAAGAGTTGGTGCGGCGGTTCTTGGAGAAAGAAAGCCGCGACCGCCTCGACCCCATCCTCGATGCCTGCGTCGCAGTCTACCGGGAGTTGGACGAGGACGGGCAGATGGACTTCAAGGGCAGGGCAAAGGCGTTTCTCCGTGCTTACGGGTTCCTGGCTACCATCCTGCCCTACACCAACGCCGAGTGGGAGAAGCTCTCCATCTTCCTGACCTTCCTCGTGCCTAAGCTGCCAGCTCCCGAGGAAGACGACCTTTCCAAGGGGATTCTGGAAGCCATCGACATGGACAGCTACCGGGTGGAGAAGCAGGCCGTGCAGGCCATCCAGTTGGCCGACGAGGATGCGGAGATCGGGCCGGTCCCAACCGAAGGCGGAGGGCAGAAGCCTGAGTTGGAGATGGACCGGCTGTCCAACATCGTCAGGGAATTCAACGACCGGTTCGGCAACATCGAGTGGAAGGACTAGGACAAGATCGAGAGGGTCATATCCGAGGAGTTGCCCGCAAAGGTTGCCGAAGATACTGCGTACCGCAACGCCATGGCCAACTCCGATAGGCAGAACGCCCGCATCGAGCACGACAAGGCGCTGGAGCGGGCCATGACCGAGTTACTGGCAGACCACACCGAGCTGTTCAAGCAATTCAGCGACAACGAATCGTTCCGCCGATGGCTCCTGGAGATGAACTTCGCGGCGACCTACGCCGGGGCGGCCACTGCCTTTGGCGGCGCTGACCGTTGAGAGCCCCATCGTCAGCAGCAGTTTCCATGGGTCGGAGGGCACCAGAAAAAGAGGACACACATGAATAGACGGGTGAGGCAGGCACATTGGAGGGAGGCCGGATCGTCCACGGTATAAGGGATGCAGGAATGGGGACTCATGCGCCCGCGTGGGAGCGTGAGTCCGGCTGTGCACTGGAAGGACCAGGGTCGATGCCTCGACAGCGCATCCACCACAGCAGAGTGACCTACCAGGTCCCTCACGACTTCCTTGAGCGGCTGGAGCGGTTCAAGGAGGAGTCTGGCCTGTCGTGGGCGGAGATCGTCCGCTGTCTCGACATCCACCACGAGACGATGCGGCGCTGGAGGAAGGGACGGGCCCGCCCCAGCATGCGGAACATGATGGCGCTGGTGGCCCTGGCGATACCCCTGGGCCTCGCCCACCTGTTCACCGATTAGTGAGTCGGCGCTCCGGCGAGGGCCTGCGGCCGCAGGGCCGGAAACGCAAAGAAGCAACTGTGTTTAAAGTCAATAGGAATGACTCACAGCTGCCGGAGTTATGCCTCGCCAGGGAGAGCGATGTTTGAGCATGGAGTTGAGGATGACGAGCAGTTTGCGCATACACGCGACGAGGGACACCTTCTTCGGTTTGCCAGCCGCCAGCAGCCTCTGGTAGAAGTCGCAGATGACGGGGTTGTAGCGGGTTGCGGACAGCGTCCCCATGTAAAGGGCGCCCCGCACTCGGGAGCGCCCGCCCCAGACAGCGCGTTTGCCTCGCAGGATGCCACTGTCCCGGTTGAAGGGAGCCACGCCCACCAGGGCGGCGACCTGCCTGCGGTCCAAGGTGCCCAACTCCGGCAGGTAGGCCATCAGAGTGAGGGAGAGTTGCTCTCCCACGCCGGGAACGGTGCGCAGGAGATCATCCCTCTCCCGCCACACGGGACTCTGGCGGAGAGTCTGGCGCAGCCCCTCGTCCAGGTCGTCCAGCTCCTGCTCCAACCAGGCGATATGAGCCTCAATGCGGGGGCGGACGGCGCTGATGGCGGTACCCAGCCGGTTCTTCTCCGAGACCAGCATGGTCATCACCTGGTGTCTGCGGGCAGTCAGAGAGTTGAGAACCTGGGCCTCGGCGTCCCTCAGAGGGCGCACGGAGGGACGAATGACGTCGGCGAAGTGGGCCAGGACCGCCGCGTCCAGAGTGTCGGTCTTGGCCAGCGTCCCGGTGGCCCTGGCGAAGTCTCGAACCTGACGGGGGTTGACGACGACTACGGGCAGCGCCGCAGCTGCCAGGGCTGCCACCAAGGGCAGTTCCAGACCACCCGAAGCCTCCAGCAGGACCAGGGCGGGACTCAGATCCACCAACTGGAAGACCAGTTCCCCGATCCCGGTCTCGTCGTAGGAGACGACCCATCTCTGGCCCGTAGGCCGGACGCCGACATCCACCTTCGCCTTTGAGACATCAATGCCTACGAATCTCGCTTCCTGTTCCATCCATACCTCCTGTGTGAAGCTTTGGCCCTTCCTTGCACGATACGGGCTCGATTGGCCCAGGCAACTGTTCGGGCTCTAACCTGTGGGGGGTGCGGCGACCCTCGCTTTTTTGCGGTCTACCACGACCAGGGCCGCATCGGTCTGCCGCACCCCGATCCACCTAAGTGAAGTGATTGTCACACACCAGAACCAACATACAAGGCCGTCACACGTGGCCGGGCCTCTCCCCATCCGCACCCGTCACGTCGGCGTTGCCTAACGAGAGCGGCTGCATCATCATAGAGGCATCGTTAGCGGCGGTCCCGTAGGGAGTCGAGGCAGCGGCAACGCCTGAGGGGAGAGGCCGCGAGGAAATGGCCCGACGCGGACTTCCGCCGGTGGAGACCGATTCGAGTCCGGGCCGCAGGCCGTAGCTTGCGCCATGCAGGGCCGCCGCCCGCGCAACGAGGAAGCCGCCCGGTAGCGAGACATCAAGAGTCATACGGGAGGAGCGTCATGAACGAGGAGCATGACGGGGCGGACCATGGGAATTCATCGGAAGAAGAGTACCAGAGGTTCCGCAGGATGGTCGAGCGTCTGACGGAGGCTATCGAGGCGAACCCTCGCGACACCGAGGCCCTGTCCGCCAGGGGGCTGGCATACGGCGAGCTGGGGGAGCACCGCCTTGCGGCGGAGGACTACGTTGGGGTCATCGCCCTCGAACCCGACAATGCGGGCGCCCACCTCGACAGAGCCCGCGCCCACGCCAAGCTGGAGGAGCACCGCTCGGCGGTGGAGGACTACGACGCCGCCATCCGCCTGGCCCCAGGCGACGCCGTGGCGCACTACAGCCGGGGGGCGTGCAAGGCGGAGCTGGGCGACCTTGCGGGGGCGATGAGCGACTTCGACGTGGCCGTCACCCTGGCCCCCGGCGACGCCGACGCTCACTACAACAGGGGATTGACCCACGTGGCGATGGGCAAGCGCAACCGGGCGGTGAAGGACCTGAGCAGGGCCATAGATTTGAACCCCAACCTCGCCGACGCCCGCTACCACCGGGGCATGGCATACCGCGACATGGGCCGGATGGACAGGGCGCTCAGGGACTTTGGCGCCGCCATCGAGCTCGAACGGAACTACGGCCTCGCCTTCTACGCCAGGGGGATCACCAAAGTCAATCTGGGAGCACACGAGGCCGCGCTCGGCGACTTCGACGCCGTGCTGGGACTCGACCCCGACAACGCCTCGGCGCTCCGGGGCAGGGGCATCGCCCTGGGCAGCCTGGGCCGTTACGACGAGGCGGTCAGGGACTTCGACAGGTCCCTGGAGCTAGACCCCGGCAACGCCGAGACCCTCGCGGCCAGGGGGCTGGCCCACACCAGCCTGGAGCAGCACGAGCTGGCGATAGAGGACTACAGCAGGGTCCTCGACCTCGACCCCCGCAACACGGACGTCCTCTACAGCAGAGGGATCGCCCGCATGTACGTGGCCCGGTTCGAGAGCGCGGTCGAGGACTTCGAGGCCATCATCGGCATCGAGCCGGGCCACGGCGCGGCGCGGGCGGCGAGGGGGTTGGCCCGCGAGGCGCTGGGGACGCAGGGAGGCGAGGGGCAGGCGGCGCGGTAGCGCCGCCGCGCGCACGTGAGCGCCCGCTGCCCCTGCTTCGGGGATGTCGAAGACGGGCGCTGATTTCGGGCAACAAAAAAGCAACTGTGTTTAAAGTCAAGAGGAATGACTCACAGCTGCCGGAGTTATGCCTCGCCAGGGAGAGCGATGTTTGAGCATGGAGTTGAGGATGACGAGCAGTTTGCGCATACACGCGACGAGGGCCACCTTCTTCGGTTTGCCAGCCGCCAGCAGCCTCTGGTAGAAGTCGCAGATGACGGGGTTGTAGCGGGTTGCGGACAGCGTCCCCATGTAAAGGGCGCCCCGCACTCGGGAGCGCCCGCCCCAGACAGCGCGTTTGCCTCGCAGGATGCCACTGTCCCGGTTGAAGGGAGCCACGCCCACCAGGGCGGCGACCTGCCTGCGGTCCAAGGTGCCCAACTCCGGCAGGTAGGCCATCAGAGTGAGGGAGAGTTGCTCTCCCACGCCGGGAACGGTGCGCAGGAGATCATCCCTCTCCCGCCACACGGGACTCTGGCGGAGAGTCTGGCGCAGCCCCTCGTCCAGGTCGTCCAGCTCCTGCTCCAACCAGGCGATATGAGCCTCAATGCGGGGGCGGACGGCGCTGATGGCGGTACCCAGCCGGTTCTTCTCCGAGACCAGCATGGTCATCACCTGGTGTCTGCGGGCAGTCAGAGAGTTGAGAACCTGGGCCTCGGCGTCCCTCAGAGGGCGCACGGAGGGACGAATGACGTCGGCGAAGTGGGCCAGGACCGCCGCGTCCAGAGTGTCGGTCTTGGCCAGCGTCCCGGTGGCCCTGGCGAAGTCTCGAACCTGACGGGGGTTGACGACGACTACGGGCAGCGCCGCAGCTGCCAGGGCTGCCACCAAGGGCAGTTCCAGACCACCCGAAGCCTCCAGCAGGACCAGGGCGGGACTCAGATCCACCAACTGGAAGACCAGTTCCCCGATCCCGGTCTCGTCGTAGGAGACGACCCATCTCTGGCCCGTAGGCCGGACGCCGACATCCACCTTCGCCTTTGAGACATCAATGCCTACGAATCTCGCTTCCTGTTCCATCCATACCTCCTGTGTGAAGCTTTGGCCCTTCCTTGCACGATACGGGCTCGATTGGCCCAGGCAACTGTTCGGGCTCTAACCTGTGGGGGGTGCGGCGACCCTCGCTTTTTTGCGGTCTACCACGACCAGGGCCGCATCGGTCTGCCGCACCCCGATCCACCTAAGTGAAGTGATTGTCACACACCAGAACCAACATACAAGGGCAGCATACATGGGAAGCCGGGAGAGGCCCTCGCCGCATCGACGACGGCCTCTCCCCTGGGCTTCTAGGCGGCTGCCGTCTCCGGCTGCTTCAGCATGGCGGAGTAGCCCCGCTCGACGACGTGCGTCACCGAGACCCGGCCCATGCCGTCGTACCCGGCGCGGTAGGCGAACTCCGCCTTCGCGCCCCAGGGCACCCGGCCGCCGACTCTGACGGTGCCACCGTCGGACTTGGCGCCGCGCCCGGGGCCACCGGCGCCGCGAACCACCATCCCGCTCCGCTCGCCCTTCCGCCAGCCCAGCACCTTCACCTCGGCGGGCATGACCCGCTCCGCCTTCGTCGGCTGGAACAGGACACCGTGCAGCCTCTTCAGAACGTCCGGCGACAGGTTGTTCCTGCCGTTCATGATCTGGGAGAGATTGGAGGAACTGATGCCGGCGCGCCGGGCGACCTCGTTCTGGCTGAAGCCGTGGGCGTTCATCCGGTCCCACACGGCCTCCCGGTCGATGCAGGCGGGCTGCGCGGGAGCGACCTTCGCCGGAGCCTCCAGCGCCGACGCGACCCGCGCCTGGACCTTCACGCCCATGTTGCTATGACCCCGCGCCACCATTGACATGTAGCTGTAGGAGACGCCCACGCGGTCGGCCAGGTCCCGCAGGCTCATGCCCAACTCCCTGGCCCGCTCCCGGATGTAGCTGCTCTCCCCGGCCACGACGACGCCCTGGCGGTTGGCGCACTTGGCGGGCGCGACCTTCGCCGGAGCCTGCAACGTCGACTCGACCCTGGCCTGGACCTTGACGCCCATGCTCTGGCGGCCACGGGCAACCTGCGTCATGTAGCTGTAGGACACGCCAACGCGGTCGGCCAGGTCATGCATGGTCATGCCCAGGGTGCGTGCGCGCTCCCTGATGAAGCTGCTCTCCCCGGTCACGACGCCGCCCTGGCGGTAGACGATCCCCTGCCCGGGGACCTCTCCCAAGACCGCCGCGACCTTCTCGCGCATCTTCGGAGTCCACGGCCTGCCACCGTTCGCAATCTGCGACAGGTAGCCCGCACTCACGCCCATCTTCACCGCAAGCTCCTTCATGGTGAGCCCACGCCGCCTGGCAGCAGCCCTGAGCTCGCTCTCCGCCGTCCTCGTCGTCCCAGTTCCAGTCGTCTGTGTTGCCGTCGTCATTGGTCCGTCCTCCTTTTGTGTTGTGTTGCCTTTGGCCTGCGCCCGCTTGCGGGCAAAGAAGAAGGGCCGCCCCCGGCGAACGAGGACAGCCCTTGTGAATGGGGATGTGTTGTGAGACCCGGAGGCCCCGCCGTCAGCGGCGATGGACCTCGTTGACGTGCATAGACGCCTCCTTTCAGGTGCTGACCCGTGCCGGGCATCCGTGGCGCGGGCCGTTGGTGATGGGTTGACGCTGGACGCACTCCGCCCACGGTCGGATGCCGGACGCGGGAGACGGAGCGGAGGGTGAAGAAAGACGCAGATCGGCCCAGGGTGATTCGTCGGGGAATCGACTCCGGGGGAACTGCTATGAGGGGAGCGGCTGTCCTACGACGTCATCGCAGGCCAGCGCATGGGAGAAAGACGCAGTTTGCCCAGGGTGCGTAGCGTCAGAGTTGGGGGAAGCTGCGAGAGGTGAAGCGACCGGCCCACGATGTGACCGCAGGCCGACGCATGACAGAAGACGCAGCTCGGCCCAGGGTGAACAACGTCAGTGGGAGAACTGCGAGACGTGAAGCGGCCAGCCTGCTTGCTACGGCAGACCGGCGCATGGTGAGGCGGCTGCCCTGCAACATCCGTTGCAAGCCAGCGCATGTCGAAGGTGCGGCCTAGCCGTCAGTCAGCCATGCCGCGGGCATGAGGAGCCGGTCGAAGCGACAGACCTGTCTGCAACAGGCAGACGCACTCCGACCGACCAGGTGAGGACGAAGCACAGGGCGCGCTCCGTCCCTGTGTCCAGCGGCAGGAGCGATCAACCCCAACAGCCAGACTGATGTCCAGCGGATGAAGCGATCAACTCCAATCGCCGGACGGGTGTCCAGCGGGCGAAGGACCAACGTCAAACTCCAACCGCCGGACTTGGACCGAGGACGGAGAGCTACGTCAAATCCGCCGGTTCGATCCGCGCTGCCTGCGAAGGACCAACGTCAACTCCGCTTCAGCAGCAGTACCCTCGTGGGAGACCGGGGGAGAGCGAATCATCCTCCGGTCGTACCCGTGCAACAGGGATCACGCACCCAGGTTTCTATGGTCGGAAACCTTGGAAAAAGCCTAACAGTGCAAGTCATTATCGCTGGCCCGAGACCCGCAAAAGAGGGCCTGCGGCGCCCCTTTGCAAGATTGCCGCCAAATCGTTCACAAAACTTCACTGGCAACCCGTCGCACTCCCGTCCCGCTACCGCCACAACAGTCCGAAGGTCAGCGCCGCAGAAGCTCCCGCTTTCTGATCGCTCTCCGCGTGTCGAAGAGCGCCGTCTGCCGCCAGTTGACCTGCCCGTTGCGGTCGAAGCCCCGCAGCGGAAACCGAGCCGGGGGGAGCGTCATGCCGTGGTCTTCGAGCAGGGCCAGCTCCAACGCCAGGAACCGCTCCTCGGTGCGCAGCCAGTCCAGGCCCTTCCCCTCGTTGGGGTGCACGTCCTTCAGTCCCCGCCACTCGACGATCAGCGGCCACGCCTCGCCGAACACCTCCTCGTCGTCCTCGGCAGGCTCAAGGGTCACGAGGTCGGGGTACTCTCGCCGCAACCTGGGTCTCGGCGGGGGTTTTCTGCCCATGCCCGACGCACCGCTCTCCGAGCCGTCCGCTTCCGCCTGGGAGGGACCGGCGCCGGCATGACCGGCCCCGGTCCCCTGTGCGCCGTCCCGACGCAGGGCTTCGACCCGGCCCTCGACGGCGGCCACTCGACTGCGCACCTCCTTGCCCAGCGAGTCGTGCCCCTTCCCCAACGCCTCGTGGCCCTTCTCCAGCGCCTCGACCCGCTCCTCCAGCTTATCGTTGCGCTCCCGCTGCCGGGCCGCAGCAGAGCCGACGCCCTCCTGCAACGCCCGCTCCAGGGCCTGCCGCACCCGCCGGGACAGCTGCCCCGTCTTCGCGCTCTCGGCCACCGTCCGCTGGTCTAGCTCCAGCACCCGCGCCGCGCTCTTGAAGCCCTTGTCCCGCACCAGCTCTTTCAGCAGCGCCATCAGCCGCATGTGGTAGACGTTCTCCACGTCTTTGCTGTCCTCGATGCCGTGTTCGGTCGTCTTCATGGCTCTTTTCTCCTTCCCAAGACTCCACCTGAGTCTCCGGTCAACCACTTTCCGGCCTTTTCCCCGGTCTCCGGCCACGTTTTGGGGGCCGTAACGCACCCCCACTTCAAGCGCCTTTTCCGGGGCCTGATGTCATTGAGACGCCGCTCCCACGGTCCCGCCGATGTCATGCCCCACGTTTGGCGATGTCATTGCCGTCCGGAACGCACTCTTACTGAAAGTGTTCACTGATTACGTCCTGTAGGGGGGCGATTTACCCCTGTTCCAGCTACGAAATCACGACTCTGGCCGCTCTGTTACCAAACTCAAACTCCTGTACACCCCCAATACTGCACGAAAGGGGCCGAAAAAAAGAGGGTCTATAGCCCCCCGCATCCCTGCGCAGAGCCACGGGGGAACGGCCCGTAACGCCCCGCATCCTTGCGCAGAGCTATGAGGGGTCTTTTTTCTCGTTTGATTTGTTCACACTTTTTTGCGACTGCCGCGGTCCGGTGAATCGCGGCGAACGGAAGAGAGGTGAACGAGTTGGCGCTGAAAGCAAGACTCCGGTCGATAAGACGGCTCTTACCCCTGTCAGCCGCGCTGCTGTTGGCGGCGCTTCTGGCAATCCCCGCAAGCAACATCGCCCAAGCCCAAGCCCCGCCCGGTAACGAGCTAACCCTCGTCAACGCGGACAGGGACTTCGTCGAGCGAAAGGGCGGCGGCGAGTTCGTCGCCCGCCCCGTCTTCGACCGGAAGATCGTGGACCTCTTCTACGCCGTCCGGGACGCCGACACCGGCGACTGGATAAGCGCCATGTACAGGGTCAAGGGCGGCGAGAAGAAGCGCAGCGACGGCTGGGAGTACTCGTGGGAGTACCCCGACCTCGACGAGCACCCTGAGCTCGACCGCGACCGGGCCTACCTGCTGGTCATGCTGGCGGTGGCCGAGGACGGCAGGAGAGGCGACTTCTACGCCGTCATCCCCTTCCATGAGCCGGGCCGCATCTGGGACAAGATTCTGTCCGCCCTCAACCCCGGACGCTGGGCGAGGGCCTTCGCCGGCTGGGTGATCGAGGGAGTCCACGGGACCCTCTGCGGTGTCGTGGAGCGGGCCTCGGGCGAGGACGCCGACAACTGCCGGAGGGAACCCGGCGCATGAGCGACATCCTCACCGGCACCCCTGCGGACCTCACCTACGCCCACGACCTGGTGCGCCAGGCGTGGATGGTCGTCTGGGCCATCACCTCCGGCGCGCTGGTGGTCATCCTCGGCTGGATGGGGCTGAGCTTCATCATGGCCGAGCACCTGGGGACCCGTCAGGCGGGATGGCGGGAGATGGTCCCCCGCCTGGTGCTCGGCCTCGTTGCCGCCGCATCGTCCCTCTGGTGGTGCGCCCTGGTCCTCGACGTGGCCGACGCCGTGTCCGGCTTTATCGCGGTCTCCCTGAACGTCACCCCCGGAGACCTGCTCCGCTCCACCCTCCGCACCCTGATGACCGGCGTGCAGGCCGGGAGCGTGGGCATGGCCCTCCTGCTGGCCGTGCTCTACCTCGTCTACGGCTTCTTCGTCCTCTACGTGATCGTGCAGATGGTGCTGCGCCTGGCCCTCATCGACATTCTCCTGGCCCTGGCCCCGATCGCTTTGGGGCTTTGGATTCTGCCCCACACGGCGGGCTGGGGCCGCCACTGGCTGCGCCTGTTCATGACGACGGTGTTCCAGCAGGCCGTCCAGCTCATCGCGTTGGCGCTTGGGTTCGGCTTCCTGAAGGAGTTCGCCGCCATCGCCGCCTTCGAGCCGGTGCAGGACCTGATCTGGAAGCTCCTGATGTCGCTGGCCTTCGTCTACATGGCGACCCGCGTCCCGTCGATGCTCGGCAATCACGGCACCTTCGACTCCTGGCTCTCGATGCTCTACTTCGGCATGAACCTGCCCTCGTCGCTGATGCGCTCGGCCCGGACCATCGGCTTGGTGGCGGGCGGCGCGGCGGGAGGGCCGGGAGGCATGGCGGTGGGAGCGATGGCGGCCAGCGCGGGCGTTTCGGCCGCCGCCAGCGGCCTCAGCTCGGCGGCCTCGATGGCGACCCCATCGGCAGGCGGGGGAGACGGCGGCGGCGAGCCCAGGAGCAGCGGGGAGTAGCCGCAATACAAACAACGCACGGCGCGGACGAGACCCGGCCAGGAACGACACGACGGAGGACCAGATGTGCAGCTAAACGGAGCTTACGGTCACCGAGGAGACAGAGACGAAGCGATGAACGCCGGTTGTGGGAGACCCGCCCGGCGGCAGAAAGGAGCAATAGCAATGGAACAACTGACACAGACCATATCGAACCTGGTGGGCATCCTGCTGGGCGTCGTGGGCGCCATCGGCGTCGGCTTCTTCATCTACGGCGCGTACCTGTACCTGACGGCCAGCGGAGCGCCCCACCAGATGGAGCGCGGCAAGAGCGCCATGATGACCGCCCTGGCGGGCATCGTCCTGGCCCTGGTCGCCTACGGCGTCGTGGAGCTGGTGATGAACGCCGTCGTGGACCCGGGAATCGAGGTGGACGACGTGCTGCCAGAGCCGCAAGCGCCCGGCGGCGGAGACAGCAGCAGCAGCAGCGGCAGCGGCTAGGCCCGAGGTAAGGAAGGAGAGGAAGACATGAGAGAACACGAGGTACCGACTCACGTTCAGGCCGAGGACAAGGTCCTGCTTGGGTTCACCTTCCCGCAGGTCGTGGCGGTGACGGCGGTGTGCGCCATCTCCTACGGCGCATACCGCTACGCCCCCGTCGGCCCGTCCGAGGTGCGCATGGCGATTGCCGTCGTCCTCGGACTGGTCGGCGTGGCAATGACCGTTGGGAAGATAGGCGGTCGGCGGCTGCCGTTGGTGGCCGCCGACCTCTTGAAGTACCGGCTGGGGGCGCGGGTCTACGCCGGGCCGGTCGCCCAGCTGGTGCGCGCCGAGACCCCGGCTCCCCCGCACCCGGTGAAGAGCGGCCCCGGCCCCCTGAGCCTGATGGCGAAACGCGCCGGGCGCGGGCTGGGAAGGCTGCGCAAGAACAGGAAGACCCGCAAGAACAAGGAACGCCGCAACGGGCGGATGCGCTGGTTCGGCAAGCGCAGGGGGAAGGACGGGGGGAACCGCCACGGCCAGGACCACCGGGCCGAGACCCTGGAGACGAGGAATCGGAAGCCCCGCGTGGGCTGGATTCCGGTCGTGGCCCTGGCCGTCCTGATGGCGGCTGTCGTGGCCGTCCCGCAGTCGGCCCTGGCCGACGACCACGAGCCTGGCGGAACGAGATCGACTTCGAGGTCACCGAGCCTGTCCCCGGACGGCGGATATTCGTCGAGGCGCTCACCGTCTCCGGCGACCGCGCCGCCGTCACCCTTCGGGCCGCCACCGCCCTGGACATCCGCGTCCGGGCATTCGGCGGGCCGGAGGGAAGCTGGCTGCGCTTCTGGGGCTCGGCAACCCTGGCCCAGGGGGAGCGCATCGACTACTCGCTTCCCCTCCACGGTCCCGCGCCGTCCTTCACCGTGTCCTGGGAGGACACCCTCGGTCAGGCCGGGGCGCTGACCTTCGAGGAAGCACAGCTTCCCTTCCCCCTGCCGGTCGTGGAGGGGGAATTGTGCGACCTTCGCGTGACCTCCCTGGGCTGGACGCCCGGAGCGGTCAGCGGAGTCGTCGAGTCCGAGTGCGTGACGCGCATCGAGCACCCGGTCGAGCTTCAGACGGTGGCAGGACATGCCGACGTGATCCAGACGGCATTGATGGACGCCGGGGTGACGGCAATCGTCGGGACTCTCTCCGCTGCGACGGGAGCGTCGCAGGCGAGCGTGCCGTTCGTCCCCAACGGAGAGACGCGGTTCACCCTGCCTGTGGGAGATGGTCAGGCCATCCACGCCGTGAGCGTGGACGTGAGCCTTGAGGCGAGCCTCCGCATCCCCATCCCCCCGCTGACCGTGCTCACCCACCACCCTGAGCGGACGGAGCAGGTCACCAGGACCGTGCACCTCCATCGCCCGGGGGACAGCGACTCCGACAGTGAGACGGCGACGGCCACCTGCGAGGACGGCGCCACGGCGTCCGCCACCGCGACGGCGTACGCCTACGTCCCCAGCGCCACCATCGCCAGGGAGGTGACGGTGGACGTGCTGCACAAGGAGCACGTCAAGGCCGAGACGGTGGAGCGAGAGCCGGTCACCCGCACCCGCGAGGAGTCCCTGAGCCTTGCGGCCGCAGTCGGCTCCGACGACCCCTTCGCCGTCCTGGTCCTGCCCGGAGCCGGAGCCGGAGGACCCGCCCGCAGAGCAGGAGCCAGCGGACGACCTTCGCGGCTGGTTCGACCTGCTGGGATGGGAGTGGCCCTGGTGAGGCGGGCGACGGCCCTGCTGCCGCTGACCGGCGCGGCCCTCGTCTTCATGGGGGCCTCGCCGGAAGAGGAAGCGATGCTTCACGCCTTCGACCGCGTGCTCACGGCGATGGCCTACGCCGCCTCCGGCCTCTGCCTCTTCGCCATCGTCTGGGCCGGGTTCGTCCTGATGGCCGAGGGAGGCGAGGAGCGCGGCGGGGGCAGGGCCAAGGCCGCCGTCGTCATGGCGGTGGTCGGCCTGGTCCTGGTGCTGTCGGCCAAGGGCGTCGCCGCCCTGCTGAAGCACGGCATCATCCCATCCTTCCCAACCCCATAGAGAAAAGGAAGCAAACCGAATTGAAGAAGCTGCTTGAACGAATCACGAGGCGCGGAGGGGGAGTACCCCGGACGGGGCCGTCGCTCCGCAGGCAATACCGGAGGGCGGACTCACCACGGAGCCGGAATCCAACGCAACGACGGAGACCCCGGCCCCCAAGCTCCCACCCGAGCTGCCCCTGTTCTTCATGCTGTCGCACCTGGACGACGACGGACCGGTGCGGCTGGACGGGGTGAAGCTCGGCGTCTGCGAGGTGATGGGCCTGGAGATCGACGAGCCGAAGCTGGGAGCCTTCGCCGGGGCGCTCAACGCCCTGGACTTCCCCGCCCAGCTGCTCATCAGGCAGCACCCGCCGCGCCTTGAACGCCTGCGGGAGAAGCTGCAAGCAGGCCCAGCCGGAGAACCTTCCCCCGCAGACGAGGGCCGCCGCCGAGTCCCTCCAGCGTCTCTTGACCGACCTGGAGGCCCGCGACGGCATCCTCGACCGGCGCTTCTACGCCGTGTGCGAGTTCGAGCGGGCCGACGAGCTGCGCGGCCTGCTGGCGCGGGCCGGGCTGTCCGTCCACACGCTCAGGGGCCGCCAGCTTCGGATGTTCCTGGTGTCCGCAGCCCTGGGCGGATCGCCAACCGAGTTCGACGAGGAGGCCCCCGTCGAGGTGGAGATAGGCCGCCGCGATATGCGCATAGGCGAGACCCTCGTGCGGTCGCTCCACCTGGGCAAGTGGCCCCGGTCGCTGGCCCCCGGCTTCCTTCAGAGCCTCATGGCGGCGGGAGCGCCGATGGACCTGTCCGTCCACCTGGGGCCGATACCCACCGAGCAGGCGGCAAGGACGCTGGAGTGGCAGAAGGTCCGCTTCGAGTCGGCCCAGTCCCTCTCCTTCAAGCGCGGGCGCACCATGTCCCCGGAGGCGGAGATCGCCCTGGAGGACGTGACCCGCCTGCGGGACGAGGTGCAGCGGGGCCGAGAGAGGCTCTTTCACGCCTCCCTGTCGATCACCCTTCACGCGAAGGACGAGGCGTCGCTCAAGGAGATGACCCAGCGGGCGAAGGCCCACTTCGCCGCCACCCTGGGCAAGCTCGACGCCCTGGCCTTCCGGCAGCGCGAGGGCCTGTTGTCCACGCTGCCGCTGGCCCTGAACGCCGTCGCCGAGTGGCGCACCCTGGACACCTCCAGCATCGCCCGGCTCTTCCCCTTCTCGCCCCCCGACCTGGACACCCGCAGCGGGACCCTCTACGGCATCGACATGCGGGCCTGCGCCCCGGTGGTCTACGACCCCTGGGACGGGACGCACCTGAACGCCAACACCGCCGTCCTCGCCCGCTCCGGCAGCGGCAAGTCCTTCGCAACCAAGCTGGGGATGCTCCGGGGCCTGTGCCGGGGCGTCACCGCCTACGTCATCGACCCGGAGGGCGAGTACGCGGACATGGCCCGCGCCGCCGGAGGGCGGGTGCTCTCCCCCGGCGTCCCCGGCCAGGGCATGAACCCCTTCGTCATCGAGCGGGGCGACTCCGAGGAGCTTCTCCAGCGCATCGGCAGCCTGAGACGGCTCATAGAGGTGATGGTGGGCGAGAGTCTCGGCGCGGAGCGAAGGGCCTCCCTGGACCACGCCCTGGCGGGCTACTACGCCCAGCCCCGCGAGCGCACCGGCTTCCGCGACTTCTACGAGTACCTGCAAGGAGATGAGGCGGGAGGGGAAGACATGGCGAGGCTGCTGCGGCCCTTCGCAACGGGCAGCCTGCGCAACCTCCTCTCCGACGAGGGCGACGACCTGCTCTCCAACGAGGCCCTGATCACCGTCTTCGACCTGCGGCTCCTGGAGCCGGAGCTTCGGCCCGCCGCGGCGATGGTCTGCACCGAGACGGTGTGGGCCGCCGCCGCCCAGGACCCCAAGCCCCGCCTGCTGGTGGTGGACGAGGTGTGGTCGATCATGCAGCACCCCGAAGGCGCGGCCTTCATGGTGAGCATGGCGAAGCGGGCCAGGAAGCACCGGCTGGGGTTGCAGTTCATAACGCAGGACGTCCAGGACCTATTGAGTGAGGACACCTCCCGAACCATCACCGGACATTCCGGTCGCGCCCTGCTCCAGAACGCCGCCTTCAAGCTGCTTCTCCAGCAGGACGCCGCCGCCATCAGCACGGTGGGAGACGCCTTCGACCTTCCCCAGGACCTCCAACGCTGGCTCCTGTCCTGCCCCAGGGGAGACGGGTTGTTGCTGGCGAAGGGACACCGCTTCCCCGTCCGCATCGAGGCGACCCCGGAGGAGACGGAGGTGATCGAGTGGCGGCCGGGACACCGATAGAGACAGAACTTCAACAAAGAAAGGAAGGCGCCCCCTTATGAAGCTGAACCCGAAGAACATCCTGTTTGGAGAAGATAGCCGAAGAAAGGTCCCGTCCTGCTGGCGGTGACGCCGCCACGAGCCGGGGAGCGCACGCTGCTGGGCGTGGAGAACATGCTCGGCTCCATCGCGGTGCCGGAGCCCTTCTCCCTGGAGCTGGCCGCCGACATGGACGGCGTGACCCTCATGGCCCGCTGCCTCGACGACGAGGTGGTGAGAGGCCAGCTCTCCGCCCACTACCCCCAGGCCCGCATCCGGAAGGTTGACCCCGGCGACGACCCCCTGCGCCTGGGCGAGGGGGAGCAGGCGTGGAGCATGACCCTGCGGGCCGACGGCCCCGAGTACGTCCCGCTGAGAACATTCCGCGACGACGACCTGCTCGACCCCGGCTCCGACCCCCTCATCGCCCTGATGGGCGCGCTCTCGGCCCTGGAGGACGACGAGCGGGTGGTGGCGCGGCTGCTTCTGCGCTCCCTCGGCCCCGACTGGTCCCAGCCCCACATGGAGAAGGCCCACAAGCGGCCCGGCATGGAGCCGCGAGAGCCCGCCTACACCTTCCAGACCAAGCCGCTCCAGATGGACGGCATCACGATGGCCGTGCTGGGCATCGGGGCGCTAGCCGCCCTCAAGGGCTACCTGTGGGTGCAGGACGGGGAGATATGGAAGGCGGCGCTCCTGGGAACGGGCACGGCCCTGGGGCTGGCCGTCGGCGGCTGGGCCTGGCACCGCTGGAAGAAGGCCCGCAAGCGGGTGGAAGACCCTCTGCTGATACAGGAGAAGGTCTCCCGCATCGCCTTCGACGCCGAGCTTCAGGTCACGGCGGTCCTGCCGGAGACGACCCGGCCCCAGCGTGCCGCCGAGCTCCTGGGGCCGGTGGCCGCCGCCTACCGCCACTTCGACAACCCCGCCGGGGCGCGCTTCAAGGTCGGCAGGGTCCGGCCCGCCGCGCCCGACCCGGACATGCTGCACCCGGCAGGCCCCGGACTGTTCGGCGGGCGCAGCGTCCTGGGCGTCCGCGAGATCGCCTGCCTGTGGCACCCGCCCGGAGCGGGCGACGAGACGCCCCTGGTGGAGCGCTCCGGCGCGAGGGCGCTTCTGCCTTCTGCGAAGGGCGTCAGGGGCGGCGCGCTGGTGGGAGACACCACGGCGGGCAAGCCCCGGCCCATCCGCTTCCCCGAAGACCTGCTCCGCCGCCACCACCTCTACGTCGCCCGCACCCGCATGGGCAAGTCCACCCTCATGCACCACCTCGTCGTCCACAAGATGCGGGAGAAGGCCGAGGGCAGGGACAACGACGCCATCGTCGTCATCGACCCCCACACCGACCTGGTGGCCGGCATCCTCGAACACGTCCCCGAGTCCCTCATCGACCGGGTGCGACTCATCGACCTGTCCGACGAGACCCGCTCCCCCGGCATCAACCTGCTGGACACCCGCGTCTTCGCCGACCGGGACCGCACCGCCGACTCGG
Organism: Dehalococcoidia bacterium; assembly: GCA_965237935.1. Classification (GTDB taxonomy): domain Bacteria; phylum Chloroflexota; class Dehalococcoidia; order Lucifugimonadales; family CBDEGW01; genus CBDEGW01. The sequence continues at coordinate 1,138,301 of OZ250168.1, read as the reverse complement.
TGGTGCGCGTGGCGAAGGGGCTGTGGGAGCAGTGGGGGCCGAGGATGCAGTCCATCCTCGAACAGACCGTCAAGACCCTCCACGAGGCCAACGAGCAGGTGGAGGCGGAGCGGCAGTACACCATCCTCGACGGGCTGAAGCTCCTCTCGGACGACAACTTCCGCAAGGACGCGCTGAAGAAGGTCTCCGACCCCTACCTCCTGGAGTGGTGGGCCAGGGACTTCGGCAGGTGGCACAATCACCCAGTACAAGGCCGAGGCCCTCGCCCCGGTGCAGACGCGCCTCTCCTACTACGCATCATCCAAGCGGGCGCGGGCCATCCTGGGCCAGCGCCGCTCCACCATCGACCTGCGCCGCACCATCCACGACGGCGGCGTGCTGCTCGTCTCCACGTCCCAGGGGACCGTGGGCAGGGACGTGGCCGCCCTGGTGGGCGCGTCCCTCCTGAACCTCGTGGACGCCGTGATACGGGAGCAGGGACGGCTGCCGTTGCACCAGCGGCGGGGCGCGCTCGTGGTCGTGGACGAGATGCAGTCGATGCCCGGCGTGGACTACGAGTCGATGCTCTCCGAGCTGGGCAAGTTCGGGGCCAGCTTCGTGCTGGCCACCCAGAGCCTCGCCAAGCTGGACGACCTCTCCCGCACCATGCGGGACACCATCCTCGCCAACGTCGGATGCCTGGCCGTCTTCCAGGTGGCGGGCAACGACGCCAGGACGCTGGTGTGGGAGCTGGGCAAGGACCGGGTGAGCGAGGACGACATCGTGTCCCTGCCCGTCCACCACTGCTACGTCCGCGCCACCGTGGGCAAGGAGCGGATGCCCGCCTTCTCGATGATGGTGCGCAAGCCGGAGGAGGGAGAACCCGACGTCGCCGCCCGCATCCGCGCGGCGGCGTCCGCCTACACCGTCCCGGCCCCGCAGATCGCCTACGGCGACGCGGAGGGCGACCTGAAGGTGGAGGAGTTCCGCAGGGGCGTCGAAGACCTTGAAAACGACGGGCAGGAGGAAAAGAAGGAAGCACAGAGAGAACCGGAGCGCAGGCGGCGGCGGAGCAGGCGTAATGCGGCTGCCGACGCCGGCGAAGCGGAGGAGGTGCGGGAATGAAGCCCGAAGGATGCGAGGCCGACCTGCTCCGCGCCCTGTCGCGGATGCCCTTCCTCGACCGGCTGGAGATGGTCGCCGTCTGCGGCTGGTCCAGGGGCGCGGTCTACGAGGCCGTCGAAAAGCTGGAGTCCGGGGGGTTCTGCGCCTCCGTGCCCCACGCGACGGGGCTGCTTCCCCCTCCCGGAGGTTCCACCTTACCGAATCAGGGCTGCGCAGGCTCGCGGACGAGGAGGGCATGGCTCTCGACGAGCTGGTGCGCTCCCGTCCCGTCTCCGCCCAGTGGCGGCGCAGCCTGATGGAGCGCCTCGACGCCGTGGCCTCCGTCTACGGCGTCGCCTCCACCGTCTCCAGCCTGGCATTCCCCATCCGGTTCCGCTGGTACCGCTCCATCCCCCTCGACGCCGCCATGACGCTGCCCGACGGGAGGACCGTCGGCATCGTCCGGCAGGGACTGACCGCCGACAGGTCGGGCTTCTCCCGGCGGCTCTGGGGGCTGCGCGACTGGCCTATGCCCGGAACGGTCCTGGTCCTCATGGCCGACGAGGTGAGGCTCAGGCACGCCCGAAGGCTCCTCTCCACCACCGACGTTCCGGCCCTGTTCGCCGTGGAACGCCTTGCGGTCCTGACGGGGGCGGGCGACCGGATATGGAGTCCGCCGAAGGTCGGCGCCGAGATCGACCTGCGCTACGCCCTCGACCGGGTGGGGCCGGGCGGACAACTTCCAATAGAGCCGGAACCGCAGCGCGCCGACCCGCCCGCCGACTTCGCCGTCGAGGGTCCTGGGTGGGACATCCCCGACCACATGCTGCCGGTCCTTCTCAAGCCCATAGAGAAGCGCGCCCTCGACCTCATCTCCGACTGGCCCTGGATCGCCCTCAAGGAGCTGGCCGGGCTGATGGGCGTCTCGACCCAGAGGGTCTCCCACGGCGTCATCCCCCTCGAAGGCTTCGGCCTGGCGGCCCGGCCCCGCGGCGCGGGCGGACGGCTGGCCCTCACCGACCGGGGGCTGGCGCTCCTGGCCCGCAGGGACCGCACCTCCGTGGCCGTGGCGCGCAAGCGGTGGAGCGTCGCCCTGGAGGACGCCGAAGGCCCGTTCGAGTGGCGCAACGTCACCGGCAGGAGGGGCCGCCAACTGCTCAGGAACACGGAGCACACCGCCGCCGTCCACGGCTTCCTGGCCGCGCTCGCCGCGCAGGCCCCCCTGCTGGGGTGGGAGGTCGTCCAGCTCGACCCGCCCAGGAGGGCATCCCGCCACTTCCGGCACGACGACAGGATGCGCGCCGTCAACCCCGACGCCTTCGGCGTACTTCGGAAGGACGACACGCGCTGGCCCTTCTTCCTGGAGTGGGAGCGCCGCGCCGTGCGCCCCTCCACCATGTCCGACCGGCTCGCCCCCTATCTGCGCTACTTCTCTTCTCACAGGCCCACCGACGACCACGGCACAAGGCCCGCCGTCCTGGTCGTCTTCGACGACGACATCGCCCGGACCCACTTCCTGCGCGTGGCGCGGGAGGAGACCCACGAATCGAGAGTCGACGTGCCCCTGTTGGTGTCCCACAGGGAGGCCATAGACGCCCTGGGGCCGATGGGACACGCCTGGCGCACCCCCGCCGACCGGGAGACCCCCCAGGCCCTGCCGCCCCAATGAACGACGAGGGACGAAGACCCATGCCCAAACAGGATACACATAAGCAGGAAGGCCCCCGGAGGCGCAGAGGACGGATCGTCGTCCGGCTCGACACGGCGGCCGTCTGGAAGCGTCTGGCTCTGCTGAACCGCTCCCAGAACTGGCTCGCCAGGGAGATCGGGGTCAGCCCCGGCTACGTGTCGATGCTGGTCAACAAGGGGCGCTCGCCCTCCGGTCGCATCCGCCGCCGGATGCTCAAGGCCCTGGAAGTAACCGAGTTCCAAGACCTATTCAGATTGGAGGAGAGAGATGAACAAGACTGACGACTCGACCCGTTTCGACGGGCACGACAACGACGGAGCGGACGGGACCCAGCCCCTGGAGAGCGGCGTCCTGCCGGACGACTTCGGCCAGCGCCTCGAACGCCTGAAGGAGGCCAGCGGCCTCTCCTGGCGCGGCTTCGCCAAGGCCCTCGGCGTGGACCCCAAGCAGCTGCGCATGTGGCGCATGAAGGGCGTCGAGCCCTGCGGGGGAGCCATGCTCTCCATAGCCCGCTTCGCCTCCGGGATACCCGGAGGTCTGGAGATCCTCCTGGGCGAGGGCTTCCAGATGACCTTCTTCGGGGAGGAGAGCTAGACCAAAGGCCCCGCCGGGCGCACGGCGCAACGGCGGCGCGGCGGGGCCGGAACCGACGTCGCTCGCGCTTGCCCCTTCCGTCGGCGCGGGCGGCCCGTCACAGACCTGTAACGAGAGGCCGGCGGCCCAAGCGATTCGCCGCTGCGACTGCGCAACATGAAAGATACCACCGGAAAGACCGAAAACAACAGACGGCGGAAGCCCGGAGGACAGGAGCTTGAAGACGCCCTGGAGCGCTCCATGCCGTCCTATACGCCTGAACATCGCAGGGCGGTCCTGGAGGGGCTGCGCATCCTGGCCCGCGTCGCCATCCGATCCTACATGGAGGAGCAGGCGGCCGCATCGCCCCGAGCCGAATCCGAGGAGGACGGCGGCGGGGAGGAAGGCTAATGGGGTGGGATGGGGAACGGCAGGCGTCCCATCGGGACGCGGAAGCCTGAGATGGCGGTCGTGCACGCCGGGGGGGCGCACGGCGGGCGCCGCAGCCTCCTAGTACATGATGAGATGGGTGGGAACGAGTCGCTGTGCAATAGGGTCCACCGCCAGCCTCAACCCTTCCAGAGTGTAGGCTCCCAGCAGAGCCGGGGCGTCGTCCTCTCCGAACACGACGAGAGTGACCTCGCTGGAGCCGTCGACCGTCGCCCAAGCTCTCCCAATGTCCATCTCCACCCGGCGACCGTCGGCGAGCAGGAAGACGCCTCTGTCCATCGGCTCGATGCCCAGCTCGCGCAGAAAGCTGCCGGGCAACGTCGTGTAGGCGGCCCCGGTGTCCACCGTCGCCTCTACGTCCTGCGCCTGCTGCCCATCCATGCTGGAGATGCGCAGCGGCCACCTGAAAGTCCCCATGGAGAGAGCCTCTCCTTCTCAGTGTCTACCGCCACATTTTACTCCATTGAGAGCCGTCCTCATAGTGGCGCGGCCCTTGACAGGGGCAGCCGGTTCGTTCATGATAAGGGTAGGACTTAGTATTACTAGCGAGAGCAAAAAAACATGGCAAGGACCACGAAGATCGTCACCTTCTCCATGCCGCCCGCTATGGAAGAGCAACTGAGGCAGGTGGCCGACGAGGAGGGCCGCACCGTGAGCGAGCTTCTGCGTGAGGGGTTTCGCCTCTACCTGGAGGAGAGGGAGTGGCGCAGACAGGAAAGGACGCAGATGCGGCGCTCACGCCAACCCAATAGGAAGAGACAAGGAGGAGCAACAGATGAGTGAACGAAACGACTGCACGCCGGCAGCCCTCTACGCCAGGGTCTCCAGCGAACGCCAGGACGTGGACCTGTCCGTGTCCGCACAGATGAGGGCGCTCAGGGACTACGCCGACAAGAACGGATACAAGGTCGTCCGGGAGTACGTGGACGAGGCGGAGAGCGGACGCGTGATGAACCGCCCCGAGTTCCGCAGGATGATAGACGAGGCCAAAAAGACCAAGGCCCCTTTCAACGAGATACTCGTCTGGAAATTCTCCCGCTTCACCCGCAAGCGGGAGCACGCCGTCGCCCTGAAGTCCATGCTCCGGCGCCAGGGCGTCCGCGTCGTCTCCATAACCGAGCAGGCCGAGGACAACCCCACGGGCAGGCTCCTGGAAGGCATCATCGAGAGCGTGGACGAATTCTACAGCGAAAATCTTGGCCAGGAGGTCGTGCGGGGTATGAGGGAGGCCGCATCCAGGGGCTTTTGGGTCGCTCCCAAGCCCCCCTATGGCTACAGAAAGGTCAAGGTGCTGGACGGCCCCAAGGAGAGGCCCACCCTGGAACCCGACGAGGACGCGGCCCTTGTCGTCAAGCGCATCTTCGACCTGGCCGAGACCCGAATGGGGATGCTGAAGATCGCCCGCGCCCTCAACGACGACGGCATCGCCAGCCCCAGGGGAAAGCTCTGGAACAAGACCACCGTCCACGGCATCCTCAACAACGAGGCGTACACGGGCACCCTGGTCTGGGGCAACAACGCCAAGGACAACGCCGACCCGGTGCGGGTGGAAAAGGCGTTCCCCGCCACCGTCACCAAGGCCCAGTTTGACCGGGTCAACAAGATAATGCGCTCCCGCGCACCCAAGATCACCCACCCCCGCAGAGTCGGAAGCACCTTCCTGCTGAGCGGCCTCGTAAAGTGCTACAGGTGCAAGAGGGCGCTCTCGGGCCGCTACTCCAGCAGGGGGACGTTCCCCTACTATGTCTGCCACTCTTTCGTGAAGCGCGCCCCCGGCGCCTGCGATTCGCCCAGGGTCGACGCCCGCCAATTCGAGGAGCTGGTCGTCAGCTCGATTCGCTCCAACATCCTCACCGAGGGCAACATTCGGAACCTCGTCAAGGTCGTGGACGAGCAGATGGACGGCGTATCCGGCGAGCAGCGCAAACGGCTGGAGACCATCGAGTCGGAGCTTGCCGACGTGCGGGGCAGGCTCGACCGGCTCTACGACCTCGTGGAGACGACGACCGAGTTCAACATGGCCGACTTCGCCCATCGTATCCGAGACCACAAGGAGCGCCAGCAGCGCCTTGAATCCGCCGCGGAGGGGGCGAGGGCAATCCTCTCCCAGCGCAGGGCGGTCCTCGACGACGTTAGGACGATCACGGCCTACGCCCAGGACATGAACAGGTTCCTGCGAAAGAGCGAGCTGACCGAACGCAGGGCCTTCATCGAGACCTTCGTCAAGGAGATCGAACTCCTGCCCGACAACGCCGTCGTCCGGTACACCGTTCCCATGCCCGACGACAGCTTGATTCCGGGAAAAAAAGCCCAAGAGATACCACTGAACGGCTCGGTGGTATCTACCGTGGACGTTAGCCCACCAAGAAAAACACCTGGGGTAAAGAATACCCCAGGTGTTCGGTCTCAGGGCTTTTGTGCCAAAGAGTTTTGACCCTCTCTGATGTGCCTTTCCTTCCTTGAAGGCCCCACACGCCTAATGCTATCATAGCCAGACATTTAGCTGAGCAGGGCTTACCTATGGCCAGTCCAACATTGAGCATAAACGTCTTCGATGAGTTCCGCTCCCAGGTCTCCGAGGAGTGGCTACGCACCGTGACGGAGAAGGCCCTGGCCCTGCATGGGCTGGACGCCTCCGGCGAGGTAAGCCTGGTCATCGCCGACGATGAGACGGTGCGACGCCTCAATCGGGAGTACCGGGGCCTGGATGAGACCACGGATGTCCTCTCCTTCTCTCCCCAACACTGGGGGGAGTACCACGGCACAGGCCGGCCTCCATCGGAGGCGGATGTTCAGACGCCATTCATTCTGCCTCCCGGTGAGGCCAACCCCCTGGGCGAGGTCATTATCTCCTACCCCCAGGCAGCCCGCCAGGCCGCCGAGGCGGGCCACTCTGCGGAGCGAGAGCTGGCCCTGCTGATAGCCCACGGACTGCTCCACCTCCTGGGCCACGACCACGTCGAAGCCCAGGAGGAGGCGCAGATGAAGGAGAAAGAGGCCCAGGTGCTGGCGGCACTTATGCTTAAAAGGTAGGCCATGTCCACCCAGGTCTTCTATCGAAAATGGCGCCCCAAAAGCCTGGGCGAGGTGGTCGGGCAGGAGCCTATTACCCACACGCTCCGCCAGGCCCTCCTCCAAAGTAGGATAGCCCACGCCTACCTCTTCTGCGGCCCCAGGGGGACGGGCAAGACCAGCACGGCCCGTATTCTGGCCAAGGCGGTCAACTGTCTCTCCCCGGTGGAGGGAGAGCCCTGCAACATCTGCTCCATGTGCCAGGCCATCAACGAGGGCCGGGCCGTGGACCTCATCGAGATGGATGCCGCCAGCAACCGTCGCATCGACGACATCCGCAATATCAACGACAAGGTGCGCTTCTCACCTAACGAGGCCAAGTACAAGGTCTACATAGTGGACGAGGTCCATATGCTGACCCAGGAGGCCTTTAACGCCCTGCTGAAGACCCTGGAGGAGCCTCCACCTCATGCCATATTCGTCCTGGCCACCACGGAGCCTCACAGGGTGCCCCTCACCATCATCTCCCGTTGCCAGCGATTCGACTTCCACCGCATATCCCCCAGCGCTATCTCTGAAAGGCTGGAGCGGCTGTGCCAGCAGGAGGACATAAGCGCCGAGCCCGAAGCTCTGGCCGCCATCGCCAGGGCTGCTTCCGGTAGCCTCAGGGATGCGGAGAATATGCTGGAGCAGCTGGTGGTCTCCAACGACTCCCCCATAGGGCTGGACCAGGTGGAGACGTTCCTGGGACTGGGCGACAATGAGAAGTCCCTGGACCTGGCCTGCCACATTCTAGGCGGGAAGGTACGGGAAGGCCTGCTGGTGATAAATGAGCTGGCCAGAGATGGCCACGACCTGCGCCAGCTTGAGCGAAGTGTAATCGAATACCTGAGAGCCGCTCTGCTGCTTAAATCAGGAGTGGAGGAGTCCCAGGGCTACACTCCTGAGGTGCAGGCCAGGCTGAAGGCCCTTGCCCAGGCCACTCCTCTGGAGCAGGTGCTGCACGCCATCACCGTTTTCGCCAAGCCGTCTCTTCGCCGGGATGAGTCCACCCCCCTGCATCTGGAGCTGGCCCTCATCGAGGCCGCCAACAGGACCACCGACCCCAGCTACCCGGGCCACCCTACCGAAGCCCAGCCCCCACAGGCCGTCGCAGCCTCGATACCACAGGAGACGCCATCCCCAGGAGGAGAGCCTCCGCAGAGCACGCGCCAAAGAAGAGAGGAGCCTTCCCCTTCAGCAGCCAAGGCTGTGGCCCAGGAGGCTGAAAGCCTCATTGAGCCTCCCAGTGACGTACCTGAAGTAGGCGTCCTTACACCCGCTTTGTCCAAGGACACGCTAGAACCGAACACCGCCGGAGAGCCCCTGCAGAGCACACGACAGAGTAAAGAAGAGCCTCCCCCTCCAGCAGCCGAGGCAGTGGCCCAGGAGGCTGAAAGCCTCATTGAGCCTGTCAGTGATATACCTGAAGTAGGCGTCCCCACACCCGCTTCGTCCAAGGACACGCTAGGGCCGAACATCGCTGAAGAGCCCCTGGCCCTCCTAAGAAGCCAGTGGACCACCCTAGCCAAGTCCTTAGACAGGGTCAAGTTCAAGCGGTTCTTTATAGGGCCCCTTCTGAGGGCCTGCAGACCCCAAGACCTGGATATAAAAGGTGACTCCGTCATTTTGCGGTTCACCCACCGGTCTAACATGGAGCGCATGGAAGAGGAGCTAGGCGATCCCCGTAGCGCCAACGCCCTGAGCGAGGCCCTGGTCGATATGCTGCACGCCCCATACCGAGTAAGCCTTGAGGTTTCGCCCAATAGCAGCAATGGCATCGACGGCAAACCTCCCACCCAAAGCCATATGGTACGGGCGGCACTGGCCATGGGGGCCAGGATAACGAATGAGGAGGGAGAGGAGCATGAATAAGAATCTGATGCGACAGGCCCAGCAGCTCCAGAACCGCCTGGCCAAGATGCAGGAGGAGTTGGAGACGGCCACCGTGGAGGCTACCTCCGGAGGCGGCGTGGTCAAGGCCGTCATCACGGGCAAGCTCAAGCTTCAATCGCTGGAGATATCCCCGGAGGTGGTGGACCCGGAGGAGGTGGAGATGCTTCAGGACCTGGTCACTGCGGCGGTCAACGAAGGACTGGAGAAGGCCCAGGACCTGGCCAGCAAACAGATGAGCGCCATCACCGGCGGCATCAAAATCCCAGGCCTGACGTAGGGTAGCTTTGCACAAAAACTCAGGAGAATGCAGAGAACCTAGGTTCTCTGCCGGGGAGTCTGAGGGGTGCCCCCTCAGGAATTAGACATATCGGGCGGGTGGGCGGGAAAGAAAACGTCTGCTGTTGGACTTTTTGTGCAAAGCTACATAGGGTACTAGGTGGGCGAGAGCGAAAGGGTTCATTCTTCATGACGACACGTGATACTCCATCGGCGGCGGCCCCGGTGGTCCGCCTGATAGACGAGTTCAATAAACTGCCCGGCATAGGCCCCAAGAGCGCTCAGCGCCTGGCCTATTACCTCATCCGTATGCCCGGCGAAGAGGCCCATGCCCTGGCAGAGGCCATAACGGCCGTGAAGGACCGCATCATCCTCTGCTCCCGCTGCCAGAACACCACCGAGCAGGACCCGTGCCCCCTCTGCAGCGACCCGCGTCGAGATTCCAGCCACATCTGCGTGGTGGAGGAGCCCCTGGACGTGCTGGCCATAGAGCGGACTCACGCATATCAGGGCCTCTACCACGTCCTCCACGGTGTCATCTCCCCTCTGAACGGCATAGGCCCGGAGGAGCTTCGAATACGGGAGCTTTTGGAGCGCATCAAGGACGGCACGGTGCAGGAGGTCATCTTGGCCACGAACCCCAACCTGGAGGGAGAGGCTACGTCCATGTACATCCATCGCCTGATCTCTCCCCTGGGGATAAAGGCCACTCGACTGGCCCGAGGCCTACCCGTGGGCGGAGACCTGGAGTACGCGGACGAGGTGACTCTGACACGCGCTCTTGAGGGCAGACAAGAGATTTGACCACCCAATGACTCGACCGAGACTCTACAATTCCGAAGCCATCGTCCTGAAGCACCTGGACTTCGGCGAGGCCCATCGCATCGTTACCCTGTACACCCCTGAAATTGGCAAGCTGCGTGTGGTGGCCAGGAGCGTCAGGTTGACCAGGAGCAAGCTGGGAGGCCACCTGGAGCCCTTGAATCAGGTCCAAGTCTCCATCGCCAGGGGACAAAACCTTGATACGGCGACCCAGGCCGAGGCGATCCGAAGCTTCCGCCTCTTGAAGGAGGACCTGGAGCGCCTCTCCCGGGCCTTCTACCTGGCGGACCTTACGGACCAGTTCACCCCGGACGAGCTCTCCAACTACCCCCTCTACCAGCTGCTGCTGAACACTCTCGAGGCCCTCGAAGTGAGTGAAGGGCCCGACTTGCTGCTGCGATGCTTTGAGATGGAGCTGCTCTCCTGCGTAGGCTACCAGCCGGAGCTCCACTGGTGTGTCGAGTGCCGCAAGCGCCTGGAGCCCGAGGACCACCTCTTCTGCTGCGCGATGGGGGGCGTGCTCTGCCCCGTCTGCAGAACCCAGTCCAGGGACGCCCTCATCCCGCTGTCCATCAACGCCATGAAGGCCCTTCGCCTTATCCAAAGAGAGGGGTACCAGCTAGTAGCGTCCTTCGGCATCTCTTCTCATACGCTGGAGGAGATGGAGCGCTTCCTGAAAGCTTACATCCGGCACCTCCTGGAGAGGGACGTCAAGTCCGGCGCATTCCTGAACCTGATAAAATCCACCGGTGCCTCCTAGAGGCTAAGTGTATGGCCATAACGCTTTCGAGAGGTGCAGGGGCTGTGCCCTCTGCCAGGGAGTCTGAGGGGTGCCCCCTCAGGAATTAGACATATCGGGCAGGTGGGTGGGAAAGAAAACATCTGCTGTTGGACTTTTTGTGCAAGACCGGGTGTCCCCTCAACTAAAATAGACCGAGGGCGGGTGGATGGGAAAATACAGGGCCGTTGTTTGAGGACAAAAGCCTTCAAACATTATGATGTCAGCGTGGTGGTTGGGAGCTTATGAGCCTCCGAAGTGACTGACAAACGGAGGAAAGCCGAGGCGAAAAATGAACATGGAGGACCTCAGGGAGGGCCTTGAAATCGGGGGAACAGGAATAGGCCTGGTTTTCCTGGCTCTGGTCATCTTTCTCCTGATGATGATAGTCCTGAAGCGCCTTTTCCCGGCGGACACACCGTCCCAGGAAGCCCCTAGTGATGGGCTGGAAGAAGAGGGGCAGGCACCAGGGGCGCCAGCCTTACGGAGACCGCCCATCGAGAGGGTCGCCGCCATTGCTGTTAGCATGGCGCTATCGATGGAAGGGAGCGCCACCAGGCAGCCCAGCAGGACTACCCGCAGCCCAAGGGTCGCGGGCGGGCTAAGCCCCTGGAGGACCCAGGCCGAGCAATCCACCCTCCGAAGCCACCGGCCCAAGAGGTAGCCCATGGAGAGACGCTTCACCATCAGGGTCGATGGCCACGCCTATAAGGTCAGGGTTGGGGACCTATCCAAGTCTCCGGTGGAGGTGGAGGTCGACGGCCAGGTGGTGCTGGTGGAGCTCGACCAGGAGGGACCCTCGCGAGTCGTGTCCGCCCCAAGGCCTGTGCCCCTACCCTCCCCGGAACCCGCCGAGAAGGTCGTCACCGCGGCGCCTTCGCCGCCGGCTGCATCTGGAAACGCTGTGGCGGCTCCCATGCCCGCCAAGGTGCTCTCGGTGGCGGTAAAAGCGGGCGATAGGGTGTCCCAGGGCGACACCCTATGCGTGCTGGAAGCCATGAAGATGGAGCAGGAGGTGCGGGCCCCTCGGGACGGGAGAATCGCCCGGGTGCATGTGCAACCCGGAGACAATGTGACCAGCGGAAGCGTGCTGATTGAGTTCGAGTCATAGAAGGCGCCTTGTCTGAAGATTTACTGGTAGGCATCACCGAACTGACCTGGAAGCAGGTGATCATGATGGGCGTGGCCGGAGTCATGATCTACCTGGCCATCGCCCGGCGATACGAGCCGCTGCTTCTGATCCCCATTAGCATTGGCATCCTCCTGGCCAACCTCCCGGGGACGGGCCTCCTGGAGGAGGGTGGCCTCCTGGACCTGTTGAAGCGGGCCGGCCTGGACAATGAGCTATTCCCGCTGCTAATGTTCCTGGGCCTGGGCGCCCTCACGGACTTCACACCCCTGATACAACGGCCTATTACCGTTCTACTGGGGGCCGCCGCTCAGCTCGGTATTTTCGGGGCCCTGATAATGGCCCTCGTGGTCGGCTTTGAACTCGAGATAGCCGGGGCCATAGGCATCATAGGCTCGGCGGACGGTCCCACCACCATCTTCGTCTCCACACAGCTTGCGCCGGAGCACCTCTGGGGGCCCATCGCAGTGGCCGCCTACTCCTACATGGCCCTGGTGCCCGTCATTCAGCCTCCCATCATGCGACTCCTCACCACCAAGAAGGAGCGCACAATCCGTATGCCCTACCAGGAGGCTCCCGTATCCAGGCAGGTCAAGGTCCTCTTTCCCGTCCTGACTATAATCCTCACCAGCCTCATCGCCCCCAAGGCCGCACCCCTCATTGGCATGCTGATGTTCGGGAACCTGCTGCGGGAGAGCGGTGTGGTGGACCGGCTGGCGGGCGCCGCCCAGAACGAGCTGATAAACGTGGTCACCATCTTCCTGGGCCTCACCGTGGGCTCCACCATGACCGGCGAGCGTTTCATTGACCCCGACACCCTGAAAATCTTCAGTCTGGGGCTTCTGGCCTTTGTGGTGGCGACGGCCGCGGGCGTCCTCTTTGGCAAAGCCATGAGCTACGCCACCAGGGGCACGGTCAATCCCCTGATTGGGGCCGCCGGCGTCTCCGCGGTGCCCATGGCGGCCCGGGTGGTGCATCGGGTGGGCCAGGAGGAGGACCCTGAAAACTACCTGATCATGCACGCGATAGGTCCCAACGTTGCTGGCGTCCTGGGTTCCGCCATCGCCGCGGGCGTAGTGCTGAACTTTTTGGCGTAGGTAGCTTTGCACAAAAACCCTAGGAGGGTACAGGGAACCTGTGTTCCCTGTCAGGGGTTCAAGGGGGTGTCCCCCTTTGGATAAAACCTCTGGGCGGGTGGGTGGGAAAGAAGCGTTGGACTTTTTGTGCAAAGCCGGCGTAGGTGTGAGAGTTCGAACTCTTTTAGGACCACCATTGCAAGTGTTTGTAAAAGCTTTGCGAGCGGTCTGAGCCATTAGCATCCCCTTGGAATCTGCTATGATTCGGCCATCCTAAGGTTCGCTCTACGTCTGAGTCTAGAAATGAACCAGCGTTTAAGAAGCACTAACAGCCTGCTTGCCATGTGCGGCATGGTCGCGCCAGTCTTGTTTGCCTTGGCGGTGATCGTCCTGGGCTTCCTCCGAGAGGACTACAGCCACGTGTCGGACACGATTAGCGATTTGGGGGAGATTGGCAGCCCGAATATGGCCGGACAAAACGTCAATTTCATCTTGACGGGTCTCCTGATATTGGCGTTTTCCTTCGGTCTATACCGTGGCACAGACCCTGGGAAGAGGGTGAAGGTCGGCTCGCTGCTCGTCGCCGTGATCGGTCTCGGCGTCGCGGGCGCGGGCGTTTTTCCAGATGACCCTAGCTGTCCCTCTCCCGGCTGCAATTCCTTGGCTGCCAACGGGCACGGCGTGGCGGGCTTCATGGTCTTCCCAGCAATACCATTCGCTATCCTCCTCTTCGCCCGAGGATTAGGGCGGGATACGGCTTGGCGGCGATATCGTACGTACTCCCTGGTGACCGGCATCGTGGCTTTAGCACTTCTGGTCCTCTTCGTCGCCTTCGGGTTAATACTGGAGCAGTGGGAGGGCGCGATTCAGCGGCTCAATTTGGCGTCTTTGTTCCAGTGGATAGGGGTCATGGCGATTAGACTGTTCAGACTGTCCGGCCAGTCCTTGACCGCTTATAACTGAAGGGGGTTCATACTCATGCGACAGTTCGCTCCGCTTATCGCCGCCTTCGCGGTCATCCCGCTCGTGGCCGCCTGTTGGGGCGGCGGAGATCCCTGTGTCACCCCTGCGCCGGCTGGACCCGCCGCCATAACAGCCCCTGAAGAAGGGACTGTCTCAGTCATCGCCACCATCCCCGTGGGCCACGGGCCCCAGGCCGTTCGGGTCAACCCCGCCACCGACCGCGTCTACGTCGCCAACGGTGATGAATGCACCGTCTCCGTCATCGATGGGGCCAGCAACGCCGTCTTTGCCACTATCCCCGTGGGTGAGCAGCCCCGTTCCGCCGGGGTTAACCACACCACCGACCGCGTCTATGTAGCTAATCAAGGTGACGGCACCGTATCCGTCATCGACGGGGCCAGCAACGCCATCATCGCGACCGTCCCCGTAGGCGATGCGCCGGCAGAGGTTGGGGTGAACCCCACCACCAACCGATTCTACGTAGCTAACCACGGTGACAACACCGTCTCGGTCATCGACGGGGCCAGCAACGCCGTCATCGCCACCATCCCCGTGGGCGAGGGCCCCGTTGGAGTCGGGGTGAATTCCATTACCAACCGCATCTACGTGGGTAACCACCACAAGGACAGCGCCGTCTCGGTCATCGACGGGGCCAGCAACGCCATCATCGCCACCATCCCCATGGGCGGTGGTCCCGTTGACGTTGGGGTGAACCCCGGCAGCGATCGCGTCTATGTGGCCAACCGCGATGACGGCACCGTGTCCGTGATCAACGGGGCAACCAACGCCGTCATCTCCACGGTCCTCGCGGGCAGTGCGCGCAGTAACACTTGGGTTGGGGTGAACCCCAGCACGAACCGCGTCTACGTGTCCAACGCCGAGGACGGTACCGTCTCCGTCATCGCTGACGCACTGGCCGCGTCCGCGCCGTAGGCCCAGCCTTTACGCTATCCCTAGCTCCCGCTTCAGTATGCCCACCGCCAGCGACTCGAACGCCCTCCTGGTATCATTCAGAGAGCTTTAGAGCGAGTTCAAAAGTTTACGGTATGGCCCACCATTGCGGGACTTCCTGATACCTTTGCACTGCCCCGCCAGTCTCCAGCCATGGCCCTTAGAGGCTCACGACGTGGCACTTTGCCCTCGTCAACCTGTTGACAGTAGCAACTCGGTTGCTATACTACAGCCGGGCGAAGTTCGGTCGAGCGCACCGATATACTTGAATCAATGGGAGGAGGCACATGAGCACATTTCCAGGCCTCGACAAGGATAAGCTGGAGCAGTTCCGTACGTTTGCGAACCAGAATCCGAAGGATGTAACCCTGGACTTGGAGGCCAAGACGGTTTGTGATGGCCACGCGGTAGGGCACGTGGGCAAGATCGGGCCGTGGACCATCGCTGGAAAACGGAACGACTCGCCGACCCGCAATTACACGACACAGTTCGGGATGTGGAAGGAAGTCGAGGAAATCCTCGGCATCCCCAACGCACGCGATCGCACGGAGGCAATGGAGGCCGCCCTGATGGGGCTGGCATCCTGCGTCCACACCACCATATGCCTGGTATCCGCGCGGGAGGGCATCACCTTCGACGAGCTAGAGGTAACCGCCAAGGTGAAGGTGGACCCTAGACTCCTCTTCGGTTTCGTGGAGCCAGATGACGCCGATGACTGTATCCAGTCCGTAGATGTTGACGTCAAGGTGGCCGGTGATCTATCCGACGCGGAACGTCACAGGGTCCTTGAGATGGCCGACTATTCGCCAGTCCACTTGATGGTTAAACAAGCCAACACTATCAAAACTAGATTGGTCTAAGGTCTTTCGAACACCACTGGTCAACTGCTTCGGCCTGGGCTATCGGGTACCTACTTGTTGGTCCTGGTGGGAGAAGAGGTCTCGCTGGGGGTGCTGAACACCCGCCTGGCGTTTCTGTGCGCCCACATCGGGGGGCCAGTGACCTATGCCCTCGCGATGAACACCAACTACGGGGGTTGCTGTAAACCACTAGGTAATGACGGCCTCAAAACGAGCCAACGGTTCACTTCCTCTACGGAGAGCGAGACAACGCCAGGGCGTCCAAGCCGTAGGTTACCCTCCCTTGATTATGTTGTACACCGGGAAGATTTGGGGCTGAGGCGGTGTTGCGCCAGTCCCAGAGATGATGGGCATGAGGTCCTCAGCGAACTTGCCGAGGGTCTCTTCCGAGTCCCATACGTCGAGTACTCGCCAACCCTGCGGCGTGTTCCACGTGACGTGGTACTGACGCCCGGTCGGGGCTTGGAGCCCCTTAGCGGCAAGGCCGCTCAAGACCTGGTCGTACTGTTGCTGCGTAAAATCCGTTTCGAAGTAAGCAACGATCGCCATGAAGTTCCTCCCCTGAGCCGAGATTTCCCGTACCAAATTGTGAGCACCCTAATTGACGGTGCATAGGCAGCGGGCCGAATATTAACACCGTCTCATGATGCGGTCAATATACCGAGTTGCCTCATAATAAATGCTACCGAGTGAGGTATCGTTGCCTCAGAAATAGTGTTACCAGGAGGTAGCACGGCCAGAGACAGCGTCAAGGAGTATGCAGAGGCGATACGGGACCGCTACCAGCTACGTCGACTCATTATGCTCGGCCTACGGCCCGCAGCACTTTTCTCCCTTGTATGTTGGTTCTGGTGTGTGACAATCACTTCACTTAGGTGGATCGGGGTGCGGCAGACCGATGCGGCCCTGGTCGTGGTAGACCGCAAAAAAGCGAGGGTCGCCGCACCCCCCACAGGTTAGAGCCCGAACAGTTGCCTGGGCCAATCGAGCCCGTATCGTGCAAGGAAGGGCCAAAGCTTCACACAGGAGGTATGGATGGAACAGGAAGCGAGATTCGTAGGCATTGATGTCTCAAAGGCGAAGGTGGATGTCGGCGTCCGGCCTACGGGCCAGAGATGGGTCGTCTCCTACGACGAGACCGGGATCGGGGAACTGGTCTTCCAGTTGGTGGATCTGAGTCCCGCCCTGGTCCTGCTGGAGGCTTCGGGTGGTCTGGAACTGCCCTTGGTGGCAGCCCTGGCAGCTGCGGCGCTGCCCGTAGTCGTCGTCAACCCCCGTCAGGTTCGAGACTTCGCCAGGGCCACCGAGACGCTGGCCAAGACCGACACTCTGGACGCGGCGGTCCTGGCCCACTTCGCCGACGTCATTCGTCCCTCCGTGCGCCCTCTGAGGGACGCCGAGGCCCAGGTTCTCAACTCTCTGACTGCCCGCAGACACCAGGTGATGACCATGCTGGTCTCGGAGAAGAACCGGCTGGGTACCGCCATCAGCGCCGTCCGCCCCCGCATTGAGGCTCATATCGCCTGGTTGGAGCAGGAGCTGGACGACCTGGACGAGGGGCTGCGCCAGACTCTCCGCCAGAGTCCCGTGTGGCGGGAGAGGGATGATCTCCTGCGCACCGTTCCCGGCGTGGGAGAGCAACTCTCCCTCACTCTGATGGCCTACCTGCCGGAGTTGGGCACCTTGGACCGCAGGCAGGTCGCCGCCCTGGTGGGCGTGGCTCCCTTCAACCGGGACAGTGGCATCCTGCGAGGCAAACGCGCTGTCTGGGGCGGGCGCTCCCGAGTGCGGGGCGCCCTTTACATGGGGACGCTGTCCGCAACCCGCTACAACCCCGTCATCTGCGACTTCTACCAGAGGCTGCTGGCGGCTGGCAAACCGAAGAAGGTGGCCCTCGTCGCGTGTATGCGCAAACTGCTCGTCATCCTCAACTCCATGCTCAAACATCGCTCTCCCTGGCGAGGCATAACTCCGGCAGCTGTGAGTCATTCCTATTGACTTTAAACACAGTTGCTCTCTGGGTTCTTCGCTATATCCGATTGAGACTCCCTCTTTAGTCAATCGCACTTCAAACGATTCCCGCCATCCGGGTGAGAGCGCCTGGATGTGCAGCGCCTTCCTGGCCCCCTCCAGGTTCTTGGGGTCGAAATAGAGTAAATGGCACATCTCCCTAACAGTTATACCTTCGGGGTCAGTCTTGGTCAGTTCCAGGATATCACCTGCGCCAACCTCGCCTTCTTCCAGGACGCGCAGGTAAAATCCGACACGGCAACTAGCCAGAAATATCCTAAGAAATTGGGGCATTCCCATCTTGATCCCGAGCTTGAAGCAAGGGACGCGCGGCTGGGTCACTTCGACCAGCGCGCTACCCACGCGAAACACGTCGCCGATGTGAATTTGATCCTCCAACATTCCCTCGACGGTGAAATTCTCCCCGAACTGCCCGAGAGTGAAATCAGTTCGACCGAGCTCGCCCTTCCAGTAGTCATAGTTCTCTATCGAGTATACGTAGGCCGCTTTATAGATGCCGCCGTGACCTATGGGATCCGCCTGCTTGTCCCCGTCGAGGTTCAACGTCCGAAGCATGACCCGGCCGCCCACCGGTTCCTTGAAGATACCCGTTGACACTGTATTACCCCTGAACGGAACTTCCTTGGGCAACGAAACATTAATAGAGAGCACCTTCATCACTTGGTCCTCCTTGCAGTGAATAGTGTTTACCCGAGATTTCCCGTATCAAATTGTGGGCACCCTAATTGACGGTGCATAGGCGGCGGGCTGAATATTAACAACGTCTCCTGATGCAGTCAACGTACGTAAACTCCTCGAAATCCGCTCATCACTCACTATACCGGCCCCACACTGGCTGGACCTGTGCATATGCCGGCAATTCCGCTCAGGTATCATCCCTTGATGCGCACATCGCCTCAAAAAAGTTCCTCCTCTAGCACCCTCCCACAAACTTGCGTTTGCTGGTACAATATCCGCTAGCCTTTTTCCGTTAACCCAGCTACAGGAGGAGATGTGCCCCAGGAGTACATCGTCGTTCAGGGGGCGCGAGAGCACAACCTCAAGAACATCGACGTAACCATTCCCCGCGACAAGCTGGTGGTCATCACCGGCGTGTCCGGCTCGGGGAAAAGCTCCCTGGCCTTCGACACCATCTACGCCGAGGGGCAACGTCGCTACGTCGAGAGCCTCTCGGCTTACGCCCGCCAGTTCCTCGGCCGCATGGACAAGCCCGATGTCGACTACATCGAGGGGCTGTCTCCCGCCATATCCATCGACCAGAAGGGGGTCTCCCACAACCCCCGTTCCACCGTCGGTACCGTCACCGAGGTGTACGACTACCTGCGCCTCCTATACGCCAGAATAGGACACCCCCACTGCTACAACTGCGGCCGGCCCGTGGCCAAGCAGACGGTGCAACAGATAGTTGAC
Organism: Dehalococcoidia bacterium; assembly: GCA_965237935.1. Taxonomy (GTDB): domain Bacteria; phylum Chloroflexota; class Dehalococcoidia; order Lucifugimonadales; family CBDEGW01; genus CBDEGW01. The sequence continues at coordinate 1,119,262 of OZ250168.1, read as the reverse complement.
GCCGTCCTCAACCTGACCCAGGGCAGCCGCATCATGATCCTGGCCCCCATGGTCACCCGCCGCAAGGGGGAGCACAAGGAGGTCTTCGAGCAGGCCCGCAAGGCCGGCTTCGTACGGGTCCGGGTCAACGGCGAGGTACGGGACCTCTCGGAGCGCATCGACCTGGACAAGCAGAAGTGGCACTACATCGAGGTGGTGGTGGACCGGCTGGTGGTGGGGGAGAGCGCCGAGACCAGCCGCGTCTCCGACTCTGTGGAGACGGCCTTGAAGCTGTCCGGGGGAACCATCCTGGTGTCCATCGTGGACGGCGAGGAGCAGCTCTTCTCGGAGCACTTCGCCTGCGTCCACTGCGGCATCAGCCTGGGAGAGATCGAGCCCCGCTCATTCAGCTTCAACAGCCCTCACGGCGCCTGCCCCAACTGCACCGGCCTGGGCATAAAGCTGGAGATCGACCCGGAACTGGTAGTAATCAACAGAAATCTGACCCTGGCGGAGGGGGCCATTACGCCCTGGGTCAGGTCGGGCTCCTCAAGTCCCTGGTACATGAGCCTGCTGGAGTCCCTTGCCCGAGCATACAACTTCTCCACCAGGGTGCCGGTAAAAGAGCTATCCCAGGAGCACCTGGACATTATCCTCTATGGCAACAAGGGAAACACCATAACGATGCAGCACCGGACCCACAACGGGCACGACTACACCTGGGACACCACCTTTGAAGGCGTTATCCCCAACCTGGAGCGTCGATTCCGCGAGACGGAGTCCGACTACATACGCCATGAGATCGAGCGGTACATGTCCTCTCACCCATGCACATCGTGCCAGGGCAAGCGCCTGAAGCCGGAGTCCCTGGCCGTGACGGTGTCCGAGAGGAACATCATGGGCGTCACTGCCATGTCTATCGGACAGGCCCTGGACTGGGTGCGGGAGATTAGCGACGAAGATGGCGCGTCGGGGAACGGCGCCTCAGCGTCCCAGGTCCTATCATCCAGAGAGAAGACCATAGCCGACCAGATCCTGAAGGAGATCGCCGGGCGGCTGAACTTCCTGATGAACATAGGCCTGGACTACCTGACCCTGGACCGCACCGCCTATACCCTCAGCGGGGGAGAGGCCCAGCGAATTCGACTGGCCACCCAGATAGGCTCCGGCCTCATGGGCGTCCTCTACGTCTGCGACGAGCCCTCGGTGGGGCTCCACCCGGTGGACGACTCCAGGCTTATAGGGACCCTGAAACGGCTGCGAGACCTGGGCAACACCATCATTATCGTGGAGCACGACGAGGCCATCATGCGGGCCGCCGACCACATCGTCGACCTGGGGCCCGGAGCCGGCGAGCACGGCGGCGAGATCGTCGCCACGGGCACCGTCGAAGAGATTGAATCCTGCCCGCAGTCCATCACCGGCCTCTACCTGAGCGGGCAGAGGCAGATCCCCATGCCACCGACCCGGCGGCCGGGCAATGGCCTGAAGATGGTGGTGAAGGGAGCCCGCGAGAACAACCTCAAGAACATCGATGTCGATATACCCCTGGGCAGGCTGGTCTGCATCACCGGGGTCTCGGGCTCCGGTAAGAGCAGCCTCATAAACGAGGTGCTGTACAAGAAGCTGGCCCAGATCCTCTACAAGGCCAAGGACAGGCCTGGTGATAGCGACGGCGTGCTGGGTCTGGACAACGTAGACAAGGTGGTGAACATCGACCAGTCGCCCATAGGTCGCACCCCCAGGAGCAATCCCGCTACGTATACAGGCTCCTTCACCCCTATACGAGAGCTCTTCGCCACCATTCCCGAGGCCAGGATGCGAGGCTATGCACCGGGCCGCTTCTCCTTCAACGTCAAAGGCGGGCGGTGCGAGGCCTGCCAGGGCGGAGGGTACGTACAGATAGAGATGCAGTTCCTGCCCGACGTCACCGTCCCCTGCGAGGTGTGCAAGGGCCAGCGCTACAACCGGGAGGCCCTGGAGATCCTGTTCAAGGGCAAGACCATCGCCGAGGTGCTGGATATGACGGTCTCCGAGGCCCTGGATTTCTTCTCCAACATTCCCAAGCTCAAAAGCAAGCTGGAGACGATTAAGGACGTGGGTCTTGGATACATCCACCTAGGCCAGCCCGCCACTACCCTCAGCGGCGGCGAGGCCCAGCGGGTGAAGCTCTCCACGGAGCTCTCCCGCCGCGCCACGGGCAAGACCCTCTACATTCTGGACGAGCCCACCACGGGCCTCTCCTTCGAGGATTGCGCCGCCCTTCTCAGGGTCCTGCACCGGCTGGTGGACACAGGTAACACCGTGATCCTCATCGAGCACCACATGGACCTCATCAAGAACGCCGACTGGATCATCGACCTGGGCCCCGGCGCCGGGGAGAAGGGCGGCTACGTCATCGCCGAGGGCACGCCCGAGAAGATGGCCCTAATGGCCCACTCCTATACAGGCCAGTACCTGCAACGCTTTCTCCCCAAGGTAGAGCCGGTCAAGGTAAAGGCTCGCAGGAAGCCCCAGAAGAGTGCCGCGGCAAACTGACCCGCCCATCCACCCGTGAAGTATCTGTGAGGGGCTCCGCACCTCGCCCTCCCCGGGGTTCCAAGGGGCTCTACCCCTTGGCGGGGGCCCTGGGGGTGCCCCCCAGAGGAAACCCTCTGGGCGGGTGGGTGGGAAAGAATGCGTCGCTATTTTGCAGACACACCACTGGAAGGCGCCGCCATAGGAACTTATCGCTATAGAATTGGGAACTACCGCATCCTCTTCGACATAAATGACCAGGTGCGCACTGTTGAAGTGCCGGACATCCGGCGTCGCAGCGAGCGTACGTACAGGGCATAGCCAGACCCCTCAGGCCAAACGCTACCCCCTCACCCAGCCTGCCACAAGGTCTCCCATCTCTTGGGTCCCCATCGTCTTGTCGCCCTTGGATGCTATGTCCGGCGTGCGGTAACCCTCACTCAGCACCGCGTCCACCGCGCCCTCCACGGTCTGAGCCTCCTGCTCCAGGCCCAGGGAGAGGCGCAGCAGCATGGCCACGCTGAGGATGGTGGCCACCGGATTGGCGATGCCCTGGCCCGCGATATCCGGGGCGCTTCCGTGGATGGGCTCGTAGATACCCAGAGTGCGCCTGCGCCTCCCGCCGCTTCTGGGTATACCCGCCAGGCTGGCCGACGGCAAGAGCCCCATGGAGCCCGATAGTACCGAAGCCTCGTCGGTCAGGATGTCCCCGAAGGTGTTCTCAGTGACTATGACGTCAAAGTGGGCCGGGTTGCGTATGAGCTGCATGGAGGCGGTGTCGACTAGAATATGCTCTAGTGTCACGTCTGGATACTCCTCGGACATCTCCACTGCAACCTCTCGCCAAAGCCTGGACGACTCCAGGACGTTGGCCTTGTCCACAGAGGTAAGGCGCTTCCGGCGGCTCCGCGCCAACTCGAACCCCACTCGCAGGATACGCTCGATCTCCTTTTCGGTGTAGAGCATGGTGTCCACGCCGCGGCGTCCTCGAGAGGTCTGCCATCGCCGCTTGGGCTTGCCGAAGTAGAGGCCGCCCGTCAGCTCCCGGATGATGAGCATGTCCACGCCCCGCAGCAGGTCCGCCTTCACGGGGCTGGAGTCTATCAGCGTTGGGGACACCTTCACGGGCCGCAGGTTGGCGAATAGGCCCAGGGCCTTGCGGATGGCCAGCAGACCGTCCTCAGGGCGTACCTTGGCCTTTGGGTCGTCCCACTTGGGGCCGCCCACGGCCCCAAAGAGGACGGCGTCGCTTTGGTGGCACGTCTCCAACGTCTCGTCTGGGAGAGCGGTCCCATGAGAATCTATGGCGTTTCCCCCTACGGGGGCATGGGTGAAGGAGAAGGCGTGACCAAACCTGTGGCCCACGGCCTCCAGCACCTTCTCACCCTCGGCGATGACCTCGGGGCCCACGCCGTCGCCGGGAAGAACTGCAATCTTATATTGCACGGGATCTCCTTAACGAGAACTTACGTTAGTCCGTGGGCCTTCTCGTAGACCGCGATCTTCTCCTCGTGCTGTAACGTCAGGGCGATATCGTCCATCCCATTGAGCAGGCATTCTCGACGGAACTCGTGGACCTCGGGGCTGTTATGGACCATGAAGGAGATGTCTAGGCCCTCCTCGTCTTGCAGTCGACAGGATTCCAGGTCTACCGTCATCTGATAGCCAGGCGTGCCCTTGATTTTGGCCATGATCTGGTTGACCTGCTCTTCCGGCAGGTGGACGGGAACGATGCCATTGTCAAAGCAGTTCTTGTGGAAAATTTCGGCGAAGCTGGAGGATATGATGGCCCGGAAGCCGTAGTCCAGTAGGGCCCAGGGAGCGTGCTCTCGGGAGGAGCCGCAACCAAAGTTGGGACCCGACACAAGGATGGTGGCCCCCTTGTACCTCTCCTCGTTGAGTATGAAGTCGGGGTTGGGACTACGATCGGGCAGGAAGCGCCACGAGTCGAAGAGGAACTGCCCAAAGCCCGTCCTCTCGATGCGCTTCAGGTACACCGCGGGGATGATCTGGTCCGTATCCACGTTGGCCCTGTCCAGGACTGCCACGATGCCGGTCTGCTTTGTGAATGGTTCCATTCTGTGCTCCTCATCTACTCATTTCTCACGAAAGACTGGCTTTGGGATGGGGATGATCCCCCTGTCTTAGGCTATCTGTAACCGTCTCGCCTGTGGCCTACCTTTACGACCAACACGGTCAGTTCCTGGTCATCTACTGCGTATAGCACCCGGTATCTGCCCTGCCTAATCCTGTACTTCTCCTGCCCTGACAGCTTTTCGCACCCAGGGGGCCTTGGGTTATCAGAGAGGGCCTGAATTCTCTCGACGATGCGAAGGCGGTCTCTCTTGGGCGTTGATTCAAGCTCTTTGGCCGCGGAGGGCTTAATCAGGACCCTATATTTTGCCACGCTTTTTCAGGTCCTTGAGAACGTCCTCGAATCGAAGATTGGGCTCGTGGGCCCTTTCCTGGAAAGCGGCCAGGTCTTCAGCATCCTCAGCGAGACTCCATTTTACGGCCTCATTGACCAGGTCAGAGATTGAACGGTCGGTTTCGGCCGCCTTGAGCCTCAAAGCCCTGTGTAGCTGGGAGTCCAGATAGATTGTGGCTCTCTTTTGCATAATGACCATCAGATACTATAACGTTATAACGTCAAAACTACAAGCGTTGCTAACAGGACGAACGGCTGCTGTTTTCCCGTTCGTGGTGAGCCCATCCTTCTCTCCCCCTTTACGGGGGAGAGTCAGCTTTGCACAAAAAGTCCAACAGCAGACGTTTTCTTTCCCGCCCACCCGCCCGATATGTCTAATTCCTGAGGGGGCACCCCTCAGACTCCCCGGCAGAGAACCTAGGTTCTCTGCATTCTCCTGAGTTTTTGTGCAAAGCTGGGGAGAGTCAGAGAGGGGGTAATGGCCGTTCGTGCTAAGCCTGTCTAACCACGGACAAATCACCAAACAAGCTACTGCTGAGCTTCCTTATGCAGTTCCATGATCTGCTCCGGAGTGAATCGATTGAGTTTGACCAGTAGAGCAGTATCACGTATCACCGGAGGGACCATCAGCCGGGCCTCCGCATCGCTTTCGGCCTCTACGATTATCCATGCTGTATGCTCTCCATCCATACAGCCCCACTCCGCGTTAGTAAGATAATGAGCCCCTGCACGCAGGAACGCCTCTACCATTCGCAGTCAGGCTTGGCGCTCTGGATCGTGGGATGCCTGAATCATATATCTGGCCATGTGTGACTCCTTTTCTTTTGCATGAGGCCTACCCGCGCAGAGCGTCTTCCCTACGGTCTTCAAGGATCAGCGCTATGGCCTCTGAAATACTCTTCCTACATGCTTTTAATGTTTTCCCCTGCCCATTAGCACCAGGAATCTCCAGGCAATAGGATATGTACCAGCCTTCATCCTTCTCTATAATGGCGGTAAACTCATTACGCATCATGCTCCCTTCACTGCTCCTACTTCCACTCCCGAATGTCCACGAAGTGGCCGGCTATGCCCGCTGCGGCGGCCATCTCAGGGCTCACCAGGTGGGTCCGGCCTCCGGGCCCCTGGCGCCCCTCGAAGTTGCGGTTGGAGGTGGAGGCGCAGCGCTGCCCCGGCTGAAGGATGTCCGGATTCATCCCAAGGCACATAGAGCAGCCGGCCTCTCGCCAGTCGAAGCCAGCGTCCGCGAAGATGCGGTCCAGGCCCTCGGCCTCCGCCTGCATCTTGATGGCAGTGGAGCCAGGAACAACCATGGCGTAAACCTTGGGGTCCACCTTGCGTCCCTTGACCACCCCGGCGGCGGCCCGCAGGTCCTCGATGCGGGAGTTGGTGCAGGAGCCGATGAACACCCGGTCTATGGCTATCTCCTGAATAGGGGTATCCGCCTCCAGGTCCATGTACTTCAGGGCACGCTCCGCGGCCTCGCGCTGGATGGCCGTTGGGTAGGAGGCGGGAACGGGGACGCGACCCGTCACCTGGACCACCATGCCGGGATTGGTGCCCCAGGTCACGCAAGGGGAGAGGGACGAGGCGTCAATCTCCACCACATTGTCGTACACGGCATCCGGGTCCGTGGGCAGTGTCCTCCATCGCTCCACGGCCTCGTCGAAGGCCTTGCCCTGAGGCACCTGGGGACGGCCCCGCATGTACTCGAAGGTGGTCTCGTCGGGGGCGACCATCCCCACGCGGGCGCCGGCCTCTATGGTCATATTGCATACCGTCATTCGCCCCTCCATTGAGAGACCGCGAACGCCCTCGCCGGTGTATTCGATGGCGTACCCAGTGCCGCCGTCGAATCCTATCTGACCGATGATGCCCAGAATCAGGTCCTTAGCAGTAACGCCGTGGGGCAGAGAGCCATTCACTCGCACTTCCATCGCCTTAAGCTTGGCCTGGGCCAGGCACTGGGTGGCCAGGACCTGCTCCACCTGGGTAGTGCCGATGGGCATTGCGATGGCGCCAAAGGCGCCGTGCGTTGTGGTATGGCTGTCGCCGCACACTACCACCTTACCGGGCTGGGTGTAGCCCTGCTCCGGGCCGATGATGTGGACTATTCCCTGGCCCGGACTGTGCATGTCATAGAAGGTGAGGCCGAACTCCTCAGCGTTTTTGTTCATAGCCTGGATCTGCCTCAAGGACATAGGGTCCGCGATGGGCAGGGAGCGGTCGTGGGTGGGAACGTTGTGGTCCACGGTGGCCATCGTCAGGTCTGGGCGACGCACCTTGCGTCCCGACATCCTTAGGCCGTCAAAGGCCTGGGGCGACGTCACCTCGTGCACAAGGTGCAGGTCCACGTACAGGATAGTGGACTGGCCCGGTTCCTCATGGACCACGTGGTCGTCCCATATCTTCTGGAACATGGTCTTGGGGGGCATGGCTTCATCTCCTCCAGTTCATGCGTACTCGTTCGGGTATCGACGGAGCATCCGCGTAAGCCTTGAGGTCACTACGAGAGCGTCTACTCTTCGGCGAATGTAGCAGGATAAGTGTCCGACAGATGAGGTCGTGGAATCGCTTATCCAGGGCGCGTACGAGGCCACTACGCAGGCTTGAACTTGAACAAAGTCCAGTCAGGTGTCACGTCCTCAAACACGACCTCAAGAGGCATATCCACCTTGAGCTCCTCGACGGGGCATCCCACCACATTGGATATCACACGGACTCCTTCATCCAGTTGGACAATGGCATAGATATATGGCACGTCGTCATTGAAAGCAGGATTTTGGGGCTGGCGCACCACAGTATAGGTGTAGAGTCGGCCTTTGCCCGTAGCCACATGCCAATCCCACTCCCGCCGGAGGCAGTAAGGGCACTCCTCTCGCGGATACCAGAAGTATCTGCTACAAACCTTGCACCGGGGGACGAGCAACTCTTTCCGTTTCGCTGCCTCCCAAAAAGGCTTGGTAAGTTCCGGGTGAAGAGGCCTGGGCACAGGCTTCTTATATTCAGTGGTCATCCTCGCCTCCTTACAGGGCGTTCTCGCTGCCAAGCACGAGCGTCACCATGACGCTCCCAGTGCCCCCTCAACCATTCACGGCGCAGACGTCGTGTTTGGCCACCTGACGTTCGCCCGCTCGCCCCATGATCTGCCGAACGGCCTCCACCACGTTACGGAACCCTCCCCCACCTCCCACCGGCTGGCCGCCCGAGATCTGCCCGCCGTCGGTGTTGATGGGGAAGGTACCCTTGTACGTGGTGTCCGTGGAGTCGAAGAAGTCCCCGATCTCCCCCTTCTTGCAGAAGCCTGCATCTTCTAGGCAAACGGCCTCCAGGATGGTGTAACAGTCATAGAATTCGGCGAACTGCATATCCTTTGGGCCGTAGCCCGCCATCTGGAAGGCCCGGGGGGCCGAGTGTACGACGGGAGTGACGGTGATATCACTCTCCTGCCAGATCATCTCATGGCTCGTGGCTCCCCCTCCCGCTCCCAGTATGTAGACCGGAGGATTAGGCAGGGAGCGGGCTCTCTCCGCCGAGGTGACGATGGCCACGGCGGCACCATTGCAGGGCATTACACACTCTAGTAGATGCAAAGGATCGTTGACGTAGCGCGAGTTCAGCACGTCCTCCAGAGTGATGGGCTGCCCGTTGAAAACCGCGTTGGGGTTGGTCAAGGCGTTGAAGCGCTGGTTCACCGCCATCTTGGCGAACTGCTCATCCCTGGTGCCGTACTGATACATGTGGCGCTGTTTCATGAGGCCATAGCCGCCATTGGCGGCTATCACAGGCCCGAAGGGGTTCTCCCACTCCGTGCCGAAACTGCGGGGAGTTTCACCTCGCCGCTCACCTGGGGCAAAGCCCCCTACGTTGGGGTCCCGGGTCCCGCCAAAGGCGCACAGTACGCAGTTGACGTATCCGGCATTGATGGCCGACGCCGCCAGCGCGATAGAGTTGGCCCCGCTAGCTCCCATAAGGGTTGTGCCTTCCGTGAACACCGGCTTGAGCTGCGCGTACTCCGCTAGTGTGAGGGGACTGACCTCGGCGCCCCGCGTGATCAAGCCATCAATATCTTCCTTTCGCAATCCTGCATCGCGTATGGCGTTGGATGCGGCTTCGGTCAGCAGCGACAACGTGCTTCGGCCTTCCAGGTTGCGCACGCTGGGCCGCTCGTCAAAGCCAACGACGGCAGCTTTTCCTCTGATGCTCACTATATTCACCTCCTAACCGGTGTAGCGCAATATAGAACTGTTTCCTTCATTCCGTCAATGCCCTGCCAGAAATAAGGCCATTCGACGGTCTTGATGGCAATGCGTCGTGAGCAGTCTCCCTAGCTTGGGTACATTTCAGCCATCATCGCATCCTGCCACCGGACGCCTTTGGGCAGGACCTTGTCTATGGCCCTGGCCCCATAATAAGTGGCGCCTACACCCGGCGGGTCACCCCCATCGGCCACAGTCCGCGCCGCCTCAAGCAGGAGACGCCGCACCGAGACGATGGCCATATCGCTGGCCGACAGGTTCTCCTTAGTCCGGTCAACAATGGGCCCCATGCTCTCCTGTATAGCCAGGTCCTGGTTGTTGATACCTTCAATCCCCGTAAAGCTTTCGGTTTTTTGGACCTGCCTATCAATGAGCCAATCGTTACCCCTGTTCCGCACGCTTCGGAAATCAGGCAACAGTTCCCCGGGACCTCTCCCCAGTGCTCGCTCCATCTCCTCCCACTCCGTCAGGGGCGGGCCGTCAAAGCTGTATCCCCAGTTGTATACCATACAATTCTCGTCGTCCATGGGGACCCACATGTGACCAGCTATGAAGGGCCGGCCCGAATCATCACTGCGGTACCCTGTTCCCTCGGGTCGTATCTGATGGAAGGGCATCACATAGTGGTAGGTGCGGACTAAGTTTCCCCGCTCTTCCAGGGAGCGGACCCCTGCGTAACAGAAACCATAGTCCGTCAGGTCGACCTCCACCGAGGCCAGTTTCCCAGTGGTGAAATCTGCCGAGGGAGCGTAACCGGCTCTTTGGGTGTCGGTAGTCAGAAGCCGGTGCAGGATAGCCACATGGGCCGTGTCTACGCCCCCTTCAAGAGCCTGAAGCCAGTTACATTCCTGCGAGATCTTGGACACTTGACGGTGGCTCTCCGGCACCTGGGTCCACTCGAACTTGGGCAGTGCGGGCGTCGTCCGGTTTTTTGACCCCATGTAGGCCCAGACAACCCCTCCCATCTCCACCGTAGGATAAGCCGTCAAGTGTATCTCATCCTTGTGTTTGCTCTCGGGTGGTTCATTCATCATATCCACACAGTTCCCCTCCACGTCATACTTCCACCCGTGGAAAACACATCGCAGACCGCACTCCTCATTGCGCCCTAAGAATAGGGACGTTCCACGATGGGCACAGAACTCTTCCAACAACCCTATTTTGCCATTGGTGTCGCGAAAGGCCACCAGTTTCTCCCCCAGCAGTCCTACCCGGACCGGCGGACAGTCGGGCTCGGGCACCTCGGTGGCGAGTAGGGCGGGCATCCAGTACCTCCGCATTACGTCACCCATTGGCGTACCTGGCCCAACTCGTGTCAGCAGCTCATTCTCTTCATGAGTAAGCATAGCGACTTCCTCCCCTCTCGGACGTAGTGGTCAAGGTATAGATAAGGAGTTAGTCGAGGGGTCTCGTTATGTACCCAACTCCCAGCTTTCCAGGTACCGTCGCTGCTCCTCGGTCAGGGTATCTATAGCGATGCCCATGGACTGGAGCTTGAGGCGGCCCACCCCAGCGTCGATATCCTGCGGCACTAGATGCACCTGAGACGTCAGTGTCTTACCCTCCCTGGCCAGGTACTCCACCGACAGGGCCTGAATGGCGAAGCTCATGTCCATGACGCTTGAAGGATGGCCTTCAGCGGCGGCCAGATTGATGAGACGGCCCTCTCCCAGCAGGTAGAGCCTCCTTCCGTCCGGCATACGATACTCATCCACAAGAGAGCGTACCTGGCGCTTCTCCTGGGCCATCTCCTCAAGGGCATCTATGTTTATCTCCGCGTTAAAGTGGCCGCTGTTGGCCAAGAGAGCTCCGTCCTTCATTACTTCCAGGTGGCTCCTATCGATTACCTTGACGTCGCCTGTGACGGTGATGAAGATATCGCCTTGCTTTGCCGCCTCATGGATGGGCATCACCTGGTACCCCTCCATGACGGCCTCCAGGGCCCTTATAGGGTCTACTTCAGTAACTACGACCTTGGAACCCATCCCCCTAGCCCTCAGGGCCACGCCGCGGCCGGTCCAGCCGTAGCCGCACACCACCACTGTCTTGCCCGCCCAGAGGACGTTGGTGGCCCTGGTGATGCCGTCCAGGGTGCTCTGGCCTGTGCCGAACCTGTTGTCGAAGAGATGCTTGGTATCGGCATCGTTGCACGCTATTATGGGGTATCGCAGTTTGCCCTCGCCGGCCAGGCTCCGCAGCCTGATTACTCCCGTAGTCGTCTCTTCGGTCCCCCCTATCACACCCTCCAGCAACTCCGTACGGTCCCGATGCAGAGTGGCCACCAGATCGGCTCCGTCGTCCAGGGTGATGTGAGGGCCGTGGTCCAGCGCCGAGTTGATGTGCCGGTAGTAGGTGGCGTTGTCCTCGCCATTTATCGCGTAAGTGGCGATACCGTACTCGTATACCAGCGCCGCAGCCGCATAATCCTGGGTGCTGAGAGGGTTACTGGCACAGAGGGCCACCTGTGCTCCGCCATCTCGTAAAGTGAGAGCGAGATTCGCCGTCTCAGTGGTGACATGCAGGCAAGCGGATAGTTTGAAGCCCTCCAACGGCCTCTCCCTGGCGAACCGCTCCCGAATTATGCGAAGTACGGGCATCTCCCTGGCAGCCCACTCGATACGCTGGACCCCTTCTTGGGCCCGGTTGATGTCCTTCACGTCTCCCTGGGTAGCCTTGGTTGCCAAAAGAACCTCCTGCTATGGTGTGGATACGTGTAAAGCGCCTTGGAAAATGGTTCCTCGACGTCAGTAGCTGGCTAGCTCAGTGCTCAAGGGCCTCGGCGAGAGGGATGGGACTACTGGACGCCGGGGAAATGGAGACGCCAGTGGAGAGCGGGGGCGAGTTCAAGGGCTACGGGTCCATCCCGTAGCTGGTAGGGAGTCTGTTTTCTATCCAGGCGCCGGTGCCTTCCTCAATGTTATACAAACGCTCCGATGGAATCCCCATGGCGGCGGCCATCTCGCAGGCCAGCCCGCTTCTCACTCCTGCGGCGCATATGAAGAGGAGTTTATCGTCATCGGGAAGCTCATCGATGCGGTTCAAGACCTCGTCTACAGGAATGAAGATGGCGCCCTGGATGTGGCCTGCCGTGTACTCGTTCATCTGGCGCACGTCCACCGCCACTGCAGCTCCTTCATCCAGCATCTTGGCCGCTTCACCTACCGAGATCCGGATGTAAGGCTCACCTGGGTCTTGTCTAGCCATCTCTACACCTCTTCAGTCCATGTACTTGCCGATAATCAAGTCCAGCCTCTCCCTGGCCTCCACCGCGATGCGATCTCTGGAGGTAATGATAGCATCCTTGAGGGCATCTTTGCAGGGGCATTCCCTGTTAGCCACTAACCTTGGAATGAGGTTCTTAATAACCTTCTTGGCGTTCCCCACGTTAAGGGGGAGGTTGGCCACCACCATCTCCACGGTGACGGGAGCCTCGGACTCATGCCAGACATCGTAATCCGTGACCAAGGCCAGGGTGGCATAGCACATCTCCGCCTCTCGGGCCAGCTTGGCCTCCGGCAGAGCCGTCATGCCGATGATGCTGGCACCCCAAGAGCGATACAGGCGCGACTCAGCCTTGGTGGAAAACTGGGGCCCCTCGATGACCAGGTAGGTTCCCTCCTGGTGGGTACGCGTTCCCTGCTCCCGGGCTGCCTGCACCAGGGCTGCACTCAGGTCCGGACAGAAGGGGTCGGCGAAGGCCACGTGGGCCACGATACCACCGTCGCCAAAGAAGGAATCGATGCGATCCCTTGTGCGGTCTATGAGCTGGTCCGGCACCACGAAGTCCAGGGGTTTCATATCCTCGCGAAGACTGCCCACGGCGCTGACGGAAATGACGCGCTCCACGCCCAGGGACTTGAGGGCGTAGATGTTGGCTCTGGCTGGAAGCTCCGTGGGGCTGATGCGGTGCCCTCTCCCGTGGCGGGGTAGAAAGGCCAGCCGGACGCCTTCCAGGGTTCCGGTGACGATGGCATCACTGGGAGGGCCGAAGGGCGTTGCCAGGTCCACCTCCTCCACATCGGTCAACCCCTCCATCTCGTACAGGCCGCTGCCCCCTATGATGCCTATCTTGGCCTCAGGCACCGACGGCCTCCATGATGGCCTTGAGGGTATCCTCGTATGGCTCCCGAGCCACTCCCTTCTCGGTGATGATGGCCGTCACATAGGAGTGGGGCGTCACGTCAAAAGCCGGGTTCCGAACGCCCACGCCTTCGGGGGAGGTCTGGGTCCCTCCTGGATGGGTCACCTCCTCCGGCGGGCGCTCCTCGATGGGGATCAGGCCTCCCGAGGGCAGGCTCAGGTCTATGGTGCTGGTGGGCGCCGCCACATAAAAGGGGATGCCATTCTCCCGCGCCAGGACCGCCAGGGTGTACGTGCCGATCTTGTTGGCGACATCGCCATTGGCGGCGATGCGGTCCGCCCCCACCACCACACACCCCACCTCTCCCCGTCCTATAAAGTACCCGGCCGCCGAGTCCGCGATAAGGGTAGCAGGGATGCCCTCCTGCACCAGCTCCCACGCCGTCAGGCGCGCCCCCTGGAGGACGGGCCTGGTCTCGTCCACAAAGACCCCTTTGACCTTGCCCGCCCCCCAGGCCTTCTTGATGACTCCCAGAGCGGTGCCGTAGCCTCCCGTGGCCAGGGAGCCGGTGTTGCAGTGGGTCAGGACGTTGGTATCGGGAGGTATCAGCTCCGCCCCAAGCCGGCCCAAGGTGTGGTTTGCCTCCTCGTCCTCCTCCTGGATCCTGACGGCCTCGGTCACCAGGGCCCGACGAATGCCCTCCACCGTAGTACCGCCCTCGGCCACCACCAGCATGCGCTGCACCGCCCAGGCCAGGTTCACCGCAGTTGGCCGGGCGGAAGCGATAACCTCAGAGACCGCCTTCAGCTCCCTACGAAGGATGCTCACCTCCGAGGCGCTGGCCTCCTGGGCCGCCAGGGCCACGGCGTAGGCCCCGGCAACGCCGATAGCTGGGGCGCCCCGAATGCGCAGCTCCTTGATGGCCCGGACCACCTCCTTGTAGCTATCCAGCTCAAGCTGGACCCGCTCCAGGGGCAACCGCGTCTGGTCGATGAGCGAGACCTTGCCGTCACGCCACTCAATTGCCTTGATCATGGGGGTGATAACCGCCTCTTGCCGAAGGCTGGACTATCCGCGTTACCCGCCCATGCTACCGTCGGGAGAAATACCCGTCAAGCTGATGATGGCCGATGATTAGTGCTGAACCTACACTTTTAGTATGACGGCCACGAGTTACATGGCCATACTCTCATAGGCTAGCGTTCTTGCCTCGTTTTCTCGTATGGTTGAGTGGGAACTGTACACAGCACTCCTTAAGGAGGGTTGCGGATGAACGAGGCGTACACCATAAGGGTTGAAGAGGGCCCTGAGGCAGAGGACGTTGCGGTTGTCAGGGAAGGCCTCTACCAATACAACCTGCCTTACGCTGGTGATGACGGCTATCAGGAGCTGGCAGTATTCCTCCGAAATGAAACAGACTCCGTTCTCGGCGGCCTCCTAGGTTGTACGTACTGGGGATATCTCAACATCGAGGTGCTGTGGATACAAGAGAACCAGCGGAACAGAGGAAAAGGTAGAGAGCTATTGGACACCGCTGAAGAGGAGGCCATTCGCCGCGGGTGCCGATACGCCCACTTGGATACAACTAGCTTCCAAGCTTTGTCATTTTACCAGAAGCAAGGTTATACCATCGTGGGTGAGCTTGAAGACTTGCCACCTGGCTACAGTAGATATCTACTGAGAAAGGTGCTCAGGTAATCTACCGTCCACGTCGATGCCTCTCGACGGCAATTTGGTGCTGGCATAACAAGTGGCCCCGACAGGCTGGACCTCCCCTACCCTACGCCAGGTTCCGCTGAAGCTCCTCGATGGCCTCCTCCGCCTCGTTGACCATGTCCATCAGGATCTCTCGCGCCGGACGACGCTCCGTGAGCATCCCGCCAATCTGGCCCGCGGGATTCCCGATCAGGTCCCATCGACCCGCCGTCCGTGCGGCTCGCGTGAAGGGCTCCTGAATTAAGCCCTGGAGCGGCATGAGCAGCGGCTCAAGCCCTGAACGCGCCCACGCCTCCTTCACCACGTTGTGGAAGGACCGCTGCTGCTTGCCCGATGAGAACTTGCTCAAGGTGAAGTCTTCCGAGCGGCCACCCAGGATCTGGTCCTTATGGTCCTCTGGAATATTGTTCTCTTCGGCGACGAGGAAGGCGGTGCCTACCCAGACGCCCTGGGCTCCCAGGGCCAGGGCCGCCGCCGCATGACGCCCGGAGCCTACGCCGCCCGCGGCCAGGACAGGCCTCGGCGCCACGGCGTCCACTATCTGCGGCACCAAAACAAAGGTGCCGATATTCCCCGTATGGCCTCCCGCCTCCGACCCCTGGGCCGTGATGATGTCCGCGCCCGCCGCCACATGCCGTTGGGCATGACGGACCGCTCCGCACATGCCGATGAACTTGGTCCCGTTGGCGTGGCCTCGCTCCGTAAACCACTCCGGGGGCTCACCCGTAGCGGCGGCGAAGACGGGCACCTTGTTGTCCAGGACCACCTCTATCTGGCGGTTGATGACCTCCGTGGACATGGGCTCCCCCTCGGAGACCTCGGCCTCCTCCAGCCCGTGCTCCCCGATGAGGTCCTTCACCATAGCCACGTGCTTAGGGTAGTCTCGCTCCAGTTGCTTGTAGACCTCGCGTTTGCTCTGAGCCGCTACATCGGCGCGCGTTGCGGGCAGCAGAAAGTCCACCCCGTAGGGCCGGTCGCCTACCTGCCGCTTCAACTCCCTGATCCCGGCGTCCAGATCGTCGGTATTTCGGAAGTTGTTGCCCAGGACCCCCAGGCCGCCTGCATTGGATATGGCCGCCACCAGCTTGATAGGCGTCGGGGCCGTCTCCTGCGTCCCGCCCACCGCCATGCCTGCCAGAACGATGGGATAATCGATACCCAGCATATCGCACAACGGCGTGCGCAGTCGGTTCGCCATCTCCGTCCCCCCTCTCTTACAGTCTTCTCTATGCCCTACACTTGTCTCGAGCTTGCTAATCCCCCCCTCCCTCTCGATGAGCTTTGCACAAAAACCCTAGGAAAGTACAGGGAACCCCCTGTCGGGGGTTCAAGGGGGTGTCCCCCTTTGGATAAGGTAAGTATGACTTCACTGTATAAGCGGAACGAAAAGCTCCATACGCCGAAGGATTTCTCTCACGTCCTGGATGGCCATCAACATGGTCTCATGGAGACCGAAATCGGAGGGAGGCTCATTCCCTCCTATCCGAGTTATTTTGATCAGTATCTCGGCGGTTCCGGTGAACTCCATGTGCACTTCAGATGGCTGGACGACGGTGCCATCCGGAGCAGTGAGGTCGGCAGGCAAGGTAAACCGGACTACTGTGCCGTCCTTAGCGAACTGCCTTCTATCGAGAACAGGTTGAGGCCAGGGAGCACTCAAACCTGGGGCCAAACCCGGAATCAAAGTTTTGGTACGGATATTCCCGACACCGCTACCAACGGCAATAAGCTGACGATGCTTATCAGCGTTTTCGAGACGACTGATGATTCCGAACATATGGCGGTACGCATTGGTCCCCCAATGATACGGCTGCGCCAATATGACCAGTGCCCATGCTTCAAGAGCCAATCCTCGGATGGCGGTCTCGAAATCCTCTCGCCGCTTGGGGTCATTGACCACGAAGTTTCCGTCTTTGTCCGTGGCCCAGATGTCCTCAGACACGATTGGGAAACTGGCGCTCTTCTGACGCTGTCGAGGGACAGAGGCAACGACGATGTAGTCAAGTGCACTTCGCAGGTTGTGTATGAAATCGCCGAGCATGACGGCTATCATCGGGTCAGGTTGCTCAGTGATTCGGACACGATATGCGACTTGTCCTTGGCTGTTAGGCTGCCGGATACGGGTAAACTCGTACGGCTCGCTGCTTGCGTACCTCAAGGCTTCTCTATTGATGTCTACCATGTGCTTTTGGGCTCGCTTGACCTTGAGCCACCAATCGGTAGTCATGTGGTATCCTTACCCTATGAGTCCCAAGAAGAAGTCCTTGACTCAGAAAACCCCGGAGGGCCAGGAGATTCCAATTCCGACAAGGAAAGAGGTCATGCGAGACCTCGAAAAGGTAGCAAGTCCAGCCAAATCACGGCCTCGCAGACCGACGAAGGACAAGTCGGAATAGGGACTGACCATTCTCTCGGTGGTTATACCGCCAAGCATACTCATTTAGGTAGCCTTGAAGATGTTTAGCGGACACCGAGTGGTACACCCCGCCTATCCCTCGCTTCACCAGCGACCAGAACCCCTCTATGGTGTTCGTGTGGACATCGCCACTTACGTAGACACGTTCCCCGTGATTGACACGCTCATGTTTGAACCCTGCTTGTCGAAGGGGGTTGTAGATGGCGAATTCGTCGGTATAAACGGTAGAGGCTGGTATAACGTACCTGCGGATGTGGGGCATCACAGTAGAGGTTCTTACATTGGGAACTGTCATAGCTCGTACCTGCCCGTTCCTCGACGCCATACCGAACACAGGAACCTTATGGGAGTCCATGGCAGGGCGACCTCGATTGGTTCCCCTGCGTCGACCTCCCACGTACATCTCGTCGGCCTCTATGACGCCATCAAGGGCGGTATCGTCCTGTTTCATCAGCACTTGGCGAATCTGCTTTGCAATGCGCCACGCCGTTTTGTAGGTTACGCCCAATTCCCGTTCCAACTGTTTAGCGGAGATACCGCATCGGGTGCTAGTCATCAGGTACATGGCGTAAAACCAGACCTTGAGGGACGTGGACGACTTGTGGAAGATGGTTCCTGCTGTGGGATGCAGGTGGTATCCACAGCCGGTGCACGTCCAGGACTGACGTTGTTGTGTAGTCTCATAGCGATGGAATGGGCGCTCCTGCTCGCACTTAGGGCAAGGGGCATTAACGCCATCTTGGGAATAGCGGGTACGCCACAGCCATTCAAGGCATTTGGCATCGTCAGGGAATTCGTCCAAAAACTCCATCAGAGAGTATTGGGACTCCGAGGACTTGGCTCTAGCTGGTTTGTTCCTATTCACTGGTGGCATAATTCAACTCCTTCAGATAGGAGTCTAACACAAAATGCTTATACAGTCAAGGGATAGTTACCTTGGATAAAACCTCTGGGAGGGAGGGTGGGAAAGAGCGTTGGGCTTTTTGTACAAGACCCCCCTCTCCCTTGACGGGAGAGGGATGGGGTGAGGGTGAGGAGAGCTTATCCCAGGTCCAGCTTGACAACAAGAGCAGCGTTGGCCATAACGGTCAGGTCGGCGTCACCCCTGGCGGATATCTCCAGGCCCCCAGGCACCACCTTGAGAGTGCCGGTGCCGTGAGGGAGGATCTTCAGCACCTCCTCCTGGTTTACGCTCTGAGGATGCGGAATTCCGACGGTCACCTCCACCTGCATCTTGCTGGTGTCCCCAACTCCCAGGGCCCTCAGAAAGAGCAGGCTGTTACGCTGTATGGCGTCCCGTACCGCCCGCTGAGCCGCCAGGGTGTAGTCCTGCCCGTGCAGATCGATGCCGGTGCCCATCTCAAGGATTAAGGGTTGCAGCGCCATGAGTTACCCTCCTGTCTATCGTGATGATTGCTAGCTAACGAAACGGGATTGACCCACCTTTCAACTTATCATAGAATAAGGGCAAGCGCGGTTGGAGGAACCAGATGCCCCTTTACGAATATCTTTGCCGAGACTGTAACACCAAGTTCGAGATGCTCCGGCCCATGAGCCAGGTGGACAAGACAGCCGCCTGCCCTGAATGCGAGACGCCGGCGCCTCGCGTATTCTCCGTCTTCGCCGCCTTCACATCGGGCCAGGACGAGGGGTTCGCCCCGATAGCAGGGGCTGGAGGTGGGTGCGGTTGCTGCGGCCCCAACGGCTGCGCCTGCTCCTCTTTCAACTAGCTGTCCCCTCTCCACAGCCCTCACTGGGCTAGCGGCCCTGTGCTTCGGGCGTCCCTGGGGCTTCCCCCGCGCCCTCGACTCTCCCCCTCCAGCGTAGGAGGGCCGCCGCAATTCCCGCCAATAGTAACGCCTCCAGGACCGTAGCCATCGCTATGAATACGGTGGCCCAGAAGAAGAAGCCCTGGGGGAACATGATAAGCAGGTAGTCCCGGCGCGGGTCCAGTTGCCACAGGTCGTTGGCAAAGCTTAACAGGTGGAAGACCCGAAACAGGCGGTCGAAGCCCACCAGGGAGGCCAGGCCCACCAGCAGCACCAGCGCGATGGTGAGGCCTCCACCCCACATGACGTGCCGCGCCAGCCTGGTGAAAAAGGCCCGCCGCCACAGCCAAAACCCCACCAGTATGTATCCCAGGATGTAGATGCCCAGGACCTCCTGCCCTCGGTAGACGACCCGCACCAGGCCCTTGACGTCCTTCATGTGCAAGATCTCCCTGTCGTTGTACAGTCCCACCTCCTGCCCTCTGAACTGGACTCTAACGTCCAGGAGCTCCTCAGAGTTGTTGAAATAGGCCCGAATCTGCCGGCCCGCCCTCATCAGCTCCGCCTTTTCGATGCCAGTCCTGGTCGGGATGTCATAGCGGTCGAAGCCGAACTCGTAGAGGTTCATCTCGTTAGTGGCCCAGCGCACGTTTGAAGCAATCAGAAAGAGGGGAATAGCCAGCAGGAAGATAGCGATGGGGACCCTCTTCAACCAGGGAGCGGCCTTAGACCAGGCCAGGGAGGCCCTAAACCGACTCGTCTTAATGGGGCCTTTCAGGGGGTCTCTTTGGCCTGTCTGTAGCGACGTGGTCATGGTACGTGGGCCGGCCTTGGAGCATAGGCATGGATATGCTGGGTTGCCGGATTGAGCCCAAGCCTCTTACACGGCATCATAGGTGTTGCCACTTCAGCATGTCAACGTGAAGAGGCGGAGTGTATAATTGGCCCAACCACCTCCAGGAGTCGGTGATGAAGCCTCAAGAGGAAGACCTGTCCTCCTTTTATACCCTGGCAAGGATACTGGAGCATCTGCGCGGCCCGGAGGGATGCCCATGGGACCAGGAACAGACCCATCACTCCCTTAAGGGGGCCCTACTGGAGGAGTGCTACGAGGCCATGGAGGCCATCGAAAAGGAGGATATGGATGGCCTGGCGGAGGAGCTAGGAGACATCCTGGTGCATGTGGTCTTCCACTCCCAGATGGCCAAAGAGGTCGGAGGATTTGCCCTGGAGGATGTAGTCAGAAAAGCCAGCGAGAAGCTGGTGCGACGCCACCCCCACGTCTTCGGAGATGCCACCGTGGCCGATGCCAGAGAGGTGGAGGCCAACTGGGAGGCCATCAAGGGCAAAGAGCGTGAAGGTCAGGAGGCCTCCCTGCTGGACGGAGCGCCCAGGACCATGCCGGCTCTTGCCTACAGCCAGGCTATCCAGGGCAGGGCCTCCCGCAGTGGCTTCGACTGGGACAACTCCGACGGCGTGATGGCCAAGGTTATGGAGGAGTTGGGTGAGCTACGGGACGCTCCCTCTGCCGAGGAACAGGAGAAGGAGCTTGGGGATGTCTTCTTCTCGCTGGTGAACCTGGGGCGCTGGCTGCGGGTGGACGCCGAGGGTGCCCTTCGCCGATCAAACGAGAACTTCTACCAGCGGTTCAGCTATATGGAACGGGTTTGCAGAGAGCGAGGCCTCTCCTTCCAGGGGCTGCCCATGGCAGAAAAGGAGGCCCTGTGGCAGCAGGCCAAGGCTCGGGAGCGGGAAGGTTCCTGAGACCAGGCCTGGGACTCCTCCTACCTCCTCCTCATCAGGACGCTAACATGCAGCGCCAGCCGTCGCTCAACCTCCTCCGCGATGGCACCTACCAGGGACTCCGCTGCTCTTCCAAAGAGCATGTCTCTGAGAGAGCGCCTAGGCCTTAGATGGAATGGCCTACGGGCCACCCTCCCCATTTCCGAAGCCAGGTCCAGTGCCCTGTCCAGGTCGCCGATCTCATCCACCAGCCCCAGCTCCTGGGCCTTGGCCGCAGTGAAGACCTCCCCTGTAGCCACCTCCCTCACCTTCGCCTCGTCCATCTCCCTGGCCCGGGAGACGGTAGCGACGAATGTTTCGTAAAACTCGTCCACCAGGCTCTGCAACTTCTGATCCTCCTCCTCGGTGGGGGCCCGATAAGGAGCACCCATGTCCTTGAGGGCGCCGCTCTTGTGGACGTTGACGCTTACGCCTACTCGCTGGAGGAGCTCCTGCAGGATAGGGTAGCGAGAGACGACGCCGATGGAGCCCACCAGAGAGCCATCCAGGGCCACCACCCGATGGGCGCCGCAGCATGCCAGATAGGCTCCAGAGGCCCCGGTTCCCCGTATAAAGGCAATGACCGGCTTTTTCCGCGCCACCTTGGATATGCTTCCGTAGAGGTACTGGGAGGCGGAGACAGAGCCTCCTGGGGAATCGATGTCCAGGACCAGCGCCCGGAACCTGGCGTCGGAGGCGACGGCATCAAAGATGGGGCCGTACTGTTCAGCCTTTACGCCTCCGCCAATGGCGCCGAACAGCTCTACGACGGCGATTCTGGGCCTGATGTATGCGATGGCCATGGGACGACCTCCTTCGGCACAGGTTATACTGGCTACGTCTCCCCCAGA
Organism: Dehalococcoidia bacterium; assembly: GCA_965237935.1. Lineage (GTDB taxonomy): Bacteria > Chloroflexota > Dehalococcoidia > Lucifugimonadales > CBDEGW01 > CBDEGW01. Next base: position 1,097,464 of record OZ250168.1, on the reverse strand, counting down.
ATAGTGAGGGGCCTTGCGGAGGTCAAGCCATCCATCGGGCAGGCCGACCAAACATCCGACATTGACTAAAGCAGTAGACGGCCCTTGTATACGCCAAGTCGGAACAGTATCCTTGATAATGAAGCGATAGCATGAAGCATCTTGTAGTTTACTGGAGAACCGGGCCCCAGGACCTGAACGTCCTTTCAGCGGTTGACCACGTCCGCTTGGGAATCGATGAGGAGGATGTCATCACCACGGACAAGGGCGCCGAGGTCATCCGCGGCATGGCCATCGAGTTCAACGACGCCTTCTACATCGATTCCACGGAGGAGGTTGACCCCCGAGGGGCTGCGGACCTTATCCTGCATGGCTTCCCTAGAGAAGAGCTACAGGCTCCTTTGCAGCACCTCATAGCAATCCTCGGCCAGGAGGACGCCAAGGCGGCTTCTACTCTAGCCGAGGAGTACGACGACCTGCTCCACCCGTAGCAGCCTGAAGGCTTAAGCGGCTCCTGAGCGCGTATTACACACCCGGTAATAGGAGCCAGTAGTGCCCTCCACCCTGGACCCAGACCTACTGAAGGAGATAGAGGCCAAGGCCGTCCAGATGGCCTGGGAGGCCGGGCAACTCCTGCGCCAACGCTTCGGCTCCACCCTAGAGGTAGAGTACAAGGGGAAGGGTCAAGGAAACCCCGTCACCGATGCCGACAAGGCCAGCCAGGAGTTGCTGAAAGCAGCCATCTCCGAAGCATTCCCAGACCATGGCATCGTGTCCGAGGAGGATGTCACCGAGGAGGAGACACCTGCACCGGACTTTGTATGGGTCCTGGACCCACTGGACGGCACTACCAACTTCCTCAACGGCCTACCCATATACGCCGTGTCTATTGGCGTCCTGTATAGAGGCGAGCCCGTGGCGGGGTCCCTCTTCCTCCCCTGGCCCGAGAAGGATGGAGGGATTGTGGCTCACGCCCACAAAGGAGGCGGCGCCTACTTTGGAGACAGGGAGGCCCACGCCGACCCGGAAGCGGAGCCCCAGGGCCACCGCCTCGTAGCTGTGCCGGGCCATTTCGACATGCGGCACAGCTTTAAGGGCGAGTTGCGTAGTAAGGCAGGGGAACCTCGGATCTTGGGAAGCATTGCCTACGAGCTGGCCCTGGTCGCCCTGGGCGTCTTCCAGTACACCCTCCATTTTGGACCACGCCTATGGGACGTAGCGGGAGGCGCCATTCTGGTGATGGAGGCAGGCGGCACAGTGCTCACAAGGCCACTCAGGGGGAGGCGCTGGGAGCCCCTGGCCTCCCTCTTTCCCACTTGGGACCGGGAGCGCCCCACACTCAAGCAGATGGGAAGCTGGTCAGCGCCGATGATCTCCGCGGGCTCTCAGATTGGACCCTACGTGGCGGAAGGCCTCAAAGGTAGGCTTATGATCCGGTACAGGATGGTTCGAATGGTGAGAAGGCTGAAGGAACGGCGGAGGAAGTCAGAAAAGTAGTGCGTCTTTTACGACTCACTAGAACCCTGGCCAGGGTACGCTACGATGGTGATGCTGGAAGGGGTACACGGGATCTTTAAGGATGGCGCACAGGCGGTCGACTAGAGCAGTCATCTCCTGCTGGGCCAACATCGAGGCGAGCCTTTCCACCAGCTCTCCTGGGGAGGACAGCTCCCCCATAAGCTTGTTCAAGTCATCCAGCAGAGGAGATGGGACCGGCGAGCCCTGAAAGTCCCAGATGATGGTCCTTAGTTTGTAGTCGTCGTGGAAGGTCAAGCCATGATCTATGGACCAAACTCTTCCGTCGCGGCCAAGCAGGCAATGCCCACCCTTACGGTCCGCATTATTCACCAGCCAGTCAAAGGCAGCCATGCACTTTAGCTCCTCCACGTGGGTCTCCCTGAGCTGGAGGTAGCTTGTCCTGGGCTCCGCGTCGATGAAGAGCTGGACCGAGCCTATTGCTCGCCGTCGCGGATCACCGTTGGAGGCACATTAGGCCATCCCAATGCCTTACTCAACACATAGGTAGCGTACTCGCGTTTGTACAGAGTCCCCGGAGGGAAGTCCCACAGGGGGGGCTTCGCCTCTCTGGGGTTTGTAGATGGCCCAGCAACTCTGGCCCTCGTCGGACTCAATAGCCACCAGGAAGGTATAGTTGGAGCCGTAGGGTGTCAGCTTTGGGGAGGCCATTTGTCCCTTGATAAGTAGGGACAGCACCTGTTCCTCGGAAAGCCGAAGAGGGCCAGCCCCACTCTCTTTGTCCAGCTCTCCGCTCTTCAGCGAGTCCAAATAAACCCCTTAGCTGCGAATGTTGTGATGCAACCCACTATACAATCCAGGGCTAAGTCATTCCTGCTGAAAGGCGGTGCTGTCCCCATGGCCGTTGAGGCGAACGCAGAAATGGCCCGTGGGATCAATCGGGCCGCCACAGAGGGGGCAGAGGGGCCGACCGGCGGAGCATACGGCAAAGGCCTCCTCCGCTAGGGCCTCCATCTGATCGGGGGTGGGCCACACGCGTAAATCGGCCGCTGCTCCGGGGGCTCCTTCGACGTCATGGGCCTCGATGATAAAGTAGCCCGACTCTGGGTCGTGGCCCACGGATAGTCGCCCCACCTTAAACTCCAGAGAGGCCGAGGCAATGGTGGGTTGCGGTGGACTGGATGATCCTCGACTATCGGCCACCATGGCCAGAAGTCGTCGAATAGTCACCCCCATCTCAAAGAGCTGCTCCTTCTCCATCCACACCATGGCGGAGCTGTCCCCGCTGTCTATGAGGAGGCGAAAGGTCCTTTTGCCTGGCTCGCCAACGGCCTCGGCGTTGATTCGCGTGATAGGACCGAAGTCGTTTTGTGGGCTCATGGTACCTTGGAGTTATCTTATGCCCGCCGTTAAAAGTGTGCAACCCTAGACGAGTGCACCCTGGTTCGTTTTCTGCTGCCTATATAACCCGCCAGACTCTTCGCCCCGATGTGTCGGGCTCAGAACGACAAAACTAAACCTGTCACCACCTTTGCGCAAAAACCCCAGGAGGGTACACCCCCTTGGATAAAACCTCTGGGCGGGTGGGAAAGAAGCGTTGGACTTTTTGTACAAGGCCCCTGTCACCCTGAGCCAAGCGAAAGGTCCGGGGTGGAGGAGAGATCCGAATAACCCAGAACAGCGGTTGCCCCGCTCAGGAAGACAGGCGGGAGCCGACAAAGTCCGGGTATCCCTTGAGAAACTCCCCGCCGGTGGTGGCCCTGCGACCTTCCATCTGCAGACGGCGTATTCGTAAGGCGCCATCGCCCGTAACCACTCCAAGTTCCCGGGCGTTGTCCGCAACGACTGTGCCCGGGCTCTCCAGGCCAGAGTAACCATCGGGAGCGCTCTCCCGGATTTTAAGGAGCTTCCCTTTCCAGAAGGTGTATATGCCCGGCCATGGGTGGTAGGCCCTGCCCCTTCTCCAGATCTCCTCCGCGGGTAGCTGCCAATCTATCCTACCGTCCTCCCGGGACAGCTTGCGGGTCACCGTAGCCAGGGACTGGTCCTGGGATTGCGGCGTAATCCCTTGCGCCACCCATCGGGGCAGCGTTTCCAGAAGGAGGGCAGCGCCCACCTGGAAAAGGCGCTCCGTCAGGCTCTCGGCCGTGTCCTCCCCATCGATGGAAACCTCCTTTTGCGCCAGGATGGGGCCCGTGTCCATCCCTTCGTCCAGCAGGATGATTGTTATGCCGGTGACGGTATCACCTTCCAGCAGAGAGAAGGCCACCGGCGATGGGCCTCGATGCCGCGGCAGGAGAGAAGGATGGAGATTGAGGCACCCAAGTGGGGGCAGGGTAAGCAGTTGAGGGGGCAGGAACTTCCCATAGGCTGCCACCACAATGACATCTGGCTCCAGAGACGCCAGATGCTCCTGGACATCCTTTGGCCTCAGGGAATTGGGCTGGAATACGAGTAATCCCAGCGCCAGGGCCCGCTCCTTGACAGGAGGTGGTTCCAGCTTCAGCCCCCTGCCAGATGCCTTGTCGGGCTGGGTATAGACGCCCACGACTCGATGCTCTGAAAGGACCAGCGCCTCCAGAACATGGACCGCGGGGTGCGGAGAGCCCATAAAGACGATTTTCATCGACAGTATCCCTTCGGACGGTGGCTCAGCTCCGGCTATCAGGGCCCCAAATGTTTCAAAAAATATTCGCCAAAATCGAGAACCTAATCCCTTGCGAGGCGGTCTATTGGGCCATGCTACCTTTTACACCGTCCCGTCCCACCAGTAATTTTAGACCCCATGCCAGCAGGAATGTAACCCATTGCAAGATAGTCAACGTCAAGCCAGGCAAATTTGGGAGACGGCCCTAGGACAACTGCAACTCCAGGTGACCCGCGCCAGCTACGAAACTTGGTTGAAGGACACCGTGGGCCTGTCCTTCGATCACCAGGAGCTACTGGTGGGCACCTCTAACACCTTCGGCGTCGAAATGCTGGAGCAACGTATGTACTCCCTTATCGAGGCCGCCGTAGAGAAGGTGACAAAGGAGAGCGTACAGATAAGCTTCAATGTCCTGTCGCCGGGGGGAGGCCCCTTGAGGGTAGCAGCGCCGGGGAACGGCGCGCCGGCTCATGGGCCAACCAACGGCAGTGGGCTACAGCGGCCGGGGTCGGCCCTGGGTACGGCCCATGGCGCCCCCTCGCTAAACCAAAAGTACACCTTCGACAGCTTCGTGGTGGGGCCCCGCAACGAACTGGCCAACGCTGCGGCCCAAGCGGTCTCCCAGCAGCCTGGAACAGTATACAACCCGCTGTTCATATACTCGGAGGTGGGCCTGGGAAAGACTCACCTCCTGCAGGCCATAGGACACCGGGGCCTCTCCGATTCCCTCTCCGTCCTGTGCGTCACCACTGAGCAGTTCACAAACGAATACATCAAAGCCATCCGTGAAGGGGGAGCGGAGGCCTTCCGCAATAAATACCGCAGCGCGGATATTCTGCTCATAGATGACATTCAGTTCATTATTGGTAAGGAACAGACCCAGGAGGGGTTCTTCCACACCTTCAATAGCCTCTACATGAGCAACAAACAGATCGTAGTGACCAGCGACCGTCCTCCGCAAGACCTTACCCTGCTGGAAAGCCGCATGCGCTCACGTCTGCAGGGGGGCCTCTGCGTCGACATCTCTCCTCCTGACCTTGAAACCCGTCTGGCTATCCTGATGGCCAAGGCCGAGATGGCGCAGGTGAAGCTCAGCCCGGAGGTTGCGGAGTACCTGGCAAAGAGGTTCACCAAGAACGTTCGGGTTCTCGAGGGTGCATTGAATCGAGCGGTGGCCTACTCACAACTCACCCGGGCCCCTTTAGACCTGGAAATCGTCAGCCGTGCCGTGGTTGACCAGCTAGCTGAGGAGAAACCCTCGGCGGAGACCATCCTTTCGGCGGTGGCCCGCCACTACAACCTATCTCCAAAGGACCTGGCCGATTCCCGACGCGACCGCAGGAGAACCTCGGCCCGCAAGGTTGCCATGTTCCTGCTACAGGAAGACGGTATGAAAAACTCCGCGGACACTGGCCATCTGCTAGGTGATAGGCACCGGACCACCGCCATCCATGCTCGCAACAAGATCAATGAGCAAATCGCCCAAGGAAGTCACCTATCACAAGACATAGCCGCCATCCGGAAGGCTCTACAGGATGTGTCTGTTTAGTGCAGACAGACACCATCCTCTCGATTCAACCATCAGAATACCCACACCATCACCATGCTATAATCCACGCACTACGCACATAGGGTTCAGCCTCTTATGCACAAGTTCACTCCCTTATTAGTTCTATTACTCTAAACATATGATAGATAGTGTAACTATCATAGTAAGACCTGGCAGTGGTGGAAATGGCTGTGTAAGCTTTAGAAAGGCTAAGTATGTGCCTCGTGGTGGGCCTGATGGAGGACATGGTGGAAAGGGTGGAGATGCATATGTTTATGCTTCACCAGGCAAGACCACGTTGTCTGAGTTCATGAACCGGAAAGAGTTCGACGCCGAGAGTGGTGGAAGTGGACGAGGGCAGGATATGCATGGCAAGGATGGGAGCCACCTTAGAATCGCTGTACCTCTTGGGACGGAGGTCTGGGTAAACAGAGACGGCAGTAAAGAACTTGTAGCCGATCTCGTAGAGGATGGCGAGAGTGTGCTAGTGACTCGGGGAGGAATGGGTGGAAGTGGCAACAAGAGCTTTGCATCTGCCAGCAATAGAGTGCCGTTGCTGGCTGAGGAGGGAGAGCTGGGTGAGGAGGTTAGAGTAGCTCTAGAGCTCAAGCTGCTGGCGGATGTAGCGTTTCTAGGGATGCCAAATGCCGGAAAGTCGAGCCTTCTGGCATCCTCTTCCGCATCCAGGCCCCGGGTTGCGGACTATCCCTTCACTACTGTGGAGCCTCTCGTAGGAGTGGTAGAGCATGGGTACGATACGCTGGCAGTAGTGGATATGCCGGCGTTGGTCGAGGGAGCCAGCCAGGGACATGGCCTGGGCAATGGGTTCCTGCGTCACGCAGAGAGGGCCAGACTCCTGGTCTATGTGCTAGACGGAGTCTCGGAGGATATTGCCGGGGAGTTGCGCCTCCTGAGACAAGAGCTACGCTATTACGACGAATGGCTGTCGGAGAAAAGAGAGGCTGTGGTAGTCACCAAGCTAGACCTGCCGGAAGTAGCCTCCCATGGAGCGGAGTTGAAGAGTGCTCTGGCCGAAGAGGGGGTTGCACCCTTATTCGTCTCGACGGCCAATGGGGAAGGTCTCGAAGCCCTCTGGGAGCGTGTCTCCGTCCAGGTGAAGGAGTCAAGGCGCGAGAACCCGCGTCAGGGGAAGGAGGTGGTCCCCGTCATAAGGCCTCGGCCCAGGAGGCAGGGGGTCAAGGTGTGGCGGGAGGATGAGAGCTTCGTTGTCAGCTACCCCAAGGCCGAGCGCATTATCGCCATGTTAGATGTGAACGACTGGAGCGCTCGGGTCCAGCTTCTCGCCGCCTTGGAGCGCATGGGCGTAGGCAGGGCCTTGAGAGAGCAGGGCATTCAGGCGGGGGACGGAGTCCGCTTTGGCCGATTTGAAATGGAGTGGCAGTAGGTGAGACTGGGAATGCTCGGCGGGACCTTCGATCCCATACATCTTGGGCATCTGATCGTCGCCGAGCACGTTCGCACCCTCCTTGAGCTGGAGAAGGTGCTGCTGATACCCGCGGGCCAGCCCTACTTGAAGGAGGGGAACGAAGTTACCGAAGTCCATCACAGACTGGCCATGGTCAAACTGGCCGTCACTGCCAACCCCTATTTTGAGGTCTCCTCCATGGAGATCAACCGCTCGGGCCCCACTTACACCATAGATACCCTGGAGGCCCTTCATAAAGAGAAGCCAAAGCCTCTGGACATCTTTTTTATCATGGGTATGGACCTCTTGCAGGAGATAAGCCTCTGGCGTCAGCCGGAGCGGATCCTGGACCTCTGCACGGTGGTGGCCGTGGAGCGCCCCGGTTTCACGGAGTCGGACCTGGACTCCATCGCCGAAGGCTCCGCTCGCCGGGTGCTTCGCATCGAGGGGCCGTTCATTGACATCAGCGCCACGGGTCTGAGGGAGGACGTGGCCCGGGGCGTCTCGATAAAGTACCGGGTTCCCCAGGAGGTGGAGGAGTACATCCAGGCCAACGGCCTCTACAGGAGGGAGGGTTCCCAATCGTGAGCTCACCTCAAGAAATAGCAGAGGTACTCCTGAGAATAGGCGCAGTGCAGATTAACACGAAGGACCTCTTTGTCTATACCACGGGGATTAAAAGCCCAATCTACTGCGACAACCGACGCTTAATGTCCTTCCCACTGGAGCGCGAAAGCATAACCTCGGCCTTTGTTGATTCGATAGGCCTGAATGTGGGCGCAGACCAGGTGGAAGTCCTGGCCGGAGTTGCGACGGCCGGAATCCCCTTCGCCGCTTGGGTAGCGGCACGACTTGAGAAGCCCATGGTCTACGTCAGGGATTCGGTGAAATCCCACGGCATGAGCCGGCAAATCGAGGGCGTGTTAAAGGCTGGACAGCGAGCTGTCGTCATCGAGGACCTGGTCACCACGGGAACCAGCGCTCTAATAAGCGTGGAGGCCATTCGCTCTGAGGGGGCAACTGCCGATCACTGCTTCGCAATCTTCTCCTATGAACTTAGCCAGGCCAAGCAGAACTTCGACGCCCAGGGGATCCAGGTGCATACCCTGACCTCAATCTCGACCCTACTGGACGTGGCGGTAAGAGACCGCATGATCACAGACGGGGATAGACTCGCAGTGGAGGATTGGCTATCTACCTTTGGGGAAGGGGGTAGGTAAGCATGTTGACGCTACTTCCCCCTTTGTGTACCATGTCTCCGCTCTGAGACCAGGTGTTCAACCTCCCTGTGTTTCGGGCAGTTGGTAGCAGGGCCAAAACTCATATTCGCATAACTCGGAGGGAATAAGGTGCTTTTCAAAGTAAAGAACCACGGCAATACGGGGGGCGCGGAGCCCAATATTCATCCAACCGCTTTCGTGGCTCCCAACGCCATAATCATCGGCGATGTCACCCTTGAGGCCAACTCCAGCGTCTGGTTCAACTGCGTCCTGCGGGGCGACTCCGGCGCCATAAAGATCGGCGAGGGGACCAACGTCCAGGACGGGGCGGTCCTTCACGAGGAGACCATCATCGGCAAGAACTGTGTGCTGGCCCATATGACCCTGGTGCACCGGTGCGTGGTGGGCGACAATGTCCTCATAGGCAACGGAGCCCTGGTCTTTGGTCCCGCCGAGATCGGCGAAGGCGCCGTCATCGGGGCGGGGGCGGTGGTTACCCCCGGTGCCAAGATACCGCCCAATACCATGTGGCTGGGTATCCCCGCCAAGCAGGTCAAAGAGGTGGATGATAACCTTCATCAGATGACTCGCAGGCTGGGAGAGGCGTACGCCTCCAATAGAGGCATATACCTGGAGGGCCTGGAGCCTCTGGATGATGCCGCCAGGAGGCTAATGGCCAGCCTGTAGACCTCTTATTGCACGGTGCGTCGATAGGGCGCATGGAGGATAGGTGTCATGAAGTTTGGCATCATGTTACCCCATTACAGGCAGGTGGCCTCCACCGATGGCATCTATCGCATGGCCCAGGAGGCGGAGAGCATGGGCTTCCACTCGGTCTGGGTCAGCGACCACATCGTGGTGCCCGACCGGGACGTAGAGCGTTTCGGCAAGGGGTACTACGATCTGTTCACCGTGCTGGGGTACGTGGCCGCCATTACACAACGGGTCTCGTTGGGCACCAGCATCGTCATCTTGCCGCTGCGGAACCCCCTGCACACTGCCCAGGTAGCGGCCACAGTCGACCAACTCTCTAATGGCCGCGTGATTATGGGCGCCGGCATCGGTGCCACGGAGCCGGAATACCAGGCCATGGGCGTGCCCTGGAGCGAGAGGGGGGCAATCACCGACGAGGCGCTTCAGGTGCTCAAGCATGTGTGGACGGTGGAGCGGCCAAACTTTCAGGGGCGCTACTTCAAGTTCTCAGAGATCAACTCCTTCCCGCAGCCGGTGCAGAAGCCTCATCTGCCCATCTGGATTGGTGGGGGGAGCCGGCGGTCCATCCGGCGGGCGGCCGAGTACGGCGACGCATGGCACCCCACAAGGCCCAGCATAGAGAAGCTGAAGGAGGGGGTGACGCTCCTTCAGGAGTTAGCGGCTCAAGCAGGGCGGGACTCCAAGGGCATCCAGGTAACGGCCCGCCATCCCATGAAGATAGTGGAGCGGACGCCGGGGCGCATGGAGGCTACGGTACCTTCGGCAGGTGCTCCCGATGTCTGGCCCCTGGTGGACACCCCGGAGCGAATCATAGACTCGGTGGGGCGGTTCCAGGAAGTGGGCGTGAGTCACCTGGTTATGGATACCTTCTACAGCATTCCGGAGCTGCACCAGGAGACGGTGGATTCGGTCTTGGCTACTATGGAGCGCTTCGCTCGGAGCGTCCTTCCCCAGTTCCCCGGCGACTGAGTAAGCCCTTTTCGTTTAGCGGTTCTTGTAGGGCTTTGGTCGACCCGGTGGTGTTTTAGGTCGCCTGCCCGTCGCGGCCCGCTATAAAGGCCTCCACCATGTCGTGAGCCTCGTCGTCAGTGTACTGGACCGGAGGCGACTTCATAAAGTAGGCTGAGGGGCCGACCAGAGGGCCGCCTATGCCCCTGTCACGGGCCAGCTTGCAGCAGCGGATGGCATCCACCACCACTCCCGCCGAGTTGGGGCTGTCCCAGACCTCCAGCTTCAGCTCCAGGTTCAGGGGCACGTCGCCGAAGGTGCGGCCCTCCATGCGGATGTAGCACCACTTGCGGTCCTCCATCCAGGGCACGTAGTCGCTGGGGCCGATATGGACGTTCTCTTTGCCGATGTCGAAGTCCAGCTGGGAGGTCATGGAGTTGGTCTTGGACTCCTTCTTGGAGTCCAAGCGCTCCCGCTCCAGCATGTTCATAAAGTCGGTGTTGCCGCCGAAGTTTAGCTGGTAGGTGCGCTCCAGCTTTACACCCCGGTCCATGAAGAGGCGGGTAAGGACCCTGTGGGTGATAGTGGCTCCTACCTGGGACTTGATGTCGTCTCCTACGATGGGCAGGTTCAGGTCTTTGAAGCGCTTATTAAAATAGCCTCCCCTGGCAATGAACACAGGGATACAGTTTACGAAGGCGCAGCCCGCGGCCAGGACCTGCTCCACGTACCATTTGGTGGCCTCCTCAGAGCCTACGGGGAGATAGTTGATCACCACGTCGACCTTCCGCTCTCTGAGGATGTTCACGATGTCTACTGTATCGCCGGGGGCCTTGGTGACGATTTGGGAGACGTACTTGCCCAGGCCGTCGTGGGTCATGCCTCTTTCCACCTTCACCCCTAGGTGAGGGACGTCGTGGAACCTGACGGTATTATTTGGAGTTGTGTATATGGCCTCGGAGAGGTCCTTCCCCACCTTGTTGGCGTCGATGTCGAAGGCGGCCACGAAGTTGATGTCGCCGATGTGGTAGGAGCCCAGGACCGGGTGCATCAAGCCCGGAATAAAGACGTCGTCGGAGACATCTGAGTACTTGTGCACTCCCTGGACAATGGAGGAGGCACAGTTTCCCACGCCTATAATCGCAACGTTTATCCTGCCTGACGATGTTGCTTTTGCTTCAGTTTGTTTGCCACCCCATCTCGCTTGGGCAGCCCGTCGGGCTATCTCCCTTCGCTGCTCAGGTGTAAGAGCGGAAGCCCTTGCCTTTCCGCCTTTAGATGAACCTAGCCGAGATAACTCTTGCGCATGGGGGTTTTTGCCTTGATTCATGCCGGACACCTCCGCTAATGCATAATACGTGGTCGCCCATGCAACAGTCAATGCTTAGCGATGAAGTAAGGCGACAAGCGTAAAAATACTGCTTGGTCGCCTAGGCAAAGTGGAGACGAAACGGTATTAGGGTTGGCTACAGGGCGATTCGAATTCTTGAGGGCTTGCCAAGCTCTTATGAGGGTTCCCGTATCGGTGTGCCGGCCTTCTCCTCTTGGAGTCGCGCTACGGCCAGCGAATTCTCGGCGCCCCAGCCTCTGCCCTGGGCCTCGATGTACCGCTGCTCTACCATGTTGCCCAGGTCCAGGGGCATCTTCATCTCCCGTGCCAGCTCGACGGCCAGGTGCACGTCTTTGGAAGCCAGGTCCAGGGCGAAGGTTGTAGTGAAGTCGCCCTTGAAGATGGTCCGTGGCCACCGCTCCATAGTACGGGTGCTGCCGGAGCTCTTGGAGACCGCCTCGTACAGCTTCGCGGGGCTGACGCCCGCCTTCACTCCTAGGGTGAAGGCCTCCGAGAGCATGACGTTGAGGCTAAGGCTGAGGAGGTTGTTGACGATCTTGCAGATGTTGCCGGAGCCCAGCTCACCGCAGTACGTCACCTTGTCGCCGATGGCGCTCAGTACGGACTCGTACTTGCGGAAGACGGCCTCATCGCCGCCGACCATCACACACAGCGTTCCCTGCTCGGCTCCGTTGGTGCCGCCGCTAACGGGGGAGTCCAGCACAATCACGCCCCTGGATTTAGCAATGGCTGCGATTTTTTGGGTAGTGGAGGGTGGCACAGTGCTAAGGTCGAAGTAGTGAGTTCCAACCCTGGCCCCGTCCAGGATTCCGCCCTCCCCCAGGACCACATGCTCCACCTCCTGGGGTCCCGGCAGGGATGTGAAGACCAGGTCGCCGGCCTGAGCTGCCGCGCTGGGGGTGGCGGCCCAGTCTGCTCCCAGGGAAAGCAGCTCCTGGGTGGCCTCTTTTTTCAGGTCATGGACGGTCAGGTGATGGCCCGCGTTTATGAGGTTCCGGGCCATGTGGCGCCCCATGTTGCCTGTTCCGATAAATCCAATGTTCATTAGGACCTCCTCCACCAAGGCTCAAACAACTCCGGGATTAAATGCTTAGCCCCGCTGCAACTCTCCGACCATCTCCTTCAGGCGCTCTCTGTCCTCCTGATTGCGGACGGGGATCGAAAAGCCCACCGACGAGGCGAAATCACCGTAGGCGGACTTGATTTTAGGTACGATGTCATCGTAGGTGCCAATGACGGCAAACTCTCCCAGGATCTCATCGGTTATCAGGTCGGCCATGCCCTCCCACTGCCCCTCCACGGACATGCGGTACAGCTGGGCGGCGACGTCGTCCCAGCCGTGGATGCTCATAACGGGCAGGTAGCTGCGGGTGGAGGCATAGACGGCAATTCGGCCCTTGGTGATTCGTTTGTTCCGCTCTATCTCCTCCTCATCCTTGCCAGTCACGAGGAAGCCGCCGGCGGTGACGGCGATGTCCTTCAGGGAGCGACCCGTCCGCTTGGCCCCGGCCTCGATGTTGGGTAGGATCGCCTCTCTGGTGTATTTGAGAGTATTGAAGTTGTGGAGCAGGACGCCATCGCACACCTCTCCGGCGACTCGCAGCATATTCTGGTTTATGGCGGCGATATGTATAGGGATATTGGGGTGCTCTAGAGGACCGGGATCGAATATCGGCACCATGAGGTTGATGTTGTAGTAGTCGCCCTTGAAGTCCAGCTTGGTCCCGTTCTGCCAGCAGTCCCAGATGGCTCGTAGGGACTGGACGTACTCTCGCATCCTGGGAGCGGGAGGATACCAGGGCATGCTATACCGGCGCACGATGTGGCCCCGTACCTGGCTTCCCAGTCCCAGGACCAACCGTCCGCCGGAGAACGCCTGGAGGTCCCAGGCGGCGTTGGCCACCGTTGTTGGACTTCGTGGGAAGGCCACCACAATGGAGCTGCGCAGGGTAATCCTTTGGGTGTTGGCGGCGGCAATGGCCAGGCGGACAAAGGGGTCGTGCTTGTTCTCGTTGGCATGGAATATGTCGTAACCCAGCTCTTCGGCCTGTCGGGAGAATTCCGGCGTTTCTGTCACCGGCCCAGACTCCCGTTCAGGAAATACCTGCATCAGTTATTCCTTTCCTCTTCGGAGGTGTCCATGTCAGCAGAGACGCAGAAGAAATCAGGGCTAAAGCGCGGGCATTGTAGCAGACCTCTAAGCTGCATGCATCCCTCAACTTGGCACGGCAAGATTGACGCCGCCTTAAGGGTCGATTAAACTAGAGTTGGGAAGCGAGGTATTGGAAGGCTTCTACATCCTTATCGACTATTTAGCATCAAATCAGCTAGAGGTCGAGAAATCGATACTAACCTTGGAGGAGTAAATGACCCACCCCTTTCACGTGACGGATGAGAAGTTTGAAGAAGAGGTAATCAAGGCGGACACACCCGTCATGGTGGACTTCTGGGCCGAATGGTGCGGCCCGTGCAAGATGATTGCGCCCATCGTAGAGGAGCTGGCCGAGGAGTTCGATGGCAAGGTCAAGTTTGCCAAACTGGACGTCGACAGCAACCCACAAGTAGCAATGACCTATGGCATACGCAGCATCCCCACCCTGCTTATCTTCAAAGGGGGAGCGCCGGTAGGACAGATCATAGGGGCTGTGCCCAAGGCGGTCATGAAGAAGCGCCTTGAGGAAGCCATAGCCTAGGTAACGTTTTAAGGGAGCGGCTACTGCTTAGTGACCGCTCCCTTTTTGCGCCTACCGACCGCGACCCACCTATATAGATGGGGGCGGATGGGCCCCGGTGGGTCTTGCGGACTTCAAATCCGTTGGCCCCGGTGTCACCATCGGGGCGGTGGGTTCGACTCCCTCCCGCTCCCGCCAATTATGTCTACAATTGCCGACATACTTCGAATTGGATGTCGGGAGTCCAGTTTCCTCGTATCATTGGCGAACGTAGGTTATCTGTGGCCGAAGACCCTTATTCATACTGGGGATCAGTGGATGCGCTTTTCGTAGCCCTCCCATTCCTTCTCACGCAGTAGGAATTTCTGGATCTTCCCGGTCGCAGTTTTAGGCAGCTCACCGAACTCTATGTACTTGGGGCACTTAAAATGGGCGATGCGGTCACGACAGAACTGAATGATCTCCTCTCCTGTGATCTGGGCCCCGGGCTGTGGCACCACAAAAGCTTTGGCCACTTCTCCCCACTTCTCATCAGGTACACCCACAACGCACACCTCTAGTACGGCAGGATGCTCCATGACTACCTTCTCAACTTCCTGGCTGGAGATATTTTCACCTCCAGAGATGATAACGTCCTTGGCTCGATCCCGAAGCTCGATATAGCCATCGGCATGCCAGACCGCAAGGTCGCCCGAGTGGAACCAACCACCCTGAAACACCTTGGCGGTCGTCTCTGGGTCCTTGAAGTAGCCAGACATCACGTTATTACCCCGCATCACCACCTCTCCCATCGTTTCCCCATCCCACGGGACATCTCTCATTTGCTCATCCACCACACGTAGACCCGGTTCAGTCATGATAAAGGACACGCCTTGGCGGGCCTTTACCACAGCACGCTCATCGGTGGATAACAGGTCCCAACTTGGCTGTTCAGCACAGATGGTGTGGGGCCCATACGTCTCCGTGAGACCGTAAAGATGCAGTATGCGAGCTCCCATTCCCTCTATGGTGCGAATGACGTGTGGTGCCGGCGGAGCTCCCGCCGTGCCAATGGTGAGGCCAGACAGGTCTTGCCCCTTGGCTGTAGGTGACGAGTAGAGTGAGGTGAGGACTGTGGGGGCTGCGCACAAGTTGGTCACACCTTCCTCGTGGATAAGACGGTATACCTGTTCCGGGTCTACTCGTCTTAGGCAGATATGGGTAGCAGCAACCGCGGTCACTCCCCAGGTGAAGCACCAACCGTTGCAATGGAACATGGGCAGAGTCCAAAGGTAAGTGCTTCGCCAGTTCATCCCCATCTCTAGGATCTCTCCGATCGCTGCAAGGTAAGCCCCTCTCGCGTGGTACTCGACTCCCTTGGGCATACCCGTGGTGCCGGACGTGTAATTGATGGCCACTGTGTCCAACTCCGAGTCCAGTTCCACCCGATGGTCTTCATTAGCAGCTGAGGCGATGAAGGACTCGTAGTCCGGGCCTTGAATATCATCCGCCTTGGGAGCGATATCGACCACCTGGACGTAGGTTTCGATGCCGGGAACGTCATCCTTAAAGTCTCGTACGACCGGAGCTAGCTCCGAGTCGAACACAAGCACCTTTGCCTCCGAGTGGTTCAAGATATAGCCGAGCTCTCGTGATGATAAGCGTGTGTTGAGAGCTACAAGAGTGGCTCCCAGACGCAACGGCCCAAAGTGGCCCTCCAACATGGGCGGAATGTTGGGGACCAGAAATGCGACCTTGTCCTTCTTCTGGACGCCCACTTTTGCGAGTGCGCCCGCAAGCTGCCGTACACGATCGGAGAGCTGGGCATATGTGTAGCGCTGATCGTTATACACTACGGCCGTTTTGTCTGGATAGACGAAAGCGCTGCGTTCCAGAAGCGTCAGAGGGTTGAGACCCTGGTACGATACTTTGCTCGTCATAAGACTAACCTCGCTACTGTCTTTGGGTTCTACGGATTTCTTCCGGAGCGAGTGGCCATGTGATTCCACCCTCCTTGCTAACCAACGACGAGTGGGCGGCTAAACTAATCGCCAGAACAAACCCATCAATGATCCACGATGTATGCCGAAAAGCTAGATAACCACGGCAGCATATTAGCACGGGGCTACCAACATTGACGATACTGGGAAGAAGGGGCCAGGACTTCTTCGATTAGTTTATCCCGCCGCTACTTCCTGAAGAATTCGACCCCTGCCTTGTCTTCAACCCGCGTTAGCTTTGGGCCAGCTTCGCTATTAATGCACGAAGCATATCCCAAGTGTCTGGTTAGGTCTTTAGGCTATAATCTCCCTACCAAGGATACTCATAGAGTCGTGAGCGATTATTGGTGCTTGTGGCTACGCTTTACTGCAGCAATCCCTCTTCGGGAACGTTTCACATCAAGGAAGGCAAGGCGCGTGATTTCCATTATCAAACGCTGGTTCGCTGAGGTGCTTTCAGGTACTAGAATATGAGGTACATCAAGATAGGCAGCGTCGATGCCTCAATCATCGGCCTAGGTGCATTGCAAATTGGTTCACACTCCTGGGGTTGGGGAACAGAGTTTGGCCCCAACAACGTTGGGGGCGTTCTGGATGCTGCTCGGGACGTTGGCATCAACCTAATCGATACAGCCGAGCTATATGGCCAAGGTGAATCGGAACGGCAGCTCGGATATCACCTACCTGGCGCCAAAGAGCATTTCATTGTGGCCTCGAAAGTCTCTCCCTGGAACCTGACGGCATCAGGAGTCTATAACGCAGCGGTACGGTCACTCCAAAGGCTCCAGCGCCCTTTTATCGACCTCTATCAAGTTCATCTCCCCAATCCCTTCATGCCTCTTAAAAGAACCATGTCCGGCATGAGAACCCTCCTCAAAGAAGACAAGGTCAAAGAAGTGGGGGTAAGCAACTTCTCATTAAAAAGGTGGAGACGGGCCGAAGGGGCACTTGGTGCTCCTGTTATCACCAACCAAGTGGACTATAGCCTACTGAGTCCCAGAGCTTTCAACTCGCTGAAGCCTATGTTGGACGAGGGTCACATCATGATTGCCTACAGCCCGTTAGCGATAGGCCTCCTCAGCGGCAAATACGGTGCGGACCAGAGGCCCTCCGGGTCTCGCTCAAAGCATCCTGCCTTCAGCCGGAGAAATTACAGGAATGTAAGACGAGTACTTGAAGTGGCTGAGAACATAGCCAAGGTACATAGTGCTTTGGTGAGTCAGATAGCTTTGGCATGGGTTATTAGTCACCCTAACGTGATTGCCATACCTGGAGCCAAGTCGGTGGAGCAGGTCAGACAAAACGCAGCAGCGGCAGAAATTCAGCTTAATGAGTCAGAGATATCAGCATTGGATGAGGTCTCATCAGCATATAGTCTCGCTGCTCATATACCACGTCCCTTTGAGGCCTTCAAGTGGTTGTTTAGTAGGGACTGAATCCGTTACATGGAGACGTGGGAACCCATAAACACTGTCACCCTGTTTTGCGCACAAGAGCCACTTCGCCGGTCTATCGACTTCTTCACCGACCGAAAGGTGATGGTCAGCAGGCGGCTATAGCTGTCCAGCGGTTTGCAAGACCAGCTCCACGTTTGAAGCATCGGGCTTCAGTGCACCGGTGTCGATGCGATGCATGACCTCCACGATGGCGCCGTTGTAAGGCGTAGCGACTCCGGTTTCCTGCCCTTTCTTGGATATGTGGCCGTTCATGTAATCTATCTCCGAGTGTCGCCCCTTGGCCACGTCCTGGGCCATAGAGGCCAGCCAGTTGACGCGGCCACCTCGGGTGGCCAGGGCAGCGTCTAGCTCTTCGAACACGTCACCCCGGTCGGCTTCGGCCCACATCTGGGCGTGCTTGCCGCTGATCTCCACCACGTCAAGATCTAGGGCCAGGCCCACCTGTGCCCCCTCCTTGGCCAGATGGATACGGATGGACCGGCATTGAGGGTTTTCCGCCATCTCCTGACTTCCCAGCCCGGAAAGGGCGGATAATCCGTTGCCCATGCAGTTCTGGCACAGCTTGGCCCATCGCTCGCCCCATAGGTTATCCGTGGCGTAGGCCGCGTCGATCCAGTCAAGCATTCCCACCACTTTGTGCACCCTGGGAGTCGGCGAAGCGTCGGGCTCGCCGACACGGAACACGGTATGGCCGGAGTCGCGACCAGCGCCGCCACCCCTGGTGACGTGGCCCGGCTCCCAAAGGGCGACCTCGATGCTGGAGGCGATGCAGCCGATCTCCCGACCTTCGCCCACAATGCCGGCGATGACGGGGTCGTTCCAGCAATTCTGCAACGAAGCAAAGAAGCCCTCGGGCTTCACATACCGCTTTATGAAGTGGGTCGCCCACTCCGTATCGTAGGACTTGACCGACACGAAAGCGAAGTCAAAAGGTTCGCGGATGCTCTGGGCGTCGGTAAGGTGGAGGGCCTTGACGGCCACCGTGAAGTCGCCCTGGCTGCCGCTGGCCCGCAGGCCCTGCTCGCGCATGGTCTCCACGTGTTCCGGCCACATATCGATGAAGGTGATGTCCTCACCTTCTTTGGTAAGAAAAGCTCCCACGTAGCTTCCTAAGGCACCGGCTCCCATGATGGCGATTTTGTCACTCACTGGTTTGACCTCCTATGCCACGCAGAGGTTGGCTATCCAGACTGGCACGGACTCTCCAAAGGCGGGTCTTGCCCGGTCTTGGGTGGTATGATACCTCAAACGTGTCGACCCATGGGTCAAAATGATTGACTTAGTGAGCCTCCTTAGCTTTCTTGATTCCCCGTTACGCCCACAACATAGGTAATGCGATGCGTGCTCATAGCAGGGTCGGACAGTGTAGCGGAAGGGTTTTTGGAGTTATCATGAGGCGAGCGACTTCATAGCATCAAGGCCCCTGCCCTCACCTCAACCGGCGTTAGCTTTGGGGCAGCTATTGGAAGTTGCCGCCACGCCCGCCGTACAGTCATATGTCCCGTTAGCTGGGCCGTGGATTTTCAGAGACGAGGCGAGCCTTGGCATGGGTGCCTAACTAGCTTGCCGTTGACACATTCCCAGGAGGGCTGTACAGTCGGGGGCAGTCTACCTACATTAGATCCAGGACTCGGTATTTGGGGGGATAAAGGCTATGTCCAACGCTAGCGGAAAGTCCATCTATGAGCGGTACGGCGTCAAACCGATAATCAATGCGGCGGGCGTCACCACTCGCTATGGAGGCACCATCATGGAGCCGGAGGTGGTGCACGCCATGGGGGAGGCCTCTCGCCACCTGGTGGATATCGACGAGCTGAACAGGGCGGCGGGAGAGCTTATCGCCAGGGCCACGGGCGCCGAGGCGGGGCTGGTCTCTGCGGGTTCTTCTTCCGGCATGACCCTTCAGGCGGCCGCCTGCATGACCGGTACCGACCCCGCTAAGATCAACCGCCTTCCAGACCGCAGCGGTATGAAGAATGAGGTCGCCATGCAGAAAAGCCATAGGCTCATGTACGACCACTCTTACCGTGCTGCGGGAGCCAAAATAGTTGAGATGGGAAATGCTCGAGAGACCATGCCCTGGGAGCTAGAGGCAGCCATCAACGAGAACACCGCGGCTGTGGGCCACATCGTCACTTCTGGGCTGGCTCCGCGGGCGCTACCCCTCGACCAGGTGATCGACATCTCCCATAAATACGGAGTGCCTGTGATTGTGGATGCCGCTGGCACCCTTCCACCTCCTGAGAACCTCCAGAGGTTTACTGCCATGGGCGCGGACATGGTCATCTATAGCGGCGGCAAGGGTATAATGGGCCCTCAGTCCACCGGGGTGCTTTGCGGCACCAAGGAGCTTATCGAGGCGGCTACCCTCAACTTTAGCCCCAACGACTCCGTAGGCCGGGGCATGAAGGTGTGCAAGGAGGACATCATCGGCCTGATGACCGCTCTGGAGCGCTACCTTCAGCGTGACCATGAAGCCGATATGAAGCGCTGGCGAAGCTACTCGGAGGCCATTGCGGATGCACTGGCGGAAGTCCCAGGCGTGAAGGTGGTGGTGGAGCAGGACGATGCGACCCGCGCGGTTCCCAACGCGATAGTCTACTTCACGAAGGAGTGGTCTGGTCCGACCACTTCCGAGGTTGTTGCGGCCCTAAAAACGGGACAGAAGCCGGTATACCTTCGTGCTACTGGTAGCGGGAACGGCATCACGATAAATCCCCACAGCTTCCAGCCAGGCGACGCGGAGGTGGTCATAGAAGAGCTGCGTCGGGTGTTTCTGGGCCCTTAGCCGATGGAGTCAGGCCCGTTTCGGCTCCTACTTCTAGTCCGTAAGCACGTTGCCTACCCGAGTGTGCTAGAATCCCAATCAACCGGGGAAAAGGAGGTCACTGAAGGAGATGAGTCTAGAGAATACCAAGTTTGAGACCCTATTGTACGAGAGGCGGGGTAGCGTTATCATCGTTACCCTTAATCGGCCAGAGCAGCGTAACGCCATTATTCCCAAGATGCGCCGGGAGCTACAGCAGGTGTGGCAGGACATGATGATGGACGACGATCTGCACGTCTCAGTAGTGACGGGCGCCGGCGACGACTTTTGCATAGGCGGAGATGATGACGACAGCAAAGGGCCAGCTAGGGATGTGTCTACAAGGCCCCTCTTTAGCAATGGAAAGTCGAAGCTCACCAACAGAGACGAGGCACATCGTATTAACACCCCCAAGCACAACGAGTGCTGGAAGCCCTTCATACTGGCTGTCAACGGCGCGTGCGCAAGTGGAGCCCTTCACTTTTTAGTGGACTCCGATATCGCCATTTGCTCCGATGACGCCACCTTCTGGGATACCCATACCGGGAGAGAGAGCGTGGTGGTCTGGGAGATTCTCCAGATGGCTCGTAGGATCCCCTACGTAATAGCCTCCCGCATGGCGCTGATGGCTGAACAGGAGAAGCTGGACGCTCGGCGTGCTCTCGAGGTCGGACTGGTAACAGAGGTGGTGCCCAAGGCTCAGATCAGGGACCGGGCTATTGAGATAGCGCAGATGGTTGCCAAGAACGATGTCTATGCGAACATGGGGACTATAGAGTCTCTATGGAAGGGCCAGGACTTTGGCATGTTTCAGGCCATCAAACATGGCCTCCTGATACGCCAGGTGCAGCAGTATAACATGCGCCTTGCGCGAACGGAGGTCGAATAGCGGGGCCTTACCTAGCTGTTAAGCCCGGCGACAACCTGGTAATATACTGCTGGGATGAGAGTACCTAAACTAAGGATGCCCTCCATAACTCCCAGCGAGCTTGCAGACTGGCCCGGAACCTGGACCATGGCCGGTTTGGCTCTGGGCCTAGGTCTCCCTGTGAACACCGCTTCGGCCTGGCTGGTGGCGGCGGGGCTGGCGGCCTTTGCCCTCAACCTGTCCCGGCATAGTCCTCTGGCTCGTAACGACGGCTACCTCTTTTCGGCGGGGCCCGCCTTTATGATGGCCTGGGTCCTGGGTTTCATTATTCGGGGGTGGGCCTTCTAGCTGCCCCCGGCAACCCTCTTCTCTCTTCTCCGGCCCCTCTTCTTGCTTGCCTCATTAGTCCCCCTCTGCTACCTTAAAACAACCTCTTGGCGACGCAGGAGCTTCGACTGTGGAATCTCGCGACATCAGGGCATCCCTCTTCGTGACCTGTCTGGTGGACCAGTTCGCTCCAGAGGTGGGCGAGAGTATGGTCCGAGTCCTGCGAAGTCTGGGCGTCCAGGTGGACTTTCCTGAAGGCCAGACCTGCTGCGGCCAGCCCGCCTTTAACTCCGGGTTTCAGAAGGAGGCCCGGGACTTGGCCGGACGGACCCTGAAGGTCTTCCAGGGTAACGACTACGTCGTGGTGCCCTCGGGCTCCTGCGGCGCAATGCTTCGCAACTTCTACCCAGAGCTTCTTAGGCACGACACCAGGCTTCATCAGGAGGCTACTGCTCTGGGAACTCGTGTCTATGAGTTCTCAGAGTTCCTGGTCAAAGTCCTAGGCGTTACCGACCTGGGTGGAGAGTTACCCTGCAAGGTCACCTATCACGATGCCTGCCACCTACGAAGGGAGCTGGGTGTCATCTCCGAGCCCCGAGCCCTGATCAGGGGTGTCAAGGGCGCGGAGCTGGTGGAGATGGAGTTGTCTGATGTCTGCTGTGGCTTCGGAGGCACCTTCTCTATGAAGTACGCCGACATCTCCGGGGCCATCCTGGAGGATAAGCTTCTCTATGCCCAGAACACCGGCGCCGACTACCTTATCGCCAACGACACCGGTTGCCTTATGCACATGGGCGGCGCCCTGGAGAGGCGTGGAGCCAGGCTTAAAGTAATGCACCTGGCCCAGTTCCTGGACAAGGCCATCGGTGGGTAATGGAAATCGTTGAGACCTATCCGCTCGAAGGAAGGCAATAATGGCAGATGTGAAGACCGCTCAGTTCAAGGAGGGGGCCAAAGCCGCCCTGGCCAGCCCCCAGATCCAGCGAAACCTGGCCCAGTTCACCGTCCGGTTCAACGCGGCCCGCGAGACCTTGGCCAGCGCCACCGATAACTGGGAGGCCATGAGGACCAGGGCCAAGGAGATCAAGCAGCACACCCTGGAAAACCTGGACTACTATCTGGAGATGCTGGAAGGCAACGTCATTAGGCTGGGAGGGCACGTCTTCTTCGCCAAGGACACCGCCGAAGCCAACCAGTACGTCCTCAAGCTGGCACGCGACAAAGGGGTGAAGCTGGTGACCAAGGGCAAGTCCATGGTCTCCGAGGAGATGGGCATCAACCACGCCCTCCACGACGTCGGCATCGAGGCCCTGGAGACGGACCTGGGCGAGTACATCATCCAGTTGGCCCAGGAGACCCCCTTTCACATCCTGGTGCCCGCTATCCATAAGTCCAAGGAGGAAGTATCTGCCCTCTTTGAGGAGAAGCTTTCTTCGGAACCAACCGATAGCATCCCGGAGCTTACGGAGACGGCCAGGCAGACCTTACGGGAAAAGTTCTTCGCGGCGGACATGGGCATCACAGGCGTCAACTTCGCCGTGGCGGAGACGGGCACTATCACCATCGTCACCAACGAGGGCAATGGCCGCATGTGCACCTCCATGCCCAGGATCCACACAGCCATCATGGGGATGGAGAAGATCGTTCCCTCCCTAGAAGACCTGGGCGTGTTCATTCGCCTCATCACGGCGGCGGCCACGGGGCAGCGCATCAGCAGCTACCTGACCTTCGTCAACGGCCCCCGCAGGGCTGACGATGAGGACGGCCCTGAGGAGTTTCATCTGGTCATCGTGGACAATGGCCGCTACCGGATGCTCAAGGACCCTCAGCTGCGGGAGGCGCTGGAGTGTATCCGTTGCGGGGCCTGTCTCAACGCCTGTCCCGTCTACCGAAAGGTCGGCGGACATAGCTACGGTTGGGTCTACTCGGGGCCCATAGGAAAGATCGTTACGCCCATGCTTTCGGGTCTGTCGGAGGCCAAAGACCTACCCTTCGCCTCTACGCTGTGTGGCGCCTGCCGGGAGGCCTGTCCCGTGAAGATAGACATACCCCGGATGCTGCTGTACCTGCGCAGCGAGCTCAACGAGGGCGCCACCTACCCCCGCGAGAAGAGGCCCTCCATCACGGAGAAGGCCCTGGTCAAGCTGTGGGCGGCCACCGTCCGCAGCCCCGCTCTGTTCCGACTCTCCACCAGGCTGGCCAGCCTACTGCAGCGTCCCCTGCTGCGGAGCGGCCGGCTCAAGTGGCTGCCGCCTCCCTTCTCGGGCTGGACCAAACACCGAGACTTCCCGGCCGTCGCCTCCAAGACCTTCCACGACCGGTGGCGCCAGGGCATCGGCAAAGGCGATGGAAAGGATGGCACGAAATGAGCGACCGGGAAGAGTTTCTGGGCAGCGTCAGGGAAGCCCTGGGGCGTCGCCAGGGCGAAAAGCCCCAGCCGTCGCCCGCCTCCGCCCTGTCTTCTACGTCCGAAGAGGTGACGGTCAGGGCCAACGCTGCGGCGGAGCAAGCCACCAGTAGGGCTAGTGAGCTTATGGACAGGCTGGAGGTGTCCGCAGCAGAGGGCGGCTGGAAGGTTCTTCGAGTCGCCACCTCCGAGGAGGCCACCGCTGCCATTTGCGACATCGCCAAGGGGCTGGATGCCAAGCTGGTGATGCACTCCCTTAATCCAACTCTGAACGGCCTCTCCCTGGAGGCCGCCCTGGGCGAGCTGGGCATCCAGGCGAAAACCATGGCCATCGACGAGGACTCTGACAGCGTTTCTGCTTCGGAGCAGCGGCAGGAGCTGCGAGACCAGGTGGTGCAGGCAGATATCGGTGTCACCGGGGTGGACTACGTCATCGCCGAGACGGGTACTTGTGTCATCCTTCCCAGGAAAGGCGTAAGCCGGCTGACGTCCCTGGTGCCGCCGGTGCACGTCGCGGTGGTGGAGAAGGGGCAGGTTCTGGAGACCCTGGACGACCTCTTTGCCTTGAAGCGACAGGAGTTCCTGGAGAAGGGCGACTGGGGGAGCTACATGAGCTTCATCACCGGCCCCAGCCGAACCGCCGACATCGAACAAACGCTGACAATAGGCGTCCACGGCCCCAAGGAAGTGCACATGGTGCTGATAGGGTAGAGGACGTGGTTCAGCAACCTGTGTAGCATGGTAGTGACCCTTGGGCTTTTCCTGGTCCTGTACAATAACCTGGTTGGACTGCTCCCCGAAGACATCCGGGACCTGATATACGTTCCTCTGAATCTGGGAGTCGGCTTCCTGCTGGTGTTATGGGTCCGTCGTCGGGGAGTCTCCTATCAGGAGATGGGTTTCTCTCGCGAGGCCCTGCATTCCGGAGTACGTTGGGGTCTACTCCTGGGCATCGCCTTGCCCGCGCCCCTCTTTCTGGCCCTGGTGCTGCCTGACTCCGTTAGCTCCCTGCTGGAGGACAAGCGACTGGAAGGGGTGGGAGCCGCTGGCCTGGCCTATACGACCCTTGTGCGCATACCCTTGGGCACCGCCCTGTTCGAGGAGGTAGCCTTTCGCGGGCTGCTATACGGCGTCTGGGCCAAAGCCTACGGCATGCGAAGCGCCATCCTGGGCTCCAGCCTCCTCTTTGGGTTATGGCACGTGCGTCCCACCCTGGAGCTTTTGGAGGAGAACGACCGCCTGAGCGAACCCGCACTGATGGCCCTGGGAGTGTTAGGGGGCGTTGCAGCCACCTTCCTCGGCGGGCTCTTCTTCGCCTGGATACGATGGCGCACCAGGGGTGTATATGGCCCCGTGCTGACACACTGGCTGGTCAACGCCCTGGCGGCTACTGCCGCCTTCCTGGCGTTGAGATAGGCGCGATCGTTTCAACCCTCTCCCTCAAGAGAGGGTTAGGGTGAAGGGGAGACCTCTACCAGTCTTAGCGCCTTTTCGGTGGCTATGGCAATGAGCCTGGGCGCATCCCTCATCGCCTCCTCCAGCGTTATTGGAGGGCTGCTTATGGCTACCGCCACATCGATGCCATGGGCATAAGTCTCCTCGTACCCCTCTCCCAGAGAGCCTGCCACCGCTATCACAGGGATGCCTCGGGCCTTGGCGCGCCTGGCGACCCCTACGGGAGCCTTGTTGAAGACCGTCTGGCGGTCCAGGCGTCCCTCACCCGTGATGACCAGATTGGCCGTCTCCAGGTGTCGGTCCAGCCCCACGACGTCCAGCACGATATCGACGCCGGGCTTCAGCTCCGCGCCCAAGAGGGCCATCAGTCCAGCTGCCAGGCCTCCAGCCGCCCCGGCGCCGAGAACGTCCCTGACGTCGATGCCCAGGCCCCGCTGGATCACCTGGGCGTAGTGGGCCAGGGCTCCTTCCAGTTCCGCCACCATCTCTGGAGTCGCGCCCTTCTGAGGGCCGTACACCGCCGACGCCCCCGAGGGCCCGATAAGAGGATTACTTACGTCGCAGGCCACCAGAAGGCGGCTACCTCGCACGCGCGGTTCCAGTTCTGAGAAGTCTATCCGGGCCAGTCGAGCCAGTGCAGCGCCACCAAAAGGCAGCTCCTCGTTCCTGTCATCCAAGAGCCTGACGCCCAGGGCCTGGGCCGCTCCCGCACCGCCATCGACGGTGGCGCTGCCCCCGACGCCTACGATGAACCGGCGCAGCCCTCGGTCCAGGGTGTGTCGGATAAGCTCCCCCACGCCATAGGTCGTTGCAAACAGAGGGTTACGCTTTTCGGGGGGAACCAGGGCTAGGCCTGCCGCCTGGGCCATCTCGATGACCGCCGTGTCGCCGTCGCCCATTATGCCCCAGCGAGCTGACACCGCCTCGCCCAGGGGGCCGGTAACCTCCTGCTCCAGGATGCGTCCCCCTGAGCTGTCCATAAGAGTCTGGAGAGTGCCATCGCCGCCGTCGGCCACGGGGACCAGAACCGTCTGGGCGTCAGACAGCCCTCGCCTGACGCCCTCCTCCATGGCCCGGGCCGCTTCCAGGGCCGAGAGGCTGCCCTTGAAGGCCTGGGGCGCGATGACGATCTTCATGCAGTCCATTGTACCTGGATACCCATCCAGTCGGACTAGGAGATTCGCTGTCGCTCTGTTAAAATGCCCTCCATCTGATAGGCGGAGGTAGCCATGCCCTCCAAAGAGGATCTAAAGAGGCTTGTGATGGAAGAGATCGACCGCAACGGCGAACAGCTTATCCGCATAGCCCAGAGTATTTGCGACAATCCGGAGCCAGGGTTTCGTGAGGTGAAGACCTCCAGGCTGGTGGCCGAGAGGTTCAAGGCTATGGGCGTTCCCTACAAGGATGGCATCGCCCTGACAGGAGTCAAAGGGATGCTTACAGGCGGCTCCGAGGGCCCCACCGTCGGTGTTATGGGGGAGCTGGACTCCCTCATCGTGGTCGGGCATCCCAAAGCCGACCCACAGACCGACGCGGCCCACGCCTGCGGGCATCACGCCCAGATTGGCATGATGCTGGCGGTGGCCACGGGCCTGATGGCCCCGGAGGTGATGTCCAACCTGAGCGGTCGCGTGGCCCTCATTGCCGTCCCTGCCGAGGAGTGTATCGAGATCGACTACCGAGACCAGCTCCGGCGGGAGGGCAAGCTGGAGTTCCTGCTGGGTAAGCAGGAGTTCATCCGCCTTGGAGAGCTGGACGATGTAGATATGGCCATGATGACCCACACCCACAGCAACCCTGAGCAGGGGAAGCTGGGCTACGGCGGCACCAACAACGGCACCGTCTCCAAGCTGATCCAGTTCCACGGCAAAGCTGCCCACGCCGGCGGCGCGCCCCATCGAGGCATCAACGCCCTCAACGCCGCCATGATCGCCCTATCGGCCATTCACGCCCAGCGGGAGACTTTCCAGGACGCTGATACCGTCCGCATACACCCCATCATCACCAGAGGCGGCGCCTCGGTTAGCTCGGTGCCCGCCGATGTTCGCATGGAGACCTTCGTCCGGGCCAGGACTATCGAGGCCATTAACGACGCCAATATGAAGGTGGACCGGGCCCTCCGGGCGGGGGCCATGGCCGTGGGTGGCAGCGTCACCATCACTACCCTCCCCGGTTACCTGCCCATGCACCACGACGAGAAGCTGATAGAGGTCTACCGGCCCAATGCGGCGGCTCTGGTGGGGGAGGAGGAGATATTTGTGCAGGGGCACCGCACCGGCTCCACCGACATGGGGGACGTGGGCCACATCATGCCCGTCCTTCACCCCTACGTGGGCGGGGCCACCGGTACGGGCCACGGTGATGACTACCTGGTGGAGGACTATGAGTTGGCGGTCCTCACCGGGGCCAAAGCCATGGCCATGTCCGTCATCGACCTGCTGGCCGACGGGGCAGCCAAGGCCAAAGAGGTAAAGGCAAGCTACAAGCCACCCATGACCAAGCAGCAGTACCTGGACTTCCAGCGGAGCCTGCTGAAAGAGGAGACGTATAGGGAGTAGGGAACGGCCGACTTTTGTATAACCCTAGGAGGTTCCCATGCCTACCAAAGAGGAGCTCAAAGCCAAAGCCCTGACTGCTATAGACCAGCGCAAGGAGTGGCTTATCGGCATTTCCAAGGATATCCTGGAGCACCCGGAGCCGGGCTTTCAGGAGACCCGCACAGCCCAGTTGGTGGACGAAAAGCTCAAAGAGCTGGGCATATCCCACGACACCGGCCTCGCCCTGACTGGCATCAAGGGCACGGTGCGAGGGGGAAGTCCAGGCCCTACTGTGGCCGTCCTGGGAGAGCTGGACTCGCTGCGAGTCCTGGGTCACGCCAAGGCGGACCCGGTAACGGGGGCCGCCCACGCCTGCGGCCATCACGCCCAGATAGGCATGATGCTGGGCGCCGCCGTGGGCCTGCTGGCCGCAGATGTGCTGCCGTCCCTGACCGGTAACGTTGCCCTGATGGCCGTGCCCGCCGAGGAGTTTATCGACGTGGAGTACCGGTGGGGACTGCATAAGGAGGGGAAGCTCGGTCTCATGGCGGGTAAGCAGGAGCTACTGCGTCTGGGCGCCTTCGACGACGTGGATATGGCTATGATGGTGCACACCACTTCCAGCCGGGAGGACAAGAAGCTGGCGATGGGCGGCACCAGCAACGGCCACGTGGTCAAGTACGTTCAGTTCATCGGGAAGGCGGCCCACGCCGGAGGAGCACCCCACCTGGGGACCAACGCCCTCCAGGCTGCCATGGTGTCCCTAATGGCCCTAAATGCCCTGCGAGAGACCATGCGCAACGAGGACACCATACGACTGCACGGCATCCTGACCAGGGGCGGCAGTGCCGTCAACTCCGTGCCCTCCGACGTGCGCTACGAGGGGCGAGTCCGCGGCTCCACCGCCGAGGCTATCGAGGACGCCAATGCCAAGACGGACCGCTGCCTGCGGGCCGGCGCCCTGGCATTGGGGGCCGCGGTGAACATTACCACCATTCCCGGCTACCTGCCCATGATAAATGACCCCACTCTCATGGAGGCCTTTGGGCAGAACGCAACACAGCTTGTGGGACAAGACCAGGTTACTTACCATAGTAAAAGTCGTAACCGCGGTGGTTCCACCGACATGGGGGACCTCTCAAACGTGATGCCGGTCATCCACCCCTACGCCGGCGGCGCTACCGGCACGGGCCATGGCGTGGACTACCTGATCCAGGACTACGAGCTGGCCGTAATCAATCCGGCCAAGGCTATGGCTATGACCGTCATCGACCTCCTGGCCGATGGCGCCGGCATGGCTAAGGAGGTCCTTGGCAAGAGCAAACCTCCCATGACCAAGGCCCAGTACCTGGAATTCCAGTCCGGCCGTCTGCGAGAGGAGTTGTACGAGGGGAAATAAGGAGGGGTGGCCAGCTTTGGACAAAAAGTCCAACGCTTCTTTCCCACCCACCCGCCCGATATGTCTAATTCCTGAGGGGACACCCCTCAGACTCCCGGGCAGAGAACCTAGGTTCTCTGCCCTCTCCTGAGTTTTTGTGCAAAGCTCCCCTAAGAGGTGAAGGGCCCGGGTTTCTCTCGTGGTGGCAGGTTCCAGGAGGACTGCATGCCGTCCACCGGCACCTCTATGATGGTGGGCCGGTTATTCTCCAGAGCCGCCTTCACGGCGTCTCCCACGTGATTTGGAGAGACCAGCTTTAGCCCGTCGGCGCCATAGGCGTCGGCCAGCTTTGCGAAATCGGGGTTTCGCAGCTCGGTGCCGATAATCCGGCCGTTGTACCCCTTCTCCTGGTCCATCTTGGAGTTGCCGTAGGCATGGTCGTTAAATACCAGGGCGATCACGGGTATGTTGTGCTGAACGGCCGTGGCCAGCTCCTGCTGGTTGAACATGAACCCGCCGTCGCCATTGATGGAGATCACGGCCCTATCCGGGCAGGCCACCTTGGCGCCGATGGCCGTGGGAAAACCGGAACCCAGAGTGCCGTAGTAGCTGGAGGTGATGTAGGTGCGAGGCTGGTACACCGGGAAGGCCCCGTGGCTGAGGTGGCTTATCTGGGTCATGTCATTAACGTAAATGCCGTCATCCGGCAACACCTCTCGTAGCTGCTTAACGATGGAGGTGTTGGGTTGCCGCAACCAATACCAGTCCGCAAGGCTCCTTTTCCTGGCCTCGAACTCCTCACGGCGCGTGACCGGCCTCTGGCTGGTGATGACATTTAGCTTCTCATAGATGGCGGCCAGGGCCTCTCCGGCGTCGGCCTCAATGCCAACGGTGGCGGGATAGTTCCGGCCGATCTCCTCGGGGTCCGCATCGATCTGGATGACCTTGGATGGCTCTTTTGCCATCACCGGATAGAAGCGGCTGCCCACCACAAGGATGACGTCTGCGCCATCGATTATCTCGGTAAGCTCATCCGCCTCGTTGAGCCTTCGCTGGGCGCCAAGAGCCAGGTAGTGACGCTCGTCGATGGCGCCCTTCCCTTCCTTGCTGGTGATAACGGGGGTTTGCAGGTATTCAGCTATCTTGAGAAGGAACTCCGGCCCTCTGGGAGAGCGCTGTATCCCGCCGCCGACCCAGATCATGGGGGTTTTGGCCTCGGCAAGAAGCTTGGCGGCTTTGCTGGCCAGGTCCGGGTCCGCCTGCTTGGGGGGATACCCCTCCGGCTCCATCAGCTCCACCTCTGCCGTCGACGCCATAACATCCGGCGCCATTTCTATCTCCACCGGCCTCGGTCGCCCCGTCTTCATCTGGCGCACAGCCTCGTGCACCGCTCCCGGGACCTCAGTGGGGCTCAATAGGCGGGCGCTCCACTTGGTGATGGGCCGGATGATGTCCAGCTGGTCATCGATCTCATGGAGTACGCCGTTATGCTTGCCTAGGTTTATCGTCGGTATCTGACCCGCCACCAGGAAGACCGGAGAGGAGGAGGCGAAGGCGGTGCCTATGCCAGAGGAGGTGTTCTGGACCCCAGGACCAGGCACTACCATTGCCGTTCCAAACCCCACACCAACGCCAGTGCGGGCATACCCATCGGCCATATATGAGGCCCCCGACTCGTTGCGGGTGATTATGAACTGGATGTCTGATTGGTCGTAGAGGGCGTCCATGGGTGACATGATCTGCACGCCCGGAATCCCAAAGATCGTCCTGACCCCCTCACGGTGAAGGGACTTGATTATTGCCTGTCCACCCGTCATCTCGGCCATAGCTATCTCCCTCCTTGACTGACGTTTCCTACGTCCATGACCACCCTCGGTGTCCAAGGGACCCTACTTAGGGGAAGAATTGGACGGGCCTGGATGTTATCGTTTGGTGTACTGCTTGGCCTTGCGGGCCCGTTTGAGGCCGTACTTCTTGCGCTCCTTTTCTCGGGCATCCCGAGTAAGAAGGCCGTTCTTCCTGAGGGTGGACTTGAGGCTCTCGTCAGCCACTAAGAGGGCTCTTGAAATGCCGTGTCTGAGGGCCCCCGACTGACTTACTATGCCTCCGCCGGTAACCTTGGCTATGACGTTGAACTTCTCTTCGCTGCCGGTCAGTTGAAGGGGCTCCGTTATATTGATGCGCCATGCGGGCCAAGGGAAAGCCTCATCTACTGGCTTTCCGTTGACCGTTATGCTGCCGTCCCCCGGATATAGCCTGACCCTGGCTATCGAGGTCTTCCTCCTGCCTGTGCCATAGTAGTAGTGTTGCTCGGCCAACTACTCCTCCTTCTGCTCTTCCGCGATTTGCTCCAGCGCCATACCCCTGGCCTTCAGGCTACCCCTTACTTGCGCTTCATGAGGATGGGTGTCGCCTGCATACACCTTGAGCCTGCGGAGCATATGCTTTCCTAGCTTGCCCTGGGGCAGCATACCCTTTACGGCGTGCTGGATGACCCTCTCCGGATGCTTTTCAAGCATTTGAATGAGCTGACGCTCCCGCAATCCACCGGGATAGCCCGTGTGGCGGTAGTAGGTCTTCTGCCGTGGTTTGTTGCCGCCGGTTACCCTGATTTTAGAGGCGTTGATGACCACCACAAAGTCGCCTGTGATCAGATAGGTGGTGTATAGGACCTTCCTCTTGCCCTGCAGTATAGTTGCTATCTCAGAAGATATCCGGCCCAAAACCTTATCAGCCACATCTATCACGTGCCAGTCTGGACGTAGCTCGGAGGGCTTGACTTTGTATAGCTTAGTGCTGGTTGTCATTATTCGCCGGCCTTTGAGGGAAAGTCTCGGTAGTTTACCTTCATCAGGCAGACTCCCTGAGCGGGAAGAGCAGTATTGGCTGCTCCTTCAGCGGGGCGCAGGATCAGGTCCACAAAATTCGCTACTGTTATCTTCTTCAAACCTACTTGTACCAGGGCTCCAGTCATGCGGCGTACCTGCTGAGGAAGGAAGGCGTTGGCCTCCACGTCAAACCAGACCTCCTCGTCTTCCCTGTGCACTTTTGCTTTGTAGACGTTACGGATGTAGCCAGACCCTCCTCTTACAGGGCCTGAGAAGGAGGCGAAGCTTTGCCGGCCCTCCAGATGCTTTGCCGCCTCCTGCATATCATCCACGCAGAGGGGTTGCTCTATGTGATGGGAGAAACGCCTCGCCAATGGCGAAGGGGTCGGCCTGTTGAGCAACGTATACCGGTACTCGCGGCTGGTGGCATGCCTTCGAGGGTCGAACTCCTCGTTTACCCTGTACGCCTCCTTCACTACAATGTCCTGAGGTAGGTAGAAGTTCAAAGCCTTCTTAATGGTGCTGAGCAGATACGCTTCACCTATATCGAAGGCCGCCACCTGACCCTTGGCGTGTACTCCAGAATCTGTTCGTCCCGCACCCTTTACCCTAATTCTCTCTCCCGTAAACTGCTTCAGTGCCTTTTCCAGTTCTCCTTGTATCGTGGTGGCGTTGGCCTGATATTGGAAGCCGTGATAGAGGGTCCCGTCGTACTCGATGGCCAGTGCCACTCTCATGGGGCCTCCGCATCATGGCACCAGTTCCAGAATGGCCATGGGAGCGGCATCCCCTTTCCTGGGCCCCAGCTTAACTATCCGGGTATACCCCCCCTTGCGGTCCTGATATCGGGTGGCCAGGACGTCAAAAGCCTTCTCCACCATATCCTTGTTGGTAACAAAGGCCAGGGCTTTCCGACGCTCGCTTAGAGTGCCCTTTTTGCCGTGGGTGATGATCTTTTCCGCCAGACTCCTTACTTCTTTGGCCTTGGCTTCAGTGGTTTGGATACGCTCGTGTCGCAGCAGGTCGGTAACCAGGTTACGATACATGGCAATTCGATGGCCCGTTGGCCGTCCCAGCTTACGTCCCGCTACATTGTGTCTCATCTCAAATACATCTTACAGAATAGGTACTCCCGGTTGTGCCCCGCAGTCCTAGTCTTCCGAGGGGGCAGCCTGGGCCTCTAAGACCTGCTCCTCTTCCTGATTCTCCTCTGGGGTATCGGTAGCTTCCTCCTCGGGTGCTTCTTCCTCTTGCTCCTCCTCAGAGACCAGCCCAAGCTCATGGAGGCGGCCGTACAGCTCATCCAGGGACTTCTTGCCAAAGTTCCTGATAAGAAGCAGGTCCGATTTCTGCACCTCCAGGACCTCTCCCACCTTGTTGAGGTTGGCGCGTTTCAGACAGTTTAGCGTCCGAGAAGAGAGTTCCAACCTCTCAACGAGCATGTTGTACTGTTCGGCCGGCATGGTCAGAGAGATTGGAGGTCTATCTCTGCCGTCCGGCAAGACTTTTCCAGCGTTGGAGAAGATGAAGAACTGCTCCACAAGGATGGAGGCGGCCTTTCGAAGGGCCTCTACGGGGGTCATGGCCCCGTCGGTCCATATCTCTAATATGAGGCGTTCGTAGTCGATGACCTGTCCCACCCTGGTCTTCTCCACCTCATAGTTCACCTTGCGGACAGGGGTGAAGATGGCGTCTAAGGGCAGGACCCCAATTGGCAGACCCTCCTCATGTTCGGCCTGGACATATCCTTTGCCAAGCTCGACGTTCATCTCCACCGAAAGCCTGGCCTCCGGAACCCCCAGCGTTGCAAGGTGCAGGTCCGGGTTGACGATTTCAAAGTCGGAGACGGCCAGGATATCGGCCGCCGTTACCGCCCTCTCTCCGGAAACCTCCAATCGCATCCTGCCGGGACGTTCGGATAGGGGCTTGATCCTTATCCCCCGAACGTTGAGGAGAAACTCCATAACCTCCTCTTTGGCGTTTGGTATTGAGCTAAACTCGTGGAGAACACCCTCTATTTTTACCCAAGTTACCGCTGCGCCCGGTAGCTGGCTCAGGAGCACCCTGCGCAAGGGGTTGCCCAGGGTAATGCCAAAGCCTCTCTCCAGTGGCTCCACGGCGAATTTGCCGTAGAAGCCATCCTCCTCTAATGTCCGTATCTCTAGCCTGGGAACTTGACTGACTTGAGTCATGGACTCCTCTACTTTGAGTAATATTCCACGATTAGACGTGTATTGATGGTGGCGTCTATGTCTGATACCTCCGGCAGCGAAACAACTCGTCCCGTCAGCTCATTGGGGTCCAGGGAGAGCCAGTTGGGGACGGGTCTCTTCGGGATCCCGTTCGTCAACTCCTTAATGAAATCCTTTGATGCCCCATTGGACTCCCAGGCGATTACATCATCAGGCTTTACATGGTAAGAGGGGATGTCCAGCTTTCTGCCGTTGATGGTAAAGTGGCCGTGGCGTACAAGCTGTCGGGCCTGTTTTCTGGAGTCCACAAAAGAGAGACGGTAAACTACGTTGTCAAGCCTTGTTTCCAGGAGCTGGAGGAGGCCTGGGCCTGTGATTCCCGTCCCTCTCTGCGCCTCGTCCAGATACTTCCTGAATTGTTTCTCCAGTACGCCATATATATAGCGTGTCTTCTGCTTCTCTTTGAGTTGAACCCCCCGGTCCGTAACCCGTGGCCGGCGGCGCATGTTGGATATATTGCCTGGGGGAGGGCGGTGCCGTTCTATGGCACATCTGGGGGTGAAGCACCGTTCCCCCTTGAGGAAGAGCTTCTCCCCCATGCGTCGGCACAATCTACATACTGGGCCCGTGTATCTTGCCATACTCTCCTTCTCTGCTCTGCCGTCTACTTGCGAAGACTATCCCAGGGATTGAGGACATCCCACTTCTGGCCTGCTCTCCAAGAGCGCGCATCCTGCGAAATCGGCCTATACCCGGCGTCGTTTGGGAGCCCGACAGCCGTTATGGGGAATAGGCGTAACGTCCCTGATGCTGGTGATGGTGATGCCTGCCGCTTGTAGGGCGCGGATGGCCGCCTCTCGACCAGCCCCCGGGCCCTTGATGTAGACTTCTAACTGGCGTAGCCCGTGCTCCATTCCCTTCCGAGCGGCGTCCTCTGCTGCCCTTTGCGCTGCAAAGGCTGTCCCCTTGCGCGAGCCCTTGAAGCCCACTGTTCCCCCACTGCCCCAGGCTATAACATTCCCCTGGAGGTCGGTAAGGGTTATGTGAGTATTATTGAAGGTGGACTGAAGGTAAGCCTTGCCCTGGGGAACAAACTTCTTCTCCCTACGTCTGGCTCTTTGTCTGCGAGGAGGCACTCCTCTCCTTTCAAATCAGGCTATTTACTTCCTAATGGCGGCGCGGCGGCGGCCGGCCACGGTCTTTCGTGCTCCTCTTTTGGTGCGAGCATTAGTGCGCGTGCGCTGGCCCCGGGCTGGAAGGCCCCGAGTGTGTCGCATCCCTCGATAGGAGCCGATGTCAATCAGGCGGCGGATATTCATGTTGATTTCCCGACGGAGGTCACCTTCGACCTTGTGTTCCTTGTCGATTAACTCCCGGATCTTCGCTAGTTGCTCCTCTCCCATGTCCCTGACCCTGGGATTCTCCAGGACGCCGGCTTTTTCAATGATGATCCGGGATAGGGTGGGGCCTATGCCGTAAATACGCCTGAGGGATATTCCTATTCGCTTGTTATCCGGTATGTTTACTCCAGCCACCAGAGCCATAGGAACCTCCCTTAGGTAATTTACCCCTGCCTTTGCTTATGCTTAGGAATGACACAGATGATGCGCAAAACGCCTTTGCGACGTATCACTTTACACCTGATACACCTCTTCTTGATTGAAGTGCTTACCTTCATCTGTCACTCCACCGGCACGCCGGCCTTATACTGGGGCCGTGCGGCTACTTAAAGCGATAGGTTATCCTGCCCCGAGAGAGGTCGTAGGGGGAGAGCTCCACAAAGACCCGGTCTCCCGGTAGTACCCTTATGTAGTGCACCCTCATTTTCCCTGAGATATGGGCCAACACCTTGTAGCCGTTGGCCAGCTCCACTCGGAACATGGCGCTGGGCAAGTTTTCTACAACCGTTCCCTCTACCTCTATCGCCTCTTTTTTTGCCATACTCCCCCTAAAAACTCTTACAGTCGGGTCAATACCTCTGGCCCGGTCTCCAAGATGGCTAAGGTGTGTTCAAAGTGGGCGGAAAGGGAGCCGTCGGCGGTGACCACCGTCCAGTTGTCGTCCAGGGCTCGAGTCTCCCATCCGCCTATGTTTACCATGGGCTCAATGGCAATGACCATCCCTGCTCTCAAAAGAGGCCCACGCCCGGCAGGCCCATAGTTGGGGACCTGAGGCTCCTCGTGGAGGGCCCTGCCTATCCCGTGACCTACATACTCCTTTACCACCTGGTATCCCTGAGGCTCCACGAATCCCTGAACGGCGGCGGAGATATCGCCGATCCTGGCTCCGGGCCAGGACGCCGCAATTCCCGCTTCCAGGGCCTTCATGGTGACCTCTAAAAGAGCCTTGGCTTCCGGCGTTGCACTGCCCACTGCGAAGGTCTTGGCCGAGTCACCGTGAAAGCCTTCCACAATGGCCCCCACGTCGACGCTCACCAGGTCCCCGTCTTCTATGACCTTGTCACCGGGAATCCCGTGGACTATCTCCTCGTTGATAGAGACGCAGATGGTGGCGGGGAAGCCCCTGTAGCCCAGGAACGAGGGCTTGGCTCCGCGCCTGCGGATCTCCTCGGCGGCGATGGCGTCCAGCTCCTTAGTCTTCATTCCCGGCCGTACCTCGCGTTCCAGGGCGGCGATGGCATGAGCCACCACCCGGCCGGCCTGGCGCATCAACTCCACTTCCGCGGCGGACTTGATCGTGATCCCGGCGGGGCTTTGAACGACGCCCATCACTCTGTCTGTCATCCTGCTACTCACTCTACTTTCTTCGAGCCGCCGCCTCCAGGGCCTCGGCCACCTCTTCTATGGCGCCTTCTCCGTTTATCTCAAGAAGGTTCCCCGCCTGGCGGTAGTACTCCACCAAAGGCGCAGTCTCCTCATTATAAACCATAATTCGCTTTCTTACCGCCTCTGGGGAGTCGTCGGGGCGCTGGTACAGCTCTCCTCCGCAACGGTCGCATTTATCGGCCTCTTTCGGAGGCGAGGAGTGGATATGATAAGGAGCCTGGCAATTGCGGCAGAGGAGGCGTCCTCCCAGCCTCCGCAGCAGCTCCTCTTCGGAGATATTGATGAACAGCACTCTATTTATATCTCTTCCACTCTCCGACAGCGAGTCCCTTAGGGCGCGGGCCTGGTCTAGGTTACGAGGGAAGCCGTCCAGAAGGAACCCCTTGGCTGAATCCGGCTGAGATAGCCGCTCCAAGACCATTCGGATGGTGACCTCATTGGGCACCAGGACGCCTCTCTCCATATAGGACTTGGCCAGCAGTCCCAGCTCGGTGCCTCTCTGCTGATGATCCCTAAAGAGGTCCCCAGATGCGACTGCCGGGATGCCCAGGGCCTCCGTCAGCCCCTTGGCCTGGGTCCCCTTGCCAGCGCCTGGTGGGCCCAGGAGAATGATCCGCAGCTCCCCCTCTTGGCCTGTGGGGTCTCGGGAATCCATGTGCTGGGCGGCAGTGGATTGCTGGCTCATTTGATGAACCCTTCATACTGTCGCATCAGCAACTGCGCTTCCAACTGCCGCATAGTATCCAGGGCAACGCCCACCATGATCAGCATGCTGGTGCTGCTGAGGGTAAGGGCTCGTATGTCCGTTGCCTGGGTTGCGAAGTAGGGCACGATGGCGACGAAGGCCAGGAATAGAGCGCCTCCAACAGTGATCCGCAAGATCACCCTGTTGAGGTAGTCCTGGGTGGGCTTCCCAGGACGAATGCCTGGAATGAACCCACCGTTCCTCTGTAGGCTTCCCGACAGGTCTTGCTGAAAGAAGATGACCAGTGTATAGAAAAAGGTAAATAAAACCACCAGGACGAAGACGGAGGCCCAGTAGAGGAACCGCGTCGGGTCTAAG
Source organism: Dehalococcoidia bacterium (assembly GCA_965237935.1). Lineage (GTDB taxonomy): Bacteria > Chloroflexota > Dehalococcoidia > Lucifugimonadales > CBDEGW01 > CBDEGW01. The sequence goes on along the minus strand of OZ250168.1, from coordinate 1,059,399 downwards.
GCGCTGGCCAGAAATCCTGCCGACTGTGCTATGAAAGAGCTGCTGGTGGGGTCGTCGAAGTAGCTGGCCACCGTGGCCGGTAGGATCATAATGGAGAAGGCGAAGATCAACGGGATCATGCCCGCCGAGTTCACTCGAAGGGGCAGGTGTGTGCCGCCGCTCTGCCGGTACATACGGCCGCCCCTGAATACGCTTCGCCCGTACTGTACGGGTATTCGGCGCTGGGCCTCGGTAAAGTGGACGATTAGGTAAATAATGCCCAGGGCAAGGATGGCCAGCATCAGTAGACCACTGGTGTTATCCCGGTCGATGTAGCCCTGGCCTATCACCGAGGGCAGGGTGGCAACGATTCCGCCAAAGATAATCAGGGAGATGCCGTTGCCCAGCCCCCTCTCTGTAATAAGCTCGCCAAGCCATACCAGGAATACCGTTCCGGCCACAATGGAAACGACCTTGGCCAGAGTGGGCATGAAGTCATCGCCTGAAAAGGAAATCGGGTTACTGAACACTCCCGCCCTCTCGAGCAGCACCAACTGCCCCCAGCCCTGGAAGAAGGCGATGGGTATCATCATCCAGTGAGTGTACTGGTTGATGCGCTGGCGCCCGTACTCGCCCTCCTTGGAGAGCTCCTTTAATCTGGGCATTACGGGGACCAGTATCTGCATGATGATGGATGAGGTTATATAAGGGTAAACCCCCAAAGCCGCCACGCTCAGGTTGGCCAGCGCGCCTCCACTGAAGAGGTTCAGGAATCCCAGAAGCGTGTTGTCGCGAAAGGCGTCGGAGAGGGCGTTGACGTTGACGCCGGGGACGGGCACGTGAGCCACGAAGCGGAAGACCACCAGCATGGCGAAAGTAAACAGAAGCTTACCCCTCAGGTCCGGGACGCGGAAGGCGTCTATCATGGCCTGAATGAGGGCTGGACGAGTGGGTTTTGTACTCGTGGGCTGGGCCGCTCGGATCATTTAATCTCCCTCACACTACCGCCAGCGGCCTCTATCTTCCGTCGCGCCGATTGAGTGAACTTGTGGGCCTCTACCACTAAAGGCTTGGTCAGGTCGCCATCTCCCAGGACCTTGAGGGGCCTCTTCAGATTCTTGATGACTCTGGCCTCTACCAGGCTCTTGGGGGTGATCTCCGAGGCAGCATCCAGGGATTCCAGTTTCTTCAGGCTAACCTCCGCATACTCCACGCGGAATATATTGGTGAAGCCTCTAATAGAGGGGAGGCGCCTGATAATGGGGAGCTGGCCCCCCTCAAATCCTGGGCGCACGCCAGGGCCGGACCGGGACTTCTGTCCCTTCATACCGCGTCCGGAGTAGGTGCCCTTCCCGCTGCCGTTGCCTCGACCTACTCGCTTTCTCGCTTGTCGAGACCCTGGCGGCCTTTTCACCTCATGCTGACGCATGCAATTCTCCTACACCTCTTCGACATGCAGCATGTGTCGGACTTTTTGGAGCATTCCCCTGATGGCAGGAGTATCCGTGTGCTCCACCACCTGGTGCAACCGGCGGAGCCCCAGGGCGCGGATGGTACGTTTCTGGTCCTCCGCATGCCCAATGCTGCTCTTCTTCCAGGTTATTCTTAGCTGACCCATAAACCTACTCCCTGGCAGAGGGGACTGTCGTCCGGATACCCCTGCGTTGAGCTACGGCCGTCTCCACGTCTCTTAGCATAGAGAGGGCTTTTAGGGTGCACTTGACCACGTTGATGGGGTTGGTGCTTCCCAGGCATTTGGAGAAAATGTCCTGGATTCCTCCCAACTCCACCACGGCGCGAACGCCGCCCCCGGCTATGATGCCGGTTCCGGGCCTGGCGGGTTTGAGAAATACATTAGCGGCCCCTAGTTTGGCCTGGACCTGGTGGGGGATAGAGGTCCCCTTCAGAGGTACTTCTATGAGATTTTTCCTAGCGATGGCCGTTCCCTTACGCACAGCGTCGGGGACGGCGTCGGCTTTTCCGAGGCCTGCGCCGACATGGCCTTCGCCATCTCCGACAACCACCATTGCGTTGAAGCTAAGGTGTCGACCTCCCTTAACGACTTTGGCCACCCTATGAACCTGCACCACCTTTTCGGTGAGGATCAGGCCCTCAGGGTCTATTCTGGACCAACGACCGGTTGTAGTAACCATCAGAAGGACAGCCCTCCTTCCCGAGCCCCTTCAGCCAGGGTCTTGACTCGCCCGTGATACTTATGTCCGCCCCGGTCAAAGGTCACTTGACTGATCTTCTTCTCCTTAGCGCGTCTTGCAAGCATCTGACCAACCAGCTTGGATACCTCCGACTTTACCTTGTCGCCCCTCTGTCCTCGTATCTCAGGGTCCAGACTGGAGGCGCTGGCCAGGGTAATGCCCTGGGAGTCGTCGATGATTTGGGCGTAGATATGTGTCAGGCTACGAAAGACCGCCAGCCGCGGCCGCTTGCCGTTGCCAGTGACTTTGCGACGCAGACGTTGGTGCCGAACCAAACGCATTCCGCGGTTATCAGTCTTCTTAGGCATACCCGTTATCTCCTGGCGCTCTTGCCCGGCTTCAGGCGTATCTGCTCTCCGGCGTACCTTATTCCCTTGCCCGTGTAAACGTTGGGCTTCCTGATTCTGCGGATTCGAGCGGCCATTTCCCCAACGATCTGTTTATCTATCCCCTGCACAATAATTCTATTGTTTCCCTCTACAACCAGCTTGGCGCCTGGTAGGGGCGTTACGGTCACCTGATGGCTAAATCCCACCTGTAGCACAACGTCCTCGTCACTCTGCTGAACTCGATACCCCACCCCCACCAGCTCTAAGCCTCGCTGAAACCCCTCCGATACCCCTGTTACCATATTGGCCAGGAGACTGCGGGTGAGGCCGTGAAGGGCCCGATGCCGCCGCTCGTCGGAGGGGCGGCTGACGGTTATAACGCCATCGCCCGGGGTGATGGATATGTCCGGGTGGAAGGTGTCCTCCAGGGACCCCATGGGCCCCTTCAGGCTAACCCGGTGGTCTTCCACCTTTATCTCGACCCCGGCCGGTATAGGTATGGGCTTGTTCCCTACCCTAGACATTTTCTAACTGCCCCTCTTCTACCACACGTAACAAAGGAGCTCTCCCCCCAGGCCCTTACGCCAAGCCTGGTGCCCCGTCATTATTCCCTGGGATGTGGATACAACGGCTACTCCCAAACCTCCGTAGTATCTTGGGATTTTGTTCTTTTGCACGTACACTCTCAACCCCGGCTTACTCACCCTCTTTAAGCCGGTTATCGTGGGATCACTTCTCTCCCCATATTTCAGGGCCACCTTGATCATGTTCTGGGGGGTGGAGCTTCTCACGGAGTCAAAACCCAGTATGAACCCTTCGTCCTTTAGGATTTTGGCCAGGGCCAGCTTCACCTTAGACGCTGGAACAAGAACCGAATCGTGGCGCACCGCGAGGGCGTTCCGTATCCGAGTCAGCATATCCGCTATGGGGTCAGACACCGCCATTTCATCTGCCTCCGGGGCCGCATGATGTGGGGGGCTTACTTAACCTGGGGCGAAGAGAGGAATAGCGGATCACCAGCTCGCCTTCCTCACCCCGGGGACCTCGCCCCTCAGCGCTAGCTGTCGAAAACATATCCTGCACAGCCCGAAATGCCTTATATGAGCCCTGGGCCGGCCGCACCGGTGGCATCTGTTATGGTGCCGGACGGCGTACTTCTGGGGCTTCAACCACTTTTGGATTTTAGACTGCTTAGCCAAACAAAGATTCCTTTTTATATTGCCTTATTGGGCACTTCCAGTATGTCGTTTATCCTTGGTAAAACTGGGACTGGGCCGCCATTAGGCCGTGGCCTCCACGGGAGCCGCCACACGCACAAAGGGGAATCCGAGTAGCTCCAGCAGACGGATGCTCTCCTGGTCCGTCTTAGCGGTAGTCACAACCGTTATCTGGAGACCCCTTATCCTATCGATCTGGTTGTAGTCGATTTCAGGGAAGATAATGTGCTCCCGGATGCCGAGGGAGAAGTTGCCTCGCCCATCGAAGGAGTCGCGAGAAATCCCCCGAAAGTCTCTGATCCTGGGTAGCACGGCGTTCACCAGCTTGTCCAGAAAATCGTGCATACGCCGACCCCGGAGTGTGACCTTCAAGCCGATGGCCATCCCTTCCCGTAGCTTGAAGCCGGCTATAGAGTTCCTGGCCCGTGTCACGACAGGGCGCTGACCAGCAATCAGGGTTAGATCTCTAGTGGTGTTCTCCAGTGATCTTGGGTTTTGCAGGGCCTCGGCGAGGCCTATATTGATGGTCACCTTCTCCACGCGTGGCACATCCATGGGATTGGTATAGTCGAACTCCTTAACCAGCGCCGGCATAGCCTCCTGTCGATATTTTAGGAGCAGACGGTGGACCTCTCTAATTGGAGCCTCCGGCGCCTTCACTTCCGGGGCCGTTGCCTCCGGCTCCACCACGGTAGTCGTAGCGGCTCCCCTTCTGGAGCTGGCCCGATCACCTGTGCTAGCGGCCGCGCGGCGTGCTGGGGCCGCTTTCGGCGCTTCCTGCTCCGTCTCCACTGCTGAAGCGGATGGCCTTCTGGAGCCAGCCCTGGTACCTGCACCCCCGGCCGCGCGGCGCGCTGTGGCCGCTTTCGGCGCTTCCTGCTCCGTCTCCACTGCTGAAGCGGACGGCTTTTTGGAGCCAGCCCGGGCATGAGTAGCCCTGGCAGCCCGCGGGGCGTCAGTTCCCTGCGCTGAGGGCTCTTCAGCAGGAACGTCGGCCTGTGGGGCGTCAGGGTCTTTTGGCTCCCCTTTGCCTTCTGGGGTTACTCGAGTTCTTCTTGGCATTTCTTGCAGATCCTCGCCTTGCGCCCGCTCTCCAGAGACTTAAATCCCACCCGGGTGGGCCTGCTACAGTGGATGCAGATGAGCATAACGTTGGAGGCGTGTAGGGCGGCCTCTCGCTGAACAATGCCAACCTGCCGCACACCCGGCCTGCGGCTGGTATGGCGCATGATCATATTTACCCCTTCCACCACCAGGCGGCTTTCCCGGGGCAGCACCCTCTGTACCTGGCCCCTTTTCCCCTTGTCTTTGCCCCGGATAACCACAACGGTATCGTTCTTCCGAACCTTCATGCTACAGGACCTCTGGGGCCAGGGAAACGATTCTCATAAAGTCTTTCTCCCTCAGCTCCCTAGCCACGGGACCAAATATGCGTGTCCCCCTGGGCAATTGTTTGTCTGAAAGGATCACTGCGGCGTTGTCATCGAACTTGATGTAGGAGCCGTCAGGCCTCCGGTAGGACTTCTTAGTTCGGACCACCACGGCTCGTATAACTTCCCCAGCCTTCACCTGTCCAGCGGGCACCGCCTCCTTCACCGAAGCCGAGATAATGTCCCCCAGGCCGGCGTACCTCCTTCTTGAGGATCCGGGTATATTGATGCACATTATGATTTTGGCGCCCGAGTTATCCGCCACCTTTAGTCTAGTATACGACTGGATCATTCCTTAGACTTCTCCTCTACCTCTGTCGTCGGTTCGGCCTCGGCTACCTCTTCGGGCTCCTCTACCTCCGCCGTCGGTTCGGCCTCGGCTGCCTCTTCAGGTTCCTCTACCTCCGCCGTCGGTTCGGCCTCGGCTGCCTCTTCAGGCTCCTCTGCCTCCGCCGTCGGTTCGGCCTCAGCTACCTCTTGGGGCTCCTCTACCTCCGCCGTCGGTTCGGCCTCAGCCACCTCTTGGGGCTCCTCTACCTCCGCCGTCGGTTCGGCCTCAGCTACCTCTTCGGGCTCCTCTGCCTCCGCCGTCGGTTCGGCCTGGGCTACTTCTTGGGGCTCCTCTACCTCGGCGATTAGTTCGGCCTTGGCTACCTCTTGGGGTTCATCCTCAGGCAGGTTGATCTCCTCCGGCTTTACCTCGGCAATCTCGTGGCTCTTGAGGATGCTCAGCACCCGCCACCGTTTGGTTTTGGATAGGGGCCTGGTCTCTATTATCTGCACCTCGTCGCCCACTCGGCAGCGATTCTCCTCGTCGTGGGCCTTGAACCGGGAAATCCGTCTGATGCGCTTCTTGTAAAGGCGATGGGCGCGGCTCCATTCGACGGCTACCACTACGGTCTTTTCCATCTTGTTGCCTACGACCCGACCTACCCTTATCTTCCGCTTTATCATACCCCGCTGGCCTTCGCTATCTCCCTCTCCCGAAGGACCGTCTTAGCCCGGGCTATTTTCTTCCGGGCCCTTTTTGGTTCATTAAAGTTGGCAAGCTGCATGGAGGCAAGCCGAAAGCGCAGGTTCATCAAGGCCCTCTGGGACTCATCAAGAGTCTTGGCCAGGTCGCTATCATTCAGAGCCCTCAAGTCGTCTATCTCCATGCTTAACCCTCGGCCTTACCGCGTTAGCTGGGTGGCGCCTCTTCTCTGGAAACTATCTTGGTCTGTACGGGCAGCTTATGGGACGCCAGACGTAAAGCCTCTCTGGCGGCCTCGGGTGGGACGCCAGAGATCTCAAAAAGGATGCGGCCCGATTTCACGACAGCCACCCAGTGGTCCACGGCACCTTTCCCGCTGCCCATGCGGGTCTCCGCTGGACGCGCCGCCACAGACTTATCTGGGAAGACGCGAATCCATATCTGTCCACCACGCCTGACGTACCTGGTTATGGCTCGTCGGGCCGCCTCTATTTGGCGGTCCGTTACCCAGGCCGGGGACAAAGACTTAAGGGCGAAGTCGCCGAAGACAACGGTGCTGCCGGCATTGGATATCCCTTTGCGCCGTCCCCTATGATGTTTCCGGTACTTCACCCGCTTGGGCTGCAGCATCCTCTACCTCTTTTTCTTTTTCCTCTTCAGGTTCCTCCCCAGAGAGAGTCACCTCGATGGGCTCCATCTCCTCCATCTCTTCTTCCTTGGGTTCTGGGAAGATGTCACCCTTATAGATCCAGACCTTTACGCCTATGCGACCCATATTGGTGCCGGCCTCCGCCAGGCCGTAATCTATGTCGGCCCTTATGGTATGCAAGGGCACCCGACCCTGCATGGCCTTCTCTGTCCTGGCTATTACGGCCCCAGAAAGGCGGCCTGAGGAGATAATCTTTATGCCCTTGGCCCCGGCCTGCATGGCCCTGGACACAGCCTGGCGCATGGCCCGCCTGTAGGCAATCCTACGCTCCAACTGCTCCGCAACGCTCCTAGCTACTAGAAAGGCGTTGAGCTCCGGTTGGCGTATCTCCTGAATGTTCAGCCGCTGTCGCTTCTGGGTCAGGTTCTCCAGTTTCTTGCGAAGCTCGTCTACACGTTGACCTCCGCGCCCTATGACTATACCCGGCCGCGATGTATAAATGGTAATGACCGTGTCCTGAGAGCCGCGCTCTATCTCTATTCTGGCGATGCCGGCATCGCGATATTGCGAAAGGATGGATTTCCTGATTGTTAGGTCTTCCAGCAGCATCTCGCGGTAAGCGGCTGCCTTTGGGGCAAACCACTTGGCCTGCCAATCCTGGTTTACTCCCAAACGGAATCCTATTGGATGCGTCTTATGGCCCAATTTGAGACTCCTCCTCAACTACCACCGTGATGTGGCTGCTTCGCCGGGTTATGGGACCCGCCCGGCCTCTGGCCTTGGCGCGAAACCTCTTCAAGCGCGGCCCTTCATCGGAGGAAATGCCGATAATCCGTAGGTCCTCCGTGTCCAGGAGGAGGTTGTTCTCAGCATTTGCCGCCGCTGACCTCACTACCTTGGCTACCTGTTCCGAGGCAGGCGACGTTATGAAGCGCAATATGTTCAGCGCCTCCTCTACCTTCTTGCCACGGACCGCATTCACTATCAGCCTGAGCTTTTTGGGTGATATGCGTACCCCTTTGGCCACTGCCCTAACCGCCATCTTCTATGCACCTCAATGCCGATATCCTCCCTAACTACCTTGACGTCTGGCCTGGACGCCTGACCTGTGTCGTACGCTCCGACCGACCAGCGTGTCCCCGGAAGGTCCTAGTGGGGGCGAACTCTCCCAATCTGTGGCCAACCATGTTCTCCGTAATGTAAATGGGCACATGCCGGCGGCCATCGTGGACGGCTATGGTAATGCTCACCATATCGGGCATTATCGTAGATGCCCTGGCCCACGTCTTAATAACGGCCTTGGTCCTGCTACGCTGTAGGGCCTCCACCTTCTTCTGCAGCTTGGCATCCACATAGGGTCCTTTTTTGGTGGACCTAGACATTACTTCCTTCTCCGCACAATGAACCTGTTGTTGGCCTTCTTTCGGCGGGTCTTGAATCCCAGAGCAGGCTTGCCCCAAGGAGTTTTGGGTCCCGGCATCCCTATGCCGGAGCGACCTTCGCCTCCTCCATGGGGATGGTCTCGGGGGCTCATGGCCAGGCCCCTTACGTGGGGACGCCTCCCTAGGTGACGCGTGCGGCCTGCTTTCCCAAACTTTATGTTCTTGTGGTCGGGGTTTCCCACTTGGCCAATGGTGGCAACGCACTCGCTGAGAACCATCCGCACCTCGCCGGAGGGCAGACGCAGTAGGCTGTAGTCGCCCTCCTTTGCCAGGATCCGTGCCGAAGTCCCCGCGCTCCGAACCATCTGGGCTCCTCTTCCGGGCTTAAGCTCCACGTTGTGCACCGTGGTGCCCAGAGGGATCAGCTTCAGGGCCAGCGAGTTGCCCTCTTTGATCTCAGTGTTGGGTCCGGCTTCAACGGAATCGCCCACCTTCATCCCATTAGTTGCCAGGATGTATCGCCAGTCGCCGTCGGCGTATTTGATGAGCGCTATCCGGGCCGAGCGGTTGGGATCGTACTCCAGGGAGTTCACGACGCCCGGTACACCAATCTTCTGCCTCCTGAAGTCGATTATGCGTAGGCGTCGCTTGTGCCCGCCACCCCGATGGCGCACGGTTATCTTGCCCCGAGAGTTGCGCCCGCCGCTCTTCTTTAGAGGCAATAGCAGCGACTTTTTGGGCTTGCCCTTGGACAAGCCTTCACCGTGGGGCAGGACCGCGCCGCGCTGTCCCGGGGTTTTGGGTTTGAGTACCTTTAACGGCATCTAGGCACCTGAAAAGATCTCGATTTTATCGCCGCGCTTCAGGCTGACTATTGCCTTCTTGCGGCTCTTCCCCCTTGCCATTCGGGGGCCGAAACGCTTGGACTTGCCCTTGATATTCATCATATTAACAGCAACCACCTCAACGTCAAAGACATCCTCCACGGCCTGTTTGACCTGGGTCTTGTTAGCCTCTGGAGACACTTCAAAGACGTACTTGTCCTGCTCCTGCAGAAGAGTGCTCTTCTCCGTAATCATGGGCCGTCTAATGACTTCAAACGGGTGCATTCCTACTCCGACTCCTCAGTGATGGCGCCGTCCCTCTTTTTAAAGCGCTCCAAAGGGCCTGCCCATAGCGATTCTGCCATGCGCACGGCATCCACGGTCATTATCAGCTTATGGTGATTCAGCAGGTCAATAGCGTTCAGAAGAGCTGTTGGTAGACACTTTACTTTCTGAATATTGTTTATGGACTTCTGAAGATTCGAATCGACATCGTTGGTGGCGATCAGAGCTGAGGAGTCAACTCCCAGGGATTGCAAAATCTTCAACATCTCCTTCGTCCTGGGGGCCGTCAGTTTCAACTCCTGTAAGAGGAGCAACTCCTGCTCCCTGGTCTTGTCGGATAGCAGCATCTGCAGGGCCAATCGTTTGACTCGCTTTGGGGTCCGATGTCGATAGGATCGCGGGTGGGGGCCGAAGGCCACCCCACCACCCCGCCATATGGGCGATCTGATGCTCCCCTGCCGGGATCTTCCGGTCCCCTTCTGAGGCCGTGGTTTGCGTCCGCCACCGGAGACCTGTGCCCTGGTCTTGGTATTGGCCGTTCCCGATCTTGCGTTAGCCCTCTGGCCCACCATGACCTGGTGGACCACTACCTCGTTCATGGGTACGGCGAAGAGGTCGTCTCTTACCTCAATGGTATCGACCACCTGACCTTCCATGTTCTGTACGGAGAGTTGCATCCCTATCCCTTCCGCTGTCTCCGGGACTTTTTGAGAATGAGAAGACCCCCTTTGCCTCCGGGCACGCCGCCTCTGAGCAGCAGGAGGTTGCGCTCAAGGTCCACCTGGACAACCTCCAGGCTCTTAACCGTTTTGCGGACATTGCCCATGTGGGCGGCCATGCGTGTGCCCTTCCAGACTCTGCCTGGGTAGGTGCCCGCCCCGATGGAACCAGGCGCCCTGTGACGGTCCGATTGGCCGTGGGTCTTGGGCCCACCGGCGAAGTGATGCAGCTTAACGCCTCCCTGAAATCCCCGCCCCTTTGAAGTACCCACCACATCCAGCAGCTCTCCGGGTTCGAATATGGAGACGTCAATCTCCTGTCCCACCTGGAGCTCTGAGAGGTCTACCACGCGGAACTCCCGCAGATGGCGAAACAGCCTCCCGGCCCGGCGCATGTGACCCGCTTCTGGTTTATTGAGCCCCTTGACTTCATCAAACCCTACCTGAACGCTCTCGTATTTATCGTTCGTCATTGTCTTGACCTGGGTAATGGTGCATGGCCCGGCCTGGATGGCAGTAACGGGCGCCACCCGGCCATCCTCTTGGAAGACCTGAGTCATTCCTATCTTCTTTCCCAGAAGCTGTGTTAGCGGCACGACCTTTTCCTATTTCTCCTGGCGGGCCTTTATCCGGATCTGCGCGTCATCAGAGCTTGATGGACACATCTACCCCTGCAGGAACGTTGAGCTTCGTCAAGGCGTCCACCGTTTTTGAGGTGGACTCCAGGATATCTATTAAGCGTTTGTGGGTCCTTATCTCAAAATGCTCCTGAGAGTCCTTATCTATGTGAGGGGAGCGGATGACACAGAAGCGCTTAATGGAGGTGGGCAAAGGCACCGGCCCAGCGACTACAGCACCAGTGCGCTCCGCCGCCTCCACTATCTGGCTTGCCGACTGGTCCAGTATGCGGTGCTCAAAGGCTTTCAGCACTATCCTTATCTTCTGTCCAGGCATGGCCTTCCTCTACGCTTTCACTGCTTCGTTTAGAAGCCCCTGAGGGACCTCTTCGTAATGTTTGAACTCCATGGAGGCTACTGCACGACCCTGCGTCAACGACCGTAGGTGTGGAGTATAACCAAAGGTCTCCGCCAGGGGAATAAGGGCCTTCACTACTTGAATCCCTTCCTGGCCTTCAATGCTGCGGATAGTGGCGCGATGGCTGCTCAGGTCGCCCAATACATCTCCCAGGAACTCTCCCGGGGTCACCGCTTCCACCTCCATGATGGGCTCCAGCAGTACAGGGCGAGCTTTGCGGACGCCTTCTTTTAGCGCCATGGAGCCAGCTATCTTGAAGGCGATCTCCGAGGAGTCCACTGGGTGGTAAGAGCCGTCCACCAGAGTCGCCTTCAGGTCTATTACAGGGAAGCCCCCCAAAGGCCCATTCTCCAGGGCCTCCCTTATGCCTCGCTCAATGGAGGGGATGTACTCTCTGGGTATCGCTCCGCCAACTATCTTATTTTCGAAAAGGAAGCCAGCTCCCCGCTCCTGGGGCTCTATCTCCAGCCACACGTCTCCATACTGGCCCCGGCCTCCCGTCTGGCGAACGAAGCGCCCCTGTACCCGGGAGGAGGAGGTGATGGCCTCTCGATAGGAGACCCGGGGCTTCCCCACCCTTCCAACCACGCCGAACTCCCTACTCATGCGGTCCACCAGCACCTCTAGATGCAGCTCTCCCATGCCGGAGATAATGGTCTGGCCCGTCTCGTTATCGTATCGCACCTTGAAGGTGGGGTCTTCGTCGGCCAGCTTCAGCAGAGAATCCGTCAGCTTATCCTGGTCCCCCTTTGACTGGGGCTCGATGGAGACGGAGACCACTGGCTCCGGGAACTTGATCGTCTCCAGGTATACGGGGTGCCTTTCGTCGCAAAGGGTTTCCCCAGTGCGAGTACCCTTGGGCCCTATGGCAGCCGCTATGTCACCTACACGCAGCTCCTCCAGGTCCTCCCGGCGCTGCGCATGCATTCGGAGTATCCTTCCCATGCGCTCCCGGATGCCCTGGGAGGAGTTAAACACCATGGCTCCGCTCTTTATCTTTCCACTGTACACTCGTAGGTAGACCAGGCGGCCCACAAAGGAGTCGGTGACCACTTTAAAGGCCAAGGCCAGGAAGGGATCATCCTCTTTGGCCTCCCGCGCCACCTCTTCTCCCGTACGATAGTCCCTCCCTATAGGAGGCGGTACGTCTCTTGGAGACGGTAGATAATTGCCCACTGCGTCCAGCAGGGGTTGGATTCCCCGGTTCTGCAGGGCGCTTCCACAGATCACCGGCACTAGCTTGTAGTTGATGGTGGCGGCTCGGAGGGCCAATCTGATCTCCTCCTTGCTTATCTCCTCTCCCTCCAGGTACTTGGCCAGGAGGTCGTCGTCGGTCTCAGCGACCTTCTCCACCAGGGCTTCGCGGTAGTTGTGGTACTCCTCCAGCATCTCCTCCGGAACAGGACCTTCCTGGGGGATCTGGGGTCCTTCCTCGGGGTAAACCAGGGCCGTTCCCTCCACCAGGTCAACTACTCCGCGAAAGGCGGACTCAACCCCTACAGGTATCTGGATAGCTACAGGCCTAGCGTTGAGACGATGAACTATAGTGTCAATAGTACGTTGGAAGTCGGCTCCCTGCCGGTCCATCTTGTTGACGAAGCAGATCCTGGGGACTTTGTAACGGTCGGCCTGACGCCAGACCGTCTCCGATTGGGGCTGGACTCCCGCGACGGCGTCGAAGAGGACGACGCCTCCATCCAGGACCCGAAGACTGCGCTCAACCTCGGCGGTGAAGTCTACGTGGCCGGGGGTGTCGATTATGTTGATGTCGTAGCCCTTCCATTGGCACCTGGTGGCGGCGGCGGATATGGTGATGCCTCGCTCTCGCTCCTGGGCCATCCAGTCCATTACCGCTGTGCCCTCATCCACCTCCCCTATCTTGTGGGTGCGCCCTGTAAAGAAAAGGACCCTCTCGGTAACCGTGGTCTTGCCGGCATCGATATGAGCAATAAATCCAATATTACGAACTGTGTCTAGGGAATAACCTGACTCCATAGCAACGAGCATGCCTCTGCGGCTCAGGCGGCCTCAAAATCTCACCACCTGTAATGAGCGAAAGCCCTATTGGCCTCGGCCATTCTATGCAGATCCTCCTTTCTCTTTACCGCCGCACCCTGGCCCCTGTAGGCTTCCAAGAACTCCTGCTTGAGTCGCTCGCGCATCGGCATTCCCGCTCGGGCCCGAGCATACCTTACCAGCCAGCGCATGGCCAAGGATACTCGTCGATCGGGCCTAACCTCTATGGGGACCTGATATGTGGCACCCCCAACACGTCGTGCCTTGACCTCCAGCATGGGGGTAGCGTTTCTTACAACCTGATCCAAAACTTCCAGGGGCTGCCGCCGCACTTCGTCGCTGGCCTGCTCCAGTGCCTGGTAGACAATACGCTGGGCCACGGACTTCTTGCCGTTCACCATAACCTTGTTGATGAACTGGGCCACCTGAACACTGCCATACCGGGGATCAGGTGTTAACTTGCGTTTCTCAGCTCTTCTGCGGCGCGCCATAGTCCTTTACCTCAGCTCTCGACTACCGGGCCCCCGGGACCTGCTTGGTCCCGTATTTACTTCGGGCACTCTTGCGGTTGCCGACCCCGGCAGTATCCAGGGCGCCCCTGACGATGTGGTAGCGGACCCCTGGGAGGTCTTTTACGCGCCCTCCTCTGATCAACACCACCGAGTGCTCTTGAAGGTTGTGGCCCTCTCCAGGAATGTAGGCCGTCACCTCCATGCCGTTGGTCAACCTCACTCTGGCGATCTTGCGCAGGGCCGAGTTGGGTTTCTTGGGAGTGACGGTCCTGACCTGCACGCAAACACCCCTCTTCTGGGGGCTCCCCTGGGCCCTGTAGCCCCTCTCTTTAAGGGAGTTATAGGAGAAGCGCAACGCGGGGGCCTTGGTCTTCTTGACGACCCTGACCCTTCCCTTCCTTACTAGCTGGTTAACTGTAGGCATGGATTGGTTCTCGTTTCAAGGTAGAACAGGCCGAAGCCTATTCTTCCCAAATTAATGGGCGACAACTTATGTATGTTATAGCAAACTGTGCTCGTATGTCAATTAGGGCTCGAATGGTTTTCGCCTCAGGCCCAGGATGGCTGCGATCCGCTACCTGTGAAGCGAACCCTAGTGCCGGAAGTGGCGAACGCCAGTGAACACCATGACAACGCCAAGCCTGTCGGCGGCCTCGATGACCTCCTGGTCGCGGATGGAGCCGCCGGGCTGGACAACGGCCTTGACGCCGCCCTGGGCCGCCAGCTCCACTCCATCGGCAAAGGGAAAGAAGGCGTCCGAGGCCAGAACGCTCCCAGGAGCCCGTTCACCGGCGGCTCTCAGAGCCAGGTGAACACTGACCAGCCGGTTGGGCTGTCCGGCTCCCATGCCCAGGAGGGCTTTGTCCCGGGCCAGAACTATGGCGTTGGACTTGATGTGCTTGGCCGCCTTCCAGGCGAAGGCCAGGTCGGCCAGCTCCTCAGGGCTGGGGCTCCTTTGGCTGACCGTCTTCCAGGAAGACGGGTCTTCTTCAAGGCCGTCTGGCCCTTGCAGGAGCAGTCCGCCGGACACCCGCCGGAGGTCGTACGCCTCTTCGGGGACTTCATCGCTCGAAGGCAGCTCCAGGATCATCAGATCGCGTTTCTTGGTGAGGACCTCCAGGGCTTCCGCTTCGTAGGACGGCGCTACCACCACCGTGTAGAAGATACGACGCATGGCCTCGGCGGCCTCCTGGGTGACCTCTCGGTTGAAAGCCACGATGCCGCCGTAGGCGGAGATGGGGTCGCCTTCGTAGGCCCGCTGGTAGGCCATGGCAAGGTTATCATCCACCGCCAGGCCGCAGGGGTTGGTATGCTTGATGACTGCCACGGCGGGCTCAGCGAAGTCCCTTACCACACGCCAGGCGGCGTCGGCGTCCAGGATGTTGTTGAAGGAGGGCTCCTTGCCGTGGAGCTGCCTGGCTGCGGCGATACCTCCGGCCCGGCGAGCGTCGGAGTAGAAGGCGGCCCGCTGGTGGGGGTTCTCTCCATAGCTAAGGTCGTACAGCTTGCGGTATCCCAGGGTGATGGCCTCCGACAAAGCATCATCGGTCCCTTGGGCCAGGTAGCGGGCAATGAGGGTGTCGTACAGAGCAACGTGCTGGAAGGCCTTCTGGGCCAGTCTCCTTCGCTCCTCCCTAGAGAGACCTTGAGTCGTCAGACGCTCGGCGACCCAGGGGTAGTCTGCGGGGTCCACCAGAACGACGACGTGCTGGAAATTCTTGGCGGCGGCCCTGATCATCGTTGGGCCACCGATATCGATATTCTCCAGGGCCTCCTCCAGGGTAGTCCCCGGCCTGTTGATGGTCTCTGCAAAAGGGTAGAGGTTGACGGCCACCAGATCGATGGTATCTATGCTGTGCTGGGTCAGTTGGGAGAGGTGGTCCGGCAAGTCTCTGCGGGCCAGAATGCCCCCGTGGATTTTGGGATGCAGAGTCTTGACCCTGCCGTCTAAAATCTCCGGGGAGCCCGTCAGGTCCGAGACCTGCTGCACAGGTAGGCTCTGATCTGCCAAGGCCTGGTAGGTGCCGCCGGTGCTCACCAGGTCGAAGCCTATCTTCGTGAGCTGGGCGGCAAACTCCACCAGCCCTGCCTTATCGTATACGCTGAGGAGTGCTTTCACCTATTCACCTTGCCCGCGTTCTAGGAGCAAAGGCCGAAGCTCGTCTACGTGACCTATTTGGTAGTCTGGCAACCGTGCTCCTTCAGGATAAGTCCTGCCCAAGGTGACCCAGGCTGTAAGCATCCCCACCCCTTGCGCTCCCTTGATGTCTGTGTCAGGGTTATCGCCCACAAACAGCGTGTTCTCGGCAGGAATCCCCCCAAGCGCCGTCAAAGCCTCATAGTAGATGGCCGGCTCAGGCTTCTCGTGGCCGAAGTCGCTGGAGACTATAACGAAGGGCGCTAAGCTCTCCAGCCCCGCGACCTTAACTTTCTCATGTTGACGGGCACCGCCGTTAGTCACGACACCCCAGGGTATACCTTCTTTGTTTAAGTCTGCCTTTGTTTAAGTCTGCCAGAAATGCAAGGGCCAGCTTGTCCTGCTTTATAGCCCTCCACAGCTCCTTGTAGTACCAGTCCATCATCTCACCAGTGGACATGCCAATATCGGGCCAAGCATCCAATGCTTGCTGAAATGCGGGCTGCGGGAATCCCTCAATAGCATCCCACTCCACCAGGAGCGAGACCACCTCCTCCTGCGTATGTTTCCCTCTTACCGCGGCGTAGGAATTGTAAAAGGCCTGCGCTACTTCCAGAAAGGCAGTTTTGCGGTCTAGCAGCGTGTTATCCAGATCAAATAAGACCGCCTTAATGGTACTCATATCATCCGGAATTTCCCATTTGGGCTTGGGACAAGCCTACACCGTTGCCGCTGCATGCTGCTCGTCGGCGTGAAAGGAGCTACGAACCAGTGGGCCGGAGGCTACGTGCCGGAAGCCCAGTGCCTCCCCATCCTCCCGCAGCTCCTCGAACTCTTGCGGAGTGTAGAACTTTGCCAGGGGATAGTGCTTCTCCGAGGGACGCAGGTACTGCCCGATGGTCAGGAGGTCGCATTCCACGGTGCGCAGGTCTCTCATGGTCTCGATGATCTCATCGCTGTTCTCACCCAGGCCTACCATCATGCCGGACTTGGTGACGCCTTGGGGCGCCATCTCCTTGGCCCGGGCCAGAAGCTCCAGAGAGCGCTGGTAGTCCCCCTTGGGGCGAACACGGTGAAAGACGCTGGGCACCGTCTCTATGTTGTGGTTCAGGACATCTGGGCTGGCGTCCATGACCTTTTGCAGGGCATCCCAGTCGCCGCAGAAGTCGGGAATGAGCACCTCCACCTTGCAGCCCGGCACCTCTCGCCTTATCTGGCGGATACACTGAGCGAAAATGAAGGCGCCACCGTCGGGCAGGTCGTCCCGGTTGACGGAGGTGATGACGGCGTACCTGAGGCCCATCTGCTTCACCGTCTGGGCCAGGCGCATGGGCTCCTCCAGGTCCAGCCCATGGGGTCGACCTGTGGTCACGGCACAGTAGTGGCAGCGTCGGGTGCAGATGTCTCCCAGGATCATGAAGGTGGCGGTGCGCCTCTCCCAGCAGTCGCCGATGTTGGGGCAGTGGGCCTCCTCGCAGACCGTGTTAAGCTGGCTCTGCCTCATTAACTGCCGCAGCTCCATGTAGTTGGGCCCGCCGGGCATGCGGACCCGTATCCAGTCGGGCAGCCTGCGCTCTTTCAGCATGACAGCTTCCTTACCAGTAATAGGAACGAAGCCATGATATCAGATGGAGCAGGCCAGGTGCCAGTTATATCTAGCTGGCACGCTCAATTTGAGGGTCTTCTCTCGCTTGAAGGGGCAACGCTCCCTGAACCACATCACCGTGCGTGGATGGCGTCAGGTTACTGCTCATTGCTACCTGTCCACTATTGTTCTCCAAGCGTATGCCTTGGCCACAGGATTACGTAATTCGGTGCGGCAAGCTGTCGAAAGCGACGAACTTGACACATCTGCTGAATCAGTGTACGCTTCCAGAGAAGCGTACACTGATTGGATAAACAAGTACAAAGCTTGACAAAACGTTACGCATTCTGTATAGTGTTGCCGTACTACCCCTGTCACTTCGCTGGCAGGGCCGAGACCCTCAGAAATGGGGGTCTCTGTTTATTCTTGAGTTCTTCCAAAACACAATGCAAACTAATGTGTACATAGATGGATTTAATCTTTATAACCTTGCCGTAAAAGGCGGTGCTTACAAATGGCTCGACTTGGTGATGCTTGCGAAGGCGCTTGTGCCCACGCATGACGTACATAGGGTTCGATATTTTACGGCTTATGTATTCAACCGGACTGACAGTAATCAACTCAGAAGACAGCTGACCTACTTGAGGGCATTGCGAACTCTTCCAGGGGTTTCTGTTCATAGGGGCCAATTCCGAGAACGCAAGATACGGAGACCTCTTGTAATCGCCCCTTCTGTAGGTTCTCGCTTTGTAGAAGTCTTTGACACTGAAGAAAAAGGAAGTGACGTCAATCTCGCGACGTGGCTTGTGATAGATGCCCATAATAATGATTTTGAACAAGCACTTGTAATTAGCAATGACTCTGATCTTGCATTGCCAATTAGGCTCGTTCGACAACTGTTCGGATGCCCCGTCGGAGTAGTAAATCCTAATATTCACTCGAATCCTTTTACGCCGTCCACGCTAAGAGAGGCGGCGACGTTCACTAGGCATATCCGTAGACCTACACTTGCTCTCTGCCAATTGCCTAATCAAGTGGTTGATGACCGTAGTAGAACGATTACCAAACCCCTAAGTTGGTAAACCCGTTCCGACCCTGAATTATGCAAGGTGCTCAATTTGATGCGTAGCAAGTTTGGCGTTATATTATGAGCTAAACCAGCTTTAGAAGCAGTTCGTTCTTAAGGTTGGGGCACGGATACTTATCAAGTCACATCGTCACACAAGAAAAGCCAATGAACCCCAAACCTGACGAAACCCCTCAGGAGCCCGAGTACCTCCGTCTGGCCCTGGAAGACCTGGGCCCCACGGGAGAAACCGTTGCCCACCTCGACGGCGAAGCCATCCACGTCTTCGGTGGCATACCTGGGGAGGAGGTGGTGGCCAGGGTGGTGCGGCGCCTCAAAGACCGCGTTCTGGCCCAGGTGGAGCAGGTCATTTCTCCCTCGCCTCATAGGATTGAGCCGCCCTGCCCCTACTATGGGACCTGCACTGGGTGCCAATGGCAGCATATCGACTACTCGTACCAGTTGGAGCTGAAGCAGCAGGCGGTGCAGAAGGAGCTGGAGAGGATACCATCCCTTGAGGGGGTCGCCGTGGGCCCTACGTTGCCCAGTCCCCAGGAGTTCCACTACCGGAACCACGCCCGCTTCACTGTGGGACGAGATGGCGCCCTGGGTTTCGTCAGCAGCATGACCCGTCGCCCCGTGCGCATCGACTGCTGTATGATAATGGACCCCTGGATCAACGATGCCCTACAGAAGCTCCAGGACAAGTGCGGCGAGACCACCCAGCTCTCGGTTCGATACGGCGTCAACACAGGCGCTTGGCTTATCCAACCCCCCCTTACCGAGCCAAATATACCCCTCAAATCCGGCCAGACCCACTACGATGAGGCCCTGGAGGGCAGTACCTTTCGCATCGCGGCCTCATCCTTCTTTCAGGTAAACACAAGGCAGACGGAGCAGATAGTGGCCCTCATCCGCGACAGGCTGGGCCTTGCCGGCACAGGTGTATTGGTTGACGCATACGCCGGCGTAGGCACCCTTGGCGTGCTGCTGGCCCCCATGGTAACCAGGGTCATCGCCATAGAGGAGTCTGCGTCGGCCGTCAAAGACGCCGCCATCAACACCCTGGGCCTGGACAACGTCGAGTTCCTCCAGCAGAGGACCGAGGACGCCCTGGAGGCCCTGGAGGAGACGCCCGACTACGTCATCCTGGACCCGCCCAGGAAGGGTTGCGACACCAGGGCCCTGGAAGCCTTGACCGGCCGCCCTCCCAAAAAGATAGCGTACGTCTCCTGCGACCCCGAAAGCCTGGCTCGGGACCTGGGCATTCTGCACCAGGGCCCTTTCCGCATCGACGAGGTCCAACCAATAGATATGTTCCCCCAGACCTATCACGTGGAATGCCTGGCCATCCTGTCCCAGATAGATTAAAAGAAAGGGTGGTATGAACCTAGTACGCATACCTCTACTTCCCACCCTCCCGCCCATGGGGCGTTAGCTGGGGGACACCCCAGACCCCCGGCAGGGAGTTCCCTGCACCCTCCTGCTAAGCCTATACGTTAAGAGAAGAGCAATCCGTGATCTTTAAGCCTCTGGTGCTAGCCTCCCAGTCGCCGCGCCGAAAGGAGATACTGTCGGCCCTGGACTGCCCTTTCCAGGTTGTGCAGTCCGACCTATCGGAAGGCGATTTTCGGGAGGCCCAAGACCCTAAAGTGAAGGCCCAGCATCTGGCGCTGATGAAGGCCAGAGAGGTGGTAGGCAGGGTTCCCAATGCCCTGGTGTTGGGCGCAGACACTGTAGTAGTGTTAAACGGGAGAGTCATGGGAAAGCCGCAGGATGAATCGGAGGCGGTGCAGATGCTGGCGGGCCTGAGAGGCCAAAAACATCAGGTGGTCACGGGCATGGCAGTGGTGGACAGCGTAACGGGTAAATCTACCCTGGCTTGCAAGGAGACCACCGTCCTGATGCGCGACTATTCCGATTACGAAATACGGGCATATGTCTCTTCAGGAAAGGCTCTGGACAAGGCCGGGGCCTACGGTATCCAGGACGCGGAATTCCACCCCGCGGCCTCGATAGAAGGATGCTACCTGAACGTGGTGGGCCTTCCTCTGTGTGAGGTGGTGGCTCTATTGGAGACCTTCGACGTGCGCACGAGGCCTCGACCTGGCTGGAATCCACCGCCTGACTGCGTCGATTGTCCATTTCACGGTATTGAGAGGCTGGATTAGGAATGAACATTGGTGGCGTAGGCTCCATCGAGATCATCATGATCCTGGTGATAGGCCTCATCGTTCTGGGCCCCAACCGACTGGTGGACACCGCCCGCACTCTGGGCAAAACACTGCGTTCGCTTCAGAGAGCCGCATCGGAGCTTCCCAACATCATGGCGGTCGAGGAGGAGCAGGAAAACCAGGGCGCGCAGGATGACGTTGCACGCCAAAGGAAAGACAAGGCTGACCCTCCCAAGGAGCTGAGTGAGGGGCCGGTGCCCTATCGCCGGGACGATGGATCGACTGAGGAAGCGGAGGGGCGGCCCCCTCAGGCGGGAGGTAACCCCAGTTGAGGGAGCGCGAGCTACCCTTCAGACAGCACCTGGAGGAGCTGAGAAGGCGCCTCACCATCTCGGTGGCAGCCATCCTGGTAACCACGGCGGTGGCCTTTGTCTTTCATGAGCGCATCCTGGATGTGTTGATTCGCCCCGCCGAGGGCTTCGGCTCAGATGGCGGTAAGCCCATCTACACGGAGGTGACGGAGTTCCTGGGTATTACCATGAAGGTCTCTTTGCTGGCGGGCGTGGTAGGCGCTCTGCCCGTGGTCCTCTACCAGGTCGTCATGTTCGTGGCCCCTGGGCTGACCTCCAGGGAGCGACGCTACCTCTTCCTTCTGCTGCCCGCTAGTCTGCTGGCCTTCGCTGCCGGGGCGGCCTTTGGCTACTTTGTCCTCTTTCCGCCCATGGTGAGTTTTCTTCTCTCCTTCGGCAGCGACGTAGCGACGCCTATGATAAAAATAGGCAACTACATCAACCTTATGGTCTCCCTGCTTTTCTGGATGGGAGTCATATTTGAGACACCCCTGGTCCTCTTCTTCCTGGCCAAGATTGGTGTGGTCACCCCGAGGTTCCTGGCGAGGCAGAGGAGATACGCTATCGTGGTCGCCTTCATCCTGGGGGCCATGATCACACCTACTCTGGACCCCATCAACCAGTCGCTGGTGGCGCTGCCCATTATCGTTATGTACGAGTTGGGCATCTGGCTTGCGAAGCTGGCGTATCTGGGGCGCACCGCTACATCGAAGGACCTTTCCAAGTCCCCAGCGCAGTCCTAGTGGTGTGTCCGCTAAATAGCGACGCATTCTTTCCCACCCACCCGCCCAGAGGAAACCCTCTGGGGGGCACCCCCAGGGCCCCCGCCAAGGGCTATGTCCCTTGGAACCCCGGGGAGAGCGAGGGGCGGAGCCCCTCAGAGACACTTCACGGGAGGGTGGGCGGGAAGAGTCAGTATTTATGAGACAGTACACTGGAAACGACTCGCAAAAAAAAGAGGCCCGCTTTTATGGCGGGCCGGGTGAAGCCATCTAAAATGGAGCCGAGTCAGCTTTTGGCCTTGGTCTCCTCCTGTTTCTCCGTGTCCTGAGTGGCCTGCTCCTTCTTCTCCTCATCTGTAT
This sequence comes from Dehalococcoidia bacterium, assembly GCA_965237935.1. Taxonomy (GTDB): domain Bacteria; phylum Chloroflexota; class Dehalococcoidia; order Lucifugimonadales; family CBDEGW01; genus CBDEGW01. The sequence continues at coordinate 1,037,442 of OZ250168.1, read as the reverse complement.
CGGTGGACTGAGACCTTCGGAACTCTCTGATGGCCTTGCCCATAGCTCCGCCGATCTCCGGAAGCCTGCCGACCCCAAAGATGATGAGCACGATCACCAGAACGATGATCAGCTCCGTGGTCCCTATACCGCCAAATCTCATTCCCTCAACCCCCGTCGGTTCCTGGTTTGAGCCAATGATACCTTTTCATAAGCAGCAGGTCAATTGTGCCCCCGCAATGCTGGCCTTGACACTGGGCGAGCCCGACCTTAGCATAGCCCCATCTCGAGTCTAGGCAAGAAGACGCCCTTAAATCCACGTCAGCGATAATATTGAGGAGAAAAGCATGGCGGATAAGGAACTTGTCTTTTCCTCTGCCTGGGAGCTGCGAAGACTGATTGCCGCCAAGCAGGTCTCTCCCGTGGAGCTGACGGAGCTCTTCCTGAGTCGCATCAAAGAGCTGAATCCCAAGCTCAACGCCTACCTGACGGTCACGTCCGAGGAGGCCATGGCCTCGGCCAGGGCTGCCGAGCAGGCGGTGGTCAAGGGCGATTCCCTGGGGCCACTACACGGCATACCCGTCTCCTTGAAGGACCTGGACCTGACCAAGGGCATCAGGACGACCCTGGGCTCCCTGTTTTTTAAGGATACCGTACCGGACCAGGACTCCATATCAGTGGAGCGAACGCGCCAGTCAGGAGCCACCCTTCTTGGCAAGACCAACACCCCCGAGTTTGGGCTTTCCGGCACCACGGAGAACCGCCTGGGTGATGCCTGTCGGAATCCCTGGAACCCGGAGCGGACAGCGGGCGGCTCCAGCGTAGGGGCCGGAGCTGCCATAGCCGCCAGCCTCTGTGTCATGGGCAGTGGCTCTGATGCTGGCGGCTCAATACGCATTCCCTCCAGCTTCTGTGGTATCTACGGCATTAAGCCGACCCTGGGAAGAGTGGCCCGTTTCGGCGGGTTGGGCCAGCCAGCCCCCAACCAGTTCTCTCAGGCGGGTCCCATGAGTCGCACTGTGAGAGACTCGGCTCTCCTTCTACAGGCCATGGCGGGGCCAGACTCTCGAGACCCCAGCTGTATCAGAGAGAATCCAGCTGATTATCTGGCGGCCCTGGACCAGGGCGTCCGGGGGCTTCGCATGGCCTGGAGCCTCGACCTGGGGTACGCTGCCGTGGACCCGCAGGTGGCCGAGGCCACGTCCAAAGCGGCGAAGGTGTTTGAGGAGTTGGGATGCTCGTTGGAGGGGGCAGGCTTGACCCTAGAGGACCCCCAAGAACCCTGGGTAACTATATTTAGCGCCAACTCTTACGCCACCTACGGGCACCTTTTCGAGCAGGACCCGGACTCTTTGACCGATTACGCACGGAAGACCTATGAGCACGCCAGTACCCGGACTGCCGCCGATTACGCGCGAGCCCTGGTGGGCATAGGACGGGTGCAGGCCCAGTTGAACCAGCTCATGGAGCGCTATGACATACTGCTGACGCCCACTATGCCAGTGTCGGCCTTCCCCATAGGGCAGAGACCCCAGACCATCGGTGGCAAGTCGGTTGACCCCTGGTGGGGGTTCACGCCTTTTATGTCTCCCATAAACATTGCCGGCCTGCCCGCCGCCAGCGTCCCCTGCGGCTTCTCCGCCGATGGTATGCCTTTGGGGCTTCACATCGTCGGGAGGTGGGGAGACGAGGCCACGGTGCTGCGGGCGTCGGCCGCCTTCGAGGAGGCCCGACCCTGGATTGACAAGAGGCCGCCTGTATCATAAAGAAATCCATGAGTACGCAAGGAGGTGAAGTTATGGCTTCTCGAACGGAGACTCTAAAGGTTGATGGCAACGATATGAAGGTGTATGTCAGTGAGCCTGATGCCCCCGGCAACTACCCCGGGGTGCTGGTCATCATGGAGATCTTTGGCGTCAACGGCAATATCAAAGGCCTCACCGACAAGCTGGCCAAAGAGGGGTACGTCGCCCTGGCGCCGGACCTTTTTCACCGAGAGGGCCCCGATGCCGTTTGTGATTACACCGACCCCCGAGCTCAGGAGTGGAGAGGAAACCTGCGGGACGATAACATCATCAAGGACCTCAACGCCTCGGTGGACTGCCTACAGGGGCTGTCCACCGTAAACTCGGACAGGATCGGCATAACCGGCTTCTGCTTGGGCGGCCGCATCGCCTATTTGGGGGCGGCGATAAACCCGGCCATCAAGGCCTCCGCCATCTACTATGGCGGTCGCATATTGCAACCCTTTGGCGAGGGCTCCTCGCCTCTGGAGCGCACCGCCGGCATAAACGGCCCCGTCCTGGGCCTCTTTGGAGAAGAGGACCAGAACCCATCGCCCGACGACGTCAAAACGATAGAGGCCGAGTTGAAGAAGCTCGGGAAGACCTACGAGTTTCACAGCTACCCCAACGCAGGCCACGGCTTCATCTGTGACGAGCGTGATAGCTACAGGCCAGAGGCCACCCAGGATGCCTGGGCCAAGATGCTGGCCTGGTTCCAGAATTACCTGAAGGCGTGATGACATGGTGTCTTGACATGCTATTACCCATAATAGTACATTAGTTCTATATTAAAGACACAAAGAGGACACTTGAAACTAGCTGTGCATGCCATGTTATCTATCATCGTGCTCCTGGTACAGGCACTAGCAATAGGGTCTAGGGTGTCGGTAAAGGAAGCAGCGTAAAAACGAAAAACCCCAGGTCACCTGGGGTTGCATCATCCTGCTTTCGTCTAGTACCCTATAAACCAGGGACTAGAACTTCCCGTTCTTTCGTTGGTGCTGCAACATCTTCGAAAGAGATGTTTTTGATAATTTACCTCTATAAGGTATAGCATATGCTACACTCCATAGAGGCGTTTGTCAAGCCTCATGGGGTGGATCAGGAAGGGGTTACCATGAGGCAGGAGAGAACAAGAGAGGAGAGGCTGAAGGACAAAGCCGTCGTATTGGCTCTTTGTGCAAGAACTCAACTTGCCATCGGTAGTATCGGTGACCGCCTGAAAATCCAGAAGTTATGCTTCCTCGTAGGGTATCCCTTATTCGAGAAACGGGTGAAGGGCTTGAACTATACGTTCTTCTCGGATGGCGGGAATCGCAGGTTCTTGAAGACCTACCTTTTTACCTTAATCTCACACAGGTGCTCGACGACGAAGAGGCAAATACCATCCTACAGATTAATCCCGACTGGCTAGATAGCCTCGGTGATGCTCTGCTGGAGGGCGTGCCTGAGGATGGACAAGCGCTGAGGCGTATGGCTAACAACCCGCAAGTCATCAGTGATCTGAAGCGAGGGATTCAGGCGCTCAAAAAAGGTAGTATGATTGACTGGAACGAGGTCAGAGGCAAGGTTGGCATCCAGTAAAGTCACAGTCCCTGACTTCCTAACGGAAACCATTAGCCAATGGAACCCCATCGATCAAGGCAGGATCGGTGGGGTTTTTACCTTGTTATCGGATGACGACTGGCGTTTTGACCATAGAGTGGACTAGGGTTTCAGCGAGACCCAGCAAGTCGCATTGGGGCTTGCAGGTCAGACGGTTTGGGCTGTTGCCCACGCTGGAGTAACGGTAGGGTTTATTGAGACTCAAGGGTAATTATCCCTTAACATCAAGTAAGCTTGCAATTCGGAGTTCACTCCTTATCGAAGTTCTAAATGAATCGGGTCTGGCCCTCATACGATGGGCAGCGAATACGAATAGGGGGATTCCCTTCGAGGTTGTCCAATCGCAGTAAATCTGGGTCAGTGGTTTCTATGACGGGGATATGCCATTGCAGGGCGGTACCAAGATGTGCTGCATCAGGTGGTTTTAGCTTTGGCCCGGTACGATATTTTCGTATTAGGCCCCGTGTGATTGAGGCGATACTGGCATCAATCCCAACGGGGATGATGTAATTGCGGCCAAAGAACTCTTGAATGCGTGCTTCGGAATCAGCGTCAGATTGACCAGTGAGGTAGGCCGCTTCTATGGTCGCTATGACCGATACGAAAATTTCGGCCTCACCCCGCATAGCTTGCTCGATGATTTGTACGCAGTCTGATTGCAACTTTGAGTACCCAGCTAGGTACCCGATGACTACGTTGGACTCCCACAAACGTCTCGACACAGGCATCAGTTGTCCGATTCCAATCCACGAATAGCGCGTAGAAATGCTCCCGGGTCTTGGGCCGCTACTGTATCGGGGATAGACCCAAAATCAGCCCTTGGAAGATTTGGGTTTGGAGTAGTCTCTTCCATATCCACAATGTCGGTGACGACGCGGGGTACTCCGTTGACAAAGTAGCGAATTCTACCGCGCACGAGGACTCGCTTTTCAAGGGAAGTAGTTACCTGCTCTTTCCAATCCGAAGTATTCGGGAAGGAACACTGAACTGGTGCTCTACTTACTCGGTCCCAGATGGTGAACCGTGGGGACCTATGCAGGTTAATGGCCTCCAAGGTTCCCTCGACAGACCCTAGATTCCAATATCCAGATGTTAGGATGCGCCTGGCTTTTTCGGAAATATCTTTTTCTATTGTCGCTGTCTCAATCTTATCGACGGACACAACGATAGACCGGGCCCGGTCTTTACCCGCAAACAATCTTCTCATACGCCTTAGGTCTTCCAATACCTTCTCAGTAAAGTGTTCAGGCGGTTGATCTGTACCTATCGTCACCGTACGAATACCGTCAGCCACTGCGTCCATGGATTCTTGGTCTCCCAAGACCGGTTGCACCGTAATCGTAGGGGCACTGGACTGAAGGTTCCTAATTATCCATCGTCTTTTGGCGGTGCCTCTGTGCACCGCGTAGTCAACATCATGTAGCAAACGTTTGATATCCTCGATCGCCCTGACAAATAGATTGATCGAGGCAGCCGTGTCCTCTGGATTTATGGTAAAAGCCAAGTCTTTAGGCAATGCAACACCCTTGCACCCTCTTAAGAGGGTTGCAGTAGCACCCCTAGGGGTGCTACGCTATATATTGCGATGGCATCCGGCAATGCACCCCGCCAGAAGAAGAAGGCCAAGTCAGAGGCGTCGTCACCGCTTTTGACCAAGACCGACTTCGAGAGATTCCTACGTACTGTTACTCGCCCTGTTTCACCACCTGACCAAGAAAAGCCTCAAACATAGGCTGCTCTTGGTCCCTCCGATTATACCGGAAAGAGTATTCGTTTAGGTAGCTCTGAAGGTATTTCGAGCTCACCGCGTGGTTGACCCCGCTGATTCCCCTCTTTACCAAGCTCCAGAATCCCTCGATGGTGTTCGTATGGGCGTCTCCTTGGACGTAGACTTTGGCTGCGTGGTGGACGCGCCGATGCTGGTAGCCCATGCTCCGAAGCGGGTTATAGGCCGCGTGTTCATCGGAGTAAATCAGGCTGCTGGGTAGCACCTTCTCCCTCACATTCGGTAGGACCGCATTTTGGGATTCCTCGCCCACTATGGCGGTCACCACATTGCCCTGCCGCTCTACCATGCCAAGGACGGCGGTCTTTCCAACAGTGCCACGTCCACTTAGCCGTTCCCGTTTGGCCTTGTGCATATTCTTAGCCTTGCCGCCGATGAACGTGGCGTCTATCTCTACTGATGAACCCTCCAAGGTAATGTCTTCGGCCAGCATCGACCGAATCTGTTTGAACATCCGCCAGGCCGTCTTGTAGGTAACGCCAAGTTCTCGCTCCAACTGTTTGGCGGAGATTCCGCACCTGGTGGATGCCATCAGATACATTGCATAGAACCAAAGGCGCATCGAAGTACTAGAATGTTCCATGATAGTTCCGGCCATCGGGGAGACGTGATGTCCACAGATAGCACAGGCGTAGACGGGCCGGTTAGTTACTCGGTGGTGTTTGGTAACTTGCCCACACTTCGGGCAGGTGATACCTTCAGGCCATCGGTTCTTTACAAGCCATTCCAAGCAGGTGTCATCATCGGGGAACTGAGCATTAAAGTGATTAATCGTGTAGCGTTGCATCGGTGTGGCCTCTCTCTAATCTAGCTACAGAGTACCACTATTTGCCCTTGATGTCAAGGGATAATTACCGACTCAAGAGGGAGAGGTCGGGGTAGTTTATGTTAACCGACGCTCGCTAATGCATCCTGGATGGCTGTAGGAGACACACGAATAAGCAACACGCTCAATACCCGAATTATGAATAAGGCTCTTTTGGCCTCTTCTCCTAGCCCTGTGCTATAATCTGGGCGCTGGTGCAGGCTCATTGTTGGGGAGGTGCCGCCTATGGCCACAGCCTACGAGACTATCATCCTGGACAAGCTGGAAGAGGGGCGCATCGCTAAGATCACCCTCAACCGCCCGGACAAGCTCAACGCCATCAACCAGCTCATGCAGAGCGAGTTGTGCGACGCCCTGGACTACGCCGAAACCGAGGACGAGGTCCGGGTGGTCATCATCACTGGCGAGGGCCGCGCCTTCTGCGCTGGGGCCGACACCGGCGGTATGACCGGAGGTGCCCAGCGGGAGCAGTACGCCGCCGATGTGCGCACCGCCGAGGACATTCGCCGGGGGTTCAAGGGTGCCCACCAGATGATCCTGGGCATCCACCGCCTTGAGAAGCCCGTCATCGCCATGGTTAACGGGGCCGCTGTTGGCGCCGGCTTTGACATGGCCTCCGTCTGCGACCTTCGGGTGGGCTCCAGCAACGCTCGCTTCATGGTGGCCTACGTTCGCATCGGCCTCTTTCCTGGCTACGGCGGGGCCTGGCTCTACCCCAGGGCCCTGGGCAGCATCCCAAAGGCTGCGGAGCTCCTCTTTACCGGCGACTTCATGGAGGCAGAGGAGGCCCACCGATATGGCTTCCTCAACAAACTGGTCGCCCCCGAGGAGCTAGAGGAGGCAACATTAGAGATGGCCCGCAAGATCGCCAACGGGCCCCCCATCGCCATACGTCTGGCCAAGATGATGCTTTACCGGGGCCTGGAGTTTGATCTGGAGACGTCCTTGAAGATGGCGGCCGCCGCCGAGACCATTACCCTGACCTCCGAGGACCACAAAGAGGGCATAGCTGCCTTTAGAGAGAAGCGCCGACCGGCTTTCAGGGGGCGATGATGGCAGCCTACGAAGAGCTCAAGGTGTTTACCGGCAACGCCAACCCGGATCTGGCCCAAAAGATTTGCAGTTACCTGGGCACTGAACTGGGGAAGTGCGAGGTCCTGAAGTTCGCCAACACCAACACCTTCGTGCGCATCCTGGAGAACGTAAGGCAGCGAGACGTCTTCATCATCCAGCCCATCTGCGCTCCGGTGAACGACCACCTGATGGAGCTCCTCATCATGATCGACGCCGCCAAGCGGGCCTCGGCGGGACGCATTACAGCGGTGATGCCCCAGTACGGCTATGGCCGCACCGACAAGAAGGACCAGCCCCGAGTGCCCATCACGGCGCGCCTGGTGGCCGACCTTATTACCACCGCCGGCGCCGACAGGGTGCTCACCATAGACCTACACGCGGGACAGATCCAGGGCTTCTTCAGCATACCCGTGGATGAGCTTACCGCCATGCCTCTTCAGGCCAGATACTTCCAGGAGAAGGCCATTGACGACTTGGTGGTGGTGGCCGTGGACATCGGCATCAGCAAGCGGGCCCGGGACCTGGCCACCAAGCTCAACGCCCCTCTGGCCATTGTCGAGAAGCGGCGCGTGGGCAATGACGACCAGACGGAGACTCTCAACATTATCGGCGATGTCCAGGGGAAGGTCTGCCTCTGCTTCGACGACGAGATCGACACTGGAGGCTCTGTTACCCAGGCGGCCTACGTCCTTCAGGAGCTGGGAGCCCGAGATGTCTACGCCTGCTGCACCCACCCGAGCCTTTCCGGGCGCGCTCCCGAAATGCTCTTCAGCAGCCCCATCAGAGAGGTGGTGGTCACCGACTCCATTCCGGTCCCCGTTGAAAAACGCGATAGCAAGATGACCGTGCTGACGGTGTCGGAGCTTCTAGGAGAGGCCATCTACCGCATCTACAACGGCCTCTCCGTGGGGGCAATGTTCGAGTAGGGCTGGAGGCTGCAACAAGAGCCTGTGGGACAGGCGATCATCCTTATGCTTCCCCTGTATCGTATAATGATATGGGAAGTTGCAGCCAATCGTCGATTATGGAAGTGACCCCTTATGTTTAAGACTGTGACAGGCTTTATCACCAACTCCAATGAGCGGGTGATAAAGCGGCTCGAACCCCTGGTCAACGAGATCAACGGCCTGGAGCCAGAGTTCGAGAAGCTCACCGATGTAGAGCTTCGGGCCGGGACCGACCAGTTCAAGGCCAGGCTTTCCGCCGGTGAGGAGCTGGAGGACCTCCTCCCTGAGGCCTTCGCCGCCGTGAGGGAGGCCGCCAAGCGCACCCTGGGGCAGCGCCACTTCGATGTGCAGCTCATGGGTGGGATGGTCTTGCACCAGGGCAAGATCGCTGAGATGAAGACCGGCGAGGGCAAGACCCTGGTGGCAACGCTGCCCGTATACCTCAACGCCCTGACAGGCCAGGGGGTCCACCTGGTCACTGTCAATGACTATCTTGCCAAGCGGGATACCCAGTGGATGGGGCCTATCTACCACCTTCTGGGTCTCACTGCAGGCTGCCTCCAGCACGAGGCCTCCTATCTCTACGATCCCACAATGGAGACAGAGGATCCCGGCCTGAGGAGCCTCAGGCCAGCGACACGCCGCGATGCCTACCAGGCGGATGTCATCCACGGCACCAACAACGAGTTCGGGTTCGACTATTTGCGGGACAATATGGTGGCGGACTCCTCCCAGATGGCACAGAAGGAACTCTACTACGCCATCGTGGACGAGGTGGACAACATCCTGGTGGACGAGGCCCGGACACCTCTAATCATCAGCGGTCCCGCCCAGGAGTCCGTCGATACCTATCAAACCCTGGCTCGCCTGGTTCCTCGCCTTATGCAGGAGGATGACTACACCCTCGACGAGAAGCACAGGACCGTCTCGCTGACCCAGCCGGGCATCGAAAAGATGGAGAAGTGGCTGAACTTGGACAACCTGTACGACCCAGGGAACATCATTCTGGCCCACTACATCGAGAACGCCCTGCGGGCCCACGTCACCTTCGCCAAGGACCGGGAGTATGTCGTAAGAGACCGCGAAGTGGTGATAGTGGACGAGTTCACGGGTCGTCTGATGCACGGCCGCCGCTACTCCGATGGGCTTCACCAGGCCATCGAGGCCAAAGAGGGGCTCAAGGTACAGCGGGAGAGCATCACCTACGCTACCATTACTCTCCAGAACTATTTCCGTCTTTACCAGAAGCTGGCGGGCATGACGGGCACGGCCCTGACAGAGGCTGAAGAGTTCTGGAAGATATACAAGCTGGACGTGTTGGCCATACCCACTAACCTGACCATGATCCGGGAGGACCAGCCGGACCTGGTGTACAAGACGGAAGCCGATAAGTTCAAAGCGGTGGCTGATGAGATCGAGGATTGCCACCGGCGGGGCCAGCCCGCGCTTGTGGGAACGGTGGACATCGAGAAGTCGGAGCGACTGAGCGAGTTGCTCAAGCGCCGCGACATCCCCCACGAAGTGCTGAACGCCAAGCACCACGAAAGGGAGGCGGCTATAGTGGCCCAAGCGGGAAGCCCTGGAGCGGTGACTGTGGCCACCAACATGGCCGGTAGAGGCACGGACATCGTCCTGGGAGGAAATCCCTCAAGCCTGGACATCACGCCGGAGCAGTGGCAAGCCGACCATGACAAGGTGGTGTCTCTGGGGGGGCTGCGCATTATCGGCACCGAGCGACATGAAGCACGCCGCATCGACAACCAGCTCCGAGGGCGCTCCGGACGACAGGGGGACCCCGGGAGTTCACGCTTCCACGTCTCCATGGGGGACGACCTGATGCGTCGCTTCGGAGGCGAGCGGGTCCAGAGCGTGATGGGCTGGGCCGGGATTGGCGAAGATGTCCCTTTGGAGAGCCGCCTGGTCAGCAAGGTAGTTGAAGGCGCCCAGAGCAAAGTTGAAGGTTACAACTTCGAGATGAGGAAGCACCTAGTGGAGTACGACGACGTGGTCAACGCCCACAGAGACCGCATCTACGGAGAGCGCAAGAAGGTCCTGAGCGGGGCGGATCTTAAGACCAACGTCCAGGACATGATAGCCCAGGAGCTGGAGGAGGTCGTCACCACCTACCTTTCCGACAGAAACAGCGAGAACTGGGACATAGAGACCTTTCAGGCGGATACCGAAACCATCTTCCCTCTTCCACCGGAGCTAAAGGACCCCGAAACGTTGGAGGTAATGGACAGGGATGAGGTCCTGGAGGCGCTGCAGGAGCATGCCGAAAGGCTTTATCAGGAGAAGGAGGGAGCCCAGGGCCCAGAAGCCATGCGCGACCTGGAGCGTGCCGTGATGTTGCGCGTCATCGACAGCCACTGGGTACAGCACCTCACCTCCATGGAGAATATGCGCCAGGGCATCGGCCTACAGGCCTATGGCCAGCGAGACCCCCTGGTCATGTACAAGAAGGAGGCCTTCGACCTCTTCCGCAGCCTTCTGGGCCATATCCAGCGGGACATTGTGCATAGCATTTACAACATGTCCCTGACGCCGGCGGGCCAGGGGAGGAACGGGCCACGGGCCAATGTGCCCAAGGCCTCGGTGATGGCGAAGGTGGCGGGCAACCGCCAGGCCGTCCCTGTTGGCGCTGGATCGGCCAAGGTGGGCCGCAACGACCCATGCCCCTGCGGCAGTGGCAAAAAGTACAAGCGCTGCCACGGGGCGTAACGACGACTGCTCCGGTAGAAGCCATCGCTCTATGTTGAGGCCATAGGAGAGTGCAGGGGGTTCCCTGACGGGGAGTTTGAGGGGTGTCCCCTCAAACCAAGACATAGCGGGGTGGGAGGGTGGGAAAAGCGAGGCATGCTTTTCAAAGACTACTCAGGACTTCTACCATGAACAACTCCCAGATAGCAGAGGTATTTGAGAACATCGCGGGTCTCCTGGAGATCAAGGGAGACGTGGTCTTCAAGATTCGCGCCTACCAGCGGGCCGCCCGCACCATTGACCACCTGCCCATGGAGCTGGGGCAAATGGTCAAGGAAGACAAGGACCTCCGGGAGATACCCGGCATCGGTAGGGCCATCTCAGACAAGATCCAGGAGCTTGTAAGCACCGGGCGCTTGGAGTTCTACGAGAAGCTTAAGGCCGACTTCCCCGATGGCCTCCTCACTCTCATGGACGTGCCTGGCATCGGGCCCAAGACAGCCCTGCGCATCTCCGAAGAGCTGGGCATCTCTACCGTAGAGGGGCTGGAGAAGGCCATCGAGGACGGCCTTGTGGCCAAGCTGCCCAGGCTGGGCGAGAAGGCGGCGGATAACATCCTGCGCCACCTTCGCTCCCTGCGCAGCAAGGACCGGCGTACACCCATAGGCAAGACCCTGCCAATAGCCGAAAAGGTCATCGGGGCCCTCAGGGAGGCCTGCCCCGGCATCCGAGAGCTGGCCGCCGCGGGAAGCCTGCGTCGCTGGCGGGAGACCATCGGCGACATCGACATCATGGGCACCGCGGACAACCCGGCCCAGGTCATCGACGCCTTTGTGGACCTGCCCATAGTTGAGGAGGTGCTGGTCCACGGCCCCACCAAGGGGAGCGTCATCGTCTCGCCGGGGCTTCAGGTGGACCTACGAATCGTGGAAGACAGGCACTTCGGTGCCCTCATCCAGTACTTCACGGGCAGCCAGCAGCACAACATCCGTCTTAGGGACTATGCCCTGAAGATGGGACTCTCCCTCAACGAGTACGGCATCACCGACGTCAAGACGGGCGAGATGGAGGAGTTCGTCAGCGAAGAGGCTTTCTACCGCCGCCTGGGCCTGCCCCTCATTCCTCCGGAGCTGAGAGAGGGCCTCTGGGAGCTGGACGCCGCTGAGAGGAATGCTCTTCCTGAACTGGTGGAGGTCGGCCATATGCGTGGCGACCTTCACGTCCACTCCGACTGGAGCGACGGCCGGGACCCCTTGGAGGTGATGGTAGCGGCGGCCAAAGCCAGGGGATACGAGTACGTCGCCATCACCGACCACTCGGTGGGCAGGGGCATCGCCAACGGGCTCAGCGAGGAGCGGCTGAGGAGCCAGATCAAGCTACTGCGGGAGATAGAGGGCCGAATGGGCATAAGGGTGCTCTGTGGCTCGGAGGTGGATATCCGCTCCGACGGCACCCTGGACTTCTCGGACCAGCTGCTGGCGGAGCTGGACTGGGTGGTGGCCTCGGTTCACTCTGCCATGGGGCAGGAGTCTCAGACGATGACGGAGCGGGTCATCAGGGCCATGCGCAATCCTCACGTCTCGGCCATCGGCCACCCGACGTGCCGTCTCCTGGGCCAAAGGGACCCTGTGGAGGTGGATATGGAGGCCCTTTTCCGAGCCGCCGCCGAAACCGGAACGGCCATGGAGATCAACGCATCCCCAGACCGTCTGGACCTTAAGGATACCCATGTCTATAGGGCACGGGAGCTGGGTGTACCTCTGGTCATCAGCACCGACTCCCACGGTGAAGGGTGGCTGGACATGATGCGTTTTGGCATAGCGGTGGCTAGGAGGGGATGGTGTGAGAGCCGAGACATCCTTAATACCCGGCCCCTGGAGGAGTTCATGGCCTTCCTGGGGGAGGAGAAGCCCCATCGCATGAAGGTGTTTGCGAGTCATGAACAGTAAAAGCTCGGGCAAGGTGAACACTTCCCTCTCACCCGAGTCCAGAGAGGCCATTCAGAATTTCCGGGACGTCGTTAAAGGTGGCCGGGACTGGAGCCAGGCCTTATTGGAGGCGGTGGCCCTCTGGACGGCGCCTAATGAGGTCTACAATGGAAGGCGCTACGAATACCTCATCGCTGGAGAAGCCTTCGACTTCCATACCCTGGCCCAACGCCTGTGCCAGGAGGTGGACGGCCTGATTCCCCAGGAAGACAAGGATGCGCTCATCCTATCTGGCACTCTCCCATCCCGTATAGATGAGCAAACCTTCCGGGAGTTGATGGGAGCCGAAAAGTATAGCGGGTATCTTAACTACTTCTATGGGATCACCGTGGAGGAGGCGCTGCTTCTGGCGGTTGAGGAGGCTATCCGCAAGGAGCGCTTTAGCAAGGGCCATCAGCAGAGGGAAGACTATTCGGAACAAGCCTATCAGCGACTGTACAGTCTACCCAGAGAGGACCTGCTACGGACATTCCGCAGCGAGAAAGGTTATCCTCCTCGAAGGTCCATCCTCTTCGGAGAGTTGAAGGAGTTCACCTACTGGCTTTTCAAGTACCGCCTTGAGGCCTCGGACCAGGCAAGGGCGGCCAGCGATACGGTCAAGGGCCTTAAACAGCTTCAGCGCATGGGACATACCCACATCGATGGGAGATTCCGCCCCTTCTGAGATACTCGTCCGCACCCCAGGTCTATTGGCTCTGCCGAGCTTTGCACAAAAAGTCCTAAAACAGACGTTTACTTTCCCACCCACCCACCCGATATGTCTAATTCCTGAGGGGACACCCTTCAGACTCCCTGGCAGAGAACCTAGGTTCTCTGCACTCTCCTGAATTTTTGTGCAAAGCCGCTTTGCCGCTAACGGCTACGTTTATCAGTCCGGCCTCAATGCTCTGAAAACCTCACCCGAAAGCTCAGTGAGTTGGGATGCCCCCTGGGAGTCGGTGAGGCGGGCGGTGAGGGGCGTTATGGAGACCCGCTTGTTGCGGATCGCCCAGATATCTGTACCTTCGGCCAGGTCCTCTGTGGGCCTGTTGCGTTTGATCCAATAGTAGCTGCGTCTGCCGTCGTGGCCCTCCTCGGCCACGTCCATGAAGGTGCGATTTCCCATCTGTGTGATCTCCACTCCCTGTATCTCCCTGGCCGGCACATTGGGAAGGTTGACGTTTAACAGGAGCCGCCCCGATGGCTTGGCCTTGGCGATGGCCAGTGCCAGGGCTCTGGCTACCGAGGCGGCTGGCCCATAGTGGACATTGGTTAGGGAGGCCACGGAGATGGCAAGAGAGGGGACGCCCCGGAAATATCCCTGAAAGGCGGCGCCTACTGTCCCCGACAGCAGGATGTCCTCGCCCAAGTTGGAGCCCTCGTTGATGCCGGAGACCAGCAGGTCCACCTTTTCCGGCACCAGGCGTTCCAGGCCCACGATAACGCTGTCGGAGGGGGTGCCCTCTACTGCGTAGGTCTTTACGCCTCGGACCAGCGAGGCGACCTTCCTAGTGCGTATCGGCTGGTGAAGGGTCACTGCCGCGCTGATGCCGCTCTGTTCGCGGTCCGGCGCTACTACGATGACCTCGGCGACCCTGGCCAGGGAGCGGGCGGCTGCCAGAATGCCAGGGGCGTGAATGCCGTCGTCGTTTGTTAGAAGGACCTTCAGAGTTGTGTCTCCAGCTGCTTTACTGGCTAAGGGATGGACTTCAGCAGCACGTTGTCGATGAGCCTGGTCTTGCCGATGCGCACCGCCAAGGAGGCCAGGGCCGGGCGATCTATGTGCTCCAGCTCCTCTAGAGTCGCTGCGTCGGCGATGCTTACATATTCGATCTTTGCGAGGGGCTCTCTCTCTATCAGCTCACGCATCTCCTGGCGTATCTGGCCGGTGTCTGGGCTCTCCTGCTTCCACAGGAGCTGGGCCAGGCACAAGGAATGATACAACACCAGGGCCGCCTTTCGCTCCTGGGGGTCCAGGTAGAAGTTGCGGCTGCTCAGGGCCAGACCGTCTGGCTCCCGGACCGTGGGAACTACGACTACCTCCGCTTCCAGGTTCAGGTCCGCGTTGAGGCGTTGAATCACCAGGGCCTGCTGGGCGTCCTTCTGGCCGAAGTATGCTCTGTCCGGCCGGACGATGTTTAGGAGCTTGGCGACCACGGTGGCCACCCCGCGGAAGTGGCCCGGCCGGAATTCCCCTTCCAGACGCCTTCCTATCGAGCCCACTTCCACGTATGTATCGAACCCAGCGGGGAATATCTCCTCCACCGAGGGGGCGAAAACCAGGTCGGCACCTTCCTCTTGTAGCAAGGCCAGGTCTCGTTCCATGTCTCGTGGATACGTCGCGTAATCCTCGTTAGGCCCAAACTGGATGGGGTTCACGAAGATGCTTGCCGCGACGGTGGCGTTATCCTTTCGGGCCTGCTTCACCAGGGCCAGGTGCCCCTGGTGAAGGGCGCCCATGGTGGGCACCAGACCTAGAGGAGCGCGAGCCTTTCTTCGAGCCTGCCGGAACTCCCCGATGGTCTCCAGGACCTTCATTATCTAGGCGAGACCTCTCCCAGCAGTTCCTCCAGGATGGACTCGCTCATGGTGTATCCCTCTTTGGCCGTTGGGAAGGTCCCTTCCTGGACGTCGTTGATGTAGCCGGCCATAGCCTCCTTCATGGCGTCGGCCAGATGGGCGTAGCGTCGTGCATGCTTGGGAACGAAGTCTGTGAACAGGCCCAGGATGTCGTGGAAGACCTGGACTTGGCCGTCGCAGTAAGGGCCGGCGCCGATGCCTATGGTGGGTATGGAGAGGCGCTCCGTTATAGCGCGGGCCAGGGGCGTGGGCACGCACTCCAGGACCAGAGAGAAGGCCCCGGCCTCCTCAAGGGCCTGGGCGTCGCTGAGGAGCTGAGCGGCCCCCGCGGAGGTCTTCCCCTGGACCTTGTATCCCCCAAGCTGGTGCACTGATTGAGGCGTCAGGCCGATGTGGGCCATCACGGGGATTCCAGAGTCCACCATACGCCGCACCTTTTCAGCGACGGAGCTTCCTCCCTCCAGCTTCACTGCGTGGCACCCGCCCTCCTTCAGGAAGCGACCCGCGTTCTTCAGAGCCTCAGGCACCTCTGCCTGGAAGCTCATAAAGGGCATGTCTCCCACGATAAGGGCCTGCTTGGCGCCCCGGGCCACGGCCCGGGTGTGATGAAGCATCTCATCCATCGTCACCGGCAGGGTGGAGTCGTAGCCCAGGACAACCTGGGCCAGGCTATCGCCTACCAGAAGGATGGGGATGCCCGCGTCTTCCAGGATTTTGGCCGAGGTGTAATCATAGGCCGTCACCATAGGGATCTTCTGCCCCTTCTCCTTCATGGACTTGATGTCGCTGATGGTTACGTTCATGGCTGTCTCCTTGTAGTCAGACCTCGTTTCTCCCGCCCAATATTTTTGAAAGCTGGGGGTGCCCCTCAAACTCTCCGGCCCCGACTAGTCGGGGCGCCCTCCTGACAATAAATGGCTACGTAATCACGTGCTTGCTCAAAAGCTCTCGTATCTCCTCTGCCCTGGCCTTTTCTAGAGGGCCCCTTTCAAGGGCCATTGGCAGGAGGTTTAGCGCCAGCTGGCAGTAGAGGGGCGTCAACTGCGGGGCCTGTGCCTCCAGGGTCGCCAAGTGCTTGGATATGGTCCCGATGTCCCCCCGGGGATAGGGTCCCGTGAGGGCCTGGGGTATTCCTACCGTTGCGACGCTCTCGACGGTGGTGCGAAGCAGAGGCAATAGACCCCTGACAGCCTCCTCCCTGGTGCTCCCGAAGCCCTGCCACATGTCGGCTGCCAGCTTGAGCAGGGTGATGACGAAGCCGCAGGACATTATGGCTGAGATGTGATAGAGGGCCCTATCGTCTGGGCCAAGGGCTATGGGGTTTCCCCCCAGGGCCCTGGCCATCTCCGTAAGGTAGGGTCCTAGAGGAGGGTCCGCCTCTATGGCGAAGGTCGTCTCCGAAAGGCTCTCTACAGCCCTGTCCACCGACGGAAAGGTCTGAAGTGGATGAAAGGCCCCAGCCAGGGCGCCCTGCTTCCTGGCCTGGTCCAGGACGTCCAGGCCCTGGACCGCTGAGCAGTGTATAGCCGCCTGGTCCTGCCGCCACGTCAGGGAGGAGGCCACGGAACCTATGGCGTCGTCCAGGGTTGTCAGGAAGACGACATCGGCTGCGTCGACGGCATCCTGGAGGCCGGAGAAGGCCTGACAGTCTGGCACCCGGTTGGCCAGAGCATCGGCGGAGGCTTTCGTGCGGCTGGCTACGGCCACTACCGGGTATCCCTTCCTGTGAAGGCCGACGGCCAGGGCTGTGCCCACCATGCCGGCGCCTATAAAGGCTATCCTGGCGCTGGAGTCAAAGAGTTGCATCTTCTGTTATCTCCCCGGCTGCGGGTATGCCTCCCAAGGCGGTGGCCTTGAGCACTGCCCGCAGGACTGCCTGGCTTACGGCTCGTACGCAGGCCGCCCCCAGGCGGGTCATGTCCACTGGAGCCTTGGTCTCCCCCGTGGCCAGCGCGAAAATCGTATCGCCGTCGCTCATGGTATGAGCAGGCCTGACAGCCAGGGCCAGGCCGTCGTGGGCCTGGCTGGCCAGCTTGTTCGCCTGCTCCTTGGTTAGAGAGGCGTTGGTGGCTACCACGCCGATGCAGGTGTTGCTGGCTGCCGTGGGCTGGGGACGCACGTAGTCTGGAGATGTGATCAGGTCCAGGGTGTTGTAGAAGCCGGTGTTCTCCTCGTTGCGGGGCCCCGCCACCACGCCTCCCGTATCGGGGTCCACTACACTGCCGAAGGAGTTGACGGCCATAATGGCCCCCACCAGGATTCCGTTCCCCAAAGCGAGGCTGGCCGTGCCCACTCCTCCCTTTACCGCTCGCTCTAAGCCCAGGGCCTTGCCTGCCGTGGCTCCGGTCCCCACGCCGACGCTCCCCTCCTCTACGGGACCCGACGCTGCTACCTGGCACGCATGGTATCCCTCCTGAGGTCCCGGCCGTACCCGGTGGGTGATAACGCCCAGGTCGAAGATGATGGCGGCTGGGACGATGGGAATGACGTAACCCGCCAGCTTGAATCCAATGCCTCTCTCCTCCAGGAAGCGCATGACCCCGGAGGCGGCGTCCAGCCCAAAGGCGCTGCCACCGCTTAGCAGGATGGCGTGGGCCTCCTGCACCAGGTTGGTGGGCTTCAGCAGCTCCGTTTCGCGGGTACCGGGGGCGGAGCCTCTCACATCCACTCCTCCAACGGCGCCCGCTTCGCACAGCACTACCGTGCAGCCGGTGCCGCTCTCCAGGTTGGTGGAGTGGCCTACCTTTATCCCCGGGACGTCTGTAATGGCGTTGTGCATTTCGCTTTTTGCCTGCATTTAAACAGCAAAAGCCTCCTCGTCCAAAGGCGAGAAGGCTTCAATGGCAAGGCCACAGTCTGATTCTGCCGTCAAGGTCTGCATCCAGATCCCCGCAGCTGCCAGGGCAACCGTTCCAAGGAGCTCACCTTTCCGACATTGGAATAGGTGGCAGGGACATCGTATCAGCTTGGTTCGGGTCGGTCAATATCAGGGTATATAATGGATAGGAAAGGTCAGAAAACCTCCTTGACTTAAACATTTGGCTCTGCTATAGTCCCGCAAAATCTTTCCAAGGAAGAAGCTGATGGCGATACCCCAGTTCAAGGAGATACGCCGAGCCTATGGCTTCGACGAAGTGGCCATCGCACCGGGCACCGTTACCATAAATCCAGACCAGACCAATACGGAATTCAGCTTCGGCGACCGTACATTTCCTGTGCCCGTGCTTGCATCCGCCATGGATGCAGTTGTGTCCCCAGCCACCGCCATCGCGCTGAGCAAGCTGGGCTGCTTGCCAGTGATGAACCTGGAAGGCGTCCAGACCCGGTACGAGGACCCAGACGCCGTGCTGTGCGAAATTGCTGAGGCGCCCCAGGAGTCGGTTACTGCGCTGTTTCAAAAGCTCTACTCTGCTCCTATTAGGGAGGACCTGATAGGAGCGCGAGTACGAGAAATCAAAGAGGACGGCGCCACGTGCGCCGTCTCCGTTACTCCAGCCAATACCAAGAGGCTGGCGCCCTTAGCGGTGGAGGCCGGAGCGGATGTGCTGGTAGTCCAGTCCACGGTGACCACGGCCAGGCACATCTCCAAGAGCTACCGGGGCCTGATATTCTCCGAGCTTCTGGAGATGGTTAGAGTGCCTGTGCTGGTGGGCAACTGCGTCAGCTATGACGTAGCTCTTGAGCTGATGGAAACGGGTATAGGCGGGGTCCTGGTGGGCGTCGGGCCCGGCGCTGCCTGTACGACGCGAGAGGTGGTGGGCGTAGGGGTGCCCCAGGTGACGGCTACCCTGGATTGCGCCGCAGCTCGGGAGGAGTATTACCGCCGGAGCGGACGGTACGTTCCTATTATCACCGACGGAGGTATACGCACCGGCGGCGACCTATGTAAGGCATTTGCCTGCGGGTCCGACGCCGTGATGCTGGGTACGCCCTTCGCTCAGACGGTGGAGGCGCCCGGCAGGGGTTTCAACTGGGGCATGGCCACGCCTCATCCCGCGCTACCCAGGGGCACCCGCATTAAGGTGGGCACCCAGAGCACTATGAAGGAGCTGCTCTTCGGGCCCTCCTCTGTGGTGGACGGCACCCAGAACCTCATCGGCGCTCTGCAGGCTTGCATGGGCATGGTGGGGGCCTTTACCATACGGGACCTCCAGCAGACCGCCGAGCTCATTATCGCCCCCTCCATTAAGACGGAGGGGAAGACCTTCCAGGCTATGCAGGGGTTCTGACCCGGGCTGATCTTAACTCCCAAAGGGGAGGAACCGCCCCTGTCCCTTCGACTTCGCCCAGGAGAGGCTTGACCTTCCCCCGTCAAGGAGGGAAGTCTATTTTCCCTCCCTTTATGGGGGGGAGTCAGCTTTGCACAAAAACTCAGGAGAATGCAGAGAACCTAGGTTCTCTGCCGGGGAGTCTGAGGGGTGCCCCCTCAGGAATTAGACATATCGGGCGGGTGGGCGGGAAAGAAAACGTCTGCTGTTGGACTTTTTGTGCAAAGCTGGGGGGAGTCACAGAGGGGGCGCGTTGATCTGCCCCTGGAACACGGGCACGCTCCGACCCCCTATGCGGATCAGCTTTGCCTGGCCGTCTTCGTGGGTCACCTCCACGTAGATGCGGCTGGGTCGGCCGGCCTCCTCCCCCTGCTCGACGTTAAAGGTGGTTGGGTTCTGCTCCTTGCTCAGGACGCCGTGGTGGAACAGGTAGGCCCCCAGGCCGGCTGCGGCGCTGCCGGTAGCCGGGTCCTCCCAGCCGCCGCCGGGCCCTATGGACCGGCAGTGTGCCAGCGTCTCCGGGGACCGAGTCTCCAGGCTTAACACGTAGCATCCCCTGAAGCCGTGCCTGCTGCCGAACTCGCCCAGCCGGGGCCTGTCCGGCTTCAGGTTGGCCACGGCCTCCAGCGACTTTATAGGTACCATGAGCCCGCTGCCGCCGGCCGAGGCCAGCTGTGGCGCCAGGCCGGAACCCCTGATCTCCTCCGGGGGCACACCAAGGCGGGCTGCCAGGCCATCCACGTCCTCTATCACTTCGCCGTACTTGGGTTCTCCCGCGGTGCATATGATGTTGCCGGGGTTAGAGCCCTCCCACTGGATCTCTACGGGGAGGACGCCTATGCCTACCTCCTGATGATAGAGCGTTGTAGGCGAGGTCGGCTTCAATCTTCCCTCGGAGGCCATAACGAAGGCGGTGCCCACTGAAGGATGGCCCGCGAAGGGGATCTCCCCGGAAACCAGGAATATCCGCACCCTATAGTCCGCGGGCGGAGTAGTCGGTCTCTGGACGAAGGTGGTCTCCGAGAGGTTCATCTCCCTGGCGATGCGCAGCATCTGCTCCTCCGTCAGGTCGTCGGCGTCCAAAATCACGGCCAGGGGATTGCCTACGTAGGCGGCATCGGTGAAGACGTCCACCTGGCGGAGCTCGTATGTACGTGGGGCCTTGGGGGTGGCCATACTCTCCTCCTTTAGGGTATTAAACTATCACGCTGGGGAGTCCATCCCGATTTATCGGGATGGCAGGGGGTCCGGGGGCCTGTCCTGGGTCAACCGAAGGGATGTGCCCCCAGGCATCACGCTTTGCCGGGAGAGGGGGTGGCAAATGGACGAATGCTTATTTGAATCGTTTCTAAGTGTTGGAGGGCTTCACATTGAGGCTCCGGGAAGCTTTACGCAGGCCCCCGAAGCGCAAACGGAGCAGACCCTTAATATCGCCTGAGGCCGTCCTGACGACGTTCACCCGGCTGTCGGGGTCGTCGATCCACCGGACGGGGATCTCCTTGATGCGATAGCGGTTCTTCTCCGCCAGGATAAGCATTTCCGAGTCGAAGAACCAGCCCTGGTCCTGCACCAGGGGCACCAGGTCCTGAATGGCCCGACGGCTCAGCGCCTTGAAACCGCATTGGGCATCCTTGAATCGAGTGAAGAACATGCCCTTCACCAGCAGGTTGTAGCTGCGCGATATGAACTCCCGCTTGAAGGCGCGCTCCACCTGGGCTCCCTTCATCAGCCTGGAGCCGATACAAATGTCGTATCCATCGTTGGCAATGGCATCCACCAGGGGAGGCAAGGCTCTAAGGTCCGTGGATAGGTCCACGTCCATATAGACGGCGATATCGGCTTTACCCTCCAACATGGCGCGCCGAAGGGCCCTTCCTCGCCCCTTCTGGTCCAGGTGTAGCACCTCGACTTTAGGGAACTGCTGGGACAACTCCTGGGCTACGGCGAGGGTGGAATCGATGGAACCGTTGTCGGCGACGATAATCCGCCAGTCGTAGGGCAGGTTCTCCTGTAGATAGCCGTGAAGCGTGGCTATGCTTCCCGGCAGGTCCTGTTCCTCATTGTAGACGGGGATTATTATGTCGATGCTTGTGGCCAAAGTCCCGCCGACCCTGGGAGAGATACCTTTCTAGCTGCTTAGGCCATCTTAGCATATTCGGTAGGCGGGGTAGGTGGGGGTGCAGCAGACTGCAGCGAACCCTGGTGGCGGTGACCTGTACCAAAGCGGTGCTCGGTTGGCACGGCAGGGATTGGATGGTATGCTAGACACATAAGCATGCAGACATACAAGCATGTAGACGTCCGGAGGCACTGAATGCCCAAACGCATGACTGTTATTTTTGAGGATGAGGAATTATATACGGCCCTGAAGGTAGAGGCAGCACGGAAAGGCCGCCATGCCAAGGATATCGTTGCTGAGGCTGTCCGCGAATGGTTGGAGACGAAGGAGGACGAAGAGCTACGGGCTGACCTGGAGGAGGCGCGCCAGGAATGGGAGCGCCAAGGAGGCGTGGATGCCGGCGAGTTTTTCCGTGACCTGAACGCCGACTCGGCACGGTAGGGATGCCCCTACGGCAGGCTCAGGGCAAGCTTGATTCTCTCGTAAAAAGTCTGTGCAGGCCGAATTAGAACAAACGTACCCGCGCCTGGGTACAATATATAGTCTCTGTTCCGTATACTAGCCCAACATACGGTAGCGCTCAGATGTGCTGAATCGCTGGAACTTCCTCAAAACGGGTTTTTACGAGGGAATCAAGCTTTACCGAGTTGAGCTGGCTCCAGCAGCCCAGCGAGACTTACGACGATTGCCCCGGGAAGTCCAGGCCAGGCTGGCAACGCCCATCCAGGCTCTGGCAGAGAACCCTCGGCCCGCAGGAGTACGCAAGCTTCGGGGTGAGGAGCGGACCTGGCGCATCAGGGTTGGGCCCTACCGAGTCGTCTACGATATCTACGACGACAGATCGCTGGTGGTCATTCTGAAGGCGGCTCGACGGACTGAAACAACCTATCGGCGGTAGCAGACTGCGCCCTGCAATGCGCCTCCTATCGACCCCTTAGAACGCATATCTAAGAGTGGGCTTGCAGTGCCGTTCACAAACGTTTGCAAACTGATGGGGCTCTGTGGACACTGCGCGAACTTTCTCAGGCTTGAGCTGGTCCCTAGCTAAGGGCGCTGTTGGCCAACCAAACGTCATAAGGGCCTACGACGAACAGGGTTAAGTTATACGCTCCTCCACCAAATAGAAAGCGTTACCATTGCGGGCCACGTAATGCAGCTGATCGGGCGAGTCGAAGATGACACCACCCTTTCCTGGGCGATCGACGGTGGCGTCATAGTATCTCCCTTCCTGCCCATCGACCACCACCACACATCGCTCATTGCCCGCATGAGCCACATATGCCAGCCGCTTGCTGTCTGGACTGAAAACGGGGCGGCCTACCCGTTCGTGGTGCACTCCCTTCTGCCCATCCACAACAACAAACCCCAAATAATCCAGATTTTCGGCGGTCCCATAGTCGACAGTGACTGCGAGGGCAAACCGTTGGCTGTCGGGGCTGAATACGGGAACAATCTCCTCTCCGTACTCTTGTGACCCGTTGTCGAACGGCTTCTCCTCCTGCCCGTCCAACACAACAAACCGCAAGGGAGTGCTTCCAAGCAAGGCGGCCACGTAGGCGACCCGCTGACTGTCGGGGCTGAAAACGACAGAGCCTTCTTGTATCCTGTCGTACGATTTCTCCTCCTGCCCGTCTACGACCACAAATCGCTTCCCGCCCGCACAAGCCACATAGGCCACCCGCTGGCTATCGGGGCTGAAAACGAGAGAGCCTTTTTCTACCCTGGTGTATTCCTCCTGCTTCCTCCCATCCACCACCACAAACCGCTTCTTGCCTGCACGAGACACATAGGCCCACCGCAGGCTGTCGGGGCCGAAAACTAGATAAGGTACCTCTATCCTGTCGTAGTGTTTCCCCTCCAGCCCGTCCACGACCATAAATCGCTTCTTCCCTGTACGAGCCAAGTATCCCACCCGCTGGCTGTCGGGGCTGAAAACGACAGAGCCTTCTTGTATCCTGTCGTACGATTTCTCCTCCTGCCCGTCTACGACCACAAATCGCTTCTTGCCTGCACGAGACACATAGGCCCACCGCTGGCTGTCGGGGCCGAAAACTAGATAAGGTACCTCTATCCTGTCGTACTGCTCCTGCTCCTGCCCGTCCACCACCACAAATCGCTTCTTGCCTGCACGAGCCACATAGGCCATCCGCTGTCCGTCAGGACTGAAAACCAAAGACCCCATTTCTATCCTGTCGTACTGCTCCTGCTCCTGCCCGTCCACCACTACAGATCGCTTCTTGCCTGCACGAGCCACATAGGCCATCCGCTGTCCGTCAGGACTGAAAACCAAAGACCCCATTTCTATCCTGTCGTACTGCTTCTGCTCCTGCCCGTCCGCAACCACAAACTGCTTTTTGTCCGCACGGGCCACATAGGCCACCCGCCGACAGTCAGGACTGACGATGACGGGTTTCCCTATCATCGAGGGGTGACCTTGGTCTATTAGCTGCTCAGATATAGTTCTCTCGACCATTTCGGACCTCCCTCATCGGGACATTGTATTCTGATGAGGTTCACCCGCCAAGACTCAAACCTCGGAGTCACCGAGGTAGGGCAAAGGTCTTCTTGAAAGTCCGGGTCGGAGTTTTACGTTTGGTCAACAGTGGTGGGCCTGCACGTACCGAATTGCGAACTTTTCGCTGGGAGGTCAGGTTATAGTGCCTCGCTGCATTTGAGGCTACACCCAACATCTCATGCGACAGCCCAGCCTTCCGAGAGCACTTCTGCCTGCTCAAGAACGGTGACGGTTGCCTTCTCCTGCTTGTCGGGCGGGTAGCCGTGTTTGCGCAGGATGCGCTTGACCATCGCCCGGAGCTTGGCTCGGACGTTCTCCCGCAGCGTCCAGTCGATGGTGACGTTGCTCCGCACGGTGTCGACCAGCTCGCGGGCTATGGCGCGGAGGGTTTCGTCGCCCAACACCTGAACCGCGCTGTCATTGGTTTCCAGCGCGTCGTAGAAGGCCAACTCATCATCGCTCAGGCCCAGTTGCTCGCCGCGGGCGTTGGCCTCCCGCATCTCCTTCGCAAGCTGGATCAGCTCCTCGATGACCTGCGCCGCCTCTATAGCCCGGTTCTGGTAGCGGCGCAGGGTATGCTCCAGCATCTCGGCGAAAGAGCGAGCCTGCACCACGTTCTTGCGGCGGCGGATGTACAACTCACCCTTGAGCAGCTTCTGTAGAAGTTCGACGGCGAGGTTGCGCTGAGGCATTCCCTGCACCTCAGCCAGGAACTCGTCGGAGAGCACCGAGATGTCGGGCTTGTCCAGTCCCGCAGCAGCAAAGATGTCCACTACGCCTTCGGACGCTACGGCACGGGAGATGATCTGCCGCACGGCCAGGTCCAGGTCCTCCTCGGGGCGCGCCTCTCCCGTTGCCCGCTTCGACAGCGCCGCCCTCACCGCTTGGAAGAAGCCAACGTCGTCCCGAATGCGAAACGTCTCCGGGTGCGGCACGGCCAGGGCAAAGGCTTGCGACAGCTCCCTCACGGCATTCAGGCAGCGTTCTTTGCCGTCTTCCTGAGCCAGGACGTGCTCCTGGGCGGCTGGCAGCAATCCCAACCGCTCCTGTGCATTGCCCGCCGTCCACTTGGACCTATCGAATCCGTGGAACAGGGCGCAGCACACCTCGTACTTCTCCAGCATCACCGCCACCGCTTCGTCCTGGTCCAGCGCCGTTCGCCCCGCACCCCCGCTTTCGGTGTAAGTGGCCAAGGCTGTCTTGAGGTCCTGGGCCAACCCCAGGTAGTCCACTACCAAGCCGCCGGGTTTGTCCTTGAACACCCGGTTCACTCGTGCAATAGCCTGCATCAGCCCATGCCCGCGCATCGGCTTGTCCACATACATGGTGTGCAGGCTGGGCGCGTCGAACCCCGTGAGCCACATGTCCCGCACCAGCACGATCTGGAGTGGGTCGGCGGGATCGCGGAAGCGGTTCGCCAGACCCTCCCGCCGGGCCTTGTTCCTGATGTGTGGCTGCCACTCCAAGGGGTCGGAGGCCGAGCCGGTCATCACGACCTTGATGTTTCCCTTGTCGTCATCGTCTTCGTGCCAGTCGGGGCGAAGGCGCGCCAACTCCCGGTAGAGGTCGATGCAGATGCGTCGGCTCATGCAGACGACCATAGCCTTGCCTTCCAGAGCTTCCGATCGCTGCTCGAAGTGGGCCACGATGTCCTCGGCAATCTGCTTCACCCGCTTCTCCGCGCCCACGACCGCCTCTAGCTGCGCCCACTTCGTCTTGAGCCGCTCCCGACGCTCCACCTCCTCGCCTTCGGTGACTTCCTCGAATTCCGGGTCTATGTTGGGTTTTTCATGCTCGTCCAGGGCAAGCTTGGCGAGGCGGCTCTCGTAGTAAATGGGCACCGTGGCCCCGTCCTCCACGGAACGTTGAATGTCGTAGATGCTGATGTAGTCTCCGAACACGGCGCGGGTGTTGGCGTCCAGCAGCTCGATGGGCGTGCCCGTGAAGCCGACGAAGGAAGCATTGGGCAGCGCGTCCCGCATGTGGCGGGCGTAGCCGTCGATGAAGTCATACTGGCTGCGGTGCGCCTCGTCGGCGATGACGACGATGTTGCGCCTCTCCGATAGCGAAGGGTGCCTGTCGCCCTTCGCTTCGGGGAAGAACTTCTGGATGGTGGTGAAGACCACACCGCCGGCGTTCACTGACAACTTGCTTCGCAGGTCGGCGCGGCTGTCCGCTTGGGTTGGCAGCTGGCGCAGCAGGTCCTGGCAACGGGAGAAGGTGCCGAAGAGCTGGTCGTCCAGGTCGTTGCGGTCCGTGAGGACCACGACGGTCGGGTTCTCCATCGCTGGCTCGCGGACGATGGCCCCGGCGTAGAAGGCCATGGTCAGGCTCTTGCCTGATCCCTGGGTGTGCCACACTACCCCGATGCGTCGGTCGCCAAGCTCTCCGCCGGGTTTGCGGCCCGCCTCGTACCGTCCGCCCTCCTCGGCGATTCGGACTTCGGCGCGTTGCAGCTTCGCCGCCCGCAAGGTCTCATCCACTGCAACCTTGACGGCGTGGAACTGGTGGTACCAGGCCATCTTCTTGACCATAGTGCCACTGCCATCGTCCTCAAACACGATGAAGTCGCGGACGAGGGAGAGGAAGCGGCCCCGCTCGAAGACGCCCTCCAGCATCACTTGAAGATTGTTCATGTGAGAATCGGCCAGCGTCTCCCCGGTGACGGTGCGCCAGGGCTTGAACCATTCCCGACCGGATGTCAGCGTGCCAATACGGGCCTCGGTCCCGTCGGAGACCAGGAGCGCTTCGTTCATGGAGAACAGAGAGGGCAACTCCGCCTTGTAAGTCTGGAGTTGCTGCCAGGCCGTCCAGATGGTGGCGTCCTCGTCTGCCGGGTTCTTCAGCTCGAAGACGCCTAATGGCAGCCCGTTGACGAACAGCACGATGTCCGGCCTACGGGTGTTCCTGTTTTCAGTCACGGTGAACTGGTTGACGGCCAGCCAGTCGTTGTTGGCGGGATTGTCGAAGTCGATGATCTTCACCTGCGCCCCGCGAACGTGTCCTTCCTTGTCCCGATACTCCACAGTCACGCCCTCACCCAGCATCCGATGGAAGGCCCGGTTGCGCGCCTGCAGCGTCGATCCCTCCGGGCGGGTCAGCTTGCGATATGCATCATCCAGCGCCGATGGGGGCAGGCTGGGGTTCAACTCGGCGAAGGAATCCTGCACCCGACGCTCCAGCACAACCTGCCCATAGTCGGCGCGCTCGGTGCCGGGCGTGTCTGGCGCGATGTCCGGGCCGTGTGCCACCTTCCAGCCCAAGGCGGAAAGCCAGTCAAGGGCAGCCTGTTCAACGTCGGCTTCGCTGATGGTGGTCATGGGTTTCTTCTGTTTTCGACAAAGGCGTTGTCCATCGAAGTGGTGAGGAATGCTACGGCCCCCTTGACAGTATCAAGGCATCTGGTAAGCACACCGGACGCTGAGGTTCCCATCGTCCAGGGTTGCGCTTCACCTGCAAAGCGAACATCGACTAGAAATAATGGGTAGAGAGGTGTGTCTGCATTGTTGAATCTGGCTAATACTTTCCCCTTCTCGATCTTTGCATGAAATGACGTTCCTTTAAACGGAATTCTTGTGTCCAAATCACACAGTTCGACTTGGTCGAATTCGAGCGTCATCGGCTCAATGCCGTTTGAAGCTATGACTGCAACGACCAAGTGTCTGTGTTTTTCCATGTTGCTGAGGTCATCAAGAACTTTGAGCTTCGAAACATCGAATGGAAGATTGATCCCCCCGGTAAACGGTTGCAGATAGCCGATCATCGCCTGGTGTCTTTGACTGACACCCTTAAGGGTTCTGACCTTTTCTTGCTGCCAGTGCTGCTGATTCTTGGCGATGGGGAATTCGTTGTGGCGTCCTGGAGCTTGTTCGTTGCTTAGCACCAACTGCCAGACCATATGATCGAGCGCGGAGCGCAAGTTGTACAGGATTTCGCCAATGAGTATCGACCACCTGAGAGGTGCCTCAGGGGTCTCATTCCGATAAATCCAGATCTGCTCGTCGTCACTACACACGTCCCTGACAATACCTTGTTTGACTCTCTTGCAGAGCGCGTCCGCTTCATCAATGATATTCTGTATCTGTTGCTCTGCCCGAAAGAGCTTCGCGTGGATTCCAACGAGGTTCATCTCACTCATGCCACCCCCATCTCTCCCGACACCAATCTCGGCAGCAGCGAGTCACGCTGCGCAGCTAGACTGCGGGATTCTTCTATGCCCTGCTCTCGCCTGATTCGTGCTGCCTCAGCAATCGTACTGAATGTTGTTACAAGCTGAATATTTGGCACTACTATTTCTGGTATCCTTAGCGCATCGATTGGCAGCATATTGACCGTTGTACCGGTTGCATAACCACTAACGGTGTCGTGCATGACCTGAGTGTTCAGAAGTTGACAGATGTACTCATGGGTAAGGCCCAAAGAACTCTTGGGGCGCACTTGATATATGTGATGACTGAATAAGCCGCGGTCTCCAAACCGCTTGGGCACTATTGCCGCAAAGCCGATAAGCAACCGGTCATGGCCCTGCTCTGTGTTGGCAACTATCACTTCTCCAGGCTTTACAATGTGCCGTGGTTGATAGTCACCATTGTAATACTTAATGCCGCCGTCCTTATAGCCTCCGCCTTCATAGATAGAGTTGAGGTTATGCATCGGCACACCACTAGATGAAAGGCCGGACCCCTTGTAGGACAATCCCCTTTCCACATCTATGCAATCCCCCAACCCCTTCACCCCCCACCCCTCCGGTACCTCCCCAAGCTCCGAGTCCACCAGACTGTCCGGGAACAGATCGTAGAGGTCGGCGGGGATGCCTGGGAGCGACTCTCCCCGACGCCAGCGGCCCTCCATCTTGGCGCGGACCGGCTCGAAGGCCACGAACCACGACTTGAACAGCGCCCGCGCCATCGCCTCCAGCGTCTCGTTCATGCGCCGGTTCAGCTCGATCTTGTCGTCCAGCGTGCCGAGGACGTGGCCGATGGCACGCTGTTCCGGTAGGGGTGGAAGGGGGATTTCTACAAGGCCGATGTCCGCCTTCCGCAACCCGAATCTGGTTATCCCGTTTGCGTATGAATGGAACTGCCGTTGAGCTTCGTCAGTGCTCAACGCATAGAACAAATAAGCCCCACCGATTTCCGATAGGCGCGGACGAAGGATTGCCAGATGGTAGCCGCAGATCAGGTCAGGAACATCTTCCCGCACCAGTGCTGGAACGCCGATGTCGTCATGCTTTTCGGAGTCCTTTGTGATGACAACATCGCCTGCTGCCAGTGAACACCTTGCTATCTCTCGCTCAGTCGCAGTTGCCGTCATAAAGTCCATATCGGCGTAGATGAAGTTGTTGGTGTACACATCCATGTAGTTGCAAAGCTGTACAGCTTGTTCACTTGCCTTTGATTTCTTGTCTACGCTGCTGAGCTGAAGGTCAATCACATCGCCCAAGACAACTCTGCGCCACTCGCCCGCCTGTTTTGGCTCGGCCCCCTGCTGCACTACCACGTAGTCCCGCTCTATCTCCCTGTGGAAGCTCTCCGGCAGCATCGCCCAGTCGTGCGCTTGGACCAGGATGGGGATGTTCGACTTCTCAATCGCCTCCAGCAAGTCATAGAAGCCGCCATCCAGCGGTTCCAGGGCAGGACCGCGCAGCGCCAGGTCTAGGTCGCTTCCCTCGTGGCTCTCGCCGTTTACGCGGCTGCCATAGGCCCACACCTCGACGCCGGGCACGTGTTCGTCCAGCAGCGCCTTTAGTTGCTTCCGGTAGCGGAGCGGCAATGCCAGGCGGTCAGTCATCGCCGCCCTCAGATATGACCCTCGCAAGTTCTCTGGCGTCCGTGATGAAGTCCGGCAGCAACTTGAGCGTCGTCTCCGCGAACCTCTCTCCATAGTCGTGTGCAGTGTCGTTCCTGTTATCCCGGTAGGCGAACCAGCGCTCGCAGGCTTCCATCGATATGAGGTCATGCTTGGCGGCGTGCCGGAAGGCGTCCTTGAAGGTCAGCCGATCCGCCTGCCTATTGCTGGCGAAGTAGGGCCGCAAGCGTTTCTTCAGCAGGCTGCCGGACTGCTCCAGCACGATTTCGAACTCCTTTACGGAAGCGGCGCGAAAGATTTCATAGAAAGTATCGCCCGGTTCACGCTGCTGCAACTGCTCAAAGGCCGACTCCAGCGTATTGATGCAGCGGACGAGGAAATCCGTGTTGATCGGCATGGCCTATTCCTCCGCCCCAACCCCCGGGATATTGAGGGTCTCTTCAATGGCCGCGTCCTGCTGGGCAGGCTCGGTCTGGTTACTGAAAGGCTGGCATAATCTCCATGAAGTCTGGTTACTAATTCCAGGGCAATAGCTCCTTAGGACGTCCGGGATAATCTCGCTAATGCGTAGCTTTCGTTCTTGACGGATGCTTCTCACAGCGCCTGGCAGATACGCCATTAGAGGCCTTATGAGGTCCTCGGCTACGGCATACAACCCTTCGTGGCACTCCGCTTCTGGCACGCGCGTGTTCTGGTACCAAGTTGCCAGTCCTTCTTCGAGCCAGCTGGCAGGCCGTCCATCTACTCTTAGATTCCAAGGATCGAGCACATGGACGCATTCATGCGCAAGCTGCCATCGCGCACGTGCCGAGTCAGTAAGCGCATTTCGGCTCAGCCGGATCACCACATGCTTGGACCTCCCTTCGACATTGCCAGGCGGAATACCGCTGTCTGGAAACCATAGCTGTGGCAGGTTGCCCGGCGTCCTGTCTATGACGATGCCGATCAGCGTAAAGGAGCGGTCTCGAGGTCCGAACAGGCACTCAATATCAGCAATGAACCGGCTAGCATAATTGGATAGCGTGATTGAGCTACTGCTGCCATCTCCCTGAAACTCGGTAGTGAATAGGGAATCGATGACGTTCATGGCCGATCTCCAAACCCCAGACGCGCCAGGTTTTCCTCAATCGCGGCGTCCAGCCGCTGCGCTTCCGCCTGTTGCTCCCGCCACTGGACGGCGAGGCGCGCCATCTTCTCCCCGAAGGGTTCGCCATCATCCTCCTGCGGCTCCACACCGACGTAGCGGCCGGGAGTGAGTACGTGGCCGTGCTTGCGAATCTCTTCCAGCGTCGCGCTCTTGCAGAAGCCGGGAACGTCGGCGTACTCGCCGGAGTCTTCCTCGCCGCGCCAAGCGTGGTAAGCATCGGCGATGCGGGCGATGTCATCGTCGGTCAGTTCCCGGTGGGTGCGGTCCACCATACGCCCCAGCCTGCGGGCGTCGATGAACAGCGCTTCGCCCCGCCTGTCCCGGTGTTTGCCGCCCCTGCGATCCCTGGACAGGAACCAGAGGCAGACGGGTATCTGCGTGGAGTAGAAGAGCTGACCGGGCAGCGCCACCATGCAGTCCACGAGGTCTGCCTCTATGAGGTTCTTGCGTATCTCGCCTTCGCCCGCCTGGTTCGACGACATAGAGCCGTTGGCAAGGACGAAGCCGGCGGCGCCGCGCGGCGACAGGTGATGCGCCATGTGCTGCACCCATGCGAAGTTGGCGTTGCCCGTAGGCGGAGCGCCGTACTCCCATCGCTTGTCATCCCGCAGCCGCTCGCCGCCCCAGTCGGAGACGTTGAAGGGGGGATTGGCGAGGATGTAGTCGGCCCGCAGGTCGGGATGGCGGTCGTCATGGAAGCTGTCGCCGTGGGCTATATTGCCCTCTATCCCGCGAAGCGCCAGGTTCATCTTGGCCAGCCGCCAGGTGGTGTAGTTGGACTCCTGGCCCCAGATGGAGATATCGCCCCGCGCCCTGCCCCCGTTGCCGTTGCCGGTGGCGTGGGCCTGGATGAACTCCATCGACTGGACGAACATGCCGGAGGAGCCGCAGCAGGGGTCGTAGACGCGGCCCTGGTACGGTTCCAGCATCTCCACCAAGAGCTTGACGACGCAACGCGGGGTGTAGAACTCGCCGCCCTTCTTCCCCTCGGCGCTGGCGAACTGGGAGAGGAAGTACTCGTACACCCGTCCTAGCACGTCTTTGGAGCGGGCTTCCGCGTCTCCAATTTGGATGTTGGTGATCATGTCAATGAGCTGGCCGAGGCGGGTCTTGTCGAGGGCGGGCCGGGCGTAGTCCTTGGGCAGCACGTCCCTGAGCGCCGGGTTGTCCCGCTCGACGGCGGCCATGGCGTCGTCCACCAACTGGCCGATGGTCGACTGACGCGCCTGCGCCTTGAGGTGGGGCCAGCGGGCCTCCGGCGGCACCCAGAAGATGTTCTCGCCTCGGTACTCGTCCATGTCCTCGGGGTCAAACCCCTCTGCCGTCTTCGACTCCAACCAGGCGTGCAACTCTTGGAAGGCGTCGGAGATGTACTTGAGGAAGATGAGGCCGAGGACGACGTGCTTGTACTCGGCCGCGTCCATGCTGCCCCGCAGCGCGTCGGCCATACGCCAGAGCTCGGCCTAGTAGCCCGTCAGAGCGCCGCTACCCGATTCGGCATCTGCGCCGGAGGCCGTCCTTCTCCGCCGTGCAGTCGTCATGATGCCTCACCCCCACGCTTGCCCTCGGACCGCCACCTGTCCACTTCGCGTCTGGGATTCTTGCCCTCCGGTCCGTAGCCATGCTGCACCAGGAACCTAGGAACGCCGCCGTACTCGACGGAGATCACGGCGGACTCGGCGGCCTTGTCATGGCCCGGCAGGAAGAATGCCCCGATTGCCGTCTCTGCGCCGCACCCGCACCAGCAATCGCCGGTCGGGATCAGGCGTTTGGTTGAAGCCATATTCGGTGCCTCCTAAGAGTCCTACCCTGTGGCCTTGAGCACTATTCAAGAATATGCTTCTAGACACCTATGGTCAATACCAACGAGAAGTTCTATGCCCATCACCCATGCAGCACGACAGCC
The DNA here is from genome assembly GCA_965237935.1 of Dehalococcoidia bacterium. Taxonomy (GTDB): domain Bacteria; phylum Chloroflexota; class Dehalococcoidia; order Lucifugimonadales; family CBDEGW01; genus CBDEGW01. The sequence continues at coordinate 1,004,431 of OZ250168.1, read as the reverse complement.
CCCACATCAGTTCCGCCACAGTCCGAAGGTAAGAACCCGGCGCAGCCAACGCCTCAGCAACGCCCGCTCCCGCTCCGCCCGGACCCGCTTGAGGTCCTGCGTCCGCTCCCAGAGCTGATCCCGCCGGTCGAACTGGTCCCAGGGGAACGAAGCCGGAGGCAGCGTCAGCTCGTGCTCCCCGACGATGGCGATTTCCAGCTCCAACATTGGCTCCTGGACCTCCGTCCTGTCCAGCGTGGTGCCGGTCTTCAGGGTCTTGAGGAACTCTGCCCGCACCCTGCGCCACTCGACGATCACCGACGTAGCGTCACCGTACACGAGGTCTTCATCGGGTTCGGCTTCCAGGGTCACCAACTGGGGGTGCGTTCTGGGGCGGACGTATCTTCGCTTCGACGGCTCAGGCTCCGCGCCGGTCGGGGATGTCCTCTCCATCCCGTCCTGCGCGCTCCTTCCAGCCTCCAACCGCACCAGTCGCCGCTCCACGTGCCGCATCGCCTTGGCCTGCTCCTCCCGCAGAGCCTCGACCTCTCCTGCGACGGCTGCCCTAACCTCGTCGAGCCCGCTTCGGAGCTTCCCTTCCAACTCTCCCACCCGACCTTTGAGGGCATCGTTGCGCTCCCGCTGCCGGGCCGCCGCCGAGCCTGCCCCCGACTGTAGCCCCTGCTCCAACGCCTCCCGCACCCGCCAGGACAGCCTTCCCGTCTTCATGCATGAGGCCACCGTCCTGGGGTCCAGGCCCAACGCAGACGCCGCTCCCCTGTTCCCCTTCTCCCGCACCAGCTCGTGCAGCAGCGCCATCAGCCGCAGGTGGTGAACGTCCTCCACGGCCCTGCTCTCCTCGATGACCGGCTCACCCTGTCTCATGCTTCCAGCCTCTCCGAGCAACTTGCACCATCCTGTAGGGGGCTTTGCTCACGACCGCCGGTACTCCCCAGTACGCAACTTGTCCTTCTCGACTACGGCCCTTGCATCCACCTCGTGGAAGGAACCCCGGAACCAGATTGCTCGCTCTGATTTAGCAGGCTGCCCGACCCCTTCGGATATCAGCTATGCCCACGACCTGGATGCAACTTGCTCATCCACGACTTTCTCTGTACACGGGTAGTACACCACAACCGGCCTGCCAAATATCAGGCCCTGCGAGGGGGGCCTCTGCGCGAGCCCGGGCACGTCCACAGTCCCCCCTAACGCACCCTGCCTGAGTCGAGCCTCAGGTCCTTCAGAGCCAACGTGATCCCGCACAGCGGCTCGGCCCAGGCTCCGTCGTGCAGTCGAACCGCCCTGGTCGGCGCCCGACCTGGAACTGACTGCACCGGCCCCGACTCAGCCTCTCGCACGACGCCGGTTGCCAACGCCCAGGACTCCACCACACGACCACGCCACTCGCGCCGTCACACACCCCCACATACCTTAGGGTCCTGTAGGGGGGGATTCAGCCTGCCTCACGCGGCCTGAACGGGCCTCCGAACTGCTTGCTCCGATGCGGCTGCGCTGCGACCGCCACCGGCCCTGATCACCCCGTTCTCCGTTTGACTTCCCTTTTGGGAACTGCTGCCACTTTTCCGGAACCAACCCTTTCGCCAAAGTGCTCGCAGGATTGGCTCCACTTCCCTTCTTTCCCGCCTGTTTCACGTTCAAAACGACCCCCGACCTCCCTTTTGGGAGCTGACGCAAATCCCTGTACACGGGTACGACACCACATCCGGCTCCCGGAGCGGCATTTTACGGCTTCAGACGGCCCCTGGACGACCTGCACAGCCCCGGACGGCCCCCGGATGATCACTTGCCTTCACGTAGCTGGAATGTGGCTGCAACTTAGCTGCGGCCATTCGCTTCCCGGCTTCCCTTTCAGGAACTCTCGCCGGAACCGGCTCTTTTGCGGGGGACCTCGCTCCTCCCGTAGTCCGGGCCTGAAATTGCGTGCTCCCATGCAGCTTCAATGTCGCAGGCCCAGGACCGGCTTCCGGCCCGATTCTCGCCCGCGCTCCCTTGACGGCAGAGCTACGGGTGGGAGATGATAAGAGTAAGACGCTGTGCTATAATAACAGGCGAGAGAAGCACGCCATGCCCACCAAGCCCAAGCCCAGGAACACGGACACCATCACCTTCTCCCTACCGCCGGAGATGGCCCAGCAGCTGCGGCAGGTGGTCAAGGAGGAGGACCGCACCGTGAGCGAACTCTTGCGGGAGGCCATCCGCCTCTACATGGAGGAGCGGGAGTGGCGCAGACGGGAGCGGCTGGAACGGCTGCGCTCCCGCCGGACTACAGAGCAGGAAGACACAAGGAGGACAGACCAATGACAGAGCGATTTGATCTCACGCCAGCGGCCCTCTACGCCAGGGTGTCCAGCGACCGCCAGGACGTGGACCTGTCCATCGCCGCCCAGCTAAGGGCGCTCCGGGACTACGCCGAGAAACACGACTACCTGGTCGCCCGCGAGTACGTGGACGAGGCTGAGAGCGGGCGCATCGCCGACCGGCCCGAGTTCCAGAAGATGCTGAACGAGGCCAACAAGCCCAGGCTCCCTTCAAGGAGATTCTCGTCTGGAAATTCTCCCGATTCACCCGAAAGCGCGAGCACGCCGTCGCCTTCAAGTCCATGCTCCGCAGGCGCGGCGTCCGGGTCGTCTCCATCACCGAGCAGGCCGACGACACCCCCACGGGCAAGCTCCTTGAGGCCATCATCGAGAGCGTGGACGAATTCTACAGCGAAAATCTTGCCCAGGAGGTTGTCCGGGGGATGCGGGAGGCCGCGTCGAGAGGCTTCTGGATGACCACCTACGCCCCCTACGGCTACAAGCGGGTCCACGTCCAGGATGGGGCCGCGAAGCGCCCCATCCTGGAGCTGAACCCGCCCGCCGACGCCGTGGTCAGACGGGTCTTCGACATGGTGCTACAGGGCAAGAGCATCCTCGACGTGACCAAGACCCTCAACGCCGAGGGCATCCCAACCACCAACGGCAAGAAGTGGCTCAAGACCACCATCCACACCATGCTCTCCAACGAAGCCTACACCGGCACTTTGGTCTGGGGAGCCAAAGCCAAGGACGGAGCGCCGCCCGTGCGCGTCGAGGACGCACACCCCGCCATCGTCTCCAAGCGGGACTTCCAGAAGGCCAGGAGATTGCTCGGGTCCCGCGCCCCGAAGAAGGTGAACCCCCGCCGCGCCTCCAGCCCCTACCTCCTGAGCGGCATCGCCAAGTGCGAGACCTGCGGCAAGGCCATGACCGCAGCCGAGGCCAAGAGCGGCAAGTACACCTACTACATCTGCCACTCCCTGCTCAAGCGGGGCAAGGGAACCTGCAAGACCCCCAGGCTCAACGGCAAGAGCTTCGAGAAGCTCATCGTCAACGAGATTCGCGCCAACATCCTCACCGAGTCCAACATCAGAGACCTGGTGAAGCTGCTGGACGAGGAGATGGACGGGGTGGCCCGCGACCAGCGGGAGAGGCTTCAGAACATCGAGGAGGAGCTTGAGGACGTGAAGAAGCGGCTGAGGCGCATCTGGAACCACATCGAGACGACCGACACCGAGACGACCGACACCGAGATGGCCGACGCCTCCGACCGCATCAGGGAGCACCGGGAGCGCAAGGAGAAGCTGGAGATCGCCGCAGAGGAGGCGAGGGCGCTGCTGAAAGAGAAGCGGCAGTTCCTCGACAGCGCCGACACCATCGCCGCCTTCGCCGCCGAGATGAGCGAGTTCCTCAAGACCAGCGAGCTGACCGAGACCAAAGCCTTCGTCGGCTCCTTCGTCAAGGAGGTCGTGGTCAAGCCCTGCCGGGCCGCCATCGTCTACTCCATACCCACGCCGGAGGATTCTGCCATAGGGGGAGCGGACGCCGCAGAGATCGCCCTGAACGGGCGAGTTATGAATTCGGTACGTCATGGTGGGCCTATTTTGACGATAGACAGAACCGTCTTCGAACTGTGGCTGGGGACTCTGTAAGTTTGCTTTGGACGCTGGGCTGTACCCTCTTCCAGATGTAGTGGACATTCTGTGAACCCACCGAGGGCCGCAGCTCAGACATTTTGGTCGTACAAGGCCGAGAGACGCAACCTTGACGGTCGACAGTCGCCGAATCAAGAGCGACGACGGATCCGTACCGTTTGGTCAGGTCCTTCGCTTTGAGCAGGGGTTGCATGCCATTCCTTCTTGCCGGAGACCGGTAACGGTCACTGAGACCGGTTCACCTAACTCTCGAAGAAGTCCAGGTCAACCGCAAATGCGGTCGCAAGGACAAGGTACTGCAGGTCGTCGCCGTGTTTCACCGGCAACTCGACCAGGAAGGTGTCGGCGTCGGTGAACATCTCCCGGCCCACGCCGCTCCATTGCTTCGTGATCCTGCCGATCTCCTCGCCCCTCCGATTGAGTATGAACGTGTACCGCCGGAATACGGCGCCACTCACTTCAGCGACGGTCTCGCCCCGTGCGTCCTCGATGACCAGCCTCCGCTTTAGCAGCCCGAACTTCCGGCGGATTGTGCCCAGGGGTCTCCTGGTGCCGTCCTGAACGTCCATCCGTGGGAACAGCCAGAAGAAGCCGCGCCTCGCCACCAGGATGTCCTGGCCATCCAGGCCGGCAATATGCAGGGTGAGAGCCCGATTGCGCTTGAGGAACACCCTGCCCAAACCGCCCGACTCTTCGTAGGCCAACATCACGGATTGGCCCTCCGGTGTCAGCACTTCGTAGCGATTTCGTGTTTCGACGCCTGTGATGGCCTCGAACCCCTCGACTCTCTGTTTCACGATGAGCCGGCCATCCTGTGCCAGGTTGGCTATCGACATTGCGGCCGCCCCTCTTGGTTCCCTCTATTGTACGCGCTTTGCGGGCCGCGGGCATAAATAAGCCTTGGAGATGGGATGACATCGGCGTCATGACCTTGGTAGCCTCCATGGTGTGAGGGTGGTTGGAGTTCCGATAGCCGTCGACGTTCTCCCGTATCTTACGCAGGGAGGGGCTGGTGAAGAGGCCTGAGGTGCGAATGGCTGCGGCAAGGAGTACCATCGGAAGCCCACCAGTCCCCACAAGATGTGGGCCACCGATGCCTGAACAACATGACCTGCCCCTGAATTAGGTCCATGGAAGCTTAGAATCCGACCGGCGTATCTCTACCTCTCCGGTGTGTGAACTCCCGGGGCGTTCGGTTGCCCAAGGTACTGTGGGCACGGACGGCATTGTAGTCATCCCGCCAAGTGTCCATGATCCGGCGAGTTGCGGGATAGCTCCTGAACCAGTGCCCGTTCAGGCACTCGTCCCGGAACCGTCCGTTGAAACTCTCGATGGACGCGTTCTGCACTGGTTTGCCCGGAGCGATGAAGTGCAGGCGCACCCCGTTCTCGTAGGCCCATGCTCTCCAGCGCTCTCCCCGCGAACTCGGGTCCATTATCGACCACGATGAGCTCGGGCAGGCCCCGTTCGGCGCCCAGCTGATCCAGAACCCGCGCCACTCGCATGCCGGGCAGCGACGTACATGGACGAGTAAAGCGTTCACGCGTAAATTTGTAAACGGTGTCGATGTCCAGCGATTATGTCCGCCTAAGTGGTCAGGGAAAATGTCCATCTAGGCCTCTGTCCATGGGCGGTGTTTCTCCTCTCTCGGGCCTCGATCCCGTGTGTGATTCAAAGAGAGGGTACACCGCCTGATTGTTTACACACTTTTTGAGGGTACCTCAGCGCAAGCTGCTGTTGCAGCTCAACGCCGTTGCACGCCGGGGTAGGCCTTGGGTGCGGCTAACCGCCTGAACAGTCCACTTCATGGCAGGACTAAGGCTTGACATTTAACACGGATACTTGACGGGACGTGACCGCAACCGACAAAATTAGTTGTCGCGATCCATTGTCGCTGACCCGCAAGCACCGTGTAGATAATCCTCGGACGGGCTGCTAGCGGCGACTGCCGATGAATCCCTCACCTCACGGCAGACGCAGACTCTTTGGAACCATTCAGGTTCTCGTAACGTCCTACTTATATAGAGGCATATAACAGAGCCACTCAGGAGAAAAGGGAATAGGTCATGCGGCCAGTGTTTGCAAAACGGCAGTGGATTGGGTTCACGCCTGCATCAGTAACCGCAGTGAGCCTCGCGCTCTTGGTGGGTATCCTCTGGTTCCTTGGGAACCCCGAGCAGGTTTACGCGTGTAAGTGTGCGCAACCCGGGACTGCTTCCGAAGAACTGGAGAAGTCTTCTGCAGTCTTCGCGGGGAGAGTGGTCTCGGTTCGACACTCCTTCGACCCTGATGCAACGTCTGTCTCCCCTGAGGACCACACCACTGTTGGCTTTGAGGTCAACGTGGTGTGGAAAGGCACTGTCCATGAGGAAATGTATATCACCACACCACCAACCGGCGGGAGTTGCGGGTTCACCTTCATCGAAGGAGAGGAGTACATCGTCTTTGGTCACGACAGCAATTATGCTGACGGCGGCTACACCAGTGGCATATGCAGTCGAACAGCCCTCCTCGGGCAAGCGCAAGCTGACATCGATGCGCTCGGGGCAGGGCGTGCTCCTCAAGCCGGGACGGGCGGACCAGCGCCCGAACAACCACAGGACACGGGCGTCGGCAGGGCGTGGATAATCGTTCTGGTGGTCGCTGCGACTGTCTTTGTAGTAGGGGGGATCGTGGTGTACGTACTTGTGAGGCGTCGTTAGGCTGGACCTAACGCTCTCGGCAACCCTCATCCTCGGCCCCTCTTCTACCATTGGAGTGGGGATTGGGCCACCAAACTGGACAAAATCAAGAACTTTCGTGCTCAGGTTTAGGTTGGCGCTATAGCAGGGCTGCCCCCAACGCTTCGGCGTGGTTGCGCACGCCCCCCTTGATTATCAGAATCCGCTATACTCACCAATGGTCAGGCGAGTGTGGTTCCGAGAGTGGGGCTGGATTGGCTAGCCCCGCGCCGTTGAGTGGACAGAAGGGGGGTAACGATTTGCTTCGTTCGAGAAGTTCGATGGCCGCCAGGGTCAGTCTAGTCCCAATGGGCGTGCTGATTCTCTCCGTCGCTGGACGCAGCGGCGACGCGCCCACTCCCATGCCCATCTCCAAGTCCGACGATCCAGCGGAGTTTACCAAGGCGTTCGTGGCACAGGCCATCGATCGTTACGAGGCCGAAGGGCGCGACGCGGCCCTCGCCTACCACGGCACGATGGAGAGCGTGGACGGCGAGTGGTAAGTTTTCGTCTTCGACGAGAACGACTGTGTAATAGTGCACCCGACGGTGTCTGCGAACGTAGGCGAAGACATCAAAGGGCCGTTGGGAACGGACGTGAATAGCTACAACTTCGGCGAGGACATGCTGACGGCAACAGAGGAAGGTAAGTGGGTCGGTTACGTCTATCTGAACCCTACAACTGAGAAGGAAGAGTAGAAGCACACGTGGGTAGTCAAGCACGACGGCCTGATCTTCGGTTCTGGATGGTACGAGAGTCAACAGAACCGTACCTCGTGTTCATCAATGGTGGAGCAGGCCGGACAGCGACCATGTTCGACAGGCTTCCGCAAAGCGCCGCCCACTTAACACTCCACCGGGGTGAGCGATATCCACGCCGAGACATTCAGCATAGAGGTAAACTTCCTGACAGGCCGGTAGACCGGCAGCAGGGCAATCGTTGTTGATCAGAGGGTGACGATGTATCATATGAAATGTATTGAGGAGACGAATCTCCTTTGCATTCAACCCGTTCATCCTGGTTGGCAAATGGCATCAGCCTGAGGAGGAGGGAAGGTGTTCAAGATCGATAAGTTCCGTTTGGTGGTAGTTGCTCTGCTTGCCGTTTTGACTGTGGCAGTGGCCGCTTGCGAGAGTGAACCTGAAAAGGCGCCTGATCCGTTGATTGTCGGCCACCTCAACGCCCTCACCGGGTCGCTGTCCTACTTCGGCGAGTCCCACTCAAACAGTATCGGCCTGGCGGCGGACCACATCAACCGTGCTGGCGGTATCCAGGGCGGCTCCGTGGTCTTGGTTCACCGCGACACCGCAGTTAATCCGGTCCAGGGCGTGTCCGCGGCTGAGGAGTTGGTGAATGTCCAGGGAGTGGTGGCGATCGTGGGGGCGTTGGCGAGCGGTGTAACTATACCTGTCGCCACTTCGGTGACCGTCCCCAACGGCGTGCTGCAAGTTTCCGGCGCATCGACCGCGCCCGCCATAACCGTGCTGGAAGATAACGATTTCCTGTTCCGTACTTCACTGTCCGACGCCTCTCAGGGCGTGGTTCTGGCGGATTTGGCCAAGGAGTTGGGCTACGAGAGCGCGGGCATCCTGTACATTAATAACGCATATGGGGAAGGGTTGGCGGCCCAGTTCACGGAATCGTTTACCGCATTGGGTGGCACGGTAATCGCTTCGGTGCCTCACGAAGATAGCCAACCTACCTTCGTTTCCGAGTTGGAGAAGGCCACCGAAGGCGACCCTGACGTCCTGATCGCTATCAGCTACCAGCAGGCCGAGATTTACCTACGCCAGGCCCTGGAAGGCGGTTATGCGGACACCTTCTTGTTCGTGGACGGCACCAAGATCCCCGAATCTTTCGCAGTCATCGGCTGGGACCTTCTGGAAGGCAGCTATGGCACCGGGCCGGGCTTCGAGGCCAACCCGTCAACCCAGGCGTTCATTGACTCCTATATGAGGACCTACGACATGGAGCCTGAGCATCCCTTCATGAACGAAACCTACGACGCGATGATCCTTATCGGCTTGGCTGCGGCCAAGGCCGACACCACCACGGACTCTGCCGCTATTCGCGACGCCCTCCGGGACGTGGCCAATCCCCCCGGCGAGGTGGTGAGGCCCGGAGAGGAGGGCATCAAGCGGGCCATGGAGCTGATCGCCGATGGCAAGGACATTAACTACGAGGGAGCTGCCGGCTCGGTTGACTTGGACGAGAACGGTGACGTCATCACAGGCCACATCGAAGTGTGGAAGATCGAAGGCGGCGAGATCGTTTCGGATCGCCAAGTGCCGGTTGACTTGGGCCAATAAATCCAGCGCGGGCCGAAACTAGACTCCTAGCGATTGCGCCGGGACGCTGAGAGCAGATTCTCGGCGACCCGGCGCATGTTATTCGGCGCGGGCACATCGCCACGGATCAAGCGAGTTGGACCATCGTCGCGTTCGCCATCCCTAGCCAGCAGCATCTGGAGGGAACCCGCGTCGGGCGACATGGCGCTGCTCGCTCAGGATGCCGCCGGGGCGAAGCAGGATCACCGCCACGATGAGCGCGCCTATCATGAAGAGTCGGAAGCTGGGATCGGAAAGTATGCCGGGCAGGGACTGTGTGCCGGTCCAGATTCCCCACACCACGAACGCTCCCAGGATTGCCCCCTTGTTGTTGGCAGAGCCGCCCACCATCAGCATGGCCCAGATCACGAAGGTAGCGAGCAGCGGGTCGAAGGTTAGCGGGGAGAGAAAGCGGATGTGGTGGGCATAAAGCGCGCCGCCGATACCCATGATCATCGCGCCCATGATGAACGCCTGGAGCTTGAACTTGAATACATCCTTACCGCTGGCTTCGGCGGCCGTCTCGTCCTCGCGAATGGCCCTCAGCACCCGTCCCCAGGGAGAGTTGACCGCCTGTTGCACCGCCAGATAGAGCGCCGCCAGCGTGACGATCACTACCGCTAGATACAGGTAGTTGTAGATGTCCGGCGCTATCCAGTCGCCCAGAAACTTTGGGATTCTGTACAGCCCCTTGGAGCCGTTGGCCAGCCACTTTTCGTTCAGGAATAAGAGGCGTACTGTCTCGGCGATTCCCAGCGTGGCTATCGCCAGATAATCGTCGCGCAGCCGCAGAGCAACGTAGCCAATGACCAGCGCAATCACTCCGCAGCACAATGCTGCTGCCACCAGTCCAAAGACGAACCAGACGTCGATGCCCAAGTCCAGATAGCTCAGACTGGACCAGTTGCCGCCGAACTTGAAGTCCTCGAACAGCGTCGGGTCCGGCGACGAGGTGGTCAACAGCGCCGATGCGTAGGCGCCCAGCGCAAAAAATCCGGCGATTCCGATGTTGAATAGCCCGGTGAACCCCCAATGAACGTTCAGCCCCAGGGAGAAGACGGAATAGATGCCCGCCATGATGGCAAAGCCCACCAGGTAATAGAGGATGCCGATTACTTCCAATTCAGCTCCGTGCTCCTCCCAAAATTCCGCGCGGCCGCACCAGCAGCACCATAATCATCAGCGCGAAGGCTACCGCGGGTTTGTAGCTGGGGTTGATCCATTGAGTCGAAACTTCAGACGTTACTCCGATGACGAAGGCACCCACCAGCGCGCCGTATGGGCTTCCGGTGCCTCCCAGGATTACGGCGGCGAACAGAGGGATGAGGAACTTCCAGCCCATTATGGGCAGCATGTTCGCCTGAAATACGGCCAGCAGGATGCCAGCGGTGGCGGCCAACGCCGCGCCCATTCCCCAAGTCCACCATATGACGCGCTGGGTACCGATGCCGCTGACCAGGGCTAGGTCGGGGTTGTCCGCTGTGGCGCGCATGGCCTTGCCCATTTTGCTGCGGCTCAGCACCAGATACAACGCCACCACGAGGATGACGGCCACGATGGCGATGAAGATAGCGTCCGGCGGTATCCGCACGTCCATGGGTAGGTGAAACACCTGCCGGGTCTCCCTCGGCAAGCGCTGGACATCTCCTCCCCAAATCAGCTGCACCAACCCGCGCAGCGCGATGGCTACTCCCAGCGAGGCCATTGAAACCACTACGGCGTTCACGCCTCGGTTCCGCAGCCGACGGTACACTACCACGTCCAGAGCGATTGCCGCCGCGGCGATGACCGCCGCCGCTATCGGCAAGGCAATGAGCAGAGGGTAGCCGAATGTGAATGGCCCCAGACCCTCGCCCTCAACTCCAATCTTCGGAAGCAGGCTGCCGATAATGAACAGCGCGGCGTACGCTCCCAAGGTCATATAGTCGCCGTGAGCGATGTTGGCGAAATTGAGGATGCCGTAGATCAGGGTCAAGCCGATAGCGCCTAGGGCGATGATGGCCCCGAGGAAAATGCCGTTGACCACCAGCCCCATCTTGACGAAAGGCAGGAAGCCAATGGCCAGCGCCGCCAACACTATGACGGCAGTGGTGTGCGCTGGCGTCCAGGCCGAGCCGATTTGTCGGGCGATATCGCGCAGGGTAGTCATCTCTGACTTTCTGAGCGCACGTCTTGATTAGCCTCCTAGGTACAGACTGGCTACTTGCGGGTTGTCCAGCAGGTCAGGGCCGGTGTCGTCCAGCCGGTTTTCCCCCGCAACCAGAACGTAGCCTCGGTGCGACATTCGCAGCGCTTCGCGGGCGTTTTGCTCTACCAGCAGCACGGCTACGCCGCTTCGATTAATGTCCCTGATGCGCTCGAAGACCAGGCCCATCATCTCTGGAGAGAGCCCGGCGGAGGGTTCGTCCAGCAGTATCAGCGCAGGGTCCAGCATCAGCGCGCGGGCGAGGGCCAGCATCTGGCGCTGGCCACCCGACAAGGTTCCCGCCTTGCGGCCCGGCCGCATGGCAAGGTCTGGGAAGATTTCGAACATCTCGTCGATGCGTCCCCGGTAGTCGTCGCGACGGATAAAAGCGCCCATATCCAGGTTCTCCCGGATGCTCAGTGAAGGAAAGACGTTGCCGGTTTGGGGGACATAGGACAAGCCAGTGCGCACCGCCTGATCCGGTTGAATCCCAGATATGTCCTCGCCCCGGAACATGATGCTGCCCGATCGCATCCGAATCAGACCTACGATGGCCTTCATCAAGGTGGATTTCCCGCAGCCGTTGGGGCCGATGATCGTGACGACCTCGCCCATGCCCACGGTAATAGACACACCGTGTAGTATCTCGGTCTCTCCATACCCGGCCACTACGCCGCAGGCATCAAGCAGTGTCACCGGTTGAGCCTCCCAGATATGCTTCCAGCACCTGCGGGTTTTGCCGCACCTGTAGCGGCGTTCCTTCCGCAATTACGGCGCCGTTGGCCATGACGATAATCGGGTCGCACATAGCCATGACGAATCTCATGTCGTGCTCAATGATTACGAACGTGATGTCCCGCTCGACGCTGGCCAGAAGTATGTTCTGCGAGATGCCTTGAAGCAGCGTACGGTTGACTCCGGCGCCGGGTTCGTCCAATAGCACCATCTTGGGCTTGGCCATAAGGACGCGTGCTAGCTCCAGCAGCTTCTTCTGGCCGCCGGACAGATTCCCGGCGTACTCGTCGGCCAGGTGAGATAGGGTGAGCAGCTCCAAGACTTCCATCGCCTGTACCTCGATCTGGCGCTCCTCACGGGCCACTTTCCGGGGCATCAACCAAGATGCCCAGATGTGTTCGCCCGTCTGTGGAGCGGGTACCAGCATAAGGTTTTCCAGCACCGTCATGCGCTTCATCTCCCTAGGGATCTGGAAGGTGCGCACAAGGCCCAGACCGAAAGTCTGGTGCATTCCCATCTTGTCGATGCGCCGGCCGTCGAAGATGACTTGCCCGCTGGTCGGAGACATCGCGCCGGAAACCAGGTTGAACAAAGTCGTCTTGCCCGCCCCATTGGGGCCGATTATCCCCGTGATCGCGCCCCGCTTGATCCGCAGGGAGCAATGGTCAACGGCCCGCACTCCGCCGAAGTCCTTCACCAGGTCGTGAACCTCAAGGATAGGCGCTGTGTTCGTCAAACTGCCTCCATGCTATGGGCGGCCGGTACGGAAGTGCCGCCGGTTTCCGACATTTCCTTCTTTAGAACTCTGGTAGTTGAGAGGTGCCAATGCCTCTGCCACGATCCTTGAGCCGACGTGCCTGCAACAATGGTGACCAGTTGGCGCTTGCAACTCCCTGCTGTGCCGCTCCAGCGTCAGTGCTTCTACAGTATATAATAATGGAATCGAGCGGCCAACGCATCCATAATTTTGGGGCAGACCCTGGAGCGCCAGGTCGTCTCAGCCGAACCCACTCCCGTAGTGGTTCGGGGGATCGGCACTGCCAACCGAATGAGGTGACGTCGCCGCCATTCACATGGCTATACTGGCTATAAGGGAGGTCGAGCGCTTACGCTTACAGTGTTTGAGCGGCTGCCGCTGACGCCTCCAGAACTGGTAGGTTCGACATATGGCCCTCTCTGACGTACAACTACTCGACTTCCTCAGCCGGATGCCGTTCATCGACACAGTGCTCGTAGTCGCTGACTCCCTCACGTACTCAGCACCAGAGGCGCGCCGAGTGTTAGCAGATGCGGCGCCTGAGGCATTTCTTACGGTGACCTGTGGCCCGCTTGTAGACAACGAGCAGGCCTCTTTCAGGCTCTACAGGGGAGCAACACCAGAAGATCCAGTAGGGGGGATGTTCAGCTTCTTCCCCGCAATGCCAGCGCACGGGGACGCAGGGTTTCCTCGTCCACTGATCGACCTTCCGGGCGAGTATTTCAACCCGAGGAGTTGGCAGGCTCCAAAGGGAGTTCGGCAACAGCGCACCAGTGAGGAGCTGCGCGGGCTCTGGAAGTCTCTTGTAGGTCAGGTGCGCAGGGCTCACCACGAGCGGTAGGGATCCCGTTGGTCCTGAGTCTGTCGAAGGGCGAAGGGACTATTTTCAGAGCACCTGAGCCCTTCCGCGGAAGGGGCTCCTTCGGAATGACATGGGTCATTTTGAGCCATCGACTCAACACCGGCCATTCAACCTAAGCTATCCAATAATGGAGGCTCTGCTATCATGCCAACTGTAGGCATCGACCACATTGCCATGCCCACCGCCAACGCCGAGCGTCTCATGCAGTTTTACAAGGAACTGGGCTTCACCATCAACGACGAAGCGGAATGGCGGGCGGGTACGGCCAATATCTTTTCCATTCAAATCGGCGACTCCAAAATCAACGTCCATCCGGAAGGCTACACCGCCTCCCTGCGGGGGCCCACCGCCGTGCCAGGCTGCACCGGCATCTGTTTCGTCTGGGATGGCGCCGTCGAGGAATGCCAAAAAATGTTGGCCGATTTGGGAGTGGAGGTGATCCGAGGGCCTGGTCCCCGCAAGGGAGCTCGCCAAGGGGGACGCCTGCCGGCGGTTAGCCTCTACGCTAGAGACCCGGACGACAACTTGTTGGAATGGATGATCTATCAGTAGCTGGCTGTCCGGAGCTGGCTGACCCGCCCAATACTTCAATCTGAAAGGATTTGCCATGCCAAGAATGACCGGCAAGCATGCCCTAGGAGTCTGTCCGAGGATTCGTTCCTGGAGACGAAAACCGCCACGCAATAACCTGCTTACAGTAATCTGGACTTTGTCGTGGAGTAATTAGCATCTTTACACTCCACTAATGACGCATATCGCTTAGAACATTGTTTCTCGGACAGACTCCTAGCCCAGATGCTGATCGCCGAGGGCACCGAGCACATCTTCGGCAATCCTGGTACCAGCGAAACCCCTTTTCTTGACGGGCTACAGGACTATCCCCAGATAAAATACGTTCAGGCTTTGCAAGAAGGCACCGCGGTCGGGATGGCCGATGGCTATGCCCGGGCCAGCGGACGGCCTGCCTTCGCCAACATCCACATCGCCGGCGGCTTGGCCAACGGCATCAGCGCCCTCTACAACGCCTATCGCGGAGGCACGCCGGTAATATTGACGGCGGGCAACTCGGATACCCGCATGCTGCTGACCGAGCCGGTGCTCTCGGGTAGCTTGGTGGAGATGACCTCCCAGTACACCAAGTGGAGCGCGGAGATCCGCCATGCCTTGGACATTCCCATGGTGATTCGCCGGGCCTTTAAGGAGGCCAAAACTCCGCCCACCGGTCCGGTGTTTCTTTCCTTCCCGTGGGACACGCTGGATGAGGAGGTGGACGCCGACATCATCCCGTCATCGCCGGGGTATTTCCGGAGCCGGCCCGACATGGATGCGGTAGCCCATGCTTCTGAGTTGCTCTCCCAAGCGGAAAATCCGGTCATTGTCATCGGTGACCGCATCGCCCAATCCGCGGCAGTCCCGGAAATGGGCAAGGTGGCCGAGCAACTTGGGGCCAAGGTCTATGCCGCGGCCTACACCGAGGTAAACTTCCCCACCAGCCACAGCCTCTTCGGCGGCATGCTTAACCTCAACAGCGCCGCCACGCGACAGCAGCTGGCCGCCGACGACGTGGTGCTGGCCGTTGGCACCAACGTCTTCTCTTCCTTCCTATACGTGCCCGAGCCATTCATAGGCCCGAGCACCAAGCTGATTCATCTGGACAGCAACGCCAGGGAAGTGGAGAAGATCTACCCTACGGAGGTGGGCATCCTGTGCGACCCCAAGGCCGGTTTGGAAGATCTGTCCCAGGCATTAGATCAGGATATGTCGGGACAGGCGAAGGAAGCCGCTGCCACCCGGGCCGCCACCCTGGCCGAGGAGCGGAGCCGCTACCATCAGGGGGCGGAGCGGAATCTCAAGGAGCACTGGGACCGGCGTCCCATGGCCGTCGAGCGCATGATGCATGAGCTGGGGCAAGCTCTGCCCAGCAATGCCATCATCGCCGATGAAGCTGTAACCTCCCGCCCAGCCCTGATGCGCGCGATGAGTTTTGACGAGCCCGGTTCTTTTTACGGTATCCAGGGCGGAGCCTTGGGCTGGGCCATGCCCGGTGCTTTGGGGATGCAGCTCGCCAACCCGGACCGGCCGGTGGTGGCGGTGGTAGGAGATGGGGCCTCCATGTACACGGTGCAAGCATTGTGGACCGCCGCCCGGTACAATATCCCGGTCACCTACGCCATCTGCAACTATCGGTCCTACCGGATTCTTAAACTTAACATGGACATCTACCTGAGGCGGATGCTGGAGGACCGGGAGCGGGATAGCGAGTACGTGGGCATGGACTTCCCCAACGCCCTACCCTTGGCGGATATCGCCCAAGCCATGGGGGTTTCCAGCCTGAAAGTTGAGGATCCGGACGCCTTGCAACGTCTGGCGGAAGAGGCCATCGCCAGCGGGAAACCGTCGCTGCTGGACATAAGTATAGACGGCGCCCTGTAGCCGGGGCGCCGCCTTAAAGGGCTCTATTAAAGAGGTTAGCTAGCTTGGGTCCAGTTCCGCCGGGAGTCGGTGACTCGCTCGGCAGACTTGAATGTGTGGGGCTTGGCGATTCGCCGTTGATCCAATGCGAGACGGACCCTATCGGACAACTCGTCGGCTGACCAGGGCTTGGTCATATAATCGGTCGCTCTTGAGCGCAAGGCCCTGGTTTCGTCCTGGGATTGCCCGCGGGCGGTAAGAATCACCACCGGTATGTAGGAGGTTTGAGGATTTTGCTTGAGCTTTTCCAGCACCTCAAAGCCGTTCAATTTGGGCAGCATTAAGTCCAAGACTATCAGGTCCGGCTTTTCGGCCACGGCGGCGTCAGCAGCGGCTGCATAGGCCTCTATGCCATCGGCGGCCTCCATTACCTGGTAACCGTTTCGCTGAAGAGCGGTCTTGACCACCTCTCGGACCTCCAGTTCGTCGTCTACTACTAATATCCTGGTCATATTACCCCCTTTTGACAGACTTCCGGCCTTGCCATTTTTGCCGGGTCCGTTGTCATCATCACAGGTTTAGCCCGAATCCACCGAAGGACACGGATGGACGGCGTGAGGACAGCGGAAGGGGGTGGGTGAGGGAGCTACAGGGGAGATGGCCTGGGGTCTTGGGGTAGATGGGAGGCCGGCGGACGGTCTTCAGTCGCCGCACAGGGCCCCTAAGGCCCTATGCGGGAGTTGCGATGCGCGGGATGGCGAGAGGATACGCAGCAGGGGACTCTCGCGACCGGGGTGGCGCGAGATTGCGGGGACGTTGGGTCAGTTGCAGGCTGGCCGTCAGGCCGGGAACGGAATGGCTTGCAGCCGGGCCAAGGCGCGACTGAACTGGGTTTCCCAAGGCCAGCGCCGGGGGAGATGCAAAGTGAGGCGGCGCGCCGAGCGGGTGATCCGTCCCACCAGAGCGAAGACCCGCCGCCTGAGGGTCTTGGTGATCACGGTCCGCTCGCCCAGACCAATCCGCGCCGTCCAGCGGGCCAGGTTATGCGCCATCACCTGGACCGCCAGCCAGGCGCCGTTGGCGGCGAAGCGCGCCGACGGCATGTGGTTCAGCCCGACGCCGTACTTGAGGTCGCGTATGGCGTTCTCGACCTCGGCGTGGCGGCGATGATCGGCCTCCAGTTCCAGCGTCTCCCCATCGCGGTCGGTGATGAAGGCGTGATAGCTGTATCTGGCGAAGAGGGCGAGCTGGGAACCGGGCGTCGGCTTCACCCGCCGGACAATGAGCCGCACCGGCGCGGCGTCCGGCTTGGTCTGGAACGGGGTGTAAGTCGTCTCGGCGACATCGGCGGCGCCGTCCATCCAGTAGGGAATGGGAGTCCAGTCCTCCTCTGGTATCGCCTCGATCGGGTCCCGCAGGCTGGCGCGCTGGCGGATGGTGATAGAGAAGCGGACATCCATTTCCCGGCAGGCGGCAACGACAGTGTGGGCGTAGAAGCCGCTGTCGGCCCGCACCGTGAGTTGTCCCCTGGCCCCGCCGTAGCGCACCCGCCACACCGTCTCACGCAGGAAGTGGGCGGCGCCACGGGCGGTGTTGGCCCGGCCCTCGCGCAGCCGGGACATCAGCACCTCGCCGGTGCCGGCGGCAATGGCCAGCAGTGGGTGATAGCCGCGGGCGCCGGTATAGCCGTGGTGGCGCGCTCCCTCCTTGGCCAGCCCATAGGTCTCGCAGATGGTCGAGTCCAGGTCGATGGTCAGGGGCGAGTCGCCGGGTCCGGCCCCAGCGGCCCAGGCCCGGGCCAACAACTGGCGGCTCACGCGGTCGAGTTGACGGACATGCCCCCACCGGAAGCTGCGCAGGAAGGTCCCCAGGGTGGATGGCGCCTTGACCACGCAGCCTAGAACACCGACCGTCCCACCAGCGCGCAGCGCATCGGCGTCGTCGATGCAGTCGCCGCCTGCCAGCGCGGAAGCGACCAGCGTCAGCATCTTGTCCCCAGTGTTCGCCCGTCCCGGCGCTCCGCCGAGGTCAAGGTGATGGTCGACGAGTTCCCGCAGGCCCAGGTGCCGGGCTAGGGTGGCCGGCAGGAGCAGGCCGGCATTGGCCACCAGGCGATGGTCGTCAAAGAGGATGCGGATACGGTCGGGTTTGTTCTGTGGCAGCATCTATTGGGTGCTCCTTGTTTCCGGGCGGGTTTCTGTTCCAAAACCATTATCCCAGATTCAGAGGAGCACCCGCTAGCTTCTTCAAGGGCTGTCCCCAAGGCCGTCCTTCGGTGGATTCGGGTTTAGGAACTGCCCGCGCTACCTACTACGGTGAGCATCCAAACCTTGGAGAGCGAGACGCAGGGCTCTCTCGAAGGTGGGGACCAGCGGAAAACCAGCCTGCACCCGGAAACCATCCGGTCTTGCTGCATTTAATTATGGTTAGCCATGCGCCCCACTTGGCCAACAGGGTGCTAACCCCCAAGTCCTCGGCGGGGTAAGGGCCATTCCTTACTGACCCAAGCGCGTGCCATGCGCAGGGATATTTCGCCGCCCGGATTTTGTTAGGCAGTCCGCTCTCAGCCAAGGAGCTGACAGGGGTAGGTAAACTCTCAAATTCGTATAAAAACACCTAGGGAAGCGCCACCAGGACCGGGACGGGTTCCTGCCGTCACCGCTGATCGTGGCCACGGCGGTGGCCGCTCAGACCACCACCTTGAAGGTGGGCACGTCGGTAATTCTGCTGCCCCTGCACAACCCGGTACACCTGGCGGAGGACGTGATCACCCTGGACCTGGTGTCCAAGGGGAGAATCATCCTGGGCGTGGGCCTGGGATACCAGGAGGCGGATTTCCGGCCCTTCGAGGTGCCGGTGCGCCAGCGGGTGGGCCGGTTCGAAGAGGGGGTGGAGATCATCCGCCACTGCTGGAGCGGGGAACCCTTCTCCTTCCACGGCGAGCACCACCAACTGGAAAACCTGCACATCCGGCCCAGTCCCTTCCAGCAGCCCGCTCCTCCCCTGTGGATCGGGGCCAGCACCCTGCCGGGAGCGCGCCGGGCTGGGCGCAAGGCCGACGGGTTCGTGGCCGGACCCAGCACCGACTTAGCCAGCACCATCGGGTTGGTGGAGACCTACCGGGAGGCGGCGGTACGGGCAGGCCGTGAGCCGCGGGTGGCGCTGATGCGGGACGCCTGGGTGGCGGAGACACGGGCTGAGGCCGCGGCGGTTTACGGCCCGGAGGTGATGACGGCCTACAGGTATTACTGGCGCAACGGCCTGCCGGAGTTCCGTGGCATCGGGTCGGAGGACGAGATCACCCTGGACAACCTTGGGCCGGACTGGTTGATACTGGGGGAGCCGGATGAATGCGTGGCGGAGTTCCGGCGCTGGAGCGAGGCGGTGGGCGCGGAATACTTCCTGCTGCGGCTGCGTCATGCCCACTCGGGAGGCCCACCCCACGAGAAGATAATGGAGGCAATACGGTTGTTCGGGGCAGAGGTCATACCCGCCTGCGGCTAGGGGAATCTCCCGGCAGAGCCAGGGGATTTGTGGACCAGGGTTATCGGATTGAAACGACAAGAGTGCCGGTTACCCGTTATACCGGCGAAAGCCGGTATCCAGAATCCCTTTGGTATGCTGATTGACCCCTAGTAAGGTTTCTGGAATCCCGCAAAAGCCGGAATGACGGGTAATATAGTAGCTGACAGGACTTGAGATATAGAAGATGGAACTCGCACGGGCTCTGGTCCGATTTTCGCTCTTGGCAGAGGAGTACCAGTCCCATAAACATATGGAGGCCCTATGACCATGCGGACCACCGAGGCAACAGACCGTTTCGTAAAGGTTGGCGACCTCAACCTGCACTACCTGGAGTGGGGCGATGCCGGGGCGCCGCCGGTCGTCATGATCCATGGCCTGAGCGGTAACGCCCACGCCTTCGACAACCTTGCACCCCACTTCGTGCCCCGTTACCACGTAATATCCGTTGATGTCCGCGGCCGGGGCGACAGCGATTGGGCCGCCGACGCCAACTACTCCAACGACGCCTACGTCGCCGACCTGGAAGGGCTGCGACAGGCCCTGGGTTTCGAGTGCATGTCGCTGGTCGGCACCTCCATGGGTGGCCGCATCTCCCTGACCTACGCCGGGACCTACCCCGACCGGGTGGAGCGAACCGTACTGAACGACATCGGCCCCGAGATTGACCCCCGGGGCGGCAACCGCATCGCCACCAGCACCCGGGATGCGGTCAACACCTTTGAGACGATGGAAGAGGTGATAGCCTGGCACTGCGAGCAACGGGTCGGCTTCAGGACGCTCAATGACGCCGACCAGCGGGCCACCGCCGGTCATACGGTAAAGGCCCGGCCCGGCGGTCCGCACCAACCCCCGCCGTCCCGACCCGGAAGCGTCCTGGAACCTGGCCCGGCGCATCCCCGGCCCGGTGCTGCTGGTGCGGGGCGGCGACAGCGACCTGCTGTCGCCGGAGATAGCCCAGCGCACGGAGGCGGAGATGCAGGACTGCCGCATGGTGGAAGTGCCCGGCGTGGGTCATGCACCCACCCTGATGGAACCCGAGGCCTTTGGCCCGGTCATGGAGTTCTTCTCCTTAGCCTAGCCGAAGCCCCCGTGCCCAGACACGGGGGACCACCTGAACCGGCCTTTTCCGCTCTGTTCAGGCGGCCCGATAGGGCCAAGACATTGAAAGGGAGCCCGCCGCATCAGTAGCGAGCATACCGGAAGGCGGCGGCTACGAGGAGACATGGTAAGACAACGTGATTCCTGGCTGGCGCAGTCGGTGGAAGATCCGTTGGAACCAGGCCTGCTCATCTGCGACCCGCACCACCACTTCTGGGACCGGGAGGGCGACCGTTACCTGCTGGACCAGCTTGCCCAGGACCTGGCAGGGGGCCACAATGTCGTCTAGACGGTGTTCATAGAATGCCACCCCTACCGGGCCCGGGGACCAGAGGAAATGCGCTCTGTGGGCGAGGTCGAGTTCGTCCAGGGCATCGCCGCCCAGAGCGCCAGCGGGCAGTACGGCCCCACGGCGGTGGCCGCCGGAATCGTGGGCAACGCCAACCTCATGCTCACCGTGGCGTTTGACAAGTGTCTGGTTCCCGACGTTAGCGGGTGCCGAGGGGCTGGTCTGTTCTTCGGGTCAGGCGATGGCTCTGAGGTGGATGGCAGATTAGTATTTATCTTCCGAGATGAAGAGGCCGCCAATTCCGCGTTGGATGCCTTCGACGAGGGTCTGGAAAACGAGATGGCTGTGGAGATGGAATTGAAGGGAGTCTCTTTGGACGGCGAGTTTGTTATCGTCCCCCTTTCCATGGATGAGAAGGTCTTCATCACTGAGCTTCTGGGACTACCCCTTAAGGATTCGGACGCCACAACCAGGTAAACGTGCGTAGATCACACGCTGCCTGCAAGAGTTGGCGATGAGCGTTGCGAACAATATAATCCTGGGCGGTTTGCGTCGCCGGATCACCTTCGACTTGCGGGAGGGAGCGCGGTGGGGTTACGCCACCACGCCCCGGCTCTACCTCTGCGGCCGTCCCGTAACCATCACCGGCGGCCACTTCTTCTGGTGAAACCAAGCGGTGGACGGGGTCCGCACCGCGCGAGAACTCATCAAGGACGGCGCCGACCACGTAAAGGTCATGGCCTCCGGGGGCAGCACGACCGTAACTGGCAACCGTAGGCCGTCTTACAGCGTGGAGGAACTGGGGACCCATCCTTGTTCTGTCGTGCAGGACTCCGCGGGCATGCGGGTGGGTGCTTCGTAGTACCCTGAGTATAAAGTTGGCCCATCTACAGCACCAACTGGAACCTCAGCACGAAGGTTCTTGATTTTGTCCAGTTTGGTGGGCCGGGTGCTACGGGGTCCACGCGGGCAGGGTCAGTATTAACGTTCTTTGTGGAATCATGGTTTGTCTTCCAGGCATGTTGGTTTCTACATCTACGCGGGTTCAGAAGCCCGTTTGTTCAGCTCCGTCTGAGTAATAAACCAGACAGCAGGAGAGAAGACCAGCCACAGGATGAATATGATCCACCTGTTGACGCTTCCGTCCGTGAGAGCCTCCACTGCCTCACTGAGGTGGTACCCAAAAACTAGACAACTGGCTAAGAGAGAGTCCAGCTCCCAAAATAACCGGCAACTAACCGACGTGGAGGAGCAGGACATGAAGCAGACGAGGAATAAGCACAGTCCGGCGTTCAAGGCCAAGGTGGCCCTGGCCGCCCTTGCGGGGGAAGAGACCATCGCCCAGCTGGCCAGCCAATTTGAGGTCCATCCCAGTCAGATTCACGCCTGGAAAAGGGCCCTGGTGGAAGGAGCCCCGGAGCTATTTGCCACCAATCAGAAATCCCAGGAGAAAGCCAAGGAAGCTCAGATTAACCACCTCTACCGGCACATCGGCCAGCTGAAGGTGGAACGCGATTTTTTGTCGGAAAGGTCCGGTCTATGAGTCGCAGCATACGGCGAGCCATGATAGACCGAGACCACCAGCAGCTGTCTTTGGTGCGTCAATGTATCCTGCTGGACGTCAGCCGGGCCTCGGTGTACTACCGGCCGGTACCGACCAGGGCAGAAGACCTGGAGTTGATGGCCCTGATGGACCGTCAGTATTTGAAGACCCCCTTCTACGGCTCCAGGAAGATGAAGGCCTGGCTGCTGCAACAGGGCTATCTGGTGAGCCGAAAAAGGGTTCGAAGGCTGATGCGGTTGATGGGTCTGGAAGCGATCTACCGGCGTCCCAACACCAGCAAACCAGCGCCGGGACACCGGATCTTTCCCTATCTGCTGAAGGGAGTGGAGGTTAATCGGGTCGACCAGGTCTGGGCCGCGGACATCACCTACATCCCCATGGCGAAGGGCTTCCTGTACCTGGTGGCCATCATGGACTGGCACAGCCGGCACGTGCTGGCCTGGAAGCTCTCCAACACCATGGACACCAGCTTCTGCGTGGCGGCGTTGGAGGAAGCCCTGGGTAAGGGACGACCGGAGATATTCAACACCGACCAAGGGAGTCAGTTCACCAGTGAGGCCTTTACCCAGACGTTGCAGGAGCAGAGGGTCCAGGTCAGCATGGATGGTAAGGGTAGGTACCTGGACAACATCTTCGTGGAGCGGCTGTGGCGGAGCATCAAGTACGAGGAGGTGTATCTGAAAGCTTACCAGACCGTCGCCGAGGCCCGAACTGGGATCAATGCCTACCTGGAGTTCTACAACCGGCAGAGGCCTCACCAGGCTTTGGGCTACCGGACCCCAGCAGAGGTGTACCAACATGGCCAGGAAGAAAGGGGAGCAGCAGCTGAAGAAGCAGGGCTGCCATCGGGCTTGGTGAAACCTAGCGCAGGGGTGGGAGACTCTCTTAATTTAGCCCTCGTGCTGTCTTAATAATGGGAATTATAACTAATTCTTGACAGGGCTGAAGTAATCAGCTATGATTCTAGCATCCCTATTCAGAAGGTCGTGACACGAATGATGACCACCTCTTTCCCCGTCACATGCCCTCAGTGTGGCTATCGCATCATGAAGACGCTGGGGGAGTTGGAGCCGGTAGACGATTTCAGATGCCCCGATTGTGGGCTCCTCATCAAAGTGAGGGGCCTCCGTGAGACCCTCCAGGAGCACCGTCAGGTTATCGACAAACTCCGGCGGAATATGCGGCGCATGTTCCCCAAGAAGTGATTCAAGGTCTTGTATTTGCCCGGTCGCGCCGGACCCGTCGAACTTGAGCGTCATCATTGCGTTACTCCTGAAGGAGAATATATCAAAAGGGGACAAGCATTGCAAGGAGGCCCCATACCTCTACAACCCCGCTTGGCATGCCTATGGGTCGCGCTCATTGGCCTAGGTGTCCTGATTCTGACGGTTGCATGTTCGTCTTCATCACCCGCGCCAACATCCACGCCTACGCCGAGCACGCCAATCGCTACACCCACTCTTGCGCCAACATCCACGCCTACGCCGAGCACGCCAATCGCTACACCCACTCTTGCGCCAACATCCACGCCTACGCCGAGCACGCCAACACACGTTCCTTCGCTTGGCGTGACGTGCGCGCAGGTCTATCAGTCGCTCGTCGCTTCATCGGTAAGCTGGGTGCCACAGGGCCGACTTAACCGGCACACGGAGGATTGGCACTCCACGATGACGCTCGGTGGTGCCATTATGGTTGACCTATTCGGCCCATGCATGGGGCTAGAGGCGGTGGAAATATGGTTCAGGCAGACAGCCCCTCTCGACCAGGTAATCATCACGCGTGACATCGTGGTTGCAGCAGCGGCGCCTGACCATGCCGCAAAAGTCGGCGCGTGGTTCGACGACGCCCTTGAACGCATGGTGGAAACGGGGGATCTCGTCCAGCGAGAGCATCTCTCTCAAATCTACCTGACGATGGCCTATTTGGAGAGGTCGAACCAGTTTGCGTACATCATGGATGTCAAGCCGCAGCAATGAGCGTAAGGTCAACCTCCAATCCCTTGGCGAGCTATCGGGTGTTACACCATTAGGAGGAAGCATTGATACCAGAAACCACAGGAGGGGATGGGCAGAAAGGAGGTGCGCAAAATGAATGAGCTCGCAAAGAGGCTAACAGGCCTTGACGAACAAGCTCGCCCCGTAATGGCAATGGGCCGGTGAGTCGCGGTCTGTAACCGGCTCCCAACCGAAGGCCGCAAACAAATAGCCCAAATCCGGGCGGTAGGTTAACGCTACGTTCCGGAAATCTCACGCCCACCCTCTCCTGTGGTTTTCACGCGATTAGGTCTTGATACCGGAGCCGTTGCCCGAACATACCCCGGGCAATCTCCGCCATCTGGTCGATGGTGTTCAGGGGCCGGTCGTTGTGCCTGCCCTCGAACTCCCCGACGTAGCGGTGAAGGTGCTTGACGCTGAACTGGTGATAGACGCCGTGGTATCCGCGCTTGAGCATCGCCCAGAACGACTCCATGCCGTTCGTGTGGGCCATCCCGTCAACGAACTCCTTGGCCGAGTGGTTGACAGCCTTGTGGGAACGCCTCAACCCCGCGTAGGCGGCCGCTTCGTCCGTGTAGACGATGGTGTCGGCTGACGTATGCTGATACACGAACCCTTGGAGCGTAGACCTGTCCACGGACTCTACCGGCATGGCGGTTATCTGGTTAGTCTCCCGGTCCTTCATTCCCACGACGGCCGCCTTGCCAACCGTCCCGCGAGTGTGGAGCTTCTTGCCCTTGTGCTTGTTGGTTTCCTTGCCCCCGATAAAGGTTTCATCGGCTTCGACGGGCCCATTGAACAGAGGATCACCGCCCTGCATGGCCTTGCGGATACGGTGGAGCATGTGCCAAGCGTTCTTTTGGGCAATATCCAGGTCACGATGCAACTTCATGCTGGAGACACCCTTGAGGTTCGTGGTCACGAGATAGATCGCAATTGCCCACTTCCGCATCGGCAGGTTGGAGCCCTGCATGACCGTACCGAACTTGACGCTGAAGTAGGAGCGACAGTCCGGGCACCAGTAGGGCATCGGCTTGTCGTTAGGGACTACGCTGGTATTGATGCTACCGCACTTGACGCAAGCCCGGCCACCAGGCCAGCGAGCTTCCTCGAACCACTGGCGGGCTGACGCCTCGTCAGGGAACATCTTGAACAGTTCCAGCAGGCTGATTCCGGTTCTGTGAGACTTGCCTGGACCTGGCATAATCGTTCTCCTTGCCCGTTGTTTCTCTAGCTCAATCATAGCTGATTACGCCTGTTTTGTCAAGTATTAGTTATAATTCCCATTCCAAACTGGTACGGAGCCATACACGGGTTTGACTGCCCTCTTTGCGGAGAGGTAATCGACTGGGAGTGGGTGGGCAATCTTCCAGGCATTACCAACCCAGAGGGCATTGCGGCCACTGGCGTATATCCTCAGATGCTTCATGGCGGGAAGTTGCTGGACTGGGGCCACCGCTGTATCAGCATCGAATGTGCAGGCTGCCAGACCTTGCTTATGGCGGAGAACTTCGACTAGGAGGAGTGGTCTAGTGGCATGGATTGAGTCCCATGAGGATGTGGGGCAGCACCCCAAGACTCGACGGCTAGCCCGAAGTCTCCAGGTGTCTATTCCTACAGCGGTCGGACACCTTCATCTGCTCTGGCATTGGGCATTGAAGTATGCGGAGGACGGGAACCTAGAGCGCTTTACCCGGGAGGATATTGCAGATGGGGCTATGTGGACCGACGCCGCAGAAACATTTGTCCTGGCCCTTACTCAGAGTGGCTTCCTGGATGAAACGCCCACAGGATTGCTTGTGCATGACTGGAATGAGTATGCCGGTAGGCTTGTGCAGCGTCGCCAGTTGAACCGTGAACGCATGAAAGCGACACGTGCAACGCACGTGGCTGACACAGGATTGCATGTGGGAGGCTACCGTACCCAACCAACCGTACCAACCCAACCAACCGTACCAACCCAACCAACCAGACCGAGAGAGAGTGCGGCTTCGCCGCCACGCACACGCAGTAAACCCAAGGATAAAGACCCTCTTTCCGAAGAGTTCGCGGCTCGCATGGTGGAGAAGCACAACGGGCTTTGGGATCTCGTCGAGGTAAAGTTCCGCATAGAAGAGGCCATGAACCATGTGGCCTCTTCCAAGTGGAAGTCTAAGTCTCTATACGTTCAAAGATGGCTGCGGCGAGATGCTGAGAAGATCAGAAAGAACGGCTCCCCGCCGTCCAGTGACGAAGACGCCATGAAACGAGAGGCCGCGGAGCTGGCCCAGGAGGAAGCACAGGCATGATGTCACTGGCGCAGGTTCACGCCTCAACACAGGTTAAAATCGGGGTGAAGCGGGCCCGGGCCCTCCTCCTCCCTGAGGCCTACCGCTGCGAGTTCTGTGGAAAGGTGGATATGAGCAAGCAGGGCATCGCCGAGGTGTTGGCGAAACTGGGGTACGCAGAGTCTCAGTTGCTCCACTGCTACTGTGAGCTGTACCTAATCGACAGGGCGAAGGCCCAGCACCGGTTCGCCAACCTCCCGCATGAGGAGCCAGGCCAGGACCCTCGCTCCTTCGAGCGGTTCAAGGAGATGCAGGGCACCGAGAAGGGCCTGGAGGCGGCCCTGGCCTTCGCCAAGGGGGAAGGGCCCCACATCCTGACGCTGGCGGGGAAGGTGGGCCGCGGCAAGAGCTACCTGCTGGAAGCTATAGGCCGGCAGCTGCTGGACGATTGGGTGAGGGTGCGGTACGAGTTCACGCCCGACCTGTTGAAGGCCCTGAGAAACAGCTTCAGCAGGGACTCCCTGGTGGACACATCGGAGATCGATGCGAGGTGCAGCGGGGCCGAGGTACTGCTGCTGGATGACGTCGGTGCCGAGAGCACGACTCCCTGGACCAACGAAAGGGTGACGACCTTCGTCGATGAGCGGTACAGGTCGGGCCGGCGGCTGGCGGTGGCGACGAACCACACCTATGCCGAGATGATGGCGCGCAACTCCCGGCTGGCGTCGCGGCTGTTCGACACCAAGACGGGCAGCGTGAAGCTGGCCTACAGGACGGGCGTGGACTACAGGACGGGGAAGCAATGAGGCCTGTGTTCGACAACGGCGTTACGTACAACCTGATCCGGTACCAGCATTCGCGGGAACGGAGGAACGGAACGTGAGTAACGACAACAAGAGCTATCAAAAACCCGATATTCAGTTTCACGACCGACCCCGCAATCTCGACGGCGTGGCGGTCCTGGAGCTCAAGCTAGATTCCATCCACGTGTTGGAGTGGCATCCGCTACCAGATGGGCAAGGCAAGCCGACCCAAGTGCATGTCTCCGTGATGGTTGAGGGTCTGGACGTTCCGCTAGTCATGCGTTTCAAGGGGCCTGGGACGTTGGACGCTCTCATATCCGCACTGGCTGTCCACCGCTTCCATGTTTGGTCCGACCGGGAGGCTCCGACACGATGAAGCCCTACTACGACCACGCGGGCATCACCATCTACCACGGCGACTGCCGCGATGTCTTGCCCGATATCCAGGCCGGGACCGGAGGAGTGGTCCCGCTGGTGGCGGCTCATGCGCTTCGCACTCTCATAGGTAGGACGGCGAAGTGCCAAATGACCGAGAGGGTGATCTAGTCGTGCTGGAAGTCGTGCCAGTGACCCTGACAGAGGCCCGCATATGGGTTGATCGTGTGCATCGGCAT
The DNA here is from genome assembly GCA_965237935.1 of Dehalococcoidia bacterium. Taxonomy (GTDB): domain Bacteria; phylum Chloroflexota; class Dehalococcoidia; order Lucifugimonadales; family CBDEGW01; genus CBDEGW01. Next base: position 976,327 of record OZ250168.1, on the reverse strand, counting down.
CATCGTGCGCCACAGGGCGGACTATTCGCCATCGCGGTTGCGAGAGACGCTGAGATTGTTGGGGTTGCCATTGTTGGGCGTCCGGTCAGCCGTCACTTGGATGATGGCTGGACCGTCGAGGTCACGCGGGTTGCGGCGATCGAGGACATTAGAAACGCCTGCTCCAAGCTCTACGCAGCGGCATGGCGCACAGCGCGAGCAATGGGCTATCTGAGGGCCATTACGTACACGTTGCAGGAGGAGCCTGGAACCTCGGTGAAGGCGGCAGGATGGAAGTGTGTCGGTAAGACTAGGGATGGCAACTCGTGGAATAGGTCGTCACGACCGCGTATAGATAAGCACCCGTTACAGGCCAAGTTGAAGTGGGAGATGGGACTGTGAGGGATGGAGCGAGAAGGCTTTCGACGAGTTTTTGGAGCGAATAGAAGGCAGGTAGGAAAGGTTCTTTGAAGGTGGAGGGAGCAGCTTATGGCTACGAAAGATAAGGGATACGTCGGGCGGGCAGGCCAGCTACGGCACCGTGTGCCGCCCTGGATGTTGGACCGTCAGGTGGCGCATATCCCCGTCGGCCTGGCCATTAGCTGGCTGATGTTCCTCTGGCCCTTAGATGTAGCTGCCAGCGTCCTATGGGGAGCCCGGTTGACGGCGATACTGCTGTTCTTTGGCTTCATTCTCTACGAGGTAACTGAGGACCAGGAGATCAACGACCAGGCATACCGGGACATCCAGGGGTTCGTGATAGGTCTGGGGTTGGGGGCGGTAGTTCAGGTGTTACTAGCCGTGTTCGTAGGATTCCTCGTCTCAGGAGAGGCCGCATGACTACCGGGATGATCGGCTGCGCTCAGGGCGACCCGCAATGCTATCAAGCTGGCTGTCGCAGGACTCCGACGCTCCAGTGCGACTACGTGATCGACCATTGGGGCAACACCTGCAACGCCTGGATGTGCGAGAGCCACGCTCTGGCCATTGGCTTTGGCCGAGACCACTGCATGGGTCATCAGCCGCCCAAGGACCAGGCAAGGATGGCGCTATGAGCGACACGTTGACGGCTGCCCTCTACTCAATTCCAGCCGAAGACCGCGACACGTGGGTTCAGATGGGCATGGCCATCAAGTCGGAGTTGGGCGATGCAGGATTCACTCTCTGGGACGCATGGTCCCAGCGGTCCGAGCGTTACAAACCCGCCGACGCCAGGGCCGTCTGGCGCTCCGTCAAGCCCGACGGGGGTATCACGGTTGCCACGCTCTACCACCTGGCCAAGGATTACGGCTGGGCTGGTGAGGCCCCAGTCAAGACCGCGCCGAGCGCCGAAGAGAAGCGCCAGCGGGCGGAGGCCAAGAGACGTGAGGCGGAGGAGCGAAAGCGCCGTGAGGCGGACGCAGCGGCGAAGGCTGAAAGGATGCTCATGCAGGCCGAGTACGTCGATCCTCGCCCCCGTAACGGCCACAGGGATGCCGACGTGCCGAGTGCGCATCCCTATCTGGTAGCCAAGGGCTACCCCGAACAGGGCGGCCTTGTGCTGGACGGCAACCTACTGGTGCCGATGCGCCACTACCAAGCCTATGAGCGAGTTCAGTCCGTTCAGATGATCGGCCCCGATGGCAGCAAGAAGTACCTTCCCGGCGGCAAGGCGTCGGAGGCGGTCTACAAGTTGGGGCAAGGAGGTGAGCACTACTACTGCGAGGGGTACGCCACGGCGCTGTCGGTGAGGGCTGCCCTCAAGCGGCTGTACCGGGACCAGCACTCGGAGGTGTGGGTCTGTTTCAGCGCTGGGAACATTCCGAACGTCGCCAAGTCTAGGCGCAGGTCGATGGTGATTGCCGACCACGACTGGTGGCGATGTCCCAAGAAAGAATGCCGGGCCAAGTGGGACTACGAGTCTAAGCGCTGTCCCTCTTGTGGGTCCTCGGGGGTAACCGAACCGGCAGGGGAGAAACATGCGAAGCAGACGGGGCTGCCCTACTGGATGCCCAATGAGCCAGGGACGGACGCCAACGACGTGATGCTCAGCCACGGCGTCGAGGCGCTGGCGGACGTGATCAGGGATGTCCATATGACAGCGATACCTCGAAGGAAGGTAGTTGCCTGATGCCTGTATCCCTAGAGGACTTCATATCGACGTTCTATTACCAGGCGTTGAAGGAGGGTAGCTAGCTTCTGTTACCGCAAGGCCAAGCACATCAATGGCGGCCCTCCCGATACTCTGTCCAGCCGGCGAGACCGCCTACATGCTCCCTGTCTTAGCCCGAATCCACCGAAGGACGTCCTTGGGGACAGCCCTTGAAGAAGGCAGAGGATGCTCCTCTGAATCTGGGATAATGGTTTTGGAACAGAAACCCGCCCGGAAACAAGGAGCACCCAATAGATGCTGCCACAGAACAAACCCGACCGTATCCGCATCCTCTTTGACGACCATCGCCTGGTGGCCAATGCCGGCCTGCTCCTGCCGGCCACCCTAGCCCGGCACCTGGGCCTGCGGGAACTCGTCGACCATCACCTTGACCTCGGCGGAGCGCCGGGACGGGCGAACACTGGGGACAAGATGCTGACGCTGGTCGCTTCCGCGCTGGCAGGCGGCGACTGCATCGACGACGCCGATGCGCTGCGCGCTGGTGGGACGGTCGGTGTTCTAGGCTGCGTGGTCAAGGCGCCATCCACCCTGGGGACCTTCCTGCGCAGCTTCCGGTGGGGGCATGTCCGTCAACTCGACCGCGTGAGCCGCCAGTTGTTGGCCCGGGCCTGGGCCGCTGGGGCCGGACCCGGCGACTCGCCCCTGACCATCGACCTGGACTCGACCATCTGCGAGACCTATGGACTGGCCAAGGAGGGAGCGCGCCACCACGGCTATACCGGCGCCCGCGGCTATCACCCACTGCTGGCCATTGCCGCCGGCACCGGCGAAGTGCTGATGTCCCGGCTGCGCGAGGGCCGGGCCAACACCGCCCGTGGCGCCGCCCACTTCCTGCGTGAGACGGTGGGGCGGGTGCGCTACGGCGGGGCCAGGGGGCGGGCCGACAGCGGCTTCTACGCCCACACTGTCGTTGCCGCCTGCCGGGAAATGGATGTCCGCTTCTCTATCACCATCCGCCAGCGCGCCAGCCTGCGGGACCTGATCGAGGCGATACCAGAGGAGGACTGGACTCCCATTCCCTACTGGATGGACGGTGCCGCCGATGTCGCCGAGACGACTTACACCCCGTTCCAGACCAAGCCGGACGCCGCGCCGGTGCGGCTCATTGTCCGGCGGGTGAAGCCGACGCCCGGTTCCCAGCTCGCCCTCTTCGCCAGATACAGCTATCACGCCTTCGTCACCGACCGCGATGGGGAGACGCTGGAACTGGAGGCCGATCATCGCCGCCACGCCGAGGTCGAGAACGCCATACGCGACCTCAAGTACGGCGTCGGGCTGAACCACATGCCGTCGGCGCGCTTCGCCGCCAACGGCGCCTGGCTGGCGGTCCAGGTGATGGCGCATAACCTGGCCCGCTGGACGGCGCGGATTGGTCTGGGCGAGCGGACCGTGATCACCAAGACCCTCAGGCGGCGGGTCTTCGCTCTGGTGGGACGGATCACCCGCTCGGCGCGCCGCCTCACTTTGCATCTCCCCCGGCGCTGGCCTTGGGAAACCCAGTTCAGTCGCGCCTTGGCCCGGCTGCAAGCCATTCCGTTCCCGGCCTGACGGCCAGCCTGCAACTGACCCAACGTCCCCGCAATCTCGCGCCACCCCGGTCGCGAGAGTCCCCTGCTGCGTATCCTCTCGCCATCCCGCGCATCGCAACTCCCGCATAGGGCCTTAGGGGCCCTGTGCGGCGACTGAAGACCGTCCGCCGGCCTCCCATCTACCCCAAGACCCCAGGCCATCTCCCCTGTAGCTCCCTCACCCACCCCCTTCCGCTGTCCTCACGCCGTCCATCCGTGTCCTTCGGTGGATTCGGGCTTAGGGAGCCACCGTCTAGGGGGAGGGCGAGAACTGCCCCTCCATCGCACGCACAGAGCGAGGGTAAACAACGTGCTGCGGACAACCCGCGAGGCTGGATGAGGGCGGTGAGTGACACCGTTAGGAGGGATAGTTGATGGCCCTTCAAAGGTACAGCAAAAGAGGGAACTCGCGCTTAGCGAGTAGAGGCAATAGACGGGTGGTCGTCTGGGTGGAGGGGAGGGGGGGATGACCTATATCCCCTAACGAACGGAAACCAAAAAACGGCGAGGGAAAAGAGTGAGATGAACGACCGATATGGCCTGGCGTTAGCTACAGAGGTGGCGGATCAACTCGTGCGCCTGCTCGCTCCCCACTGTGAGCGGATCGCGGTAGCAGGGTCCATCCGTCGCAAGCGGCCCCAGGTCAAAGACATCGAGTTGCTTTGCGCCTCGAAGGTCACGAGCACCGCTGACCTGTTCGGCAGAGCGGTCACGAACTGGTACTTCCTAAACAAGAAGCTCGACGCGCTGGTCGCGGACGGGTCGGTTCTAAATAAAAGGGCGGACAAGTCGGGGCGGTACAGCTACGGCGAGCACAACAAGCTCTTGGTCCATGTGCCCAGCGGCATTCCGGTGGACGTGTTCAGTTCCTCCACCAAGAACTGGGGCATGAGCCTCGTGGTGAGGACCGGGGCGAAGGAGTTCAACGTTCGCATGATGTCCCGATTCCGCGAGCTGGGAATGCGGGGCCATGCCTACGGTGGCGTGACGGACCAAGGGGGTACCGAGATCGAGTGCCCTGATGAGGAGACGGTCTTCCGGCTCTTGGGCTGGCCCTGGATGCTGCCGGAGAGGAGGAGCTAGCTGATGCTAGGCCGCTTGGTCATCGACGCTGCCATAACCGAGACGGAGTTCCAGGCCCAGGTTGTCCGGGCCGCCCGGATGTTCCGGTGGATGGTCAGTCACATGACGCTACCCCAGCGGTCTGAGCCAGGGGTGCCAGACCTGCTCCTGGTGCGAGCGCCGCGAGTCATCTTCATGGAGCTCAAAAGCGAAAAGGGCCGGTTGGATACGAGGCGGCGATACAGCCCCAGGACCGGACGGGCGCTACCGAACCAGAAGGACTGGAAGGACGCCTTGGAAGGGTGTCCGGGCGTCGAGTATTACCTGTATTGGCCAAGACATTGGGACGAAATCCTGGAGGTGTTGATGTGAGACTCTTTGAATGGTTCAAGCGGAAACGGCAATCGGCCAGCGCGGGTCCTCCCGCTTGGCCTGACAACGTGCCGATTCCTGAGATTCCCAGGCGACCGCTGCCTGACGACAGTCCGGTGGCAAGCTCCGAGGCTCCTAATTGCGGAGACGAGAGAGGCGTGCAATGACATGCATAGTCGGCCTAGTCCATGAAGGGGTTGTGTACATCGGAGGAGATAGCGCCGGAGTTGCCGGCTTCAGCCTCACCGTCAGGGCTGACGAGAAGGTCTTCCAGAACGGTGAGTTTCTGATGGGCTTCACCACGTCGTTCCGCATGGGGCAGTTGCTCCGCTACAGTCTCAAGCCCCCCCGCAGGTATCCCGATGACGACATCAACCAGTACATGGTGGTGGACTTCATCAACGCAGTCCGAGAGTGCCTCAAGTCTGGCGGGTGGGCATCCAAGAAGGAAGAGATGGAACGGGGAGGCACGTTCCTGGTCGGTTATTCGGGGCATCTGTTCACCATCGACAGCGATTACCAGGTTGGGCAGCCAGAGGATAGTTTCGCTGCTGTTGGCTACGGAGAGGACATAGCTTTGGGTGCGCTGTTCGCAACTCAGGGGCAGGGCAATCCTCGTGATCGTGTCCTGACGGCGCTAAGGGCGGCTGAGCGCTTCAGCGCAGGGGTCCGTGGACCGTTCCACATCCGTCCATGATCCGAATCGCCGCCCGCTAAGCCGCCGCCGGGGCGCGACGCAAGTATGGGGTCGATGTAGCTTAAGGCCCGGCCGCGTGCCCGACCGCCTCCACCAAGAGCATATGTTGCCCTTGGCCCTGGGGCAGTGATCTAGACGAGTAGTTCGTTCCTACGTTTGCCCGTCATTCTCTGGCGGCGCTTCAACGGTCCGCATTCGGCCTGAGTAACGGCGGCCCCGCTTCTGCTTGGGAATCCTCTTCCGGCTTAGCAGCTCTCTGAGCGCTAAAGCGACAGGTTTTGCGTTGCTCGGATAGAACTTCCCACTACGCCAGGTCTGCACCGTAACCAGGTGTACCCCCAGCTCATCCGCGACAGCCGCGTCGGTCCACTTCCTCTCTCGTAGCTGTGCCAGAAGCTCTTGAATGTCGTTCATGGCTGCTAGTCTACAGCATGGCACTGTATTTGTCAACACCGTTCAACTATGCCACACCCCTTGACCTAGTGCCCGCTATAGCGTACAATATAGATGTTAACAGGATAGTTGAGACAGAGGTATTCAGCCGATGGTTCGGAAGGCTTCGAGACCAGCGTGCGGTTGACCGGATCACCGTTAGGCTGATAGCTGCCCGGCGGGGTCACTTCGGCGACTCCCGGTCAGTCGGTGACGGCGTGTTTGAGATGCGCATCCACTGCGGGCCGGGCTATCGGCTGTACTTCATACGTGAAGGCGACACGGTTATCGTACTACTGTGCGGCGGTAAGAAGGGCAGCCAACGGCGCGACATCGAACGGGCCAAGCGTATGGCCAAGGAATGGGAGGGAGAAGATGGCAAAGGCGTATAGGGAATTCAACGAGACGGATTACATTAAGACCGAGGCGGATGCTCGACGCCTACTCGAAGCTGCCGCCGACGAGGACCCAGGCGATGGGACTGTCATTCGCGCGGTACTGAACGCCATAGCGCGTGCTCAGAACATGAGCACAATTGCCCGCAACGCCGGGCTCAACCGAGGCAACCTGTACGAAGCGCTGTCCGAGGACGGAAATCCATCCCTAACGACAGTCTGCAAAGTGGCGCACGCCCTGGGTCTCCGACTACGTCTGGAGCCCGTCGAGAAGATGGCAGAAAAACCCGCAAGCCGCGCTTCCTAAGCCCGAATCCACCGAAGGACACGGATGGACGGCGTGAGGACAGCGGAAGGGGGTGGGTGAGGGAGCTACAGGGGAGATGGCCTGGGGTCTTGGGGTAGATGGGAGGCCGGCGGACGGTCTTCAGTCGCCGCACAGGGCCCCTAAGGCCCTATGCGGGAGTTGCGATGCGCGGGATGGCGAGAGGATACGCAGCAGGGGACTCTCGCGACCGGGGTGGCGCGAGATTGCGGGGACGTTGGGTCAGTTGCAGGCTGGCCGTCAGGCCGGGAACGGAATGGCTTGCAGCCGGGCCAAGGCGCGACTGAACTGGGTTTCCCAAGGCCAGCGCCGGGGGAGATGCAAAGTGAGGCGGCGCGCCGAGCGGGTGATCCGTCCCACCAGAGCGAAGACCCGCCGCCTGAGGGTCTTGGTGATCACGGTCCGCTCGCCCAGACCAATCCGCGCCGTCCAGCGGGCCAGGTTATGCGCCATCACCTGGACCGCCAGCCAGGCGCCGTTGGCGGCGAAGCGCGCCGACGGCATGTGGTTCAGCCCGACGCCGTACTTGAGGTCGCGTATGGCGTTCTCGACCTCGGCGTGGCGGCGATGATCGGCCTCCAGTTCCAGCGTCTCCCCATCGCGGTCGGTGATGAAGGCGTGATAGCTGTATCTGGCGAAGAGGGCGAGCTGGGAACCGGGCGTCGGCTTCACCCGCCGGACAATGAGCCGCACCGGCGCGGCGTCCGGCTTGGTCTGGAACGGGGTGTAAGTCGTCTCGGCGACATCGGCGGCACCGTCCATCCAGTAGGGAATGGGAGTCCAGTCCTCCTCTGGTATCGCCTCGATCAGGTCCCGCAGGCTGGCGCGCTGGCGGATGGTGATAGAGAAGCGGACATCCATTTCCCGGCAGGCGGCAACGACAGTGTGGGCGTAGAAGCCGCTGTCGGCCCGCACCGTGAGTTGTCCCCTGGCCCCGCCGTAGCGCACCCGCCCCACCGTCTCACGCAGGAAGTGGGCGGCGCCACGGGCGGTGTTGGCCCGGCCCTCGCGCAGCCGGGACATCAGCACTTCGCCGGTGCCGGCGGCAATGGCCAGCAGTGGGTGATAGCCGCGGGCGCCGGTATAGCCGTGGTGGCGCGCTCCCTCCTTGGCCAGTCCATAGGTCTCGCAGATGGTCGAGTCCAGGTCGATGGTCAGGGGCGAGTCGCCGGGTCCGGCCCCAGCGGCCCAGGCCCGGGCCAACAACTGGCGGCTCACGCGGTCGAGTTGACGGACATGCCCCCACCGGAAGCTGCGCAGGAAGGTCCCCAGGGTGGATGGCGCCTTGACCACGCAGCCTAGAACACCGACCGTCCCACCAGCGCGCAGCGCATCGGCGTCGTCGATGCAGTCGCCGCCTGCCAGCGCGGAAGCGACCAGCGTCAGCATCTTGTCCCCAGTGTTCGCCCGTCCCGGCGCTCCGCCGAGGTCAAGGTGATGGTCGACGAGTTCCCGCAGGCCCAGGTGCCGGGCTAGGGTGGCCGGCAAGAGCAGGCCGGCATTGGCCACCAGGCGATGGTCGTCAAAGAGGATGCGAATACGGTCGGGTTTGTTCTGTGGCAGCATCTATTGGGTGCTCCTTGTTTCCGGGCGGGTTTCTGTTCCAAAACCATTATCCCAGATTCAGAGGAGCACCCTCTGCCTTCTTCAAGGGCTGTCCCCAAGGACGTCCTTCGGTGGATTCGGGCTAAGAGCGGACCGACCCTATTCCCCTGCATCTCCTGAGCGCCATTCACCCAAAGCTTACATCGGATGAGGTGCGGGCCTTTTGGTAGAACATGTGATTTGGTAGAATGAGAGCTGTGGAAACGAAGACCGCTGAACAGCACCAATACACACTTGAGCAGCTATCTCAGCGCATCGACGATATGAGAACACGCCGAGTCTGGGGCCGGTTCATCGTGCATTTCCAAGATGGCGTGATCGTTCGCCTGACGCGAGAAGAGAACGAACGTGCGGGGGATGATACAACCGTTGTCCCGATTAGGGAAGCGGACTAAGCTGCCGCTTGCCTCGGCGCACTGTAAGCCTCAATTCACCCTCCAAATGCTTGACAACTGGTTGCGTTAATGCTACCATATACTCATGGATAAGGCACTAGCGAAGATCAGGCGGAACCCTCGGAACGTCCGGTTCGACGACCTTCGCCAGGTTTGCGACCGCTACTTTGGGAAGCCGAGGCAAAATGGTAGTCACCTGTTCTATAAGACACCTTGGCAGGGCGAGCCGCTGGTGAATATCCAGCCCATTAGAGGCATGGCCAAGGCGTACCAGGTACGGCAAGTGCTCAAGGCGATCGACAAGTTGGAGGAGCTGGATGGATGAACATATAGACCGCTATACCTACCGAGTCATATGGTCTGAAGAGGATGAGATGTATGTCGGGCTGTGCACCGAGTTTGCGTTGCTAAGCCACCTAGACGACACCCCGGAAAAGGCGTTCGCAGGTATTAGGGATGTGGTGGCATTCGCCGTGAAACTCTTGCATGAGGATGGCACCCCGATTCCGGAGCCGCTGTCTACTCGACGCTACAGCGGAACGCTCACCCTTCGCGTCCCCCCTGAGACCCATCGCGCCCTTGCGATGGATGCTGCCGAAGCTGGCGTCAGCATGAATCGTTTGGCTGCCGAACGGCTGTCGCTGCGGCGCTGAACAAGGAGTAGTGGTATAATGTCGCCATAGCTAGGCTGGACTAGGAACGACCAGACAGCCGCCTTTCTGTGCTAGGGAGCACATGGGGCGGTTTTTTTGTTGCAACGGAGAGTGAAGATGACAGTCCGTAACCGCATCAAAGAACTCCGGAATGTCCGGGCTGGGGACCTCATTCCTAACCCGAAGAACTGGCGAAGGCATCCAAAGGCTCAGCGCGACGCCCTGCGTGCCATGTGGGACCGCGTGGGCAACGCCGATGTATTGATTACTCGCGAGACGCCTGACGGCCTCAGGATCGTAGACGGACACCTCCGCGCCGATGAGATCGGCCAGGATGCCGAAATCTCAGTGATAGTCACTGATCTGGACGACACCGAGGCGGACATGCTCTTGGCGACGCTGGATCCGCTGGCGGCCATGGCGGAACGGGACGATGCGGCGTTAGATGCGTTGCTGGCCGACATTGCTGAGGACCAGGATGCCCTGCTGGATGGGTTACTCCAGGACTTGCATGATCTGCCCGAACCATACGAGGGAGCAGACTATGAGCCGATGGCATTTGACAGAGATGAAGTCATAAATGGAGGCGATGACTTCGTAATGATCCAATTCAGCGTCCTTCGTCAGTTCCGGCGGGATATCATCCGGCGCATTGAACCTATTTTGGCTGAGTACACCGATGGATAGATGGCGGGTTCTTGACTTGTTCTCCGGTATCGGCGGATTCAGTTTGGGGCTTGAACGAGCGGGGATGGAAACGGTAGCTTTCTGCGAGATTGATCCGTTCTGTCAAGGAATCCTCCGTCAGCATTGGCCAGACGTGCCAATCTACAATGACGTAACTATGCTCAAGGGGGCTGATATTGGCAAAGTCGAAGTCATCTGCGGGGGCTTCCCCTGCCAAGACATCTCTACGTCGGGCAAGCATAAGGGTATCGAAGCAGCAAGGTCCGGACTCTGGGCAAAGTACCACCGCCTTATTGGCGAGATACAACCGCAGTACGTCATCGTGGAAAACGTTCGGAACCTTCTCTCGGGCGAAGGCAGGCAATGGTTCGCGCAAGTCCTCCAAGACTTGATTCCCTCGTAAAAACCCGGTTTGAGGAAGTTCTAGCGAGTGAGCACATCTGAGCGCTACCGTATGTTGGGGTAGTATACGGAACAGAGACTGTATATTGTACCCAGGCGTGGGCACGGTTGTTCTAATTCGACCTGAACAGACTTTTTACGAGAGAACCAAGACTTGATTCCCTCGTAAAAACCCGTTTTGAGGAAGTTCCAGCGATTTGGCACATCTGAGCGCTACCGTATGTTGGGGTAGTATACGGAACAGAGACTGTATATTGTACCCAGACGTGGGTACGTTTGTTCTAATTCGACCTACACAGACTTTTTACGAGAGAATCAAGACTTGGCCGAGGTCGGGTACGATGCGGAATGGCACTGTATACCGGCTGCCTACGTTGGCGCCCCACACGTCCGGGACCGCGTATGGATTGTTGCCTACCCCTCTGGCAAGCGACGCCATAGCCTTGCAGAGAACATCAAGGAGGTCGCTGGCCCCTCTCCGCCGAACGCTTGTAGCTGGTTCTCAACCATTCGTAGTGTATTACCTTCTAGCAGCGAATTACTCCGCCTTAGAGATGGTGAGATTCGTGGAAAGTATGATGGGATTCCCGGAGAACTGGACCGAATCAAAGCCCTCGGCAACGCAGTAGTCCCGCAGGTCGCTGAGCTGCTGGGAGGGGCATTGATTGAGTGGGACAAGCAGTACACGAGCGGGAAGGCGGTTTGCCTCTAGGGGTTTGCATGGCAGCTAATAAACGCACCCTCATTCAGATAGAAGACGACCGGCGTGAGATTGCCAGTCTGTACCTTCAGGGCAAGACCCAGCAGGCTATAGCTGAGCGCCTTAATATGACCCGCCAGATGGTCGGTTATGACCTGAAGGCGATACAGCGCCGGTGGCGGGAGGATACGTCCCGCAACCTAGATGAGGACAAGGCCCGTGAGCTGGCGAAACTGGACGAGCTGGAACGCACTCACTGGCAGGCGTGGGAGGACTCGCTAGAGCAGTTCACGACCGAAACTACCTCCCGTGCGGTGGCGGGTGGCGGCGCAGGCGGAGGGGTAACTGAGCGGGCAGCGATAAGACGTGAGGGCAAGCAGGGCAACCCCACCTATCTACGAAGCGTAATAGACTGCATCGACCGGCGGTGCAAGCTGCTAGGGCTGGACTCGCCGCAGAAGCTGGAGCACAGCGGCGTGGACGGAGGACCTATACAAACGGACATGAAGGTGATACTGGATGCTCTCAACGACCCAGAGGCAAGAGATGCGCTTGACGCTCTTAGCCAACGCCTGGAGAGCCAGCCCAGCGGCGACGGCAGCTAGGTGGTCCGGGGGCCAGTGGGTCAGGACTCTCCACCTGGACCTGATCTCCCGCAGGGTGGCATCCCTGGTTGAGAGGCCGTTGCGTCTCATCGTCTCCATGCCTCCGAGGCACGGAAAGAGTGAACTGCTCTCTCACTGGACGCCGGTGTGGTTCCTGGCCAACTGGCCCCACAAGAGGGTCGGCCTGGCAAGCTACGCCGCCGAGCCTGCTGAGCAGTGGGGACGCCTGGCCAGGGACTCGGTGATAGAGAACGAGAATGGCCTTGGCATCCGGGTCAGGGACGATCTGAGCAAGGTTGATTCCCTCGTAAAAACCCGTTTTGAGGAAGTTCCAGCGCTTTAGCACATGTGAGCGCTACCGTATGTTGGGGTAATACACGGAACAGAGACTGTATATTGTACCCAGGCAAGGGTACGGTTGTTCTAATTCGACCTGCACAGACTTTTTACGAGAGAATCAAGGTTGGCCGATGGCAGTTGACCACAGGCGGAGGGATGATGACTGTGGGTGTGGGAGGCCCCTTTACCGGCTATGGGTTCGACCTGCTGATCATCGACGACCCGGTGAAGAACCGTGAGGAGGCCAACAGCCCAACCCAACGGCAACACCTGTGGGAGTGGTGGCGCTCCACAGCTCGCACCAGGCTTGAGCCTGGGGGGTCGATCATCGTGGTAACTACCAGGTGGCACGAGGACGACCTGGTGGGACGGTTGCTGGGAGACGAGTACACGGAGGAGCAGGCGGCGGGAGACAAGTGGGAGCACATACGGCTGCCTGCGCTGGCCGAGCCCGGTGACCCCCTGGGGCGAGAGGAGGACGCGCCACTGTGGCCTGAGCGGTACGACGCCTCTGCTCTCGCTGCGCTGCGGGTCAGCGTCGGCCCCCAGGAGTGGCCGGGGCTTTTCCAGCAGAGACCTTCCCATGAAGGCGGGAGCATCTTCAAGGATCACTGGTGGGTCATGGCAGAAACGGTGAACCGGGGAGACCGGGTGTTCCAATTCTGGGACACCGCCTTCAAGACCGGCCAGCAGAATGACTACTCGGTGTGCTGCACCATGACGACGACTCCCAACGGCTACGCGGTGCTGAACATATGGCGAAACCGTGTCGAGTACCCGGACCTGCTGAAGGCTATGCAGGCCCAGGCCAAAGATCACAATCCCTCGGCCATCTTCGTTGAGGACGCGGCCAGCGGGCAGTCGGTGGTGCAGAGCCTACGGCGCGAGACCAGGCTGCCGGTGCTGCCAGTCAAGCCCATTGGGGACAAGGTGCTGCGGGCCAACAGGGTCACCGGAACCGTTGAGGCCAAGAAGATCACGCTCCCAAGGACAGCCCCGTGGCTACAGGCGTTTCGGGAGGAGCTCGCCACGTTCCCCAACGGCGTACACGACGACCAGGTGGACGCCTTCGTCGGCTGTCTCACGCAGTTCATGGGAAGGGCTGGAGGCATTGGGGGGTTCTATGTATAGGTGGATATTCAACTTCGGGTTCCCGGAACCCAAAGTTGCCACAGCGCTTCTGCGTATGGGAGGAACAGAGAGATGATACTTGAACGACAGATGCTGGCGATGCGGGGCATGTTGGGCCTGGGGAGACGGCCCAGGGGCGGCGTCCAGCGGGCCAACGAACCCTATGCTGCAATGGCCCAGGCGGGTGGCGGTACAGGGCTCACGACGGAGCAGATCACCCAGTGGATGAACATGCTCGGCAAGGCACCGTCCGGGGGAGCGTCGGGCTACTACTGCACCTCGGTGCCCGTCTACCGTGCCGTCAAGCTCCGTTCCGATGCCGTGGCCAGAGCCCGGCTCAAGGTCTACCGGCTCAATCGGGACGGCGAGCAGGAGTGGGTCGGCGAGGCTGATCCTGTGCAGGGACTCCTTGATCGTGTAAATCAGGATTGGACGCGGAGCCGCATGTGGCGTGCCGTAGAGACGTATCTGTGCCTCTGGGGGCAATCGTTCAGGTGGATTAACAAGGGCGGCTCCCCCGACCCTGCGGCATGGGAGATATGGCCTCTCAGACCCGACAAGGTGAAGGTCATGGTGGCCAAGGACGGTACTATCGCTGGCTACGTCCACGACCCGCACGGCTCGCGGTTTGCCATGCTGCCCGACGAGGTGATCTGGGACCGCTACTTCAACCCGCAGGACCACTTCAAGGGGCAGTCTCCACTGGAGGCGGTGCGTGGCTGGGTGCAGATGCAGCTTGACATGGTGGAGTTCAACCACCAGCAATTCAAGCACGGCCTCCTAGTCAGCAATCTGGCCTTCTTCCTCGAAAGTCCGGAGCTAGGCGACATTGAGCTGTTCCAGGAACGGTTGTCAGACCGTTACAGCGGGATGGAGAACGCACAGCGCCCCATCATCGCTCCAGGCCAGGGCAGCGTCCAGAACCTCGGCCTTAGCAACCGGGACATGGAGTTCATCCAGGGCATCCAGCTTGCCAAGGAGCAGGTTGCCGACAGCTTAGGGGTGCCGGAGGAGCTGATGGCCGGCGCACAGCACCCCACGTTCAGCAATCGTGAGGCGGCCATCAAGGACTTCTACGCCAACACGGTAACGCAGGAGTGGGACCTGCTGGCCTCAGAGATGCAGGAGCAGTTCGTCCCCATGCTTCCAAGGGCCTACCGGGATGTGATCCTGCGGTTCGACACCGAGGAGATAGCGGAGATGCAGGAGTCGCTCACCGACCGCTCGAACCGGGAGGTGGCACAGGCAACGGCGGCCAAAACGAGGGCCGAGGCGGTAAACATAGCGGTTCAGGGGGGCATCATCGACGAGAACGAGGGCCGCGTCATTCTGAGTGGTGACCCGATCTTTGGCGAGCTTGGGGAGCTGGAATAGTCGATGCCACGGCCAATCAACGGTGTAGGCCCACGACGGATAGATGAGCTGGTGTATGACAGGACTCTGCGAAGACTTGTCCTTACTCCCCTCATGGCCCAGCTTCGCTCTGGCCTGTCCGAGGCTTCAGCCGCGTCGTTGGCCTTGGAGATCATCGACGGGGTGTTTCGGCGCTGGCACACCGGAGGATTGGTCGCAGAGGAGGTGGCGGCCCACTCTGCCAGGGTGTCAGGCTACCATAAACGAAGGCTGATTCAGACCTTCAGGACGGCGCTCGGTATCGACATCCGGCCCAGGCTCTTGGACTCGGCTATCGAGCCGCTGATGTCGGCATGGCGTCAGGAGAACATCTCGCTCATTCGGACGGTTCCTGAGCGGTTCCATGGGGCGCTGTACCAGCGGGTGAGCGAGACGTTCTCGCAGCAGCCATTTGACCAGCAGGCGCTATCGAAGGTGCTGAACCGAGAGTTCAAGGTATCGGGCAGCAACCTGCGTCGCATCACCAGGGACCAGACCAGCAAGGCCGTTGGTCAGTTAACCCACGCCAGGCACCGGCAGCTAGGGATACAGGAGTACACTTGGCGGACCGCCCAAGACGAGCGGGTCAGGGCTACTCATGTTGCCCTCAACGGCACCCGTCAAAGCTGGGACTCCGCGCCCGGAGTGGGTCACCCTGGATCGGACATACTCTGCCGCTGTGTCGCCATCCCGGTCATCGAGGAAGCCGATGGCTGAGCGGACGACAACCCTTCAGACGGACTTTAAGCCCCGATGCTGGCGATGCAACCGGGTGCTGGCGATACGGCTGTCGAGGCCATGGGAGATGCGTTGCAGGCGGTGCAAGGCCGCGAACGTCCGCGAGGTGGGAGTCTCATTGCAGCAGGGACCCGATGGTAGGCTGTAAGCCGACGCCTGCCGCTTGACAAACTGTTCCATGTATGAGACACTAGGAGTGTGATAGAGATAGTCAGGAGCGAGACGTTTAACCGGTGGCTGAGGGGCCTGAGTGACCGGCGGGCGGCGGCCAGAATCAGCCAGCGGTTGAGCCGGGTGGCAAACGGTCTCCTCGGGGATGTCCGGTCAGTCGGCGAGGGTGTCTCGGAGATGCGTATCCACTATGGCCCTGGCTATCGGCTCTACTACGTCCGCGAGGACGAGACTATCATCGTCCTGCTATGCGGCGGCGACAAGAGCAGCCAACGGCGAGATACCGAGCGGGCCAAACAGATGGCTAGGGCACGGGAAAGGGAGACCAAACAATGAAACAGGATAGACCGGAGACGTTCACCCCCTGGGATGCGGCGGACTACATTCAGACCGTGGAGGACGCGGCCTACCACCTGGAGGCGGCGTCAGAGGAAGACGGACAGGTTCTGCTTGCCATGCTGGGCGACATCGCCCGGTCTGAGAGCATGAGCGCACTAGCACGAGAGGCGGGTATCGGCCGGGCCAGCATCTATCGCATCCTTACGGGTGATGGCAACCCCACATTGGACACACTGCTGAAGATCGCCCGCGCCCTGCGGCTGCGGCTGAAGGTGCAGCCAGTCGAAGCTCCAGGGCCATCACGGGCCGATGCGTACACATACCGCGTGGTCTGGTCCACCGAGGAGCCTGCCTACCTCGGCCTATGCGTGGAGTATCCCAAACTGTCATTCTTGGACTCCACGCCCGAGGGTGCCTTTGCCGGTATCCGGCGGCTGGTGAGTGAGCACGTTGGGAATGTGGCGCACACGCCCGCATTAGCCTCGGATAAGGGATTACGTACCCCTACGGCATAGCGAGTGACATGAGTCAGCATTCCTATAACAACCCAAGAAACCACCACATCGTCTGTGCCTGCGCTAGCGATGAGCACACGTTGCGACTGATGCATTTCAAGGGCGACCCCGAGAAGGCAGACGATTTCGATGAGGTCTACTGGTCCGTCTATCTGAATCCCTTTCCCTGGTACAAGCGGCTGTGGGGCGCGCTGCGCTACGTCTTCGGCCATCGATCCATGTATGGTAGCTGGGATAGTGGCCCGATGATGGATTCACATGCGATTGAGCGTTTGCGGGCATTTCTGGCAGATGTGGACACGAAGAGGCTGTGAATATTCATGATGCGCAACGTCCCCACACGGAGGCGGTCCTGCTGTGTATGGCATAGGCCAACTGCAACATCATGTCGTGGGGGAATTGACATCACTCCCCATATGTAGTAGCCTTAACTCAAAGAGCGGCATAACGCTCTAGTACAACTGAATAGACATCGCGTCCCTTAGCGGACTCGCACATCGCGGACCTTTGCGTCCCCGTGCATTCTAAATGTACGGGGCTTTTTGCGTTCAGCGAAGGGAGGTGTTGATGGTAAGCACAGCGTATAGAGAGCAGTGCCGAGTGATGGTGGCTGAAGCCCGTCAGGTAGAAGGAGAAGACACGCACCAGATGGTGATAGCCGCCAGGGAACGCAGTCGCAACGGCGACGAGCTGAACCTGCGGGGCATTAACTTCACGAACTATCGGAAGAACCCCGTCGTGCTGTGGTCCCACGATTCCTGGGGCGGCATCCCCATCGCCAAGACCCTGGAGATCGACCACGATGATAAGGGGCGGATCGTGGCCGACTTTCAGTTCAACTCCGAGGACGAGTTCGCAGCCCGTGTGGAGAACGCCTGGAACGGCGGTTTCATTCGGGCCGCGTCTATCCGCTTCATGCCCACGAAGATCGTGGAGATTCTGGACGAGCAAGGGCGGGTGGACCGGCTGCGCATCGAGGAATCGGACCTTCTGGAGTGGAGCCTGGTGCCCATCCCCGCCGACCCGGACGCGGTGAAGGCCGGTGCCCGCGCCCTGAACCTGCCGAAGGAGATATTCCGAGGGCTTGAACCGGAGCCCAAAGAGGCCGACTCGTTCATAGACGCACTCAGGGAGCGTATGGTCGCCCTGGAGGAGGAGTTTCGAGCACTGGCCGCCAAGACCTCTGAGGAGAAACCCCAGGAGCCCCAGGAGTCTCCTTCACCGGAGGAACCGGAGGGGTCTCAGGACCCTATGTTGGCAGCCATAGGAGCCCAATTCGCCGCCATGCGGCAAATAATGGAGGAGAAGCAACTATGACCACAGAGACCGAGAAGCTAATGGAGAACGTAGCCGCCGTACACTCCTTTTTGGAGAAGGACTACAGCCCCCTGAAGGAGGAGGTGGAGCGCCTTTCGGCGCAGCTCACCGAGTCCATGCGGGCCTCCAAGCGGGCTGCCCTGCTTCGGCAGGTGGAGTCCACAACCCAGGGGGCCAGAGTCTTGTCCGGCAAGTACCGGGGATTCGACGAGTTTGACCTGATGCTCTCCCGTGCCGTGCTGCGGATTGCCGAGCGCGGCGGGGTTGACGGAAGGAGACCCGCAGACCCCCGAATGGCTGCCGAGTGGAGGAGCAACCTGGAGGGAGCGAGGGCGGACCTGTACGAATCTATAGGACGCGCCCTGGACGCGAACACACCAGGCGCAGGCGACGAGCTCACCTTCACCGGAGAGACCAGCGAGATGTGGCGGGACGTACATCTGGCCACCTCGGTGGTCAGCCTCTTTGGGAGCATCATGATGCCCACGGACCCGTTCCGGATTCCCTATGACTTTGGGGACGTGCCCCTGTACCAGTTCACGTCCAATCTTGCGGTCAGCTCGTCCACTCCGGGCACGGGAAGGCAGACCCTCACGCCCGCTGAGCTTGCGGCGATGATCAGTTGGTCCTACGACCTGGACGAGGACGCGGTGATCGCGGTACTGTCGGACCTACGGGCGACATTGGTACGGAATGCAGCCGAGGTCCTGGACGATGTGGTGCTCAACGGCGACATCTCCGACGACGCCACCAACATCAACGCGGACGGAGCCACGGCGGATTCGCTGGCCGGTAGCGCGGGCCTGGACCACTACCTGGTCTTCGACGGCCTGATCCATATACCCCTGCTGGACAACACCAACCAGGGAAATGACCATGGCGCTGCCGTTTCGGACGATATGTTCAACGAGGTCAGGGGCAAGCTGGGCAAGTACGGTGTTCGTCCCTCGGAGTGCGCCTTCGTCATGGACATCAACACCTACATCCGGTCTCTGTCCATCGAGAACTTCCGCACGGTAGAGAAGCTGGGACCCAATGCTACGCTGCTGACCGGCCAGCTTGGAGACATCGAGGGGATACCCGTGATCATTTCGGAGCAGATGTTGCTTGCAGACATCGACGGGAAGGTCAGCTCAGGCGGCAATGGGACGGACACGGGCCGGGTGCTTGCGGTGAACCGGAACATGTACCGGCTGGGGTTCAAGCGGGAGTTGATGATCGAGAGCGAGCGGGACATCCAGAAGAGGCAGACGGTTCTTGTGGCCAGCATGAGGGTTGCCTTCGAGGGCCGGATGGACAACGATTCGGACACCGCTGTAGCCCTCCAGTACAACATCACAGGGGTGAGCTAGAGGAGACGGAGGTAACGATGCCAGAGGTAAGGAACAGGTCTGGAGTTCCCCACCGATACTACGATTACGCGAGGAAGGCGTACGTCATATGGGCTCCTGGGGAGGTCAGGGACGTGCCCCACTCCGTAGCTCAGCAGGTCTGTCAGGCCCACCCAGCCAAGATGGAGATGGTGCTGCCGACGCCGGAACCCGAGACCGCAGAGGCTCCTGCGGACGTGCCTGAAGACTTTACCGAGCAGGCCGTGGACCGCGCCCAGCGGGGCGGACGGCGGCGGTCTAGGGAGTCATAGGGATGGCAAACAGCGAGGGGCCGGTGCTCTTGTCGGGACAGAAGCTCGTCACCACAGCGGGGGCGGCGGAAGCCCTGGTAGCGAGCACCAAGCGAGTAAAGCGGGTGCAGGTCATTGCCCTGTCCACCAACACCAAGCCGGTGTACGTGGGCGGGTCTGATGTGGCCTCTACGACCAACGGCGGTCTTGCCGCCTCTGGCTCGATCAGCCTTGAAGCAGAGGGGTGGATGGACTTGAAGGACATCTACGTCGATGCCGATGTAGATGGTGAAGGAGTCGATTTCTATGGTGTCAGAGCCTAGCCCGACGGTGACCATGACTGTTGGACCAGCGCGTCCGCGCTTGGTTACCGCCGATCAGGTGCGGGAGCACATCGGGTCCAACTCGACCGACGCAGACGAGCTACTAACGCGGCTCATCGAGGAGGCTGACGCCGAGGTGGTCAGCCGCTACGGTCCCCACAAGATCGACGGGCCGGTGACGGAGGTACACCCAGGAGGAAGCTTCAGACTGTTCCCGCATAGGGCGGTCAAGGAGATAGCCATGGTGACCGAGACGGACGGGAACGTCTCTGTTGTGCTCTCAGACGACGACTATCGGAGTTGGTATGGCGGAAGGATGCTACAACGGCTGGCGGACGGCAGCCATACTCGCTCGTGTTGGGGTGAGCGAGTTGAGTTGGAGTTCACTCCGGTGGACGACGATGCGCAGCGGAAGATGGCCATCATACGCCTGGTCCAGTTGGGCCTTCCCTACTCAGGGCTACAGTCGGAGAGCGTGGGTCCGTACAGGGCCCAGAACCTCGACTACGCGAAGGAGCGGGAGGCCATCCTTAAGCAGCTCTCTACGGGAGTGCCAATCTAATGTCCACGAACGCTTCCCTAGCAGCCTGTCCGAGAAACAGGGTTGGTGAGCCGTTGGGGGTATGATGGGGCGGAGCATCAGACGGGCGGAGTGGTCAATGAGCAAGACTTACCTTCCCTACGATCCGGATCAGCAGTTACTACTGCCTGCGGCCCTCCAGGAATGGCTGCCGCCGGACCACCTGGCCTACTTCATCTCCGACGTGGTGGACCAGTTGGACCTCTCGGCCATCACCGCCCGCTACGAGGAGGAAAGGCGGGGCGGCCCGCCCTATCATCCCAGGATGATGGTCAAGGTGCTGCTCTACGGCTACTGCACCGGCGTGGCATCCTCACGGCGCATCGCCCAGCGTCTCCACGAGGACATCGCCTTCCGGGTGCTGGCAGCCAACAACACGCCCGACTTCCGCACCATCTCCGACTTCCGCAAGGACCATCTGGAGGCGTTGGGGAACCTGTTCCTGCAGGTGCTGGAGCTGTGCCAGCAGGCAGGACTGGTGAAGCTGGGGCACGTGGCGCTGGACGGCACCAAGGTGAGGGCCAACGCATCTAGGCACAAGGCGATGAGCTACGGGCGGATGAGGGAGAGGGAAGGGCAGTTGGCGGCGGAGGTGGCAGAGTTGCTGCGGCGGGCCGGGGAGGTGGACGATGACGAGGACCGCCGCTACGGCAAAGACAAGCGTGGGGATGAGTTGCCGGAGGAACTGGCCTTCCGGGAGAGCCGGTTGCGGAAGATAAGGGAGGCCAAGGCAGCGCTGGAGGCCGAGGCCCTGGCAGAGGCGGGGCAGGCCGAGAGGGAAGGACGGAATCATCCAGGGGTGCCTGATGACAAGGCGCAGCGGAACTTCACCGACCCGGACTCCCGCATCATGCCCGCCCCGGGAGGGCGGGACTTCCAGCAGTCCTACAACTGTCAGGCGGTGGTGGACAGCGCCCACCAGGTGATCGTGGCGGCCCGTGCCACCAACCAGCCCTCGGACAAGGGTCAGGCCGTGAGCATGATTGAGGAGACCGTGAATAACACCGGCGCGGTGCCGAAAGAAGTATCCGCCGACGCCGGGTACTACTCGGCCAAGGCGGTGGATGGCCTATACAACCTGGGAGTGGACCCGTTCGTCGCGCCGGAGAAGACCCGCCACGGCTGGGTGCCGCCACCGGCGCCCCGTGGCCGCATACCCAAGGGACTGTCCGTCAGGGACCGAATGCGCCGCAAGCTGCGGACGAAACGGGGACGTGAGCGCTACGCCCTTCGGATGGAGACGGTTGAACCGGTGTTCGGCCAGATCAAGCAGGGCCGGGGCTTTCGGCAGTTCCTGTTGCGGGGTCTGGCGAAGGTGAACCGGGAATGGCATCTGATCTGCACGGGCCACAACCTGCTGAAGCTGTTCCGGTATGGTGCCGGGCGCGCCGGCAATGGACGAGGCACCGGCAGAACCCCCACCCGAAAGTCTCCTCAGCTTGCAGCCGGCAAGTTCCTCTTGAATTTCTCAACATTCACAAACCCACCCTGCCCCCGGATGGCTTTCTCCAGCTAAATCCGGCTGTCCAGCTAACCTGCTCCAGTAATCCTCGGACGGGTTGCTAGAGCTCACCAAGCAGTTAGCCCAGGACCTCCGGGAGCTGCGGGGCAAGTTCGAGTCGATTGACGACAAGATGGATGAGCTGCGTACATCGTTGCACACGCACCGCCTGACCGGGAACGGAGAGGCGGTTGAGGAGCGAGCCGTGAAGCTGCCCCTGGGTCTGAAGGTGCGCGACATCGTGCTCTTCGTCCTTTTGGGCGAAGTAGTCGGCTCCAATTTGCTGGAGCTGCTGGGGGTGCTGTGAGCGAGCAAGGTCAAGGTGCAGCATCGTGGTGGAGATAGCTAGATGATCGTAATACGCAAGTCACAACGGGAACGATATCGGTGGTTCGTCAATGATGAACATGGCTTGACTATCGCCATGTCAGTTACCAGCTACGACACCGAGGATGAAGCCCTGGCGGCCTTGGAGCTGGCCTATCGGCTGATGACGCCCACGGGGTTCTGGGCCAGGCTAACGGGTTTTTGGAGCGGTAAGCCGAGAGAGGCGGAACGATGGCAAGAGTAAGCGTGAAAGTCCAGCGGCGCGGGGGCAAGAAGCTCCAAAGACTGCTGCGGGAGGCCGGCAAGGGCGGCGTCTCAGGCGTCAAGGTCGGGTTCTTCTCGACGGCCAGGTACCAGGATGGCACCCCTGTGGCTGCGGTAGCAGCCTGGAACGAGTTCGGGACAGGCCCGCACACCATTGCCCCGAAAGAAGCGAAAGTGCTCGCATTTACGGGGAGCGAAGGACAGACAGTGTTTGCGAAGTCGGTCCAGCATCCCGGTGTCCCGGAATGGCCCTTCTTCCGCAACGCCTTGGCAGAGGCCGAGCGCGGGGTCTCCAATATTCTCGCAAAAGGAATAGAAACCGAGAAGATTGTGGTTGATGAGCAGCTTGCGGGCCGAGTGGGTGAGTATGTTCAAGGAAAGATTCGAGATAGCATCATCGCTCTCAACGATCCGCCTAATTCCCCAGCGACCATCGCCCAGAAGCGGAATAAGCTACATGGCAAGAAGGGGACTGGCGGTGGAGAGACCCCGCTTATCGATACAGGGGCAATGTTGATTCTCTCGTAAAAAGTCTGTGCAGGCCGAATTAGAACAAACGTACCCGCGCCTGGGTACAATATACAGTCTCTGTTCCGTATACTAGCCCAACATACGGTAGCGCTCAGATGTGCTGAATCGCTGGAACTTCCTCAAAACGGGTTTTTACGAGGGAATCAATGTTGGATGCCGTCGCCTGGGAGGTGGAGCAGTGAGTCCGACGGTCCTAACCAGGCTGCTGGCTGATGGCCAGCCGGACGTTCAGGGCCTCCAAGACCTTGAACAGGGTCTCGATGCGAGGATTGCCGTCGCTGGAAAGGGCGCGATAGAGCGCTTGCCTTCCCAATCCGCTGGACTCGGCGACGGAGGTCATGCCTTTGGCCCGCGCCACGTTGCCGAGGGCCTTGGCGAAGTACCTGGGGTCATGTTCCTCCAGGGCGGCGTTGAGGTACTCGACCAACGCCTCGTCGGAGTCGAGGAAATCCACCACATCGAATTTCTTGAGTTTGATCGTGCTCACCTAAACCTCCTTCGCCATCTGCTGGGCTTGCCGTATATCTCGCCTTTGGCTGGCCTTGTCTCCGCCACAGAGCAGGATGACGACCGTCTGCTGGCGAATGGTGTAGTAGACGCGGTAGCCCTGGCCGACATTGACTCGAAGCTCGCTGATGCCGCCGCCAACCGATCTGTGGTCGCCAAAGTTGCCGTCCTCAATGCGCTCCAGACGGGTAAGGATCGACGCTCTAGCACGGAGGTCACGCAGTCCAATGAGCCACTCCTCGAAGACCTCCGTGTAGACGAGCTCCATACCCGCATTGTCTCACATAAGGGACAGCGTGTCAAATGGGAGGTGGAGCGGTGAGCAGGTTCTTCGCCAGCAAACGACTCAAGGAACCGGCCACACTGATTCAGAGAGGCCCGATGAGATCGTCAATCGCAGGCCGGTGCCGGGCGCAGAGAAGCGGACTGAAATAACCGTGGTGAGCGCACCGCCCGACGCGGCCAAGATGCGTCAGATGTTGCCCGAAGGCACACGTCTCTCTGAGTCGAGGACGTTCTGGATCGAGGGAGTGAAGGTTGAGCCGGTCGGTGTGGGTGCGAATGCTTCTGGGGGAGACGTGATCGAGTACGGAGGCGTTTCCTACAGGGCGCAGCACGTCGAGGCTTGGCCGGGGTTTGTCGAAGTCCTGGGAGTCCGGGGGGAGGGCCAGTGATCGCGCCAACGACAGCCAGACTTGAGGATGCCGTGGCGGAGCTTGTCGCGGCAGGGTCGGGCCTTGACTACAACAGTGTGCTGTCCGGCAACAAAGGTACTCCCGTGCCGGACGGGTTGTTCGCGTCACTGGTGCTGATTCACCAGGCCATCGAGGGGGTACCGGCAACCGTGATGAGCCTTGCCCCAGGCGGGGCAGCCCTGGACGCTCCGACAATAGCGACGGTTCGAGGGAGGTACTCGGTTCAGTGGTTCCGCACCGGAGCACACGACGCGGCCACAAGGCTGTCGGTGTGGGCCTGGTCACCGGAAGGGGTGGCGCAGGCTCAAAAGGCTGATCTGACCGTGCTGCGTGTATCGGACGTTCGGCAGCTCGACGACGTGGTATCGGGGGCCTGGGAGCAGCGAGCCGGGCTGGACATTGACGTTGGCTACACGCAGAGGATCGACCAGACGGTGGATTACCTGAAGGCCGCACCCATCGAGATCGGGGCAGGTGGTAGCACCGAGACCATTACAGTGGAGGTTTAGACAATGACTCTTGGCATACAGGACATCGTAGAGGTAAGGGCGCAGATAGCGCCCCGTGGCGCTGGGGGCAGAGAGTTCGGGAGAACGCTGCTGCTCACCACCGACCCCACAATGGACGCTGGTGCGGGCAGGGTAGGGGTCTTTGCCAGCATGGACGAGGTGGCTCGGACGTTCACTCCGGGCTCCGGTTCCTACCAGGCCGCCCAGGTGTACTTCTCTCAGGTTCCCTATCCCCGGAACCTGGTGATAGGCCGCTGGATCAACACGAGGGAGTCGGCTAGGCTGACCGGGGGCAGCCCCAGAGCTTTGGAGCAGATAACCGGCAGCTCCACCGTGGTCAGGGGCAGCGGTACTGTGGCGTCGCTGGATACGTTCCACGGACGCGCCACGGTGCTGACCAGCGCGGGGATGGTGGCTGATTTGGTCAACTTCTACGGACGCGCCACCGTAGTCACCGGCACGGGCATGGTGGCTGATCTGGTCAACTTCCACGGTCGCGTCACCGTGCTGACCGGCACGGGCATGGTGGCTGATCTGGTCAACTTCCATGGACGCGCCACCGTGCTGATAGGCACGGGGACGGTTGCTGACCTTGTCAACTTCCACGGTCGCGCCACCATGCTGACCGGCACGGGGACGGTGGCTGATCTGGTCAACTTCCATGGACGCGCCACCGTAGTCACCGGCACGGGGACGGTGGCGTCCCTTACAACGCTTCAGGGCATCACCAGCGGTACCGTTACCTTCCTGAGCCAGACGTTGACGGGCCTGGACTTCTCCAGCGTGACGGACTACGACGATGTGGCATCTGTGCTCCAGACGGCGCTCAGGGCAACGTCCGCCACCAGCCTCGATGAGGTGGAAGTCGCCTACGACGGGTCGGTGTTTGTCGTGACGCTGCCTCTGGACTCCACTACTGGGGTTGTGCCCACCGCAAGCGCCGCCTTCACCGGCGATGACGCCGACGAGCTGGGCCTGGACACCGCCACCATCGTCAACGGTGTGGATGCCATCGTGTCCGGTACCGTTACCTTCCTGAGCCAGACGTTGACGGGCCTGGACTTCTCCGGCGTCACCGACTACGACGGTGTGGCCTCCGTGCTTCAGACGGCGCTCAGGGCAACGCCCGCCACCAGCCTCGATGAGGTGGAGGTTGTCTACGACGGGTCTGCGTTCGTCGTGACGATCCCTCTAGCCAGCAGCGGGGCGGCAACCAGTGTCAGCGCGGCGTTCACCGGGGACGACGCAGATGAGCTAGGGTTGGATACCGCAACCATCGTCAACGGCGTCGACGCCATCACCAGCGGTACCGTGACCTTCCTGAGCCAGACGTTGACCGGCTTGGACTTCTCCGACGTGACCGACTACGACGATGTGGCCTCTGTGCTCCAGACGGCGCTCAGGGCCACCAGCTCCACGGACCTGGACAACGTGGAGGTTGTCTACGACAGCACCGCCTCGGCGTTTGTCGTCACTCTGCCTCTAGACAGCAGCGGGGTTGTGCCCACTGCAAGCGCCGCCTTCACCGGCGATGACGCCGACGAGCTGGGCCTGGACACCGCCACCATCGTCAACGGTGTGGATGCCATCAAGTCTGGCGGCGTTACGTTCCTCAGCCAAGCCTTGACGGGCCTGGACTTCTCCGCCGTCACCGACTACGACGGCGTGGCCTCCGTGCTTCAGACGGCGCTCAGGGCAACGCCCGCCACCAGCCTCGATGAGGTGGAGGTTGTCTACGACGGGTCTGCGTTCGTCGTGACGATCCCTCTAAACAGCAGCGGGGCGGCCACCAGCGTCAGTGCGGCGTTTACTGGGAGCGAGTCCGACGAGCTGGGTCTCGACACTGCAACCATAGTGGACGGCGTAAGCGCCATACAGTCCGGGAGCGTTACGCTCCTGGATGAGACCTTCTCCAGTCTGGACTTCTCCGCCGTCACGGACTACGACGACGTGGCCTCCGTGCTCCAGGATGCTCTCCGCGCTGCATCTGTGACGGCCCTGGCTTCCGTGGAGGTGGCCTATCAAGGCGGGGTGTTCGTCGTCATAATCCCCTTGGACAGCCAGGGAGCGGCAACCAGCGTCAGCGGGGCCTTCACTGGGGACAACGTCGACGAGTTGGGCTTGGACACCGCCACCATCGTCAACGGTGTGGATGCCATCGTGTCCGGCAGCGTTACCTTCCTGAGCCAGACGTTGACCGGCCTGGATTTCTCCGCCGTCACCGACTACGACGATGTGGCCTCCGTGCTCCAGGATGCTCTCCGCGCTGCACCTGTGACGGCCCTGGCTTCCGTGGAGGTGGCCTATCAAGGCGGGGTGTTCGTCGTGATAATCCACTTGGACAGCCAGGGAGCGGCGACCAGCGTCACCGCGGCCTTCACTGGGGACAACGCCGACGAGTTGGGCTTGGACACCGCCACCATCGTCAACGGTGTGGATGCCATCGTGTCCGGCAGCGTGATGTTCCACGGTGCAAGCCTTACTGGTCTGGACTTCAGCTCCGTGGCGGGATACGATGATGTGGCTGCTGTGGTCCAGAACGCTCTGCGGGGAAGCTCCGTCGCCACCCTTGATGCGGTAGAGGTGGAGCACGATGGCTCGCAGTTCGTCCTCACCCTTCCTCTTGGCTTAGACGGGTCCGCCACTGAGGTGAGCGGCCCCTTCACTGGAGAGCATGCCGACGAACTGGGCCTGGGTACAGTAGAAATCACCACTGGGGTGGACGGCATAGGAGCCGGCTCTCTCACTTGGCAGGGTTACACCATCTCCGGCTTGGACTTCACCGGTGCCGCGTCTTACGACGACGTGGCCAACATCGTCCAGACTGCCTTGCGTGCCGTGACAGCATCAGGCCGGGCAGATCTGCGCAGCGCGTCGGTCGAATACGATCCCGCCGACTTCTTCCGAGCGAGCCTGGGATTTCGCACTAATGGCGATCCCTACCCCATCAACGGCTTCAAGGTGGATGTAGCCCAAGGAGCGGCTTCCGCTCTGGGGCTGGATAACGCCTCTGGCGGCAGCATCGACCCGGGCCACGCGTCCGAAACCATCGGGGAGGCCATGGACGCCATCAGCGGGCTGGACGATGGCTGGTACTTCGTTACGGTGGACTCGAGCATCACCACGGGGGCAGACCTGCTCTCCCTGTCTCGGTGGGTTCAGGCCAAGGCCCACATGCTGGCGTTGGATGTGGTGGACGAGGGTGTCCTGACGCCTAACGAGTCCACCAGCCTGGCGGCGCAGCTATCCGCCCTAGAGCAGCAGAGGACCTTCCTGGTCTGGTCTAGAACCAGGGACAACAAGGCTCTGTCGCTGGCCGGGAGGCTCTCCAGCGTGAACTTCGATGGAGAGGACACACTAATCACGCCCAAGTTCAAGAGCCTGCCTAGGACCGTCTCGGACATCGTAACGGCTGCTCAGAAGAAGGAGCTGGACCGGAAGTGGGTCGGGTACTACACCCGCTTCGGCCCGGATGCCATCTTCGCCGAGGGATGGACGCAAGCCGGGGACTGGATCGACGTGCGGTACTGGCTGGACTGGATCACCAAGGCTATTCAGAGCGAGGTGTACACCCTGCTCAGGCAACACCCCACGAGGGTGCCGCAGACAGCCGAGGGACTGGCCAGCATAGAGGCAGCCATCGAGCGGGTGTGTGAGGCGGGCCGCAGGAACGGCGGCATCGCTCCGGGCCGAGTGTCCGAGACGGTCGCTAACGACATACGGCTGGCCTCGAATAACCCGGCCTTCGATGGCTTCCTGCCAACGGGGTATCTGGTGGTAATAGGCTCCATAGCAGATCAGCTACAGATAGACCGTGACGCTCGCAGGAGCCCGACGATCCGGGTATGGTTGAAGGGCAGCGGAGCCATGCACCACATAACCATAGGACTGGTATTCACCGGGTAGGAGGAAGAACAATGTTTTATTCGTTGCAAGACATAACGGTTACGCTAAACGGCCACACCGTGAAGGGCTGGTCTGAGGACACGGACGCCCTCACACTGCCGGACGCATTCGAGTTCGCCAGCGTCCGGCGCGGCGCGACTGGAAAGATGGCGGCATTCAGCACAGGAGATAGGGGCGGCCCGGTAACGCTCAAGCTGATGCCCAACTCCCCCTCGGTGCCGTTCTTCATGACTCAGGTGACGCGGATTCTGGTGGATAAGGCCGAAGTGATCTGGGACGGTAGCGTAATACACGGCAAGACCGGCGCTAGCGTTACGCTCAGTCGGGGCATCCTCGTCTCTGGCCCTTTGTGGTACACGATGGGCAAGGGTGAAGTGGGCAATCCCACCTTCACGTGGGAGTTCGAGCAGATCATCCCCAACTTCACCAAGGTGAACTTCGCAGACTTGCCGCTGCTAGAGCCGCAAGGGGGAAACTAGATGGTAACGCTGAACGGAATAGGCGGAGACCTAACAAAGACCGAGTTCGAGATCGGCGGGACACGATTTGCTGTGTCCAAGCTGCCGGCGATGGCGGGCTTCGACTTGCTGGAAGCGATCAGGCACGAGCTGGGCAAGTCCCAGGCTCTGTCCCTGCCCACAGAGGTCTTAAACAAGGACGACAGGTCGATAGCAGCCTTCCTCAAGATAGTGCTGTCGCTGGACCCTGCGTTTGTGCGGCAGGTGCGCCAGAAGCTATTCGAGAAGGTAGCCTTCTCCAACACGCGGATCCCCACTCCGCAGCAGCTAGCTGGGGCCGAGGAGATGGCCTTCGACGGCCTGGAGCCCATAGCGATCTACGAGATTTTGCTGCGGAGTGCAGCCGTAAATTTTACGCCGTCCTTAGACGCCCTCGTCTCCAGGTTGAGAGACGCCCCCCTGGTTTCGAGCCCGTCCGCCCCCTCGGAATAAATCCCTTCTTCGGCGCTCTCATAGAAGCCGAGCTGGCTGAATATCTGGAGCTAAACCCGAATCCACCGAAGGACGTCCTTGGGGACAGCCCTTGAAGAAGGCAGAGGGTGCTCCTCTGAATCTGGGATAATGGTTTTGGAACAGAAACCCGCCCGGAAACAAGGAGCACCCAATAGATGCTGCCACAGAACAAACCCGACCGTATCCGCATCCTCTTTGACGACCATCGCCTGGTGGCCAATGCCGGCCTGCTCCTGCCGGCCACCCTAGCCCGGCACCTGGGCCTGCGGGAACTCGTCGACCATCACCTTGACCTCGGCGGAGCGCCGGGACGGGCGAACACTGGGGACAAGATGCTGACGCTGGTCGCTTCCGCGCTGGCAGGCGGCGACTGCATCGACGACGCCGATGCGCTGCGCGCTGGTGGGACGGTCGGTGTTCTAGGCTGCGTGGTCAAGGCGCCATCCACCCTGGGGACCTTCCTGCGCAGCTTCCGGTGGGGGCATGTCCGTCAACTCGACCGCGTGAGCCGCCAGTTGTTGGCCCGGGCCTGGGCCGCTGGGGCCGGACCCGGCGACTCGCCCCTGACCATCGACCTGGACTCGACCATCTGCGAGACCTATGGACTGGCCAAGGAGGGAGCGCGCCACCACGGCTATACCGGCGCCCGCGGCTATCACCCGCTGCTGGCCATTGCCGCCGGCACCGGCGAAGTGCTGATGTCCCGGCTGCGCGAGGGCCGGGCCAACACCGCCCGTGGCGCCGCCCACTTCCTGCGTGAGACG
Organism: Dehalococcoidia bacterium; assembly: GCA_965237935.1. Classification (GTDB taxonomy): domain Bacteria; phylum Chloroflexota; class Dehalococcoidia; order Lucifugimonadales; family CBDEGW01; genus CBDEGW01. Next base: position 945,857 of record OZ250168.1, on the reverse strand, counting down.
GTGTGGCGGGTGCGCTACGGCGGGGCCAGGGGACAACTCACGGTGCGGGCCGACAGCGGCTTCTACGCCCACACTGTCGTTGCCGCCTGCCGGGAAATGGATGTCCGCTTCTCTATCACCATCCGCCAGCGCGCCAGCCTGCGGGACCTGATCGAGGCGATACCAGAGGAGGACTGGACTCCCATTCCCTACTGGATGGACGGTGCCGCCGATGTCGCCGAGACGACTTACACCCCGTTCCAGACCAAGCCGGACGCCGCGCCGGTGCGGCTCATTGTCCGGCGGGTGAAGCCGACGCCCGGTTCCCAGCTCGCCCTCTTCGCCAGATACAGCTATCACGCCTTCATCACCGACCGCGATGGGGAGACGCTGGAACTGGAGGCCGATCATCGCCGCCACGCCGAGGTCGAGAACGCCATACGCGACCTCAAGTACGGCGTCGGGCTGAACCACATGCCGTCGGCGCGCTTCGCCGCCAACGGCGCCTGGCTGGCGGTCCAGGTGATGGCGCATAACCTGGCCCGCTGGACGGCGCGGATTGGTCTGGGCGAGCGGACCGTGATCACCAAGACCCTCAGGCGGCGGGTCTTCGCTCTGGTGGGACGGATCACCCGCTCGGCGCGCCGCCTCACTTTGCATCTCCCCCGGCGCTGGCCTTGGGAAACCCAGTTCAGTCGCGCCTTGGCCCGGCTGCAAGCCATTCCGTTCCCGGCCTGACGGCCAGCCTGCAACTGACCCAACGTCCCCGCAATCTCGCGCCACCCCGGTCGCGAGAGTCCCCTGCTGCGTATCCTCTCGCCATCCCGCGCATCGCAACTCCCGCATAGGGCCTTAGGGGCCCTGTGCGGCGACTGAAGACCGTCCGCCGGCCTCCCATCTACCCCAAGACCCCAGGCCATCTCCCCTGTAGCTCCCTCACCCACCCCCTTCCGCTGTCCTCACGCCGTCCATCCGTGTCCTTCGGTGGATTCGGGCTAAAGAATACCTTGGACCTGGACGAAGCCATGCAACTCCACGAGCAGTTGACCGCGAGGATTGAGAACGACCATCGGGCACATGAGGAGGCGGAGCGAAAGGCTAAGGAGAAGAATAGGTAGGAAGAAAGTGCAGGAGGAGCAATATGATAATCCCGGCAGAAACCCTGACCGTTACCCTAAACGGACACGTAGTGCTGGGACTCAGCGCACTCGATATTCCCGATACTGTTGAGCTCGCCACCGTCCGCAGGGGAGCCACCGGTGATATTCTGGCTTCTGCCATCAGTAAGCACGGCGGGACCGTTTCCATCATGTTGCAACCTGGCGCCCCATCGCTGTCGCTCTTCCAGCAGCAGATGAAGGTGATAGCCGGCGGCGGCATCGTGAACTGGGAAGGGAGCGTCAAGGATGCCAAGCATGGATCTGTTCTGAGGCTCATGCACGGCGTTATGACCAGCGCGCCAATGGGAACGCTCATGGACGAGACGGCTGAAAAGACGTTCACATTCGAGTTTGAGAGACTGTACTACGAGGTCATCTAGCCACCGTGAGAACTTGGAGGTGGTGGACTGGGACGGGAGTGGCGTGCCCACGCAGAGAAGAAGGTCAGGGAGAAGAAATGGGAGGGAACTATGAGTGCATGGGACTACAAGATACGGAAGCTGGAGATCGCTTGGGAACTGGCCTCGCGAATCATTCCTGAGGCACCACAGCCATCGGGAGTATGGACGGAAGCAGACTACATCGCCAGGGCTCAGAAGGTGATGAAGGAAGCAGCCGATGCGGTAGATGCCGTGTTCAAAGACAACGGGGGTATTGGCATTAGCGTTTAGTTAGGAGGAGACATGACCAAGGAAACCCGGATCGTGTTCAGTCTGAAGGACCTGGTGAGTGTCCGGTTCCAGTGTTCCAAGTGCCAGGGAGAGCTGGTGCAACACCTCCGCGGATTCCACTGGTACCTGCCTGGATTTTGTCCCATGTGCCAGGTCTCATTGGGTAAAGAAGTGGTGGACCGGGACGGAATGGACGAGCTAGTGCTACTGATCCGGCGGCTGTCGAAAGTCTCCGACCCAAAGATCAAGCTCCGGTTCGAGCTGGACGGCACTGCTGTGGATGCGGAGGGCTAGCAGGAATGGGGTGGTTGAAGAAGCTCTTCGGATGTCACAATGAGCATGAAGGACCGCCGCCTATCCCAAAGTGGCCACCACCACCTCCGCCACCTCCTCGGCCTAAGCCCAAGCCAAAGAGTAGCGGCGCTGGACCGGGAAGCGAGTAGAAATCTCATGAGGCACACCATGACCAAACAGAAGACCCTCAAGACAGACCTAAACGGACAGGAGGTATAACGAATGCTGAATCATCCGCCCAATTGGGTAGCCGAGCGTGCGGAGTGTAAGATAGATCTGCTCTATGACGCGCTGTGCCAGGTTGTAGAGCGAGATGTAGCTGAAGCGAACAAGCTACCGCCTGACCTGCGGGGTGGTTTCACGTATTCGGTGGAGCGGAACGACGAGGGCACAATGCCGCTTCTGCGTGTGTATCGATTGCGCGAAGGCAACCCTGCTGGCCCCGCCCAACCCGTCGCCACCTTCTCGCAATCGCAAGCGAGCATTCGTGTCATGGCAGAGGGAACCGGAGGGTTCCTGGCTCGCCTAGAGTGGGTAGACCAGACCCGTTCCTGCTTCTTGTCCATTGACGGCACCCGGTACAAGGTCTGGGAACTGAGCCAGAGATTCCTCGGTCCACTGTTCTTTCAGGAAGGCGCACCATGACCAAGCAGAAGACCGCCAAAGACTCAAGCAGCGATAGGAGGATGTTTGCATGAATCCCACGATTGAACAAGAGGCCATGCGCGTCTATTGCATCCAGTTGCCAGCGGGAGGAAACTGGCCTCCCACAATTCGCATCCACGCCGATACGCTCTCCCTTGAACGGGAAGGCTACACCTTCAAAAGGGAAGGCAATATCGTCGGAGTTGTCAGAGGGAACGTGCAAGCCTGGTGGATTGAAGAGGAGACGACGCACCATGACCAAGCAGAAGACGGTAATTGACCAGTTGCTTACCATGCTGGAATTCAGGGCCGACGCCCAGGCGCTCGATAGGTTTAAGCAGAGGCTCGAAGACTTCGACCGGCGGCTCCAGTCACTGGCGCGAGGGTGCAACTTCGTAGTCCCGGACAACGAAGTTGCTCAAGAAAGGAGGAGCGAATGTTGAAGCCGAAGATTCTGGCCTTGACGACCCTAGTCCTGGTGTCGTTGGTGGTTCTGGCAGCGTGCAGTAGGGAGTCCACACCGACCCCTACGCCCACTCCCGGTCCAAAAGACGAGTACGCAGCCTGGGTAATTCGCTGGAGCACAGTAATCACATCGGAAGTCACCACTGTAGGGGAGCAACTCCGCTCTCTAGCACGTGATCCGTCGGAGTCAAACCTTGGGACCCTTCGTCTTTCGATGGGATTCTGGGAAAGGCTCTTCTTTGAATCCCCGAATGGAGAGCCCCCAACGGAAGAAATAGCTCGACTAGTTCAAAGTGCGCAAAGAAGCTTTCGCAGTAGCATAGACGCGATGAAAAGCTTTTTGGTAGACCCTTCAGAGCCGCTAGAGATGGAGGTGGCCGAGGCGTTCCTACGCATAGGCACCACTAGTGCATTGAACGCCAAAGATGAAGCTGTCATATGGAAGAACACTAGGCGCAGTAGCTCATAAGGAGTGGTAGATGGCAGGTACCGTACTTGATGAACTCATAACCATCATCGGATTCAGGGGCGACACCCGCGACCTGGATCGCGTGCAGCAACGGGTCAAGCAGGTCCAGAGCAACATCAATACGATGGCCCGCAACTTCGGTATAGCGGGAGCCGCTCTGACTGGCGTGGGCTTCGTCGTTGGCAGGACGATCTTGTCGTTCGACCGTGCCATGAACACCTTGAGGGCGACGTTCCTTGACGCACCTGTCGAGGAGCTTGAGGAACTCGAAAAACAGGCGAAAGACCTGGGAGCAACTACCTCTAAGAGCGCCACCGACGCGGCCAATGCGCAGGTGGAGCTTGCCCGCGCCGGTCTTGATGCCAATCAGGTCATGGAGGCCATTCCTGATGTGCTCAACCTGGCCATTGCTGGAGAGCTAGAAATGGCCGAGGCTGCTGGTCTGGTCACCAACCAGCTCGCCGCCTTCAAACTAGAGACCAGCGAGACCGGGCGTGTGGTTGACGTTCTGGCTAAGACCGCCACCAGTGCTCGCACGACGGTTGGTGAGCTTGGCCCCGCCTTCCGTCAGGTTGCGCCTCTGGTCGCCAAGCTTGGTGTGAGCATAGAACAGACGGCGGCCATCATTGGTACCCTCCGGTCTGGCGGCCTGATTCCAGAGCAAACAGGTACATCTCTCCGAAACATCGTTGCCATCCTTCAGGAGGAACCCACAGATAGGGTTCGTGAGGGCTTCAAAAACCTCGGCATCGAGTTTGAGGAAGTCAGCGCGATGGTTGCAGCCGGAGATATCGAAGGAGCATTCAAACGCATAGGAGACGCTGGGCTAGACACGAAAACGGCGCTACAGATATTCGGGCGAGAGGCCGCTGTTGGAGCCTCTATTCTCGCAGGCTCCGCTACCGATGTTGAGGACTTCATTGCAGAACTCGAAGCCGCCGGTGGCACTGCTGATGAGATGCGGGAGATTCTTGAGAGCGGCTTCCCTGGTTCCGTGGACCAATTCAAATCGGCGTTGGAGGGTCTGCAACTCTCGCTCGCTGACTCTGGACTCAGGGCCTTGATGACGAATGCTCTGGTTGTGCTCAGAGAACTCATCAATGCGATCTCAAACGCACCGGGGCCAATAAAGACGCTCATAGTAGCCGTCATCGCAGCAGGCCCTGGGCTGTTGGCCCTGTCTTTCGGCCTCAAGGCACTGGCGATAGCGTTCCGCCCTTTGACGACCGCCATTCGCACATCGTGGCGCCTTGTCACGCACTGGCGGGCCTCGCTGCGCCTGCTCCGGATGAGGGTAAGTCGTGTGACGCGTGGGCTACGGCGGTTTGCCACTGCGATCTGGTCCAGGGTATCTCCTGCCCTCACTGCCCTTGGTAAAGGAGTGAAAGCGGCAGGGCTTGCGGTGCGGGACTTTGCTGTGAGGTTGTGGACCAGGGGAACGGCAGCGTTGGGAAGATTCGCAACATCGGTCCGCACCAACGCTATCCCGGCCTTGAGCCGCTTCACCGCGACCATCTGGACATCGACCATCGGGGCGCTGAGAGCGCTGGGCAGACGGCTGGCGATGGCGAGCCTGGCGATGCTGCGTTTCGCAACCCGCGCCATAGTCGCCGGCATCAGCGCCGTGATTACGTTTGGTGCTGCTATCTGGGCCTCGTTGATACCGCCCTTGATTGCAGCGACGGCAGCGGTCGTGGGGTTCACGCTAGCGTTGCTGGCCAATCCAATCGTGCTGATCGTGGTAGCCATTATCGGAGCCTTCGTTGCCCTTGGCTTTGTGATCTACAAGTTCCGGCGTCAGATTCTCGGCGCCCTCAAGTTTGCCTGGAACTGGATCAAGGGTAACTGGCCGCTCCTAGTGGGCATACTGCTAGGACCCTTCGGGATCGTCGGGGCGCTGATCTGGAAGTTCCGAGACCAGATACTCGGTGCGTTCCGGGAAGTGTGGGACTGGCTCAGGGAGTCACCCATCTTCGGTCCAGTGATAGATGGGATACAGGCGATCATCGACTTTGTGCGCGAACTGCCCGGCAGGGTGGTGGGCATCCTCAAGGACATCCCCGGAATGATCGCAGATGCCATAAGGGACGTGCCAGGTCTTGGGGCTGCACTTGAGGTTTTCACGAGGATTGCAGGCAAGGTGGGCAAGGCGGTTTTTGCCGAAGGAGGCATCGTCCCTGGTCCGCTGGGTAGGCCGTTACTGGCCACGGTCCACGGCGGTGAGATGGTGCTGCCAGTAGGGGCGTCCAGGGTCATCGCTCAGATGCTTGAAGGGTTCCAGCTCGGTCCCGCCGCATTGCCGCAAGCGCCGCACTACTACGGTCAGATGTACAGGTCCTCGGTGGACAATAGATCGGTCACCGTGAACATCACAGAGCCCATCGTGATCCAGACCCAGGCAACGGACGCCAAGGGGATCGCCCAGGAGATAGGCGAGGCGATTCAAGACCAGATTCGGAACATCGCCTATGACCACGATGGGCCAGTGGAGCGCTGATGACAACCGACGTCATACAGACCCAAGATTTCTTGCTCCTGCCCGGGAGTCCTGGGCTGTCGAGCTCGCTGTCCCGGTACGCACAGCCTCTTGCCTCCATCGCTGACGGGTTCATCTCCGAGGAACACGCCGTCAGGGTCAGCAAGACCTCGTATCCCGTCGAGACGGGCGGGTCGCTCGTGGACCACGCGGTTGTGCAGCCGCGCACGCTCAAGCTTGTGGGCTGGGTCTCGGACCTGCTGGCTCCTGAAGGGAAGCGGGGCAGCCCGTCTCGCGGCAGTGATGCGTGGCTTCAGCTCAACCGGCTGGTCGAATCGAGGGAGCCGTTCCTGGTGGTCACGCTGCTGAGCATCTACCCGTCGATGCTGATTACGTCGCTCAAGGCTCCGGTTGATAGGACCACGGGACGGGCGCTCCGCTTCGAGATAGAGCTTGAGGAGGTGCAGTTCCGCGCCCTGGAGCGGGGCCAACGGCCTCCCCCAGTGCGGATAGGCCCCGCCGAGGATAGGTCGGAGGAGGTTGACAGGGACAGGGTCAACGCGCCGTCCATATCCTCAATCGATCGGTGGCTGGAGAGTCGCCGCTTTCAAGGCCGTTCGGAGGAGGATGACAGGGTCAACGCGCCGTCCATATCCTCAATCGATCGGTGGTTGGAGAGTCGGCGCTTTCAAGGCCGTAGGTAGGTTGTTCAGGATCGGATGATGCAGGCGATACCGTTGACAACAGACGCAAGGCAGCGAATGCGGGTGACGCTGGGCAACCAGCCGGTCATCCTCCACGCCTGGTGGCAGCCGCTCTACGAAGCGTGGTACCTGTCGCTCTACACCAGGGGAGAGGAGCCGATAGCGCTGGGGCGTCAGGTAACGACAGCCCGGAGGCTGATTGAGGCTCCTGGCTTCGTCGGCGACTTGGTGACCGTCCCCTTGGAGCGCTACGGGGTGCCGATAGGCCGGGAGGCGTGGGGGCAGACCCACGGGCTGGCCTACCTTGAGCCTTCCGAAATCGAGCAGGTGAGCTGGGCGCTATGAGCATGAGGCAGTACCTACGCCAGATAAGCGTCGAGATCGAGGGCGCAGACCGCTCCGTGCTCATCATCGAGGAGCTTCGTATCACCTTCGACCTGCACATAGACGATCAGTCCTCATCGTCGCCGTCCACGGTCAAGATATGGAACCTGGCCAAGGCGTCGGCCTCGCACATTGCCGAGCCAGAGCAGATCGTGCGGGTCAAGGCTGGCTACGGGGATATTAGAAACGCTGAACCGATCTTCGATGGCAAGATACGGCGCGTCCTCCATGAGCGCACTGGGGTAGACCGCGTGACGACCATCGTGCTGGGCCGTTCCGACTCGGCGACGACCGGCGCACTGGTCTCCATCGGCCTCGTGGGACCTGTCAGGCTGCGTGACCTTGTGCGCCGCATCGTTGACGCTATGGGGCTGCGAATCGAATCCATTCAGGCCGTTCCCGACGAGGAGCTTGAGGAAGGGTTCTTCTACAACGGCTCGGCGAAGTCGGCGCTCAAGGACCTTCTGGAGCCTCACAAGGTTACCGCTTATCAGGTAGGCGGCGTGATGCACTTCACCCACAGGGACAACGAGCCGGAACGTGGCACGTTCTTTCTCAGTCATGCGACGGGGCTTATTGGCACGCCGTCCCTCACCGAGGACGAAGGGTTTAGGGCGAAGATGGCGCTGAACGGCTCCATTGAGCTGAGCCAGTTGGTTGAGGTCAGCAGCGAGGCCGTGGACGGCTGGTTCATGATCAAGACCATTGTCCACAGGGGAGACAACTGGGGCGGGGACTTCGTGACGGAGCTCGAGGGGATCAAGCCTAATGCTTCCGCTCTGGCAGGGGTGGCGTAATGACGAGCATGAACCGCGACACCGACTACGCGAACATGGCCCAGGCCATTCGATTCGCCATCCGCCAGTCCCTCAAGGACATGTACACCTGTATGCCTGGGATAGTGGAGTCCTACGACGCGGAGACCCGGCGGGCGGTGGTGAAGGGAGCGCTCAAGGTGGTGACCACTAAGAAAGAGGAGATCGAGCGAGAGGCCATCCACAACGTCCAGGTGATGTTCCCATCCGGTGGTGGATTCACCATGACCTTCCCTTTGGAGCGGGGAGACCCCGTGCTGCTGGTTTACTCCCAGCGGGGTTTGGCGAATTGGAAGAAGACGCTTGGCGTGGCGGCCCCCGACACAATCGGGTTCTTCAGTGAGAAGGACGCCTTCGCCATTCCTGGGTTCGGGACGAACGAACCGGAACACCATATCGCCATTGAGGCGGACGGGATTCACATCAAGACTACCGGCAAGCTCGCTATAGAGGCGCAGGACGTGACGTTCAAGCGGCCTGGTACAGATGAAGCACCGAGGAGCATAGTGTGATGCGCACCATCTCAGCCGTGGACGATCTCCTTGACGGATTCGCTGTAGTGGATGGCCTTGAGGCCACCAGGCAGCGGGTAATTCAGCATCTACGCTTTACCTCGAGCGAGTGATTTCTTGACTCGGACCAGGGCATCCCATACTTCGATGGCCTGTTCGCTGGTGGCAGTAGTCCTGAATTCGCCGCACAGCTCATTGCCGCCGAAGTGCTCGGCGTAGAGGACGTTACGGATGTAGCTGTCGTTCGAGCCGTCCTTGATCCCCTCACCCGGAGACTGTCGCTGGAGTTCCGCGTCAGTACGGTCCACGGCCAGGTGACGATCGCGGAGGTGTTGTAATGGCACGGGTGACGGCGCAGGGAATAGAGCCCACGACGCTCCAGGGGTACATAGAGGCTCTGGAGGCGGCGTTCCGGTCTGCGTTGGGCCAGGACATTGATCTGGCCCCGGAGACGCCAGCGGGCCAGTTGGTTGGAACCCTGGCCTTGACGCTGACGGAGGCGGACGAGGCGCTGGTTGCGGTGGGCAACGGCATGTCGCGCAGCAGGGCGCTGGGAGTCCAACTCGACGATCTGGGATCTCTCTTGGGTATCCCGCGCCTGGAAGGAGAGACGGACGACGAGTACCGGGCCAGGTACGGAAGGCTAGTGGCCAGGAACGCCAGGGGCTCGGCTGAGGCGATACTGGCCGCAGTGCTTAGCGTCGAGGGTGTAACCGATGCACTAATCCGTGAGAACGCCACCGCCGCCGAGGTGACCGAGCAGGGCAAGACCATTGGCGCTTACTCGATCTGCCTGGTTGTAGACGGTGGCACGGACGAAGCTGTCGCAGCGGCGATAGCCCGGTCTAAGCCAGTAGGAACGGGCACCAGCGGAGAAACCAGCGTTGACGTGCCCCATGCCGGAGGCTGGAGCGTGCCCATTCGACTGTCCCGTGTCACTCCAGTCCCAATCAAAGTCAAGCTGGCCCTGACGCTGATGGCAGGCTTTCCTTCGGACGGCACTAGCCGGATCGTCATACAGGTGCTGGACCATGTGAAGGGGTTGACCCCTGGGGAGCACCTGACAGCACAGCGGCTCCTTGCCGACGTGCTGTTGGTGCCGGGACACACCGTGAACCTCGGTGTCGGGCGCAAGGCTGGCACGGTGATCAGGGGCAGCGGTACTGTGGCGTCGCTGGATATGTTCCACGGCAGGGCCACCGTGCTGACCGGGGGGAATCACAGTACTCTGGCGACCCTCCAGGCCATCACCGCCGGTACCGTTACCTTCCTGAGCCAGACCGTGACCGGGCTCGACTTCTCCTCCGACAATGACCTCGACGACGTGGCTTCCACGCTCCAGACGGCGCTCCGGGCAACCAGCTCCACGGACCTGGACAACGCGGAGGTCACCCACGACGAGTCGGTGTTTGTCGTCACTCTGCCTCTAGACAGCAGCGGAGCGGCAACCAGTGTCAGCGCGGCGTTTACTGGAAGCGAGTCCGACGAGCTGGGCCTGGACACGGCAACCATCGTCAACGGAGTGGATGCCATCAGGAGCGGCACGATCACGCTGCACGGTGCGACTGCATCCGGTCTGGACTTCGGCGCCGTGGCGAGCTACGACGGTGTGGCCACGGTAGTCAAGGGCGCGCTGCGGGGAGCCTCCGAGGCAGACCTGGACCAGGTAGAGGTGACCTATGTGGATGGAGGGTTCGTCATGACCATTCCCCTGGGGCAATCCCATTGTGGTGTCCGGCGCGGTGACTGGCGATACGGCTGACGAGCTGGGGCTGGATACCGTCGATACGGTCCAGGGCTCCGTCACCAGTCAGGACGACATCGAGTTGACCGAGCGGCTGACGGTTATCCCCGAAGACATCACCATCACGGTGTTGGCATCATGAGCGACCTGGCCAAGCGGATCGACGTTCACTCCAACGCTGGCCTGCTGATCCAGCAGTGGCAACAGGCTCCGCGTATGCGCGCCCTGGTGGATGCGCTTCAAGGGGTGATGGACGACCACCTGATCAGGCCGTTGGCGGACATGGAGGAACGCCTCCGTATTGACACCGCTGAAGGGTTCTGGCTGGACTGTATTGGAGAACGGCTGATGCTTCCGCGTCCGGCGACGGACATCGCCAACTTTGCCTCTTTTGGTTTCCACGGCTCAGGCGGTGTCGGCTTCGACCAGGGTCCGTTCGCCACGGTGGTTGAGGCGTTGTCGCCCAGGGTGCCGGTGGGAGACGAGTTCTACCGGAAGCTGCTTATGATGCGGGCGGAGGCGCTGCTTGCGGACGGTACGGTGGAGCGTCTTAGCGATGCGGTGGGGCATGTGTTCCCTGGGGTGAGCTATAGGGACGGTGGCGACATGACGGCGGAGGTCCAGGGAACGTACCAGGGCCTCGACTCCCGGAGCCTCCTGGAGGCGCTCGATATCACTGGGGGGTTGCCTTCTCCGGCGGGTGTCGAGCTGTCTAGGGTCGTGTGGGAGTACGTGGTCGGTGGAGACTGTGAAGGGGACGATCCCCCGGTTGTGAGAGGCCAGACCAATCGTCTCTTGAATGTGGCCAGCTACGAGCGTAGTTCCGAGCAGGCGTACTCCGGTCGGTATAGCCGGAAAATCACGGTTGTACAGGGCGCTTCGGGGGCTGCTAGTGTCTTCCCGGTCCATCTAGTGCCTTACTCTGACCTTCTACCGATGAGCCAGGCGACGTTTTCGGCTTGGGTATACGTGCCTACGTCAGGGGCATTGGCCCTCTCCGATGTGGAGCTAGAGATATTGTGCCGCGAAGTGGACTCAGAGGGCGGCGTCACATGGGAGAACACGAGATCGGAGAATCCCGACGCATACGACTCCTGGGAGTATCTGGATGTGTCTAAGACGATCGGCCTCGACTGCCAGGACATCCGTCTGGCTTTAAGAGTCACCGACCGTTCGGCCCCGCACGTGCTTTATTGGGACGACATTAGCTTCAGAGGTGAGTAGTCATGGCAAGAGACCCGGACGCACTGAAAATCAGTAAGTGGGCAGCCACAGGGGACGTTGAGGACCCGGAGGACGGTGGGATAGACCGCTCTATTGGCTGGGACATCAGCCACTCCCAGCCCGGCGGGTCGCTGCCCAAGCGGGAGCACTTCAACGAGCTTCACCGGGAAGTGACCGCCCTGGGAGTCGAGGTGAACGTCCACGGCGCAGGGCTTGAGTGGGACTCCTCGATCTCATACGAGCATCCGGCGCTGGTAACGGGCAGCGATGCCCTGCTGTACGTAAGCGTCCAGGACTCCACCAACGTCGATCCGGTTACCGACAGCGGCGAGTCCCATTGGAAGCCACTGAATACGTCGCCCCCCAATGCCTCCGCCGCGGAGCGCGGCATCGTAGAACTAGCTACTGATTCAGAGGTGGCAACAGGCACCGATGCCACCAGAGCCATCACCCCAGCCGGGCTGGCGTCCTTGGGGTATCTCAAGGTTACGGTGAGCGACTCGGCCCCCACCAGCTCGGACGGTGTCGACGGCGACGTGTGGCTGGAGTATTAGCGATGCCGATCAAGGTCAAGGCAGCGGGGGCATGGCAGACGGCGGCCGCCAAGGTGAAGGTGGCGGGGACATGGAAGGCAGCGCATTCTTGGACCAAGGTCAGTGGGACGTGGCGAAGGGACGCTCAGGACTTCGACCTCGCCACCGGCAACACCAGCGCCCATGATATCGCCTGGGATGGAGCATACCTCTACGTAGTGGACCGCGCCGACGCTAAGGTGTACGTCTACGATGCCGATGGGAACTACCAGTCAGACCGCGACTTCGACCTCGCCACCGGCAACAACTGGGCCTTTGGTATCGCCTGGGATGGGACGTACTTCTACGTGGGGGACCCCGTCGACGATAAGGTGTACGTTTACGATACCGATGGGAACTACCAGTCAGACCGCGACTTCGACCTCGCCACCGGCAACACCAGGGCCTTTGGTATCGCCTGGGATGGAGCATACCTCTACGTAGTGAACCGGGACGTCGATAAGGTGTACGTTTACGATGCCGATGGGAACTACCAGTCAGACCGCGACTTCGACCTCGCCACCGGCAACACCAGCGCCTTTGGTATCGCCTGGGATGGGACGTACTTCTACGTGGGGGACCCCGTCGACGCTAAGGTGTACGTCTACGATGCCGATGGGAACTACCAGTCAGACCGCGACTTCGACCTCGCCACCGGCAACACCTGGGCCTTTGGTATCGCCTGGGATGGGACGTACTTCTACGTGGGGGGACCCCGTCGACGCTAAGGTGTACGTCTACGACGCCGATGGGACGCACGTGGGATAGGCTGCGCCTATCTCTGATCGGCCAGTCGAGAAGGCGGCTGAAGTGTCAAGATGAATGCACTACTATAGGGCTTTCGAGAGGACCCTCTTCCAACTAGCTACAGCACGTTATCGTCCAGTTAAATACGCTTCCCATGCTTCCATAAGTTCACGCCGCTTGTCGAACAGGTCTGAGCGGAAGTAGGCCGCCTCCGTTGCATTGGGGACAGTATGGGCCAACGCTGCCTCCATGACCGTGTGGGGCGCGTCCGTGCACTCCGCCGCCCAGTCCCGGAAGCTGCTGCGGAATCCGTGGGGTACGGCGTAACGACCGTCCGCGGCCTTAAGACCCAGGCCTTGCATCCGCTTCCGGTGCGTATTGTTTGAGATAGCCCCCCCTGTTAAAGGGGATGGGAATATAAGACCGGAGCCATCGCCCAACTCTCTGGCAGCAAGGAGATTTTCCAATGCCCGAGGCGACAACGGCACCCGGTGTTCCCTCCGATCTCCCTTCCGTCCCTTCATGCGCCCTGCGGGGATGGTCCAGGTCCTTGAAGTCCAATCGACCTCATCCCACTCAGCCAGCCTCACCTCGGTGGAGCGCGTAGCAGTCAAGACCAGCAACTCAAAGGACAGCTTGGTTGCCCTGTCCGCATCCGACGCGTAGAAGGTGCGGACCGCCGCGGATACCTCAGTGTATGGCAGCGCCGGTTGATGCGCCTTGGTCTTAGGAATCCGCGGCAGGACCTTGGTCAAAGCTTCGCCGGCGGGGTTGTCTTGGCGGTATCCCTGCGCCACCGCCCAATCCATGACCGCGCCTATGCGCTGCCGGATGCGCCGCGCCGTCTCGTGCTTGCTGGTCCATATCGGAGTCAAAACGGCTAACGCATCGGTGCTGGTCACATCGCCAACAAGGCGCGAGCCTATGACGGGGTTCACGTACTTTGAAAAGGTCATTTCCCACTGGTAGGTGTGCTTGCTATTGGTCCACGTAGGACGGTTAAAGGCAATAACCTTGACGGCTGCTTCGGCGACCGTCGGCATAGCCTCCCGGCGTTTGACTGCCAACGGGTCGCCGCCGGCCCGGATGACTTGGAGATTGACTATCGCTTGCTCACGCGCTTCAGCCAGCGATACTGCCGGCCATCCGTCGAGCCCCAGGTTGCGGCGTTTGCCCTGGACCACAATCCGCTGCACCCACCGCCGCGCTCCCGACGGGTCCACCCGGAGATAGAGGCCCTGACCGTCGGCGTACATGCCTGGCTCCTTTACGGTACGCACCTTCGCCACGGTCAAAGCGTTGTGTGGATGCCTGCCCATCTTCATAATCCGTGTACCTTTCCGTATACCATCTTTATGCGGATTATAGCGAACTATAACGGACTTTAACAACCGGCTACGGTCAATGAGTTGAGGCTGGCTTAGCTACGAATTGGGGCGAAAAGGGGGCAAAACAAGATGTTTCAAAGCTGGAAAATCGAAAGAACTGGTGGAGCTGGGGGGACTCGAACCCCCGACCCCCTGCTTGCAAAGCAGGTGCTCTCCCAGCTGAGCTACAGCCCCACAAAATTAAGGTAATCTCTGTATCAGTTGTACTGGCCTTGCACAAAAAGTCCAACACTTCTTTCCCACCCACCCGCCCAGAGGTATTACCCAAAGGGGGACACCCCCTTGAACCCCCGACAGGGGATTCCCTGTACCCTCCTAGGGTTTTTGTGCAAAGCTCGTTGTGCCTATAGACACTGCTGCTGGTGGCCCTTAAGCCTAGCTGACATTATGTGTGTAGCTGGGAGACGTGTCACTTTCAAAGCGCCAGAGGACCCGGCTCCGGTCCCAACCGCCCGAGAAACACTCCTCTAGGAAGGATTCCATAACTTGCCAGGCCTCTCTAGCGGCCTCGGGACGGTACCTTTCGGGTATTGTGTCGTTGAGCCACCCGTGAGGAGCGCCGCCAAAGACCCTGATATGATAACCCTTCCGACCCCTCTCTAGGTATTCCCGAAACCTTAGGATTTCTTCCAGGGGGACGAGGTCGTCCGCTTCTCCGAAGAGACCCAGCACTGGGCAAGACAGGCGTGGCAGGTAGCTGTCGATGGTCAGGGGACGCAAAGCATCGGGTTTCCACTCCCTGGGATAGACGCCTCCATGGAACACGACCGCCGCCGCCAGGTCGTTACGTTGTGCCGAGTACACCAAAGGCTGTCTCCCCGTCTGGCAGGCCCCGATGCATGCGATACGCTCCCCATCGACATAGGAGAGGGTTCTTAGATAGGCGCAAGCCTCTGCCAGGTCCGTCACAGACTCGTCGTCTATGAGTTCGCAGCGGGCCTCGGCGCGACTCAACGCCTCCCGGTCGCCGGTGAAGCGATGGAAAAGGTCTGGAGCAAAACCCACGTATCCCGCCGCAGCCAGCCGCTCCGTCATGTCCCTGGTGTGCTGCACAACGCCGTATCGCTCGTGCAACATGATAACCGCCGGGCGC
Source organism: Dehalococcoidia bacterium (assembly GCA_965237935.1). Lineage (GTDB taxonomy): Bacteria > Chloroflexota > Dehalococcoidia > Lucifugimonadales > CBDEGW01 > CBDEGW01. The sequence continues at coordinate 930,515 of OZ250168.1, read as the reverse complement.
TTTTCCTCAGTGGAGGGCCTACCGATGAGGGCGATCATCCCACTCTTCAGCCGGACGGTTTCCAGCACCTCGTTCCTCCTTCGTTACTCGGGTCTCTGGACCCGTGTCCACTCATCTACTCCTTCCAAAAAGGACAGTATAGTAGCGCCCATACTCGAACTATAGGGTCCCATTACCTAGGTGGCCAGGATGCTAGGGTAGAAAACATCCTCGATCTTGAAATGCCGCTTGGTCAATCCCTGGTCAAAGGCGTTCTTGAAGAGGATGTTTAGCATATTCTCGTTGGCCTTGATTCCCAGAGGATAGGGGTCTTCCCCAAAGAAGGCGGCCTGCTCCTGGAAGTCTTTCGCTTCGAAAAGAAGGTAACCAGAGCTTACCTGCCTGGCCCGTTCATATGCCACCTGTTTGGATTCTTGGAAGGCTCGGTACAGCTCTATTGCCACCCAGGGATGCTCCTGAAGCACCCGGTCCTGGACTATAATCACGTGATTTATCGGGAACACCCCTGTTTTTTGGAAGAAATCCATGGTCACCTGTCTACCACCGTCCTCCATCAGCCTACGTAATGGAAGGTCGCGTCCCCCGCCTAGGGGAGGAGGGGGAAATCCGAAGGCGGCTTCCAACTCCCCCTGCTCCAGCATTCCGTCCATGGTCTGGCCCTCTTTCAACCAGTTAAAAGTAATACCCGGCGGTACGTCGTTATCCAACCCTATTTCGGCGGCTCCGCCTAGATACCTGTGCCTGGTGTACCAGGTGACATCCCCGGGCTGAATCCCATACAGCTCCTCGAACATGATCCGCATCCATATACTGGCTGTGTTTGCATAATCGGGTGTGCCAACCCGTTTTCCCTTGAGTTCACCCAGGTTTTTTATGCCCGATGAGGTTTTGACGCACAATGTGTACCAGAAGAACGCCTTGCTCATGAACACCGGAATCCCAATCCAGTTCCATCTGGTCCCATCGCCCTTGTCCTTGGTTCTCAGGAAGTCCGATATGGACATCTCTGAAAAATCGAACTCGTCGTACATGAGCATACGGTCGAAGATCTCCTGGGGAGGAGTAACCACAAAATCAAGTTCCATGTTCTTTGGCTTAACCGTGCCATCCATTAGGGGTCGCACCCGCGGATTGTCTGAGAAAGCCCCGGTGAGTTTAATCGTCACTTGCTGCCTCCTTTTATTGCGGTTCGGCGGAACCTTGTTATCTATTGGAAGCCTCAGGATAGATTCTGAAGCTCCCCATTCATTACTTCGGCTCTAGGCCTCTGCGGGCTTCAATTATACTTTTAGAGGAATCAAAAATCGAGTGGGTAGAACTTTCGTCCTGTTACACAAGACTGAGACTGCTGTACACTAGACACTCAGGCGATAAGGAGGCAGCCATGACAAGATTGGTGGACCTAAGTCATCCCTGGAGCATCCATACTCCCCCCTGGATGGGATACGTCTCCCCCAGGCTGTACTATACCCAGAGGCACTCTATGGGTGGGGTAGTCAGCCAGTGGCTGGAGACGCCCCTGCACATCGGTACCCACCTGGACTCGGAGATGCACGGGTACAGCGGGGGTAAGGACATCGCCAGCATTTCCCTGGACCGGCTCTATGGGGACGGCGTCATCGTCGATGTGAGCGACGTTTGCGGCGAGTTCGACATTATCCGGCCTGAGCACCTCACCCGGAACGTAGAGGTGCGCAAGGGCGACATCCTGATCATCCACACTGGCTGGCACCGCTACTACTACCGCGGCCCTCAGGAGGACGAGGAGACCTACTTCTGCCGCCACCCAGGCCCATACCTGGAGATGGCCCAGTGGTTCATAGACATGGAGCTAAAGTGGACGGGCACCGACACCGGGTCCGGCGACCACCCCATGAACACCGCCATCCGCAACCTGCGTCCCGACATCCGCGAGGAGTATGAGCGCAAGAAGGCGGTGAAGGTGGACGAGGTGTTCCCCCTAGAGCACTACTTCGCCATGCACCGCGTCCCCTTCCGCCACGGCATCATCCACGTGGAGAATCTAGGGGGCGATATTGCCCAGGTGACCAACCGTCGCTGCAAGATAGGCTGCTTCCCCTGGCGCTTCGAGGGTGGAGAGGCAGCCATGTGCCGTGTAGTGGCCTTCCTGGAAGAGTAGCATCGGCCACCTGGTATTGCAGGGGCGCCCCCGGCATATGTAAAGTTTACATCTCATCCCAGAAGGATGTCGTTTGGGGAGCTATCCGCTCTAACTAATCTAAATACTTAAGGAATCTCAGACCTGTGCCGCCGCAAGGGAGCGATAGTGGTCCCCCTTTGAGATGGGCGCCAGGCCACTGGTCACCAGGGACCAGTGCTGGCCGCCGTCTTCGCTGTTATAGACCTCTCCTGCCGTAGTGCCGACAAAGACGGAAAAGGAGTCGCCACAGTCCTCAAGACACAGGGCCTCGATGCTGGCCTGAAGTTGATCGGGGAGGCCGCCTTGAAGAATCTCCCAGTTCCTCCCGCCGTCTCGGCTGCGGGAGACCCGGGCGCCAGCGAAGTGGGACTCTCTCCAGGCACCGGGGTTCTGCTGGGCTGCGCCCATAAACATCAGTTGGGGCTGCTGTGGATGTAGCACTAATCCGTCCGGGTAGCCTCCGAGCTCCGAGTCTCTACCGGTCCGCTTTTCCCAGGAGACCCCGCCGTCAAGGCTTAAGTAAAAACCAAACCCCGTGGTGACGTACATATTCCTGGAATTGGTGGGGTCAATAACTAGTCGATGTACATCAAAGGCAGCGTCAGGGAAAAGGGCCAGTTCCGTCCACGACTCTCCCCCGTCAGTGCTTTTGAGGAGTGCTCCCTGCTCAATGCAGGCATACATGGTTGAGGGGATGTCGGGATCAAAGACAATGCCTTTGAGGTGGCCAAGATGAGGGGGAGCCGGGAAAGTCCACTCAGGGACACTGGGGACCGACCGCAGAGCGGTCTGCTCCGTCCAGTGGAGGCCGAGGTCGTCGCTGACGAATAGGTGGGCTGGTTCAGTCCCCAAATACAAGCGAACGCCGTCCTGGCGACGCACCGAGGCCAGGCTGTATACATCGTCCTGAGTAAGACCGGCGTCCCGTCGCTCCCAGGTTCGGCCTCCGTCGGCGCTGGCGTGGACGGAGCCCTGGAAAGCTCCAGCGAAGATCATGCCGCTCTCCGGCTCGATGACTATGGAACTGAGGTGGAGGTCTGTCAGGGCTCTATGCGCCACCCGCCAGCCACCTTCATGTCGCTCCAGGATATCGATACCCTTCAGAGTCCCCACCAGAAGTTCTTGGGATGGTGCCGAGGAGCAGTAGATTGTGTCTCCACCATGAGAAAGCCCAATAGCCATGTAATGCCTCCTTCTGCAATGCGATCTGAGAGTTTTATCTTATCAGATTCATCGCATGCCCTGTTTCTGTCCATGCTAGGCACGCATCATGTTGCGGGAATTGTTCACTCCTATTCTCTTTTACGCCAGAGAAGTCAGGGGGACCAGCTCAATTCCCGCGGCCTCCAGCCCAGCTCTCAGGGCCGCGGCCTTCTCGTCAGCGCCCGGGGTGTCGCCATGAAGGCAGAGGGTTTGAGGGCTGACATTCACCTCTTCGCCAGTGATAGCGGTAACCTTGCCTTCGGTGATCATCCTGACGCTGCGCTTCACCAGTTCATCCTGGTCGTGGATGACCGAGCCAGGCACGGAGCGGGGGACCAGCGTACCGTCGGCGCTCACAGCCCGATCGGCGAAGGACTCAAGAGCAATACGTACCCCCATCCCCTTGGCTATCTCGACCAGGGGTGTACCGTACAGAACCATCAGAATTATCTCCGGATCTACCTCCAGCACCGCTTCACACATACCCTTGGCCGTATCACCTCCGGCCATGACCATATTGTACAAGGCGCCATGAGGTTTCATGTGTTGGAGTTTCTTGCCCTTGGTGAAGGCGGTCAAAGCACCCATCTGGTAGATGAGATCATTCTTGATCTCTTCACCGCTGGCTATGATGTTCCGCCGTCCGAACCCTTTCAGGTCAGGGAAGCCCGGATGTGCCCCAACGGCCACGCCATTCTCTTCTGCGAGGCTGACGGTGTAGCGCATCCACATAGGGTCGCTGGCGTGGAAGCCACAGGCTATGTTAGCCGAAGTAATATGCTTGATGACCTCTTCGTCGTTGGCTAGCTTATAGGCGCCAAAGTTTTCACCCATATCACAGTTGAAGTCTATCTTCCCCGGCATACATCACTCCTTCGCTGTAGGTTGGAAATAGCAATTCACCGATCTAGATGCATTATAGCGGCGCAATCAGCTAGTGGACGATGTGGAGGTTGTGCTGAGCCAGGTTTTGGCGATCTTCATCTCGGATGGGATGCTCACGTTCGGGAATATCCACGGTGGATTCGTGGCCAAACAGGGGGGTGGAGAAATAGCGCATCCCGGTATCGTTAATCATAGTAACCATGAGCTTGGTATGAATCAGCTCTTTTGCTAACTTATTCGCCGCCACCACATTGCAGCCGGACGAGATGCCGCAGAAGATGCCCTCTTCTCGGGCTAACCTCCGTGTCATGTCCATCGCTTCTTGCGAGGAGACGGTTACCACACCATCCAAGTAGTCCAGGTCCAGGTTATCGGGAATAAAGCCATCACCTATTCCTTCGATTTGATGTGTCCCCCAGCCCCCGCCGGAAAGGACATCACATTCAGCGGGCTCGACAGCATAGATTCTGATGTTGGGGTTCTTCTCCTTCAAATACTTTCCAACACCGGTGACGGTGCCACCGCTCCCCTGGGAAGCGACAAACAAATCTACGCCCCCTTGGGTCTGGTCCCAAATTTCCGGGCCAGTGGTCAGGTAGTGGGCCTCGATATTGTCACTGTTAGAGAACTGAGCCGCCTCCCAGTATTTATCGGGGTTTTGTCGCTTCAGCTCCTCGACTTTCTCCAGGCAGAGGTCCACGTCGCTCTCTCCGCCAGGAGTCTCCACCAACTCGGCGCCATAGGCACTGATACTCGCCTTGCGCTCCTGACTCATACCCTCCGGCATAACAATAACTACAGGATAGCCCTTCGCTGCTCCGAGCAAGGCTGTGGCAATGCCTGTATTCCCGGTGGATGCCTCAAGGATAGTCATGCCAGTGCGCAACTCCCCGCGTTCCTCGGCCCGAAGAACCATATGGCGGAGAATGCGGTCCTTCAGGCTAGAGCTGGGGTTCATGAACTCCAGCTTGCCACAAAGCGTAGCGGGGCCCATGGCCACCTTGCGCAGTCTCAATAACGGGGTCATTCCCGCAACCTCGGTGATGTCATCTGCTATACGGTTTCGGGATGCCCAATCCAACAACTACTTCCTCCGATAGAAGTGTTTACGTGTAATCTATACGATGTTCCTGCACAGGAGCGATGGGTGGTAAAGGTTGTGCTATCCACTCTAGCTTGGGGGCAAGTCTTCCAGTTCACCACGAGCCCTGGCCTCCTGGATGGCGTAGAAAACACGCTCTGGAGTCGCCGGCGTCTCACTTATCCGAACGCCCACGGCGTCATAAATGGCGTTGAGAATGGCTGGAGTGGTGGGTATGGTGGCCGGCTCGGCGACGCCCTTGGCCCCGAAAGGTCCCTTGGGATCGTATACCTCAACGATCTCACACGCTATCTCAGGCACATCCATTGATGTCGGTACCAGGTAGAAAGCAAGGGACCCTGTTCTTGGTACGCCATTATCCAGAATATGCTGCTCATAGAGGGCGTAACCCATACCCATGGCAGCGCCTCCCTGGATCTGGCCCTCCACGGCTACCGGATTGATTGCCTTACCCGCATCCGTGGCGGAGACTATCTTCAGCACCTTCACCTGGCCGGTCTCGGTGTCCACCTCCACCTCCGCCAGCTGGGTGGCCCAGCCATAGGTAGCATAGGCATCACCCTGGGAGGTCTCTGGGTCCACGTCCTGGGTCGTGTTGTCATGCCAGCCCCAGCTTGCACAGCGCCTGCCCTGCCGGTGGATCTCAGCCGCAACCTCGGCCACCGAGATCAGGGGCGCCCCGGTGGATATTGCGTAGATCCCTCCTTCATACGCCTCCAGCTCCTCCTTCTGGCGATGGACCATATCCGCAGCCATCAGAAGAAGCTGGTCACGCAGGTCCTCTGACGCCTCCTGGACGGCTACGCCCTGTACGAAGGTAGCACGGCTGCCGGATGTGGGCCCGGCGTCCGGGGTGCTCCCGGTATCCGCCGCAACCACACGGATCACGTCCGGGTTGATGCCTATGGTTTCCGCCGCAACCTGCGCGACTATGGTCATCACTCCCTGCCCCATATCGCAGGCGCCTGAGTACACCGTAGTGGTCCCATCCTCCGCCATCTCGATATGGGCGGAGCCGATGTCGGCCCGGCTGAACCCGTAGCCGATGCCGTAGTACATAGACCCAACGCCCAATCCCCTTCTCTTTGTCATATCCGATTGAACCTCAGGTCGTGGGTCTCTATATGCTCTATCATGTCCTGCGTCTCACGTAGCTGCCTGGGTGACTTATTATCGGGTGGCTCTAGGGCCTGCGTAGCTCCGATGCCGCCGCTTGGACGGCTTCGATGATCTTGCTGTACCCCGTGCAGCGACAAATGTTGCCGGCGATGGCGAAACGGATATCCTTATCGGTCGGGTCCAGATTCTCCTGAAGTAGGGCGTAGGCGCTCATTATGATGCCGGGAGTGCAGTAGCCACACTGGATGCCGCCGAGGTCTATCATCTCCGCCTGGAGTGGATGAGGCTTTCCGTCTGAGGTTAGCCCCTCTATTGTAAGGACCTGCTTGTCTCTTGCGTCTCCGATTAGGAGGAGACATGAGAGGACCGGTACACCACCCAATATCACGGTGCAAGAGCCGCACTCCCCCTCATCGCATCCCTTCTTGCTGCCGGTGAGGCGAAGATTCTCCCTCAGGACGTCCAAAAGGGATTGATAAGGTTCGGCGTCGGTCTCGTGCACTTCGCCGTTAACGTTCAGCGTGTAATGCTCTTTCATCACCCTTCCAGATATAGGGTATCTCGTTTAGCGAGCTCGGCCTAGCTCGGCCAATTACGGGCCTGCTCAATAGCTCGTTCCAGGGTACGACGCACCAGGACCCCGACCATCGCCCGCCTATAAGCGGCTGAGCCGCGGATGTCATCGATCGGTCGGCACTCGTCCATCGCCAGTGTGCTGGCCTCTGCCAGCAACTCCGGTGTGGGTTCATGGCCGATCAAGGCCTCTTCGGCCTTAGGGGCCCGCACCGGGGTGGGAGCAACAGCGCCCAGGGCTATGGCCGCATCCTGCACCTTGCCACTGGAGCGATCCATAGTAACCCTGGATGCTGAGCTGGCAATGGCGATGTCCATAGCGCTTCGAGGAGTGAACCGCTCAAAGCTGCTGCCGCCCATTCCTTCTGGCTCAGGAACGTCCACCCTGAGAAGGAGCCCTTCCGACCCCAGGATTGACATGCCCGGCCCGGCGAAGAACTGCTCCAGAGGGATGGTCTGTGTACCAGACCCGTTGTCTATGAAAGTCACAGTGGCCCCAGCCACCATCAGCGCAGGTGCGCTGTCCGCGGAGGGCGATGCATTGCACAGGTTACCCCCGATGGTGGCTGTGTTACGGAGTTGTAGGGAACCTATGACCTTGATGGCCTCCACCAACGCCGGGAACCGCTCTATAACCGTGGGAGAAATCTCCAGCTCCCGGAAGGGGGTCGCTGCGCCGATACGCAGTCCTCGCCCCGGTTCGGCCGTCCAGGTTGCGATCCCAGGGAGCCGCTTGATGTTCACCAGCGCCTCGTACCTCTTCGCTCGGCGGCGGAGATGGATTAGCACATCAGTGCCTCCCGCCAAGGCCCGATAGTTACCGTTACCTTGGTGGAGGATGTCCATCGCCTCCTCTATGGAGGCGGGTTCAAAGTACCCGAATCGCACTACAAAGCCCTCTCGCTAGAGCCTCACTTCAACGGGGTCAGTACAACAGCCAGCGCACAATGGCTATAGCAGGTCTCAGCCGCTTGAGCTGTCGGGAGGCCCACTGCCGATAACGGTTACAAGGTCATAAATTAGCGTCTCATTGAACGGCTTGAGTACCAGGTGGGTTCCTGGCGGCACTACGGTGGCACAGGCCTTCCGGGGCTTACCATTTATTGTCATGCGGCAGCTGTTGCAGATGCCGCGCCCACACTGGTAGTGGCGGAAACCCAGGGTCGGGTCTTGGTTCTCATAAATGTAGCTGAGAACGGTGAGCACGCTGTGCCTGTGCTCGTAGGGCACCTCGAAATATTGGGGCTCCCCATCCCTCTGACCAGATCGATAGACCTCTACCGTGATCTTGTCGCTATCCACTGTGCACCTTATCAGGGACGGCGTGAGGTGGAGCGTTTGAGTGCAAGCGAATCACCGGGGTCGACCCCAACTCCAACTCGCCATCGGCGTCGCGTCGCACTGTGGTATGTTTCAACCACTCCTCTCTATCCTCCGGGAAATCCGTCCGGAAGTGATGGCCCCGACTCTCTTGTCGCAGGTCCGCCGAAAGGACTACTGCCTCGGCGATATTCAGCAGGTTCTCCAGCTCCATCGCCTCCTGCCACTCGTAGTTGTATTTAGGAATTACCGCGGCCTGCAACCGAGGCAACTCCTCCTCTCGAAGACGGCGAACTTCCACCAGGGCGGCGGCCATACTCTCGGCGTTTCGCTTATAGCCCATCTCCTGGTCCATCATGGCCCGGAGCTTATGCCTGAGATGGGCGGGCCGGATGGGTTCCCTTTTTGGCTCCAAGTAACTCTTTACACCCTCTATACACCTCTGTACAGCAGCAGCATCAAGCTCAGGGAGGCTCACAGACCTGGCATGCTCCGAGGCGTATACACCGGCCCTGGCACCGAAGACCTGTGTCTCCGCGAGGGCATTCCCAGAGGTACGATTGGCCCCGTTCATATTGCCAGAAACTTCCCCTGCAGCATAAAGCCCCGAAACAGAGGTCTCCGTCCTCTCATTTATGCGAATGCCGCCTAAACAGTAGTGGATTCCAGGCTTAACCTCTATGGGCTCTTTGGTCACATCTATGCCCAGGTCCTGCATGGAGTTATAGGGCAAGGAGTCCAGCTTGTGGAGGAGAGCGTATATCTGCTTTGCGGTGTGCGACGTCTTGGTAAGGTCTATGTTGACGCCACCGTGGGGAGCACTCCTTCCCTCGTCGATCTCCTTAAATATCGCCTTCATCATCACATCCCGCACAGGCAGCTTGTAGGCCCTGTCAGACATGGGCAGAAACTCTTCCCCTTTGCTGTTGAGCATTTTGCCGGCGAGGTAACGCGGGCCCATCAGTCCCTCGTATTGCACCAGGGTCCCCACCACTTCGTCGGGCCAGGTCAGACAGGTGGGATAGTAGAGGATCATCTCCAGGTCCACCAGAGTTGCGCCCAGATGCAGGGCCATTGCGACGCCGTCACCGGAGGCGCCAGGTTCGCAATCATTGAACTGATACATCGCCTCGTACCCGCCTGTGGCTACAATCACCGATTTGGCACGGACGACAATCACCTGGGAGTTACGTAAGTCCACCGCAACCGCCCCGGCAACGTGGTCTCCATCCATCAACAGGCGAGAAGTGAAAACGTCTTCAAGGGTGAGGACTTCGGGATGACGCAGCAGCTCTCGCCGGAGGCCGTAGATCATACCATAGCCACAGCCTCGGATGACCAGGTTACGAGCAAAGCTTTGGCCCGGATGGATCACCTGGAAGATCTTGCCGTTCTCTTTGGTTAACTTGACGCCATACCGTTCCATGTCCAAGGCGCGAATAGTCGCCTCTTCCGTAAGGGCCTTAATCAGATTCTCGTCTCCAAGGTACCGGCCCTCCCGGCAGGTGTCCTCAAAGGCCATCTCTGGACTGTCGCCCGGCTCCCATATGGAGAATGCAGCCTGATAGGACGGGCAGGCCATGGCAGTCATGCCGCTATGGGCTACGTGACCCTTCACAAGCAAGGTAACCTTGACGCCTTCCTCCGCGGCGGCTATAGCTGCCCGCACACCGGCGCCGCCACCTCCTACAATGAGTACGTCTGTATCGATCTCCTGATAATCAGCCATAGTTCTGCTCAGCGCGTTGAAATACACCTGGGCTCGCAAATTCTTGCGCGACGAGAGCTGCCTTATACGAGCTTAGAAGCCCAATGAGATCTGCTTATGAGGAGCATACCAATGCAGTATCGAGGTGTCAACGCACTTCTCATGCTGTATCCAAGCTGCGGAAAGGGGCATTGAACGGGCCGCCCGTAAGAGGCATAATGTCTCCTGTTACTCTTCTTGGAAGCGATTATGCAGTTTGGTGTATGTCTCCCCCATAGGTGGCTCTACGCCTCGGCCGATACAATAGCCAGCTTCGCCAGGGAGGCCGAGGCCCTGGGGTACGGTTCCCTCTGGGTAACGGACCACATCTTTGTTCCTGAGGGCCGCATGGAGCGGGGCCACATCTTCTTCGAGGCCCTGATGACCCTGGCCTACGTCGCTTCCATAACGGAGCGTTGCCGCCTGGGCACGACGGTCCTGGCCGTCCCTCCTCGAAACCCCCTTCTGCTGGCCAAGCAGGTGGCAACCCTAGACGCCCTATCCGGTGGAAGGGTAGTCCTGGGAGTCGGCACGGGATGGATTCATCAGGAGCTGGAATACATGGGGGTCGAGTGGGAGAAGCGGGGGAAAATGCTGGATGAAGGGATTCGCGTCCTGAAGGACCTGTGGAGCGAGACGAGCCCCAACTCCTACGAAGGCAGCTACGTCCAATATCGAGACCTGCTCTTCTTCCCCAAACCCTCACAGCCAGGGGGCCCCAGTATACTGGTGGGAGGCATGACGGACCCATCTCTGAAAAGGGCCGCTAGGCTGGGCGATGGCTGGATACCCTGGGCCGTCTCACCCCAGGAAGTTCGAAGCGGCATTGAAAAGATCCGCACCTGGAGGGGCGAAGCCCCTTTCCAGGTGGTGTGTTTCATGCCTGCCGACATCGGCTCCGGCGATGCCGGCACCTATACTGGGGTGTTCGGAGAGGTACACACGGTCCTTAACGGACCCGTGGAGGCCGTATCCCGAGCCGTCGAGGCCCTGGCCACGGCGGGCGTCCAGGAGTTGGTATGCTCCTTCCGGGACGTCCGGCTGTTTCGTGACGATAATATGGACGAGATTCGCAGGCAGATGGACATGTTTGCCAGAGAGGTTATGCCCGGCTTCCAGGGGTAGATGGCATAGACTTAAACCCGAATCCACCGAAGGACACGGATGGACGGCGTGAGGACAGCGGAAGGGGGTGGGTGAGGGAGCTACAGGGGAGATGGCCTGGGGTCTTGGGGTAGATGGGAGGCCGGCGGACGGTCTTCAGTCGCCGCACAGGGCCCCTAAGGCCCTATGCGGGAGTTGCGATGCGCGGGATGGCGAGAGGATACGCAGCAGGGGACTCTCGCGACCGGGGTGGCGCGAGATTGCGGGGACGTTGGGTCAGTTGCAGGCTGGCCGTCAGGCCGGGAACGGAATGGCTTGCAGCCGGGCCAAGGCGCGACTGAACTGGGTTTCCCAAGGCCAGCGCCGGGGGAGATGCAAAGTGAGGCGGCGCGCCGAGCGGGTGATCCGTCCCACCAGAGCGAAGACCCGCCGCCTGAGGGTCTTGGTGATCACGGTCCGCTCGCCCAGACCAATCCGCGCCGTCCAGCGGGCCAGGTTATGCGCCATCACCTGGACCGCCAGCCAGGCGCCGTTGGCGGCGAAGCGCGCCGACGGCATGTGGTTCAGCCCGACGCCGTACTTGAGGTCGCGTATGGCGTTCTCGACCTCGGCGTGGCGGCGATGATCGGCCTCCAGTTCCAGCGTCTCCCCATCGCGGTCGGTGATGAAGGCGTGATAGCTGTATCTGGCGAAGAGGGCGAGCTGGGAACCGGGCGTCGGCTTCACCCGCCGGACAATGAGCCGCACCGGCGCGGCGTCCGGCTTGGTCTGGAACGGGGTGTAAGTCGTCTCGGCGACATCGGCGGCACCGTCCATCCAGTAGGGAATGGGAGTCCAGTCCTCCTCTGGTATCGCCTCGATCAGGTCCCGCAGGCTGGCGCGCTGGCGGATGGTGATAGAGAAGCGGACATCCATTTCCCGGCAGGCGGCAACGACAGTGTGGGCGTAGAAGCCGCTGTCGGCCCGCACCGTGAGTTGTCCCCTGGCCCCGCCGTAGCGCACCCGCCCCACCGTCTCACGCAGGAAGTGGGCGGCGCCACGGGCGGTGTTGGCCCGGCCCTCGCGCAGCCGGGACATCAGCACTTCGCCGGTGCCGGCGGCAATGGCCAGCAGTGGGTGATAGCCGCGGGCGCCGGTATAGCCGTGGTGGCGCGCTCCCTCCTTGGCCAGTCCATAGGTCTCGCAGATGGTCGAGTCCAGGTCGATGGTCAGGGGCGAGTCGCCGGGTCCGGCCCCAGCGGCCCAGGCCCGGGCCAACAACTGGCGGCTCACGCGGTCGAGTTGACGGACATGCCCCCACCGGAAGCTGCGCAGGAAGGTCCCCAGGGTGGATGGCGCCTTGACCACGCAGCCTAGAACACCGACCGTCCCACCAGCGCGCAGCGCATCGGCGTCGTCGATGCAGTCGCCGCCTGCCAGCGCGGAAGCGACCAGCGTCAGCATCTTGTCCCCAGTGTTCGCCCGTCCCGGCGCTCCGCCGAGGTCAAGGTGATGGTCGACGAGTTCCCGCAGGCCCAGGTGCCGGGCTAGGGTGGCCGGCAGGAGCAGGCCGGCATTGGCCACCAGGCGATGGTCGTCAAAGAGGATGCGGATACGGTCGGGTTTGTTCTGTGGCAGCATCTATTGGGTGCTCCTTGTTTCCGGGCGGGTTTCTGTTCCAAAACCATTATCCCAGATTCAGAGGAGCACCCTCTGCCTTCTTCAAGGGCTGTCCCCAAGGACGTCCTTCGGTGGATTCGGGTTAAAACGACTATACTCAGGCCGTGACTTTAGGTAAGGGAACAAAGCCCTGGTCGTCTCTCATTAGGAAGGACATGAATCCAGGAAAAATGGCGCCCCTCCTTCTATCTTTGCTCCTAGGAGCTCTTCTCATGGCCGCCTGTGGTGGAGGCGCTCCAGAGCCCACAGAAGTGACACAGGAGACCCCGGTGCCCGCTGTAAGTGGTGAAGTCTCTCCAGAGCCCGCAGAAGAGATTCGGGAGACCCCCGTGCCCGCTGTAAATGGTGGAGGCTCCCCAGTGCCCGCAGAAGAGATTCGGGAGACCCCCGTGCCCGCTGTAAATGGTGGAGGCCCTCCAGTGCCCGCAAAAGAGGCTCAGGAGACCCCCGTGCCCGTTGTAAATGGTGTAGGCTCCCCAGTGCCCGCAAAAGAGAAACTGGAAACCCCCGTGTCCGCTGTAAACCGAATCGTCTATGTTGGCGGGGATACCCATATCTACACAGTGGACCCCGACGGCCTAAATAAGCAGCAGATGACGACGGAAGTGGGATTCTTCACCTGGCCCACCTGGTCTCCCGATGGCACCAGCCTGCTCTTTTCAGGGGCCCTGGGTGACCCTCTGGAAGCCGACACTCTGGGCCTGTACACCATGACCATGGCGCAGCGCGAGGCCAAAAGAATCTATACAAACATACCCAACTACTCACCTTTCATAGCTCCTGGGGCCCTTCATTACCTCATATGGTCTCCAGACAGTCAGAAAGTGGCCTTCCTGGCCAGGACTCCGGCGGGCCAATCCTACTATTTTGATGATCCCAAAGACAATGCCACACCCCAATTTATCACAGACGGAGCGCCCATCTACACTGCCTGGTCTCCCTCCTCCCGGTACCTACTTCTCCACGTGGGAGTGGACCATTTCCTGATGGACTTCGAGAACGATCAATCAGTCCGCAACCTGGATATTCAATCGAGGGTCTACAGGACCCCGGACTGGTCGCTTGAGGGCGACCGTATAGCCGTCATCGCCGAAGACGAGTCCGGCAACAGCGCTCTGTTCACCACTGACGTAGACGGGCAGGACCGCCGACGCCTGGCGGACATACCGGATACCGCAGCCTTCCTCTGGGACCCAAAGGGCGAATCCATAGCTCTGAGCCGGTCATCTGATAGATCAGACGTATACCTAGACGGTCTTGACCTGATCTCTCTAGATACGCTGGAACAGAGGACCGTAATAAAGGAATTGCTCCTCTCCTTCTTCTGGTCCCCAGACGGTAGCAAGATAGCCTACTTCACCCCAGGTGAGGAGCAGGGGGCCATATGGGTAGCGGTGCTGGACGTAGAGACGGGGTCCCACAAGCTACTGGCAAGCTTTTTACCCACTTCAGAGATGCTAACAATGCTGCTCTTCTTCGACCAGTACGCCTACTCTCATCTGCTCTGGTCGCCAGATAGTCGCTCCCTGGTAATTGCCGGCGCTCTGAAGAGCCCCTCCCTGGCACAACTTTCAGACCAACCTACACCGACAATTTACGTGATAGACGTAACGGGAGTGGCTCCACCGACCGTGATCTCAGACGGATTCCTGGCTTTCTGGTCCAAGCAGTAGCTCCAGGCTCGGTCTCCCATATCGCGCCCCTCTGCCGCAAGCCGGTTAAGAGGGTTTCCATCCGGAAGAACATGCCTAGGCAGCGGCCAGCATTAACTGCTGTTCCTACTGTCAATCCACCAAAAGGCTGACCCGAGGATCAGCCTTTTGGCTTGACCATAATCCGCCATTCTCCTGATTACTAACTCCAAGTCACCATGGTAACGTTGTCGACTGTTGCGCTGATGTCCTGCAACGTCCGCAGCGTTATATCCTGCATCGCATACTTGAATACCTATGCTTCTGCAAAGGAGCACATGAAAGGTGTCAATGAAAAGGGTACATCATCTGCACAACCCTTATAGCACAGTGCAGAAGCAGGTGGAGAGAGCGCTGTACGCAGCCAGAGAGGGTTCCAACGACCTCTTCGACCGCGCTCCAGTTATGATGCACTCCATAGACAAAGAGGGCGCCCTAATCAATGTCAACCGGCGCTGGCTAGAGACTATGGGATACACAAAGCAACTGTCTTGAAAGTCAAGAGGAATGGCCGGCGACTGTCGGAGTCAGGTCGCACCAGGGGGAGCGATGCTTGAGCATGGAGTTGAGGATAACGAGCAGCTTGCGCATGCAGGCTGTGAGGGCCAACTTCTTCGGCTTACCAGCGGCCAGCAGCCGCTGGTAGAAGTCCCGTATGAGGGGGTTGAAGCGGCTGGCTACCAACGCTCCCATGTACAGGGCGGCTCGGACCCGGGCGCGTCCACCCCAGACGGTACGTTTGCCCCGCAGCGTGCCGCTGTCCCGGTTGAAGGGAGCCACACCCACCAGGGCGGCGATCTCCCGGCGGTCCAACGTGCCCAGCTCCGGCAGGTGGGCCAGGAGGGTGAGGGAGAGCTGTTCTCCCACGCCGGGGACGGTGCGCAGGAGGTCATCCTTCTCCCGCCATACGGGACTCTGACGGAGAGTCTGACGCAAGCCCTCGTCCAGATCGTCCAGCTCCTGCTCGAGCCATGCAATGTGAGCCTCGATGCGGGGACGGACGGCAATGGTGGCGGAGCTCAGGCGGTTCTTCTCCGAGACCAGCATGGTCATCACCTGGTGCCTGCGGGCAGCCAGGGAGTTGAGGGCCTGAGTCTCGGTGTCTCGAAGAGGGCGCACGGGCGGGCGGACTGCTTCGGCGAAGTGAGCCAGGACCGCCGCGTCCAGAGCGTCGGTCTTGGCCAGCTTCCCGGTGGCCCTGGCGAAGTCCCGCACCTGGCGGGGGTTGACGACGACCACAGGCACCGCCTCGGCTGCCAAGGCAGTCACCAGCGGCAGTTCCAAGCCGCCCGAAGCCTCCAGCAACACCATGACCGGTTCAAGGGCCTTCAGCTGGGAGACCAGCTGCCGGACTCCTGTCTCGTCATGGGAAACCTCCCAGCTGTCGTCCGTGGGACGGACTGCGACGTCCACCTGGGCCTTGGCTACATCAATGCCTACGTAGATCGGTTCTTGCTCCATGAGCACCTCCTGCGAATTACTGGCCCGTCCTTGCACGATGCGGGCTCCGTTGGCCCAGGCAACTGTTCGGGCTCTATTCGGAATGGGTGCGGCGACCCTCGCTTTCTGACGGTCTTCCATGACCAAGGAGAAACCGGTCTGCCGCACCCAGATCCACCTAAGTGAAGTGATTGTCCCATACCAAAATCAAGATACAAGGAGCAGATGTGTCCCAATTAGAAGTAAGCAAAGCAGAGGCCGCCGAGGAACGAAGCGAGCAGACCAGGTCTTTCGTCCGCACAGTGAAGGCGGCTGCCCGACGTAAGTACACCCCCGAAGAGAAGATCCGAATTGTTCTGGAGGGCTTCCGCCGCGAGGTCACAGTCAACGACCTGTGCCGGCGGGAGGGGATCAAGCCCCACTCCTACTACTCGTGGACCAAAGAGTTCATGGAGGCGGGCAAGGAGAGGTTGACCCGTGACTCGGTTCGGGACGCCACTCAGCATGAGGTAGGGCAGCTCAAGCGAGAGAACGGGGAACTCAAGGAGCTAGTGGCCGATCTGTCGCTGGAGGCGTACCGTCTCAAAAAAACGGCCATCCCCATGCCCCAGGACGCCACCGGTACCAGCGGATGAGCGCCCCGGAGAAGGCAGAGGTAGTTACCAAAGTATCCTCGTCTCCCCTCCCCAAGCGAAAGGTCCTCAGAGAGCTGGGCATCCCTAAGAGCACCTACTACCGGTGGCTCAGACGCCAAAACCAACAAGGACTTGAGGACCGACCAGGAGGCTATCAGCCACCATGGAACCGTCTTACTATTCAGGAAGAACGCTCAGTCCTGTTATCAGCCAGAGAGATGCCAGAGCTGAGCTGCCGTCAGCTGGCCGCGTGGATCACCGACAACCAGGGCTTCTCAGTCTCAGAGTCCAGCGTCTACCGTATCCTGGGCAGGGAGGGCCTAGTGAAGAGGCCTGAGATGCGGTTGGCGGCGGGGAAGGAGTACCACCGCAAGACCACAGGACCTCACCAAATGTGGGCTACCGATGCCTCATACTTCAGGGTGGTTGGTTGGTTGGGGCTACTACTACCTGGTCACCGTTATGGACGACTACTCCCGCTTCATCCTGGCTCACAGGCTTCAGCAAGATATGACGGCCGACTCCTTCATCGAGGTGGTCCAGGATGCTGTGGACACGACCAGCATGGACCAAGTTCCAGTCACAGACCGCACCAGGCTGCTGAGTGACAACGGTCCAGGCTATGTCTCAAGAGCATTCAGGGACTACCTGGGGATGGTTGGCATCAAGCACATCCTAGCAACTCCTTTCCGCCCTCAGACCAACGGGAAGCTGGAGCGCTACCACCAGACCATCAAACGGGACGTCAACCAGGTGCCTTATGAGTTGCCCGCCGACCTTGAGGCTGCTATCGCGGCCTTCGTCAGCTACTACAACTACCGGCGCTATCACAAGGCTCTGGGCAACGTGACACCATCAGACGTGCTCAAGGGAAGACGGCAAGAGATCCTACAACGCAGGAAGGAGGTGAAGGCTCAAACCACCGAACGGCGACGACGCTACAACAGGGCCCTCAGGGAGCTCACCAGACCTCCAGCCAGCCCCGGATCTCTCGCCTACCAATGTGTCCCACTTTTGCTGGTTGCTAACAGTTGTTGTCATTAAGGCAGTTCGTGAAGTCAAATCGCTGGGGTTGAGGGAAACCAAGGAACTGTTGGAGTCTGCACCCGTCGTCATTGAGACGGGCGTTTCCATGTCCCGAGCTAACCGGCTCAAAACGATGCTGGAAGCGGCGGGAGCGACTATTGAATTGGCATAGTCTTCGATGGTGAAGCGGGTAAAGCAAACCGCCCAGGGCTGGTGGCTAATCAGCGGCAATCCAGCTTGGTTGCCAGTGATGATAACTGAGCGAACCGATGTTGTGGGGGGAGGTGCGGTGGTCGGCGGTGAATCACCAATATGGCCGCTGAGCAGGACAGTAACGCGGCGCCATTGTCCGTCGAAGCCCGCTGCCGGTTACCGCAGTTCAGCCATTGAATGGCATATAAAATGGTATACGCTCGCCACATATCCACCAAACTCAGCTACGAATTAGGGTATTTTCGAGTCCCCCCAGCTCCACCAACGTGTACTGAACTGCGAACTACTGGGCCGTGGAGAGCCACCTCTGCGGCGTCTCCGCCCCCTATCGGGCTGTCCGGCGGCGTGGGTAGGGTGTAGAAGACCGTCGCCTTTCCTGGCTTGACCTTGATCTCCTTGACGAAGGACTTGATGAAGGCCCTCGATTCGGTGATTTCGCTGGTCATCAGGAAGTCGCTCATGTCCTCGGCGAAGGCGGCGATGGTGTCCACGTTGTCCAGCACGGCCCGGCGCTCTGAGAGCAATGCCCTGGCCTCCTCTGCGGCGATCTCCAGCTTCTCCTGACGCTGCCGGTGCTCTCTGATGCGGGAGGTGGCGTCGGATATGTCGAGTTCCGAGTTCTCGATGACGTGCCACACCCGATCCAAGCGCCGCCGCACCTCGATAAGCTCCGCTTCGATGTTTTCCAGCCTCTCCCGCTGCTCAGCAGCCACGCCGTCCATCTCCTCGTCCATCAGCCTAACCAGGTCCCGGATGTTGCTTTCCGTGAGGATGTTTGCGCGAATCTGCTCGATCATCAGCTTCTCAAAGCGCTTGGAGTTGAGGCGAGGCGTCTTGCAGGTTCCCCTTCCCTTCTTCAGCAGGGAGTGGCAGACGTAGTAGCTGTACTTGCCGCTTTTGGCCTCAGCCGCAGTGAGTGCCTTTCCGCACTTCTCACATTTCACCAAGCCGCTGAGGAGGTAGGGGCTGGATGCCCGCCGGGGGTTGACCCTGGCCGGGGCCTTGGAGCGAAGGGAGCGGGTGATGCGTCGGAACTCCTGCTTGGTGACTATTGCGGGGAATGCGTCCTCCACCCGCACAGGCGGCGCTCCGTCCTTGGCATCGGCGCCCCAAACCAGGGACCTGGGCACCATCAACGCGGTAAAGCTATGGCTGGAGCCCTTCAAGTTCGTGGGAATGGCCTTGATGCTAACAGGCATCGGCCTGGCCCTGGCCACCGTTGTGCGGGCGCTGCGCTGGCAGTCCAACCGCCTGTGGGATGCCCTTTCATAAATACAACTGAATAGTAGAGACATCATGGGGCTCCCCTAATTGAGGCAGCCCCCTCTGAAAACGGCCGTTAAAGGGAGGAGGTGGAGTGGTGTAGGGTTAACTGGGAAGGGCCGGCATATCGCCGGTCCTTCCGTTTTTATTACTCCAGCCGCCACAAGCTACGGGCCCAGAGGAGCAGAGGCAGGGTCAAGGCCACGCCTATCAGTGCGTTGATGACAATGGCGGTGGCAGGACCTAAAACGCCGGCCAGAACACCGGAGACCAGCAAACCCACGGGCAGACCGGTAACCACCAGAGAACGCAATCCCATTACCCTGCCACGATATTCGGGAGAAATGATCCTCAGCAGCATCATATCCATGGCCACCATGACTAAGGATGACGCCGCTCCAATCAACAGAAGCAGGGCTATGGAGACGCCCAGGGATTGAGATCGGGAGAATATTAGCAACAGGCCGAACCAGCTAAGTGTCGCCAGGATAAGAAATCTCCCCGGCCTACCGATAGTGTTGACGGACCCCAAGATGATGGTCCCGATGAAACCTCCCGTGGCCAGGGCCCAGATTAGGGCCGACAAGCCCAAGGCGTCGGTTCCCAGTTCGTTCCGAGCAAAGACGGGCAGCAGGCCGAAGTTTATGGGGAAGGCAGTGAAGTTTACCAGGAAGGCCATAAAAAGCAGCGACATCACCACCTGCTGCCTCCTTAAATAGCCGCCCACCAACGCCAGGTTGCGGAAAATCGAAGTGGCCACGGGCGGAGCCCTTGTTTCCGGCGGCCTGACCCAGTGGATAACCGAGGCGGCCACCAGCATCAGCACCACAATAGGCACGTAAGCAGGGCTCATTCCTAAGCTGCTCAGCAGTACTCCACCCATGAGAGGGCCGATCATCTCCCCCACGTCCCTTGCTAGGCGCACCATGGCTACGCCGTTCAACAGTCTGCTCCCACTTATCAAATCTGCCAGGAGCGCCTGCCTCGTTACCTGGTCGGCGGCTCGGTTCACCCCGCCAAATCCTACAAGGAGGAACACCAGCCAGACCAGCAGGTAATCCGCCAGAGAAAGGAAGAGGATCGCCGCGGCCACAACGAAGAAGGTAAATCGAGTACCGATGAGCAGTCTACGCCGGTCGGTTCTGTCCACCAACGAACCCCATAAAGGCGCTAACAGCACGCCGAAGAAGCGCAGTGAGCCGAACAGCCCCACCATGAAAGGGGACTCCGTCTCCTCCAACACGAACCAGACCAGCACCAGGAACTCCATCCGCTCCGCCCATCTGAGGGTTATCTCAGAGGTCCACAAAAAACGGAAGTTGCGAACCTGGAAGGAGCGAAAGAGCCCTGTTGGGGAGATCAGCTTGATCATTGGTTTTCTATAGAAGTTACTTAGGAAGAGCCCCGAAGGCCCGCTGAACCACCTCCGGCAGGGCCGGATGGACGTATATGGCCTGGGTGATGGCGTCGGTGGCCAGACGAAGGCGCATGGCGTTGGCGGTCTCCTGAATCAGGATGGAGGCGTGGGCGCCTATTATGTGGCATCCCAGTATCTCCGCGGTCTCGGGGTCCGCCAGCACCTTTACGAAGCCGTCCCGGTCTTCGATGGAAGAGCCGTAGGCGGTGTCGTAGTAGTCGTAGGTGGCGGTGACATGAGGGATAGCCTGCTCCTGCGCCTGGCGCTCGGTCAGCCCTACGCCGGCCACCTGAGGCGAAGCGAAGATAGCGTGGGGCATGGCCTGGTAGTCCACAGGCACCTGGTGGTCGGGATTGAAGACGTTATTGGCCACGTAGGCCGCCTCCAGGTTGGCGCTGTGCTTCAACAGGTACTTCCCCACAATGTCACCCAGGGCCCAGATGCCCTTGACGGCGGTCTCCAGGTACTCGTTGGCCACGATGAAATCCCGCTGGTCCGTCTTCACGCCGGTGGCGGCCACGTCCAGCAGGTCCGTGTTGGGCACTCTACCGGTGGCGAATAGAAGGGCATCGCACTCCAGGGTTTCGGTACGCCCATCCAGGGACACCTCCAGGGCGATGCCTCCGCTCCGGTTATGGGCCTTGGCAACCTGGGCGTTCAGCAGAAGGTTGAACTTACGCTGGTAGACCTGGGTGAAGCGCTGGGCCACCTGGTCGTCTTCGTCCCTAAGGAGGGTGCGCCGCCGGTGTATCAGGGTGACCTCCGTCCCCAGGGTGCCGAAGAAGTGGGCCATCTCGGCGGCGATGTACCCGCCTCCCACTATGGCCAGACGACGGGGCTGCTCCTGCAGTCGCAAGGCCTGATCGGAGGTGATGTGGGGGACGTCTCGGAGGCCGGGTATCTCCGGGACCACGGGCCTGGTACCCGCGGCGATGACTATGGTCTCGGCATTTATGACCTCTCCATTTACTTCCAGAGTCTTATGTCCGATAAACCGGCACCTGTCCTTGTACACATCGATGTTGGGATTCTGCCGGTTGGCCTCCTCGACGCCCTGGGACTCGGCGTCGATCTCCTCGGAGGCGCGGCGTATGATGAAGGGCCAGTCCACCGACTCCACCCTGGCTTTGATGCCGAAGAGCTCCGACTGCTGAATGGTCTCCATGACGTCGGCGCAGTGGATCAGCATCTTGGAGGGGATGCAGCCCCGGTTCAGGCAGGTCCCCCCGAAAGGCCCCTCCTCTACCACGGCGACGGAGAGGCCGCGGAGCGCGGCCTCCGAGGACACCTCTAGCCCTGAGCCTGAGCCTATGACTATCAAATCGTAGGTTTTCATGGTGCGCTCCTGGGGTGGCTGGCTTTACTTATGTCGGGCGTGTGAAGCTCTGGCTCTGGACGCCCAGAGCCAGAGACGCAGACCATTCTAAAGCATGACCTGCTGAAAAAGGAATGTCCTTCCAAGTTGAAGACGCTGCGCCTATAATAATGCGTATCGAAGGACGGCGCGCCCAGGTGGCGGAAAGGCAGACGCGGCGGACTTAAAATTCGCTTCCCGTAAGGGAGTGTGGGTTCGAATCCCTCCCTGGGCACCAGATTATTGTTTACATGGCTGTGAAAGTGCCCGAGGAAAACCTCGATAACAAGGAGATAAACCATGCTGCTGGCTTTACCTTATCCAACCATGACCTTTCTTCCCTTCTATGTAGCAGAAGAGGAGGGGTTCTTTGAGAGGCAGGGGGTGACGGTCCGCTGCGTTCATATGGAAGGCGGCAAGGAGAGGATCGTCCAGCTTGCCCTGGAGGGTGACGTGGAGTTCTTTACGTCCATATCCACGACAGTGGAGGCGATTCTCAGAGGGTGGGGAGAGGTGCGGGGTATATGTGGCAACTGCTCCACCTCGGTCCTCTGCATCGCCCGGCCGGAGATACGCTCGGTGGCCGATCTGAAGGGCGGTACGGTGATGGTGGGCGGAGGACGTTCCAACAACGAGTTTCTGTACCTCTGCGAGCAGAACGGCTGGCGTCCAGGCGAAGACATTCACGTAATTCATGGAGACGCCGTAGACCGGATCAACGCCTTTCAGAACCCAGACATCGCCGCCGTCTTCGCCAGGGTCCAGTATCTTGCTTGGGGGCAGCAGGCGGGCTTTTACGGCCTGCCGTACCCGGAGGAGGGCGTGGTCTGGGAGGAGGGAGGACTGGCTACCTCCCTGGAGACGATACGAAAGAGCCCTGAGCTGGTCCAGAAGGTGGTGAATGCCGTGGTTCTTGCCATCGATTTCTTAAAAAAGGATCGTGAATCGGCTGTCCGCGTAGGTGTGAAGTGGATCCCCTACATGGGTAGGCAGGGAGTCGAGGGAAACTACGACGTTCTTAAAGACCATTTCTCATGCGAAATCTCTCCAAAGGGTATAGACTATATGGCGCGACTGCTGGGTGCGGTGAAGGAGAGTCGCAGGCCGCTGACCTACGAGGAGGCAGTGGACATTGGTTTTGTGAAGCGAGCGATACAGGAACTTGCACGGTGAACGCCCCCCAACCTCTACATACAGACAGATATCGTGGCTCTGGACTCCAGCTAATTAGCCCAGTTGTGGCAGGGGTATTGATCCTCCTGGGGCTACTGGGGTTCGACCCCATTTCCTTCGGATTGGGAGTGGCCCTGGCAGTCTACACCGGTTACACCAGGCACACCCGCTACGAAATCTATTCCAATGGCCTGCTAGTCCGATTCATGCTGCCTAGGCGTCAGGCCGTGCCCTTTACAGAGATCGAGGAGGCTGGGATGGTCAAGCTATCCATGGTGGGCGAGGTCTTGGCGGTGCGGAGGAAGGGAAAAGGTCTAGGCTTGATGCTGATCCGGCCCTCGGACCCGGAGCTTTTCCTCTCCAAGCTGAACGAAGCCCGAGGTGGGGCGACGGAGTAGCCTCGGTTCTGAGTCCATCTAATTATCGGCCCCGCTTCTGCTTGATCAACAGGGTCAAGTAGCAGGGGGGGCCGTGGCTTCCCAGGTGTTTCAAAGGCTCCAGGGGCGTGGACTCTTAGGCCTTGTGGAGGAAACCGACGCCGTTATCCCACATGTATTTGCGCAGGGTATCCTCTCCTAGCTTCTCCCAGATGGGCCAGTCCATTACCATTCCGGCAGTATCCGGGAAGAAGGCTTCACCGTGGGGATAGTCCGACTGATGGGTCAGGCAATTGTCTCCCAGTAGCTCCAAGCACCCTCGGGTCATCTCCGGGCCCTCCATAGGCTCCGCAGGACAGATGAATCGTCCCATCTGGGCATACTCGATAGGCTTGTATTTAAGGGGAGGCACCGTTCCAGTGACATAGGCTATCTGCTCCCCCAGGCGCATGAGCCAGGAGGGTAGCCAGCCGTGCCCTATCTCCGCGACACCTGCGCGGAAGTTGGGGTACCGGTCGAAGAGGCCTGAGCAGATAATGAATGCAGAGAAACGCTCTCCCAGCCAGGTTGGGGCGGCGGTCCTGGCGATGGCGGAATTGCCCCACACGTCCCGGTATCCGGGCCAATAGGGAGGTCCGCTAAGGAAGGCGTGAATCACCAGGGGCAGGTCTAGGTCGTTCATGGTAGCCCATACCCGTTCCAGGTCCGGGTGGTCTATGGGCATCTCTTCTGGGAGGACCAGCCATGCGGCGCCTACCCACTTCTCTTTGGCCAGGGAGTTCATCTCGGTGATGGTCCACTCAATATCAGAGCCTGGGAAAACGGCCGCACCCTTCAGCCTGTCTGGAGCGTAGCTGCAGTACTCCTTCATGTACCGGTGGTACGCCTGCCAGACGCCTTCCGCCAGGGTTACGTCTTCCAGGGCGATGAGGTACTGCGCCCAGTTACCGGGGTAGATTACGTCCAGGTCTCGCCCCTCCAGGTCCATGTCATGGATACGGCCCTCGGCATTCTCCTGCTGCACCCCCGGCTGTGGCTGGACCCTGTGGTGGCTGCCTCCGCCACGTCCCTCCTGAGGATAGCGGCCCCCCTGGGGGCCTTCAGGCACCTGACTCTCTGTGCCAGATGGAGTCTGCCCGATCACTCTATCGAAGGACATTACTCCTATCGAAACAGTAGTCCCTTCT
Source organism: Dehalococcoidia bacterium (assembly GCA_965237935.1). GTDB lineage: Bacteria > Chloroflexota > Dehalococcoidia > Lucifugimonadales > CBDEGW01 > CBDEGW01. The sequence goes on along the minus strand of OZ250168.1, from coordinate 905,866 downwards.
GAGCCCGGCCGGTGCCGCCGATAGGGCTCCAGCTCCGGCATCCTCGCCTTGAAGCTGGGGTCCATGTACTTCTCCAGGACCTCCAGGCTAGGAACCACGTGGGTATCCATGTCGGCCACTTTATATCCGTTCTTCACCTTGCTCCTCCTTTTCGCGCCCCCAGCCTTTTCCCTGTTGCCTAGCTCATTCTGAGGAAGGCGACGCCGTTATCCCACATGAACTTGCGCAGGGTCTCCTCCCCCAGCTTCTCCCATATCGGCCAGTCCATCACCATTCCGGCGGTGTCGGGGAAGAAGGACTCGCCGTGGGGATAGTCCGACTGATGTGTCAGGCAGCCGTCCCCCAGGATCTCGATGCACAACCTGGTCATCTCCGGGCCCTCCATAGGCTCCGCTGGGCACATGAAGCGACCCATCTGGGCGTACTCGATGGGCTTGTATTTGAGGGTGGGCACCACTCCGCTCACATATGCTATCTGCTCCCCCAGTCGAATAAGCCAGTGTGGAAGCCACCCATGGCCTATCTCGGCGACACCTGCGCGGAAGTTGGGGTAACGGTCGAAGACGCCGGAGCATATTATGAATGAGCAGAAACGCGCCGCAGACCAGGGAGCCGCCGCCGTCCTGGCGATGGCGGCATTGCCCCACACTTCCAGGTACCCGGGCCAGTAGGGAGGGTGGCTGAAGTAGCCGTGCATAACCAGGGGCAGGTCCAGGTCGTTCATGGTAGCCCAAATCGGCTCCAGATCCGGATGGTCTAGAGGCATACCTTCGGGCGTGATCACCCAGACAGCAGAGAGCCACTCCTCGTTGGCCAAGGACTTCAGTTCCGCTATGGTCCATTCAACGTCGGAGCCGGGGACCAGGGCAATGCCCTTGAGCCTGTCGGGGGCGACACTGCAATACTCCTTCATGTAGCGGTGGTAGGCGTGCCAGAGCCCTTCCGCCAGGGTGACATCCTTCCATGAGACGACGCCCTGGGCCCAGCCGCCTGGATACAGCAGGTCCAGGTCCCGCCCCTCCAGGTCCATGTCATGGAGCCTACCGACGGCGTTCTCGTCGGAGGTTTCGGGCTGCGGCGGAACCCGGTGATGGACTCCGCTGCTCGTCTGCGCTCCGCGACCTTCCCGTACCGGGCGACCCGCCCCCTGAGGACCTTCTGGAACCTTATCCTCTGTACCGGTTGGTCTTTCCCCTATAGATCTGTTATAGGACATCTGCCCTACAGTCAGGATACTCCTGCCCTTAGAGCCCCCACTGGGGTCCGGCCGCCCAAATCTGCGATATGGCTCTATCTCAGGTATCCGCGCTCTGAAGCTGGGGTCCATATACTTTTCCAGTATTTCATAGTCGGGCCCCACATGAGTATCCATGTCGGCCACTTTATATCCGTTCTTCATGTTCGGTTCCTCCTGTATCTGAGTAGTTGGCCACTCTTTCGACTAGCTAGTCCTGAGGAAGGCGGCGCCATTGTCCCACATAAACTTGCGAAGGGTCTCTTCCCCCAGCTTCTCCCAGATAGGCCAGTTTATGATCATCTCCACGGTGTCTGGGAAGTAGGACTCTGGATGGGGGTAGTCCGACTGATGGGTCAGGCATCCATCGCCCAGAATCTCGATACAGACCCTGGTCATCTCCGGGCCCTCCATGGCCTCTGCAGGGCACATGATACGCCCCATTTGAGCATACTCGAGGGGCTTGTACTTGAGGGGAGGCACCGTTCCTGTTACATAGGCTATCTGCTCCCCCAGGCGAATGAGCCAGTGAGGAAGCCATCCATGGCCTATCTCGGCGACGCCGGCACGGAAGTTGGGGTACCGGTCCAATATGCCGGAGCATATCACGTAGGATACAAAGCGGGCTGCCGACCAGGGCGGTGCCGCGGTCCTGGCTATAGTGGCGTTATTCCATACGTCCCTGTACCCGGGCCAGTAGGGCGGATAGCTGAAGAAACCATGCATGACAAGGGGCAGATCCAGGTCGTTCATGGTAGCCCACACGGGCTCTAGGTCCGGGTGATCAAGAGGCATGTTCTCCGGCAAAACCATCCAGACGGAGGATAGCCACTCCTCATTGGCCAGAGACTTCATTTCCGTAATGGTCCACTCGATATCTGAACCGGGAAGCATGGCCATGCCCTTCAGCCTATCGGGGGCGACGCTGCAATACTCCTTCATATAGCGGTGGTAGGCGTGCCATAGACCTTCGGCCAGGGTCACATCCTGCAGTCCGATGATGGCCTGAGCCCAGCCACCTGGGTAGAGCAGGTCGATGTCACGCCCCTCCAGGTCCATGTCCCGTACTCTCCCTTCGGAGTTCTCATTCTCCACCCCAGGCTGGGGCTTGAGCCTGTGATGTCCAACGACGCGTCCCTCTCCCACGGCTCGCCCCGCCCCTTGGGGGCCCGCGGGCACCGTCTCCTCAGATGTCGGCCTCTCTCCGATGCGTCTGTCGTTTTGCACCAGGCCTACGGCGAGGGTTGTTCCCACCTGGCTCGGGCGTTGACGCCGGTATGGCTCAAGCTCAGCGAACCTGGGCCTGAAGCTTGGGTCCGCATATTTTTCCAGCGCCTCTAGGTTGGGCTGGACGTGGGTGTCCATGTCTGCGACTTTATAGCCGTTCTTCATGTTTCTACCCCCTGTCTGAATCACTGATTGTATATCATAATCGATGCTCTAGGGTCAACTTAGTGTATTGGACAGACAACTTCATACAAAGGCTTTACGTTTTAGCTTTATTTATATATGGCTAGTGGCCTAATTGCGGTGCAAGGAAGATGGCAACCACCTATGCTCAAGGGCCATAGAAGTCTTTTGGCGGCCCTGACGCTGCCATTAAAGGCATTATGGGTCCATAGACCACCTGCTTCTTGCAATTACTGCTATTTAGCGGTAAGGTTGCCAGACGAACCCCTGGCCGCTACAATAAGGCGGCCGTTCAATCTGAAACAAGGAGTGGTGCCTTGAACAGTCTGCTAGGAACTACGTTTCGGTCCAAAAGTTGGTTGGCGTTAGTACCCCTTCTCCTATTGGGAGCGGTGCTGGCAATCCTGTTAATGCAAGATCAGAGTGCCTCTGGAAATCCGGCCGGGCCTGACACCAGCCCCACCGTTCAGTGGGTGCCTCCGATAATCGACTTTCCGGATGTGCGCAGGAAGGGATCCTGGCTCATTGGGTCCGGCTTTGAGCCGAATCAGGACATTACCGTACAGTTAATTATGGGTGGTGTCGAAACAGATATCGCCTATCTGCTGAGTCCAGTGGCGGTTCCCGACGAGCTAGGGGCCTTTGCGTCGGCCTTTGAGGTACGCCCCAGGATCTGGAAGGCGGGGCAATTGGTTGACGGCCCCGTCACCATCAACATCCGCGACTTTGTGACCGATGAGCTGCTGACCAGCGCCCCACTAGTGTTCTGCGACAGGGCGCTGGAAAAGCTGTCCAAGTGGTGCGCGGTCTCTGTGCCTGCTGTACCCACATGGTAAGAATATAGCAAAATCGCCTGCTTTTGTTCCTAGCCTCTAGGAGCAGTATTGGAGCGGGAGGAATGAGGGTTTAGTCACATTCCTCCCGCTCCTTTATTTGGTTGTACTGGAGGATTTGGCCTATGCTTCGACCGGTCCAAAGGCAGGTAAAAAGGAATAGGGCTACGAGTTGGGACGACCTTAAAGAGACGCCACAGGATAGGCTCTTAGTAGGTGAAGAAGTAATCCGCACCCACCCAAGAGAAGATCTTGGGCAATGGCCATTCAGTCAGGAGGACGAAGTCGAATACGCCCCAGAGGAAGGCCTCAAAGCCAGCGCCGGCAAGCACGGCTCCCCACCACGGCGCCTTTCCATATATAATCAGGTATCCCATAACCCAAAGGGGTAGTGCCAGGTGAAAGCCCACCAGCCAGATGCTCAGGAACAGCCCGAATATGGCGCTCATAATTCGCACAAAGCGTTGGAGCTCCGCCTTGGGTTCCCGGCCAATGGTAAACCCTAGATCCATGATCGTTCCCGTTGTTCGATTGCTCCTCCGAACTACGGACCATACGCGAAAGAGCCAGAAGGGAATGCCTATAAGTACGGCGACTCGGGGCAGTGTGGAGGACCCGGCTGGCCAGGTGGAGGACCCTATGAGCCAAGGGGAGGACTTGACCAGGAAATAGCCTAAAAAGGCTCCCACGACGGCCAACAACACGATTTCGCCAATCACCTCCAGAGAGAGCCAGCTTCTGAGCTCCGAGGCGCTTGATTTCTCCAGGGGTACCACCTCAGACCCATCGGGCCTGGTGTCGACCTGTCTTTGTTGTTCCTGTTGTAGATCCATATCAGTCTCGTGGAGGGACGCAGCTCAGGGGAGATTACCCGTTAGCGGGGGTATCCCCTTCCTTGGGAACTACCTCCGTAATCATTGCAACACCTGCCTCTTCCGATCCGCTCGCTTTGGCGCGGACGCGCAGGGAAAAGTAGACGCCCACCACGATCACAAGGATAATCGCGATGAACTGGGGCCTAGCAAGCATTTGCCAGCCATAGGCCTGTATAGCGATGTGCATGAACCTCTCCAGGGGGTTGGCCAATACAATGGCGATGAGGATGGGAGGGCGGGGCCAGCCGTAGGCCTTCATGAACAGCCCCAGCACAATGAAGGCGGCCAGGAGCACCAGGTCACCCATCTGTTTGGTTGCCTGGAAGGCTGAGATTGTTGTCAGGCCGATGACTATGGGTACCAGCACGTTGGGCGGAACAGCGGCGAGCTTTGTCAGCCAGCGGGAAAAGAATAGGGCAATGGGGACAACAATAATGTTGGCTATAGCTATGATCATTACCAGCGCCAAAGTCATGTCCAGATGCTCGTTGAGCATGGCGGGCCCGGGCTGTATACCCACGATAATCAGGAAGCCCAGCAGGATAGCCATTGGCGCGTTTCCGGGAATTCCGAATATGAGGGTGGGTATCAGTGCGCCGCCGTCCGTGGCGTTGTTGGAGGACTCAGGCGCTATAACTCCCCTGATGTCTCCCGTGCCAAAGGTCTGTAGGGCTCCCTTCTCCGTCTGGCGCGCATGAGCATATGCAATCCAGTGGGCGGGAGTGGGGCCCAGGCCTGGCATAGCGCCAACGAAAACGCCGATTAGGGAGCAGCGTACTACGAGCCACTTGTGGCGCAGGGCTTCCCTCATGCCGCGGTAAACATCCCGGTTGGCCTCTGTCAGCATCTCCTCCAGGCGCTGCCGGGCAATGGGGGTATTGCCCACTATCAGGTCAACGGCCTCCGGTACGGCGAACAGCCCTATTACCACGGGAATCAGCGGGATGCCATCCCAAAGGTAATCAACCCCAAAGTCCGCCCTAATGACTCCATCTATAGGGGCAAACCCTATCATGGCAATGAGAAGGCCGAAGGACGCCGTCAAGAGCCCTTTCGCGACAGCGCCGGAACTCACTATGCCAACCGCGGCTATTCCCAGCAGGGTGAGGAGGAAAAACTCTGCCGAACCAAATAGCCTCAGGAGCTCACGGGCAATGGGAAGGACTGAGAACAGTGCCGCCGCGCCGACCAGGCCACCGATGAGGGATGCGGTGTAGCTGGCCCCCAGGGCCATACCTGCTTCCCCTCTTCTGGCCATGGGGTAGCCGTCCAGGATGGTGGCCTGGGAGGATCTGGAGCCGGGGATGCCCATAAGGATGGAAGGCACCGGCTCCATAAGGTCGTTGGCCGCCAGGTACCCTACAACAACCGGGATGGAGATAAAAGGGTCCAGTCGGTCCGCGAAGGACAAGACCACAACCACAAAGGGTAGCCCCCCGCCCGGCAACAGTCCAGCAACCATGGCTATGGGGACCATGATCAGGAGGGCAAGCATCGGGCCCGGTTGAAATAGCTGCTGGGCTGCGCTTCCTGCGGCCTCTAACACCTAAGAAACCTCTTGAACACTACTAAGCCCTCTATGCACTTGAGGCTTCACCCCACCCCTGGGACGAAGCCTCAAGCAAGGTCGGCGCTCAAATTCTAAGCGCGAACTGATCTGTTACGGTCTGGTGGCCGTCTATTACGTTTCCAGGCCGGCCAACTGCTTGAAAAGCTCCAGGGCGTCCGGCGAAAGTTCTCTTACAGTAGACCGAAGGGCCTCAAATTCCTCGGGGCTGCCATAGCCGATGTCCCCTCCGTACCCAGCTATGCCGAGCGCGGAAACGACCGCAGGGTCGGCCAGGGTCTGTTCAAAGGCGCTGACCCAGGCATTGTAGATATCATCGGGCACGCCCGGCGGCAACACAAACGTCCGCGAGAAGGCGTTCACCACGATAGAGGCCCTGAGGGCAGCCTTTTGATCATCGGTGCCACCGACGACGTCCAGCAAGTAAGGCACATCACCCTCGTAGCCCAACTGGTCCAGCCACTCCCTGGTAGGTTCCTTCTGCCACCAGAATATGGGCTGCAAGCGCTGGTCCTTAAGCCACTCAGGGTACAGCCGGGGTACGGTCTGTTCTCCGCAGTTGGTGGTACTGTCCACCTCTCCCCTGTCGAAGGCCGCCATTTTATCGGCAGTGCCACCTGTATACCCCAAGATGCGCTTGACGTTGTGTCCGAGGAGCTCTGCATAGAGGGTTCCTGTGCCACCGGTCTCGCCGACATATGCGGCAATTGAAATCTCGTCGCCGTGCGCCTGGACCCCATCCCAGGTGTCGGGGAAGCCCTTGTCGGTACACCACATGGAGGTGGTGAAGCTCAATGTGGGGGCCCCGACGACCAGAATCGTGTCCAAGTCAAAGTCCTTTACATCTTCACCTGCCAACTCGGCCTTGACAAATCGAGGGTGTAGAAGGCCTACGGTTAACCCGTCTGGGTCAGCCCTCAAAGTCGCCTGAAGGGCCTTCAGCGAACCACCCCCAGTGACGTTGCGGATGATGAATCTCGGCTCGCCCGGGAAGTACTTCCCGAGGTGCTGGGCCATAATGCGGGATACAGTGTCATACCCGCCGCCCGGGCTGAATCCCACATTGATGATGATTCGCTCTCCGTCGAAATGGTCGGCCAGGGTCGGTACGGGTGTTGGAATCGCCGTTGGCTCCGGAGTAGCAGTAGGGAAGGTGAAGGGTGTGGGCGTAGCGGGGAAGGTTATGGGAGTAGGCGTTGCGGGAAAGGTTATGGTAAAAGGAGTGGGTGTGGCGGGGAAAGTTATGGCTGTAGGCGTAGCGGGAAAGATAATAGGCGTGGCCGTTTCATCATCTCCGCCACAAGCCGACAAAGCGACTGCAGTCAATATGGCCACAATCCCCAATGCTAAGAAGCGAATGCGCAATTTCATGGCCCCTCCCAGGAACTGGATAGATTTAGTTAAGGCTCGCAGTGATGCGTGCAACTGCACGCATATTACTGGCGACTATCTGGATTGTCAAGAGTATGGATTTCTTGCTCCCCACGCAGCCCTCAATTTAAGGCTACGTCGCTCTCGGCTTTCCCCCGCCGGGTCATGATACGACATGAGGGTGTTGCTCCCCACGGGATTTCCTACAAGCTGCCGATGAAATCTTCCAGGACCCTCCAGTAAGCTTCGCCTCCCTGGACGTAGGTGTCGTTGTGTCCAGCATTGGGTATAGCGTGAAAACCTTTGGGCTCAGGGGCCGCTTCGTAGAGCTCTCGGCCCATCTTGAAGGGGACTATCTCGTCTGCCTGGCCATGGATGACCAGCAGGGGAGCTTTGATCTGACCTATTCTGGACAGGGAGTCGTAGCGGGTCCGAAGCAGGGGCCACACAGGCAGCCAGGGAGTGGTGTGCCTGGCCAGGGCCGGTACAGAAGTGAAAGGCGATTCCGCGATGACTCCCATTACGGGTTCTCTTGTAGCCAGAAGGATAGCCATAGCACAGCCCAGAGAGCGTCCGAAAAGCACTATCTTCTGCGGGTCCACCTCAGGCATGCCTCTAAGGTGGGCCAGGGCAGCTTCTGAATCTCTGTACGTACCATGCTCAGTTGGCTTTCCCAGGGATAGCCCATAGCCTCGATAATCGAAGATGAAGATGTTGAGGCCCAGGCGTTGATGTATCAGTCTGATGTTATCCAGCCGGTGGCTTACGTTGCCGGCATTGCCGTGCAGCCATAGCCAGGTTACATCCCTTCTGCCTGGTACGAACCAGCCGTGGAGCTGAACTTTGTCCGCCGTCGAAAAGTAGACGTCTTCGTACTGGATGCCCAGGTCCGTGGGTGTGCCTATTAGCTCGCGGACGGGAGAAAAGATAAACCTGTCTTCAAAGGCCAAGGCTTCTCCCTTTCACTCCGCCCAGGGAGTCCCTTGAGAAGAGCGGATTGGATACAACGACAACCACCTCACGCGGTAATGGCTGCAAAGGTGCGGGGAAGGCGCACCTAAAGGTAGACATTCCAAAATAGAGATGGTCGGAGGGCGGCAGAAGTTTGGCGAAGGCCAGGCAGTGGACTTGCGTAGCAGACTAAGCCTACACGTCCAGGTTGCGCACTTCCAGGGCGTGAGCTTGGATGTAGTTCCGACGCGGCTCCACCTCTTCGCCCATGAGGGTGTTAAACTGCTCCTCGGCCAGAGCTGCATCCTCCAGGGTGACCCTAAGCATGGTGCGGGTTTCAGGATCCATTGTGGTATCCCAGAGCTGCTGAGGGTTCATCTCTCCCAGGCCCTTGAACCGCTGGACGGATAAACCAGACCTATCCGCACCTGCTTCCAGCACTGCCACCAGTTCAGTCCATGTGGTATCCGCGGCGATCTCCTTGCTTTTCTTGAGAACGGAGAAGCTTTTCCCGTTCATGAGGTGCTTTACGTTGGAGTATAGCTGAAATCCTCTTCTAAAAGCTGTGGACTCCAGAAGATGCCGGCTTATGGCAACACCGTCAGCGTCTATAAAGTACTCTCCACCCGCATCGGTCTTAAGACGCTTCACCCCGAATCCTTTTTCCTCAAACCAGGCTTTCAGGCCCTCTACCTGCTGCCGGTCGGCGAAGTCCAACGCCAGGAACCCCTCGTGCTCTAACAGCGCTTTGGCAATTTTTGCAGTCAGGCCGAACTCTCGAAACCGCTCAGACCAGGAAGCGAAGGCCTTCAGGGAGTCCAGGACTCCCATGATCTTGGCGCCTTTGATGCCTATCTCTCCGTCGGTAGAGGCAACAGAGAGATCGCCGTAGGCTTTCTCCGCCATCCACTTGTTTTTTGCCTCGTCTGTATAGATCCACTCCTCGGAGCGCCCTTTGCTAAGCCTATATAAGGGTGGCTGGGCTATATACAGGTGATCGCTGGTTATCAGGGGCCTCATGTACCTGAAGAAGAAGGTAAGCAGAAGAGTGCGGATGTGAGAACCATCCACGTCGGCGTCGGTCATTATGATTACGGTGTGATACCTTAGCTTGGCGAGGTTGAGTTCCGGTTCATAGCCGGCTCCAAGGGCGGTGATCATGGCGCGGATCTCTTCGTGGGCGATCATGCGGTCTTCTCTTGCCTTCTCAACGTTAAGGATCTTTCCCTTGAGAGGCAGGATGGCCTGGAACTTGCGGTCCCTTCCCATTTTGGCCGACCCTCCAGCGGACTCACCCTCCACCAGGAAAATCTCCGACCTGGCGGGGTCCTGCTCTGAGCAGTCGGCCAGCTTGCCTGGAAGGGAGCTTCCGTCCATGGCGTTCTTGCGAATGACCAAGTCTCGCGCTTTGCGGGCCGCATCTCGAGCCTTCTGAGAGATAACGCACTTCTCGATGATTCGTCGGGCTTCGTTTGGGTGGTCCTCCAGGTATATGGTAAGAATCTCGCCCAGAACCGCCTCCACCTGCCCTTTGACCTCTGGGTTACCCAGCCTGGTCTTGGTCTGTCCCTCAAACTGAGGGTCGGTAAGTTTAACGCTGATGACGGCGGCCAGACCCTCCCGCACGTCCTCTCCAGACAGGTTGGGCTGGTCGTCCCGCAGGAGCTTCTGCTTTCGCCCGTAATCGTTGAGGACTCGTGTCAGGGCCGCACGGAAGCCTGTGACATGGCTACCGCCGTCGGTGGTGTTGATGCAGTTGGCGAAGGAGTAAACCATCTCGGAGAAGGCGGTATTGTATTGAAGGGCCAGCTCTACTATGGTGCTGTCAACCGTCTTCAGGGCGTAGATGGGGTCCTTGTGAATGACCTCCCGGTTCTCGTTGACGTGTTGGACCAGGCTGGCGATGCCGCCCTCAAAGAAGAAGGTGTCCTCATTGTTGGGCCAGAGGGACTCGTGCCAGTCGCTGTGAAAGGAGATCTTCAGCCCCCTGTTGAGGTAGGCCATCTCCTTGAAACGCTGGCAGAGGTCTTCAAAGCTGAATTCCAGCTCGCCGAATATCTTGGGGTCGGCCAGGTAGGTTACTGAGGTGCCCGTTCGGTGGTTTTCCTCTTCGGGAACGTCTATCTCGGTTAGGGGGGTTGTGAGCCTACCCTCCTGGAACTCCATGATGAACAGCTTGCCATCCCGCCGGATTTCGGCGCGAAGGTGAGCGGAGAGGGCGTTGACCACAGAGGCTCCCACTCCGTGCAGGCCGCCGGTGACGGTATAGGCCTTGCCTCCGAACTTGCCCCCGGCATGAAGGGTGGTCATTACCGTCTCTAGGGCGGAGAGTCCCGTGGTGGGGTGAACGTCGACGGGAATGCCCCGGCCGTTGTCCTCAACTCTCACCCTGCCGTCTTTTAGGATGCGAATATCAACGTGGTCGCAGTAGCCGGCCATGGCCTCGTCCACGCTGTTGTCCATGATCTCGTAGATCAGGTGGTGGAGGCCCCGCTGGTCGGTGCTGCCTATGTACATGCCGGGCCGTAGCCTTACGGCTTCGATGCCCTCTAATACCTGGATGTCTCGGGCGGTATAATCGCTGGAGATGTGATTTTGGGTTGCGGTCAAGGTGAATTCCTAGCTAGGATCGTGCTTAAATTTTACCATGTTTTAACAATAAGTTCAAACCTTGTTCAAATTTTATACCAAAGACTAGCTTTAAGGTCAATCTGTTTTTAATACGAATTCGGGAAAAGACACACTATTTTGGGGATGTGAGTTTATCCGAAGCTGGCCAGCAGGTTCTGGAGGGAAGGATCACGCGGTGTATACCGCCGTGATTACGGCGTCTGAAGGGTTGGAGGGGTCGAAGAAGAGGGCGGCGCAGGAGCGGCCTGCCACCACCTCCGCGACGGGGATGTTCCGGGCCACTGCTACTCCGGAAAGCCACACGGAGAGGCTTCCGGCTACCTGGACGGTGGCCTTATAGGTGCCGGAGTCGAAGCTCTTTATGGTACCTCGTCGTGTTTCCATTTGTGCTCTCCGTGGCTCTGAGGCTGTTCAGGGTAAAGCTAGCGCCCTCTTCCCGCCCGCCTAAGTCATGGCTAGACTGTACCCAGGCCTATCCTCATGGTGTAGGTAGGCTTGGTATCCCTGCGGAAGGTCAGTGTCAGCGATGTTACCCGGCGTTTGGCAGCGCTTAGGCCAGCTCGGCTGTCAGTGATCTCGGCGACGTCGTACAGCTCCTGGCCGCAGTTGGTGGGCACCAGCATCTGGCCTGCCGTTGAATCGGCCAGGGCCTTGCGCAGATTAGCGTCGCTCCTATCCTGGGCCTCTCCGGAAGTATCCAGGTTGAGATCGAGATCTTGGAGGAGGCGGTCGTAGGTTTCCTCCACCTCATTCCAGTCGAAGGATTCCGCCATTACGCTGTCGCCGTAGGCTTGTGTTCGGTTGAACTGCGGGGCCCTGGCTTCATAGTGGCCCTCCAGGATGGCGTGGTCGGTTCCGTAGGAGTAGTCGGTGGCGTCGGTGCTCTTTGGTTCTTTGAGGTATCCTTTGGGGCCCCTGAAGAAAAGCACGTCGGGCACCATAGATAGGAGGCGCTTCACGGCCCTGGCACCGCTCTCCTGAGGGTTTATGGTAAAAGCCGGCTTGTGGGTAGTTAGGACGGTGCTAGTGGTTAGGGTTGCCAGCTCCAGGCCCACCCTGGCGAAGATGAACTTCAACATATCTAAGACGCTCTTGGTGTCCGAGTCCCAAGTGTACTGACGCCTAGCCCGCCACTGATCCAACAGGCCCCAGGTGCTTTGCGCGTGGAGGAGGAAGAGGGCCTCTCCCCCCACGGAGGTGTACTCCCACCCCTCGATGGAGTAGGCTGGGCCGGAAGAGACCTCATCCCCGGCCGAGGTGGTATATCCCGGGCTTATCTGCACCTCTGACCCCTTGCGGACGGAGGCATAAGAGCCCGAGCCTACGCCCGCGTAGCGGCCGTCGTCGTTCCGCAGTCTAAGCCCAAATCCACCGAGGGGATGACTATGCAGCAGCGGAACTGGCGATAGGGGCAAGGGAGGGCGATGGTCCGGGCACGATTTGGGGTAGAGGGGGGCCGGTGTCTGTCTTCAGTTGCCGCGGGGAGACTTTGTGACCGTCTGCGAATGTTGGTCAGGGCGAGATAGCGGGGAGAGGGCGCAGCAAGAGGCACTCGCAGACCGGACTGGCGCGAGTTCGCGGGGACGTTCGGTTGGCCGGATGGCGGCCGGTTGCCGCGGCCGTCAGGCAGGGAGTGGCAGGGCGCGCAATCGGGCCAGGGCACGATCGAACTGGGCTTCCCAAGGCCAGCGCTGTGGCAGATGCAGTGTGAGGCGGCGCGCCGAGCGGGTGAGCCGTCCGGCCAGGGAGAAGAACCGCCGCCGGAGGGTCTTGGTGGTCACCACCTGCTCGCCCAGACCGATGCGCGCTGTCCAGCGGGCGAGGTTGTGGGCCATCACCTGTACCGCCAGCCAGGCGGCGTTGGCGGCGAAGCGGCCCGAGGGGAGATGGTTCAACCCCACACCGTGCTTGAGGTCTCGGATGGCATTCTCGATCTCGGCGTGGCGGCGATGGTCGGCCTCCAGTTCGAGCATCTCCCCGTCCCGGTCGGTGATGAAGCCGTGATAGCTGTAGGAGGCGAAGAGGGCCAGCTGGGAACCGGGCGTGGGCTTCACACGCCGGACGATGAGCCGCACCGGTGCGGCGTCAGGTTCACTCTGGAAGGGAGTGCAGGTGGTCTCGGCCACATCGGCGGCGCCGTCCATCCAGTAGGGAATGGGAGTCCAGGCATCCTCTGGTATCGCCTCGATGAGATTGCGCAGGCTCTTGTGCTGGCGGATGGTGATGGAGAAGCGGACATCCATCTTGCGGCAGACGGATACCACGCCATGAGTGTAGAACCCGCTGTCGGCCCGTAGCGTGAGTCGTCCGTTGGCCCCGGCGTAGCGCACCCGTCCCACCGTCTCCCGCAGGAAGTGGGCGGCGCCGCGGGCGGTGTTGGCCCGGCCCTCGCGCAGCCGGGACATCAGCACGTCGCCGGTGCCGGCGGCGATGGCCAGCAGCGGGTGGTAGCCCCGCTTGCCGGTATAGCCGTGGTGGCGGGCGCCCTCCTTGGCCAGTCCGTAGGTCTCGCAGATGGTGGAATCGAGGTCGATGGTGAACGGCGCGTCGCCGGGTCCGGCCCCAGCGGCCCAGGCCCGGGCCAGCAGCTCCCGGCTCACCCGGTCCAGCTGGCGGACGTGGCCCCACCGGAAGCTGCGCAGGAAGGTCCCCAGGGTGGAGGGCGCCTTGACCGTGCCGCCCAGGGTGCAGGCCGTCCCCCCGGTGCGCAACACATCGGCGTCGTCGATGCAGTCGCCGCCGGCCATGGCTGAGGCCACCAGGGTCATCAGCTTGTCTCCGGTGTTGGCCCGCCCCGGCGCGCCGCCCAGGTCAAGGTGATGGTCAACGAGTTCCCGCAGGCCCAGATGCCGGGCGAGGGTGGCCGGCAGGAGCAGACCGGCATTGGCCACCAGGCGGTGATCGTCAAAGACGATACGGATACGGTCGGGGTGGTTGCGTGGTAGCATCTATTGGGTGCTCCTTCTCTGGGACTGTTTTGCTGTTACAAAACCATTATCCCAGATTCAGAGGAGCACCCTCTGGCCACTTCAGGATGCTAACCAAACGCCCTCCCTCGGTGGATTCGGGCTAAGAATAGCAGTGCCGCCCTCCAACTTGTCCTCTAGCGTCAGGGATATAAGGTCCTGGCTCAAGTCTACGGCCGGCTGGCTCAGATAGCCTCGCCAAACCCCCTTGGTGATGGAGAGCCATAAGTAGTTGGCGTCCTGGGTGAGGGCAACCCCGTAATCGGTAGAGAGGTTGAAGGGAACCGGCTCTCGCCAGAGGTTATCGGCGAAGGTGGCATTGGCCAGCGAGTGGGACCAGTTGGGCCGGTTGTAGGAGACGGTATCGGTGAACTTCTCCACGAAGAAGAGCCGGTAGACATCTGCGAAGGTTATATGAGGCTCGTGGAACTCTACGTTGGAGCCACTGCTGGCTATGGTGAGCTCCATCAGTGAGGACCAGGTATCCACAGTCTGGGCGGTCCCATCTCCGTAGATGCAGGTCCAGACCTTGTAGTCGCTGGAGGAATCGGTGCCGGAGACCACCACGTTCCAGTCTCCCTGGTATACGCTACATATGCCCGTGAGAGTAGATACCGAGTTGGACCAGGAGACGGGAGTGCTCCAGGAGGTGGTCTTCCTGGTAACGTACACTCTGTGGCTGTCGGAGACGTGGAAGAGGACTATGTCCCCGTCTGGGGCGATGTCCGCCGCCAGCCATTTTGTCTCGGTGATGGCCGGTGTAAGTATCTTAACCGCCGAGCCCCATGTGGCCCCGTTGTCGGTGCTGGTCCGGTAGTAGAGGCCCTTATCGTCGACTGGGTCCACGAAGAACAAGTGAACGGTGGAGCCACGACTGCAGAGGACGATATTGGCGCCAGTGTGCGCCAGGTCCATTTGTGTCCACGATGAGTAGTCGCTTGTAGGGCTGGGGTTGACCACGCGTTGAATGTAGATGTGACTATCGGAGGTGTAGAGGCGGACCCTGATTAGAGAGCCGTCTCCTGGCATAGTCGTATCGTGGTGGAAGTCGGCCTCGGTCCCTGTATAGAGGCGGCTCATCTTGGGACGGGACACCGCCGCAACCTTGTCCAGCACTTCCACCTTGACGTAAGGCCGGCCTGAGACGCTCTTCTGGGCAGCCTGCAGAGAGGAGGAGAGGGTTCTCACTTTCACGGACCCCAGTCGGTGGTCTGGCTGGGCTTGGACTCGGCTGGGACGTAGAAGCGACGTGCCCTAACGGCGTTAAGGCTGCTCTGACTGGCGAGTCCCTTGAGAAAGGCGGATAGCCTCTCCTGGCCCCATACCAGGTATTGTCGCCAAGTCTCCTGGCCTCCTACGTTCACCCGATTGGTGGCGAAGGAGGCCCATTCAGTGGCGGCATAGGCGGCTCCGCCGGTGGCCACCAGCTCCTCCAGATGAGGAGGCATGGTGGATGAAGTCGCGTCCAATGTATGCAGCTTGCCGTAGAAGACGTAGAGGTTCTCGACGGCGTTGGGGGTGTTGGCTATAAGCAGGGTGAGGGTCTGGTTCCACAGGCTGAACCTTTCGTAAACTGGAGGATACTTGTCCACGGGGTACTCCACCGCCTCTATACTTATGAGGTCTGTCAGGGTAGATACGGATACTTCACGGCTGCCGGAGGTGGTGGTCAGGGTAGCCTTGGCTTCTCTGGGCACCGCTATGCTCAGCTCTCGAACAGCCCGCTGGATATGCCTGTCCAGTATAGCGTCGGTCCAGCGGTAGCTGGTAGCGTCCTCATCATGGAGATCCTGTCGGACGCGTGTTCGCATCTGTGTCAGATCCATCTTCTTTCTCCCTTTGGAGTGGAGTTGAGCCATCTACAATTTCACCGGTGTTTACGTCCACCGAGCCGCTCTTCCCCAGGAATCCATATTTCCTCTCCATCTCCAGCATCAGCTCCCGGAAGATGTGCTCCAGGTGTTGAGCTCTGAGGGCTGCCCCCTGAGCGGCCATCTGAGTATGGCGTAGACGGTACAGGTCCCGCGTGGATAGCTTCATATCGCCCTAGACTCCCAAGATAATGTCCCCGGTAGAGAGAGGCCTGTTGACAACCTTGGTTCCCTACACTTCTAAACCTGATCCGCCAGCTCTTTGAGGCGTTTACCCAAGGTATTGGCGGTGGCGTGGGTTATTCCAGGGGGCAGATTATCCCAGGCGCTCACAGTCTTTCGGACTCGCGTCTCCTCTTCACCCGTTACATCGTCCTCAACGGTGTAGTTCACCTGGATCTCCACATCCACCACTTCGCCGGCGTCGTCAAAGATGAAGGTTGCCTGTTCCAGTTGATGGTTTGTCTTGATAAGGGCCATAACTGCCTCCTATGTGCTTGTTACTGTTTCGACGGCTGTGCCGTTGTAGAACTTGAGTTTATTCGCGGTACTGTCGTACCAGAGGTGGCCTTCTACCAGGGTTCCTGGCTGCGCTACTGGATTGAGCCGCATGGCAGTAGTCATCTGCCAGTAGGGGTCGGCAGCACCCTGCATGCGAGCTATCTCCACAAGGCCCACGCCGTTGTCCCGTGCATGAAACTGCACGCTTCTGTTATCTGCGTTTCCCGCCTGGACTTGAAGACCATCTGTAGCCAGCAGCAGGTCAGGGTTTATTCTGACGTTACCCGCAGGGTCTAGAGTCAGGGTACCAGTGGTGGTGCTAATTGTTGTAGCTTCCTGGTAGGCGAAGGCTCCGGGAGACCACAACAGCCGGTTGACGGCCTCTATGGTTACCTCAAATCGCCCACTATTATGGTTGTACTGAAGAACACCTGCGTCGGGATCATTAACGTCACCAAAGATTATGCGCTGGCGACTCGCGGCAGGACCAAGGAAGTTTATGTTCTGGCCGAAGCCTCCAGCGTCATTGCTTTCGATAACCAGATAGGAGCCGGCATTTTGGGCAGCAACAGCTCCAGCGCTTCCAGCCCAGAGATGGAGAAGACTGTCGGGGCTGGCTGGTGGACTGGCGACATTGGCCAGGAGTACGTTTCCGCCGTCGGTTAGGCGAAGACGCACCACGCCGTCGTCCCGCAGGGACAGGATGGCTCCGGTGCCTTTTTGGTCGACGATAAGCCCCGGGTCAGCATCGCTGGCCTCAATCTCTCTAAGGAAGCCCAAGTTGTCCAGGCCTTGCACCGCAAACTCTTCTCCCGCCAATCTTAGAGCCATGGTATGCCTCCTCTTACGGCTGGGGATGTACCTTCAATAAACTCAGGATGTACTAGGACAGGACATAGTCGGCGCTCAGGCTGAAGGAGGTCCCGGAGAAGGTGGACCTTGAGGAAGATGAAGGCCCCCTGGGCATCCACCGAAAGGCCGTGACGACCGGTGCTGGTGAACTTCCTTGTTCCTCCGGCGAACCAGAGGGACTGACGGGAGTTCCAGAAGATGGCCTGAACCTCCAGGCTGGTGAAGCCGGTGCCCGTGATATCGATGTCGAACCTACAGTGCTGATAGCCTGAAGCGTCTACGGCGCCGCTGGTGTCCGCCGGGTCCGAGGCGTCCACCGCTGTAACGCCGGTGCGATGGGCCGCCGGAGTGGTAGGGTCGAATACGGGACCTTTGGGCAGGCCGTTCTCATCTATTCTTACGTTTACCATTGTTCACCTCTCGAGGGAGTCCAGAGAGCGAGGCCTCTCTGGTGGAAGAGTTTGGGGCATCTAGTCTCTGACGCCTGTCAGCTTGGCCAGCTTAAGGGAGTTGAAGACGGCTATGGCCACGTACGACTTGACCCGGGTGCGGGTGGCGTCCTTGGTCTCCAGGCTGCCCACTCGCTCAGCCTCCAGGCCCCCAGGACTGGAGAGCCCAACGATAGCTCCCTCGCCATACTGGACGGAGTAGATAGTGGAGCAGTCGGTGCTGCTGCCAACAGTCTTGTTGTCGGCTATCCAGTTGTTGGCGCCTACGGGTATGCCATCGTAGTACTGGACCATCTGGCCGAAGGCGTTGCGGTCCGTCTCCAGTAGGCCCGAGCCCGTGGCCCGGGATAGCGAGGAGAGCTTGCGCCGGCTGCGACGGCTCACCAGCAGCATGTGAGGCTTGCCCGCCTTCACCTTGTCGATGAGCTCGTCCAGCTTCTCCAGGGTCAGAGTGGCGCCGTTGGTGCCCATGGACACCGTTTGGCCCGAGGTGGCCAGCTTATCGATGCCGTCGAAGGACTTGGCGTCCACCGCCGTGTCGCCGTTGATGAAGGTGTCGTCGAACTTCTGCTGCACGGCCTTGGCTTTGAGCTGCACCACGGCGGCCTCCAGGTCCTGGATGTTGGAGCGGGTGGCCTTTAGGAAGTTGTCCACGTCGGCGTCGCCCCCCAGGATCTTGAGGTTGGCCGTCTGCTGCGTGAAGGTGGGAGTCGACTCGGTCCAGGCGTCCCCCACGTCGAAGAAGGAGGCTGTGGGGGCCGTGTTCTCCTGGTTGTAGGTGAGGCCGTTGCCCACGATCTCGATAAAGGGGAGGACCTGTAAGATGGGGCTCTCGTTGACGATGGTCTCGATGACGCCTGTTAGGAGGACGTCGTTGGAGAGCTTTGCCGCTTCAGCTAGGGTCAGTGCCATGGTGGTATTACCTCCTGTTTTTCGTCCTGCCCGCCGCACCTGGCTCACTGGCCCGCAGCGGACGGTATGAATAATAGAGCATATGTTCTGTTATTGGGAAGAGGATGGTGGCAGGGTTGACGCGGGATATAGAGCTTGCTAAGGTATAAGCGAAATCAACGCATGGAGACGCATAATGCGTATTGGAGCAAAAGACTTTGAACTAGGAAGCTACAGCCGAGTATACCAGGCAGTGTTGGATGCTTTACCTGAAGAGGATGAGGCGGTAGATTACCGAGAGCTCGAAAGTGTATACACTCAGGCCAAGGGAATGCTCGACCCTTCTTTTGATGAAGTTTTGAAGAACCTGGAACCCTGGATTGAGTCAAAGATGATCGGTGCTGCCACCTTCTATAGGCGGAAGCTTTGGTTATCCACCCGTGAAGTAGCCCATATCTTAAAAGTCTCTGAGCGGACGGTCCAGGCATGGCATCAGAAGCGTTTACTTCCTGCTACACGAGTGGGTGGGGGTAATCTCCGTTTCTCTCTGGAAAATGTTGCTACATGGATATCTGGTGAGCTCCCCTCGGTGATTCAAGGAGCCGATGACCCAGTCTTGAATGATCTATGGGACAATGACGTTGACGCAGGTTACGACCAACTATAAGCGAGGGGACGTCTTTCTTGTGAGGTTTGTCTTCGCTGACCAGTCTGGAGCCAAGTTGCGGCCATCTCTCATCGTCAGCTCAGAGACCTATCATCAAGGTCGCATGGAGGTTATTCTAGCTGCAATCACCAGTAATATCCGCCGTGTTCTTCCTGGAGATACTGTTCTCACAGATTGGCAAGACGTGGGGTTGGTCGCCCCTTCAGTAGTTACCGGTGTCTTACGCACTGTGACACGGACTGCCTTGGCTCGAAAGCTGGGTACCCTCTCCCCTCAAGATCGTGGCATCGTTGAAACCAGTCTTAGGTTGTCTTTGTCCCTCTGAGGATATCAAGGCATTACCCTCAGAATGGCGAAGATCCTTCGCGGAGCCAGTCCCTTCGGTAGACTGAGGGTAGGCTCTGAGGCCACCGCTACGCTCAGAATGACTGGGTGCTTACGTCCCCACCTTCAGGGGGGAGGCCAGCTTCCTGAGGGTGGCCAGGACTGAGAGGGCCGTCAGGACGCCGGTGCGGGGGTTCTCCTGGGAGGGCACGTTCTCGATCTTGATCTCCAGTCGCCCGAACTCCCCTTCCACCACCACGCTGTGGGTGTTCCTGGTGACGGCGGGGTCCGCCAGGATGCGGAGTGTGGTGCGGTCGGCGCCGACGCCGGCCATGCTCAGGGCCACGGAGACGTTGACGTTGGCCGGAAAGAGAGGGTAGGCTTCCCTGGCGGGCCCCTCGAAGACCACCGTGGCCTCGGTGAGGGCGTCCAGGTCCACGCCACTGGCGGCCACGCCCGGTGCTCCCTTCAGGCTGTCCGGGGGCTTTCGGGTCACCATGGTCACGGAGTCGATGCGGCCCGCCGCTGCCGAGAGCACCCCGTCCAGCCCGATGATGGCCCCCGAGGGCACGTAGATGGAGGCGCCACGCTCCCGGGCCAGGTCCACCAGATCATCCCGGTCCAGCAGGGCGCCGCAGCTCAGCACCATCAGGTCCTTGCCCCCCTGGAGGGTGGCTTTGGCGACGGCGTCCACCGCTTCGGCGCCCGCCGCCTCGATGACCAGGTCCGACAGGGGCACCAGGTCCGCAAGAGGCTCCACCGGCGGAGGCGTCTTCAGAGTTTCGGCGAACTCGTGTGCCCTGTCCATGCTGCGGCTGCTGAGGGCTGCCAGGGTGACGCCGGGCACGGCGCCTTTGTCCAGCTCGCTGGCCACCTTACGACCTATGGTCCCGCACCCAACGATTCCGATTTTCATGGCTCCCTCCCGGCAAGCGCTGGCGGCATTCTATGACGGCTAGGCGGGCGTGTCAAAGAGGGTTTCTGCAAAAGCAAACCCTTTATTCCCACCCGCCCACCCGATATGTCTAATTCCTGAGGTGGCACCCCTCAGACTCCCTGGCAGAGAACCCAGGTTCTCTGCACTCTCCTGAGTTTTTATGCAAAGCCTGGGACACCCCCTTGAACCCCTGGCAGAGAACACACGGTTCTCTGCACTTTCCTGGTTTTTGTGCAAAGCTGAGGCGCGCCTTAATCTCCGGCAGGGGGTGAGCCCCCCTATCCCCTGCACTTTCTGCTGGGCGCTATAATATGCGGCAGGAGCGCAGAAGGGGGAACTTGGCCCATGAGCGCGCGGCGGAGGTATCGAAGAGGAGCACTGCGAAGGCTCGGTAGGCCAAGCCTGGCCCCAGCTCCCTGGTGGCTGGCGGCCCTCCTTCTGCTGATAGCTATCGTAATAGGAGTCGCCAGGATATCGGCCTGACTGTCCTCATGGAGAATACGGCTAAAGCGGCACAGAGCCAGAGAGGAGAGTCCCCCCTGATGTGTTCGCTGTCCTGTAGCGAGGCAGGTGCTGGAGCTGAAAGAAGAGTTGTGGCCTTGCTAAATAGGCCACCGATAGCAACTGCAGACCGGGCGCTTATACCCTCATCTGAGCGAAGCACTCAGTGCAATAAACCGGTCGGTCTCCTCTGGGCTGGAACGGTACCTCGGTATCTTTACCACATCTGGCGCAGACAACCGGGTGCATCTCCCTGACGCGGCTGCCTCCGCCGCCTCCATCCCATCGATCTTTACGAGACTGGCGGCAATTGCGGCACCTCTTGGGCTCATTAACGAGCCCTCGGCCGGCATAGAACTCCTGCTCGCCAGCGGTGAAGACGAAGGTATCACCGCAATCAACGCAGACCAAATCCCTGTCCGAGTACACCAACAGACGACCTCCTATATTGTCCATGGCTACGGTCGATCGCCCTGTGGGCTTCACTGTAATGAGCACCCAGCGAGATTAGGCAATCGGTAGCCAGCAATACCGATTGCGAGAGTATACGTTATTCATTGTCAAGCTGCAACCCGAGACTGAGGTATCCTGTTTGCCTTGAGATCCGATCCCCGGCACGGTCGGGGTAGAGAGTCTCGACGGATCGGGCTGGTAGGAGGACCAGCGGCCATAAAGCTGAACACACTAGCTAACCTCCTCCCCCAAGAACTCCTCCAGGACCCCCTTGGCCCTGGCGACATCATCTTCTCGGACCATGAGGCGGCAGGGGAAGGGAGAGACGCCCAGGAAGGTGGTGGTGTCACCAGCCCTGATGATGGCGGCTACTTCTGCATCCTGGAGAAGGCCACGCCACATCTCGGCGGTGAGTTGGTCGGGCGCCGATGCCAGGTAGACCCACTTCATAGCACCACGCCTAACTCAGGTGGCTCAGGGCCCGGCCCACGTCCGATAGGTTGGAGATAACGACGTCGGGCTTGGCGTGGGTCCCACTGTCGTCGAATCCGCTGATCCAAACGGTCTTCATACCCACCCGCTGGGCGCCGATGACATCGTTCAGCAGGTGATCCCCCACGTGGGCTGTTGCGGAGGCGTCTGCCTCCAGAGCATCTACCGTGAGCTGGAAGATCTCTCCCGAAGGCTTCGCGAGGCGGACCTCATCGGAGAAGGTGAGAGCGTCAAAGTAGTCCAGGAGTCCATGCTGCGACAGGTATACCCGGAAGGTCACCCCGGGCGTCATTCCGGTGTTTGAGATCAGTCCCAGCTTATACCCGTTATCCTTCGTCTCCTGGAGCACCCTCTGGGCCTGGGGATGGACTTCGGGAGGGAACTCATAGAAGGCATCGGCGTAGTAGGTGGCGATGCTGTTGAAGGTCTCATCGCTCAACCGCTCCGGGAGCCCCTCGTCGATATAGCGGATGAAGAAGCCCACCTGCTCCATAAAGGATACGTCCTTGTCCTCTTCGCGGGTGGCGCGGCACGTGCGATAGCACTGGCGATAGGCCTCCCGGATATAGTCCTCAGAGAGGTCCATGCCCATCTGCTCCCACAGCACCTTCTGGGCCCCTAGTATCCGCACTCTAGCCCTGGCCCGGCCCTGCTCCCTCTCATCAATGATCAGGGTCTGCCACAAGTCGAAGGTCACGGCGTTTATTCGTCTCATCGGGTCCGTTTAATGCACTCCTGTTTTCGGGATTTCTCGTGGATCCAACCTTTTCCATGACGGGTGAGTCTGCGCTGAGGCAAAGGAGCTCTAAGGCGGAATTTACTTGATAAAAGCCTCTTTGGGTGAGGGCTGGGGTCTATAGGGCTGGCTGGTGACTAGCCACCATCGACTCCAGCATGCGCTTGAGGGCCATAGTGTGGCTGCAATCGCCGTGGCCTGAGAAAAACTGGCATTCACATTGCCAGGTACCGCTGTCATAGGAGATAAGGTAGCTGTTGTGCTCTCCTCTAAATTTAGCCTCTAGCCGCATTAGATTTACGCGGTCGGGTTCGGTGGCGTACCATCTGGCCTTCTCGATCTTCCCGATGAGACTGGAGTTCATTAACATCTCCTCTCTTTTTACCGGGCAGTTACATCATGACCTCTTGCCTCCTAATTGTACTGTGGGCACCTTCAGAGGGTCAATGAATTTGACGCATCTATTGATAATTAATAGTCCTTTGCCCTGCAATAAATGGCCTCTTGCACCTAGAATTGCCTGACGATAGCGGGTGATATAATCTGACAAGTCGTCTCCCCGGAGGAGCCTTGTACACCCACCTCCATGTGCACACAGAATATAGCCTTCTCGACGGCCTGAGCCGCATCGAGCCCCTGGTCCAGCGGACCAAGGAGCTAGGCATGGACAGCCTGGCCATAACCGACCACGGCTCCATGTACGGCGCCATAGACTTCTATCAGACCGCCAAGTCGGCAGGGCTTAAGCCCATTATCGGGTGCGAGGTGTACGTGGCGCCCGGCAGCAGGTTAAGCAGAGTCCCAGGGGATAAGAGCCCTTACCACCTTACGCTGCTGGCCAAAGACGCAGTTGGCTATAGCAACCTCCTGCACCTGGTAACAAAGGCCCACCTGGAGGGTTTCTACTACAAGCCCCGCATGGACAAGGCCCTCTTGGAGGAGTATGGAAAGGGTTTAGTAGCTCTCTCTGGTTGCCCTACCGCAGAAGTGCCCCGTCTCTTAGCGGATGGGATGATGAAGGAGGCCAGAGAGGCAGCCCTCTGGTATAAAGAGGTCTTTGGTGACTTCTTCTTGGAGTTGCAGCAGCACGCCGAGATTCCCCAGTTGCCGTCCATCAATGCGGGGCTATTGGATCTCCACCGGGAGCTGGGGCTTCCCATCGTGGCCACCAACGACAGCCACTACACTCATCAGCAGGATGCTCCACTACAGGACATCCTTATCTGCATTCACACCAACACCAACATTCAGGACGAGAAACGCCTCAGAATGGCCGACGATTCCTACTACCTGAAGAGCCCGGAGGAGATGCGTTCCCTATTTTCGGAGCTGCCTGAGGCTCTGGACAACACCCAGCTAATTGCCGAGATGTGCAACCTGGAGATCGATTTTTCTCAGCTGCATTTGCCCGAATACAAGACTCCCAATGGTGAGCCAGCCGACCAGTACCTGGAAAGTATCTGCCGGCAGGGGTCGGAGCGCCGGTTCCCCAGTCCCACTCAGGCGCAAAAGGACCGCCTTCAATACGAGCTAGACGTCATCCGCCAAACCCAGTTCGCTAACTATTTCCTGGTGGTGTGGGATATCGCGACCTTCGCCAGGAGGAGCGGAATCCTTTTCGGGGTCAGGGGCAGCGCCGCCGCCAGCCTGGTCCTCTACTGCCTGGACGTCACCGACATTGAGCCTCTCTCCTACCGGCTGGTCTTCGAGCGCTTCCTTAACCTGGAGCGCAAAGAGATGCCCGATATCGACATGGACTTCCAGGATGACAGACGGGATGAGATCATCAACTACATCGTCGATAAGTATGGCCGAGACCATGTGGCGCAGATCATCACCTTCGGAACCCTGGGGGCCAAAGCTGCCGTGAGGGATGTGAGCCGGGCTCTGGCCATGCCCTACTCCCAGGGGGATATGGTGGCCAGGCTGATCCCCACTCGCCTTCACATCACCCTGGACGATGCGCTGGAGTCCACCCCTGAGCTGAAGGAGCTTTACGATGCCGACGCCTCCCTGAAGAAGATGATTGACACAGCGCGGAGCCTGGAGGGTATCGCCCGCCATTCCAGCACCCACGCTGCGGGCGTCGTTATCTCCAAGGAGCCCCTCACGGAGTACGTACCCCTTCAGAGGCCCATCAAAGGCGATGAGGATGGTACGCCCATGACCCAGTACAGTATGGCGCCTATCGCCCACCTGGGTCTCCTAAAAATGGATATCCTGGGTCTGACCAACCTCACCATACTGGACAAGACGTGTAAGCTGATCTCCCAAGTAAGCAACGTTGAGTTGGACCTGCACAACATTCCCTTGGACGACGCCAAGACCTTTGAGCTTCTTTCGTCGGCGGAGACCAGCGGCATCTTCCAGCTAGAGGGC
Source organism: Dehalococcoidia bacterium (assembly GCA_965237935.1). Lineage (GTDB taxonomy): Bacteria > Chloroflexota > Dehalococcoidia > Lucifugimonadales > CBDEGW01 > CBDEGW01. The sequence continues at coordinate 880,975 of OZ250168.1, read as the reverse complement.
TCCGGCATGAGGCGGTACATCAAGGAGCTAAAGCCCTCTTCTCTGGGCGACATCGCGGCGATGATAGCCCTGTACCGGCCCGGCCCTATGGAGCACATCACCACCTTCATCGAGGCCAAGCACGGACGCCAGCGCATTACATATCCCCACGAGGCCCTGAGGGACATCCTGGAGGAGACCTACGGCGTCATCGTCTATCAGGACCAGGTTCTTCTCATAGCCCAGACCTTTGCCGGCTACTCACTGGGTGAGGCTGACACGGTAAGGAAGGCCATGGGCAAGAAGATACCGGCAGTGATGCGTCAGGAGAAGGCTAAGTTCATTCAGGGCGCTGAGCAGAAGGGCTTCTCTAAGGAGCTGGCGGAGGAGGTCTTCAGCCTCATTGAGCCCTTTGCAGGCTACGCCTTCAACAAGGCCCACAGCGTCAGCTACGCTCTCATCGCCTACTGGACTGCCTATTTCAAGGCCAACTACCCCGTTGAGTACATGGCCTCGGTGTTAAACTCCTCCGTGGGCAATATGGAGAGGGTGGCCATCGCCATCAACGAGAGCCGGCGCCTCAAGATCCAAGTGTTGCCACCAGATGTCAACAAGAGCGACATAGAGTTCACCCGGGAAAAGATGGAGGACGGCAGAGAGGCCATCCGATTCGGCCTTAGCGCCGTCAAGAACATGGGGGCCTCGGCGGTAGCTCCGATCCTGGTGGAGAGAGACCGGGGAGGGCCCTTCGACTCCATCGAGGAGTTTTGTCGGCGGGCGGACCTGCACGGCCTCAACCGCCGAAGTCTGGAGAGCCTGATCAAGGTGGGCGCCTTCGATGGCATGGCCCCGGTAGGACCCCTGCTTGGGTCCGTGGAGCGAATTCTTTCCATGGCCCATCAGGAGGCGAGGCTGAGGCAGTCCGGGCAGTCCACCCTGTTCGACCTCTTTGGAGACGAGGTGCCAACTCCCCTGGGCAACCTGAACCTTCAGCCGGTGGAGGTCAGCCATCGGGAGAGGCTGGCCTGGGAGAAGGAGCTGCTGGGGGTCTACATATCGGAGAACCCTTTGAGCAGCATAGCCTATACCAGCGACTCCACGACCATCGTGTCACGCGAGGGGCTGGAGCCTTTGACAGCCGGAAAAAGGGTGGTGCTGGCGGGACAAGTCTCCTCGGTGCAGAGCCGGTTCACTCGCGACCAGAGGCCCTTCCTCACCGTTAACCTGGAGCTACTGGATGAGGGGGTTGAGGTCACTGTCTGGCCAGACCAGCTGGAAGAGACCAGGGAGATGTGGTACGAGGGCAACTTCGTATGGGTTGTGGGGAGGGTCAGGATACGCGAAGGCCAGCTCAGCATCTCCTGTGACGAGGTGAAGCCTTATCAGCTTCCAGGCGAGGATGAGCCTCCCACGCAGCAGCCCCAGGTGGCCCCCGCGGAGCCTGAAGCTGAGATAGCCGCTGAGGAGCCCTCCGAGCCGCCTGTCAAAGAGCCCAACCGTAGGCGTCGGCTGGGCATTCGCCTTCAGGAGACGGAGGAGCCCAGCCAGGACGAGCAGCGACTTCGAGACCTGATGAGCGTGCTGCTGGAGTACAGGGGAGAGGACCTGGTGAACCTGGAGATAGCCACCAACGGACGGGTCGTCCGGTTGGAGACGCCTCTGGTCAGCGTAGACTGCTGCCCCGAGCTGCTGGGCAAGCTGGAGGCCATGGTGGGCCAGGAGAACGTACGTATAGCCTAAGCGGGTATCCTTTGCTCACAACCCCATTTCCCAGCGCTTCTTTCCCACCCACCAGCCCGATATGTTTAATTCCTGAGGGGGCACCCCTCAGACTCCCTGGCAGAGAACCTAGGTTCTCTGCACTCTCCTGGTTTTTCTGCAAAGCTGGGACGCCCTTTAAAGTTAACCCATCCTAGGGTGGGCGGGAGAAACCCTTTCGACCATCCCCCTGACCCCCTTCCTGGCCAGGAAGGGGGAAGAAATTATATCTGAGGGACACCCTCAGACTCCCGGCAAAGGGGCTTCGCCCCTCTACACACCCCATAGTTCATCAGCCTGCTAGTGTGGATGGGAGAAACAAGCTTAACCTTTACCCTTCACGTTGACTCCCTTTCTATAGGGCCGTATCATCGAAACATGGATGAGGCCAAAGGAGCATCCCTTGGATTGAGCCTGGCCACGGCCAGGGCCTTGGTCCTGGCTATCAGGCCACGGCAGTGGACCAAGAACCTCCTCCTCTACTTTGCATTCTTCTTCACCATCAACGACCGCTGGGCCCTGGACGACCCGAGCGATATGGCCTTTCTCTTCGCCAAGGTCACCTGGGCCTTTCTCATCTTCTCCCTCCTCACAGGCGCCATTTACCTGATTAACGACATCTTCGACCTGGAGAAGGATCTGGAGCACCCCAAGAAGCGCCTTCGTCCCATCGCCTCTGGGCAGCTTGCCATCCCTCTAGCCTGGAGCGCCGCCGCTGTACTTAGCGTTATAGGTCTCGGGCTGGCCTTCCTGTTGGAGCCCCTCTTCGGTGCCGTATGCCTCATATATGTGGTCACCATGCTACTCTACACCCTGGTGCTGAAGCGGGTGGTCCTGCTGGACGTCTTCTCCATCAGCGCTGGGTTCGTTCTGAGGGCGGTGGCCGGCGCCGCCGTTATCGACGTGCCCATCTCTCCCTGGCTCTACATCTGCACCGGCCTGGGGTCCCTCTTTATCGCCCTGGGCAAGCGTCGCAACGAGCTTACCCTGGCCGCCGACAATGCGGCCTCTCAGAGGGAAACTCTGGACTGGTATACGCCCCACCTTCTGGACCAGCTTATCGCCGTTGTGGCGCCGTCGACCCTGCTGGCCTACGTCCTGTACACCTTCACGGCGGAGAACCTGCCAGAAAACCACGCCATGATGTTCACCATCCCCTTTGTGGTCTATGGACTCTTCCGATACCTGTACCTGCTGCACCGCAAGAACTTAGGCGAGAGCCCGGAGGAGATCCTCCTGACGGACGTACCTCTAATAGCGACCATCCTCCTGTGGCTGGGCACGGCCGGCTCCGTCCTTCTGGTGTACGGGTAGTGACCGCGTAACTGGCGTCCCAAGTTGGAACCCTTCGCCGTCCATGCTACAATGTGGCCTCTGAAGTATACGGTCTCCCCAGGGTAAAATTGTTGCTCAGGAGCGGTAGATGGTCCCTCCCGAAGAGGTCTTTGGCGTCATCCCCATATGGGTTGCCGTCTATGTGGTGGCGGCCCTTGGCTTTGGGCTTTCTACACTGGCCTTCTACCGTAGAGTCATTCGGCTGATCCTCCTGGGCAAGCCCGAAAACAGGTTCGACCATCCCATAAGGCGGTCTATGGCCGCTCTGAGGGTCGTGCTGGGCCAGCAGAAGGTGCTTCAACGGCTGTCTCCCAGGGACATAGCGGGCCTGGCCCACGCCATCATCTTCTGGGGATTTTTGACCTTTCTCCTAAGCTACCTGATCTTCATCTTTGGGGATTCCGCCTGGGGCGACTTCTCCGAGACCATCCTTACCACCGCGGGGGTGAAGGCCTTTGCCGGCTATATCGACGTGCTGGCGGTTGTCTTCCTCTTCCTCATAGCCTGGGCCCTCATCAGGCGTTGGGTGGTCAAGCCGCAACGCCTCTCCTATGACCTCACCCGCAAGGGCGACTCCAACTACATCCTGCTTGTCATTTCCTCCCTGATGGTCCTGACCCTTCTCACCGAGGCCTTCTACGTGGCATCGGGCGGGACCAAGCCGGAGGCCTCGGTCCCCATAGGTAACGCCTTGGGGGAGCTCTTCGAAAACGCTGGTATGAGCGCCGGAGTGGCCAACGGCTTACAAGGGTTGTTCTGGTGGCTACACCTGTCGGTAATCCTGGGCTTCGGCATCTACATTCCCTTCTCCAAGCATATGCACATGGTGGCCTCCCCCTTTAACGCCTTCTTCCACGCCCTGGAGCCCATGGGCACCCTCCACCCTATCGAAGACCTGGAGACCACCGAGGCCTTTGGCGCCGGGCGGGTCCAGCAGTTCACCTGGAAAGAGCTGCTGGACGGCTACGCCTGCGCTGTCTGTGGTCGCTGCACCAGCAACTGCCCGGCCAACATCAGCGGCAAGCTCCTCTCGCCCATGCACATCGTGGAGAACATCAAGGACCACCTACTGGAGGTGGGGCCTTCGGTCATCGCGGGGCAGGACGAGCAGGATACCAAGCCCCTCATGGGAGCGCCTGAGCTGCCCATACCCACGGAGGCGATTTGGGACTGCCTGACCTGCGGCGCCTGCGAGCAGGAGTGCCCGGTGGCGGTGGAGCACATCGACTCCATCATCGATATGCGCCGGCACCTGGTTATGGAGGCCTCCGAGATGCCTGAGACGGCCCAGAACGCCCTGGTCAGCATGGAGACCAGGGGCCATCCCTGGCGCGGCACCACCTTCACCCGCACCGACTGGTATGAGGGCATGGATGTCAAGACCCTGGCGGAACATCCGGAGGCAGAGGTCCTCTTCTGGGTGGGGTGCACTCTGGCCCTGGAGGAGCGGAGCCAGAAGGTGGCCCGGGCCATGGCCTCGGTGCTAAACCGGGCGGGCGTCGACTTCGCCGTCCTGGGGGCCGAGGAGACCTGCACTGGCGACCCCGCCAGGAGGATGGGCAACGAGTACCTCTTCCAGATCCTTGCCCAACAGAACATCGAGACCCTGAACCGCTACAACGTCAAGACCGTGGTCACCACCTGTCCCCACTGCTTCAATACCATTAAGAACGAGTACACACAGTTAGGTGGAAACTACCAGGTGATGCACTACAGCGAGTTCGTGGCCCAGCTGATAGAGCAGGGCAAGATCAAGCCCCTTCGCATGGTTGAGGCCACCGTGGCCTATCACGATTCCTGCTACCTGGGCCGCCATAACAAGGTGTACGAGCCTCCTAGAGAGATAGCAAAGGCCATTCCCGGGGTCCGCCTGGTGGAGATGGAGAGATGCAGGGACCAGAGCTTCTGCTGCGGCGCGGGCGGCGGCCATATGTGGGTGGAGGAGAGCAGGGGGCGCAGGGTGAACCATGTGCGCACTGACCAGTTCTTGGAGACCGACGCCCAGATTGTCGGCGTCTCCTGCCCCTTCTGCCTTCAGATGATGGAGGAGGGCATCCAGTCCCGAGGCCTCCAGGGGGAGAAGAAGGCTCGGGACCTGCTGGAGCTCCTGGACGAGAGCCTGGCTGAGAGCGTCGAGGGATGAGCGGGTTTTATCAAACCTGATAAATAAGCGAAGAGGAAGGATCAAGGCCAATGTGGCGGCGGCAATACGGTCTCACCAGGAAGGATATGCGGGGAGGGTCGGGTGTCGATGTGGAGGAGGAGCACTACGATGAGGTGCTGGGGAGCAGCGAGTTCTTCATCTACCTCCCTCCCAATAAGGAGACCAAAAAGTACCCGCAACTGAAACACGCAATGGAAGTCTTGGGGTGTGATGTTGAGTTTCCCGCCTTTTCTCCACTGCTTCCAGGAGACAATTACAAAGCAATCAAGATAACGAAACAGGGCCAGATCATGCCTGATTCCAGCCTCAAGCGCTCCCATCGCTGGGCTCACAAGCAGAACCTCCTCCACAGCTTCTTCAAGCCCCTGAACAAACCGCCTGAGCCCAAGCCCTCATAAGACATCCCTATTTCTAGGCTGAGCGCGCTCTCACCCCAGAATGGCTTCTGGTCCAGGAGGGTGCAGGGAACCTTGGTTCCCTGGCGGGGAGTTTGAGGGGTGTCCCCTCAAACCTAAAGCATACCGAGGGTGGGTGGGTGGGAAGTACGCAGAGGCTGAAACAAAATACTCTCACAGGAGGCATAAATGACTGACTACAGCAAGTACGAGTTCATCCAGGTGGAGAAGCAGGACAAGGTGGGCATCGTCACCCTGAACCGGCCCGAGGTGCTCAACGCCATCAACGAGAAGATGCACACGGAGATAGCCCATATTTTCGAAGACCTGGGTTATGACGACGAGATCAACGCCGTGGTGCTGACCGGCGCTGGCAGGGCATTCTGCGCCGGCGGCGACGTCAAGGGGATGGCCAACCGTGTTGGGGAGACCACCTGGGGCGACCGGGCCACCACCAGGGAGGCCCACAAGCTTATCAACGACATGCTGGACCTCCAGAAGCCCATCATCGCCGCCGTCAACGGCGCAGCCGTGGGCCTGGGGGCCACCATCGCCCTCTTCTGCGACGTCATCATCGCCTCGGAGCATGCCCGGTTAGGCGACCCTCACGTCAGGGTTGGCCTGGTGGCCGGCGACGGTGGAGCCGTCATCTGGCCCCTGCTGGTGGGCATCCATAAGGCCAAGGAGTTGCTGATGACGGGGGACATCATCGACGCCAAGGAGGCGGAGCGCATCGGCCTGGTGAACAGGGTGGTGTCCGCCGAGGACCTGATGCCCGAGGCCATGGCGCTGGCGCGGCGCTTGGCCCACGGCCCCACCAGGGCCATCGGCTGGACCAAGCTGTCGGTCAACAAGGCCATCAAGGAGCGGGTGAACCTGATCCTGGAGGCTTCGTTGGCCCTGGAGGGCCACTCCTTCAACACCTACGACCACAAGGAGGCCTCCAAGGCCTTCGTGGAGGGCCGGGAGGCCCAGTTCCAGGGGCGGTAACCCTATCCCTTTACCGGCTGGTTGTACTCTTCTCGTAGGACCCGCTTGAGGACTTTGCCCATGGGGTTGCGGGGAAGCTCGTCGGTGAAGACTACCGACTCCGGCTTCTTGTAGCTGGAGAGGCGCTCCCTACAGTACTCGATGATCTCCGCTTCGCTGGCGCTGGCGCCCTGCTTCAGCACCAGGACGGCCCTGATCCGCTCGCCCCAGTCCACGTCCTGCACGCCGATGATGGCGGCGTCCTCCACCGCGGGGTGGGAGAAGAGGACCTGCTCCACCTCTTCCGGTGAGACCATCTCGCCGCCGCGCTTGATGAAGTCCTTGCTGCGGCCTCCCAGGAAGATGTAGCCATCCTCGTCGAAGTAGCCCAGGTCTCCGGTGTAGAGCCAGCCGTTGCGTATGGTCTGGGCCGTGGCCTCGTCCTGGCCCCAATACCCCTTCATAAGCCTATCGCCCTGGGCCACGATCTCTCCCACTTCGCCGAGGGGAACGTCGTTGCCGTCCTCGTCCACAATGCGGACCTCGACGTCGTCCAAGGGCTTGCCGATGGAGGTGAGGCGCTTCAGCTTCTTCTCCACCTCCTCCGGGGAGCCTTTCATGACGTGGTCCTCCGGCGGCACCATGGTGATGGTCGAGGCCGTCTCGGTCTGCCCGAAGGCGTTGATGAAGCGGGCGCCAGGGAACTCCTGGATGGCCCGCTTGATGACCTCCAGGGGCATGGGGGCGGCGCCGTAGGTGATGACCTCCAGGCTGGAGAGGTCGTGCTGATGGAAGTCCGGGTGGTCCATCAGCATCTTCAGCATGGTAGGTACCATCATGGCCCTGTTGGCCCTCTCCGATTCCACCAACTCCATCCACTCCTTGGCCTCGAACTGACGCTGGACGATGAGGGTGCGTCCGCCGTAGATGGCCGCCAGCACTGCCTGAAGCCCGGCGATGTGATACAGGGGCACGGTGAGGATATTGCTCTCCTCTTCTTCCGGGTCTGGAGGCGAAACGTTGTTGAGAATGTAGGAGGAGAAGCTGTTGTGGCTCAGCATGACCCCCTTGGGAAATCCAGTGGTGCCCGCCGTGAACAGCACCATCGTCAGGTCCTCGTCGTCACCTGTGGGGAAGCGCTCCTCATCCGAGGCCCGTTCCACCAGGCTATCGTAGAAGCGCCAGCCTTCCACCGGTTCATCCAGGGCTACGTAATGCTCCACGGAGGTAAGCTCCTGCTCGATGGACCTGACCAGGTCAGCGTATTTTCTCCCTACCAGAAGCACTTTGGCTCCGGAGTCCCTGAGCATATAGGCGATCTCGTCGGCCTTGGCCCGGAAGTTGAGGGGTACGTAGAGGGCGTCCAGCTTGGCAGTGGCGAAGTAGGCCTCCACCAGCTCGTTGCAGTTGACTTGGAGGGAGGCAATCCGGTCACCTGCTTCGACTCCCAGGTCCGCCAGGGCGTTAGCCAGCCGGTTGACCCTGTCCGATAGCTCCTGGAAGGTGAAGCGCTTCCCCTCGAAGACAATCGCCTGCCTGTCCGGCACTATGGAGGATGAGATGACGAGGAATTCACAGGTGTTCACGGAATCCTCCCGTTATTGTGGGGCAGTGTCGCCATGGGTGGTCTTAATCCCTTCCTGAAATCACTTGTGTAGGTTTACCAGCAATCCTCTTTTATCCCACCCACCCGCTCGATATGTCTAATTCCTGGGGGGGCACCCCTCAGACTCCCTGGCAGAGAGCCTAGGTTCTCTGCACTCTCCTAGGGTTTTGTGCAAAACGAGGACACCCCTCAAACACCCCGACAGAGAACCCCAGCTTCCCTGTGCCTTCCTGCAGATTTGACTGAGCAATATCAGCGGGAGAGCAGATGGAGGGCGAGCCTGCGCTCTAGCTCCAGCCCCTCCTGTAGCGGCAACTCAATGCCGCGGGCCACGGCCTCTTTTACGGAGGATACCGCCTTGGGGTTCAGGCCCGCCAGTTCTTCGACGGTGGCCTGAGCCTCGGACATCAGGCGTTCCCTGGACACAACCCGATGGACGATGCCCAGCCGCAGAGCCTCCTGGGCATCAATTCTACCGTTGCTCAGCAGCAAGCTCAAGGCTTTGCTCGACCCTACCGTCCGAGGCAGAGTCTGGGTGCCTCCAGCGGCGGGGATCATGCCCAGGGCCACCTCCGGCATACCAAAGATGACGTCCTCCGAGGCGATTCGTATATCGCAAAGCAGGGCCATCTCCAGCCCGGACCCCAGAACGAAACCGTGGAGGGCGGCCACCATGGGCTTTCCCATGCCCAGGAAGAGGCCCCAGACATCCCGCTCCCATCTGACCTGCCTGGCGATGACCTGGGAGGGGGCCGTCCCGAACTCCGTCAAGTCGGCGCCGACGCAGAACCCTCTCTCTCCCGCCCCCGACAGCAGAAGGGCCAGGACTTCAGGGTCGTCTCGGGCGGCGGCCAGCACTTGGAAGAGGTCGTCGCGCATCTGGATGTTGTAGGCGTTGATGACTCTGGGCCTGTTCAGGGTAATGCTGGCTATGCTTCCCTGTTTTTCGTAGGTTACAGTCTCAAAGGACACGGGTTACTCCATCAAATCTTATGGCGCGGTTTCTATCTTCCCTCGTACTTGGGAGGGCGCTTCTCCAGGAAGGATCGTATGCCCTCGGCCCGATCTTGGGTGCTTTGGAGGATTATGTTCAGGTCCGCCTCAAGCCTAAGCCCCTGCTCAAGGGTCATGTCCAGTCCCTTGTGGACTGTCTCCTTAGCGTACCTGACCGCGATGGGGCCATAGGCGGCTATCATGGAGGCCGCCTCCAGGGACCGTTCCAGGGCTTGGCCCTTTTCCACCACCTCGTTTACCAGACCTATGGTCAGCGCCTCCTGGGCCTCCACAACTCGGGATGCAAGGACCATTTCAAGGGCCCTGGCACTGCCCACCAGACGTGGAAGGCGCTGCGTGCCACCGTCCCAAGGAATGAGGCCTTTGCTCACCTGGGTCAAGCCAAAGGCGGCTCCATCCTCCGCGATCCTGAGGTCGCAGGCCAGGGCCAGCTCTAGGCCCTGATCTACGGCGTCCCCGTTCAGGGCGCAGATGGCCGGCTGCTGAAGACCTCCGATGGCGTCGGCGACCCTCAGCCTGTCCAGCAGGGCAGCCCGCTCTGGGTCGTCCGCCGTGGCAACGGGCGAGTCATTGCCCCTGCAAAAGGCCTCGCCCTCTCCTGTAACGACGACGACCCGTATCTGGTCGTCCTGATTAAGAGCTTCACAGACCTCCCGTATTTCGGCGGCCAAAGCCTCGTTGATGCAATTGAACGCCTCCGGTCTGTTCAAGGTGACGACGGCGATGCCGCCTTCTTGCCTTAACCCTATGTTCTGATAGGGCATGCGGCCTCCAGATGCTTAGGCTGCGAGGAACGTGATTGGTGGGGGGGTTTGAAACAGATTTCCAAAGGGTGTGCGTAGGCTATTTCAACATAATGGTGATCCGGCGGGCCTCTCCTTCGCCGGAGCTCTCAGCAATCACCTGGTCATTGTCGGTCAGGGCCAGGTGCACTATGCGGCGCTCATTGGGTGGCATGGGCTCCAGGGTAATGGGGCGCCGCGTGGCCGCGACGCGCTCCGCTGTTCTCAGGGCGAGAGTCCGGAGGGATCTGTAACGCCTTTCTCTGTAGCCCTCCACATCAACAACGATGCGGACTCGGTCATGAAGACGCTGGCTGACCAGAAAGTTGGCCAGGTACTGTAGGGACCTGAGGGTCTCGCCTCGGCGGCCTATGAGAAGTCCGGAATCATCTCCCTGAATATCGAAAACTGGCCCGTCGCTTTCCTCATCGTAGGCCAACTTTAGGGTAGCCAGGGCTGAAACATTCATGCGGGACAAGAGGGCGTCCAGGACCTCCTTGGCCACTTTGACCGTCTCGTTGGGTGTCTCCAGTCGGGTTACTCTAACCGTGGCGGGTTCGCTTCCTATCCCCAGGATTCCCACCTTTCCACGGCTAACGACGTCTATTTCTACCTCCTCTCGGTCTGCGTCTAGCTGCCTTAGGGCGAGCTCTATAGCTTCTTCCACCGTCTTGGCCGACATCACGAGGTTTTCCATCGTCCGCTATCTCCTTAGCTGTGGTGGTGACTACGTTAGCTGGGGCTGAGGCTGGTGCGGGCACCGGCTCCGCTGTTCGGGAAGGTCTAAAGAGGGTCCCCCAGCCGGTTACGCGGTACTGAATCACTACCCCTATCAGGTTGGAGGCGACCCAGTACAGGGCCAGTCCGCTAGGGAAGGTGAAGGAGAAGAAGGTGAACATGAGAGGCAGCATCCATAGCATCATGTTGTTCTGCGAGGCCTGACGAGCGTCTGTGGTGGGCATGGTGGTCATCTTCTGCATAATCCACATAGATGCCCCTACCAGGATGGGCAGGATGGGGGTAGGGTCGGGGAGCGCCAGGTCCATCCAGAGGAAGTTGCTATTCAGGGGCACAGCCTGGTTGACCTGGGGCAACCAGGAGTAAAATTTTGCGGAGAGGCCCGCTACTGACTCAGGGTTTGAGGGGAGGGTCTGTAGGATGGACCGGTACAGGCCTATCCATATGGGTAGCTGGATAACCATGGGGCCCAGACAGCCGAGGGGATTGATGCCGAACTCCTTGTAAAGCTTCATCTGCTCCCGGCTGATGCTCGCGCGGTCCCCGGCGTACTTCGCCTGTATCTCCTTCATCTTGGGTTGTATCGAGGCCATGCCCCTCATCTGCCGGAGCTGCCGCAGGGTGAGAGGCAGTGTCGCGAGGCGAATGACCACCGTGAAGCCGATAATGCTGAGGGCGAACTGTTTGAAGAATAGGACGTAGAGGAGTACCAGGCCGTTCATCATTGGCCGTTCGATGACCTGAGTCCAGAAAAAGCCTATTGCTTCCACGTCACGCTCTTCGCTTTCAAAGAATGAGACTTACCTTAAGTCCCCTGAAGCTTCAACCAGCTTTGCACAAAAAGTCCAACGGCAGACGGTTTCTTTCCCACCCGCCCGCCCGATATGTCTAATTCCTGAGGGGGCACCCCTCAGACTCCCTGGCAGAGAACCTAGGTTCTCTGCACTCTCCTGAGTTTTTGTGTAAAGCCGCTTCAATCCTTGGTGCTCTTCTGCCACCTCACCCTACTCAGCTCAACGTTTAGCGCCGAAATGGTGCTGTCCATGTCGGACACATATACCGTGTCGCCCTGAGAGGCCAGGGGGGCTCTTATCTTCGCATTCACGTCGTATGACCACTCCTCAAACCCATCCCTCTGCCTCACCAGATGGATTTTCTTATCGTCGGAGGCAAAAGCTATCCGCTCCCCGACGATTACAGGCGCCCCCAAAAGGGGCCCCTCCGTCTCGGCAGTCCACTGTAAACCTCCTGTGTTCTTGTCCAGGGCGTACAGGTTGCCATCCATGAACCCCGCATAAAGGGTGGAGCCCGCAACGACGGGGCGGTTCCAGAACCAGGCCCCGGCATTGAAACTCCACAGCTCCTCACCAGCCGAAGCGTCCAGGGCGAAGAATAAGCCATCGAAGTTGCCGATATACACAATCCCCTCGTCCAGGAGGGCCGTGCCCGCTATGGCCCCGTCGGTCGGAAAGGTCCATCTCTTTCTACCATCTTTGAGAGAGATGGCGTAAAATGTGCCGTCCATGGAGCCGAAGAACACCGTCTCCCCATCGGTCACTGGGGTGGACCATATCGTCTTCCCGGTCTCAAATTTCCATTGAAGGTCGCCCGTATCGTCCCAGGCATACATGAACCCGTCCGACGACCCAACCAGGACCTTGCCGTTGACGACAAGGGGCGCTCCTACTATGGCATCGCCGGTCTCGCCGATTTTTTGTTGCCTGGTTCCGTTGATGTCTAAAGCATAGAGGGTGCCGTCGTACGTCCCTACGTAGACTTTGTCCTCCGATACAGCAGGGGTACCATAGATAGCCTCAAAGCTTTCGTCCTCACTAGGCGGAAATCTCCACTTGGTCTGGCCTGTCTCCCTATCCAGCGCCAACACCCGTCCCTCCTTAGAGGCCAAATACAGTACATCATCAACCACAACCCCGCCCGACCACCCGGCACTGGGGTCTCCGATACGGGCGCAAGCCGTGAAGGCCAGGGTCAGTACGGCTGTTATTAACAGAAACCGCCAGAGGCCCTTCCTTTGCAGGTTGTCTCGGCAGCTCTTGCCTGTGACTCCTGGGCGAGCATGTGTCTGCACTGTGGATGATTGAGGAGGGTGAGGTGTCATTTGCGGAGATTTAGGGTACAGGATCGTAGCCTCTACCTCCCCAGGGAGCGCAGCGGGCGAGGCGTTTTAGGGTAAGCCACCCTCCTTTTACGATGCCGTGACGGGCAATGGACTCATAGGAGTAGTGGGAGCAGGTGGGTTCGTACCTACATGTCCCATAAACATAGCGAGACAGGGCTTGTTGGTGGAACCGGATCGCCAGCAGCACCAGCCGCTTCATGGGCTCGTCCTTTCCGGGCTGGGGTGCGCCTTGTCACCGGCCAGCCTACCTCTATTCAAGAGCCTGGTCACCGCCCCTTGCAGCTCCTGGAAGGTGGCGGAGGCGGCGTCTTTCTTGGGCACCAGCACCAGGTCCCAGCCTTCGCAGACCGAGGCGGCGTGGGCCACCTCTCTTAGACGCCTCTTGACCTTGTTCCTTACTACCGCTGCCTTGCTGACCCTCTTGCTAACGCTAAATCCAAACCGGCTTATCTGCCTGGCGTTGGGTAATGCGTAGAGAGATATCAGGGGGTCGTAGTACCTCTTACCCTGTCGAAATACGGAGGCAAAGTCACTAGTCCTAGCTAGGCGCCTTTCCTTTTGCATCGTCCACTGGAGCGAGGGTATGGTGCGAACAAGTAGGCAGAGATTAAACAGTTAGGCGCCAGCGTTCCTTGAAGCGTCGACGCTTTAGGGTGGCCCGGCCTCCTGGCGTGCTCATACGCAGTCTAAAGCCGTGGGTCCGGCTGCGCTTTCGTTTTTTTGGCTGGTACGTTCGCTTGGGCATTTTAGAGGCCTTGCTACTAGAATTATACTTGGGCCTCCGAGATGGTGTCAAACGACGGGCCTGTTGCTGGAGGCGTATCACTCGAGGGGTTTAGGAGTGGCTGGAGGGCTCTCCTTGACCCATTTTTACCCCGATGCTACACTCCTTTTAGATACGCGTCCCTGTAGCTCAGTGGATAGAGCGGCTGCCTTCTAAGCAGCGGGTCGCAGGTTCGAATCCTGCCAGGGACGCCAGACCGAACTTTTCCACACCGATCGCGGGCTCGCACTACCCGTCGCTGGTGTTCTGTCCGCTAAATAGCGACGCATTCCCTCGGGTGGTGGGAAGTATGAGACCAAGCACTGTTGATTAGACTTTATTAGTGGCGGGCGTTTCCCTGGATCCACAGTGCGGGACGCGTCTTCGCCAAGGGCTGGCCAACGCCTGTTACGCCGGTCGGGCTCCCCAAATGGAGGTGCCCAGGCGGACTATCGTGGCCCCCTCCTCCACGGCGACCTCGTAGTCGTGACTCATCCCCATCGATAGCCCCTGCACCTCGTAGTCAAACAGTTGGCGCTGGTTCAGCGTGTCTCGCACCCCTCTGAGCTTCCCGAAATAGGGCCGTCCCCCCTCTGGGTCTTCCGTGAAAGGAGGCACGGCCATCAGGCCCTCCAGTCGAAGGTGCTGGCAAGGGGCTATGGCCTCGGCCAAGGCAATCACCTGGTCGGGCGGTACGCCCGTCTTGGTGGGCTCCAGCGCCAGATTGACTTCGATGTAGATAGGGACCCGCCTCCCCAGCTCGCCGGCGACTGTACCGATGCGCTGTGCTAAACGGAGGGTATCTACGGACTGGATGACGTCGAAGAGGTCCAGGGCTTGGCGTACCTTGTTGGCCTGAAGGTGTCCGATCATGTGCCAGGTGGCTGACTCCCGCAGCGACGGGAGGTTGTCGAGCTTGGCCTTGGCCTCCTGAACGAAATTCTCCCCCACGTGTTGGAGGCCCCCGGCAGTGGCCAACCTGATCCGCTCCGCATCGACCGTCTTGGAGGCGCCCAGCAGGACCACGCTGTTCGGATCACGCCCAACCCGTTGGGCGGCTTGGGCGATGCCTTGCTGGATGCGCTCAACGCGAGCGCGAATATCCTCTTCCATTAGACGGTACCCATCCAGGTCGGGGAGTCCTGAAAGCTCTTTCTTTACAACCCCACCTTTGTCAGGGACTAAGCACTAGCTGGGGACGCCGCTGGTTGTCTCCTGGTGTTTCTGGAGAGCCCGTAGCATACGTTCCGGCGTCATCGGCACATGGCTCATACGTATCCCAGTGGCCCCGTAAATGGCGTTGGCTATCGCCGGCATGGGGGGGATGATACCGACCTCGCCGGCGCCCCTGATGCCTATATCACCTTCCTGGGCCGGCGCCCCGACAAAGACCGTCTCGATGGGCGGCAAGTCGAGGAAGGTGGGCATGCGGTAGTCCAGGAAATTGGGGTTCTTGAGCAGGCCTTTCTGAAAATTGTACCCTTCCCAGAGGGCCCAGCCCACACCCTGGGCCGCCGCCCCCTGCATCTGCCCTTCCACCTCCACCGGGTTGACGGCCACGCCGGGGTCCTGAAAGGCGGTGAACTTGACCACGCTTACTTTGCCGGTCTCCCGGTCCACCTCCACTTCGGCCACCTGGACGGCGGTGCTGGTGACGGGCGCCAGGCGGGCCGCAACGCCCGAACCAATGATGGCGCCGATGCCCTGACCTACGTTGGCCTTGCACAGCTCCAGCAGGCTGATCTGCTGCTCTGCGTTGTCCTGTACGTAGAAGGTGCGGTCACGGTATTCAATCGCCGAGGGCTCGACCTGGAAGCGTTGGGCGGCGCGCTCCTTGAGCTGGCTCAGGGCGTCACGGGCGGCCCTGAGGACGGCCGTTCCCGTGACGTAGGTGGTCCTGCTGCCCCAGGAGCCATCGGTAAAGCCCACCGAGTCGGTGTCGCCGACGCTAGCCGATATATCCGAGACTTCAACTCCTAGCTCTTCGGCGGCGATCTGGGACAGGCTGGTGCGGACCCCGGTCAGGTCCACCGAGCCGATGACCAGGTTAAAGGTGGCGTCCGAATTGACGGTCATGTGGGCGCTGGAGACGCCGCCGCCTTCGCGGCGCATGCCCATGGCCACCCCTCGGCCGCGTCCCGGCGCAAGAGGAGTGCTCCAGGCCGGGTGCTCTTTTACCTGCTGGAAGATCTTCTTGAAGCCGGTACTGGGAAGGGGCCTGCCGTCGGTCATCGGGTCGCCATCATCGGCGGCGTTGAGGATCCTCAGGTCCAGCGGGTCCATTCCAAGGGCCTCCGCAAGCTCGTCCAGGATGGTTTCTAGAGTGAAACCGCAGTTGGGCATCCCCGGCGCCCGGTACGACTGTGTGCGAGGCTTATTGGTCACCACCTCATACCCATCGTACTTGAGAGCGGCAGGTTTGTAGCTAGAGTATCCGGCCACCAGGATGTTGTTGACAGATAGGCCGGCCCCTGGAACGCACCCCGCGTTCAGCACGTACATTACCTGCAAGGCAGTGATCTCCCCATTGCGCCGCGCCCCGATCTTGATCGTGGCGTAGCTGTCGGGCGCGGGCCCGGTGGCTAGAAACACCTCGGTCCGAGAGAGCACAGTCTTGACCGGAAGTCCCGTTTTCATGGCCAGGAGGGCGGTGGGCAGCTCTGGCGCGGTAAAGCCCTTGCCACCGAAGCCGCCGCCGATCTCCTGGGGCACAACCCGCACCTTGTTCATGGGAATGTTGAGCAGGGTGGCCGTATTAGCCTTCAAGCGAAAGGCGCCCTGGGTGGTGTTGTAGATGGTCAGGTGGCCGGAGGAGTCCATCTCAACGGTGCAGGCCTGGGGCTCGATGTAGCCCTGGTGCGCCATGTCCACCCAGTATTCCCGCTCCAGGACAACGTCTGCATCCTTGAACCCTTGCTCTAGGTCGCCCTTTTCGTAACCTATATGGAGGGAGACGTTGGTAGGATCAGGAGATGGGCCCGCAAGGCTCTTGGTACGCAGCTCTGGATGAATGACGTAGGCGTCGGGCTTCATGGCCTCCTGGATGTCGTCCACCACTTGCATCGGTTCGTACTCCACCTCGATAAGGGAGGCGGCTTCCTCGGCGATCTGAGGGGTTGTGGCAGCCACCGCTGCCACGGGATGGCCATGGAAGAGGACTCGGTCCTCGGCCAGAAAGTACTGGCGCATGTAATGGGCCTCCATGGTGGTCTCGCCGCCAACGGTGGCGTTGGCTTCGGCCAGGGGCGGCAGGTCTGCCGAAGTGACAACCCCCTTCACCCCCGGGAGCTGGAGAGCCTTCGACGCATCGATGCGCACGATGCGGGCGTGGGCGTGGGGGCTGCGGACGAACCTGGCGTGAAGAGTGCCCCGCAGCGTCAGGTCGGCCGCGAAGACGGCTTTACCCTTGACGCGCTCTTCCGAGTCCACACGTGGGATGCCCTGACCGATCACTCGGAAGCCATTGCCATGGCCATTACCTTGCGTTCTCTGGGTCACGACTTCACCTCCTTCAGCATCTTTGCGGCGGCCTGAACAGACCGCAAGATCTTTTCGTATCCGGTGCACCGGCACAGGTTGCCCGCCAGGCTAAGCCGGATCTCTTCTTCTGTGGGATCTGGATTGAGCTCCAGCAGGTGGACCGTGGACATGAGGAAGCCGGGGGTGCAGAAGCCGCACTGGAACCCCGCTTCATCTATGTAAGCCTGCTGAACGGGATGGAGCTGAGTACCCTGGGCCAGACCCTCCACGGTGAGGACCTGCCGGCCCTCCATCTCCACACCCAGCGCCAGGCAGGAGTTGATGGAAACGCCGTCCAGGATGACGGTGCAGGCGCCGCAGTTTCCGTTGCTGCAACCCTCCTTGGTGCCCACGAGTTGCAACTCATCTCGCAGCACCTCCAGCAGGGTCTGTTGCGGCTCGACGGCGATATTGATCGGTGCCCCGTTGACCTCAAAGCTCAGGAGCTGATGCCCCGGCATAAATTCCTCCCTTCGGGCAAGGCCGCCCCATGGCTCCTGCCGACGACCGTTGCCCTGGCGTGCCTACTTAAGCTAATTTATGGCCACCCTGGGATCGCGCCCGAGGGCCCCATCCCAGGAGTGAGCCCCACCGGCGATGGAGGGGACGATGTCCACCTCACTCCCGTCGGAGATCTGGGTGTACAGACCCTCGAGGTAGGCGATGTCGTCCCGTTCACAAAGATGTTGATGAAGGGACGCACCTCGTCATCCTCGTCCAGAAGACGGTCCTTGAACCCAGGGTACTGGACGTCCAGATGGGAGAGGGCCTGTCCCAAGGTGCCGCACGGAATCTCTACGGCTTTGACGCCATTCACTATGCCCTGGAGCGGGCTGGGTATTTTGAGCACAGCCGGCATCTGCTCCCCTGTTCTCCGTCCTGGTCGAGCAATAAGTGTATCCGTTCTTTACCCACGTGGCAACAGTACAGGGCACCCTATTAGATACATATCCTGTAGCTCAGCAGATAGAGGGGCTGCCTTCTAAGCAGCGGGTCACGGGTTCGAATCCTGCCTGGGGTGGTCAGAGGACTGCGCTCTATGCCAGAGCCAGCAAGCGTGAGGGCCAGATGCCTGAGAACCAACTTCTCCTGCGGGAGATCTGTTAGCGCATAGGATGGTCCGTCGTGAGGGCATCGCGACGGAGGTTGATATGCAGCCAATTACCGCCAAATCCGCTAGAATAGGAAGACCTGGCGTATTGAGGAGTTCCTTGTGCCCGAACTGGACACCATAACGGTCAGAGGCTTCAAAAGCATCTCTTCCTTAGAAAACTTGCGCCTAGGATCCGTTAACGTTCTTATCGGCCCTAACGGCTCGGGCAAGTCGAACTTAATCGGCGTGTTTTCCTTTTTGAACGCGATCCTTGAGGGCCAACTGCAGGACTACGTCATACGGGCCGGTGGCGCAGAAAAAGTTCTTCACTTTGGCTCGAAAGTGACGAAGGAACTGTACATTCATATCTCGTTTCAAGACGGAGTAAACCAATATGAGATTACTCTCCAGCCGACGGATGCAGACGAGTTAGTTCCTCAGTCTGAGGCGGTCTATTATTGGGACAAGAATCGCTATCCGGATCGACCTTATTCGCATGGCCTTTTGAGGATCGGAAAAGAAGCTGGCATCAGTAAGCCCATGGCACAACCTGTTCCTTCGTATGTCCGCAGACATCTTGACCGCTGGCGCCTCTATCATTTCCAGGACACAAGTTCTAGCTCGTCAATGAAGAAGACGGCGGACGTGAACGACAACCGCTACCTCCGTCCCGACGCCTCCAATCTGGCGCCATTCCTTTATTATTTAAGCGAGAAAAACACCAGCGCCTATAGCCTGATTCGCCGCACTGTCCAACTTGTAGCGCCTTTTTTTGACGACTTCCAATTATCTCCTCAGAGCCTAAACCCTGACAAAATACGGCTGGAATGGAAACATGTAGGCTCAGATGAGTATTTCGACGCCGCATCGCTATCGGACGGGACTCTCCGCTTCATTGCACTGGCCACGCTGTTTCTTCAACCAGTAGAGTACCAGCCTTCGGTTATTCTGGTTGACGAGCCCGAAATTGGCCTCCACCCTTACGCCATTGCGATGCTTGCATCGCTGATTCAGCAAGCGTCGACTCAAGTTATAGTCTCTACCCAATCGTCCCTACTGTTGGACCATTTCCAGCCCGAAGACGTCCTGGTGGCCGACCGGATTGAAGGCAGCTCACAATTTACCAGGCTTCAACCGGCGATACTGGAGACATGGCTTGAGAAATATAGCCTTGGTCAGCTTTGGGAAAAGAATGAATTAGGTGGAAGGCCAGGAACTGAGAGGCTGCATGGCTAGATTGTTCGTACACGTCGAAGGGGAGACGGAAGAGAAGTTTGTTAATGAAGTACTTGCCCCGCACCTGCTCCGGCTAGACTACTCTCAGGTCAGTGCCCGCATGTTTGGTAACGCACGCCAACGCCATCGCAGAGGGGGCATAAAGGGATGGGATTCTGCCCGCACTGACATCCTCAATCACCTCAAAGAAGACCCGGGTTGCCAGGCGACAACGATGGTGGACTACTACGCATTACCGCAGGTTGGCGCAGGGGCTTGGCCTGGTCGTAATGTCGCAGGCCAACTCCCAGTTATACAGAAGGCGGCTACCGTTCAATCAGCTTTGCTCGCCGATATCAGTGACGAAATGGGGGCCAGTTTCGATAAGAGGCGGTTCATCCCTTATGTGGTGATGCATGAATTTGAGGGCTTGTTGTTCAGTGATTGCGTTCTTTTCGCGCAAGCGATTGGGCGACCTGACCTTGCGACGGAGTTCCAAGGTATTCGTGATGATTTTGCCAGTCCAGAGGAGATAAATGACTCATCGCGTACAGCGCCATCAAAGCGTGTGGCAGCCCTTATGCCTCGCTATACAAAACCGCTTATGGGTCCCCTAGCGGCGATCGAAATAGGGCTAGAAAACATTCGCGACCAGTGTCCGAATTTCAGTACCTGGATTGACCATTTGGAGGCCTTGACGGGATAGACAAACGATTCCCTTTTGGCACACGTGCGGGGTTCGAGTCCTGCCTGGGAGACCTAACCCTTGAGAAGTCTCCTAGTCTTGTAATTTTGTCACCCGATAAACTACTCCGGCCCTGTCATCTGAAATGTACAGCGCGCCACCAGAATCAAATATGAGATCGACAGGTCGGCCGACCACCGAACCATCTCGCTTGAGCCAACCAGCAACCAGGTATTCTTCTCCTACAACTTCATCCCCTTCAACGTCAAGTCGTACTACTTTATAACCAGCGGGTTCGCTTCTGTTCCATGAACCGTGATATGCCACTAATAGGTCTCCCTGCCACTCTTCAGGAAATTGCGAGCTCTGAATAAATCGGAGTCCTAAAGGCGCAGAGTGCGCCTGGATGTTATGAACGCTAGGTTCGGTTGTGGCACAGTCACGGGCATCGCTATGTGCAGGGTCAGAAATCTTTTTACCGTAGCAGTAGGGCCATCCGTAATGTTTCCCTCCCTGAACGATAATAATCTCATCTGGCGGAAGATCGTCTCCTAGCAAATCACGGCCATTTTCGGTGGCCCATATTTCTCCCGTTACAGGGTGGGATACAAAACCAACCGCGTTACGAACCCCAATTGCATAAATGAGGCCGTTCGATCCATCAGCATCAAACTGTAGAATCGCAGCACGGCGATCGTCTTGTTGTTCACATACGTTACAGGAAGAGCCAACGGAAACATACATTTTCCCGGCAGAGTTAAATCCGATAGTACGGGAAGAATGGCCTGCTCCCGCCGGAAGGTTTTCTACAATAACCTCCTGTTGACCCACATCGCCATCATTTAGCCCGAATCCACCGAAGGACGTCCTTGGGGACAGCCCTTGAAGAAGGCAGAGGGTGCTCCTCTGAATCTGGGATAATGGTTTTGGAACAGAAACCCGCCCGGAAACAAGGAGCACCCAATAGATGCTGCCACAGAACAAACCCGACCGTATCCGCATCCTCTTTGACGACCATCGCCTGGTGGCCAATGCCGGCCTGCTCCTGCCGGCCACCCTAGCCCGGCACCTGGGCCTGCGGGAACTCGTCGACCATCACCTTGACCTCGGCGGAGCGCCGGGACGGGCGAACACTGGGGACAAGATGCTGACGCTGGTCGCTTCCGCGCTGGCAGGCGGCGACTGCATCGACGACGCCGATGCGCTGCGCGCTGGTGGGACGGTCGGTGTTCTAGGCTGCGTGGTCAAGGCGCCATCCACCCTGGGGACCTTCCTGCGCAGCTTCCGGTGGGGGCATGTCCGTCAACTCGACCGCGTGAGCCGCCAGTTGTTGGCCCGGGCCTGGGCCGCTGGGGCCGGACCCGGCGACTCGCCCCTGACCATCGACCTGGACTCGACCATCTGCGAGACCTATGGATTGGCCAAGGAGGGAGCGCGCCACCACGGCTATACCGGCGCCCGCGGCTATCACCCACTGCTGGCCATTGCCGCCGGCACCGGCGAAGTGCTGATGTCCCGGCTGCGCGAGGGCCGGGCCAACACCGCCCGTGGCGCCGCCCACTTCCTGCGTGAGACGGTGGGGCGGGTGCGCTACGGCGGGGCCAGGGGACAACTCACGGTGCGGGCCGACAGCGGCTTCTACGCCCACACTGTCGTTGCCGCCTGCCGGGAAATGGATGTCCGCTTCTCTATCACCATCCGCCAGCGCGCCAGCCTGCGGGACCTGATCGAGGCGATACCAGAGGAGGACTGGACTCCCATTCCCTACTGGATGGACGGTGCCGCCGATGTCGCCGAGACGACTTACACCCCGTTCCAGACCAAGCCGGACGCCGCGCCGGTGCGGCTCATTGTCCGGCGGGTGAAGCCGACGCCCGGTTCCCAGCTCGCCCTCTTCGCCAGATACAGCTATCACGCCTTCATCACCGACCGCGATGGGGAGACGCTGGAACTGGAGGCCGATCATCGCCGCCACGCCGAGGTCGAGAACGCCATACGCGACCTCAAGTACGGCGTCGGGCTGAACCACATGCCGTCGGCGCGCTTCGCCGCCAACGGCGCCTGGCTGGCGGTCCAGGTGATGGCGCATAACCTGGCCCGCTGGACGGCGCGGATTGGTCTGGGCGAGCGGACCGTGATCACCAAGACCCTCAGGCGGCGGGTCTTCGCTCTGGTGGGACGGATCACCCGCTCGGCGCGCCGCCTCACTTTGCATCTCCCCCGGCGCTGGCCTTGGGAAACCCAGTTCAGTCGCGCCTTGGCCCGGCTGCAAGCCATTCCGTTCCCGGCCTGACGGCCAGCCTGCAACTGACCCAACGTCCCCGCAATCTCGCGCCACCCCGGTCGCGAGAGTCCCCTGCTGCGTATCCTCTCGCCATCCCGCGCATCGCAACTCCCGCATAGGGCCTTAGGGGCCCTGTGCGGCGACTGAAGACCGTCCGCCGGCCTCCCATCTACCCCAAGACCCCAGGCCATCTCCCCTGTAGCTCCCTCACCCACCCCCTTCCGCTGTCCTCACGCCGTCCATCCGTGTCCTTCGGTGGATTCGGGTTTAGATATGGATATCGAGAGATCCTATGCTCCTCTGCTACATACAGATATCCGTCGTAAAAGGAAATGCCATGGGGCAGACCACTGAATCCTGTTAGTACTTCCCTCACCTCATCCGCTTCACCGTCTTGATCGAGGTCTGGCAGTGCGAAAATCTTGCCACCTGCACGGTTTCCAGAATAGAGTCCTGTGGCGCTTGGCATGCTTACAAATAGAATTCCGTCAGGAGAAAAAGCCATAAAGCGTATAGGACCTAAGGAATTTGGAGTGAACGGCGATATGCGAAAGCCATCCCGAATGATTAGCTGAAGATCTGTTTCATCAACCGATTTTGGTTTTTGTGTTGACTCTGGAGTGCTAGTGGGAGATTGAGCTGCAGTGGGAGTGGCTGACGGAGTGAGTGTGAAAGCTTGTGTAGGTGTTAACGTTGCGGGAGCGGCGCCCGTGGCTTGAAGGCCAGGGGCAGGCGTGGGAGGTGCGCTCTCGCCTCCACAGGCGGCCAACAGGATGGACGCCAGCGCTGCCGCCAGTACGACCCTCATAGGACCGGCCACGGTTGTGGGAAGGAGACACCCGTCCTGGCCATGATGTCCTCTCCGATCTCCTGCACCTTCTGCATCAGGGGCCCCTCGTCCACGAAGCGCTGACTGTAACCCTCCACGACCACCCGCCCATCCACGATGACGGTGTGGACGCTGCGGCCATCTGCGCTGTACACCAGATTGTTGACCGGGTTGAAGAGGGCCTGCCACTCCGGACGCCTGGTGTCGAACAGCACCAGGTCCGCCTTCTTCCCCACTTCGATGGAGCCCAGCTCGTCACCCAGGCCAAAGGCCTTGGCGCCCGTGAGGGTCCCCAGCTCCACCGCCTGCTCCGCCGGGACCATTCCGGTGCTCTGTCGCGCGTCTTTATAGATGGTTGCGGCGAGGTTCATTGACCGGATGGTATCAAGGTAGTTGGAGCTGTTGGCGGAGTCGCTGCCCAGGGACACGTTGATGCCCTTGGCCAGCATCTCCGGCATCCTCCCGTTCTCCTTGATTCCCCCGCCTCCTTTAAGGACGGTGCTGGGGCACATCGCGACGTTGGTCTGGGTGCGGGCCAGGCAGTCGATCTCCACATCATCCAGGCCCATCACGTGGGCCAGGAGCACGTTGGGGCCCAGCACGCCGATCTCCTCCAGGTACTCCGTGGGCCGCTTCCCGTACTTGTTGATAGAGGCTTCGGTGGATTGAGGAGTGTTCTGGTGGTGCAGGGTCATCCCCGTGCCGTACTGGTCGGCCAGCCTCTTTGCCGACACCAGCAGCTCCTTGGAGCAGAAGGCCATGGAGAAGGGCATCGACCAGGCGCGGACCCTATCGTTCAGGAGGTGGTCGTACCTCTTGATGGCCTCCTCCATCCTGGAGATGGCCTCTTCGGTCGAGTAGGTTGGCAGGTTTATCTGATTGGGTTGGTCGGTTACCTGCTCCCCTAAAACGATGCGGCACCCTGAGTCCTCGTAGGCCTGCATGCATGCGTCGAGGTGCTTGGTGCTCCCCGGGTCTAAGAAGCAGGTGGTGCCGTTTTTCAGCAGCTCCGTAATGGCCAGGAGGGACGTATAGTACTCCTCCTCTTCCGTCATGGCCGATTGCATCTTGAAGACGTAGAACAACCTGTTCTCGACGTCGTCCGGGAAGATGCCTCGAACGGCGTGGGCGTAGCTTATGTGCATATGGCCGTTGAGAAGCCCTGGCGTCACCACCATGTCCCTGGCATCAATCACCCTGTCCGCCCGCACTCCCGCCAGCTCCGTGGCCTTGCCCACATGGGTGATCCTCTGGCCCTCCACCACAATGGAGCTATCCCGAATTATCCTTCTTTGGGCGTCCACCGTCAGGGTGAAGCGTGCGTTTTCTATCTTGAGAGTCGGGCTTGGCATGGGGTCGGCTCCGTCTTGGGAGACTATCAGGCCTGGACCGAGCGGTGGTAGAGGGAGTCAGGGTGCTGGTCCACCCATTTCCAGTAGTGTTCCCAGGAATCATCCACTACGCCTGTCTTCCACCTTTCCATATAAGGACGCAGGTAAGGCATAGGGATACTCTTGGGCGTCCCGATAACCGAAGCGCGCCAGGTCATCTCCGCCTCGTACTCAATGTGGATGGCGTCCATCGTAGCGGTCTCCAGGTTGGGCCCTGAGAAGACCATGCCGTGATTTTGCAGGTGACATGCTGCGGCGTTGCCCAGGACCTTGGCCACCTGCTTCCCCTGCTGGACGCTGCGGATAAGCGCCCGGTCCTCGTCGAAGACCGGCAGCGGCTCGGCGACGACATGGGCTATCTGGACTGCCACCACCGGTAGAATGGTCTTGCCCGCAATGCCCATCATGGAGGCCCACTTCTGGTGCGTATGGACGACTCCGCCCACGTCCGGATGCGATCGGTAGACCTCCGCGTGGATGGGCCATTCACTGACGCGAGTGATCTTCTTCGTGTCACCCTCCACAATATTCCCGTCCATGTCCATGGTGATTATATCGTCGGCGGTGACGCGGTTCATGTGGATATGGGGCCACGGCTTGATGAGGAAACGGTCGGTCCCGGGGATTCGTAAGCTGGAGTGGCCTCTAGTCGTGGCTAGTCCCGTATGGAAGAGCAGCCTGTGAGACAGGGCAACGGTCTCTTTTAGCTCGCGCATGTTTTGTTGTTCAGTAGACATATGCTGTTTCCTCTAGTGGTCTTGCACAAAAAGTCCAACGCTTCTTTCCCACCCACCCGCCCGATATGTCTAACACCTGAGGGGACACCCCTCAGACTCCCTGGCAGGGAACCTAGGTTCCCTGTACTCTCCTGGGTTTTTATACAAAGCTCCCTGTAGACTCGGGTTCCGCCTGGGCGGATGTAGCAGCTTAAAGCTGGATTCCACGACTCCACGCGGTCTCCGGGTTCTGGTCCACCCACTCATGGATGGCCCACTCGCCCCGTGCAACCCCGTCCCGAACATCCTCCCCTGCCTGGGTGAAGCGCTTTTCCACGTCATTACGCATATACTCCATAGGCATGGGCTCTGGTGTGCCGATGAGCATGGCTCGCCAGGTCATCTCCGCCAGGTGCTCGGCGTCTGCGGCAGCCAACACGGCCCTCTCCACGTTGAGTCCCACGAATACCATGCCGTGGGTGCGTAGATGGCAGGCTACGTTCTGGCCCAGGACTTGGGCCACCGCACTGCCCAGGGACACGTCCGTTATGAGGCCATAGGTCTCCTCGTACACGGGCCAATGTTCCGCCGCCACAGCCGCCGTCGGTGGGTGTTGGACGGGCAGCACCGGCCTACCGGCGATGCCGAATACAGTGCACCATTTCTGGTGGGTGTGGACCACCGAGCCCACGTCGGGACGTGCTTTGTAGACCTCGGTGTGTATGGGCCACTCCCCGACGCTGGCGGAGTATTCCTGACTGGCCTCGACTACGTTCCCTTCCAAGTCCATGATCATCAGGTCCTGGGGTTGGACCCGGTCCATGCTGACATGAGGTCGGCCTTTGATGATGATGTTGTCGGTGCCGGGGATCCGGGCGCTGGCGTGCCCCAAGTAGGAGGTCAGGCCGTAGTGTTGCAGCAGGCGGTTGGCCAACGCGACCTGCTCCTTGAGCTCCAGGATTTCTTTTCCCTTCACCCTGGTACTTGGTTTGACCATTTCCATGCCTCCTATCTTCCAGACTGTCCCGGAGACTTATCCTGATTGCCCTGGGCGTCCGAGACGGTTTAGCCTTTTTCCAGGGCGTCGGAGATACGTCGGGTGAACTCGATGGCCACGTCTCTGGACTTCCGCTTGACCATGGGGTAACCCAACGTAGCCAGCTTGCCGAAAAGGGTGAAATCTATGCTATAAGATATCTGCGTCTCCTTCGGCGAGACGGGAGCCATCTCCAGCATGGCACGGTTGATTTTGAGGCTGTTCCCCCGGCGGTCGCCGCCACTTCCCGTCACCAGGATACGTTCTTCCGGCGTTGCTTCCTGGATTGTGAAGTTGATGTCCATCTCCACACGGAAAGGGCCGACGCTCTGCTTTACACGGGCCTTGAAGTTCGATTCGTCTAAGGCTTCTACCTCCTCGCACCCAGGCATACACGAAGCCAGGCGAGGAAAGTCCCAGAGGAGCTCCCACACCTTGGAGGCAGGCGACTCAACGGTGAAGCTGTCGCTCAGTTCCACAGCTATGCTCCTCTAGCCGCCAGGGCGTCGGCAGCAGCCCTGACGGATTCCAGGATTCGGGCGTAGCCGGTGCAACGGCAGATGTTCCCGCCGACGTAGGAGGCTATCTCCTCCGGCGTGGGATTGGGCTCCTCCTCCAGCAGGGCCTTGGTCATCAGTAGCATGCCCGGGGTGCAATAGCCGCACTGAAGGCCGGAGTGGTCGATGAAGGCCTGCTGAATGGGATGCAGCTCTTCGTCGGTTTCCAGGCCCTCCACGGTGGTAATCTCTCTGCCGTTGGCCTGGGCCGCCAGCATAATGCAGGAGCTGACGGGCTGGCCGTCCAACAGCACGGTGCAGGCGCCGCAGACCCCGATGTTGCAGTAACTCTTGGTCCCCTTGAGGCTAAAGTCCTGCCTGATAGCTTCCAGCAGGGTCCTCCAGGGAGGAACGTCCCCACGCTGCTGCTTACCGTTTATCTTAAGCTCGATCTCCATAGGCATTGGCTCCTAATCAATCATGGCTCCGTTGGCCTGTTTGGCATATGCTTTTCTCCTCCCCCATCTAGGGGGAAGGGACTATTACCCTCATCCTAACCTTCCCCTATCGATGGGGAAGAGACTATCACCATCGGCCTTGCACAAAAAGTCCAACGCTTCTTTCCCACCCACCCGCCCAGAGGTTTTATCCAAAGGGGGGACACCCCCTTGAACCCCCGACAGGGAACCTAGGTTCCCTGTACCCTCCTAGGGTTTTTGTGCAAAGCTTTCCCCCATTCTAACCTTCCCTCATCTAGGGAGTGAAGACCATAACCCCCATCCTAACCTTCCCCCATCTAGTGGGAAGGGACATATTAAGCCGGGGCCTCCTGCGACGCCTTATCCAGGGCTTCCAGCACCACCTCCGGCGTCAGCGGAAGCTGGTGGAACATGATGCCCGTGGCATCGTAGACTGCGTTGACAATGGCCGCAGGCACAATGACGGACCCAAACTCGCCCACCCCCTTGGCGCCGAAGGGGGCACCATCCAGGGGGAATTCCATGATCTCGGTGCGATACTCCGGCACCATGTCCATGGTGGGCAGCGGATAGTCCATGAGGCTGGCGTTGAGGAGCTGACCTCCCTCGCCCCAGACCATGCGCTCAAACAAGGTAGGTCCCAGGTCCATGGCCACGCCGCCCTCCAACTGCGCCTCCGCGGCCTTGGGGTTCACCGCCCGACCCAGGTTGGCGCAACTGGTCACTCGCAAGACCCGTACCTCTCCCGTCTCCGGGGATACCTCCACCTCAGCGCCCGCGGAGCCGAAGGTCCAGAAGGTGGAGGTGATGGGATACTGCTGGCCTGATGGAGCGGTGTAGGTCCCTCCGGCCACGCACTCTCCGTGGGCGGAGATGGCCCCGCCGTGTCGTTGCACAAGCTGTCCAAAGCCGATGTTCCTGTCAGGGTAGCTGGAGGCTATTACCCCTCGCTCCGAGAACTCCAGCTTCGCGGGGTCCTCCTCCATCAAATGACCCGCGATGTCCAGCACCTGGCCTTTGAGTTGGGCTGCGGCATCCATCACGGCGTTTCCCATGTGGTAGGTAGAGCGGCTGGCGGTGGTGCCGTTGTCGAATGGGACCACGGCGGTGTCGCTGTGGACCAGCTTAATTAGCTCCAACGGCACCCCTAGGGCATCGGCTGCTATCTGGGAGAGGGTGGTGTCCGATCCCTGGCCCATGTTCACCGTCCCCACATGCACCTCAAAGACCCCGTCCTGGCCCAGTACCACCTCGGCCTCCGATGCCACTTCGGCAGCCAGGGGGGTGATGGTGTACTTGACGCTGCAGGACAAGCCCCTGCCTCTCAGCTTTCCGTCGGCGGCGAAGTGCTCCGGGCGGTCGTGCCAGCCCATGGCCTCCGATACCTTCTGGAGACACTCCTTGGCATGAACGGAGCGGTGGAGATCACCCGTCACGTGGACGTCTCCTTCCACCAGCAGGTTCTTCATTCGAATATCAATGGGGTCCATCTCAAGAGCGCGGGCTATCCGGTCCATCTGGGTTTCGTAGGCCAGGGTATGCTGGGTGGTGGGCAGCCCCCGATAGGGGGTCGATGGTGGCTTATTGGTGTACACCGTATAGCACTCCACTAGCACGTGGGGAATCTTGTAGGGGCCCGTGGCCACCTTTATTGTGTTGTTGGCGTTGCGGGGCCCGCTGATGGCGTAGGCGCCCGAGTCGGTGACGAACCTATACTGGCGGGCCACGATGGCGCCATCGCGCTTCACGCCCGTCTTCAGATGGCACGTCAGCGCCGGCCTGTTAAAGGTCTGAAAGGTCTCCTCCTGGGTCAAGGTGAGCTTGACTGGCCTGCCCGCCAGCTTGGCAGCCGCCACCGCAACCGCCTCCAGCCTGTCCCGGCTCTTACTGCCGAAGCCACCACCTACATACGGGACGATAATGCGGGCCGGCCTCTTGAATATGCGCTCCAGCTCCGTTTGCAGTGGGAAAGGGGACTGGCAATTGGTCCAGACGGTGATCTGGGAATCAGTGACCTGAGCTATGCAGCAGTGGAGCTCCAGAGCGCAGTGCTGCACAGGAGGCACGGTGTAGGAGTCCTCGAAGATGTAGTCCGACTCGCGGAACCCCAGTTCCACATCGCCCTGTTGCAGGGTGGCGTAATGGCAGATGTTGGTGCCCTCAACGGGTTGCATTCCCTGGGCGATAGGCCGCATCTCCTCATGGACCAGGGGTGCCTCGGGGGTCATGGCCTCCTTTATGTCCAGGACCGCTGGCAGCTCCTCGTACTCCACCTCGATCAGCTCCAGGGCCTCCTCGGCCGTGACCTCCTCCTCGGCTACCACTACCGCCACGAGGTCTCCCTGGTGGCGTACCTTGTCCAGAGCCACCAGGGGGGCGTCCCGAAAAACGTACCCGTAGTAGGGGTCTATGCTGGGGTCATCCTGTATCTCGTCCCTGGTCAGCACACAGACCACGCCTGGATGTGCCCGGGCGGCGGAGGCGTCGATAGAGACCAGCCTCGCATGGGCAAAGGGGCTGCGCAGGACCTTGGCGTAAGCCATATTAGGCAGGTCCATGTCTCCCACATAGAGGGCCCGCCCTCTGACCTTCTCCGCTGCCTCCAGCATGACCTGCGAGGTGCCGACTAGAGGGCTTCGCTTGTCGCCGCCGCTCGCTGGAGAGCGCATTTCACACCCCTCTCTACCAGGACCCTGATGATCCGGCGTTTGTACCAAATGGAGCCCCGTAGGTCATCAATGGGATCGGCCTGTTCCGAGGCCAGCCTGGCCGCCTCGGCGATGAGCCCGTCGTTCGGATGCTCCTCCCTGAGAAGCGAGGCCGCTTCCGTAGCCAGCGTGGGCACTGGGCCCACGGCTCCCATGACGATTCTGGCGTCGGCAAGACGCCCGGTGGCTACATCCAACCGCACTAGGGTGGACACGTTGGCCACCGGCTTGTTAGCTGGGGAGCCGATGGTAAACTTCAGGTGACAGCCGGCCGAGCCCTCCTCAGGGGAAGGGACCAACACCTCCGTGAGCACCTCTCCCTCCTCCAGGGCGGTCTCGTAGGGGCCCAAGAGGAACTCCTCTAATGCGATACTCCGGTTTCCCTGGTCTCCGGCGATTGTTACCGTGGCGCCCATCGCAATAAGGGCCGGAGGCGCGTCGGTCTGGGGCTCCCCATAGCAGATGGACCCCCCGACCGTCGCGACGTTGCGGACTCTGATGTTGGCCACCTGGGAGGCCGCTTCGGCTAGCAGGCCGTATCGTGACCCCATTCCAGGGTCACGCTCCAGGGTGCGAATGGATGTAAGGGCGCCTATGCGGATACCGCCGCCATTCTGGAACTCTAAGCCTCTCAATTCTGGAATGCCTCCAAGGTCCACTAGGTACCGAGGGCGGAGCACCCCCTGACTTACCAGGACTACCGCGGCTGTGCCTCCCGCCATGACCAGGGCGTCTTCCCCATGCTCTTTTAGGAAGCTGGTGGCCTCCTGGAGCGTGGCAGGGCGAAGGTAATCAAACCGGCGCATCGTTATTCTAAGCCTATGGCTCTCTCATGGGCTGGATGACGTTTTCCGAGAAGTTCTGTAGGTACTCCTTACGGCCCGACAGGTCTTCGGGGAGGTTCAGGAAAGTCACTCCCACGTAGTCCGCTCCAACGTCATCCCTGAGGCTCACGAATCGCTCCAGGCAGTCCTGGGCGCTGCCGGCCACGGCCCAATCGGTGATCTCGGCATCGGAAGAGATATTGATTTTGACCATGGTCTCCTCCTGCATCTCCCAGGAGCTGTACATACTGTAAGAGGCCTGAGCTTTCTTCT
Source organism: Dehalococcoidia bacterium (assembly GCA_965237935.1). Taxonomy (GTDB): domain Bacteria; phylum Chloroflexota; class Dehalococcoidia; order Lucifugimonadales; family CBDEGW01; genus CBDEGW01. The sequence continues at coordinate 849,783 of OZ250168.1, read as the reverse complement.
GGGCCTCTTTAATAGCCTCGGCGCGGCTGCCTGCTAGGCTAACCGCCCTGGTGACTGCAACGGTGCTACGATTTGTCGTCTTCCTCTGGGCCCTCTCCTCTGTATAAGCCTCCACCAGGCCCTTCAGGTCTTTAAAGCCCACCTGAGGCGCTACGTAGCAGGCGTCGGCTAGCTGTCCGGCCCTCCGAGCGGCCCCTATGCTCTGGCAGGCCATCCATATAGGCGGATGGGGTTGCTGCACCGGCGTGATACCCATACGCGCCTTGTGGACCTGCCAGTATCGCCCCTCGAAGTCTACCTCTTCTCCCGACCAGAGACGCTTCATCAGCTCTATGGATTCCGTCAGGCGTGGTACCCGGTCCTTTCGAGTGGCGCCCGCAGCCTCCAGCTCACTCTCTCTGTAGCCCAGGCCCACGCCTAGGGTGAAGCGCCCATTGCTAATGTGGTCCATGGTCGCCGTAAGCTCGGCGATTTCCACTGGGTTGTGGAGGGGGAGGAGGATGATGCCGGCCAGCAGCCGCATGTCTCCCGTTTCCGGCGCCATGCGAGCCAGGATAGGGTAGGGATGAGCCCACACGGTGGGGTAGGAGACCCAGTGCTGGGGAGCTGTAATTGCGGAGAAGCCGGCGTCCCGGGCCACGTGGCAGATCTCTACGGCTTCCTCTATCTGCTGATGGAGGGGCCTGGACGGGTCCGACATGAAGGACCGGAGGTATAGTCCAAACTGCATCCTACTTCCTTTGGCAAGGGCGGTTGTGGTTCGGCGACGGTGAGTCTACCATAACCGGAGCACGATTTACACGTTCAATCCGGCTTTGCACCAGAAGTCCAACAGCAGACGTTTTCTTTCCCACCCACCCGCCCGATATGTCTAATTCCTGAGGGGGCACCCCTCATCCTTCCAGGGGGAAGGACTGGCAGAGAACCTAGGTTCTCTGAACTCTCCTGGTTTTTGTGCAAAGCTCGTTCAAGCCCAGTCGAGGAGAGGGCTGGGCACCTGGCTGAAGGTGCCGGGGATCTGCTGCCAACAGAGGGATCTTAGAGGCTCGGCGTGGGGGTTGCGGGTCTCATGCCTCGTACTGGCCGGGACGTGGATGAAGTCGCCGGCCTTGACCTCGAAACGCTGGTCCCCGATTAGCTCGTCACCTCGACCGGAAATGTAGTATTTAACGGTATCACCGGAGATCTCAGGCTGCCCTTTCTCAGTCTGCGGCGGCACATGCTCCAGGAAGATGTGGAAGCTGTAGATGTCGAACCCCAGCTCAGGCGATATGATTGCATGCTGGCCCGGGCCCCACTCCATCAACGGCGCCTCCTCCGCCGGGAGGTGCAACCGCTTCTGCTGCCGTCGCCGCTGCATCTCCAGCGATACTCTCCCAAACTCCATCTGGCGTTCAAGGTAGAGAAGATAGAGCGGCCAGGGATCCAGCTTTGCCAATTCCTCCTCCGACAGGGCCTTAACCTCGGGCGCCCTGTGGGGCCCCATCTCATGGACGAAGGGAGTGGGCACTTGCCGTAAGGTGCCAGGGAACTGCTGTGCGGCCAGGAATATCAGGGGCTCGTCGTAGGGGTTCTCGGTTCCATGCCATATATTCCCTGGGATATGCATGAAGTCGCCGACTTTTACTTCGAATCGCTGGTCCCCAACTACCTCGTATCCCCGCCCGGCTACGTAGTACTTCGCCGCGTCTCCATGGGTATGGTAACGCTCCGATCCGCCCGCCCTACCGGAGGTAAATATGTGGAAGTTATAGATGTCGAATCCAAGCTCAGGCCCTATGATCATTCGTTGGTCTGGACCGGCGTCCACCACTGGCGCCTCCTCCGCTGGTACGTGCAACCGCTTCTGCCTGCGCCGTCGCTGGAGCTCCAGAGAAACTTTGCCAAAGTCCGTCTGCTTCGACAGGTATATTTGGTGTAGTTGCCCAGGCTCCAACTGCCCCAGAGCCTCCTCGGTCGTCTCGTGCAGTGTAGTCATCCGGGCCACCTCCTTCGTGGTGAGATTTCCGCCCCTAGGATTCTACCTTAAGAGAGCCGTCGCACACCATCAAGTTAGTTCTCTAGTCCTTTGTCCGCTATCCTTCCGAACCGGAAGGATTCTTTCCCACTCTCCCGTCCACAAGGTTTCCTCTGGGGGGCACCGGCCTTGCACAAAAAGTCCAACAGCAGACGTTTTCTTTCCCACCCACCCGCCCGATATGTCTAATTCCTGAGGGGGCACCCCTCAGACTCCTTGGCAGAGAACCCAGGTTCTCTGCACTCTCCTGGGTTTTTGTGCAAAGCTAGGAATAGCTAGCCTTCTTTGACCTCGGCCATCCGGGTAGACATGGGCGTGTTCCTGCTTCTCCCCGCCCTTATCTCCCCGTCAATGATGACCATAGAGATTCCGGGTATGTCTCCCAGAGCGAGAGCGGGCAGGGCCTCCTTCCCACAGGAGCCGTAGGGGGCATCCACGATCACGAAGTCCGCCTCCCGGCCTACTTCTATCTTTCCCGTGTTGAGCCCGTAGACATCGTCCACGTTCCCCGACGCCATGGCTATGGCGTCCTCTGGCTTTAGGCCCCCCAAGGAGGAGAGCTCCGCAATGGACTTGAGTAGGGCAAGAGGGATAACGCCGGTGCCCGTTGGTGTATCGCTGGCTATCAATATTCTGTTGAGGGCCTTGGCCTCGACAGCCAGCTCGATGATCTTGAGGGCAGACCTGAGGTTCCCGGCCTGAGCGATCTGGAGGATTAAATCGCTCTCCTTGACCAGAACCTCAACCCCCTCATCGGAGAGGGCCGTGGTGCCGCCATTGGCATGGCCACAAACGTCGGGCCTTATCTTCAATAGGTGTTCGTGGGTTATTGGGACACTTCCGGGGATGGAGGCTCCCCCCGTGTGGGCCATGACTTTGATTCCATACTTTTGAGCGCTTCTGACCATGGGCTCATAATCGTAGGGTGAATCGACCTGACCGAACCCAACCTTCGCAAGCCTTACGCCGTGCGAGTTTATCTCTCTGAAGTCCTCATCCGTCAGGCCCGGCTCCATCACTACTGAGCCCGCATGCACCTTGACCCCGCTTGGCCTGTAGTTCTCGAAGCATTTTGCGACCGCAACGGCCAGGGCCTTTACCCCTGCCACATCCCTCGGCCTGCCGGGGGCGTGAATCTCCCCCGCGGATATCATGCTGGTTATACCGCCGTGCATGTAGCTATCGATAAAGTCGACGGTCTTCTGTCTGGGAGTATAGTCCCCCAGCACCACATGCACGTGAGAGTCTATTAGGCCCGGTATAAGGGTTGTGCCAAGGGCGTCAACGGTCTTCTCCGCCCCCACTACGTTGGCATCCTTCCTCCATCCAACAAAGGATATCTTCCCATCCTCGGAGATAACCGTGTCCCCTTCTAAAAGGCCCCTCTCGATATCTCCGGAGACTATCGTAGCTATATTATGTATTACCAGCTTGTTCATCTTTTCACCTAAATGTGTCCTCTCCTTGGATGTCCTGGACTCTGAGCCCAACAACTCTTGGTTAACTTCCCTCAATGGCATAATATGGTATTTACAACAGCAAACCTTTGGATTATCCTTTGGGCGATGGGCTGAGTTTGAGCCGTTTTAGCGGTCTCTCAGTCTTTTTTGGTTATTCTGTAGAAGTATCTATGGCACAGCGGCGCGAAACCTATCTTACCTCAGCGGGCCTGAAAAAGTATAAGGGAGAGCTGGACGACCTGCTGAATTCCAGACGGCAGGATGTAGCGGAGCGCATCCAGAGGGCTAAGGAGATTGGTGGAACGGTGGACAACGCCGAATATGATGAGGCCAAAAATGAGCAGGCCTTTGTGGAAGGCCACATCCTTGAGCTGGAAGCCATAATAAACAACGCCGTGATTATCGCTCGCAATAAGGGCCCCAAAGGGTTGGTGGTGATAGGCTCTGTGGTTAAAGTCGCCAGGGAGGGTACCAAAAACCAGGAGTATACCATCGTGGGAAGCGCTGAAGCCGATCCCTCGACCGGGAAGATATCCAATGAGTCTCCCATAGGACAAGCCCTTCTAGGCCGTAAAGTTGGGGACAAGGTGGAGGTGAGTACGCCTTCAGGGGTAGTCAAGCTGGCCGTCGTGAAGATAGCCTGACCCTCCTCCTCTCATATCGTGAGAAATGCCAGAACCAGGAAACGCAATAATCCAGCAGCGCCTGGAGAAAGTCGAGCGACTTCGCTCCAGGCGCATAGACCCGTATCCCGCTAGGTATAAACCCTCCCACAACATGCAAGAGGCTGTGTCTCTTTTTGAGGAAGTGGAGGGACGGTCAGGCCCAGAGTCCCGTACACAAGAGCTCTCACTGGCTGGTCGCCTTCTCTCCATGCGAAACATGGGCAGGGCCAGCTTTGCCAGCATAAAGGATGGCTCTGGGGGGCTCCAGCTCCATCTCCGCCGAGATGTCTTGGGGGAGGGCTACGACTTCATCAAAGAGCTGGACCTGGGCGACTTCATCGGCGTCAAAGGGCCCCTTTTTCGCACCCGTACCGGCGAGATCACCCTGGAAGTCCATGAGCTTACCCTTCTCTCCAAGGCCCTCCGTAGCCTGCCGGAGAAGTGGCATGGCCTGAAGGACGTGGAGAAGCGCTACCGCCAGAGGTACCTAGACCTCATCTCCAACGAGGAAGCCCGGCGAATCTTCCTGGTGAGGAGCAGAGTCGTCGATTCTATACGGCGGTTCCTCAACGAGCGCGGCTTCATGGAAGTGGAGACTCCGGTCCTGGTGGCTGTGCCCGCTGGGGCCATGGCCCACCCCTTTGAGACCCATCATACCGCCCTCAATCGAAGGCTCTACCTCAGGACCGCCACCGAGCTCTACCTGAAGCGACTCGTTGTGGGAGGAATGGACCGCGTCTATGAGATTGGCCGGGTCTTCCGCAACGAGGGCATAGACGCCGACCACAATCCGGAGTTCACCATGCTGGAAAGCTATCAAGCCTACGCCGACTACAATGATGTGATGAGCATGGTGGAGGAGATGGTTTTCACCATAGCCGGAGAGGTCTGTGGCGGGCCTAAAATAAAGGTTGGGAAGCGAGTAATAGACTTAACACCTCCCTGGAGACGAGTTACCTTACGGGAGGAGATTTATAACCAGTGTGGCCTGGATTTCATGGATTATCCAGACGTGGAGTCTCTGGTCGCCAGGATGCGCTCCCTGGAGGTCCAGGTAGACCAGAATGCAAGCTGGGGTCGTTTGCTGGACAAGCTCATATCCGCGAAGGTTGAGCCACACCTGGTGCAGCCCACTTTCTTGGTGGACTACCCTGTAGACATGTCCCCCCTGGCCAAGAAGAAGCCGGAGGACCCACGCCTGGTGGAGCGGTTCGAGGGTTTTGCGACGGGCATGGAGATAGCCAACGCCTTCTCTGAGCTTAACGATCCCGTGGACCAGAGGCAGCGCATGCAATCCCAGGAGGCCCTCAGGCTTCAGTACGAGTCGGAGGAGGTGGACCGCCTGGACGAGGACTTCCTGATTGCTCTTGAGCATGGAATGCCTCCCACCGGTGGCCTTGGAATAGGAATAGACCGCCTGGTGATGCTGCTTACAGGTCAGCGTTCCATTCGGGAGGTTGTCCTGTTTCCACAGATGAGGACTGCCACCGAGGAAGTCGTAGAGAGGCCCCCACCCGTCCACAAAGAGGAGGAGCTCTCCACGGAGCTGGAGGAGTCTCTGACAACGGCCATTGGGATGCTTATAGGAGACTCGGCCGTAGAGCAAGGTGATGAGAATGGCAGGGTGGTTACCAGGTCTCAATGGGGGGAGAGAATCGCCACGATCTTGGAGGGGGGCCTTCCTCCTACTGCCAGGGAGACCCTGCAAGCCGTTCACGCTATCCTACTGTCTGAAAGGGACCTGACGCAGAGGGAGCAGGGCAGGCTTCGCTCCCTGCTCCGCCAGTTGATCAGCGTCCTTGAATCGTAAGCAGGCCCCTTATGCTTAGCTTGGAAATCATCCGCCGTGAGCCTGAAGAGGTAAGGCGGGCCCTAGAAGGCCGTGGAGATGCCCTCCCTTTAAATCGTCTCCTGGAGTTGGATGCTGAGCGTCGAAAGGTCCTGGTGGAGGGTGACAACCTTCGGGCCCGACGAAATGAGGTCAGTAAGCAGGTTGGCCGGCTCCTGTCGGAGGCCGGGAAAAACCGTCCTATGATCTACTTTTACCAGGGGCGTCAAGCAGAACAGGCAAAGGAGGAGATGCGGCGGGTGGGTGACCGGATCACGGCCCTCGAAGAGCGGGCCAAGTCCATAGAAGGGGAGCTCCAAGAGCTTCTCCTGAACCTGCCCAACATCCCCAGGGAGGACGTCCCCATTGGCCAGGGCGAGGAGCACAACCGAGTGATTCGCACATGGGGAGAGCCGGCCACCACCTCCTTCGTCCCGCTCCCACATTGGGACCTGGGTGAGTCACTTGACATAATAGACTTCCGGCGAGGGGCCAGGCTGTCCGGCTCCCGCTTTTTCGTCCTGAAGGGAGCGGGTGCGCGCCTTCAGAGGGCCCTCATCAACTGGTTCCTGGACCTTCACGTAAAGGAGCACGGCTACAGTGAGGTGTACCTTCCATATATGGTACAGCGCGACGTGATGGTGGGCAGCGGGAACCTGCCCAAGTTTGCCGACAACCTGTACCACGACGAGGAGGACGACCTCTGGCTGATACCCACGGCGGAGGTGCCCCTGACCAATCTTCACCGCGATGAGATCCTGGACCCTGGGTCTCTCCCCATCTACTACGTGGCCCATACTCCCTGCTTTCGCCGGGAGAAGGCCGCAGCGGGCAGAGACACCCGTGGCATCAAGCGGGTGCACCAGTTCGATAAGGTGGAGCTCTACAAGTTCGTGGAGCCCGAGACGTCCGACGAGGAGCTGGAGAAGCTGGTGGGGGACGCCGAGGCCGTCTGTCGGGGGCTGGGCATTCCCTACCGGGTGCTGGAGCTTTGCACCGGGGAGCTGGGCTTCCCATCGGCCAAGAGCTACGACCTGGAGATGTGGGCCCCCGGCTCCCAGGAGTGGCTGGAGGTCAGCTCCTGCTCCAACTGCACCGACTTCCAGGCTCGCCGCGCCAACATCCGATATCGCCCAGAGGCGGGCGCTCGTCCCCAGCACGTCCACACCCTCAACGGCTCCGGCCTGGCCCTGCCCAGGGTCATCATCGCCATCCTGGAGAACTTCCAACAGCCCGACGGCTCAGTGGTGGTGCCGGAGGTGCTCCGCCCCTACGCCGGCCTTGAGGTGATAGAGAAGGGCCAAGCCCCTTAATGAGACCTGGCCCTTCTCTATCACTCATCTATTGTGTCCTAGACCGGCCTTGCACAAAAAGTCCAACAGCAGACGTTTTCTTTCCCACCCACCCGCCCGATATGTCTAATTCCTGAGGGGGCACCCCTCAGACTCCCTGGCAGAGAACCTAGGTTCTCTGCACTCTCCTGAGTTTTTGTGCAAAGCTTCTTAGACCTTATAGCCTGGAACCAATGAACCTCTCAGCGTTCTCCCCCATGTGTTTGCGGAGCGCCGTTTCCCCCAGCTCTTGCCATATAGGCCAGTTGATTACCATCTCCGCTGTGTCTGGGAAATGGGCCTCTGGATGGGGGTAGTCCGACTGGTGCGTTAGGCAGCCATCGCCCAAGATATCGATGCACGCCTTGGTCATGGCTGGCCCCTCCATGGGCTCGGCGGAGGCAGAGAGGCGCCCCATCTGGGCGTACTCGATCGGCTTGTAGTCCAGGGGAGGCGTGGTGCCCGAGACGTAGTTGATCATCTCTCCCAGACGAATGAGCCAGTGGGGCAGCCAGCCGTGGCTACCTCGCCTACGGTTACCCGCAGATTAGGGAAGCGATCAAAGAGCTTGCCCACGATGAAGTAGGAGCATAGCCTGGCAGCGGCCCAGGGATGGGCCGCCGTGCGGGCGACGGCGGCGTTGCCCCAGATGTCGCGGTAGCCGGGCCAGTAGGGAGGCTCGAAGAAGATGCTGTGATAAGCATAGGGAATGTCCAGGTCGTTCATGACCTCCCAGATGGGGTCCAGGTCAGGGTGGTCCACAGGCATCCCCTCGGGGAGATGCACCTGGACGCCTCCGGGCCATCTATCTTTGCCGAAGGTCTTGATCTCGGCCACGGCCCATTCCACATCACCACCGGTAACCTGGATATTGCCCTTCAATCTATCCAGGTGCTCGCTGCAATATTCTCGGTAGAAGTAGTTGAAGCCCCGAAAGACGCCCTCCGTGAGGGTCACGTCCGGGAGAGCAATACAGGAGCTGGTCCACCCTGATGGATACATGAAATCTATATCCCTGCCCTCCAGGTCCATGTCCTGGATCCATCCCTCTACGTTGCCGCCATCCACACCCGGTTGAGGGGGCACCCTGTGGTGTGAGCTCCCTCCTACTCCTGCCCTTCCCTCCAGGGCTGTGCGTCCCCCGGGCGTTATCATGGCCTGAGATTCATCCGGCACCGTTCCGGGAAAGCGGTCGTACCGTATCGTGCCGACCCGCAACCTATCTCTCGACTGGCGCATCTCCTGAGTACCACGATACACCTCCAGCTCAGGAAGCCTGGACCTGAAGCTGGGCTCCACGTACTTGAAGATGGTTTCTACCGAGGGACCCGCATGGGTATCCATGTCTACGACTTTGTATCCGTTTTTCATGGCTCCGCCTCCTTTTTGTTTCCCGCAGGGCTCATCGGTCCTGCTAATTGTCTTCTAAGACCAGAGAATCACGCCCTCAAATAAGCCAGACCCTATTATAGCGTTTTCCTTCCTAGGATCTCCTATCCTTAGGCTCTCTCTGGATCACATCCTGGACCCCATGAACTTCTCGGCGTTGCTTGCCATATAGTTACGTAGCGTTTGTTCCCCCAGCCCTTGCCATATAGGCCAGTCCATCACCATCTGAGCAGTGTCTGGAAAGTGGGCCTCCGGGTGGGGGTAGTCCGACTGGTGCATAAGGCAGCCATCGCCCAGGATGTCTATGCACGCCTTGGTCATGGCCGGCCCCCTCCATGGGCTCTGCGGAACAGACGAAGCGCCCCATCTGGGCGTACTCGATGGGCTTATAGTCCAGGGGAGGGGTGGTGCCTGAGACGTAGTTGATCATCTCTCCCAGGCGTATGAGCCAGTGGGGCAGCCAGCCGTGACCCACCTCGCCTACAGTAACCCGGAGGTTGGGGAAGCGGTCGAAGAGCTTGCCTACGATAAAGTAGGAGCATAGCCTGGCGGCGCCCCAGGGATGGGCTGCCGTGCGGGCGACGGCGGCGTTGCCCCAGATACCGCGGTAGCCGGGCCAGTAGGGAAGCTCGAAGAAGATGCTGTGGTGAGCATAGGGCAGGTCCAGGTCGTTCATGACCTCCCAGAGGGGGTCCAGGTCCGGATGATCCACTGGCATCCCCTCGGGCAGTTGAGGCTGCACGCCCGCGACCCACTTATCATTGGCAAAGGCCTTGACCTCGGCCACAGCCCACTCCACGTCGCTGCACGGGACTTGGATCAGGCCCTTCAGCCTGTCGGGCTGCTGGCTGCAGTAATCCCGATAGAAATTGTTGAAGGCTCGGTAGATGCCCTCTGTCAGGGACACATCTGGGATCCCAATACAGGCGGAGGTCCACCCTGATGGGTAGAGGAAGTCGACATCCCGGCCCTCCAGGTCCATGTCCTGGAGACGGCCCTCCACGTTACCGCTTTCTACTCCAGGTTGAGGGCTGACCCTGTGATGCCCGCCGGGAGAGGGGGCCATTCGGCCTCCCGCTATGCGTTCGGGCCTCTCGTTGGCGGTGCGTCCTCCTGGCGTAACCTTGGTATCTCCCTCTGTTGGCGCCGTACCTGCGAATCGATCGTAGTTGATAGTGCCAACCCGTAGCCTGTCCCGCACATTGCGTATTTCCTCGGGGCCGCGGTACACCTCCAGCTCTGGGAGCCTGGGTCTGAAGCTGGGGTCCACGATTCTGTATCCGTTCTTCATGGTTCCCCTTCCTCGATGTTTTCCACAGGCCTCATCGGTCTGGTGATTGCCCTTAAACGTCAGGGAGTCAGGCCCTCTGTTGAGCCTGACTCCCTTGTAGCGTCTTCCTCCTTAGGACCGCCTTCCCTTCGGCGCTCTCCAGATCACAATCTGGACTGTAAGAACCTAGCTGCGTTATCCCCCATGTGGTGCCGCAGGGTATCCTCCCCTAGATCCTTCCAGATGGGCCAGTCAATGACCATCTCTGCCGTATCGGGGAAGTAGGACTGTGGATGGGGGTAGTCCGACTGGTGCATCAGGGGTTTGTCACCCAGGATTTCGTAGCAGGCCTTGGTCATGGCCGGGCCCTCCATGGGCTCGGCGGCAACACAGACGCGGCCCTGCTGTATGTACTCCATGGGGCTGTACTCCAACCGCGGCAGGTCGACCCCCGACACGTACCAGACCTCTTCTGTCAGGCGGATGGCCCAGTTGGGAAGCCACCCGTGGCCCACCTCGGCGAAACCGAGGTTCAGCTTGGGATACCGGTCCACGATGCCGGAGACGAGGAAATAGCCCAAGAGCCTCGACGCACCCCAGGGATGGGCCGCCGCCCGGCATATAGCGGCTGTGCCCCACATCTCCCGGTACCCGGGGAAGTAGGGCCAGTCCACATAGAAGCTGTGGTGTGTTAGGGGGATCTCCAGGTCATTCAACACGGCGTACAGCGGCTCCAGGATAGGATCATCGATGGGCTGATCTGGGCCCAGATGCAGCCAGACCCCCGCCACCCACTTCTCGTTGGCCCAGGCCTTTACCTCAGAGATGCACCACTCTACGTCGTTGCCCGGCAGCTGTAGAGAGGACTTGAGCCGGTCGGGGTTGGTGGAGCAGAATTCGTTTAGGAAGCGATGGTAGGCCTTGTAGACGCCCCCCGAGAGAGTGGGGTCCCCCAGACCCTGCACTCCGTTGGTCCAGGCTTCCGGGAACATCATATCGACGTCTCGCCCCTCATCGTCCATATCCAGGAGTCGATCTGCGGGGTTGAAGCAGGCGGTGCCTGGCCTAATAGCCTTACGATGGTGTCCGGGAAGGCCCGCCGCGTTCTTAGGTGCCGTACCGGTGACGACTTTCCTGCCTCCACCCGGTATGGGGGTTACGTGCTCGGGCAAAAAGGGCTCTCCGGGCTTTCGGCTAAAGGGAATGGGGGCTACCGACAGGTCGAAGAACTCCGGGCTCCGGTTTTTGTGATAAGGTTTCAGCTCCTCGTACCTGTCCCGCATGAAGCTGGGGTCCGCATACTTTTCCAGCAAGTCGGCCGGCGCTCTTACGTGGGTGTCCATATCTATGACCCTGTAGCCATTTTTCATCTTCAGAACCTCCTTTTTTCCTCCATCCTTATTTACTGGAAGAAGAGGGAAACATCTTTATGTATTTCTATTTACTGCATTTAACGGCAGAAGTCAATGGTAGCGGAACCTTCTCATGGATGGTTCGATACTACTACCTGCGCCGGCCTTGCACAAAAAGTCCAACAGCAGACGTTTTCTTTCCCACCCACCCGCCCGATATGTCTAATTCCTGAGGGGGCACCCCTCAGACTCCCTGGCAGAGAACCTAGGTTCTCTGCACTCTCCTGGGTTATGGGCAGAGCTACCTGCGGCCAAAAAGAAGGGAGTCAAGCCTTTCATAAAACTTGACTCCCTGCCAGCCTCTTCTGGCTGTAGCCTAATCTCTCAGGATCATAACCTGGAACCGAAGAAGTCTGCCGCATTGCCGCTCATATGGTGCCGCAGGGTATCCTCGCCCAGCTCCTTCCAAATGGGCCAGTCCATCACCATACCCGCTGTATCTGGGAAGAAGGCCTCTCCATGAGGGTAGTCCGACTGATGCATCAGGGGTTTGTTGCCCAGGATGTCATAGCAGGCCTTGGTCATGGCAGGCCCCTCCATGGGCTCCGCGGCGCAGCGGAAGCGGCCCTCCTGGATGTACTCTATAGGGCTCTGTTTGATGTCTGGGGTAGAGCCCGCCCGGTACCAGACCTGTTCAGATAGCCGGATGGCCCAGTGGGGGAGCCATCCATGGCCTACCTCGGACACCTCGGCCCGCAAATTGGGATACCTGTCGAAGATGCCGCCGCAGATGAGGTAGGAGCAGAGCCTGGCGGCGCCCCAGGGATGGGCCGCCGTCCGGCTGATGGCCACGTGCCCCCACATGTCACGGTAGCCCGGGAAGTAGGGCCAGTCTGTGTAGAAGCTATGGTGCACAATGGGCATGTCCAGGTCGTTGAGGACCGCCCACAGGGGCTCCAGGGAGGGGTCGTCTATGGTCAGATTCTCGGAGAGGTGCACCCAGACTCCTCCCGCCCAATCCTCCTTGGCCAGGGTTTTCACCTCGGCGATGGCCCACTCCACGTCGTTGGCTGGCAACTGGGCGTGAGCCTTCAGGCGGTCGGTGTGGCCGTGGGTAAAATCGCGCAGCCAGCGGTGGTAGGCCCTATACACTCCTTCGGACAGGGTGGGGTCTCCCAGCTTCTGCATCGCCGCCGCCCAGGGCCCTGAGAACATGAAGTCTATGTCTCGCCCCTCCAGGTCCATGTCCTCTATTCGACCCTCGGCGTCGAAGCCCTCGTAAGTGGCCTTGCGATGGTGCCCCGGCAGCCCAGCCGCGTTCTTGGGAGCGGCGCCAGCCACTACAGCCCTTCCTCCACCAGGAACGGCCTCCAAGTGCTCCGGCTTCAGGGGCTCCCCGGGCTTACGGTTGAAGGGAACGGGGGCTATTGAAAGGTCAAAGACCGCTACCCCATCGCTTGTGGTCCTATTCTTCCGGTAGAGGGCTAGCTCCGGCAGCCTGGACGCAAAACTGGGGTCCATGTAATTTTCAAGCATGTCCCCGGGAGGGCTGACGTGGGTGTCCATGTCGATGATTCTGTACCCGTTCCTCATTCTAATCCCCCTCTTGTTGGTCTACGAAGTTGGACAGATGATGATTCTTCACTGGAGCGATTATAACCTAGAGCCCAGGTATTTTTCAGCGTTGCCGGACATATGTTTTCACAGGGCCTTATCCCCCAGCTCTTGCCATATAGGCCAGTCTATTACCATCTCCGCCGTGTCCGGGAAATGGGCTTCCGGGTGTGGATAATCCGCCTGATGAGTCAGTGCGCCGTCTCCTAAGATGTCGTAGCAGGTCTTGGCCAGGGCCGCTCCCTCGAAGGGCTCCGCGGCGCACATGAAGCGCCCCATCTGGACGTATTCAATGGGTTTGTAGTCTAGGGGCGTATGGTTCCCCTGAGCCGCGGTATACGTCTAACTCCGAAAGCCTAGGCCCAAAGGAGGGGTCCACGTACTTGAACATGGTCCCCCCCGATGGGCCCGCTTGGCTGTCTATGTCGACGACTCAATAGCCGTTCTTTACCCTAGCCCCCTCTTTTGCGAAGAGGCACTTTGCTTACTATTCAGCCTTGGTGGCAAAAGATATGCCGGGCAGCGTCCTTCCACCAAAGGGGAATGGATAGTCGTCAACTCTCGGCCCGGTCACGACAAGGATGGGCAGATATACGATGGGCAACGAGAAGAAGTTGTCGTAGAGGATCTGCTGGATTTCCACGTTCAACTTAGTCCTTGCCGCGAAATCAAAGGTAGTGGAGGCGTCGTCAGACAACTGGTCTAGGAGCCGAAGCTCCGACGTGGACAGGTTGTCCGTGTTGCTGTGGCTCTTGCCCTGCCACCAGCCGAAGATCTCCGAATAGGCTGAGCTGCCCCGGCCTAGGTCAGCCTCGGCTTTCACGGAGCCGAAGGTGCGGTCTACGCTAGCGGGACGGGCATCGACGCCTGCCTTCAGTTTCATTTTGATCCCCACGTCGGCGAACATAGCCTGAACCGCTTGGGCCGCCAGGTCTTCGGCGAAGTCCTCGACTTCAAAGACCAGGTCGAACTCGAACCCGTCGCCCCATCCGGCCTCCGCCAGGAACTGCCTCGCCCGGGTCGGATTAAACTCGTAGGGCGGGAACAGGACCGGGTTGAAATCAGGGGTATTGGTCTCAAGAGTGGCCACCCTGCCTATACCGCCGTATATGGTCAGCCAGATTTCCTGTTTATCGACGGCCAGAGTCATGGCCTCGCGCACCTTCCGAGCGTTTTCCCAGTCGGCAGGGTCGTTGATGTCGCCTATCCAGGGCGCGGCGTCGGTGTCGAAGTGGCCACAGTTATCGGTGAACCCCGCTTCTCCCCCTTCCCCACTGCAGCCGGCGTCCGACTCCCCTCTATCGGGAAGGTACTGGCCGCCCAGCTTGATTCGTACCTGTCCTCCACCCTCCCCAGCCTCGATGACGTTCAGACCAGCGAGAAGGGCCTCTCCCAGGAAGTTAACGGGCAGGTTAGACATGTCCGCCTCTCCTGTCCTGATAGTCGCTAGCTGAGCGGCGGGCTCTGAAATGGCCCTGACCGTCAGTTCCTTGAACGCAGGGGTCCTGAAGTGATGGTTCTCCACCGCTTCGAAGGTCATTAGGTCCCCAGGCCTGGTCGTCAGGTGACGCCAGGGTCCGGACCCCACCCACTCCTGGGCAGCCTCACCTTCACCTACGGCTGCGATGTACTTGGTGGAGACCACACCGATGCCCCGGTACGGTCCAAAGCTTCCCTGCATCTGAAGAACGTTCTTGGGATTCGTCTCTATGACCAGGGTGTAGGGGTCAGGCTGCTGAAAGCCTTTGATGAGCCGGTAGGCGCTGGACCTGATATGGCCGGACCCAGGCGCAGCGGCATTCTCAAGAGACCACTGCAGGTCCGCAGCCGTCACCTCACCCCAGCCGTCGTGGAACTGGACGCCCTTTTTCATGAAGATGGTGATGTTGCTCCCGTCGGCAGCTATCGTCCAACTCTCGGCCAGCCGGTTATACCAGGTGCCATCTGGGGTGGCCCAAAGGGGTGTATCAAAAGTGTAGTGGACTATGTCCCGCCGCACGCCTCCTGGGCCATTGAAAGGAAGACCGGCCACGGGAAGGCCCTTCAGGCTGGGGTTAATGATGACTAGGGTCCCCTCTGGCTTAGCCGCGACTACGGTAGCGGGCGTTGCGGTTACGCTTATGGGAGTGGGAGCAAACGCCGGCGCTGTCGTTGCCGCTGGCGCCGGTGCTCCTGGGACCACCGCTGTTGGCGCTGGTCCAGGCGCCACGGTGGCCGCCGGCGCTGGGGCCTGGGGCTGGGCCGGAGCCTTGGTGGGCACCGGCGTGGACGTGGCAGCGGCGCCACATCCCACCAGCATTAACGCCAGCACTGCTATGCCTACGAATATAGAACCAGTGCGTATCTTCAACATCTGATGCCTCCTCGGGTTAAGGGCTTACCAATGCTACGAAGGTTCCGGCAATTTAGATTTCAGGTCGCAACTTTACCGCCGAAGCCTAAGCTAATCAGAAGGGATTGTCAACCCTATGATATGACGCACAGTTCAACTGACAGAGGAGCTTGCATAGATATCGATATATGCCAGAATCGTCCCATTACAGGCTTTTATCGTCGTCAGCTCTACAAAAAGGAGCAGTCCGAGAGGACACTTGTGGCTGGATGGTACAGGGCCTTTAGCGCAGCCTGCCCAAGGATGATAAAATGGCACCTTGGGGGCCAATGTCCGCAACCGCTGCTAGCGAAGGCCGGATAATGTGTAAGAAGGCCCCCGCTTTTGGACGGGTGCACGTTGGAGGGGTGGCCGAGAGGCTTAAGGCGGCGGTCTTGAAAACCGCTAACTCCGTAAGGGGTTCGTGGGTTCGAATCCCACCCCCTCCGCCAAGCCGCGTAAAGTGGTGAAATCAGGCTGACGGGGTGATACAGTGAAGGACTGGAAATCGCGGACCATCATCGACCCACGGGTGTGCCATGGTAGGCCCTGTGTCTAGAGCACACGGGTGTGGGCATCACTCGTCATTGATAACTTTGTCGGCGGGTTCACCGACGAGGAGATCCTCTTTCGAAGCCCGCTGTTCCGCCTCTCTGCCGCAATGGTCGCAGATCCCGTGGGTAATGTTGGGACTACCCGTCCCCGGGACATCGCCCAAAGGTTTTTTGCACCAAGCGCAGACTCTCAGCATAACAATCTTCCCTGGCTCAATTGCCGTATTTTGATGGCTCATTCCGTAATCTCGAGTAGTGCCTGAGATAAACCCTGTACGTCCGGTGTCTCGATCACGAGAGGTGGCTGAAGCTCTGTCTTGAGGAGCATTTTTTCTCCTGATACCTCAACTGTGTAGGAGAACTCTGCTCCCAGGCTCAGCTCTAAGGCCGCCACAACTTCCGGTAGGCCGGTCATCTCCGCTGCGCTCAACTCGATGGTTACGGCCGCCGTTCCATCAGGCTGTAGCTCGATAGTGCGTGGAACCTCGGCGTCCAGAGCCGACGCCAGGGCATTCTCCAGTGGGGCCAGGTCGCGGGCCTGCTGCTCCCCTGACACGTACCGTTTGGCTATTTGACGCTTCTCCCGCTCGATGTAGATTCCTCCCTGCTCAATGAGGGAGTCGATGGTCTGCATCGAGAACTGCTCCACCTCTTCGATAGCGTGGAGGCTTGAGTTCATGTAGGCGGCCCCCAGCGTGGTAGAGGCGACCACCAGGGTTACCATGAGTATGGCGCCCTCCATACCTACGAACCCTCGCTGGTCCCCGTGGAGACGCCTGAGAAGCCTAATGCTGATTCCCAAAATCCAGGCCAGTGGGTCGAAGTCCCGCTTTAGGGCATTACCCGTTTCTCCTACCTCTAGATCCTGGTTAATGATGCTCTCCATGGCGTCACCTCCCTTTTCCTTACCCCGAATCCACCGAAGGACACGGATGGACGGCGTGAGGACAGCGGAAGGGGGTGGGTGAGGGAGCTACAGGGGAGATGGCCTGGGGTCTTGGGGTAGATGGGAGGCCGGCGGACGGTCTTCAGTCGCCGCACAGGGCCCCTAAGGCCCTATGCGGGAGTTGCGATGCGCGGGATGGCGAGAGGATACGCAGCAGGGGACTCTCGCGACCGGGGTGGCGCGAGATTGCGGGGACGTTGGGTCAGTTGCAGGCTGGCCGTCAGGCCGGGAACGGAATGGCTTGCAGCCGGGCCAAGGCGCGACTGAACTGGGTTTCCCAAGGCCAGCGCCGGGGGAGATGCAAAGTGAGGCGGCGCGCCGAGCGGGTGATCCGTCCCACCAGAGCGAAGACCCGCCGCCTGAGGGTCTTGGTGATCACGGTCCGCTCGCCCAGACCAATCCGCGCCGTCCAGCGGGCCAGGTTATGCGCCATCACCTGGACCGCCAGCCAGGCGCCGTTGGCGGCGAAGCGCGCCGACGGCATGTGGTTCAGCCCGACGCCGTACTTGAGGTCGCGTATGGCGTTCTCGACCTCGGCGTGGCGGCGATGATCGGCCTCCAGTTCCAGCGTCTCCCCATCGCGGTCGGTGATGAAGGCGTGATAGCTGTATCTGGCGAAGAGGGCGAGCTGGGAACCGGGCGTCGGCTTCACCCGCCGGACAATGAGCCGCACCGGCGCGGCGTCCGGCTTGGTCTGGAACGGGGTGTAAGTCGTCTCGGCGACATCGGCGGCACCGTCCATCCAGTAGGGAATGGGAGTCCAGTCCTCCTCTGGTATCGCCTCGATCAGGTCCCGCAGGCTGGCGCGCTGGCGGATGGTGATAGAGAAGCGGACATCCATTTCCCGGCAGGCGGCAACGACAGTGTGGGCGTAGAAGCCGCTGTCGGCCCGCACCGTGAGTTGTCCCCTGGCCCCGCCGTAGCGCACCCGCCCCACCGTCTCACGCAGGAAGTGGGCGGCGCCACGGGCGGTGTTGGCCCGGCCCTCGCGCAGCCGGGACATCAGCACTTCGCCGGTGCCGGCGGCAATGGCCAGCAGTGGGTGATAGCCGCGGGCGCCGGTATAGCCGTGGTGGCGCGCTCCCTCCTTGGCCAATCCATAGGTCTCGCAGATGGTCGAGTCCAGGTCGATGGTCAGGGGCGAGTCGCCGGGTCCGGCCCCAGCGGCCCAGGCCCGGGCCAACAACTGGCGGCTCACGCGGTCGAGTTGACGGACATGCCCCCACCGGAAGCTGCGCAGGAAGGTCCCCAGGGTGGATGGCGCCTTGACCACGCAGCCTAGAACACCGACCGTCCCACCAGCGCGCAGCGCATCGGCGTCGTCGATGCAGTCGCCGCCTGCCAGCGCGGAAGCGACCAGCGTCAGCATCTTGTCCCCAGTGTTCGCCCGTCCCGGCGCTCCGCCGAGGTCAAGGTGATGGTCGACGAGTTCCCGCAGGCCCAGGTGCCGGGCTAGGGTGGCCGGCAGGAGCAGGCCGGCATTGGCCACCAGGCGATGGTCGTCAAAGAGGATGCGGATACGGTCGGGTTTGTTCTGTGGCAGCATCTATTGGGTGCTCCTTGTTTCCGGGCGGGTTTCTGTTCCAAAACCATTATCCCAGATTCAGAGGAGCACCCTCTGCCTTCTTCAAGGGCTGTCCCCAAGGACGTCCTTCGGTGGATTCGGGCTTACCCTCAGGGTAGGTCAATGGCCAGGTAGCACCCAGAGAACTCCCCCCTGAATGAGCCTGCTCCACCACCCCAACTCGTCTGGGGACTGGCACCAGACGGCCTAGGTGTTAGCCCCTGTGGGTCTTGGGCTGCACCTCTCTACCTGGTACCGGATATAGAGTTTAGAGAAGGCAGCACAGGTTGAAATACAAAGCTATAGGGAAAGGCCAGCGGGCCTCTCCCCTGGAGGCATTTGGTGGACACCATTAGAGTGTTGATCGTTGAGGATGAGGGGCTTTACCGCGGTATGCTGGAGGCCACCTTCTCCTCTCAGGCCGATATCGAGGTGGTGGGCTCCGCCTCCAACGGCGTCGACGCCATTCTCATGGCCAAGGCCCTTTCGCCTCATGTGGTGGTTATGGATATAGAGCTAGGAAGCGAGCCCAACGGCATCGAGGCGGGTAAGGTGATCAAAGGCAACCCGCCCTATCCTGGCATCGTCATCCTCTCCAATCACAAGGACCGGCAGTACGTGGCGAATCTGCCTCTGGAGCAGGCTTCGGGATGGTCGTACCTTCTTAAAGGCAGTGTCGAAGACACGGAGATTCTGATGCGCGCTGTTCGAGGGGCTACCTGGGGACTGATGATAGTGGACAAGGGTGTGATAGAGCAGCTTGGTTCGGGGCCGGGTACGGCTTTGGATAGGCTTACCGAAATGCAGCGCGAGATCATGGCCCTGGTGGCCCAGGGCTATACCGACGCGGAGATTGGCCAGAATCTGGACTTGGAGGAGAGCCACGCCAAGGAGGAGGTTATGGGGCTGTTTAAGGAGCTAGGGCTAATGGAGGAAGAGCCAGCGGTGGCTCGGGTGAAGGCGGTGTTGCACTATCTTCAGGAGGCCAGGGTCGAATGACAGGCGGTACGACACCATGGATACAATTCGAGTCCTGATTGTCGAAGACGAGGGACTTTACCGCGATATGCTGCGGATCGCCCTCTCCACCTTTCCCTATATAGATGTGACGGGGTCAGCCTCCAACGGCCAGGATGCTATCCGCCTGGCAGCGGAGCTGGGCCCAGATGTGGTGCTGATGGACATCGAGCTAGGGAGCTCGCCCAACGGCATAGGGGCCGCGCACTGTATCCGAGCCGCTAGTCCCAGCACGGGAATAGTGATCCTCTCCATGTGCTGGGAGAAGCAGTACATAGCCAGCCTTCGCCAGGATCAGGCCGCTGGTTGGTCCTATCTTCGGAAGCAGAGCCTGGAGGATACGTAGGTCCTGGGGCGAGCCATCCAGGGATCGGCGGCGGGTCTGGTGGTCATGGACCCCATCATTGTCCAGAGGCTTCAGCCGCGCGCTGGCACCAGAGTGCTGGGGCTGACTCCTCGGCAGTTGGACGTGCTTGGCCTCATTGCTCAGGGGTATAACAACGCCGGCATCGCCGAAAAGCTGGTCATTGGCGAAAAGTCGGTGGAGAATATCATCAACGCCATATTTCAGGAGCTGGACATCTCGCGACAGGGGCCGGTCCACCCCAGGGTCATGGCCGTGCTAAAGTACCTTAAGGATGCGTGAGGGATAAAACCCTTGGAGGCCGGCCTGGCGGCTGGGCATTCATACCCACCGCCGGCCTTGCACAAAAAGTCTAACGCTTCTTTTCCGCCCACCCGCCCAGAGGTTTTATCCAAAGGGGGGACACCCCCTTGAACCCCCGACAGGAAACCCAGGTTCCCTGTACCCTCCTAGGGTTTTTGTGCAAAGCTCCCACCGCCATTGAACGCTGGACCTAAAGGCCCAGTCGCTAGCAGCCTTTTTCGGCGTAGGCTCAGTCGATAGCCAGGGATGCCCGGGAACCGTTGTCCGACCGGTGGTTTAGCTGTATGGTGGCCGTGGCCCTGGTCCCTTGACCGGGGGCCGTCTCTAGTGTATAGGTTCCCCCGATGGCCGCCAGGTAGTCATCCATGGTGGTGAGGCCCAGCCCCCTAGGCGTGGTCTCCGGATCGAACCCCCGGCCATTGTCCTCAATGGAGAGTTGCAGCGTCTCCGTGTCAGCACCGACCCCTAGCCGAACGACTACTTTGCTCGCTTCAGAGTGTTTTAGAGCATTGGCTATGGCCTCCTCGGCCACCCGGTAGAGGCCCAGCCGCACCTCCTCCGGAATGGAGGAAGCCCCGTTTTCCTCCATCTCCGATACCTCGGGGCCGACCTCCAGCTCGATGGGGATGGCCCGCCCCATGTGGTCCCGCAAGGATCGAAGACTGGGCAGAAGTCCCAAAGAGATGATGCTGGGGTGTAGTCGATGGGAGATGCGCCGCACCTGGTTGTCTCTTACATCTTCAAGGAGTTTAGCTACCTCCGCCAGCTCCTTTTCCAAGTCTCCGGCAGGTGTGCTCAATGTTTTGGTGATGCCCTGGATTCGCTGCTGCGCTACCAGGAGTAGCGTTTGCACCGGTCCGTGGAGCTCCTGGGCGATCTCCTTTCGTAGCTGCTCCTGGGCTACGATGATGCGTCTTCGAGACTCCTGGACGTGGGCGAGTTCAACCGCTTCCATCTCCCTTTCACGCACGGCCTCCTCCGCTCGCTTGCGCTCGATGGCGTATCGCAGAGAGCGTTTCAGCACGCCCCCATCCACCTGCCCCTTGATCAGGTAGTCCTGGGCGCCCTCCTGCACCGCTTTAATGGCGTTGTCTTCGTCCTCGAAGCCCGTCAGAATGACTATGGGTATCCCTGGCGCCTGCTCTCGGGTAGTAATCAGGGTGTCCAGGCCGTGGCTGTCGGGCAGCCCCAGGTCCAACAGAACCACGTCATAGGCCTCATCATGCAGGAATTCCAGCGCTTCTTTGAGCCGCTGGACATGGGTCAGCGTATACTGAGTGGGATCTTCATATATCAGGGTCTCTCTTAACAAGCGAGCGTCTCCAGAGTTGTCCTCAACTAGCAGCACTCTGATGTGTTGGAGTGTCATGGCCGTCTATTGCTGACTCGGCAGCTTCACCATAGTGAGCCAGAAATCCTCGATACTTCTTACCACCGCGACGAACTGGTCGAAATCCACCGGCTTGGTGATGTAGCAGTTGGCATGGAGGTCATAGGTTCTAAGGATGTCCTCTTCGGCGCTGGAGCTCGTCAGGATCACTACGGGGATACGTTTCAACTGTTCATCGGCCTTGATCTCCGCCAGAACCTGGCGCCCATCTTTCCTGGGCAGATTAAGGTCCAGCAGAATCAGGTCCGGACGCGGCGCCTCGGCGTAGATGGTCTGCCGACGCAGAAAGGCGAGGGCCTCCTCTCCATCCACCGCCACGCTCAGGTTATTGAGCACCTTGCCTTCCTTCAATGCCTCCCTCGTCAAGCGTACATCGCCGGGGTTGTCCTCCACTAGCAGAATCTCAACGGCACTGCAACTCATGGTCGGTTGCCTCCATCGGTTGGAATTGTGAAGTAAAAGGTGGCTCCGTTACCTAGCTCCGACTCCACCCAGATACGTCCGCCGTGGCGTTCCACAATCTTCTTGCAGATGGCCAGGCCGATGCCCGTGCCGGGATACTCTCCTTTGGTGTGCAGGCGTTGAAATATAACGAAGATGCGCTCGGTGTACTCTGGTGCGATGCCGATGCCGTTGTCCCGCACCGAGAAGACCCACTCGCCGTCTCCACGCTCCGCTCCAATGTGGACTTCAGGCGCTTTGTCGCGCGATACTTTATAGCGTTGCCGGTAAGGTTCTGAAACACCTGCCCTAATTGCCCGCCATCGACAATAACGGTGGGCAGAGGGTCGTGGGATACCGTTGCGCCGCTCTCCTGGATCGCGGCCTCCAGGTTGGCGAGGGCATTGTTGAGAATGACCTCGCAATCGGTGGACTCAAAATCTTTGCCCTGGGAGCCGACACGTGAGAAGGCCAAAAGGTCGTTGATTAGCTCCTGCATGCGGGAGGCCCCATCCACGGCGTAGGCTATGACCTCGTCGGCATCGGAATCCAGCTTGCCCTGGTACCGTTTTTGGAGGAGCTGCGTGTAGCTGGTGACCATGCGAAGGGGCTCCTGGAGGTCGTGGGAGGCCACGTAGGCGAACTGCTGCAGCTCCTCATTAGAGCGGGCCAGCTCCTCCGCCTGTTGTGTCAAGGCCTCCTGGGCCCGCTTGCGCTCCTCCAACTGGTCCTCCACCAGGGCCACCTCCCGCCTCCCGGAGCGGTGCATGCCAACGTCGGCAGTAATGATGAATCTCAGGAGGACCAGGAAGAGGCCTCCCATGGTCGCTATAGTAGTCCTCAGGACCGTCGCCTTCGAGTCATCAACCTGGAGTGCCACATCGTTGGCTATATCCCTGTAGATTTCCATAACGCCTATGATCTTACCCTCCCGCGTTTCTCTCAGCGGCAGGTAGGTCTCCACCACGTCGATGTTGCGGATGACTCCGTCTAACTGAACGATGTCATGGTCCTCGGCCAGCTTAGAGGAGATGCCGCCGGTTACCGCCGCCCGGTATAGGGGACTCTCCCGTTTGGTTATGCCGATGGTCCCAGGGTCGGTACTCCACACAGTGGTGCCGTTGAGGTCGAAGGCGTTGATCTTCACAATGTTCAACCCCTCCACCAACATTCGATAGTGACTATCCAAACCCTCGGGGCTTGTCAGATATTGCAGGGTTAGTTGCATAGGCTCATGCATGGTCTGCATAGCCTCGCCATTAGTAGGTGCCATACCGGACATGCCATGTCCGCGTCTTATCATGGCCTGCATATGTAGCCCATCCCGAGCCGTGTTCTCCTCAGCGATCCTTATCAGGTTGTTCTCCGCAAGGTCTCCGATAATCCGGTTTACGGCGATAGCTGCGATGACTATCACCACTACAGCGGTTACAGCAAACAGAAGGGTCAGGCGGTACTTCTTCATCATGGGTCATGCGCCTTGCGGGATTGCTTTAGCCTCATGGCCTGAAGTTATCCCAAGAGATGATTGGCTGTCATCAATAATGGCATTCCGCCAAAGCAGAAGGTAAGTCACAAGGGGTCGGAGGCCGATGCCCAACAGCGTCTTGTTTGGTCAGACGCCAGGGGCGGGCCTGTTAGCTCAGAGGGTCATAAGGGATGACACCCGGTGGCGCTTTGGGGAGTACCTTGGGCGCAACCTGGTATCCATTGGCTCAATTCTCTGTTTGCCGATGCCCTACCGCACTGGTTGACAGGGGCGCAGACATGAGGGCATTATTAGCTGCGACCTTCCCCTTGACACGTTCTCTAGCAGGAACCTCGTTTTGTTGAATGTGTCAACAAAACCCGAGGAGTTGCTCTGTGAGGATTCACGAATACCAAGCAAAGGAGATCTTCTCCCAGTCGGGAGTGCCCATCCTCAGAGGAGGTGTGGCCTCAACTCCTGATGAGGCCAGGGCCATAGCGCAGGAGCTGGGCGGAAAAGTGGTGGTAAAGGCCCAGGTGCACGCTGGAGGCCGCGGGAAAGGTGGCGGCATCAAGGTGGTCTCGTCGCCGGAGGAGGCCGCCCAGGCGGCGTCCTCCCTTATTGGCGGGAGCCTGGTCACCCCCCAGACGGGGCCGGAAGGGGTGCCTGTGAGGAGAGTACTGGTGGAGGAGGCCATGGACATCGGCAAGGAGCTGTACCTGGCCGTGGTAGTAGACGCCGACTCCCGGGGCGTTGCGGTAATGGCCAGTGAGGCAGGCGGCATGGAGATCGAAGAGGTAGCGGCCAGCGCACCGGAGAAGATCATAAGGATGAAAGTTGACCCCGCCATAGGCTTTCAGCCCTTCCAGGGACGCGCCCTGGCCTACGGGATGAATCTCAAGCCGGAGCTGGCGCGGCCCATAAGCGATATCGCCTCCAATCTCTGCCGGGTCTTCGAGGCCAAGGACTGCTCTCTGGTGGAGATCAACCCTCTGGTATTGACGGACGATGGACGCCTCTTGGCCCTGGACGCCAAGATTACTTTCGACGACGATGCCATGTTCCGCCATCCAGACCTGAAGGAGCTGGCAGACCCGGAGCAGGAGGATCCCATAGAGGTCAGAGCCGCCGAGTACGATATCAAGTACGTCAAGCTGGACGGCGACGTCGGGTGCATGGTCAACGGCGCCGGACTGGCCATGGCCACTATGGACGTTACAAGGATGGCGGAGGCCAACCCGGCCAACTTTCTGGACATCGGGGGCGCCGCCGATGAGGAGAAGGTGGCCAAGGGCATCGGTATCATCCTCTCGGACCCCAAAGTGACCCGGGTGCTGGTAAACGTCTTCGGTGGCATCCTGGCCTGCGACACCGTGGCCCGGGGGCTTCTCCAAGCCTTGAAGCAGGCAGGCTATCCGAAGGTGCCGGTGGTGGCACGCCTGCTGGGCACCAACGCCGAAGAGGCCCGCCGCATCCTTTCAGAGTCGGGGCTTAACGTGACTCTGGTGAACGACCTCCAGGGGGCCGCCGAGGCCATCAAGGCGGCGGTGTAGCAGTATGAGCATTCTGGTGAATGAGAACACTCGCCTCCTGGTGCAGGGAATCACCGGCCGCGAGGGGAGCCTCCACACGCAGCGTTGCATGGAGTACGGCACAAACGTGGTGGCGGGAGTCACTCCAGGCAGGGGTGGTACCCTCTTCCAGGACAAGGTGCCGGTGTACAACTCCGTGCAGCAGGCCGTAAAGGAGACGGGAGCCAACGCCTCCCTGGTCTTTGTCCCTCCAGCCTTCGCCACCGACGCCATCCTGGAGGCCGCCGATGCGGGAATACCCCTGGTCTCCTGCATCACCGAGGGCATTCCCGTGATGGATATGGTGAGGGTGGTGCGCTACCTGGAGGGCAAGGAAACCAGGCTCACTGGGCCCAACTGCCCCGGCCTCATCTCCCCCGGCGCTAAATGCAAGATGGGCATCATGCCGGGAAACATACATACCCCCGGCCATGTGGGCGTCGTTTCCAGGAGCGGCACCCTGACCTACGAGGCTGTCTGGCAGCTCACCCAGCAAGGGCTGGGACAGTCCACCTGCGTGGGCATCGGCGGCGACCCTCTGGTCGGCACATCCTTCGTGGACATCCTCCAGCTTTTCCAGGAGGACCCGGAGACCGAGGCTGTGGTGTTCATAGGTGAGATCGGCGGCACCAAGGAGCAGGAGGCGGCGGAATACATTAGGGGAGAGTTCAGCAAGCCGGTAATCGCCCTCATCGTAGGGCAGACGGCTCCTCCGGGCCGTCGCATGGGCCACGCCGGGGCCATCATCACGGGCGCCGCCGCCCGCGCCGACGAGAAGACCCGGGCCTTGAAGGAGGCTGGGGTTACCATCGCCCCCTCTCCAGCCGAGATAGGCGCTACCGCCAAGCAAGTCCTGGGTAACTAGTACTCAGTTGCGCAAGTTCGCATGCACAAGGTTAGCCGCAGGCCCGCTCGCCCTGAGACCGCCGAATGGCGAATGGTCTGCTCTCGTAGGCAGAGTGTTGAGCGGATATTCGGACGCCTCAAAGGACACCGGAGGCTCAACAGTATACGGGTCAGGGGCTTGATGAAAGTGGAGGCGCGCTGCATGATGGCACTGGTACTCATGCAGGCACAGGCGTTGGCTACTGGGCAAAGGGCACTCGTGAGGAAAGTGGCCTAGTGCTGTGAGCCGAAGGTGAGGCCAGATGTCTCAAGCCAGAAGTCCCTCCAGGCTGAACCTGCATCTTCTAGGATTTCCCTCGTGGATTGGTGAATGAATGCATCATGCTCGTCGGGAGAATCGAAATCATATATCTTAATCCCCAATTTCTCACTGTGCATCCTCAATAATGAAATCGCCTCGCGTGCCTCAGAGTCCTTACGGCTGCGGTCAACAACAACCCGCAGGTCGTCCCTCCGGGAATTACGCTTGGCGTCCAATCCTAGTGCGGCAACATGATTTGCTTTGATGAGCGGATCTTGGACATTGAAGTCGGCAGCCACAACGTATATATGCTGCCTTCCGTTATTATGAATTGGGGTAAGATGTTCGGCTTGCAGCCACCAATGAAAGTCAATCGGCCAGTCGATTCCGCTCTCTCCAGGTAATTCATACTGGTCTTGGACCAAATCCAGGATGTTGGCATCCTTGTATGCTCGCTTAATTCGTGTTCGAAGACGCTGCCCCGCAGACTTAACTCTGTGTGGTGACACGCGGATAAACGGGGTTGCAGTTACCATCGTGATTATGGCCTTGGTCATATCCATTACGCGCTGTACAGCGCTTTCAGCATTTGCTTTAGTTGTCACAGCACCATTATCGAAGTCCAGCGTCAGGTCGTATGCCTGTGCAATCTCTTTTAGCAGTCTAAATGCGGGAGTATTTAGTGTATGTTGACCCAAAGTAAACAGGTGTCCAGCTATTGTTCCTGTATCCTCTATGCGGAGCGAGTCGCCATCGTCATAGACTGCGATGTGAATAGGGTCACCCACGTTATCAAGGAAAGGTAATCTAATAGCACAGGCGCCTCCTCTAGCTAAATATGTGTCCACCTGCGACTGCAAGAACTGCATGAACTCCTGCTTCAGTTCAGCACATTTCTGCTCGGTCATCATGGTCTTTCCTCCGAGTAGGGTGCTTCCAGATTGGGTTGCCATACCTCGATCAGAATGTCCCATTCGGTACTTAGAAACTCTACGGCTTCTCTTATTGTGTCGTATTCGTTATCCGCGCAGTCGACAGGATAGGCATAACTCTGGTTTTTATAAGCGAGTGGATAGTTCATCGATGGGAAATGCATATGTGTTCCATCAACGGGAGAGCCATCTGGATTACGGTGATTACCATGTGTGTGAAATTTCCTCAAATAGGTTCGGTCTTGCTGGAGGTCGATGAAAACTAGGCCGAGCCTATCCATATATCCAGTCATATTCAGCTGATGGCTTTCCTCGGTGCGAATAGGTATGTCAGTGGTCTAAACCCACGACGAGAAGACGCGCTGGCTTCAGTAGCGTATTTTGGCAAGCCTACGATATATTCAATCTCTCGGACTGGCTCATCATCGCTCGGCAGATATGCTCGGACATCCACACTCATGACACGCTGGCCTCAGCCCCCTACGACACAAGCTTGCTCGCTGGAGTATCATACTACTTTTAGCCAAGGCTATGAATAATGCTCCTTCGTTGCCCCTCACTCCGCCCTTTGCTATACTCCCCTGTAGCCTGACAGGAGACAGCCCATGGCCGCTGAGTCCCAAGAGGTGTACTGCGAAATCTGTGGCAGCAAGGCCGTCCATGTGCACTGCAAGATAACCTGCCCCAACTGTGGTTATACCAGGGACTGCTCCGACCCCTAATCAGCCTCGTCCAAGGCCTCACTTCCTATGAGCGTATCGGTTCTGGTTCTTTATGACGCCCACGGGCCACAAATCGAGGCCCTCTCCGCGGCCGTGGCTGAGGGCGTGCGGCAAGTCCACGGGGTCAGTGTCGTGGCTAAACACATCGACGCGGCGGGGCAAAAGGACCTCCTGGACCACGATGCCATCATCCTGGGCTCCCCCAATTGGAGTGGCGTCACCGGCTTCATGAAGTCCTGGCTGGATAACCAGGGCGACCTGTGGCTGGAGGGCTCCTTGAGGAACAAGGTGGGGGCGGCCTTTACCACGGGACGAGGTCGTCACTCCGGCCTGGAGATAACCCTGCTGGGCCTCATCCACTGGATGCTGGCCTGCGGCATGATCATAGTTGGGTTGCCCTGGAACGACACCATGGCGGTGTCCGGCTCCTACTACGGCGCCACTGTGGCCGGAGCCGTTAACGAGGACGATGTGGCCCAGGGACGAGCGCTGGGCCAGCGGGTGGCCGAGGCGACCCTAAAGCTCAAAGGCCCCACTGAATAGACATCACGTGATATGAGGAGTCTCAGATTGCCGGAAGTGGGCGAGAAAGCGCCAGATTTCACCCTTCCCAGTACTGACGGCCCGGTTACCCTGAGCCAGGTCAACCGAGGCAAGAAGGTAGTCCTGGCCTTCTACACCGAGGACAATACCCCTAGCTGCACCCAGGAGGTCGCCTCCTTCAAGGAGGAGCACGGCACCATTCAGGAGATGGATGCGGTGGTCCTGGGTATCAGCGTCGATAGCGTGGAGTCTCACCGGACCTTCTGCGACACCCTGGGCGGTTGCCCCTTCTCCCTCCTCAGCGACGAGGGCCTGGAGGTGGCCCGCCTCTACGACGTGTTGGGCGAAGACGGGAAACGCACCCGCCGGGCCATCTACGTCATCGACGAGGAGGGGGTCATCCTCCACAAGATCCCCTGGTACCAGCCGGGCAACCCCGGCCAGTTCATGGAGGTTTTCCAGGCTCTGGGCCTGGAGTGATAAGGCGGTGAAGGCCCTTTCCCTAACGGTTTACCTGGCCTTGCTCTTCCTGTTGCTGCTGGCAGGCGGTCCCTCCTGCGGCAGGTCCTCTCCGACGCCTACACCCGCGGCACCTCCTACTCCCACGCCAACGCCAATACCCGCCGATATCATCGTGTGGGAGGCCGGCCAGGTAATGAGCGACCTGGATACCTTCCGTTTCCACCTGACCCACAAGGGAGGCGGCACCCCCATATTCGCCGGTATCGTTATGCAGGAGGCCCTGGGGGACGTGGCCAAGCCCGACAGGCTTCGCGTAGAGCTTAGCGGGACTCTGGGGCAGTTCTTCATCAAAGTGGAGCTGATCACGGTGGGGGACGACGCCTTTCTGACCAACCCACTGACGGGCGCCTGGGAGTCCCTGCCGCAAAACGTCAGTCCACTGGGGTACTTTAACCCTAGGCAGGGCATCGCGGCCATCATGTCTCAGGTAACAGAGGTGGTCCTGGAGGGTAAAGAGACCGACCGGGAGACCCCCTACATCATCATCGGCAACGTGCCGTCGGAGGCCCTGAAACCGCTGTTAGGAAACGTGGCGGAGGGGGAACTAGTGGAGGTACGCCTCAAGATAGAGACTGAATCCCTGCGACTCCTGGAGGCCCGATTCTCGGGTGTGGTTACCCCGGGTGAGAAGCCCGGAATCGTCCGGAACATAGCCCTGTCCCGCTTCAATCAGCCGGTGGCGATAGAGCCTCCGACGTAGCACAACCCAACGCTGGCCGTAATGGTCATTAACTAAATAAGTTCGCGCCTTCTTCGTCACTCATGGTTCGATAAGCTCACCACGGCGGATACGCAATTGATCATCGTGACCTGTCGGAATCACGCTCTCGATCCGGACACTACTATTCTCCACAGTGATGCGCTCTACGATAAGCCTTAGGAGCTGCTGTCGCTCCTCGAAGGTCATTGCTTCCATGCCCCGCGTTATATCCTGGCAGAATCGCTCCAAGTGTTCCACCGTCTTGCGGGATTCCTGCTCCTTTTGCTCCCGCTGGCTGATGTCTTGAACTGCCTGCTCCAGCTCTTTCTTATGCTGCCGCAGCTTGTTCATCGCGGTCTTGGAGCGTTCCAACTCGATGGCCTCGTTGATGTAGGCGTCCATTACTCTATCCTCCTGGCCTTCGACCCGCTTCAGGGCGAGGGCCATATGCTTCCGCTCCGCCTCTAACGACTCTGGGGTCGCAGCCTGCACTAGACGAGACTGGTACCCTTCGGCGAGAAGCTCAGGGCTATGGAGTACCTCCTTTACAGCCTCCCAGACGGCATCTTCGACTGGTTGGGCTGAGAAGGCCCCAGGCGAACAATATCCTGGCCCTCGAAGAGGATGGAACCGCCCACGCGGGCCGTGCCCGGAAGGTAGCCCATGATGGCGTAGGCGGTGGTGGACTTCCCGCATCCTGACTCGCCCACCAGGCCCAGGAGCTCGCCGCGCCGGACCTCCAATGATGCCTCGCGAACCGCCCGCACGGTACCTCGTGGAGTGTAGAAGGTGACCGCCAGGCGGTCCACCTCCACCAGAGGCGCTTCGCGGCTAGCTTGTTCTTTCATGACACCACCTGCTCCCGAGGCAGTCCAGTAGCTTGCCTGATGCCGTCGGCCAGAAGATTGACCCCCACCACCAAGGAAGCGATGGCCGCCGCAGGAACCAGGGCGAGCCGGGGCACAGCCACCAGAAATCCTCGGCTATCGCTGATCATCAGGCCCCAGTCGGGCGATGGCGGCTGGACCCCCAGCCCAAGGAACCCTAGAGAGGAGACCAGAAGAATCGCGTAGCTCAGTCGCACAGAGGCCTCCACCCCCAGGACCGGCAAAGCATTGGGCAGGATCTCGCGGAAGATGATGTAAACCGCCGGTTCACCCCGTAGACGAGCGCTCAGAACGAACTCCTTCTCTTTCAGAGAGAGCGTCACGCTCCGCATCACCCGCGCCACGAAGGGCATAAAGACAACGGCGATGGTCACCATGATCAGCAGCTCCTGCCAAATCGGTTCCAGCCACTCCACTGGCGCAGCTCTTGCGCCCAGGGTGGTCAACACCAGCAGCGCCAGCAGCAAGGAGGGAAAGGACATCAGCCCATCCATTACCCGCATCACCACCTGGTCTACTCTACCTCCCTTGTAGCCGCCGCTCATGCCCACCACGGTGCCCAGCGCTATGCCCAACGCCGCCCCTGCTACCGCCATCCCGATAAGGGAACGTGCCCCGGACATCATCCGGCTCAGCAGGTCGCGTCCGAACTGGTCCGTACCCAGCCAGAACTGCCACGACGGCCCCAGCAGTTGCTGGAGCCCAGCCTCGTCTGTCCAGTACATCTTGCCGCCGGCCACGTCCAGCGCGATGCCACGAGGGAGGGTGAGGCCGGAGGTGACCAGGTCCTCCACGGCGGAGCCGTCGAGGTTAGCCCACTGGATCTTATCCGTGCCAGAGTCCACCCAGTACATCTTGCCGCCCGCCACGTCCAGGGCCATGCCCTCAGGACTGCCAAGCTCGGTGACCAGGTCCTCCGCGGCTGAACCGTCCAGGTTGGCCCGCTGGACTTTGGAGATGGCGGAGTCCGTCCAGTACATCTTGCCGCCGGCCACGTCCAGGGCCATGCCCGCAGGTCTGCATAGAGGATCGGCCAGACCGCGGCGACAATCAAGCGGAGTGACCAGGTCCTCCACGGCGGAGCCGTCCAGGTTGGCCCTCTGAACCTTGGAGGTGGCGGAGTCTGTCCAGTACATCTTGCCGCCGGCCACGTCCAGCGCGATGCCCCGAGGGAGGGCGAGCCCGGATGTGACCAGGTCCTCCACGGCGGAGCCGTCCAGATTGGCCCGCTGGACCTTATCGGTGACCTCGACGATGCCAGAATCGGTGACCTTATCGGCGCCAGAGTCCACCCAGTACATCTTGCCGCCGGCCACGTCCAGGGCGATGCCCTCAGGACTGCCAAGCCCGGTGACCAGGTCCTCCACAGCAGAGCCGTCCAGATCGGCCCGCTGGACCTTAGAGGTGGAGGAATCCGTCCAGTACATCTTGCCGCCGGCCACGTCTAGGGCCATATACTTTGGTTCCGAAAGCAGGTTGGCTGCCAGGTCCACCACACCGGAGCCGTCCAGGTTGGCCCGCTGGACCTTACCAGCCTCGTCATAGTGAAAGCCGGTTGCTGAATAGGGCGCCAACCACGGGCCAATGAGAGCCAACATGAGGTACAACGCCACTATAGGTAGCCCGATCCGTCCTGCTGTTGTGGCCAGCGCCAGCCTGAGAAAATTCCTTACACTTCGGCCAACGGGCCCAACTCCCGCACCAACGGCGCGGGTCACGCCCGTTCGAATCCTGCCTGTGTACACTGGGACCGCCATCACGCCAGCCTAATCCGCGGGTCCAGGGCGGCGTAGATCAGGTCCGCCACCAGGTTGCTTAGGGCATAGGTCCCGGCGGTGAGGAGCGCCAGGACCTGCAACAGAGGCACGTCGCGATTCTGGATCGAGCTCAGCAACAGCAGTCCCAGCCCTGGATAGGCAAATACACTCTCCACGATGATGAGCCCTCCCAGCATCCACCCAGTGTTCATGGCGATGACGCTGATGGTCGGCAGCATGGCGTTGGGGAGCACGTGACGAAAGATGACCCGCCTCATGGGCAGGCCCTTCAGGATGGCCGTGCGCACATAGTTGGTCTGCATCACCTCAATGACGTTGGCCCGTGTCATGCGCATGACATAGGCGAACAAGACCCCGGTGAGTGTGAGCGTTGGCAACACCAGGATCTCTGGCCTTGTCAGCGGATTGGTGCCCGGGAGAACGATGCTGGTCGACGGCAAGAGGTCAAGCGTCGAAGAGAAGATGACTATTAAGAGCACTCCAGTCACGAACTCCGGCATCGAGATCCCCACCAGGCTGGTCACGCTCGCTATCCGGTCTCCCGGAGAGTCCGGACGCACCCCAGCCCATATGCCGACTACGACTGCCGTGGGGACCGCCACCAGGAAGGCAAACACGGCAAGAATTATTGAGTTCCCCAGTCTGCCCCTCACAATATCCACAATGGGCCGTTTCTGGAAGTAGGAGTCGCCCCAGTCGCCCTGAACGACATTGCCGATCCAGCTCACATACCGCACATGGGCGGGACGGTCCAGGCGCAGGTCTTCCCGCACCTTTTTCAGATTTTGCTCCGTTGCGCCCTGCCTGAGCATCATCACCGCCACATCCCCCGGCAGCACTTCTGTAGTGGTGAAGATGGCCAGGGAGACCACCAGAAGGGTGACCACGATCAAGCCGAGGCGCACGGTGAGATAACGCGCCATGATATCTCCAGCCTCTTGCGAGAGCTCATTGTCCGTTTCATTTCTGCCAGAACAGACCGCTCACGATAGAGCTTGTCCGTCCTGTCCGATGACGCCTCGCTCATCTGCCACAGGCGGATAGCCCCGATAGAATCGGGGCGTATTGGAGAGCGAAGCGGAAGGGCCGAAAGGGGAGCCAGCGTATGGCCTTCTCCTCCTTCGTAGTGCCCATGGGAAACGGCGTGAGGGATTCGCGGCGGGACGAAGAAGCCATACTCTACACTGAGGTTCTTCTTCGTCCCGCTCTAAAAAATGACGCCCGGTCATGACCCGTTGGGCGGGCCGTTATCTATCCAGCCAGGCGGCGTGGAGAATCGGCCAGTTCAACGGATGGGCCGCGAAGCCTCGCAAATCGTTGCTCGCACCGCTTAGGACCGGCCGGAACACGGCGAGAACACGAGGCACCTCGTCTATGAGGATGCGCTGAATCTCCCCGTAGGTCGCCTGGCGGTCCGCTAGGCTCTCCTGTCCACGCGCCTGGGTGATCAACTGGTCGACAGTCGGGTTATTGTACTTCGCCTCGTTCCAAGGGGCGTCGCTGAGGGTCGTAACGCTGAGTGCCGCGTCCGGCGGCCGGCCGTTCCACCAAATGGTGGTGAACGGCTGCTGCAGCCACACTGAGGACCAGAAGTCTTCCTCTGGCACCTCCCGAATGGTTATTCGGATGCCGGCAGGTTCAGCCCGTTCTTTCATCGCCACCGCCATCTCCACCATGGGCGCCCCTGCGTCGCTCGTGTGCAAGGTGAGGTCTACGCCGTTCGGGTGCCCGGCCTGCTCCAGCAGCGACCTGGCCAGGTCGGTGTCGTAGTCGGGAGGCGCATACTGCGACGCGAAATGGGGGTCGTTGGGCGGAATAGGGTGATCAGAGGCGATGCCGCCCTTCCCCAACAGCGCCGCTTGGAGGATGGTTTGCCGGTCCGTCGCCGCTTGAACGGCCCTACGAACCAGCACGTTGTCGAAAGGCGGCACCGTCGTGTCCATGTAAATGCCCATGTAGGATGGGCTGGCCGCCTGGAACACCGTGGTATTGGAGTCGGCCTCAATGACACCGGCGTTCGTAATCTCCATATCGAAAATAAGGTCCACGTCGCCGTTCTTGAGCGCCTCGGCGCGGGTCGCGGATTCGAGAATTGTGAGGAGGGTTATCCCATCCAGGTAGGGCAGACCCTCGTCCCAGTAGTCTGGATTGCGCACCATCACCGTGCGTTCTCCTGGCAGGTGCTCGCTGATCATGAACGCCCCCGTGCCGAACTCCTCCAGGGCCAGCCGATCAGAATCGACGTCCGAGGGGAAGATCCGCCCTTGATAGAGTGATAGAGACTCCGGGAAAGTAGCGCTGGGAGCGTCAAGGTCGAAGCGGACTGTTAAGTCATCAAGGGCGACCACGTTCTGGATGAAGGCGAGTGCGCCCCGCGATGGGGGGTCCAGGACGGGGTCTATCATCCGCTGGAACGAGGCAACGACATCCTCCGCTTTGAAATCCTTGCCGTGATGGAACTTCACATCCTCGCGCAAGTTGAAGGTGTATGATGTGAGGTCTGCATTGGGCGCCCAGGACGTCGCCAGCATGGGCTTCAGCGTCATGTCTGGCTGGACCATAACCAGGTTGTCGTAGGTGTGCTGAGTGATCAAGATGTCCGATTGGGTCAGATGGAAAGGCGGGTCCAGCGTGGTGTGGGTCCCGAACACCGTCACCTTCAGGACCCCGCCACGTTGTATATCCCCGGTCCCGAGCGCAGAGTCCTTATCGTCATCCCCACCGCAGGCGACTCCGAACATCGCCAACGCCAAGGTAGCCACTACCATAAGTATGACCTTCCATATATGGGCTTGTAGTGCCTTCACTATTGCTCCTCCTTCTTGGGCTAAGGTTATCGCCTAGCTCTTCTCATCCTTCCGTTGGTCTCCCAGACGTTGTGCGCCCGAGGCGTCAAGTCTCCTCCGCCACCCTTCTCTCAACGTACGTTTCCTCGAGCTCCACCTGGTTTGCATAAACCCTCATCGTCTGCTAGCGCCAAACATAGGTCGGCAGTGGTGGGTGGCGCTGAAAAAGTGGCCCCATCGTGGATTGGTGGGGTTTATGACCTAGGCTGCTATAAGGAATGGCTTCCTTATCTGGCCGTTGAGGCAGCGGTCGGCCAAAATATTTCGTCGGCCCTATTTTTAGCACGATACACCCTATGTGTCAAGCGCTGCAGAGGTCGGTTAATCGGAAAAACGCCTGCTATAGCCCTGGTCAAAAACCACCCCCAGGAACATAGGCCGCCGAGACTAATATCGGCATCTGACGCTCACATGGGCACTAATATAGCAATCCATCAACGTTTTTTCCGGAAAACCTATCTGGTTTCGATAAATACCTCCATCAATGCCATCACCCCTTTCTGGCTGGACTAGGGTCAGATGCCAGGATACCCGGTCGCAACCAGATAACGATTAGATACGAACGTGAAGCACATTGGGATTTGCGTGATGGATATTGCGGGCGCAGAACTGGCTTACGACCAGGCCAAAGAGGGGGACTTAGGGATGGAGGTTAGTACCCAGCGCACAGTTCTGCCTAATTTAACCTTGGTGGAGATAGGGGGGCTCGAACCCCCAACCTCGGCGATGCGAACGCCGCGCTCTCCCAGTTGAGCTATATCCCCACAGCTAGGTACATTCGTATTATAACCTACTGGGGATAGGGGTTAAAGGCGCACATATTAGATCCCATCCACCCGCCCTTGAAACCTTCTGGGGGACACCCTCAGACCCCCGCCAAAGGGGCAGCGCCCCCTTGAGACCCCCTGGTTAGTGAATAGCGAAGTCCTGCCTTCCCTGGGTAGATACGTGGGATGTAATAGAGCTTGGCAGATGGAACTGATTCTGGATTACCCTTCTCCTGGGTGCTAGAATGGTGTCGCACTTAGAAAGAATAGGTCCTATGAGCGTACGAGTCCGATACGCCCCCAGCCCCACGGGGGAGCCCCACGTAGGCAATATACGTACCGCCATCTTCAACTGGCTCTTCGCCAGGCATCACGGAGGCGTCTTCATCCTGCGCATCGAGGACACGGACCAGGCGCGCACGGTGGAGGTGGGTGTCGAGGGGATTCTGGAGTCGCTGCGCTGGCTGCAACTGGACTTGGATGAGGGGCCCTACTATCAGTCGCAGCGGCTAGAGCTCTACCGGGGGGCCGCCGAAAGGCTGCTGGGGGAGGGTCAGGCATATCATTGCTACTGCTCTCCCCAGAGGCTGGAGGAGATGAGGCTGGAGCAGCAGCGACGGAAGGAGCCTCTCGGCTACGACCGGAAGTGCCGAAACCTTTCGGAGAAGGAGCGTAAGGAGTCCCAGGAGAAGGGCATCACGCCGGTGGTACGCTTCGCGATGCCCCTAGAGGGCCAGACCTCTTTCAGGGATGTTATTCGCGGGCAGGTGTCCTTTGAGAATAGGCTCCTGGACGACTTCATAATCCTCAAGTCCGACGGGTTTCCCACCTACCACCTGGCCAACGTAGTTGACGATCACGCCATGGAGATAAGTCACGTAATGCGGGCCGAGGAGTGGCTGCCCAGCACCCCCAGGCATCTGCAGATCTATCAGGCCCTGGGCTATGAGCCCCCCCTCTTCGCTCACCTCCCTATGATTCTGGGGTCCGACCGCTCCAAGCTAAGCAAACGACATGGCGCCACGTCGCTGCTGGAATACAGGGAGATGGGCTACCTGCCGGAGGCGGTGCTCAACTTCCTGACGCTGCTGGGCTGGTCTCTGGATGAGACCACCGAGATCATGGACAGGGAGGAGTTTATCCGCCACTTCAGCCTGGAGCGCATCGGTAAGCCGGGAGCCATCTTCAGCACTGAGAAGCTCACTTGGATGAACGGCTACTACATTCGCCAGCTATCCCAGGAGGAGTTGGCCCAGCGGTTGATCCCCTTCCTGGAGCGTCCGCCATCGGAGGGAGGCCTGCCGGCGGAGGCGCCTCGCCCCATCGACTTGTCACTACTGCGGCAGGTGGTGCCCCTGATACAGGAACGCATCAAGACCCTGGGGGAGGCCTCCGAGCTTATCGCCTACTTTTTCACCGAGGAGTTGGAGCACGAACAGGAGATGCTGCTGCAAAAGGGCATGACCCTGGAAGGCACCGTGTCGTCCCTGGAGGCGGCGCTGGCGTGCGTCGAGTCGGTGAACCTCTTCGAGGCAGAAGGCCTGGAGAACGCACTGCGTCCGCTGGCCCAGGAGTTGGGGTTGAAGGCGGGTCAGCTTTTCGGCGCACTGCGGGTGGCCACCACGGGGAGGGATGCGGCGCCACCCCTCTTCGCAACCATGGAAGTGATAGGAAGGCAGAGGTGCCTCGGGCGAATAGCAAAGGCCGTCCAACTGCTGGGGAAGCAGGGCTAACCTCTAGGGCTATCTGAAACCGGCCTCAACTAAGGCCTTTTATTTGGGAATTATAACTAATACTTGACAAAACAGGCGTAATCAGCTATGATTGAGCTAGAGAAACAACGGGCAAGGAGAACGATTATGCCAGGTCCAGGCAAGTCTCACAGAACCGGAATCAGCCTGCTGGAACTGTTCAAGATGTTCCCTGACGAGGCGTCAGCCCGCCAGTGGTTCGAGGAAGCTCGCTGGCCTGGTGGCCGGGCTTGCGTCAAGTGCGGTAGCATCAATACCAGCGTAGTCCCTAACGACAAGCCGATGCCCTACTGGTGCCCGGACTGTCGCTCCTACTTCAGCGTCAAGTTCGGTACGGTCATGCAGGGCTCCAACCTGCCGATGCGGAAGTGGGCAATTGCGATCTATCTCGTGACCACGAACCTCAAGGGTGTCTCCAGCATGAAGTTGCATCGTGACCTGGATATTGCCCAAAAGAACGCTTGGCACATGCTCCACCGTATCCGCAAGGCCATGCAGGGCGGTGATCCTCTGTTCAATGGGCCCGTCGAAGCCGATGAAACCTTTATCGGGGGCAAGGAAACCAACAAGCACAAGGGCAAGAAGCTCCACACTCGCGGGACGGTTGGCAAGGCGGCCGTCGTGGGAATGAAGGACCGGGAGACTAACCAGATAACCGCCATGCCGGTAGAGTCCGTGGACAGGTCTACGCTCCAAGGGTTCGTGTATCAGCATACGTCAGCCGACACCATCGTCTACACGGACGAAGCGGCCGCCTACGCGGGGTTGAGGCGTTCCCACAAGGCTGTCAACCACTCGGCCAAGGAGTTCGTTGACGGGATGGCCCACACGAACGGCATGGAGTCGTTCTGGGCGATGCTCAAGCGCGGATACCACGGCGTCTATCACCAGTTCAGCGTCAAGCACCTTCACCGCTACGTCGGGGAGTTCGAGGGCAGGCACAACGACCGGCCCCTGAACACCATCGACCAGATGGCGGAGATTGCCCGGGGTATGTTCGGGCAACGGCTCCGGTATCAAGACCTAATCGCGTGAAAACCACAGGAGAGGGTGGGCGTGAGATTTCCGGAACGTAGCGTTAACCTACCGCCCGGATTTGGGCTATTTGTTTGCGGCCTTCGGTTGGGAGCCGGTTACAGACCGCGACTCACCGGCCCATTGCCATTACGGGGCGAGCTTGTTCGTCAAGGCCTGTTAGCCTCTTTGCGAGCTCATTCATTTTGCGCACCTCCTTTCTGCCCATCCCCTCCTGTGGTTTCTGGTATCAATGCTTCCTCCTAATGGTGTAACACCCGATAGCTCGCCAAGGGATTGGAGGTTGACCTTACGCTCATTGCTGCGGCTTGACATCCATGATGTACGCAAACTGGTTCGACCTCTCCAAATAGGCCATCGTCAGGTAGATTTGAGAGAGATGCTCTCGCTGGACGAGATCCCCCGTTTCCACCATGCGTTCAAGGGCGTCGTCGAACCACGCGCCGACTTTTGCGGCATGGTCAGGCGCCGCTGCTGCAACCACGATGTCACGCGTGATGATTACCTGGTCGAGAGGGGCTGTCTGCCTGAACCATATTTCCACCGCCTCTAGCCCCATGCATGGGCCGAATAGGTCAACCATAATGGCACCACCGAGCGTCATCGTGGAGTGCCAATCCTCCGTGTGCCGGTTAAGTCGGCCCTGTGGCACCCAGCTTACCGATGAAGCGACGAGCGACTGATAGACCTGCGCGCACGTCACGCCAAGCGAAGGAACGTGTGTTGGCGTGCTCGGCGTAGGCGTGGATGTTGGCGCAAGAGTGGGTGTAGCGATTGGCGTGCTCGGCGTAGGCGTGGATGTTGGCGCGGGTGATGAAGACGAACATGCAACCGTCAGAATCAGGACACCTAGGCCAATGAGCGCGACCCATAGGCATGCCAAGCGGGGTTGTAGAGGTATGGGGCCTCCTTGCAATGCTTGTCCCCTTTTGATATATTCTCCTTCAGGAGTAACGCAATGATGACGCTCAAGTTCGACGGGTCCGGCGCGACCGGGCAAATACAAGACCTTGAATCACTTCTTGGGGAACATGCGCCGCATATTCCGCCGGAGTTTGTCGATAACCTGACGGTGCTCCTGGAGGGTCTCACGGAGGCCCCTCACTTTGATGAGGAGCCCACAATCGGGGCATCTGAAATCGTCTACCGGCTCCAACTCCCCCAGCGTCTTCATGATGCGATAGCCACACTGAGGGCATGTGACGGGGAAAGAGGTGGTCATCATTCGTGTCACGACCTTCTGAATAGGGATGCTAGAATCATAGCTGATTACTTCAGCCCTGTCAAGAATTAGTTATAATTCCCTTTTATTTCGTCTAGAAGCTAACCTGATCTTCTACCCACCCGCCCTCGTTGTGCTTATAGGTTTGTGGGGACACCTCGGCCTTGCACAAAAATACAACGCTTCTTTCCCACCCACCCGCCCAGAGGTTTTATCCAAAGGGGACACCCCCTTGAACCCCCAACAGGGGGTTCCCTGTACCCTCCTAGGTTTATTTTGCGAAGGTGGGGAACCCCTCAAACTCCCCAACAGGGGGCGTGCCCCCCTGCACTCCCTAAGCTATCAGATACGCCGATCCCTCAGGGAAGCCTCAAAGATTTCAGATGTGCTTCCGTTTGTGAACGGTTCCCAGAAAGATTGGGGAAAGCGATGCGACAGAGGAAGCCCAGCCCTTTAGCTTGCGGGGGCTCCGTCGGCGGGAGCAGTAATGGGGGGATCGTCGACCAGACTCAGGAGGGTCTCGGCCCACTGAGCGTCCACGAGAAGGATGGGAGAAGGGTCTTCGCTCAGGGCTAGGGGCGCAGGCCCCCAGGGCAGCGCATAATACCCTGCGCCGTCGGCGGCGCTGTCTCCAATTAGAATACTCAGCTCTTCTGTGTATCGTAAGCCTTGACTGGACTTAAAGCTGAACCCGATCCTTATCTCGTCGGACGTTTCGTCTATTCCGAAGGCGCTGGGGTCCTCTGTTGCTGGCTCCACGATGGTTACGGAGGGCGGGCCGGCTAGAAGAGGCAACACGGGTTCCCACTGCTGCGAGTCCACCGGAATGTCGGTGTCTGCCGAAAGGTGCCAGCCGTTCTCATCCTTCTCGATGCGCAGCTCCGTTTCGCCTTTGAAAACCCTGAGCCCTACAATGTCTTCCGGGCTCTTCTGGGGGTACCAGGAGGGATAAGGAGGACTGGCCACCAGGCGGGACATCAGATCTCCCCAGGTGTTATCCAGCAGGAAAACCGTGGGATTGTCCTGCTGTTTGGTGTAATGGGCCAGCTCATCGGGCGTCTTATCGCCCAGAAGTAGCGTGAGTCCCCTGCCACTCGTTAGCCCAAGGTCAATAGTAATGGAGGGGGCATCTAGGCCGAACTGCTCCAGGTTGGCCCAACTTTCGATGGGCAGCTGTCGCTTGGACCTGGGGCCGCTCAGGAGGAGGGGTATGCCGCCCCAACGGTAGTGACTTACTGGAATGCCGGAGGGGGACTCGAACTGCCACGACTGTATACTTTGGCCCGTCTTGATGAAGGAAGCCGACTGCCCTTGAAGGGTTATACCTATGCGGTTGATGCGGTCTTCTTCCACGGCAAAGAAGAGGGGTGGCTCAGGAGCCTTCTCCTCCTCCTTTTCGAAGGGGTTTACGTAAACGATACCGCCGACTATGGCGACGAGAAATATAAGCACCAGGGTGGTCTTCAGGCTCATGCTAGCGTCCTGTTATATAAGTACTTCAAATAAGTCTTGGCGGTTTCCCTCGCGGCTTCGGGGTTAGACAAGGCCGCCACGAAGGGGAAATAGCCCATTCCGTTCACCCTGAGCTTGTCGAAGAGCGGCCACTTGTTACACAGGTTCTTCCCCAGACCCAGAACACTAGCGTCTTCTCCACCACACAGCCCCTCCAAGGGCCAGCACCGTCAGGGGCATGAGAAGCCAGCTGGACCAGCGTATGAAGTCGAACTCCCGCGTGGTGAGGACCAATTCCCGGAAGGGGCTAGGCTTGGGTCTGATGGAGATGAGTTCGAAGTCCTCCGCCAGCCAGTTGAGTGAGTTGAGGAACAGGTCCCCGTTGCTGAGGGAGGTGAAGAACCTGTTGTTGGCGAAGTCCGAGTCCCCGATGGCAACAATGCTCGTGAGGTCGGGTTCGCCGCCATCCAAAGGGAGAGGCTCTTCACCCAGGGGCGCAATGGCCCTGAGGGCTATTCCAATGGCAAAGGGGCCTGGGGTGTCAGTGGCCTCGTCATATTCGTTCTTTTCGGGGTCTGTCTCCAGCCAGCTATCAAAGGAGGTCAGCCCTAGGGGGCTGACCAGGATGGTGCCCTCTAACTCCTCAAGCTCAACCGCAGGGTCGATGGATGTGGCATCTGGGAAGAAGGTTTGAGCCAGGTCAGGGGTT
Source organism: Dehalococcoidia bacterium (assembly GCA_965237935.1). Taxonomy (GTDB): domain Bacteria; phylum Chloroflexota; class Dehalococcoidia; order Lucifugimonadales; family CBDEGW01; genus CBDEGW01. The sequence continues at coordinate 807,855 of OZ250168.1, read as the reverse complement.
ATCTCTGTTTGATTCACGTAGGAGAACCTCTGAAGAATTGGGGTCCTCTCCTCATTGGCGATGTGGCTGGATGGGTCTACGATAGCCCCTTCCCCCAATTTGATGCCCCATCTTCCCAGGATCTCCTTAAAGGCTGCGGGGGTGTCCGTCTCCACCAGGAAGAGAGCTTCTCCCCCCTCTCTGAGGTAGTTGTAGAGGACATCCCTCTCCTGTTTCAGGAGGTCCTTCTCGGGCCGAACTACCACCAAAGCGGCGGCATCTTCAGGCCAGCCCCGTTGCCTTTCGTCCAGAAGGCTGAGGGGCACCAGGCGGTAATTGTCTCCCACAATACCTCTAGCGGCAATGCTATACCCCGTGGGATCGTTGGGATCGGTAATAGAGGGTTCTCCGTGACCGGTGAGGTAGTAGACCTTCTTCTGCTCCACCCCTGTCACGACAAGTAGGGCGGTGGTGAATTCCTGCTCTACGGGCCCGGCGATCTGGTATATCCTGCCCGAATCCATGGCCTCGAAAACAATGGCAGGGGACTGGGTTATCTGCAGCCTCCGGGCTTCTTCCGGCCGCAGATCTGGGTCAACGAACCGGAAGTCGAATTTGGTGGAGCGTCTGTCATACTCCGTGAGCAGGTCTTCAGATATGTCTCGCAGTTGCTGGACTTCTAGCCTTGTAGAGGGAGCAAAGAAGGCCGTGGCTCGAACAGACTCCTCCAGGTTTTTGAGGAGTTTCGCCGTCTGGGGGGCAAGGCTGAACTCCCTGGTGTAGGTGACGTCTATGCGTGTATCATTGCGAAAGGCCAGGAGGTTGACCAGGACGGCGATGCCCAGGAAGGCGGCTGTCATGGCCAGGGTGTTAAAACCGTAACGGCCACGGCGGCCGGTTAGCGCAACGGTGACCTGCCGGAATGAGAGGCCCAGCGCCAGTAGCAGCAGACCTGCCCCTATTGTAACGACGGTCAGAGAGAAACCGCGGATCTCATCTATTAGCAGGTAAGCTACCCCTCCACCAAGGAAGGCTATGACCCCCACCGTAGTGAAGATAAAGCTGATGTATCCAACGTTGGAGCGGATACGACTGAAGAAGCTCGGCCCCTTCTCTTCAGGGCTGTCGAGAATAGGAGGTTCTGTCACCCTATCTCCACCTTCGCGTTTCTAGGCTTCTTACGGCGAAAAAGAGGAATAGGGCGATCAGTGAGACGAAGTAGATGAGGTCATTGGTGGAGATAACACCCCTGGGGAAGTCCTCCAAATGCCTGGTAAGGGACATCTGCTCCAGCACCTCCTGGCCTATACCGCTGACCAGGTCAGCCACCAGGTCTATTATTCCCAGGAAGACAAGAATGAAGATTGCGATGACGGCTGACACTATTTGGTTCGCGCTCAAGGAGGATGTGAATAGGCCTACCGAGAGGGCGGCCGCTCCGTATAGCAGCATCCCAAGATAGGCGCTCACCACGGGGCCGGTATCCGGGTCGCCGTACCAGTAGAGGAGAACGACAAAGTAGAGCGTGAGGGCCAGGCAGCTCATCAGGATCAATAGGCTGGCCAGGTATTTTCCGATAACTACTTCATAGTCTCGCACGGGGGCCGTAAGGAGAAGCTCCAGGGTGCCCAGCTTCTGCTCCTCGGCTATGAGCCGCATGGTAAGGGCCGGGGCCAGTATGACAAAGAAGAAGGTGGCGGGGGTGACCAGGTCCCTTATGCTGGCTTCTGGGAAGGCGCCGCTGACGCTGAAAACGAAGATGACGCCCGTATAGGCCGCGAAGACGCCGCCCACTATGTAGGCCATGGGCGACGTAAAGTACGCCTTGGTCTCTTTCCAGGCTATGGCGACTATGTTCCTGGGCACTAGAAAGGCCAGGGGCTTGCCGGCGGCGTTAATGACGCTTGCTGGGCTCAACCTTCCTCCGCCTCCTCGGTGGTTGTCAGCTTCAGGAAGATCTCCTCCAGAGACATCCTGGAGGGTTCCAGCCTGAGGAGTCCCCAGCCTCGGTTTATGATGGTTGAAGCCACAGTCTCCACTAGCTCTGTGCCTCGGCGGAACTCAACGGTATAGCTATTCACCCTACTGCCATCTCCGGACGCTCCATCGGTGCGCCTGACATCCTGAATTCCCTGGATATCTCTCAAGGCGACAATCACTTCACTGTTAGGCCCCTGGATCTCAAGCTCGACGCGCTGGGTGACTCCGAGTCGTTCGGAGAGGTTCTCCGGCTTGTCCGAGGCTACTAGCTGGCCTTCGTGGATGATAATGACCCGCTCACACAGTATGCTTACTTCGGGAAGAATGTGGGTGCTCAATATAACCGTGTGGTCCCCCGAGAGGCCCTTGATAAGATTACGGGTCTCCACGACCTGGATGGGGTCTATGCCGATGGTGGGTTCGTCCAGGATCAGCACCTCGGGCTCGTGGAGGATGGCCTGAGCTATGCCCACCCGCTGACGGAAGCCCTTGGAGAGCTTGCCTATGAGGGTGGACTGGTAGTCCTCCAGCCTGCAGATGCCGATAACATCATCGATACGCTGGTGGATCCTTTTCCTGCTCATCCTCCTGATGGTGCCCATAAACCCCAGGTAGTCTTCGACGGTCATGTCCTGGTAGAGGGGCACGGTCTCCGGCAAATACCCAATACGCCTGCGAGCCTCAAGGGAGTTGCTGACCACGTCATACCCGTCAATGGTTGCGGTGCCGCTGGTGGGAGGCATGAAGCCGGTAAGGATCTTCATAGTGGTGGTCTTTCCGGCGCCGTTGGGGCCTAAAAAGCCCAGGATCTCCCCCTTGTTTACGCTAAAAGTCACGTCGGTGATGGCGGGGAAGTTACCGTAGTATTTAGTTAGGTCCGTTACTTCAATCATAGGTATCTTGTATCTGGAACCTTAACATGTTTAGATACGATTGTATATAATGGGGATTCCCTAATCAAGGGATTGTCTGGCTAGAGGACAGGTGATAAGCTAGCCCCCAGCGTTACCCCCCCCCATTATCTTTTACGTAAAAACTAAGCCCGAGGATTGTTGGATGCATCTGGCAATAGATGGATACGGCGCGGACTACCAGAAGATGACCGATGAAGGGCTGGTCCGAGATTTTCTGGACCAGTATCCGGGGCGAATAGGCATGACCAAGATTACATCTCCCCGGGTCTTTACGTATCGAGGGCCCAAGCCTGAGGACTGGGGAGTTTCCGGCTTCGTCATCATCGCCGAGAGCCATATCAGCGTCCACACCTTTCCCGACAGGGAGTACATAAACATAGACATCTTCTCCTGTAAGGAGTTCGACACTCAGGCTGCTCTTGCCGAGGTGCAGAAGGTCTTCTCGATACCTAGAGTGAAGGTGTGGACCATGGAGCGGGGCCTGGAGTACTCCTCTCCCGAGGAGGGTATGGTGGATATGTCCTTACAGCGCTTCAGGCTGGCAGAAGCCCCTTTAGATTGAAATGTCTAAAGTTACCAGGCAGCTATTCCAGGGCGTACCTTTCATGGAGCCTAATTTCCTTGATACGCCGCAAGACCAGCATCTCCTGGAAGAGGCCAGGGTGGTGCTGGTCCCCATCCCCTATGACAGCACAACGTCATACAAGTCTGGCGCCCGAGATGGCCCCAGCGCCATGATAGAGGCCTCTCGACACCTGGAGGACTTCGATCTGGAGCTTTTGAGGGACATCTCTCAAGTGGGCATCTATACCATGCCCGCGGTAGAGCCTCACCTGGGCAGCCCCGAGGATATGGTGAAGCGTGTGAGATGCGTGGTCGCGCCCCTGGCCAGCCGGGGGAAGATGCCAGTGGTACTGGGAGGCGATCACAGCTTATCTATAGGAAGCGTCGGGGCCATGAAGGAGGTGTACCCTGACCTCTCCGTTCTTTTCCTGGACGCCCACGCAGACTTAAGGTCGGAGTATATGGGCACTCAATGGGGGCACGCCTGCACCGCGCGTCGGATAATAGAGATATGTCCTCTAGTGGAGGTTGGAGTGCGTAGCCTGAGCCAAGAAGAGCACACTTTCATCCGGGAGGGCGAGCTACCTGTTTTCTTCTGGAGAGATGGAGATTCCCTGGAAGAGAATCACCGGGACATAATATCCAGACTGTCACCCCGCGTGTACGTCAGCGTTGACCTGGATGTGCTGGACCCCTCCATAATGCCGGCGGTGGGCACCCCGGAACCGGGAGGGATGTCCTGGCAGCATCTGTTGTCTCTTTTGAGGCGTGTTGGAGAGGAGAGGGAAATCGTGGGCTTTGACGTGATGGAGCTTAGTCCCAGGCAGGCGCAGGAAGCGTGCGTCTATACTGCCGCCAAACTGGTGTACAAGCTCATAGGCTATGCGACTTCTTAATCAATCCTACCTTTATGGCCGATACTATAACAGCTAAGGGTAAACAGCATGGACAGCGCCCCCGATAATCTCATCTACATGGACCATGCCAGCACCACGCCGGTCCGGCCGGAGGTGCTGGAGGCCATGCTGCCCTACTTCTCTGGCACCTTTGGAAATCCCTCCAGTATCTACCGGCTGGCTCAGGAGGCGCGAAAGGCGGTAGACGAAGCGCGAGACATGGTGGCGGATGTCCTGGGCTGCCGCTCTAGCGAGGTAGTCTTCACCAGCGGCGGCACAGAGTCCAATAACGCAGCCCTCAAGGGCGCCGCCATGGCGCTGAAGCCCAATGGGAACCATGTGATCACCACCTCTATTGAGCATCACTCGGTGCTTCACTCCTGCTATCAACTGGAGCAGTTCGGCTTCGATGTCACCTACCTGCCGGTGGACCGGTACGGCCTGGTGAACCCGGAGGATGTGCTGGAAGCCGTAACGGACCAAACGATCCTGGTAAGTGTCATGCTGGCCAACAATGAGATAGGCACCATCGAGCCCATCGAGGAGATGGCGCGACTGGTGAAGGAGTACGCCGGGAGCACTGGTCGTACCATACTGTTCCATACCGATGCCGTTCAGGGCGCGGGATTTCTCGACCTGGACGTCGACAGGTTGAAAGTAGATATGCTCAGCCTCTCCGCTCACAAACTTTACGGGCCCAAAGGGGCCGGAGCCCTGTACATACGCCGGGGGACCCCCCTGGAGCCCCAGCAGATGGGAGGCGGCCAGGAGCGGGAGAGGCGATCGGGCACGGAGAATGTGCCCGGCATCGTCGGGACGGCGGTTGCTCTTAGACTTGCCGCCAGGGAACGAGAGAAGCTAGGGACCCATTGCCTACTTCTGAGGGACAGACTGATACGAGACATTTCCGAAGAAGTGAAGGGGGCATATCTAAACGGACATCCATCGGCCAGGCTCCCCAACAACGTTAACTTTGTCTTCGACGGCGTGGACGGGGAGTCCCTGCTACTGGGCCTGGACATGGCAGGCGTATGCGCCTCCAGCGGCAGCGCCTGCTCCTCGGCCTCCCTGGAGCCTTCCCACGTGCTGCTGGCCCTCGGCCTCCCCGCCGAACTGGCCCGAAGCAGCCTGCGACTGACTTTGGGCTGTGAGAACACCCAGGAGGAGGTCGATACCGTCCTTACACTGTTGCCCGGTCTGATAGGGAAATTTAGAACCATGTCCTCGTCCCTGACGTAGACTACATGATAGCCCGGAGGGAACCAGGGGCCTGCACCATTCATGATAAGAAGCATACTGAATAGTTCTAAGCTCTTCTATCTGCTAGTGCCCGCTGTCGTAGTAGTGGGGGTGGTGGTGGCGGTGGTGTACTTCACCCGAGACGATGATGATGAAGCAGCACCGGGCTGGGTCGCCGGCAAAGCTCTGTATCTGGCTGCCAGCGATGTGCGGATGCCCCAGAAGGCCGCCTATACTCTCGATGAGTCGGACGCACTCTGCCCTGCTATCGGAGGGGGCCATTTCGTCTTAGAAGCAGGCCAGAAGGATCGGGAGCTTGTGGCGATCTACGTTTCCCTGTTCAACTCGTTGTCCTCCAATTCTATCCTACAGGTGGACCAGCAGGCGGCCCTACTGGTGGACGATACAGGTAAGAGCTTCCTTCCCATAGACCCATGCCAGGCGGCTGCTGAGGTCCCCGAGGCCGACCCGGAGGATGGCCAGTACAACCCCTTCCTGTGGGGAAGCATAGAGCTGCCCCAGGGATATCAGGTAAGCGGCTGGATGCTCTTCGAGGTCCCTCTCGACGCAAATCTCGTCCGTCTACGCTGGCAGGAAACCGATAACATCAGCGCCGATCTGGAGCTGGAGTAGGGCTCTCCCCGAGGGGCCCTAGAGCGGAAAGGCGAAGCTGCCGCCCGCGAGCCGACCCCAATTCCTGATATGCCGGATAGAACGTCCACTCATTCAATTACCTTGCGGCGCTCGATCCTGGAGCGAAACCTCTTTCATGTTATCGCAGGCTCTCTACTGCCCCTGATCGGCCTTCTTGTTCCCCGAGATATGATTTTCTGGACCTCCGTGTCTGTCGCTGGACTGGCGATTGGTATGGAGTTGGCCAGGTTCACCTTCGGTCGGGTGAACGACTACGTTTTCACCCATATCGGAGTCCTGTTCAAAGAGGGCGAGAGGCGCGGCGTAAGTGGGGCTACCTACATGCTTATCGGAACGGTAGGCGCCTTCTTCTTCTTCGATAAGTCCCTGGCCATTATGGCGCTGCTCTTCCTATCTTTGGGCGACCCAGCGGCGGCGATTGTAGGGACCCGTTATGGCAGGCACAGGGTTTTCAGCAAGAGCCTTGAAGGATCAGTGGCCTTTCTCTCCGTGTCCCTGGTAGTGGCTGGGCTGTTCGCCCTTTCGGGAGCGATAACCCCTAGCTGGCCCATGCTGGTAGGAGCTTCAGTGGCGGCTCTGGTGGAGCTCCTCCCGTTGCCTATAGACGACAACCTTACCGTACCCATGTTCGCGGGGGTGGCTACGGCCATGCTCTTATAAGGCGAGGCTTTTGTTGCTTGTGGGGTCAGGCCACGCTACTTTCTTCTTTGGGATTGCCGTTCTATAATAGTAGCTCCAGTAGAACCACGGTCACGACAACGGACTGGGCATAGTGGCACTGCAAGACAATCAGGAGGAGAATTGGATAACTTCGAGAAGGTGGCCCGCAAATCGGACATACCGGAGGGGGAAATGATGCTGGTGGAGGTTGGCGGTGAACGCGTTCTCCTAGCCAACCTGGAAGGCCAGATATGCGCCATCGGCGAAGTCTGTACCCATGCTCAGGGTTATCTGTCCGACGGGTGGATAGACGGAGAGGACGTGGAGTGCCCCTTACACGGTAGCCGGTTTAACCTGAGGACCGGCAAGGTAGCGAATCCTCCAGCCGATGAGGGGGAGCCTGTGTATCCGGTGCGGATGGAGGGAGAGGATATACTGGTAGGCCCACCAGGAGATTGAGAAGACTGTTTCTCCGTGGCGAGGGTAGCGACAAACGAGTAAAATGCCCAGGCCTTTTACCGTAGAATCAAAGGGATAAGGAAGAGCTATGGCCAGTACAGAGAATCCTCAAGCGTCCAGTCAGGGCCCAGTAAAAGTCACAGTCTGGTACGACTACATATGACCCTGGTGCTATATCGGCCTGGAGAGAGTCGATAGGTTAAGTAAAGAGTTCGACCTGGAAGTCGAGGGCAGGGCCTTCCTTTTGAGGCCTGATACCCCCAGAGAGGGGACTCCTAGGCAGCCGCGTCCTGACGAGGAGGGCGATCAGCTCTCGGAGCCTCTGCGGTCGCGGGCCGCGGAGTCGGGCCTGGTCATGCGGCGGTCTGAACTGATCCCCAATACGCTTTACGTTCTGGAAGCCTCGGAGTACGCCAAGGAGCAGCAGTGCTTCGACGATTTCCACCATGCCGTCTACCGGGCTTACTGGGAGGATAAGAAGAACCTGGGAGACCTGGAGGTCCTGGGAGAGATTGCCAAGGGAAGTGGCCTCAACTGGCCGGAGCTCAGGGATAGGCTGGAGTCTGGCTACTATTCTGACACAATCATGTCCCAGTACCAGGAGGCCCTTGGCCTGGGCATAAGGGGCATACCAGCCTTCCTGATCGATAACTTCCTCTTTACCGGCGCCCAGAACTACGAAGTGTTCAAGATGGTGATGAAGCGGGTCATGGACGGACAGGGCGGTGCAACAGGCCGACTCCTCACCTAGGATCGAGGAGGGGCAGTTCTGGGATGGTGGTACGGCTTACGCAAAGGCCGCTAGCTGGGCGAGCGGGCTAGACCTTGGAGTATCTTCTCGTGGGGTGAGAGGGCCGAGAGGTCCGGCGCCGACCTGAGGGGCGCGCCGGGGGGTACTCGCTGGGAGGCGGCCTGGGCTTCCATCTGATTGCGAATGCGCTCCACCATCTGGCGGGCCCGGGCGATGGACTCATCTATCTCCGCCACAGTCTGTCCCTGGACCAGGTCCGGCGGCACCTCCGGATATGAGGCCAGTAGAGCGTCCCTGTATTTGGAAGTGGTCTGGGAAAGCTCCTGAAGGAGGCTCGCCCCTTCTCTGTCCCGCTCCCGAATCAGGGTGTGAGCCTTCTCCAGCTCGGCCCTGGCCTCCTCCAGGGAGGCGCGAAGAGCCAGCACATCCAGCTCCTCCTCGGCGATGGGCTCCTCCTCTTCCAAGGGGCTTTCATCCTCTACCGGCTCCTGGGCCGCAATGTCCTCTACCTCGTCTTCCAAGGCTTGTTCTAATACCTCTTGCTCTATCTCGCTCATGGCATGCCTCCCAAGTTTCGGCAGATCTCAATATCTGTATTAGAACATATATTCTTACACTTGTCAACAGTCCCAAGGCGGACTTTGTTGCAGGCGGGAGGGAAAGTTGTATAATCCGCCTGTGCTCGGATAGGTGAGGGCACATATCTATAACCAGTTTCAGGAGGTGGCAGCATGATCGATATGACGCTGGATATGGCGGAGAAGGCGGTTAAGGCGGCCCAGGCCAAGGCCAAAGAGCTAGGCGCCAACATGAGCGTGACGGTGGTAGACGAGTCGGGACGTACAGTCATGGTCGCCAGGGGCGACGGCTGCGGTTTTTTCACTACCGAGACCTCTCGCGGAAAGGCCACCGTGTCCGCCGCCTTCCGCCGCGCTTCGGCGGATATGGCCCAGGGCGGGGTAACTACCTTCACCGGTTCCCTGCCGGGCCTTCTGCCGGGGCAGGTCCTCCCCAGCGGTGGCGCTGTTCCCATCTTCAATGATGGGCGGTGCATTGGCGCTATCGGCTGTGGCGGCGGAACCGCCGAGCAGGACCATGAGTGCGCCACCGCCGGAGCAAACACCATCGGCAGCGCGACGCGGAGCTAAGGGGGCTGAACCAGCACCTAGCCCCTCTCAAGCTCTATAGACGGGTGAACGGGTAAGGGGACCTACGTCAGCTGGCAGACCATGATCAGGCCCCCCAGCGCAATGCGCTGGGGGGCCTGAAAGCGTCTCGCCTTTGGGGCCTCTGCTACCCTTTAACCCTCGTCACTAGCTGCGGAGAGGAGGCTTCTCGCTGGGCGCGATGTACATCCCCTGCTTGGAGCCGTAGACCGAGAGGAGTTTTTTGCCTTCGCCGCCACACTTGGGGCATGCGGCCGCTGCGTCCGACTCAGAGAAGGTGCGCCTAAGCTCAAACTCCTGGCCGCACTTGTTGCACTTGTACTCGTAGATGGGCATGGAACGCGTCTCCTGAACAATGGTGTGCGCCAACCATTATAACGCAGGGCGGAGATGCGGGAAACTAAGCCGTCTTTAGGGAATTATCACCTACCCATACCTTCAGGTTTGTTCAGTGCTATCCAGATAGCCCCTAGATTGATGTTGAGAATCCTGATTATAATGAATCTTACAGACCCTGGCGGTTCTGATTGATATGACACACGGGCCAAAATGTTTTATGGACGTGACGATGGTGGGACAAAAGGTGCGCCTGAGGACTGTCCGGGGTCTAGATGCACCTGCGGCCTATGAACTCCTTCGTGATGGCGTCGTCACTGAGACGCTGATCTGGGAAGGTCCTGCTAGTGAAGAAGAGTTGGCCGACTCCTACCGTCGGCGCGCAGAGTGGTGGCGGAGCGGTAGAGGGCAGTATAACTTTGATTCCCTCGTAAAAACCCGTTTTGAGGAAGTTCCAGCGCTTTAGCACATGTGAGCGCTACCGTATGTTGGGGTAATACACGGAACAGAGACTGTATATTGTACCCAGGCAAGGGTACGGTTGTTCTAATTCGACCTGCACAGACTTTTTACGAGAGAATCAACTTTGCTTTCAATCACCTGGAGGCGGAGCGTGTCTATGCTAGCGTTTTTGTGGACAACATAGCCAGCCGCCGCGTGCTGGAGAAGACAGGGTACCGTCTAGACGGTACCCTACGTAGCAATGTTCTTAAGCTCAACGAGTGGAGGGACGAGTGGTTCTTCACTATTCTACGTTCTGAATGGGAACCCCACAAAGAGTGGTATCGGCCCGAGCAAGAGCAGGTAGTGCTAATTTGATAGGGTTCTCAGTCGCTTAGCCTAACTTCGCAATACCCGAATAGCCCCATATACCTTAACGAACGCTGTTCTCCTTCCTCCTCCCTTATCTTGCCCCACTCCGCCTCCGGGTCCGCCACACCCAGTTCCTCCATGGCGCGGCGATGGCTGTGGATGCCCGCCTCCACCAACATCTGCTCCTCTCGCACCTGTCGGCCCCGGTCCTGGGGCAGAACGGGGCCCCATTGCAGACGCTGACGCACCGGCAGATAGGAGACGCCGGTGCGCTGCTCCAGGATACGCAGGACCATCTCGTTGCGCTGTCTGTAGATGGCCGAGCGGACTATGCGCTTGCGTCGCACCCGCTGTAATAGCGGGTGCATCTCCATCTCCAGGGCCACGCCGGAGAGGTTCCGGGCATTATCGCCGAAGGTCGTCCGAGGCGCCTCCGAGAGGTCATGGAAGGCACGGTAGATGAGATCTATGAAGTCCACGTGTAGCTTGATGCCTCCGCCCTGGAGAAGGTCCAGAAGGTAGGCCCTGGCCTGCTCAGGCAGCTCCCAGACGGCCCCGGGCTGGACCGCGATGTCCTGGGCCTCCTGCACCCCCTCCAGCACGGCGATGGGGTTACCAGAAAGCTCCAGGATCGTGGAGAGCTGGGAGATGGCCCGGTTAAGCTCTCGGGAGGGCTCTATCAGGGGGACCAGGTCGCTCTGGCCCCAGAACTTCTTGGGCTCCGGCACGTTGGGGAAGAGGATGAAGGGGATGAAGCCGTAGGGGTTGGCCCTCTCCTCCAGCAGGGAGTCGTCCAGCCAGAGATGAAAGGTGTCGCTGGTCCACACCTCTACGATGGTGGCCTCCTTGCTGCGACCCTGGACCAGGGGTGAAGGCGTCGCGCCGTAGAGCATCTCGGCGGCCTCCCAGGAGAGGCGGTACTTGCTGGCGATGCGCCATATGCGCGACGGATCATCGGCCACCCACCAGGCGAAGAGGCCCTGCACGTCAGGAGAGGATACTCGTATTCCGGTGGCGCCCTCATCCTGGGGGTCCCAGGTCACCTTGTAGCAGCCGTCACCCAGAATGGCGGTGTCCAGCTCCGTCTCGAAGTCCAACCGCTCCAGGGCGTTGGCCTCCTGCACCTGGCGCAGCGCTTCCTGGGCCCGACGAGCACGCTCCGCCGCCTCCGGAGACCCGTCCCAGGGCTCCACCACCACCGAGAGGCCTGAGATCAGATAGGAGGTAAGCTTGTCCACGAAGGCCTTGGCGTAGTTGAAGGTGAGGCGTCGCTCTCCGCGCCGGGCTCTTCCGGGCCACTGGATGCCATTGTAGAAGTCCAGGTTCTCCTGGTAGGCCCGGAGGCGGTCCAGATCCATGCGGGCTATCTGTTGGGGTATGGTTAAGGTGTCCATGTCCTACTCCTTCTAACGGCTAATGGCTTTGCTTGTTCTCGTTGCCCGGCTCAGGATGCGATGGACGGTGCGCTGGCTCACACCGAAGTGCTGAGCTAGTTGGGGCGCCGTCAGCCCCCGCGAGCGCTTCACCTCTAACACCTCCCCATCTCGCTGCTGTCGTACCTGGCGCTGAAGCCAGCCGGGATTATCGTATTTGCATTGGGGCAGGGGACACTGTAAGCACGAGGGCGATACCTCGCATCCGTTGTCTTTGTAGGTGTAGCGTTCTGGCAGCACATCAATCAGCGGCACTCCCTTTCGTCGAGTCATGGTCCATCACCTCAAATGGCGTATCAAAATAACGGCATATCTCCTGAAACCAGTGGGAATCCTGTAATCCCCTGCTATCTGTGTGGTTCCTATGCACCCTGGGCATCTCCTACTCTCTCACCCGCCCGACGGCCATACGCGGCTGGTACTCCGACGCCTTGACCGCGAGGGCGAGGCTCATTAGGAAGTCGTCGTGGCCTCTGGAGGGGTCCACGAACATGTTCATAGTCTGATTGGCCCGATACTGGCCCTGGGCGTTCCCAATCTGACGCCAGAACTCCTGATACTCCTGGGAGCTATCGCCGGCGTGCATCTTCAGGCGACCTGAGTTGACGGCCGCCAACATCTCGAAAGCCAGGCTGGACTTGCTCTGAGCTGTGAACTTGAAGGGCGCGACCACGGCGGAGCCCATGGACTTCTGTAGGAAGCTGGCAACTCCCTCGCCCAGGCCGGTGGCGTCCACCACCACCCGGCGGCAGCGCCACAGGTTCTTCAGAAGGTCGATCAGTTTGGGGTAGAGGGTCGAGTGGGACAGGCCCGTCCACTGGTACTGCTCCACCACCTTGATAGTGGGCTCGCGGATGAGGTCATCGTACTGAGAGAAGTCCGGCTCGGCGATGGTGACGACGGTGGAGTCCTGCCGCGGAGTGGCCGCGAGAGAGGTCCCATTCTGGCTAGCCTCGCTCTGGCCTGCTATGTCCACGCCGGCCACGTACACCTTGCCAGGCTCCGGTGTACTCCTTCGTTGGTGGTTCCCTTGAAGCTGCGCCAGCTGTTGCGCCGACAGAAGGCCTCCACCTCCCCTCAATGGCAGAAGCAGGTACTGGGTTCGAAAGAGGGGATGCTCCTTCCCCAGGCGTTCCCGCTCCGCCTCCACATAGCTCAGGTAGTGGGGGTTATGCTGGGCTACCGCCTCCCAGTTGAAGGCGAAGTGTCGCTTGATGCCGTCCCTTCTTTCCTGCTCCAGGTTGGCCTGCTTCACCTCCTCCATCAGCGTCGAGTCGTTCCAGGGGGTCCCGTACAGGACCGAGGTCACGTTGGTGGAGGCGCCCATGGGTCGGAACTCCTTGTAGTACTTCTCCTTGTCCACGTCCTGGGCCTCGTCTATCTCCATGAGGATGTGAGCCGTGGCCCCCACCACGTTGGCCGAGCCGTCGGCGCTGAAGAACATCTGGCGGGCCTGGCCCAGGCGCATGATGTGGCCAGCCTCGGTGCGCCAGAAGCCCCCGTAGCCGGCGTCGTTGAGGCGCTCCTTGAGCCGATGCATACTGATGAGGATCTGGGGCACGAAGGTAGGCGCCGCCTTCACTAGGTTGCCGCCGCTCTGTATGTAGAGGGTCAGCAGCAGTAGCTCCAGTTGTGCCGAGAGCTCGTTCTTGCCTCCCTGCCTGGCGATCTCTACGGAGAAGGTGAGGCCCTTCCTGCGGAGGACGCTGTCCAGGACGGCCCGCCCTATCTCAACCTGGTAGGGCCTTAGCGTATGCTTGATGGCTCTTTCGACTACTTCAACGCTCATAGATGCTTCCTGAGCCTTGCTTCCAGGGAGTGCAGAGGGGCTTAACCCCCCTGCCGGGGATAAGACGTTTACTCTTCATGTCATCAGCCTTGAGACCACTTGGGCGACGATGGCCCCCAACAGGGCCACCAGCACCCAGTTGGTTCGAGCCTTCAGCTCCTCCACCTGGCGCTCCAGGTTCTTTATGCGCTGGTCCAGCAGGGCCTCGAAGGTGGAGGTGGGCGAGGTCTCGATCCCCGCTGGCCTCGTCCTTTTAAGGCCCTGAATGGCCTCTTCTAGTCTGCGTTCAGGTTTCATTGTCCGCTCTTGCAATGTTCCCTCTCGTCCTTCGATAGGCTCAGGACCAAGAGACTGGTTATCACGTTCGTGGTGAGCTCCGATCCCAACGAAGTCGAGGCCGAGAGTCTCGACAAGGTCGGACCTGCCGAACCATAAGCTGGTATTCTCTTTAGTGCTCACTGACCTGCTCCGGCGCCAGCAGCCCTCCTACTTCTCGGAGGACGCCGGCGATGCTGCTGGAGAGGTTCTCCTCGGCCTCGGGCGATAGCTTGTACTTGAGGGCCACGGCCCTGAGTAGCAGGCCGATCCCCTTCATCAGCAGCTCTAGCTTCTCCGGCTGCTCCCGGGCCAGCTCCATTAGGCGCAGCCGCAGCAGGGCTATCTCCTGGTCAACCCCCTTCATGCGGCGGGCCTTTTTCAGCTTTGGACGCTCGGCCTCGGACAGCGCCTCCTCGTAAAAGTCCTCGGGGCCGTCTATGTCGCGGCTACTCCTCCTGGGCATGGCCGTTCCCTTCCAGGGCCTCCAGGAGTCCCAGGACCGTCTTGTCGGGCAGCCTGTCCGTTACCCTGAGAAGCGCATCCAGGAGGAGGAGGGCGGCCTGCTCCCATCGTTCCTGGTTTATGGCCGTGGCCAGGGCTTGCATTGAACACCTTTCTTGCGAGCCTTTGCTTCTTGTTGTAGGCGGACGCTGGCATTTCCCACCCACACGCCCGGGAATGTTTAATGTAATGGGGGACACCCCCCTTCGGCTTTGCTCAGGGCAGGCTTCGGTTCTTTGCACTCTCCTTCGATGATTTACTGAGACTTGCTCCCTAGAAGTATCACTTTTCGTGCGAAGTCCTCTTTTCCCATGACTAACGCCGCCGTCGAGCCGTCATCTGGCGTAAGACAAGCAGGGTAATGAGGGTGGTGGCCGCAAGGGGGAAGGCGGCCACCACCAAACCGAGCTTGGCCTCGGAGGGAAGGCCCAGGGGGCTTCCGCCTATAAGATAGGGCAGGAGGCCAAAGTAAAGGCTCTGAACCAGGAAGGCCAGGTTGACTAGGACCAGGGCCAGGGCGCCCAAGCGACGCCTGGGGGTAGCAGCCCGGTAGGCAGCGAAGTAGAGGCCATTGAAGGCGCTGGATAGGGCGGTGACGCCTCGCTCCAGGAGCAGCAGCGTCTCCGCAATGGGCTGGTCCACCATGGCCTCCCTGTACATACGCCTGACCTCGGCAGAAGATATGCCGAAATAATAGAACGTATGTACTGTTTAGTCAATGGTGGAGTGGCGGAAAAAAGGGGGACAATAGAGTTTCTTAAAAGCTCATTAAGACCTTATCCGTCGGGGAAGGACATTACTTTCAACCTGCTGAAGGCCCACATCCTGCCCTTCCCCCACTGGGGGAAGGGATTCTCTCCCCCGTTGTGGGGGGAGAGTCAGAGAGGGGGTCTCTAGGAGCCTTCCTTGACCTCGGTGATGTCGTCCGCTACTAGGCCGTGGGCCTCCCGGTGCACCGCCACCGCCGCTTCCTTGTTGGGGGCCTCCACCAGGCAGAAGACCGTGCCGGAGGCCTCGTCGAACCAGTACTTCTGGTAATTGACGCCGTGCTTCCCCTGAACCTCCAGGTCCTTCTGGTGGGCGGCGGCTACCGCTTCGGCGGTGAGTCCTGGTATATTCTTATGGACGTCCATAAATTGCGGCATATCGATACCTCCTCATTTAATGATTCGATAAACTAGTCGATGCTTGCGGCGCTGTCAACCGAGGCCGTCTACCCGACGTTGAAGAGCCGGGCGCAGTTGTCCCACAGGATCTTACCCTTGCTCTTGGCGTCCAGTCCCTCCAGGGATAGGAAGCGGTTGATGGCGTGAGGCCAGGCGGAGTCGTGATGGGGATAGTCGGTGGAGAGGACCAGGTTGTCGTCGCCCATCTCCTGGATGACGTGATAGGCGGTGCGCTCGTCGGGCTCCACCGAGGCGAAGCATTGGCGTTGGAAGTACTCCTGGGGCGTGGCCTGTAGCTTGGCTTGCTCCCAGGGCCCAAAGTTCTCCCACTCCTCCTCCAACCGCCAGAGCCACCAGGGCACCCAGGAGCAGTTCCCCTCCATGAATCCGACGCGTAGGTTGGGGTGACGCTCCAGGACGCCGCCGCAGATCATGGATGCGCAGTCCATCATCAGCTCCAAGGGGTGAGTCGACGCGTGGGCCACTACGAAGGAGTCCAGGAAGCGGTTGCCCACGTGGTCTTGATAGGCCCCGTGGATGCCGTGGAAGCAAACCGGCACGTTCAGCCGCTCGGCCTCGGTCCAGAGGGGCTCGTAGTAGGAGTCGTACCAGGGGCGACGGTTCACCGGATTGGATGGAAGCACCAGGGCCACCATTCCCAGCTCCGTGACGGCCCGGGTGGCCTCCTGCACTGCCTTCTCCACGTCGTGCATTGGGAGCTGTGCGGCGCCCTTCATGCGCTGCGGGCTGGCCTTGCAGAAATCGGCCAGCCAGTCGTTGAAGGCACGGCAGAGGGCTAGGGCCAGGTCCGGGTCCATGCCGTCCAGAGCGATGACGTGGGCCCCGAAGGTGCGAAAGAGGATGGCCAGGTCTATGCCCTCGGCGTCCATGGCCCTGAGCTGGGAGGCCGAGTCGAACATGCTGGCCCGCCCGTCGGCGAACTGGTCTGAGATGGCTTCGTGCCGGCCTCCAAGGCTCTGGGTGCGGGTTCCCTCCTCGGCGTGGGCGGGAAAGACCTTACCCTCCACCAGCCAGCGGCTGCCAAAGCCGATGCTCAGGGGGTCGCCCATGTACTTGGGGGCTCGCTTCTTGAAGGCGGGGTCGATGTACCGCTCCCACAGGTCGGGAGGCTCCATGACGTGCATGTCGCTGTCCATGACCTTGAAGCCCTGGTTGGCCATAAGTCTCTCACCCTCATCCTTGCACGTCCCCTCTGGGGAGAGGGGATTGCGTTTAAGTCTCGGTGGCTCTGCGGGCCGTGGCGCGATAGTCGTCCATGAGCTGGTCGCGGTCTATGACCACGTCCACTACGCTGGGCCTACCGTTGGAGGTGGCCTCCTTGATGGCGTCGGCCATGTCCTTGGGGTTGTCCACCTGGACTCCGTGTGCCCCGAATGCCCTGGCCAGGGCGCCGTGGTCCGTCTTGATGAACTCAGAGGCTATCCTCTGGTTCTCCGGCTGGTGCTGCCGGACCATTCCCAGCGAGGAGTCGTTGAAGACCACCCACACCACGGGTATCTCGTGCTGTAGGGCGGTGTGGATGGCGTGTATCGACATCATGAAGCCGCCGTCGCCCGATACGCCTATGACGGGCCTGTCCGGGCGAGCGACTTTTACCCCCAGGGCCGCGGGAACGGCCCAGCCCATGCCCGCCAGGCCGCCGGGAACGAAGAAGGTATTGGCCTGCTGGGCCTGATAGAAGTGGCTCATCCACACCCGGTTGTTGCCCGCGTCCAGGGTAAAGATGGTCGATGGGTCAACGTTCTCCTGGAGGACCTTGACCAGGGTCTGCGGATAGACGGGCGAGGCGTTGGAGTGGGCCGTGGGATCGTCGTAGTAGGAGTGGGCCTGCCGCTTCTGCTGGACGTAGCCCTCCCTGCTGGACCTGTCGGCTGGCTTCTGGGCCACGACGGATCGAGCGGTGTCGATGAGCTGCCGGAGGATGCCCTTGGCGTCCCCTATCAGCCCGACCTCTATGGGGAAGGTCCAGCCGGCGTTGCGGGGCTCGATGTCGATCTGGACTATCTTCTGGCGCTTGGGATCGAACATGTTGGGGTTCTCTCCCAGGGTATCCTGGGGGGTGAGCTTGGCCCCCACCACCAGGACCACGTCCGCCTCTCCCACCACGGCGTTGGCCGTGGCCTGGCCGAAGACGCCCATCATGCCCACGGAGAGAGGGTGGGTCTCGGCCAGGGCGCTTTTGCCCTTGTAGGAGGTGGCCACGGGCATGGCCAGGGTCTCCGCCAGCTCCTGAAGCTCGGCATGGGCCTTGGAGAGGTGTATGCCGTTGCCGGCCACCAGCACCGGGCTCTTGGCCTCGGCCAGGAGTCGCACTACGCGCTCCACCTCATTCTGAGGCGCCACCGAATTGGCGATGTTCAGGTAGCCCATGGTGGGGTGGATAAAGGGGGGCGACTCCACGTCCACCTCGCCCATGATGGAGGCGCTACGCATCAGGACGCAGGTGGGGCCGGGCCTGCCGGTCACGCTGTGCTTGATGGCCATCTGGGTCCCCAGCACCGCCTCTTTGGGGGTGGTGGCCAGGGTGGTGTACTTTGTCATGGAGCGGAATATGTTCTGCAGGTCGATGCTGGCGTACTCGCCGGCCCCGGACTGGTTGGCGGGGTGCTGGGCCATGCCGCCGTCTGAGGTGTCCGTCAGGATGAGCATGGGAGAGCTGCTAGCGTAGGCCTCCATGATGCCGAAGGTGGCGTTGGAGCCCATGAAGACCCCCTGGCCCATGATGGCTGCGGGATGTCCCGTGGCCCGGCCGTAGGAGTCGGCCATGATGGCGGCCGCTCCCTCGTGGCGGGTCAGGATGACCTTGACCTGGTCCTGCTTGTGGTACAGGGCGGCGTAAATCTGGCCCGTGCCGCCGCCAGGTATGCCGAACAGGTGCTTGACGCCGCCCTCAGCCAGCACGTCGGCGATCATCTCATTAGCCTTGGCCATAGCTGCCTCCTTCAGAAGGAATCTTGGTTGTTCCCAACCACCCGCCCGGGCGGATTTGGGGGAAGGGGGACACCCCCTTCTACCCCCGGCAGGGAACCTTGGTTCCCTGCATCCTCCTGAGGATTCTGATGGAGCCGAGCGGTTTATAATGCGGGCCAGAGTATAGCACAATAAGAGGCCGTGCCCAACACCGTAAAGGGTTGGGCTATGGTATGGGCCTCCATAGAATGAGGCAGACCTCCGGCCCCCATCCTGACCCTCCCCTTCCCCTTCCCCCAGAAGGGGAAGGAATGCTCTCCCCCATGTATCGAGGCCAAGTCCCCCTGGTTTCGCCAGTGCTTATCCTTCGACTGGCTCAGGATGAGCGGATTAGAGGCTAGGGGGCCTACTGCTCCCCAGGAAGGAGTACCTGAAGGCGGTGGCCGTCGGGGTCGTCAAAGTAGAGGCAGTGGGGGTCTCCTGAGCGGCCGGTGACTTCGCAGCCCCACTCTTCTAGCTTGGCCTTCACCTCCTCGTAGGTGCCCGAGTCCAGTTGCAACGCCATGTGGTTCAGCTCGGCGCCCGTCTTCACCGGCCCGCCGTCGCGTACCTCGAAGAGGGCCACCTGCTGGTTGCCGCACGAGAGGAAGGACTGCCAGGAGGACTCGTGGTTCACCCCCATCCCCAGCAGTTCCGTGTAGAACTTTCTGGAGCGGGCCAGGTCACTGACGTGCAGCACCACGTGGTCCACCCCGACGGTCTTGAGTATGGGCTTTAGAGCAGTATTCGTCACTCTTACCTCCCCTTACTGAGATTTGTTCTTTGAGGCGGATGCTGGTTTTCCCACCCACCCGCCCTCGAATGTCTAGTAACTAAGGGGACACCCCTTTAACCCCGGTTAACCCCGGCAGAAAACCATACGGTTTTCTGCATTTTCCGTTGAACATCGTTGAGGTGGATGTCTATAGACGGGAGCCCAGGAAACCCTCGGCGTTCCCCGCCATGTGCTTGCGCAGGGCCTCCTCCCCCAGGTCTTTCCAGATAGGCCAGTTGATGATCATGCCAGCGGTGTCCGGGAAGTAGGCTTCGCCGTGGGGATAGTCCGACTGGTGCATTAGGGCGCCGTCGCCCAGGATGTCGATGCAGGCCTTGGTCATCTCCGGCCCCTCCATGGGTTCACAGGAGGTCATGAAGCGGCCCTGCTGCACGTACTCGATGGGCTTGTAGTCGACCTTGGGGGTCATGCCCGACACGTAGTACATCATCTCTCCCAGGCGGATGGCCCACTGGGGAAGCCATCCGTGTCCGCACTCGGCGATGGCGCACTTAAACTTGGGGTAACGGTCGAAGATGCCCGAGACCACCAGGTAGGAGAAGAGGCGGGCTGCTCCCCAGGGGTGGGCGGCGGTGCGGCAGATGACGGAGTTGCCCCAGAGATCGCGATAGCCTGGGAAGTAGGGATAGCCCGTGAAGAAGCTGTGATGCACCAGGGGAATCTCTAAATCGTTCATGGTGGCCCAGAGAGGCTCCAGGCTGGGGTCGTCGATGGGCATCTTCTCGGGGAGCTGGACCCAGACGCCCCCCAGCCACTTCTCGTCAGAGAGAGACTTCAACTCCTCAACGGCCCATTCGACGTCGTCTCCGGGCACAAGGGCGTGGGCCTTGAGCCGGTCCGTATGACCATAGGTGTAGTCGCGGAAGAAGCGGTGCTGGGCTCGGTAGAAGCCCTCCGATATTGTGGGGTCTTCCAGGCCCTGGACGGCAGCCACCCACGGCCCATTGAACATAAAGTCCACGTCGCGCCCCTCGTCGTCCATGTCCAGTAGGCGAGCTTCGGGGTTCTTGTCCTCGGAGCCAGGACGCGGAGCCACCCGGTGGTGGGCCAGCCGCCCTCCCACGCCCTGGGGCACGTTGAAAGCGGTCTGCCCCGCTCCTGGGGTCTCATGCTCCGGAAGCAGGGGTGTGCCGGGAAAGCGGTTCAGGGGGACCGGCTTATTAATGTCGTAGGAGGTAACTTCCTTGCCGGTTGTGGAGACGAAGCTGGTTTTCTTGTACTGCTCCAGCTCTGCCAGCCTTGGCTTAAAGCTGGGCTCCAGGTACTCCTCCAGAGCCACCATGGTGGGGCCTACGTGGGTGTCCATGTCTATAACTTTATATCCGTCCTTCACGCCAACCTCCTCGCTCGTGTTTTATGGCATTAAGCCCTTCCGCCTCATTTTCAGGAACTGTTCCAGGAAATCTACGCTATTGTAATTGCGCTTCTGGGGGTCGTCAATAAGCGCACGGGTCCTCCTGGCCGATTGACGCGCCGATGGCGCACAATTAGAATGTGGTCAGCTTCTGGGCAGTAGGGTCTTTCCCCACGCTCATAAAGTACCCCTTGTATATAAACCAGGAGTGAAGGAGGCGTCCATGGCTACTAAAGCCTACATTCTCATTGAGGCGGCCATCGGAAAGACCAGGGAAGTGGCGGACGCACTGACTGCGGTGCCGGGGATGGAACACGTGGATGCCGTTACAGGCCCCTACGATATCATCGCCACCGCGTCGGCGGGCGATGTCAACTCCGTGGGGCGCCTGGTCACGGACCACATACACCCCATCCCAGGCATCATCAAGACCGTTACCTGCCTGTCGATTACAGGGTAGACCTGCTCATAAGGTAGGCTCCAAAGGGACCTACCTGGGAGGTGAGGCATGGACTTCAAGTTCGCTCCAGAGGAAGAGGCTTTCCGCACCGATGTCAGGGAATTCCTGGATAAGGAGCTGCCCCAAGGCTGGCTGGGCCACGTGGGCCTGGGAGACCATGAGGACCGCGAAGTATATTTGCAGATGAAGAAGAAGCTGGCCCAGAAGGGCTGGCTGACCCTGGCCTGGCCAGAGGAGTACGGGGGGATGGGCGCTTCCCATATGCAGCAGCTCATCTTCTCCGAGGAGATGGCTTACCGTAGGGCTCCGGGCGTCGACAGCTCCGCCATTAAATTGCTGGGGCCTACTCTCATGATCCACGGTAACGAAGAGCAGAAGGCCGACTTCCTTCCCCCTATTGCGCGTGGCGAGAGCCAGTGGGCTCAAGGCTACTCAGAGCCTGGCTCCGGCTCAGACCTGGCGTCGCTGCAGACCAGCGCCGTAGAGGACGGCGACGACTTCGTCATCAACGGCTCCAAGATATGGACCAGTCGAGCCCACTGGGCGGACCATTTCTTCATGCTGGCACGCACGGACCCAGATGCGCCCAAGCACAGGGGCATCAGTTTCTTCCTCCTGGATGCGGACACTCCTGGCATAACCATTCGCCCCATAGTCAATATGCTGGGGCTGCACGAGTTCAACCAGGTCTTCTTCGATAACGTCCGTATTCCGAAGCGGAACCTGGTGGGAGAGCAGAACCGGGGCTGGTACATAGGGGCCACCCTTCTGGACTTCGAGCGCTCCGGGGTGGAGTACCCGGCCTCCGGCAAGCACGCCCTGGAGCTTCTGGTGCGTTATTGCAAGGAGACTAAACGCAATGGCAAGACCCTCAGTCAGGACCCCCTGGTGAGGCGACGCCTGGCCGACACGGCCATCGAGGTCGAGGCCAGTCGCCTCCTCTGCTACGAGGTCGCCTGGATGCAGAGCCAGGGCATGTTGCCCAATAAGGAAGCCTCTATGGGCAAGGTCTTCGGCACCGAGGTCCAGAAGCGTCTGGCCGCCACCGGAATGCGAATCCTGGGACTCTACGGCCAGCTAGCCCAGGGCGATCCACGGGCCCCCCTTGACGCGTACATCGAGCGCATGTACCTGGCCACCGTGAGCTGGACCATCGGAGCGGGCACTTCCGAAATCCAGCGGAACATCATCGCCACTCGGGGCTTGGGTCTACCCAGGGGGTAAACCAGGGCCAACATAGCCCAGTTTAAGGAGCAGCTATGGACTTTAGACTTCCGCCAGATGTAGAGGAATTCCGGCAGGAAGTAAAGGACTTCATCCAGAAGGAGCTACCCGAAAGCTACAGAAGTCGGGAGCTGTTTGATGAAGAGGAGAATGAGGAAGTAGCCACAGCCTTCCGCAAGAAGCTGGCCAATGAAGGGTGGCTAACCATCGCCTGGCCCAAAGAGTACGGAGGCATGGGCGCCGATCATCTGAGGCAGCTGGTATACAACGAAGAGATGGCCTACCGCGGAGCGCCAATGGGCGATCAGGGCGTCAGCATGCTTGGGCCTACCCTCATGATCCACGGCTCCGAGGAACTGAAAGAGAAGTTCCTTCCCCCGATAACCCGTGCCGAGATGCGCTGGTGTCAGGGCTACTCGGAGCCGGAATCGGGGTCCGACCTGGCCTCCCTGCAGACCAGCGCCGTGGAGGATGGAGACGACTTTGTCATCAACGGCTCCAAGATATGGAACTCCTCAGCCCACCATGCCGACTGGATCTTCTTCCTGGCCAGAACGGACCAGGAGGCCCCCAAGCACCGAGGCATAAGCTTCCTGCTGGCCGACCTTAAGAGCCCGGGTCTCACCGTGCGGCCCATCATCAGCATGGCCGGCGTACACTCCTTTAACCAGATATTCTTCGATAACGTGCGGGTGCCAAAGCACCAACTGGTGGGGGAGCTGAACAGGGGCTGGTACGTGGCCATGACCCTGCTGGACTTCGAGCGTTCCGGCGTCGCTCGCTCGGCCCAGGCGCGGCGCGTTCTCGAAGAGCTGGTCCAGTACACCCAAGAGGTCAAGGTCAACGGCAAAACCCTCAGCGAGGACCCCCTGGTGCGCCGCCGCCTGGCCGACCTGGCCATTGAGATCGGGGTAAGCCACATGATGTCCCAAAACATCGCCTGGATTCAGAGCCAGGGCATCGTGCCCAACATGGAGGCCTCGGTAGGAAAGCTGTTTGGCTCCGAGTTGACCCAGCGCCTGTACAGCACCGGACTCCAGATTTTGGGGCTCTACGGCCAGCTTGAGAAGGATGCCAAGTGGGCGCCCCTCAAAGGCAGGATCGAGAGGGGCTGGCTACTCTCCTTCAGCTCCACCATCGCTGGCGGCACCTCGGAGATCCAGCGGAACATCATCGCCACCAGGGGCCTGGGCCTACCGAGAGGGTAGGAGAGATCAGCGCGGTTTACAAATATTAGAGAAGCGGCCAGGCGTGCAGTCGTTGGCAGGCTAAAAACATGGGTGCTATCGGGGACGCGGCCGAGTATCCGCTAAGGGGTGGCACATGGATTTCAGACTCCCTCCAGAGGTAGAGACTTTCCGCCAAGAGGTGCGGGACTTCATCAAAGAGGAGTTGCCCACAAGCTACAGGGGCAACGAGCTGCATGACGCAGAGGAAGACGAGGAGATCGCCAAGGAGTTCCGCAAGAAGCTATCTGGAAAGGGCTGGCTGACCCTGGCCTGGCCAGAGGAGTACGGTGGCTTGGGCGCCGATCACCTCCAGCAATTGGTATTCAATGAGGAGATGTTCTACCGTGGGGCACCAACGGGCGACCAGGGCGTCACCATGCTTGGACCTACTCTGATGATACACGGCTCTCAGGAGCTGAAGGAGCGGTTCCTTCCTCCCATCTCCCACGCCGACATGGGCTGGAGCCAGGGTTACTCAGAGCCAGAATCGGGATCAGACCTGGCCTCTTTGCAGACCAGCGCTGTCGAGGACGGAGACGACTTTGTCATCAATGGCTCCAAAATATGGAACTCTGGAGGCCACCGGGCCGATTGGATTTTCTTCCTGGCCAGGACCGACCAGGATGCTCCCAAGCACAAGGGCATCAGCTTCCTGCTGGCCGACCTGAGGAGCCCGGGCGTTACCGTGCGGCCCATCATCAACATGGCCGGCGCTCACGTCTTTAACCAGATCTTCTTCGATAATGTGCGGGTGCCCAAGCACCAACTGGTGGGGGAGCTAAACAGGGGCTGGTACGTGGCCATGACCCTGTTGGACTTTGAGCGTTCCGGAGTAGCTCGTGCGGCTAGAGCGCGCCGTAATCTCGAAGACTTGGTCCAGTTTGCCCGAGAGACCAAGGTCAATGGGAAGACCTTGAGTGAGAATCCGCTGGTGCGGCACCGCCTTGCCGATATGGCTATCGAGGTCCAGGTGAGCCACATGATCTCGTACAATGTGGCCTGGATGCAGAGCCAGGGCATTGTGCCCAACAAGGAGGCCTCTTTGGGCAAGCTCTTTGGCTCCGAGATGACCAAGCGGCTCTTCGCCACCGGGCTCCAGATGATGGGGCTCTATGGCCAGTTGGAGAAGGGAGAAAAATGGGCGCCCCTTAAAGGCAGATTCGAGCGGGGTTGGCTTCTCTCCTTCAGCTACTCCATTGGCGGCGGCACCTCGGAGATACAGCGTAACATCATCGCCACCCGGGGGCTGGGTCTGCCCAGGGGTTGATGTTGACCTTAGCCTATCAGCAGGATATAATTAACGGACCGTATTGAGAATCACAGGGAGAGTTGAGCATGCCTCTCACCATAACAATCACTGAGAAGGCGGCAGAGAAGGTAAAGCACTTCGCAGCCCAGGAGGGCCACGATGAGGCTGGCATCAGGGTGGGGGTAAAGGGTGGCGGCTGCTCTGGCCTGATGTACGACCTGTCCATAATTAACGAGCCTCGTGACAATGACAAGATAATCGAGGAGCATGGCATCAGGATCTACGTCGACAAGAAGAGCTACGTCTTCCTGGCGGGGACCGTCCTTGACTTCTCCGATGGGCTCAACGGCAAGGGCTTCACCTTCCACAACCCCAACGCCAAGAGCACCTGCGGGTGCGGCGTCTCCTTTTCAGCCTAGAGCCGGATAGACTTCCTATAAGACCTCAACGCCGCTCCACCATGGGCGGCGTTGCTATATTGGAGGAGGAATAGTGGAGCGCAGCCCCCTGTACACGCTGCAGAAGAAGGCGGGCGCCGCCTTTGAGAAGGCCTTCGGGTGGGAGGCCCCTCAGGTGTACACCTCCGTTCAGGAGGAGTACCAGGCCGCCACCGAAGGGGTAGCCCTGGCGGACCGCTCCTCCGTGGGCAGACTGAAGGCCACGGGCAAGGACGCTCTGGACCTCATCGACAGGCTCTCCACAAACAAGCTGGAGGAGCTGGTGCCGGGAGAGGTCTTGCCTACGGTCCTGACCTCCAATAAGGGCCGCATCATCGACTATTTCCTGGTGGCTAGTCTGAAGGAGTACCTCCTGCTGCTTACTGCCCCACAGAACCGGCAGAAGGTGGCCGAGTGGATTGACCTTTACACCTTCCTGGAGGAGGTGGCTGTGGAGGATATCACTCCAGGCACTGCCATGCTTTCCATAGTGGGGCCCAAGGCGGAACAGATGCTGCGGAGCATCGGCGGCCTGGAGGAGACTCTTCTGCTTGGCTGCGCCGCCGCACAGTGGCAAGGCGTGGAGATAACCTCCGTCAGGACGGACTTCGCAGGTGTCCCGGCCTACGACCTGGTGGTGGAGGCCTCCCAGGCGGAGGCTCTCTGGCAGCACATACTGGATGGGGGAGCTAGCCTGGGAATAAGGCCCGTCGGGGCGGAGGCCCTGGAGGCGATACGCATCGAAAATGGCATCCCCGTCTACGGGCGAGAGCTCAGCGAGAAGCACAACCCCCTGGAGGCCAACCTCCTCCATGCCGTGAGCTTCAACAAGGGGTGCTATATAGGCCAGGAGGTGGTGACCCGCCTCAGCACCTATAAGAAGGTGCAGAAGCGTCTCATGGGTGTGGCCCTTGAGGGCGATGGCGCTTTCGCGGATGACGCCAAGCTCTTGGTAGACCAGCGAGAGGCCGGCTTCATGACCTCCAAGGCCAACTCATTCAGGCTGGGCCGGCCTGTCGCCCTGGCCTATGTCAAGACCGCCTATGCCAAGCCGGGGGCACGGGTTACTGTGGTGGGTCCTTCCGCGGCGGAAGGAGAGGCAAGCGGCGCGCTGGTGGAGTTGCCCTTCTAGGGATGGCCTTATAACGGCATTCCCCTCATTTCCCGCCCTCCGGCCCTCGATGTGCTTTTATATTGAGGGGACAATCGGCCCGCCGAACTACCGTAGGCTGGGATTTGCCCAAAGGGCACTTTAGGTAAATTGGAAAACCCCATTCGCTGTGGTATATGCACGCATAGGCAATCTTGCCAGACGCAAAGGGCCCGGCTGCAGCCGGGCCCTTTGGTCACAGGACTTTAACGCGACTAACCGCGCATCTCCTGGATTGTCTCTTCCGTTGACATCACTCCGTTGGCCAGGTAGCCGAAGTTGGACAGAGCGTTCTTGTATCCGTCCCCCAATTCGGGGTGTCGGGCGCCAGCCGTCGCGTCCTTCACTACAACGACCTCGAAGCCTTGCTCAAGCAGTTCCCGCAGGTGTGCATCCACACATAGGTTTGCAGACATCCCACCCAGGATAACCTTGCTCTTTCCACGCTTTCGGAGTTGCAGCACCAAATCGTTTGACTCGGGACCATATACTTTGTGCGGGCTAGCTACAATCGTCTTGCCGTCGTTGATATATTTCGAGAACGCTGGCAGCCAGTCGGCACCGGAGCCCTCGAATCCATCCAGATTCAAGGGCCCTGAGCGGTCGAACATGTTAATATCATGCATCATCTTCTCAACGGTACCACCGAAATTCTAGCCGTGATCCGTGGGGAAGTAGTAGTGAGGGGAGATGAACACGTCGTAGTTGCTGTCCTTCGCAGCGCTGAACAGTTGCGTTAAGTGTTCGATAGTGCCGTTTTCCTTAACGCTGTCGCCCACAAGTTGCCAGGTCACCCCCTTCTCACTGAGAAAGTCGTTCTGCGGGTCTGTGATCACCAGAGCCGTATCCTGTGCGCTGAACTTCATCACTTTTCTCCTTGTATCTTGATTTTGGTATGGGACAATCACTTCACTTAGGTGGATCTGGGTGCGGCAGACCGGTTTCTCCTTGGTCATGGAAGACCGTCAGAAAGCGAGGGTCGCCGCACCCATTCCGAATAGAGCCCGAACAGTTGCCTGGGCCAACGGAGCCCGCATCGTGCAAGGACGGGCCAGTAATTCGCAGGAGGTGCTCATGGAGCAAGAACCGATCTACGTAGGCATTGATGTAGCCAAGGCCCAGGTGGACATCGCAGTCCGTCCCACGGACGACAGCTGGGAGGTTTCCCATGACGAGACAGGAGTCCGGCAGCTGGTCTCCCAGCTGAAGGCCCTTGAACCGGTCATGGTGTTGCTGGAGGCTTCGGGCGGCTTGGAACTGCCGCTGGTGACTGCCTTGGCAGCCGAGGCGGTGCCTGTGGTCGTCGTCAACCCCCGCCAGGTGCGGGACTTCGCCAGGGCCACCGGGAAGCTGGCCAAGACCGACGCTCTGGACGCGGCGGTCCTGGCTCACTTCGCCGAAGCAGTCCGCCCGCCCGTGCGCCCTCTTCGAGACACCGAGACTCAGGCCCTCAACTCCCTGGCTGCCCGCAGGCACCAGGTGATGACCATGCTGGTCTCGGAGAAGAACCGCCTGAGCTCCGCCACCATTGCCGTCCGTCCCCGCATCGAGGCTCACATTGCATGGCTCGAGCAGGAGCTGGACGATCTGGACGAGGGCTTGCGTCAGACTCTCCGTCAGAGTCCCGTATGGCGGGAGAAGGATGACCTCCTGCGCACCGTCCCCGGCGTGGGAGAACAGCTCTCCCTCACCCTCCTGGCCCACCTGCCGGAGCTGGGCACGTTGGACCGCCGGGAGATCGCCGCCCTGGTGGGTGTGGCTCCCTTCAACCGGGACAGCGGCACGCTGCGGGGCAAACGTACCGTCTGGGGTGGACGCGCCCGGGTCCGAGCCGCCCTGTACATGGGAGCGTTGGTAGCCAGCCGCTTCAACCCCCTCATACGGGACTTCTACCAGCGGCTGCTGGCCGCTGGTAAGCCGAAGAAGTTGGCCCTCACAGCCTGCATGCGCAAGCTGCTCGTTATCCTCAACTCCATGCTCAAGCATCGCTCCCCCTGGTGCGACCTGACTCCGACAGTCGCCGGCCATTCCTCTTGACTTTCAAGACAGTTGCTTTCTGTCCCGCCACTTAGTTTTGCGACGGAGCACAGTAAGCATTATGGGTCAGCCTTCGTGCCGGATGGTCCCTGAATTGTCTGCCCACGTCCAATTGTTGGCAGACACTCCGCATAGTAGAATAGCTGTATGCTGCTGGATAAGCTGTTACGGAACGTGCTCGTGCACGTGGAGCCATTTGCGACGTGCCTGTTAGACACTGGGTGGCGCCTCAGGCTTCCAGGGCCGCCGGACGCCATGTTCCACTTCGTGCTTCAAGGCAGCGGCTTCGTCCGCGGACCAGGTGGACAACGACATAGACTCGATCGGTTCTGTCTTGCCGTCGTACCCAAGGGTACACCACACGCGTTGGAGTGCGGAGCCGAGATACGATATGAACGGGCCATCCAGGCACCGCCGACCAGTGATGGGGTCGTGCACTTAGTCGCTGGCGAAGGCGCAGCCGACCTGCGAATTGCCTGCGGCGTAGTAAGCGTAAACTACGGCGACTCACTCGGTCTGTTTCAGCACATGCACGACGTGGTAGTGGCAGACCTTTCGGACTTTCCTCAGACCCGGTTCATCTTCGAGACGTTGCTCGCCGAGCAGAGTGGCGCAAGACCGGGGAGCGCGGCACTGACACAAGCATTGATGAGCCAATGCCTCGTGTATCTGCTGCGGTATCTTTCCGAGCAGTCTAGCGACTCGTTACCATGGCTCAGCAGCTTGGCAGACCCAGGCCTTGGCCCGGTCCTGGATCTGATTTTCGATCAGCCTGGTAACCCTCATACGGTTGATTCCCTCGCGGCGGCGGCATTGATGAGCCGATCAGCGTTCTTCGTGAGGTTCCAAGAGGCGTTTGGAGTTCCCCCTATGCAGTTTCTCCACGATATCCGGCTCCGAGAGGCCGCGAATCTATTGCAGAGGCACCCAACACTCTCAGTCGATCAAATCGCGCTTAGGGTGGGCTTCACCAGCCGGAGCCACTTTTCTAAAGAATTCAAGGAGCGCTTCGGCGTATCTCCAGCTGCCTTCCGGGGTAGCTGGCTGACCCCCTAGAACGCTAGGGTGAGACTTGATGACCCAGGTTCCCGGTACCCTCCTGGAGTTTTTGTGCAAAATTGGGACACCCCGTTGCCCTGGCCTATGTCAAGACCGCCTATGCCCAGCCGGGGGCACGGGTTACGGTCGTGGGTCCTTCCGCGGCGGAAGGAGAGGCGAGCGGCGCACTGGTGGAGCTGCCCTTCTAGGGATGGCTTTATAACGGCAGTCCCCTTATTTCCCGTTAGGGCACATCCGACAGATGAAGCGCTCCTTCCGAAGCGGAAGGACCTCAGCGCTTACTCTTTAGCCCGAATCCACCGAAGGACGTCCTTGGGGACAGCCCTTGAAGAAGGCAGAGGGTGCTCCTCTGAATCTGGGATAATGGTTTTGGAACAGAAACCCGCCCGGAAACAAGGAGCACCCAATAGATGCTGCCACAGAACAAACCCGACCGTATTCGCATCCTCTTTGACGACCATCGCCTGGTGGCCAATGCCGGCCTGCTCCTGCCGGCCACCCTAGCCCGGCACCTGGGCCTGCGGGAACTCGTCGACCATCACCTTGACCTCGGCGGAGCGCCGGGACGGGCGAACACTGGGGACAAGATGCTGACGCTGGTCGCTTCCGCGCTGGCAGGCGGCGACTGCATCGACGACGCCGATGCGCTGCGCGCTGGTGGGACGGTCGGTGTTCTAGGCTGCGTGGTCAAGGCGCCATCCACCCTGGGGACCTTCCTGCGCAGCTTCCGGTGGGGGCATGTCCGTCAACTCGACCGCGTGAGCCGCCAGTTGTTGGCCCGGGCCTGGGCCGCTGGGGCCGGACCCGGCGACTCGCCCCTGACCATCGACCTGGACTCGACCATCTGCGAGACCTATGGACTGGCCAAGGAGGGAGCGCGCCACCACGGCTATACCGGCGCCCGCGGCTATCACCCACTGCTGGCCATTGCCGCCGGCACCGGCGAAGTGCTGATGTCCCGGCTGCGCGAGGGCCGGGCCAACACCGCCCGTGGCGCCGCCCACTTCCTGCGTGAGACGGTGGGGCGGGTGCGCTACGGCGGGGCCAGGGGACAACTCACGGTGCGGGCCGACAGCGGCTTCTACGCCCACACTGTCGTTGCCGCCTGCCGGGAAATGGATGTCCGCTTCTCTATCACCATCCGCCAGCGCGCCAGCCTGCGGGACCTGATCGAGGCGATACCAGAGGAGGACTGGACTCCCATTCCCTACTGGATGGACGGTGCCGCCGATGTCGCCGAGACGACTTACACCCCGTTCCAGACCAAGCCGGACGCCGCGCCGGTGCGGCTCACTGTCCGGCGGGTGAAGCCGACGCCCGGTTCCCAGCTCGCCCTCTTCGCCAGATACAGCTATCACGCCTTCATCACCGACCGCGATGGGGAGACGCTGGAACTGGAGGCCGATCATCGCCGCCACGCCGAGGTCGAGAACGCCATACGCGACCTCAAGTACGGCGTCGGGCTGAACCACATGCCGTCGGCGCGCTTCGCTGCCAACGGCGCCTGGCTGGCGGTCCAGGTGATGGC
Source organism: Dehalococcoidia bacterium (assembly GCA_965237935.1). Classification (GTDB taxonomy): domain Bacteria; phylum Chloroflexota; class Dehalococcoidia; order Lucifugimonadales; family CBDEGW01; genus CBDEGW01. The sequence goes on along the minus strand of OZ250168.1, from coordinate 776,744 downwards.
GCATAACCTGGCCCGCTGGACGGCGCGGATTGGTCTGGGCGAGCGGACCGTGATCACCAAGACCCTCAGGCGGCGGGTCTTCGCTCTGGTGGGACGGATCACCCGCTCGGCGCGCCGCCTCACTTTGCATCTCCCCCGGCGCTGGCCTTGGGAAACCCAGTTCAGTCGCGCCTTGGACCGGCTGCAAGCCATTCCGTTCCCGGCCTGACGGCCAGCCTGCAACTGACCCAACGTCCCCGCAATCTCGCGCCACCCCGGTCGCGAGAGTCCCCTGCTGCGTATCCTCTCGCCATCCCGCGCATCGCAACTCCCGCATAGGGCCTTAGGGGCCCTGTGCGGCGACTGAAGACCGTCCGCCGGCCTCCCATCTACCCCAAGACCCCAGGCCATCTCCCCTGTAGCTCCCTCACCCACCCCCTTCCGCTGTCCTCACGCCGTCCATCGGTGTCCTTCGGTGGATTCGGGTTTAGGCTCTCGATAATGGAATCGAGAACGCTACGGTTAAACCCCAGCTCCACTGCCCGGTCAGCGTCTTGCTCGGCCTCTGCGTCCTTGCCTAATAGTGTGTAAGCTATCGTCCGGTTAACGTAGGCATCGGCATCTTGGGGGTTGAGTCGGATGGCCTCGTCATAGTCCTGGATGGCCCGCTGGGGCTGGCCAAGGCTGACGTAGGCATTGCCCCGGTTGTTGTAATACCAGTAACCCTGGGGGTTGAGGCGGATGAGCTCGCCGTAGTCCTGGATGCTCAGCTGGGGCTGGCCAAGTTTGTCGTAGGCTCGGCCCCGGCCAACGCGGGCATCGACATAATGGGGGGTGAGTCGGATGGCCTCGTCGAAGTCCTGGATGGCCCGCTGGGACTGGTCAAGGCTGACGTAGGCATTGCCCCGGTTGTTGTAGGCCCAGTAATCCTGGGGGTTGAGGCGGATAGCCACGTCGAAGTCCTGGATGGCCCGCTGGGGCTGGCCAAGGCTGCCGTACATAAAGCCCCGGGCATAGTAGGCAAGGGCATACTGGGGATCAAGGCGGATGACCTCGTCATACTCCGCTATGGCTTCCTCCGGCCGCCCGTGCGCCTGAAAGTCCAAGGCGGCGTCGAAGTGCTTCTCCGCCTTGTTCACGTCCCACACTTTGACAAGTCCGGCGTGAGAGCCGCGAGTGCAAAGACCCCAAGAACTGAGGGTTTCATAGTCACACCTACGTACCTTCCCTATCGTGACCTGTGGATAGAATCCGCCGATTTTAGAAACGGCATTCGCTCGGGACAGATAGTATAGTACTAACGGGTGATGAGGAAGGCAATCTTTGCATCGCATGCGATGGGTTGTCGCCTAACTTGCCGATGGGCCAGAACCAGAAAATCACGTGTTGTGGGATCAACTCTGCCTCGCTCGGTAGCCCCCTAATTTCCCGCCCTCCGGCCCTGTGGTTTCTAGGTAAGCCACTTCAAGTACGGGTCCGCCCAATCGAAAGCCTTCACCGAGAAGTAGAGGAGTGCAGCGTTTATGGGGACTTTGCCGAGCCCCATATAAATAAGAAACTTGGCTAACGGATATCTTGTGGACCCGGCCATCAGGCCGGCGGCGTCCACGGGGATCACCGGAATAAGTGCGAAGGCGAAGATGATGCCACCCCCAAAGCGGGCCATATACTTGTTTAAGAGGCGGTCGAGTCTGGTGCCAGCCAGAGCTACCCGGCAATAGGTGCCAAGCCAGTACCCGCTAAGCTCTCCTATCGTGCTGCCCACTCCCGCTGCCACCCCAAGCAGTATCGGGTTCACGTCCTGGGCCATCAGTATCACGATGGCGAATCCAACGGACGGAATTACGACTGTGGCGGAGGTAATAAGGCTGACGATAAACCCGATAGGGTAGCCCCACAGTCCCACGTTCCCTAGTAGTGACCGAAGCAAAAACATGAGACCGGCCACTGCGATGCTGAACAGGAGGAACAGGCCGATTCTCTGGGGTAGTGTTAGCCGGGCATTGAACAGCGTTCTGGCTGTCCCCGACATTGAGCGAGAAATGATATTGCTCATGAGATTCGGTTTAATGTCAGCGGCAGGTCTTATGCAAGCGGGTTCCTTGCAAAGGTATAAGTTATCAGGAATTTCCCAATTGGGCTGGCCTCGAGTGGAGCCCCGGTAGGATGGCGTCAATATACACCACATAGCGCAGTATCTGGTAGACCTGCGAGACGGGGCCTTCAACCTGCCGTGACTGGGCCGCTTCAAAAGTCAGCATCCCAGTGGAAAACCGTCCCCTTTTTCCACCTCTCACTGAAAGAAGAGAGTGCTATCCGCCAAGTTTTTGATTATGGCAGTCGTCTGCCTCATCGCGAACATTTCAATGGCGCGGCTCGCAAAGCAGCCAGGGAGTGAGATGGGGCCATTGACGGAATACGTGAGTAATACTACCATTGCCCTCGTCGAGCATGGTGCGTTACTTGGGCCCAGGCAAGTTGATATGGGGAAGATTCCTGTAAGGATCGATGACCTTACCCTAGCATCAATGGATATAGATAGGAGGTCAGCATATGTCTAAACTCACCAAGCTACTACGAAGATTAAGGTTCTGGGTCAAGACCTGTCCCAAATGTGGCGCAGACCTATATGAGAATAGGGACAGCGTTACTCCCTACGACGTCTGCCTGCAATGCGGTCATCATCTGATTTAGGCTGGGCCGGCCCGTTGCCCTGGCCTATGTAAAGACCGCCTATGCCAAGCCGGGGGCACGGGTTACGGTGGTGGGTCCTTCCGCGGCGGAAGGATAGCGAACAAAGCAGTAGAACTCAGTTGCGTAAGTCCGCGTTCACAAGGATCATAGTAGGCCCGCTCGCCCTGAGCTTGTCGAAGGGCCAGCCGCTCATGGTGAGCCCGTCGAACCACGAGCGGCTTTTTATGCCGCGCTTTTTCGCAACCAGGTACTAGTAGGGGCACCTTCCTGAAACTTTCGACGAAGCCCAAAGAGCTCCTAGTGTTCACACCTCCCCTCCGGCAGTGGGCTCGTCTTCAAGCTCCTGTTCGGGCCGTCTACCTCGTAGACGGCGATAGGACATCGAGATAATCAAGGTCAGTATGGCAAGCGCTACGGCCCCAGCCAGCAGCAGGGCGGAGATCTCTCCGCTGGTGGGGAAGCGAGCCTGGGAAATTACCTTGGCCCTCCACTCATCCTCGATGGCCCTGGGGCCTACTCCGTAGACCTCCAGGAAGGCCTCCTCCAGGGGTTGGCCCCTATTGAGGGATGACAGCAGCAGGGGCATTAGCTCTTCGCCGTACTCCTCCATGAGGTGGGCCACCAGGCTCTGCGATTGCGCATAAAAGGTGGCGATATCCTCTGGCCTGCCTGGGACCGTCCCCATACGGCCCAGGGGGATGAGTCCCCTGCCTTGAGCGGCCCGGGCCAGGGTGCTCCCACGCCTGGAGGGGCCTGGCTCAAAATACATGGCCAGGCCTTCGTCAAGCCAGGCGGGCAGAGTCACCCTGGGCAAGGCGAGATTCTGGTGTAGGAGAAGGTGCGTAAGCTCGTGGACCATGCCGTTTTCTTCGGTCTCCGCCAGCAGGAAGACATTGAAGGCGGGATAGGCGAAGCCCTTGTAGACGTGCTCACGGTTAGTGGCCTCGCTGAGGAAGGGGAAGGCCTCCTGGGCCTCGTCGTGGTCGTTGTATAGTAGGGCCCTGACGGGCCGCCTGAGCTCCATGTCCAGGAGCTCCTGGACATCGCGAAACCTCTCCAACGTCCTATCGAATCTCCTCTCCATACCGCTTTCCGACCGGTCGTGCCACATGAAGGTGATCAGCCCCCTGGTGGACTCGTTCCAGTCGAACCGGGGGTCCATGTAGACGAAGCTGGTGGGCCCTGTATCCAGAAGACGGCCCTGAGAGTCCTTTATCAGATACCTGTACTCGATCTCAGTCCCCGGCGGCACGTAGGAGCGGCCGCTGGTCTTTACGGTGAATGTAGCGTTGATCCGGGTGTTTGGTGTAAATGTGGGATACCCGTAGACGGGGTATCTCTGCTCTCCGAAGCGGTAGAAAAGTTTCACCTCCTGGATTTCGTAGGGACTATAGGTCTCCAGGGTGAAGCGGATCTCGTCGGGGAAGCGCACCTCCTCCAGCATGTGCCGGACTTGAATAGGGCCTTCCAGCTGTTGCGCGAGGGGAGAAACGGTGCCGGAGCCGATGAGGGAAATGGAGAGTATGGCCAGAACCAGGGCTATCATGGGGTCTTATGTTGAGGATTGTACCTTTGGAATGGGCGGAAGCTATATCCCCACGATTTTAATCATGGACCGCCCCTTGTAAATGCGGTTGATGTTCAGGAGGAGGGCAGTGAGCTCCTCCACGTATCGGGCGTTCTCCAGGGCGCCACCGTCCACTGCACGGACCCCCTTAATCTTCTCGGCCAGGGACATGACAGCTGCCTTGCCCTCGGCATCGTCGGAGCAGACCACCACGTCGCAGTCGATGGGCTTTTCGGGGACGAGGAGGTCTTCCGCGCTGACGTTCTGGAAGGCCGCCACCACCTTAGAGGAGGTGAGGACTCCTTGGGCCTGCTGGGCCGCGGAGCCCTCCTCCACGGGCATGGCTCTAATCTTTCCCCTACTGAAGACTACGGGAGCTATGACGTTGACCACTACCTTGTCGGCCAGCTCCTCCTTCAGGGCTTCCAGGGTGTCTCGCTGGCCCTCGAAGGGTATGGTGATAAAGACGATGTCGGCTTCTCTGGCGACGTCCTGGTTCAGGGCGCCGACAATGGAGCCCGGCGGAACATTCGATGCAAGCCCCTGGGCCGCCTGCTGGGCCCTCTCCTGGGCTCGTGAACCTATGAGCACTCTGTCACCGGCCATGGCGAAGCGTAGAGCCAGCCCCCGTCCCTCGGGCCCCGTTCCCCCTATGAATCCGATCGTCATTGCACCGTAGCCTTCGTTTGAATCCCCTCGCGGCTTGCGTGTAATTTCCACCTACCCGCCCCATAACGTTTTGGGGGACACCTGGTCTTGCACAAAAAGTCCAACGCTTCTTTCCCACCCACCCGCCCAGAGGTTTTATTCAAAGGGGGACGCCCCCTTGAACCCCCGACAGGGGGTTCCATGTACCCTCCTAGGGCTTTCGTGCAAGCTAGGACATCCCACAGACCTCGGGCCGACTTGTCAGGGCACCCTCCCGTAACGGGCGTATGGCTTGTTATATCCTTCTCCATTTCATAGTACGGGCATAAGGAGACCCTGTAAACCTCGGCCTTACCTGATGGCACAATATCAATCGCTGGAATTGGCCAGGAAGAACCCAAAAATCTGCGTGCCGCTGACGGTCACGGCCGTGACCACCACGCCCGCTATCAGCACGCCTAAGGCTATCAGGGGGAGGGCACGCTTTGGTGGGATCTGGAAGACCCAGGCCGCCAGTGAGCCGGTCCAGGCCCCGGTGAGAGGTAGGGGTATGGCCACCAGAATGACCAGCGCCGCGGGGCCATATTTCGTGAAACGCTCGCTCCAGGCAGCCCGCAGTCGGTCAACACGCCATGTGAAAAGTCTGTTGAGGGCCTTGCCCAGAGGACCTGGAAATCGCTGGAAGAGTCGATAAGCGGGCTGCAGGCCCGGGGCCAGGAAGAGGGGAGGAATCATGTTCCCCACCAGGGCCAGGGGGAGGGCCTGGTACCAGCGCATGTCCATCTCCAGGATGGCTAGTGGAATGGCCAGCCTAAGCTCGCCGATGGGTGTCATGGCCGCCAGAATGGTGCGCAGGCTGTCGGAGAGGTCCATACGGAGTCAGACTACCGCACGTTGGGCAGGTAGTCCATCCCAATGTGCCCCAGGCTTTCCAACTTGCCGTGCTCCTCGTCGGTAATGCCCAGGACCTCTCGGTACAGGTAGTCGTTGTCCTCGCCCAGTCTGGGGGGATATCGCCGGATCTTGTTGGGGGTACGTTCCATGCGGAAGTTCAGGCCGGGGTACGAGTGGGTCCCCGCCTCCGGATGGGTTATCTCCTCAAAGAAGCCCCGGTCCTGGAGCTGGGGGCAGTTGTAGGCATCCCGCTCGTTCTGAACGGGGCCCGCGGGCACGCCTGCCTTCTGAAGGGCCCAGAACACCTCGTAGGGGTCCTTGTCCTGGGTCCACTGGGCTATGTGCTGGTCCAGCTCCCCTTCGTTGGCCTTACGGCTCACCGGGTCCTGGAACTGGGGCAGTCGGGTCCACTCTGGGTCTCCCACTGCTCCGCAGAAGGCCCGCCACTCCTCCTGAGTGCCCACGTCTATGGTCACCCAGCGGTCCTCGCCCTGGCAGGGGTATACGTTGTGGGGGGCGTGGAAGGGGTGGGAGTTCCCCTGGGGCTCGGCGACCCTGCCGTTCATGGTGTAGTCCATGATGAACTCTCCAAGGTAGGGCATGAAATTCTCCGCCTGGGCCATCTCGATCTGCTGACCTTCGCCGGTGCGTCGACGGTGGCGCATGGCCATCATAATGGCGTAGGCCCCCATGACGCCGGAGGCGGCGTCGGCGGTGAAGGCCTCGCCCGTTTCGGAGGGGTCAGAATCTGTGTAGCCCCGAAGGTAGTGGTGGCCCACTGTTGCCTCCATGTGGGTGCCGAATGAGCGGTAGTTCTTGTAGGGGCCCGACAGCCCGTAGGCGGGCATTCGCAGCATTACAAGGCTTGGGTTTACCTTCACCAGCTCCTCGTAGGTGCAGTGGGCCCTCTCGATGGTCTCTGGCACATTGTTCTCAACCAGGACGTCGGAGATGGCTGCCAGACGCTTCAGCACATCGTGGCCCTCGGCGGCCATGATGTTGCCGGACATGCTCAGCTTGTTGCGGGCGTGGCTGTTGAAGGTGGGCATGCGGTTCCAGGGGCGCTCCCCCGGTTCTCGGTCTGGATAGGCGTAGCCCCACTGGCCACTGCCTTTAAGGGACTGGATGAACTCCCTGCTGGGCCGAGCCTCGTTGCCCCGGGTGTTGGGCTGCATTGTGTGGATGGGCTCTATCCTGATGACCTCGGCGCCCCACTCGGCTAGAAGCTGAGTGCAGTGGGGGCCGGCCCACACCAAAGTCAGGTCCACCACCCTTATCCCCTCCAACGGCAGCTTTCTCATATCATCGCTCCGAGGGCTCCTAAATCACTCCCTGCTGTCTCAGGAGTACCAGGTCCTCCTGGGAGTAGCCCAGCTCGCCGCACAGGACCTCCTGGTTGTGCTCGCCCAGCAATGGCGCTCGACGCGCAGGAGACATAGGCGTCTTCGACATGATGAAAGGGCGCCCAGGGTACGTCACCGGGCCTGTAAAGGGATGGTCGACCGTCTCCCACACGCCGCGCTGCTGGTAGCTGGGGTCCATCACCAGGTCCTCCGTTGTGTTGACGATGGCCGAGAGAATGTGGTGCTCCTGGGCCTTCTCCCAGATCTCCCGCTTGGTGCGCTCCATGAGCCAGGGTATGTAGTAGGCGTCGAACTCCTCTGAGGCACCGGGCTCCATCCTGGCCTGTTGAGTGGCGAACCGTGGGTCCTCCATTAGCTCCTCGTGGCCGATCATGCTGCACAGGTTGGAGAACCAGCGCGCTCCTCCCAGAATGTTCACGTAGCCATCGGCGCAGGGACGAACGCCGGAGCCCAGCCTACCGCCGGGACTGGCGCGGCTGGCCACCTCTCCCGCGTACTGGTAGGCGGTCAGCACCGTAACGCGTCGGTCCCTGGAGCCGGCCTGGCTCTCGTATATCGATATGTCCAGGTGGTCCCCCTGGCCGCTCAACTCAGCCTCGTACAGGGCTAGGAGGGTGGCATAGGCGGCTGTGGCCCCGGCGTGGTAGGAGATGACGTTACCCGCCATCTTTAGAGGCTCCCGCTCGGCGGAGCCGTTTATGTTCATGGAGCCGCCCATGGCGAAAAGGGTCAGGTCGCTGCCCTTGAGGTCTCGATAGGGGCCCGTCTGGCCGAAGTTGGAGATGGAGGTCATCACCAGGTGGGGATGCTCCGCCTCCAGTGTGGCGTAGTCGAAGCCCAGGTCGGCCACGACGCCAGGGCGAAAGCTCTCCACCAGGATGTCGGCCTTCTCCAGCAGCCGCTGAAAGACCCGTTTGCCCGCCTCAGCTTGCAGGTTCAGGGTCACACTGCGCTTGTTGGTATTGAGGTGCAGGAAGAGGGCGCTCTTCTCCGGATGAGGGTCGTCGCCGTGGAAGGGGCCCATGTGCCGGGTTGGGTCTCCGCCGGAGGGCTGCTCGATCTTGATGACGTCGGCGCCGAAGTCGGCCAGCAGCTTGGTGCAGAAGGGGCCTGCCATGTAGTGGGTAAGGTCTACGACCCGCACTCCCTCCAGGGGTCCGCTGGGCATGAGTCCTCCGACTTGGTATAGCTTGGCCTGCGTACTATAGGCGAAGGGTATTATGCGCTATCTGGGGGCAGAAAGGGAAGCGGGGGATGGAGATTGTTCATGCCCGCGACTCTCGCCTTGACTGGGGCGCTACGCGAGGCTACCATATCCCATGAGCCGAGGTAGCTCAGTGGTAGAGCACGCGGCTGAAAACCGCGGTGTCGGCAGTTCGACTCTGCCCCTCGGCACGTAAGAGGCGCTGCCTGGGTTGGATGTGGGCGGAAGTGGCTCAGTGGTAGAGCATCACCTTGCCAAGGTGAGGGTCGCGGGTTCGAATCCCGTCTTCCGCTCCATTATCTTTTCTGGGCACGTTTTCGTATCGAGTCACCATATGAGAATCGATTGCCACTTAAGGTTCCGATTAGGAGGAAGGAATGTTAGATGCCAAACCCGAGGGAAACTATCGCTATTTGCCCAGTACAGGGGAAATACCATTCTGTAGTGGCGTGGTAGCCGATGCAGGCTATGAGATTGTGCGCGCTACGTTCGAAAGCCCGGTCCCATGGCGACGCGGCTATGAGCTGATAGACGGGCATCTCAAGGCCCTCGAGCGGCCACGCCAGGCATTGTGCGGGCTCGAGCTCCGGTGTGCGGCGCCATATACCAGGGAGGGGTTCATGGAATTCAATGGCAGGTACGGGGAGGTCCTCAGCGAGTGGGGCCTCTACGGAGGGAAGGTCGGCACTGGGAGTACGGCGCGCACCAACATCGCGCCGTCGTATAACGCGCCTGCAGAGCAGGTTATGGTCGCCTTCGCCTACACCGTTCCCTCCAGCAGCAGCCGGCCGACCTTCATAGTCTCCGGCACGCCAGCCGGCGTACGACGGGGGGAAGCGACGGCCGATGCCATTCGCGAACAAGTTGCTTGGATGGTCAACACTCTGGAAGAGCGCATGAAGGAGCTGGGCGTGTCCTGGAACTTGACGACCGACTTCATAGCCTACACACCCTTCGACATCGAGCCGTCGCTGCGTTCAGAGGTGGTGCCGAAGATCGGGCCGGCGGTTTTGAACGCGATACGGTGGTTCCCCGGCCACGCGCCGGTTGGCGGCGGGAGCATCGAGATGGGCACCTATGGCGTTATTCAGGAGATCCGTGTGGCGGTGGAGTAAGCCAGCCCTCCCTTCCTGCTCTGTAGTGCACTGGACCTGCTGAACAGCTCAGACAGACTTATGGCAAGGAAAGGCAGCTGATGGGTCGGACGCTTTACCGGGGAGTGCCTTACTCTTCGCGATGGCCATCTCGACCTGTAACGGCTTTATGAATAGCGTTCGCGGCCCTGAGAGGGTCCGTTCCGGCCCGGCGATTTCGTATCGAGTCACAGAATCGATTGCTGCTTAGGGTTTCGATAAGGAGGACGGAATGTTAGATGCCAAACCCGAAGGAAACTATCGCTATTTGCCCAGTACAGGGGGAACGCCATTCTGTAGTGGCGTCATAGCCGATGCAGGCTATGAGATTGTGCGCGCTACGTTCGAAAGCCCGGTCCCATGGCGACACGGCTACGAGCTGATAGACGGGCATCTCAAGGCCCTGGGGCGGCCACGCCAGGCATTATGCGGGCTCGAGCTCCGGTGTGCGGCGCCATATACCTGGGAGGGGTTCCTGGAATTCAATGTCAAGTACGCGGAGGTCCTCAGCGAGTGGGGCCTCTACGGAGGGAAGGTCGGCACTGGGAGTACCGCGCGCACCAACATCGCGCCGTCGTATAACGCGCCTGCGGAGCAGGTTATGGTCGCCTTCGCCTACACCGTTCCCTCCAGCACCAGCCGGCCGACCTTCGTGGTCTCCGGTACGCCGGCCATCGGCGTGCGACAGGGGGAAACAACGGCCGATGCCACTCGCGAACAAGTTGCTTGGATGGTCAACGCCCTGGAAGAGCGCATGAAGGAGCTGGGCGTGTCCTGGAACTTGACGACCGACTTCATAGCCTACACGCCCTTCGACATCGAGCCGACGCTGCGTGCAGAGGTGGTGCCGAAGATCGGGTCGGCGGTGTTGAACGGGATACGGTGGTTCCCCGGCCACGCGCCGGTTGGCGGCGGGGGCATCGAGATGGGCACCTATGGCGTTATTCAGGAGATCCGTGTGGCGGTGGGGTAGGCCAGCCCTCCCTTCCCCGAAGGTCCCATCCCTCACTCCCAACCTGGATCGTGTTGCTGTCATATTGAAAGACATGCCTTCTCTATGGCAACATCCTGTAACTCAGGAGCAACGCCGTTAGCTTGCCATGGAGGTCTCGAGGAGCTGAGGCTGAGGACGGGGTGCCTGGTGGGGACTAGACCGAGGCCCCAGAGCCGAGGCCTAAGCTAATTTATGGCTGGTTGGTGGACCGTCGGGGACTATATCAAGAACTCAGCCCACCTTTGAGTCCAGACTACAACTGCTGGGTAAGCGGAAGCCAAACTCTATACTGAACTGGCCCCTACGTTAGGCCCGGCAGCTTGATATGGGGAATTCCGGCTAAGGAGGTTCTGAGATGAGACTTATTGGTGGTTGGAAGCGGTCCAAGTTGATCGGGGTGGCCTTTCTTTTTGCCCTCCCCATTCTCCTGGCTGCCTGTGGCGTATCCGATGAGGAGTTGGAGGCGGTCCAGGGAGATTTGCAAGTGGAGCAGGCGCGGGTGCAGGAGCTACAAGGCAAGGTGCAGTCGTTAGAGACTCAGATACAGACGGAGCAGTCAGGGGTGCAGGAGCTACAAGGCAGGGTGCAGTCGTTAGAGACTCAGGTACAGACGGAGCAGTCAGGGGTGCAGGAGCTACAAGGCAGGGTGCAGTCGTTAGAGACTCAGGTACAGACGGAGCAGTCAGGGGTGCAGGAGCTAGAGTCTCAGGTGCAATCCTTAGAGACGCAGGTACAAACATTGCGGGCGCAGGCCGCAGACCTTCAGCAGCGGGAGGCTTGAAGGTTCGCTATCCGTGACGTGTTCGATGCCTTCCGCGACTTAGGGGATGAGCCGCCATCAGGGGGAGCTATCCTGGAGTTAAGCGCCTTGGTCCAGGCCTCAGGCAACCTGGAGTTGCAGGCCAAGTTTGTGGAAATCATTGACTCTGCACTGGCAGAGGCATTCCCCCTGCCTCAGGAGGCCTTGAGCCAGGTGGCAGCCGTGATCCAGGCTTCGGGGAACCTGCAGGTTGCGGACAAGTTTCAGGAGTTCCTAGCTGCGGCGGAAAGGGGTGAAGGAGGGGCACCATTCCTGGAGTTGGCCACCCTGATCCAGGCCTCTGGTGACCCCGCTTTACAAGTGTTGCTCGCCGCATTTGTTGAGGCTACACAGGAAGAGGGAGCACCGTCGGAAGAATCTCAAGAGTTGTTTGATGAGTTCTTGGCTCTGGCTGAGGCCACAGGGAATGTGGAGATCCAGCAAGCGTTCCTGGTGGTAGGCGGGTTTACACCGGAGTTACTAGAAGACGTGAGGGCGAAGGTGAAGGCCCTTGGAGACTCTGACCTTGAGGCTCTCTTTGAGGCGCTGGCCCAGTCCCCGTCCCCCGAGAAGTTCGAGGCCTTTTTCGGCGGCCTGCGGGCCGCGGAGGGGGAGACGTTGAAGCCGGGAGCCAGTTAAAGGTCAATGACCGAAAATATGCTCTTCTCTGCTCAATAGCGTAAGGGCTACTAAGCCAGCCGAAGAGGTGTCAGTGGACGGACTTGACAGCATCACCACCGTCCTGATTAGATACGGAATGACACTGGCCGAGACCCAACATTACGAGGTGTTATACCCAAGGACGAATCCCGTCTCCCGCTCCATTACGTTCTTTACTCTTAGCAATAATCCTTGGTCTACCCTTTCCACTTGACCCAGCAAATTTTGACGAAGAGACTCTGGCAAATCTAGGAGGGATATATGGCAGCATATGAAGGCATGTTAGCGGAGACCGTATGCATCAAGGGGCACAATGAGGATGAAATCAACGGCTACTTTGCTAGACCCCTTGGGGCAGGACCCTACCCCGGCGTGGTGGTAATCCATCACGCCCCAGGGTTCGATGAAGCATCTAAAGAGATCACTCGCACTCTGGCTGTCAACGGCTATGCGGCTATCTGCCCGAACCTACACCATAGGGAAGGTCCCGGAAGCCCCGACGAAATGGCGGCTGCCGTACGTGAAGCCGGTGGCGTACCCGACGACCGTTGCATAGGTGACGTGGAAGGAGCTATCAGCTACCTTCGATCTTTGCTGTACTGCAGCGGTAGGGTGGGAGTGATAGGGTTCTGCTCCGGTGGACGCCAGACCTATCTCGTAGCTTGCAACATCCCCAGTCTAGACGCCGCCGTCGACTGCTATGGAGGCCGGGTGGTTGCTACCCCCGACCAGTTGACTCCTAACGCCCCCGTGGCTCCCATAGACATGACCGCGAATCTGGCCTGCCCTCTCCTGGGACTCTTCGGCGCAGAGGATGCCAACCCGGCGCCCGATCAGGTGGCTCGGATGGAGGAGGAGCTGAAGCGCTTCGGTAAGACCTATGAGTTCCATACCTATGAAAACTCAGGACACGCCTTCTTCGCGGTTGATCGCCCCAGCTACAGGCCGGAAGCGGCTGTCGATGGATGGCAGAAGGCATTAGCCTGGTTTGGTAAGTATCTCAGCTAGACCGCTAGCTGAGATATCGATGCCTATACGGCGTCATGCTTGCAATTGCTTAGCTTGGATTTCTTGACGGGCCAAAGGTTTGTTGAGGGGTGCCGGGCGATAGCGAAAAGTGGGTGTGAATGGCGAGCCAAATACCGTCACGGCGCTCTAGTATAACCGTGGCGCGGCCAGGTCGGGGAAAGGGGTTGCCTCCTTCATCAAAGCCGGTAGAGGTCCAGGCGGCCACACCCCAAGCATAGCGGCTGTCGCCCTCCCCTTGTATGCTGTCGAAATCGATTTTGAAGTCACGGATGTTGGGCCAGACACCTTCCCACTGGTTCGCTTGCAGAGGGCCGATTCCTGAAACGACCGTGGCCTTGGTGCCGAAGGAAACTACATCGGGGGCGAAGATCAGGCACGCAGACTTATAGTCGACGGCAGCGCAATATCTGCCAAGACGTTTGAACCATTCTCGGACAGCCCCTTTCGGGTCTTCTACCAGGATAACGGCGTGCATCTTGTTCCTAGCTTTGGACAGGAAGGTTCAGACTATTTTAGTATCAATACAACCCTGGTGTATAGCATACCCATGAAGACAAGGAACAACACCCAGGCCAGAGGAGAAAGCCTTTGCATCAGTCTTTCAAGGATACTTCTCGATCCTATTCGGACCGCAGGTTGGGTTAGGTAAAGGAAGATTAAGGTGGACCCCATTATTAAGACAGCACGAGGGCTAAATTAAGAGAGTCTCCCACCCCTGCGCTAGGTTTCACCAAGCCCGATGGCAGCCCTGCTTCTTCAGCTGCTGCTCCCCTTTCTTCCTGGCCATGTTGGTACACCTCTGCTGGGGTCCGGTAGCCCAAAGCCTGGTGAGGCCTCTGCCGGTTGTAGAACTCCAGGTAGGCATTGATCCCAGTTCGGGCCTCGGCGACGGTCTGGTAAGCTTTCAGATACACCTCCTCGTACTTGATGCTCCGCCACAGCCGCTCCACGAAGATGTTGTCCAGGTACCTACCCTTACCATCCATGCTGACCTGGACCCTCTGCTCCTGCAACGTCTGGGTAAAGGCCTCACTGGTGAACTGACTCCCTTGGTCGGTGTTGAATATCTCCGGTCGTCCCTTACCCAGGGCTTCCTCCAACGCCGCCACGCAGAAGCTGGTGTCCATGGTGTTGGAGAGCTTCCAGGCCAGCACGTGCCGGCTGTGCCAGTCCATGATGGCCACCAGGTACAGGAAGCCCTTCGCCATGGGGATGTAGGTGATGTCCGCGGCCCAGACCTGGTCGACCCGATTAACCTCCACTCCCTTCAGCAGATAGGGAAAGATCCGGTGTCCCGGCGCTGGTTTGCTGGTGTTGGGACGCCGGTAGATCGCTTCCAGACCCATCAACCGCATCAGCCTTCGAACCCTTTTTCGGCTCACCAGATAGCCCTGTTGCAGCAGCCAGGCCTTCATCTTCCTGGAGCCGTAGAAGGGGGTCTTCAAATACTGACGGTCCATCAGGGCCATCAACTCCAGGTCTTCTGCCCTGGTCGGTACCGGCCGGTAGTACACCGAGGCCCGGCTGGCGTCCAGCAGGATACATTGACGCACCAAAGACAGCTGCTGGTGGTCTCGGTCTATCATGGCTCGCCGTATGCTGCGACTCATAGACCGGACCTTTCCGACAAAAAATCGCGTTCCACCTTCAGCTGGCCGATGTGCCGGTAGAGGTGGTTAATCTGAGCTTCCTTGGCTTTCTCCTGGGATTTCTGATTGGTGGCAAATAGCTCCGGGGCTCCTTCCACCAGGGCCCTTTTCCAGGCGTGAATCTGACTGGGATGGACCTCAAATCGGCTGGCCAGCTGGGCGATGGTCTCTTCCCCCGCAAGGGCGGCCAGGGCCACCTTGGCCTTGAACGCCGGACTGTGCTTATTCCTCGTCTGCTTCATGTCCTGCTCCTCCACGTCGGTTAGTTGCCGGTTATTTTAGGAGCTGGACTCTCTCTTAGCCAGTTGTCTAGTTTTTGGGTACCACCTCACTGGCGTACAGGGCCGCCGGTGTTGGTGTTTGGTGCTTCTTCATGCTGTCCTCCTTGAGCCTCCTCGTTCTATCGCAAAGGTTCCCGGCGGTTTCAGGCCGATACCTCCACAAGCGGCTCGATCCCGCTTACGTCGGTAGTGGCTCGTGCCACATCCAGGTCGTACATCCTCTGGAGATTCAGCCAAAACTCCGGAGTTGTCCCCAGGGCCTTTCCTATCTTCAGCGCGGTGTCCACTGTGATGGACCTGCGACGGTGGACAATATCGTGGATGCGTATCGGGGGCACTCCTATGGTCTTTGCTAGGCGATATTGGGTGATGCCCAACTCTTCCATGATCTCCGACAGATGCTCGCCCGGATGTATCGGTTCGGGGACGGTCATGGGTTTCCTCCTCAGTGGTAGTCGGTGATTTCTATTTCCATCGCACCCTGGTCTGTCCAGATGAAGCACACGCGCCACTGGTCATTGATGCGGATGCTGTACTGGCCCTCCCGGTCTCCCCGCAATGCTTCCAGCCGATGGGATGGCGGCACCTGAAGATCGGTCAGCGCCGCCGCGGCTACCACTCGCTGTAACCTCAAACGCGCCCTGCGCTGGATGTCGGGCGGCAATCGCCGAACCGTTTGTCCGGCGAAGAGGCGTTGCGCGTCGTCATCTCTAAATCGGTGCACTGCTGATGATGTTAACGTATACAGTTAATAATGTCAAGGGTACA
This sequence comes from Dehalococcoidia bacterium, assembly GCA_965237935.1. Lineage (GTDB taxonomy): Bacteria > Chloroflexota > Dehalococcoidia > Lucifugimonadales > CBDEGW01 > CBDEGW01. The sequence goes on along the minus strand of OZ250168.1, from coordinate 761,081 downwards.
CACTGCTGACTACTGGGGAGAACATGATGCTCCGGCGGCAGCGGTCCTGACACAGGCTCATGCACAGGTCCCCCCTCACAGGGCACGAGATTCCCGGGGTCGTTGGTGGTGTACTACCCGTGTACAGAAAAACTCGTGGGGCAGCAAGTTGCAGGTTGGGCGATTCCGTAGCTGAAATCAGGGTGAATGGGCCAGCCTGCCACATCGGAGCAAGCAATCCGATTCCGGTGCTCCTTCCACCCCTATAGCAACTGTGTTGGAAGTCAAGCGGAATGACAAACGACTGCCGGAGTCACGCCGCACCAGGGGGAGCGATGCTTAAGCATGGAGTTGAGGGTGACGAGCAGTTTGCGCATGCACGCGACGAGGGCCACCTTCTTCGGCTTACCAGAGGCCAACAGTCTCTGATAGAAGTCTCGTATGATGGGGTTGCAGCGGGTCGCGGACAGCGTCCTCATGTAGAGGGCGGCCCGCACGCGGGACCGTCCACCCCAGACGGTGCGTTTGCCCCGCAGAGTCCCGCTGGCCCTGTTGAAGGGAGCCACGCCCACTAGTGCGGCGACCTGCCTGCGGTCCAGCGTGCCCAACTCCGGCAGGTAGGCCAGCAGAGTGAGGGAGAGCTGCTCCCCCACGCCGGGGACGGTGCGCAGGAGGTCGTCCTTCTCCCGCCACACGGGACTGCTGCGGAGAGTCTGGCGCAGCCCTTCGTCAAGGTCGTCCAACTCCTGCTCCAACCAGGCGATGTGTGCCTCGATGCGGGGCCGGACGGCGCTGATGGCGGTGCCCAGGCGGTTCTTCTCCGAGACCAGCATGGTCATCATCTGGTGCCGGCGGGCAGCCAACGAGTTGAGTACCTGGGTCTCGGCATCCCGTAGAGGACGCACAGAGGGACGAACGGCGGCGGCGAAGTGGGCCAGGACGGCCGCGTCCAAGGCGTCGGTCTTTGCCAGAGTCCCGGTGGCCCTGGCGAAGTCTCGAACCTGACGAGGGTTGACGACGACTACGGGCAGCGCCGCAGCTGCCAGAGCTGCCACCAATGGCAATTCCAGGCCGCCCGACGCCTCCAGCAGCACCAAGGCAGGATCCAGGTCCTCCAGTTGGGCGACCAGTTCCCCAACCCCGGACTGAGGTTACGTCAATAGGTGTGTAAACGACATCAGGCGGCGACCTTCTCAGCCGTTGTCTCAGAGACGATCCCATCCACGTATTGAGCGCCGAGATAGACGTCTTCGATCAACTCAGGGGCCTTCAGACGCCTGAAGCGCTGTTCGGCGACCATCAACATTTTCCAGATCACCGCTATCGCCCGATCGACCCTCTTGTAGCGCTGGGCGGCATCGGTCCGAAGTCTGAGCGCAGCGAAGGGTGACTCCACCGGGTTCGTCGTGCGAAGGTGCTGCCAGTGCTCTTTGGGGAAGTCATAGAAGGTGATCATGCGGTCCCAGTCCCGCTCAAGGGTCACACAGGCTGCTTCGTAGGAGTGGTCGCGGCACCATCTAGTAAACTCCGTCCTGAGCCGCTCAGCCTCTGTCCGAGTCTGGGCGTAGGGGATGGTACGCACCATGAGTTTGGCCTGGTCCTGCTGTCGCTTTGGAAGCCTGTCCAGTACGTTTAGGATCTTGTGGTTCCAGCAGCGTTGCTCGGCCGCCTGAGGATAGACGTTGCGCAGAGCTCCCCAGATGCCCAGATGCCCGTCTCCAATTACCAGTCTTGGGCACTCCAGCCCGCGGCGCCTCATGTCCCTGAGCACATCGGACCAGCTCTCTATGGACTCCCTGTATCCGGGAATCGCGCTCACCACCACCTTCCTTCCGTCGCTCAGGGCTGCCATCACCACCAGGATCGCCGCCTTCTCCCGCTCAAGACCGGCCTTGACGTAGACTCCATCCACCCACATGTACACCACTTCCAGGTCATCCAGGGGCCTAGCGCGCCATTGGGCAAGCTCATCGTTCCACTTATCCTTCAACCGGGCTACCGTGCTCGCCGATATCGGTGCCTCTTCTCCCAGCAGTCCCCGCACCGCCAGGTCGAAGTCACCTTCGGAAAGGCCATGTAGGTACAACTGGGGGATCAGCTCAGCAACCTTCCTGGTCCTGTTGACGAACAGCGGCAGCAGCCGGCTCTCGAACTCCTCTTCGGTGTTGCGGACTCGTGGCCTCCTCAGCTGTACCGTTCCCGAACTCAGCGTAAGCCTTCGGGGTCTGCCGTATCAGTTCCTATAGCCTCTCTCGTTGTCCGACTCAGACCTGCGGGCCGACTTCGCCCTTCCCAGAAACTCCGTCACCTCTTCCTCCAGCAACTCCTGGATCAGCCGCTGGACATGGCCTCGCACCCAATCCTCCAACTGCTCCCACTCCGGCCTTGACTCCGACCTGCTCCTAGTGCTTCTCTTTCCCATAGGCGGTGTATCTCCTCTCTTGGGCCTTGAGCCCCTCTTGTTCAGAGAGAGGGTACACCGCCTGACCGTTTACACACTTTTTGAGGATACCTCCCCCGGACTCGTCGTAGGAGACAGCCCACCTCTGGCCTGTAGGGCGGACGGCGACGTCCACCTGGGCCTTTGCCACATCGATGCCTACGTATGTCGATTCCTGTTCCATCTATACCTCCTGTGTAAAGCTCTGGCCAGTCCTTGCACGATGCGGGCTCGATTGGCCCAGGCAACTGTTCGGGCTCTAACCCCTGGGGGTGCGGCGACCCTCGCTGTAGGACGGTCTTCGATGACCAAGGACACATCGGTCTGCCGCACCCCGATCCACCTAAGTGAAGTCATTATTACCACCTAGAACCAACATACAAGGACAGTCGCAGCTTTGGAGATTGCAGAAGTGCAATCGGAGAAATAGGGTCGAAGAGGACATCGCCAGCTTTGAGAATTGCATTTGTGCAATCGGGGCAAGCCCTCCTACGTGAACAGACGCCACGTCACAAGGATGCCAACGGCCAGCAGCGCGAACAGCGTGACGGCGACCACGCCCAGGGTTCGAGCCATCCGTTTGGTTCTGCGGTGCGCAGCGCGCTCCCTGCGATACGCCTCTGTCAACTCCTCGTATGCCTCACTGCTGGCGGAGCCGGTCACCGCGACCGCGGCGTAGCTGGCTTTGATGGACCCCGTGTTCCTCCCCGCCAGTCCGCCCAGGTAGAGGTCTCCTTTCACGGTGTTCGTTGCATAGCTGGTGTAAACCGTCAGCGAAAATGGGACACCTGAGAGGGGTGGAAAACCCGAGAGTCTGAGAGTGGTGTGAGCTCCTGAAGCGAGGGTAAAGTACCCCATGAAAGGAGCAGACCGTCACATCCGCTCTGACAACGGGCCAGAGTTTACGGCCAGGGCTACTCGGGAGTGGCTGACAAAGGTGGGAGCTAAAACGCTGTACATCGAGCCAGGCTGACCATGGGAGAACGGATACGTGGAGAGCTCCAACGGAAACCTCAGGGATGAACTGCTAGACCGGGACATCTTCTACACATTGCAGGAGGTGCAGAGACTCACAGAGCAGTACAGACAGACCTACAACCGCATCAGGCCACAAAACTCACTGCGCTACAGACCACCGGCACCGCAAGTCGTCCTGCCTGCCCTGTCCCAGTCCTTGCAGGACTAACATAACGGGTCGTACAAAGATCGGGGGCCGGTCACGGTCATCTTCGTCTCCAGATCGGCCTACCTTCTCACGCCAATCTGTCAACGAATTAGCTAACACATACAGGTATGACGGGGGAGGCGTGTAGCGGCGCGGCGTTGGGGACGCACGCGCGCTGGTGATAGGCGGACCTTCCGCCGGGCTGATGTTGACCGAGCCAACGGCGGGTTCGAGTCGGCCTGCGTGATGCTGGGAATCAGAGAGACAATCAGAGTCGCCTGTTCGATCTGCGCTCGCGGACCACTATGCTCCCCGCGATCACCAGCAGCATGCCCATGAGTCCGATCACCAACAGCAGACCTGGAGGGACTGTCGCATCTCCGACACCTGGGGGGACCACAGTGATGGGCACCGGAGTCGGCGTAGGAGGGGGACTGGTTTCAGGCCTGTCGAGGCTACGAACCCTATTGGTGGAAACTACCGCGGCCTCCTTGCCCGAGCCGTGGCCGTCCGTATAGGAGGCGGTGGCGCGGAGGTAGTTGCCCCCGTCGTTTGCGACCGGCCTGTACCTGTAGGAGTTGGCTCTGACGATGTCGCGCCACCCGGTCGAGCCGTTGGCAGACCTGGCCCATTGCCAGGAGGTGTCGGACACCGAGCCGTCCGGATCGGTCAGGGAGGCGGACAGTGTAGTCCCCTCCCGCGGCCAGGTGGTAGACATGGAGACGGTTCCGGCCTCGTCGACGTTGTTGACATTGATGGTGACGTTGATGGAGTCATCGTTCGTGGTGTCTTGGTCGCCGTCTGTGTCAAGACGATCGTGGACCGAGACGATGACGCTGTACTCCCTGAGGCCGGACTCGTAGTCGAGCGTGGGCCCGGAGCCCACGGCGATCTGATCGTTGGAGGCGTCGATGTCGAAGGAAGACGCGTGGGTTCCTGAGAGGGAGTAGGCGAGGGTATTGCCTTCGGGATCTGTGGCGGTGACGGCGCTGCCCACGTGGTTGCCCGGGGGCTTTTCTTCATCGACGGCGAGGGTTGCGCTCTCGCCGAGATCGAATTCAGGAGCGTGGTTGCGCACCAGAGGCGTCGCCCGGGCGATGTTCGAGGGCGGGCTTTCGCCGACATCGCTTACCTTGTCCACCGCGCGGACCTGGAAGGTGTACTCGACGCCGTTCTCCAGATCTGTGACCCTGTGGGATACGGTCGTAGCTTTGCTGTCGTCTATATGGGCCCACTGTGGGATGTCCGACACGTGGACCGAACCGAAGCCATCGTTCCCCTCGGGTGCCCCGACCACGATGCTCTGGCCGTCCAGGGCGACGGAGTTTCCGAACTCGTCGCCCCTTTCTTCTTCGTCGGTGGGTAAGATGAGCTTGTCCGACTCCGTTCTGTAGTCTTCGTTCGGATCGTTGGCCCAGACTGCGCCGGCCGGCTTGGTGAAGAGGTAAGCCGCACCGGAACGAGGGTCTTCGTCGCAGTCGTCGTCGTCGGATTCGTCGGGATCGCATACGTCGACGTTGGCGGCGTACGCCCCGACCACGATCGTGCCACCCCGGACCGCAGCGGAGGATCCGAAATAATCATTTGCGTCGCGGTCGGAAGCGGTGAGTTTGGCCGTCTCTATGGCGTCGGTAAAGACATAGGCCGAACCCCTTAGTCCGTCGTCTTGCTGAGCCCCGATCACGACAGTGTCACCGTCCACCGCCACGGAACGCCCAAACTGGTCGTCGTGCTTGCCGTCCGATGCGGTGAGCTTGGCCGCGGTACTTGTGGCGACCCAGCCGCCGCCGGGCCTGGTGAATACGTAGGCCGCACCAGTAAGGTCGTGCCGGAACGCTCCAACCAAGATGATGTCACCGTGGACCGCAACGGAGTGCCCGAAATAGTCGACTGCGACGCCGTCGGATGCGGTGAGCTTGGAGGAGGTACTCGTGGACGTCCAATCGCCGCCGGCGGGCTTGGTGAATACGTACGACGCACCTTTCTTCCCATCGTCCCCGCGGGCCCCAACCACGACGGTATTCTCGTGCACTGCTACGGAGTACCCGAACCGGTCGCCTTCCACCCCGTCGGATGCGGTGAGCTTGTCCGCGGTGCTGGTGGCGACCCAGCCGCCGTCGGGCCTGGTGAATACGTAGGCCGCACCGGCGTCGGATTCGCTGTCTAGGTCGTGTTGGTACGCCCCGACCACGATGGTGTCACCGTGCACCGCTACGGAATACCCAAACCAGTCGTTCTCCTTGCTGTCGAAAGCGGTGAGCTTGATCGGCTGGCTCCACCCACCGGAAAGCGGGTGCCTGGTGAAGACGTACGCCGAGCCGGAATTGTCACCGTTGTCGTCGTCCTGGGGCGCACCCACTACGGCGGTGCCACCGTCCACTGCCACGGCACTCCCGAACTGGTCGCCGCCCGCCCCGTCGGACGCGGTGAACCTGCTTTGCTCGGGATGCTGCAGTACCTGGTAGTGCTTTATGGTCGAATCGTCGGAGAGGTCCCAGCTCAGCTCCACCGCACGGTCTCTTGCCTCCGCAACCAGCCCGGTTGGCTTGACCGGCCTGCCAAGCTTGATTCTCTCGTAAAAAGTCTGTGCAGGTCGAATTAGAACAACCGTACCCTTGCCTGGGTACAATATACAGTCTCTGTTCCGTGTATTACCCCAACATACGGTAGCGCTCACATGTGCTAAAGCGCTGGAACTTCCTCAAAACGGGTTTTTACGAGGGAATCAAGCTTGGGCGTGGCGCTGACGGTTTCCGCAGACGGATGGTTGCCGGCGGCGTTCACCGAACGCACCCGGAAAGCGTACTCCTGGTCGTTGGTCAGATCGAGCACCCGGTAGAAGTAATCTTCCTCTACTGGCAAGTCTTTGACTTCGTAGGATACGGTCAATTCTTCAGCTTTGAGGTCCTCCCACATCGCATTCGAGATGTCCATCACGTAGGCCGAACCGGCATCAGGGCGATCTTCGTCGACCTGATGCACGCCCGCCAGGACGATACCGCCTGCCACCGCAACGGAACGCCCGAAGTGGTCGTCCGTCGCGGCGTCGGGGGCGGCGAGATTGAGCGCCTCGCTCCACACACCTGACTGGTTGGTGAACACGTAGACCGAACCGGAATCAGTAAGGACAATGCCGGGGTTGTCGTCCAGGTACGCGCCGACGACGGCGGTATCGCCGTCCACCGCAACGGAGTTCCCGAACCTATCGCCTCCGTCGCCATTGGAAGCGGTGAGCTTGGCCGTCTGGCTCCACTTGCCGGATTCAGGGTCCCTGTCGAATACGTAGACCGAACCGGAATCAAGGCCATCGTCGCTGTCGGTGGCCATGCTGTCATCCCTGTAGGCCCCGGTCACCACGGTATCACCGTCGATGGCCACCGAAATTCCGAACTCGTCCCCCGCCGCGCCGTCTGTTGCCGTGAGCTTGGCCGACTCAGTGCTGCTGGTCCATCCGGCCGCTGGCTTGGTGAAGACGTAGACCGCACCGGCATCGAGCATACTGGCGCCGTCGACGTCGAGATCGTGCAGGTGGGCTCCTACCGCAACAGTATCTTCGTCCACCGCTACGGAAACCCCGAACTCGTCGTTAGCCTCGCCGTCGGATGCGGTGAGCTTGGCCGCAGTGGTGGTGGAGGTCCAAGCGCCGCCGGTCTTGGTGAAGACGTAAGCCGCACCTTCGTTGGTGTCTTGGTCATCGGCGTCGTTTTGGTGCGCTCCTACGACCACTGTTTCGCCGTGCACAGCCACGAAGATTCCGAACTCGTCGTTGGCCGCGGCGTCGGAAGCAGTGAGCTTGGCGGTCTCGGTGGCGTCGGCCCAGCCGCCGCTCTCGGGCTTGGTGAAGACGTAGGCGGCACCGGAATCAGCCAAATTGTTGCTACTGTTGTTGAGATCGATGTAGTCGGCCTTGTGCGTCCCGACCACGATGGTGTCGCCGTCGACCGCCACGGAGATTCCGAACTCGTCGTTGGCCGCGGCGTCGGAAGCGGTGAGCTTGGCCTTCTGTTCCCATTTACTGTTACTGGAATTCCAGGTGAAGACGTAGGCGGCGCCTTTGTTGCTGTCGTTTTGGTGCGCTCCCACGACGATGGTGTCGCCGTCGACCGCCACGGAGATTCCGAACTCGTCGTTGGCCGCGGCGTCGGAAGCGGTGAGCTTGGCCTTCTGTTCCCATTTACTGTTACTGGAATTCCAGGTGAAGACGTAGGCGGCGCCTTTGTTGCTGTCGTTTTGGTGCGCTCCCACGACGATGGTGTCGCCGTCTACCGCCACGGAGATTCCGAACTCGTCGTTGTCAGCGCCGCCTTCGGCGATCAACTTGGTCAGGGGGACCTGCAATAGCTGGTGCTTGTCAATTGGCGCATCGTTCGTATCATCACTAGTATCGACGATCTGATTCCAGTCGACCGTCGCTTGCGTGTCGCCGGCGGTAGCGCCTAGCCCGACGGGTTGACTTGGCTTGGCGACTATTGTCACGGAAATGGAATCCGAGGTCCTTACGCCGGAGCTGTTTATCGCGCGGAGGGCGAAGGTGTAAGTGTCCCTCTCGGTCAGACCGGAGACCGTATGGGAGACGGTGCTGGAATCGCTGCGGTCGATGTTGGTCCAACTGGAACCGCCGTTCTGGGTGAACTGATAACCGGTGATGACCCGGGGCTGAGAAGCTGCGTCCCACGTCAACTCCACCTGGTGGACGCCAGTCTGCGCGGGGGCGAAGTTGTCGGGCCGGGCGGGGCGCGAGCCGGCCCGCCTCGGGGTCGCGGTCTCCGACTGGGACTCTGCACCTTCTCCGGCCGCGTTCACCGCGCGGACCCTGAAGGTGTACTCGGTGCTGTTGGTCAGGTCGGAAACCAGGTGGGAGGTGGTCAAAGCTCCGCTTCCCGGGATGTCGGTCCACGCGCCGTTCGCCGCTTGCTGGTATTGGTACATGGTTATGGACGAATTGCCGGGATTTCCCCAACTCAGCTCCACATGGCTGTCGCCCGCGGAGGCGGTGAACCCCGTGGGCGCCGCGGGCGCGGCGACGATCGTGACTGACAGAGAGTTAGAGGAGTCGCTGTCGCCCGGGCTGTTAAAGGCGCGGACGGCGAAGTTGTAGGTGTCTCCCTCGGTCAGCCCGGTGACGTTGTGGGAGCTGGTGTTGGAATCGCTACCGGAAATGGGAGTCCAAGCGGGACGTCATCGTCACTAGAGGTGTTGTCCTGGATGAAGCGATAACCGGCGACGGCCAGGGGCTGGACGCTCCGCTCCCACTCCAAACGCACCTCGTCTGCGCCAGTCTGCACCGCGGAGAAGTTCCTGGGTTTGATGGGTAGCGAGGCGGCCCCCGCCGGGGTCTCTGACACCTGATTAGACCGGCCGCTTGCACCGCCGTCGTTCACTGCGCGGACCGCGAAGGTGTGCTCCAAGCCGTTGGTCAGGCCGGTCGCAAAGTGGGACCTGGTCTCTCCCGTGCTCCCAGCGATGTCGGCCCACACCGCGATGTCGTAAAGGTAGGCGGCCCCCTGACTGTTGCTGCCTTGCCCGTTTGCCCCGACCATGACGGTGACGCCGGCGACCGCCACGGAAAGCCCGAACCTGTCACCATTAGCGGTGCCGGACCCGGTGAGTTTGGCCGCCTCGGTACTGTCGGCCCAGCCGGCGGCAGGCTTGGTGAAAACGTAAGCCGACCCTGACCTGTTGGTTTCGTTCAGGGCGTCCGCCCCAATAACAATGGTGTCACCGTCCACCGCGACGGAGAATCCGAACTGGTCGCCGTCCGTACGGTCGGAGGCGGTGAGCTTGGCCGTCTCAGTCCCTGGGCTGTTGGCCCAGCCGGTATCGGGCTTGGTGAACACATGGGCAGAACCCCTATTGCTGTCGTTCCCGTAGGCCCCGACCACGATGGTGTCACCATCGATGGCTACTGAACGCCCGAATCTGTCGTTGTTATTGCGGGAGTAGGCGGTGAGCTTGGCCGCCCCAGCACTGGTGCTATCGGCCCAACCTGTGGCGGGCTTGGTGAACACGAAAGCCGAACCCTGGTCGTCGTCACTGTCTCCGCTGGCCCCAACCACGATGGTGCCGGCGTCGACTGCTACCGACCTGCCGAAGCTGTCGCTCCCGCTGAGCTTGGCCGCAGTAGTTGTGGAGGTCCAGCCGTCGGTAGGCTTGGTGAAGACGTAGGCTGCATTATTGTTGTGGGCCCCGACCGCGACGGTGTCACCGTCCACCGCTACCGAAATTCCGAACTCGTCGTCATCCGCGCGGTCGGAGGCGGTGAGCTTCGCCGCAGTGCTGGTGGAGACCCAGCCGCCGCTGGGTTCGGTGAATACGTACACCGCACCTTTACTGCTCGAGTGGTGGGGAGCGCCAACCACTATCGTGTCGCCATTCGAAGTGTCTTCATGCACCGCCACAGATAGTCCGATTCTATCCTGAGCATTCGGATCGCTGGCTCTGAACTCGGCCACCTGGCTCCACGTGCCGGATGAGTCTCTGGTGAACACGAAGGCGGCGCCGGAATTATCGGGGTTGTCCTCTCCGGGCATTCCGACCACGGCGGTGTCGCCGTCAATCGCTACGGCATACCCAAACTCATCGTTCGCCGCCCGGTCGTCGGCGGTCAGCATAGGGCGCTCGGCATGCTGCCATAGCTCGTAGTTGTTGATGGGCGGCGAGCCCTCGACGGGATCGTTCCAGCTCAGCTTCACCTGGGTATCGCCGGGCGCAGCGGAGAGCCCCGTTGGCTTTGCTGGCCTCGGCTTTAGCGGTGTGGCCCTGACGTCCGAGGGCGGGCCGGCGCCGGCCCCTTCCACCTTGTCCACCGCGCGGACCTGAAGGCTGTACTCGACCCGGTTGGTCAGACCGGTGACAGTGTGGGAGGTGGTCGTCGCGTCGCTATTGGCAATGTCGGTCCAGCCCGGGACTGTCCACAGGTAGACGGCGCCTGAATCGGGCCCGCTGATGTTGGACTTGTCCGCTCCGGCGATGACGGTATTGCCTACCACCGCAACGGAATGCCCCACCCAGTTGTCCCGTCCGCGGGAGGGGCCGGTAAGCTTGGCCGTATGGCTCCACTTGCCGGAGTTAGCATCCTGGGTGAAGACGTAGGCCGAGCCGGAATTGTCGCCAGTGTCGTCGTTCAGGTATGCCCCAACCACGATGGTCTCCTCGTCATCGTCCACGGCCACGGAAATCCCGAACTCGTCTCCTCTCGCAGCGTCGGAGGCGATGAGCTTGGCGGTCAATCCGGCCTTGCCTTTGTCATCCAGGGAGCCCCAGTCTTTCCAGTCTTCCGAGTCGTCGTCGTTGGCGTCGGTTTCGGGCTTGGTGAAGACGTAGGCCGCACCAGCCTCGTCCAGTAGAGAGGCCACCTGAGGGAACGGGTCCTGTAGCTGGGCGATCACCCGCTCGAGCTGTGCGTGGACCTCCTGAGGGGACGGCTGCTGGTAGATGGTGCGGACCATGTTGGCCACCCAGGGCTGAGCGCGCCTGGGGACCCGAGTGAGCAGGTTGGTCATGAAGTGGGTGCGGCACCGTTGCCAGCTGGCCCCACCGAAGACAGTCGCGATGGCATCCCTGAGTCCCTGATGCGCATCCGATACCACCAGATCCACCCCGCTCAGACCCCTGGCGGACAGTGAGCGCAGAAAGGCCAGCCAGAAGGCGCCGTCTTCGCTGGTACCCACGTCCATCCCAATGATCTCCCGCTTGCCCTCGCCATTGACCGCCGTTGCCACCACCACGCTGACGTTGACGATCCTGCCGTCCTCTCTGACCTTCTGGGTTAGTCCGTCCAGCCACAGGTAGGGATATGGTCCGCCGTCCAGCGGACGGCCCAGGAAGCCATCCACCACCACGTCCAGCTCCTGACAGATACGCGACACCTGGCTCTTGGAGATACCCTCGCACCCCAGGGCCTTGACCAGGTCGTCCACCCGCCTTGTCGATACACCTTCCACATAGGCCTGCTGGATCACCGCCAGCAGAGCTCGCTCGCTGCGACGCCGTGGCTCCAGCAGGCTCGGGAAGTAGCTTCCCTCTCGAAGCTTCGAGATGTGCAGCTCCATAGTCCCTACCCGGGTATCCCACGCCCGGGACCGATACCCGTTGCGCTGGGTCACCCGCTCAGGGCTGCGTTCTCCATACTCAGCACCGATCCTCGCAGACACCTCCGCATCCATGATCCCCTCTACCAGCACTCTCAGAGCCTCCCGTAGGAAGTCCACGTCACCGTCCATTCCCCCCTTGCGCAACAACTCCAGCAGGTCCATCCTTTCCTTGACCACCGTTGTCCTCCTTTCTCGAGCTTCTGTTTTGCCCGCTAAGGATGACGCGGTGGTCTCTCTTACTCCAGACCCCCTCCTCTTCTTACACCACTTCCTGGGACTCTACTCTGTTATCGCGAGGGCCTAAGAAGCGAAGTGATGCTTTGGGCCGCGAAGTAGATTAACGAAGATGCAGAGGCACCACACCCGCCAGAGGGTGCGCAGGTTGAAGGCAGTCGCCAACAGAGTCCACTCGGCCAACACGTTGACCATGCCGCGCAGCAGGAACCTCCGTGCCGCCAGTTGCTCTTTGATGATTCCGAAGACCGGTTCGACCAACGGCTTTCTCCGCTTGTACGCTTCCCTGGCCTCGTTGGTAGACATCCAGGCACGATGACGGCGCAGCGCGGCGTCGTAAGGCCCTATCGCCAGACTGCGGCCGAACTCTTTGGACCTCGTACAGACTCCGAAGGCCGGGCACGCTTGGCAGACGCCTCCAGAGGCCCGGTACAGACGCCACGGGACTCCATTCGTACGTTGCGTAGAAACTCGAGCCTCTGTCCCTGTGGACACATGAAGCTGTCGCTGGGCTGGTCATAGATAAATCGGTCCTTGTGATATGGGTCCCCAAGCAACTGTTGTCGCGTCTCCGGCATCGCAACTGACTGGCCTCTGCGAGTGCATTCTTCCAAGCCCTTCCCGGAGTGGTAAGCGGCATCTGCCAACGTCATCTCTGATTTCGTTCCCGTCGTCTCCTCAGCCTGCTCAATCATGGGAACCAACTGCTTTTCGTCACGACTATCGTCTGCCATGTCAACCGCCGTAATAAACATGCCGGTCGCTCCCCCGTCAGGTTCTAAGGGTGAGACCATAGCCTGGGCGTTGTAGCCGAGCAAAACGCTGCCGCGCGTCTTCATCAGCCGGGCGTCTCCGTCAGTGAGGCTAATGCGCTTCTGGCGTTCCTTACTCTCAAGGTCGGCCATCGCCTGCCTCACCTGCTTCCTCAGCATCTCCTTGTTGGCCAACTCCCCAGGCAGATGGGCAGTGGCCGTATCTTCTCCTGCTTCGTTCTGAGCTTCAAGGTCACGTATCGCCGCTTCTACCCGGTTCAACAACTGGCGCAGTTCCTCAGCGTCGTGGGTCCTGTAGACCGATGCGTTGGCGCCCACCTTTGTACCATCCACCGCCTGCACCGCCTGCACCGCCTGCACCGCCAGGTCCACCAGTTTCATCGTCACCGCCGTACGAACCGTCCGCTCGAACAGCTTCCTCATGGCCTGCCTGTGTCCTTTGTAGAATCGCCACAGGGTGTTGTGGTCTGGATGTTGCCACCCGGTCAGCCACAGATATGGTATCTGATCCCGGCAGGCCGCCTCCAGCTTCCGGCACGAGCGCACCCCGGTCATGAATCCGTACAGCCACACGCTCAACAGCGCACGAGGGTGGTAGGCCGGAGCTCCCAGCGTGTCCCCTTCTATCTCCACGCCGAGCTCTGACCAGCCCTCTCTATCCAACGCGTCCACGAACTCAGCCACGAATCGCGCTGGGTGATCCAATGGCACCAGCTCGTCAAGAGACGGCGGCAACAGCCACATCTGCTCTCGGTCCATATCCCGAAGCGGCATCTCCATCTCTCCTTCGTTGATGTCGCCTCAAAGGTACACCTAACACGGTTCCATTCACCAGTTCCCCGACTTCTGAGACTGGCTCATGTGAGGTCTTTTTTTGTTGTCCATCAGAGTACGTGGTCGGCAGAAACGCTTCGGTCTATGACGAATAGGGAGTACGGGAAGAGACCAAATCGAGGTCCCCCTTCATGTGTCCGATGCCAACCACCGTTTCCTCAGCTGTCTGACGCTGCGGCTGGAAAAACCCAAGGAAGACTGTGGAAGGTGCCTCACCATTGCAAAACATACCGTGAATGACTATCATGGTGCCTATGGCGAATGACACACTCCCCCGCCTCGTTGGGCCAAGCCTTCAGGACCGTCTCCGAGTCATGCCTGCGGTGGTGGTGACCGGAGCCCGTCAGACGGGGAAGAGCACCCTAGCCCAGGAGCTTATGCCGGGCGGACGGCGCTTCCTCTCTCGACGTGGTAGATGCAGCCGCCGCGATCCCGAGGCGCTCCTGGGGCAGCCAGCAGGTGACCCTCGATGAGGTGCAGCGAGAGCCGGACCTTCTGCATGCGGTGAAGCGGGCCATAGACCAGCAGCGCCAGCCCGGGAAGTTCCTCATCACCGGTTTAGGCCAACCTGCTATTAATGCGACAGGTCTCCGAGTCCCTTGCTGGCCGGGCCAGCTATCTGACCCTCTGGCCGATGACCCGGCGAGAGCAGCTGGGTCTCGGACGTGGTGGGCATCTTCCCCAATCGGCCAGCCGCGCGTCGCCTGGTTGGGGCTGTCCTGGCCGAACAGCACGACGAATGGGCCATCGGCCGACGCTACATGACACCTGCGGCCAACAGCATCGACGAAGCTCTACCCGAGGCGGATCTAGAGAAGGCAGCGGCATAGATGTGTTCAACAGGATGGCGCTCTCTCTTACACCGCTTTACGGGACGTGACCCATCAGGAGACGAATAACCAAAACCGATGTCGTTGTCAGGAGGCAAGATGGACAGGTACGTACGTTTACCCGCTGGTATGGTAGTAGTTGTCGCGCTGCTAGCCATAGCTGCGTGTGGAGGCACCGAAGGAGAGGCCCGAGAGAACACGCTTGATGAGATCCTCGATCGAGGACACCTCGTCTGCGGCATCAAAGCTGACACCCCAGGCTTCGGCGTGCTCAACCCGGACGGCACGGCCCAAGGTAACGACGTTGAATACTGCCACGCGATGGCTGCGGCTGTCTTCGGAGACAGGAGCAAGGTCGAGTTCAAGGAAGTCACCTCCGCCAACCGCTTCGAGCTGCTCGCCGCGAAAGAGATCGACGTGCTCATCCGCACAACCACTTGGACAGCCAGCCGCGACGCCGACCTCAACGTCGCCTTCGCACCCACCACCTTCTACGATGGCGCGGGCATCATGGTGAAGGCGAGCGCCGGACTGTCCAGCGCTAAGGAGCTCGACAGGGCCACTATCTGTATCCTGGACGGCACCAGCACCCAAGGTGCCGTCTCCGACTTCTTCTCTGAACAGGGGCTCACCTCCTCTGAGCTCACTTTCCAGGCCAACCCGGAGATCCGTGCGGCATTCCTCAGCGATCAGTGCGACGCCTGGTCGTCAGACAAGTCGCAGCTGGGCGCCCACCAGTTCACCCTGAAGGCCGACGGGACCGACGCCGTCGTGCTCCCCGAGACGCTCTCCAAAGAACCTCTCGGTCCGAGTGTACGCGACTACGACTCGGAGTGGGAAGATGTGGTGCGCTGGGTAGTGAATGGCATGATCGTCGCCGAAGAGCAGGGGGTCACCTCGGATAATATGGGTCAGATGGCGGCGAACCCGCCGAACAACACAGTGGCCCGTCTCCTGGGAGTGGGATTCGACGGCGGCCCTCCTACCAACCTGGGCATCGGACACGGCAAGATCGCCAGCACCTTCATGCAGAGCGTGATCGATCAGGTCGGCAACTACGGTGAGGCCTACAGCCGTACGCTCGAGCAGGTAGGACTCACCCGTGCCGGATCGTTGAACGCCTCCTATCTAGATGGCGGACTGATCTACGCCCCGCCGATGCGCTAAGAGCGCTTTCTGACAAGGACGGAACGTATGGGCGGGCATACCCCTGCCCATACGTTGGGTTTCGTGTGATTGCGAGGCGATGATGCAGCGCCTGAAAGACATCTGGTTCAAGAGACGCTCGCGCTACCTCGCGGTCAATCTAATCGTCGGTGCCGCTTCCGGGATCGTTGTGGGCTACGTCGGCTATTCCATAGCCATCAACCTCTTCGATTTCGACTTCCTCTTCGGGCCTTACGGCAGTCCGGACCGCAGCTCGATCTTCCAGTTCCTGGACGTAGAGGCGAGCGACCCGAGATGGCTGGGGATGCTCAAAGGTGCTGGCAACACCATAGCAGTCGTGGTCTTTGCCATCTTCCTTTCCTCCATGTTGGGCCTGGCTGTTGGCGTGGCCCGACTCTCCTCCAATCCCATGGTCAACCGGCTGGGCAAGCTCTACGTCGACCTGTTCAGGAACCTGCCCCTGCTGCTGATCATGTTCTTCTTCGCCTTCGCGGTGTCCAGGGGACTGCCCAAGATAGAGGAGCGCTCAGGGTGGAGCGGTCTCCTCTACATCAGCAACCGCGGGCTGGCCATCCCCTGGCTCGAGACCGCCAATTCGCTCTGGTGGCTGTGGCTCGTGGCGTTGCTCGGCGCCGCCATGGGCGCGTGGCTCGTGAGGAGGAGCCGTGCGCGCAGGGAGGCCAAGACGGGCGAGAGCCTGCGCCCCAATGTGTGGGGAACAGCGGTCTTTGTGCTCATAGGAGCGGTGGCATACGCCGGACTGCTCTTCCCGGTGCGCCTAACTCTTCCTGACGTGACTCAATCGGCGTCCGGGTTCTTCTCGTATACCGGTGGCAATCTGCTCGGGTTGGGTTATCTGAGCGCGCTGGTGTCGCTCACCCTCTACATAAGCGCCTACATCGCTGAGATCGTGCGTGGCTCGCTCCAGGCGGTTCCCCACGGCCAGACCGAAGCCTCCGCATCTCTTGGATTATCAACGTACCAGCGCTTCTCGCTGATCATTCTGCCCCAGGCCCTGCGGACCATGATTCCTTCTTTGAACAACGAATACCAAAACGCCAACAAGGACTCGACGCTTGCGCATGCCATAGCCTACGGCGAGATAGTCCTGATATCCAATAGGATCATCAACAACACCGGGAACCTCCTGCAGACATACCTGTTCATATTCTTCGTTTTCGTCATCACGAACCTCATCATCTCGCTGATCATGAATGCGATTAACCGAAAAGTCCAGATCAGATGACGATATCTGCAGCGTATCGCTCCATCGTCTCCAGCTGTCTGACCTGGGCAAGGACAAACCTGTTCGATTCATGGCGTAACTCCGTCCTCAGCTTAGCCACCATAGCGGCTGGCGGTATCGCCGGATTCCTGATGCTGAGGTTCGTTCTGTTCCAGGCCAACTGGGGCCTCGTCGCGATCAACCGAAAGCTGTTCTTCGTCGGCAGTTATCCTGCGGAGGACACCTTCCGGATATGGATATCCCTCTTCATCGTGGTAATTCTGGTTGCCCTTACCTATGGCGTCTGGATCGGAAGATTGCGGCCCTACATAGTGGCGATCGGTGTGGTGGCGGTGATAACTCTCACACTCGGCCTGGGGACCGATCTGCAGATCCAGGAGGGACAGTACACCCAAGAGATACAGTCCGCGGGACAGACCGAAATCGTGAGCGGTGTCCACAGAGAACTGGTGTGGGAGCGTGGCTGGGCACCCCGCTGGCTCTACTCGCTCTCACTGGGACTCGCAATCCCGTTCGGTACATCTTGGCTGCTACTCGCTGGGCTCTTTGCGGTCCTGATAGGAGGAGCCTGGGCGGGCAGGCGCCTCTCCAGATGGAGAAGCAATCCGATACTGCTGCAGGCGATCGGCGCAGCGTGGGTCCTGCTCATCCCGATGATCGTCTTGCTCCAGTTGGGGGTGTCCAGCAGCCACTGGGAGAGCGCTTTCCTCGACCTGCTGGTGTTTGCCGTGGGGGGATTCTTCTCCTTCTTCATCGGTCTCGGACTGGCGTTGGGCCGCGCCTCTCCGTACTGGACTATACGGTTCTCCGCCGTCGGCTACATCGAGGTCGTGCGCGCTGCCCCGCTGCTCGTCTGGCTACTGTTCGCCACGTTCCTCGATGACGAGTTCGGACCTATCGGCGAAGCGTTCAGCAACATCGACCTCGTATATCGAGTCATGATCGTTTTTGCCTTCTTCGGCGGGGCCTACATCGCTGAGGTTTTGCGAGGCGGACTCCAGTCCATACCGCGTGGCCAGCATGAAGCGTCTGAGGCGATAGGTCTTTCCGCGGCGCAGAAGTACATCTTCATCATCCTGCCGCAAGCGATCAAGTCGGTTATCCCGGCAATTACCGGGCGCTTCATCGCCCTATGGAAAGATACAGCGCTACTCGCCGCAATATCGCTCGTCAACACACTGGAAAAGGCGAAGAAGATCCTCGGGGGCCAAACGGACATAGCGGAGGGTGCTTTCTTCGAGATATATATTGTGGTCGGGCTCATATACTGGCTGGTTTCGTATCTGTTATCCCGGCTTGGCGGAGCGGCGGAAACCCGATTAGGACTGGGCACCAGATAACGGACCAGGCTATAGAGAGGACCGGCACATGGCCAAGCAGAGTGGCAAAGAGATACTCCACCTAGAGAAAGTGGTGAAACGCTACGGCGATTTCACTGCTCTGAAAGAAGTCGACGTCTCAGTGATCAAGGGCGAGGTAGTCGTCATCATCGGGCCTTCTGGCTCAGGCAAATCGACCCTGCTCAGGACCATAAATCAGCTCGAGCGACACGATTCCGGCCAGATCGTCGTTGACGGCGTCGAGCTGACGGACGACGCCCGCACTCTCGCCAAGATACGGGCCGACACGGGGATGGTCTTTCAGCAGTTCAACCTCTTCCCGCACCTCACCGTCATGCGCAACATAACACTCGCGCCGCAGAAGGTCCGCCATATGCCGCAGAAGCAGGCGGAGGAGCTCGCGCTCCAACTGCTGCGCCGCGTAGGTATACCTGAACAGGCGGAGAAATACCCCGGCCAGCTCTCAGGCGGCCAGCAGCAGCGCGTCGCCATCGCCCGCGCTCTCGCGATGAACCCCAAGCTGATGATGTTCGACGAGCCCACCTCCGCGCTCGACCCGGAGATGATCAACGAGGTCCTCAAGGTGATGGGCGAGTTGGCTGCGTCCGGTATGACCATGATCTGCGTTACCCACGAGATGAGCTTCGCAAGGAACGTCGCCGACCGCGTGATCTTCATGGATGAGGGCGAGATAGTCGAAGTCGGAACCTCTGAGGAGTTCTTCACCAGCCCGCGAGAGTCCCGCACCAAACTCTTTCTAAGCAGGATCCTCACCCAGTAATTTGCTACTCCAACCCAATCTCCCCTGTAGCAAAGGGCTAGAGGGCCCCGGCCCATTCGTCCTGAGCTTGTCGAAGGCTATTCCTAAGGGCATCGCGAAGGCGCACTCCAGCCAAAACGGCATCAACCGATGTGTTCAGGCTGTCCGAACTCCAGCGAGGGCCCAACTCCCTAACGGGTTCCTACGACCTGCTGGCGCCGGGGATATCACGGCGGTGGAAAAGGTAGAAGGCCAGTCCGCCCAAGACGAGAGCGTAGGCCGCAAGCACCAGAAAGGCAAGGAGCTCCCCCGGAGCATCGCCTAGAGTGCCACCGATGGCGCCACTCGCTCCTTCTGCATCTCCACCGCTCATGCGCCGATATTATAGATCAGCAGGAAGTCCGCCACGTTCTGGAACCAGTCGAAGAGATTGATGAAGATGCCTAGGAAGATCTGCTCAAAGAAATAGTGCCCTAGGCCTACGCCCATCCCGCCGCAGAGGAGCGAGTCGCCACTGCCACAAGGCCCACAAGGGCCCCGTAGGGGAGTACGGAGAAGCAGGCTCTGCCGAAGACTTCGGCCACGTCCCCTCCCAAAGAAGCTGTTCTCCAAGCCTTCAGTACCGCCGATGCCCTGGAAATAGCGAAGGTTGTTGCGTCCGCTGAGGTAGGGGTAGAAGCTTGGCTCCTCCACAATCGCCCCAATGCGCCGGAGAGCGTCGGGAGTAGAGTCCCAGGAAGTGGTGTAAGAGGGAGAGGGTCTGGAGAAAGAGAAACCACCGCGTCATCCTTAGCGGGCAAAGAAGAAAGCTCGAGAAAGGAGGACAACGGTGGTCAAGGAAAGGATGGACCTGCTGGAGTTGTTGCGCAAGGGGGGAATGGACGGTGACGTGGACTTCCTACGGGAGGCTCTGAGAGTGCTGGTAGAGGGGATCATGGATGCGGAGATGTCTGCGAGGACCGGTGCTGGGTATGGAGAGCGCAGCCCTGAGCGGGTCACGCAGCGCAACGGGTATCGGTCCCGGGCGTGGGATACCCGGGTAGGGACTATGGAGCTGCACATCCCGAAGCTTCGAGAGGGGAGCTACTTCCCGAGCCTGCTGGAGCCACGGCGTCGCAGCGAGCGAGCTCTGCTGGCGGTCATTCAGCAGGCCTACGTGGAAGGGGTATCCACAAGGCGGGTGGATGACCTGGTCAAGGCCCTGGGGTGTGAGGGTATCTCCAAGAGCCAGGTGTCGCGTATCTGTCAGGAGCTGGACGTGGTGGTGGATGGCTTCCTGGGCCGTCCGCTGGGCGGTGGACCCTACCCTTACCTGTGGCTGGACGCACTGACCCAGAAGGTCAGGGAGGACGGCAGGATCGTCAACGTCAGCGTGGTGGTGGCAACGGCGGTCAATGGCGAGGGCAAGCGGGAGATCATTGGGTGTTGTCAATCAGCAAAAGTGGGACAGATCGGGACCCGAGAAGATTATTGTTATGAAGAGCTGAGAGTGAGCTCCCTGAGGGTCTTGTTGTAGCTCCGTCGCCTGTCGATTGTCTGGGCTTGCACATCCTTCCTGCGCTGTAGTATCTGCTCCCTCCGACCCGTGAGCACGTCAACGGGTGTCACGTTGCCCAGCGCCATGTGATAGCGCCGGTAGTTGTAGTAGCTGACGAAGGAGGCGATGGCTGCATCGAGGTCCGACGGCAGCTCATAGGGGACCTGGTTGACGTCCCGCTTGATGGTCTGGTGATAACGCTCCAGCTTGCCGTTGGTCTGAGGGTGGTAAGGCGTGGCCAGGATGTGCCTGATGCCTACCAGCCTGAGGTAGTCTCCAAAGGCTCGGGACACGTAGCCAGAGCCGTTGTCGCCCAGCAACTTGGTTTTGTCTGCCACCGGGACCTCAGTCATGCCGGTCCTGTCCACCGCATCCTGGACCACCTCGATGAAAGAGTCGGAGGTCATGTCCCGCTGGAGCTTATGGGCAATAATGAAGCGTGAGTAGTCATCCATGACCGTGACCATGTAGTAATAGCCCCAACCGATCACCTTGAAGTAGGAGGCGTCGGTGGCCCACATCTGGTGAGGGCCGGTGGTCTTGCGGTGGTACTCCTTGCCGGCCTTGAGCTGCATCTCGGGTGACTTGACCAGACCCTCCCGACGGAGAATGCGGTAGACGGTGGACTCGGAGACAAAGAAGCCCTTGTTGTCGGTGATCCAGGCGGCCAACTGACGGCAGCTCAGCTCAGGCGACCGCCGTGCTACCGCCAGGACCGCCTGCTCCTCAGGTGGGCTCAGGCGGTTCCAGGGCATTGGGGCACCTTCTGGCCGGTCATCAAGCCGCGGCCGCCTGAGCCACCGGTAGTATGTGCTCTTGGGGATGTCTAGCTCTCTGAGGACCCTACACTTGGGGAGAGGTGATGAGGTCACCTTGGAAAGGACTGTCTCCTTCTCCGCGGCGCTCATCCGGCGATACCGACGCCGTCCTGAGGCATAGGGATGACCGTTTTTTTCAAACGGTAGGCCTCAAGGGACAGCTCAGCGACCAGTTGCTTCAGCTCACCATTCTCCCGCTTGAGCGCCTGGATCTCCTGCCTGGTGGCATCGCGCATGCTGTCACGGGTAAGCCTCTCCTTCCCGGCCTCCATGAACTCTTTGGTCCACGAGTAGTAGGAGTGAGGCTTGATGCCCTCCCGTCGGCACAGGTCATTCACAGTGGCCTCACGACGGAACCCCTCTAGGACGATACGGATCTTCTCTTCGGGGATGTACTTACGCCGGGTAGCTGCTCTGACTCGTCTGACGAAGAACCTGGTCTGCTCGGTCCGCTCCTCGGCGGCCTCTGCTTTGCCTACTTGTGACTGGGACACGTCTGCTCCTTTCCTTGGGTACTCTACCCTCAGTCCTGGAGCTCACACCACCTTCAAACTCTCGGGTTTTCAACCCTTCCAATGTGTCCCACTTTCGCTGACGATCTACACAGTGGTCCCCCTGTCCATCCATATATCCGCCCTTTTTTTTGGTCGAGTCCACTGATCTGGGTAGAGAGCAGGGTCTTGGCCTGTGGAAGTGCAGGTATTCCACCACACACTCTTCCCTTTCGTTGTCGGCTCAGGACAAAACGGTTTCGTGGAGCCGGTTATCGAGGTGCGGGGGTATCTGGTGTCGATGGGCGGTCGGGACGTCGCTAGCGAGAAGTCTCGGCGCTGTCACCTTCAGCAGCCTCCAGGCCCACCCCCACGAGTACCGCAGTTTTTTGTGTCTATTAGAAACCGCGGAAGCTCAGCAACGAGCTGCCCTCGCCTGCGGGGTTCAGCTCGCTGGCGATGGAGTGGTTCCAGTAGTCGTAGGCGGCGGTGGCCAGCACAATACCGATTACCAGGCCCGCTATCAGAACCATCATCCCCATCATCATTACCATGGGAAACAGCTTGCCGGTGAGAGGAGTCTTCAATATCCTCACCTCGATGCCCAGGGCCTCCTGGACCGTACCACCGCCGGTCCTAAGGGCGCCCAGAATGGTAGCCAGCAGGAAGGTGACACCGCCTAGAAGCATTCCTATTCCCAGAAACTTGAAGGTGGGCAGCCATATCTTGGTGGCTTCGATGAACGCCTTGTTCGTTGCCAACTCAGAGCCTCTTGCCGCCGCCTCTCGTGCCTCCTTCGAGGCGCCGAAGTAGTCCGCGGCGTTGGCCGAGTTGATCAGCCCGTAAATGAAAGCAACCACGATGATCATGATTCCCATACCAATGAAGGGTATCCACATTTTGCTGGCCATTGCCTGCATACCGGTAGTCTTTACAGGCAACATCTCGGCGGAGTAAACGATATCAGTGCTTGGGTTTGCAGCTTCTGTTGCCATTTTCGATTTCCCCCCAATTTAAAAGTGTGTAAATTGGTTAGCCGTGCCTAGTCTCTACCTACTGCCGTTCTTGCGCTGCTTGAGGGTCGGCAGAACCGCGGCCATGGTGTTGCCCCGTAGCCTGACGTTCCTCAAGATGTCGGCGAAGGCTACCCCAAAGCCCAGGAGGAAGGTCCCCACCCCTAGGAAAGCTAAGGGCTGTACCCAGTCCTTGACGGCTTCGATGCTGCCTACCTGAGACAGAATTCCCGAACCGGCCCCGGCGGCGTCCCGGACCGCCTTACTGTTGGCGTAATAGTCGCCGGCCATAACTGCCAGCACTATCCATATGACGGCTGCCGCCATCACTATCATTAGGGCCAAGGCCCAGAGCCCCCCTGCGATTTTGATGTAGGGCGCCGAGCTGCTGGCCTGTGCCCTCAATTCCTCGTTAGTCACCAGCGCATCCCTCCTTTCACTGACGACATGGCGCCGAAGTCTCACGTTTGTCGAACGCCATAATAACATTTCTCACCACATTTTGTACCCCTAGTAAATGAGATTCTTTTTTTGTTCCCGGGATTCAAAGAGGGGTCAGAGATTGTGTAATAAACTTGGAACGGCTTTGCACAAAAACGCTAGGAGGGTACAGGGAACCTAGGTTCCCTGTCGGGGGTTCAAGAGCCTGCCCTTAACTTGCTGAAGGGGGGTGTCCCCCTTTGGATAAACCCTCTGGGCGGGTGGGTGGGAAAGAAGCGTTGGACTTTTTGTGCAAGGCCACCTGGAACTATGACCAATCCGAGGCCGGTGCGTAAGGCACGCATAACAGATTCCTCCCACCATTCACGGGAGTATGCATGGGACGCCAGGGGACAGGGGGGAGATCGATGGCAGCGGATGCCGGTGGTCAGGAAAGGACAGGGCTTCCGGCTAAAGGGGCAATAGAGTCACGCCGGTGGAGACATCTATCATCAGGGCCACGCCCAGGGCCAGGCTGGCGGTGGCGGCAACGGACGCAACTCCCACGTTCAACCGCTCAAACCTACCGCTGACGGCAAAGGGTATCCCCAGGAGAATTGTGATGACCGCCATAGACAGGATAGTGCCTACGCCAAATAGGAGGAGGTATCCGATTCCCACCCAGAAATTGGAGATGGAGGGAAGAAGGACCAGCATTACCGCGGCACTACCGGCTAACCCGTGTATGGTCCCTATTATGTAGGATTTAACCCTGAAAACGGGCCTGCCTGGACTAAAGAACCCGTTGGGCCTCTCCTCAGCCTCATCGGGCGAGGGACGGTGAGTAGCGTGGACATGCAGATGGGGGTTGCCTTCGTGCTCGTGTTGATGTACGTGCAGACGGCCGCGTTTCAGGTTCCAGAAAACCTGCACCCCAAGGAACACCAGCATGACCCCCACGCCGAACTCAAAGTAATGAGCCACGCCATCGTAACGGTCCAGGAAGGTCTCTTTCAGCAGTAGGATAGCAATGCCCAGAATAAGGAGCGGCGTAGTATGGCCCAGGCCCCAGGAACCACCAACCCAGATACCTCGCCAGGCGTTGCGACACTCAGAGACGATGGTGGACACCGCCACCACATGGTCGGCGTCGGTGGCGTGCCTCAAGCCTAGCAAAAGGCCCAGAATCAGGGCGTAAGCTATGCCCGCTTCTTGAAGGACTCCCTCCATAGGTGCTGCTTCCTACTCTTCGCTCCGCCGCGAAAACTAAAGAGGTTGCTGTAGGCTAAGAGGACCTACGTTTAGGACATTACCACGGCCACAGTACTAGCCGGTGAGCTCTCGAAAGAACTGCGGATGATTGCACTTGCAGTTAATTGCGATAATTTATAGCAAAGCGCAGCGTCTCTGTCAAGATGACTGAGGGAAAATGCATTAGAGGCGCAGCGCCAACCATAGGCGCTTGCGAATAACGCTATGTATGTAGGCCATCTCGAAGTAGAATGCCCAAAGGCGTCCGCAGCTGCCCTGGAGGTGCCAAATGAATGACATCTACCGCTATCAGATCGGCATCGGAGCCCCCGCCATCACTCTGGTAGGGCTTTTCGTTTTCTTCAAGAGCTACGAAACCCTATGGAAGGCCACGACAGACGAGCCTTGGACCAATATCCTGCGGCGCAATAAGGCAAAATTCGGGTTTATATTCCTGCCTGGTCTGGGTGCAGGATTTGGATTGGGGTATCTCGTCTGGCCATTGTGGCCATGGGTAGTGGTGGCAGGTTTCTCCATGTGGTTCTTTTTTGGTCACATTTTCTGGGCGGGCATAAGATGGGGCGGAATACATCGTCAGACGGCCTGGCGGTGCAAGCGTGAACTGGAGCTAATGGGCGAGTCGCTTGAGCTGGGCCCGAAGCGAGATGCGATGGAGTTGGCTGCTAAAGAGCTGGAGGCGAGGCTTAATGATTTAGGCATCCCATATAGTCCTTCAGATCGTAGCGGCGTACCAAAAGGGCTCACCGACATCTGAGATCACAGTTCAGCTCCAAATCAAGAGTGAGATCAAGCGGATCTAATTACCAGGAGGGAACGCTAGGAATGAAGGCCTGGCGACGCTGTTCTTCTCAAAGAGGCCATAGGGAAGATAAAGGCGCAGCTGTATGGATACCTTTATACGGCAAGCTGGCTTAAGCTTGATTCTCTCGTAAAAAGTCTGTGCAGGTCGAATTAGAACAACCGTACCCTTGCCTGGGTACAATATACAGTCTCTGTTCCGTGTATTACCCCAACATACGGTAGCGCTCACATGTGCTAAAGCGCTGGAACTTCCTCAAAACGGGTTTTTACGAGGGAATCAAGCTTAGGTAGGGGTGGATTCCCCAACACCAACCACATAAGTTTGGCAATAATATACTTGACACAGTAGCTGACTCGTGGTAGACTAAGGGTAGTAAAGGAGAGTCATGATGAACGAACCAACTACCCTGATTGAGGCCATCCGTTATTTTGCCGACTCCGACGTTTGCCTGAACTTCATGGTTAACATCCGATGGCCAGATGGCGTGGTTACTTGCTCCACCTGCAGCCGTGACGATGTAAGGTTCATCCCTACCCGCCGAATTTGGGAATGCCGGAGCAAGCACTCTAGGCGGCAATTCTCGGTCAAGACCGGGACCATTTTCGAGGATAGCCCCATCGGACTGGACAAATGGTTGGCCGCCATCTGGATGATTGCCAACGCCAAGAACGGTGTCAGTTCCTACGAAATACACCGGGCCATCGGCGTCACTCAAAAGACCGCTTGGTTCATGCTCCACCGCATCCGCTTGGCAATGCAAGACGGCGATTTCGGTGGGATGTCCGGCGAAGTCGAGGCGGACGAGACTTACATCGGCGGCAAGGCCCGGTTCATGCACAAGGCCAAGCGGCAAGCAGTAATCCAAGGCCGTGGGACCTCTGGCAAGACCGCCGTTATGGGCCTGCTTGAACGCCATGGTCCGGACGGTTCTAGCGCAGTCAAAGCCAAGGTCATCCAAGACACCAGCCGCCGCACCCTGTCCGGCGAGATACGCCGGAGCGTGGCCCCAGGTTCCAGCGTGTACACCGATGAACATAGCGGCTACACTAGCATGGGAGACACCTACACACACGAGGTAATCAACCACGCCGAAACCTACGTCCGAGGCAAAGTCCACACCAACGGGATTGAGAACTTCTGGAGCCTCCTGAAACGGGCCATCAAAGGTACCTATGTTAGCGTTGAGCCCTTCCACCTGTTCCGATATGTTGACGAGGAGTCCTTCCGGTACAATACCCGGAGCGGCGACGATGTTGACCGCTTCAACAAGGTCAGCCACGGCGTTGTAGGAAAACGGCTGACTTACAAGACCCTTGTGGGTAGTACGACGCCAGCTTAAACCCGGGAGAAAGAGACGTGGCAGAAAACCCCAAACCGGCTCAGCCGGACAATGAGACGCCCTTTCAGCGTTTCCAACGACTTGCCAAACGCATCGTGACAACTCCCCGACCTGACAAGCCGAAACAAACACCTTAGAGCTCTCGGATTGACGCTGGTGCAAGGCGATAGAAATATTCCTGAGCCTCGTTTCGTTTTGCTTTGGGATAGACGTGTGTTCGGGCTATAGACCGGTCTGCAATCTGTTTGGCCCAGCCTCTAATCCGCTCCCTTTCCCCCTCGTATTGCTCTTCACTGTAGCCTTCCTCAAGCTCGGCGTAGCGGCGAAGGAAGAATGCAAGGAAGTCGGCTACTTGAATTAGTGGCAATTTCTTGGAATCAGAGAAATTGGGCATGTCAACTATTTGGTCAAGTTGGTCCTGCTCTTTCGTTCTCCCATAGCAGACGTCACTCCACTCCGGCGGAGCGTAGACCAAATCTATAAAGTGACCCCTTTCGACGCTATTATCATCGAACTGCAGGACTGTATGGCCCTTGTTGCGTTTCTCTGGTTGGGAGTATCTTTGCACTGCCAGCACGAGGTGAAACGCTATAAGCTGCCAGAGAGTCTTGCACTCGGTCGGGATTCCTCCAGATTCAACGGCGGCTGCATAGGAGGATTTCAGGGCAGAAGTGTAAACGACATGATGTTTCCGGTCGCCAAACCACTCCAACACTGCGTTAATGATCAGCGTCCGCTGTGGTCCGTCCACACCACGCCATACTCCGTTGCCGTGGTAGAAATCAACAGCGTGCAACTCGCTGATGGGCCTACTTGTCATTTCGCTGAGAGTCGCCAAAAGGTCGCGCCAATGGGGTTTAGTAAGATGCATCCGACCAGAATCAACGATAATCCCGACCATTGTGGCTATCGGGTTATCGCCAGTGCCGCTTTCATCACAGTAGCAGGTGTTCAAGCCATCTTCCAGTAAGAAACGCTGCTCCCCCATTCTAAGATTTCCCCCCTACTGTGTCAAGTATATTATTGCCATAAGTTTAGGATCGAGGTGAATTCATGCCGGCGATGACTCAGTCCGAAATGGAGGAGTTCCTGAGGCAGCCGCTAGTGGTTAGCTTCACTGCTATTAGGCCAGATGGTTCCCCTCAGACCACTCCTATCTGGTTCGAGTACGATAAAGGCAAGTTCTACTGCTGGACAGACCCGACCACGGTCAAAGTATGCAACGTACGCAATAATCCTCAGGTGGCTTTGTGTATCGCCACCCATGATGAACCCTACAAGTACGTTATCGCAGAAGGTGGATGCGAGATTGTACGGGAGGGTGTTAAAGAGGCGGCCTACTCCATCAGCACACGATACTGGGGCCGAGAGCGGGGCCCAAGGTTTGTGGACGAGGAGATTAAAACAGGTACTTCGATACTTTTAGTAGTGACGCCAACGAGGCTACTCACTGAAAGCGCGGCTTGACCAGCCGTCAAGAATTAGAGCTGGCTATAGGTCTTTAAAGGGTCGACTTTGGATATAAAAATGGAGGCGACGGGCGGATTCGAACCGCCGAATAGGGGTTTTGCAGACCCCCGCCTTAGACCACTTGGCTACGTCGCCCCATAATGTTAAGTGCCGAGGGCGGGATTTGAACCCACACGGGCTTTCGCCCACTGCCCCCTCAAGACAGCGTGTCTACCGATTTCACCACCTCGGCCCGGCTTAGGGTCATGGCTTCGTCCTGTCTCATGCTATGCCAACCATTTTATTGACGCCCGTTCAGAGTCTAGACACTGAGAGCATCTACATTTCGATGGCAGGAGCGGAGGGACTCGAACCCCCGACCGCCGGTTTTGGAGACCGGTGCTCTTCCAACTGAGCTACGCTCCTGGGCACCCCAACTAGATTTTAGACCTCCCCTTTGCTCTGGTCAATCTCACTCCACTGAGCAGACCCTTCAAACTCGCAATCCTCGGACCCCTGGCCTCCGAGACGATGGACATTGAGCTTGGGCTGACACGCCGGGTGGAGTATGATATGCAGAGAATGTGCCTTCAAGGAGGGCGGTAATGCTCTGGCGCAAACTCCTGATCGCACTGGCCCTGCTTCCGGTGCTGGGCGTCATCCTGGTGGCCGCCACACCGCAGGGGAGGACCGGCTTCAAGACCGTCCTCTTTATTCCCCAAGTCCTGCCCAGTATCCCAATACGTCCCCAGGAATGGTTCACCGACGACCCCATCCGCCAAGAGGTCTCGTATCCCATACCCTCCGGACAGGGAGTCGCCGATCTGTACACCCCAGCAGACGAAGGCGAACACGCCGCCGTGCTCCTCTTCCTGGGGGTGAACCCCGCGGGCAGAGACGACGATAGGGTGGTGAACCTGGCCAACGCCCTAGCCCGATCTGGGATGGTCGTGCTGATCCCCTGGTCCGACACCATGACCCAGAAACGCATCGAAACCGCGGAGATCGAGAACCTGGTAAGCGCCTACCAGTACCTCGTGGATCTTGATATGGTAGACCCGGAGAGGGCCGGCATGGGAGGCTTCTGCGTCGGCGCTTCGCTGGCCATGGTGGCCGCCCAGGACCACAGGATCAGAGACCAGGTAAGCTTTATCAACTCCTTCGGCGGCTACTACGACATAGCCGACCTACTCAGGTCCATAAGCAGCGAGAGCCGCGCCTATGACGGCGCCGTGGAGCCCTGGGACCCCAAGAGCTTGACGCGAGAAGTCTTCACGGCCCACCTCATAGAGGGTGTGGAAGACAACGGCGAGAGGGAGCTGCTGACCCGCCATTTCATCGACGGGGCCCAAATCGCAGAGGAATCCATCGCGGCCCTCTCTCCTGGAGCCTCGGCGGCGTACCGGCTCCTGAAGGGGACGTCCTACGAAGAGGCCGGGGCTCTCCTCGGAGAGTTATCCCCAAAGACCCTCGAGTTTATCAGACGTGTATCACCCAGCACCAATATCAACCAGCTCAAGGCCCAGGTCCTGATCATGCATGACCGGGAAGACAGACTCGTCCCCGCAGAAGAGTCGCGGCGGCTGGAGGACCGCATAGCCGAGAATGGCAACGTATACCGAACAGAGTTCTCCTTCTTTCAGCACGTGGATCCCACCAGGTCGGTGAGCCCCCCGGTTTTCGCCAGAGAGGCCATTAAACTGTTTCTACACATGTACCATATCGTCAAGGAGACTGCGTAGAATTCAGTACCTGTCTGTCGCAGGCTATTAAATGGTAAAATAAGCCTAAGGTCAATGTTTACCTATCAACTCTAAAGAGTGCCGTATGAGCAAGAACTATTGGATGATACGGGTTAACCCGGAAGAGTACGAGCGGGCCAGGGCGTCGGGCTTCCCCACCATGGATTTCCCCATTAGGCAGAAGCGGAAGGCCCAGAGGATGCAGCCCGGCGACCGAGTGCTGTTCTACCTACTGGGAGCCAGAAGCTTTCCCGCCGCCGCCACCGTCGTATCCGCCAAGGTGCAGGAGCCATCCAGAGGTGGACGGGACAGCAGACAAAACGGCGATTACACCTTCAGGATAGACCTGTCTCCAAACTTCCTTATGCAAGAGGAGGACTACATTGATGTCCTCCAATTGGGGCCCACTCTGGATTACGTCAAAAGATGGGCCCCCGAGGATTGGCTCCTTGCTTTCCAGGGCAATTTTCATCTCCTACCTCAAAAAGATTTCAACCTGATAGAGGGTGAGATGAAAAAGATTGCGACTTCCAGAAGAAGAGACAGGAACAGCCCTGCCAAGAGCTTAGAGGATACCAGCGAAGATGAGGTAGGTCACCCGTCGGAGGAAGAGGCTCTTTAGCTGCTCGAAGCTCCGCTGGACTTCAGCGCGCCAGAGGGTGAACTCTCTACCCATTCCAGATTGAAGTTGGCCTCGTACAGCTCGCTGATTCTATCCAGGTGCTCCTGGGGCAGCGGCGAGATGTCTGGCGCGGCGGCGAACTCCTCCAACTGGGGAATGTTGGTGATGTTGGGAAGGATGGAGGAGACACTCCTTTGAGCCAAACAGAACTGGATGGCTAGCTGCCCTATGGGGGCCTCGCCGCCTTCCGTTAGAAAGTCCAGCTGCTCCAGCTTCTTTAACCCCTGCTCCAGCCACTCCTTACGCCTTTGACTGCGATGGTCTGTAGCGGAGAAAACGGTGTCCTTGGTGTAGGTGCCGTCAAGCAGCCCCGAAGCGTGAGGAACGCGGGTTAGGAGGCCGGTGCCCGTCTCCTCGGCGATGGGGAAGAAGCTCAGGGCTGGGTCCTGTTCCAGGACGCTATAGATGATCTGGAGCGAGGGCACCTTGCGGAGGCGCATCGCCCCCTCCCCCTCTTCGAACCACCCTATATCCGGCCCTAGGGCCGCCGCGTAGTTCCTGACCTTGCCTTCCTTGACCAATTGCTCCAGGGTCTCGAAGACGGCGTCATCTTCTATGGCATCGATGCGTGGGTTATGCAACTGGTACAGGTCTATGTAGTCGGTGCGCAAGCGCTTGAGACTCTGTTCACAGGCGTATCGGATAAACTCCGGCGTGAAGTTCTGCGGACGCTCCTTGTGCCCCTCCCGGATGATGTTGGCGTAGATGTCGTAGCCGAACTTGGTAGCTATAATAATGTCATGGCGGTGGCCACCCAGGGCCTTGGCCAGGATCTCCTCACCATAGCCGTCTCCATAGGTGTCGGCGGTATCGAAGAGGTTGATGCCCAGGTCAAAGGCCTTCTCCAGAAGGACTACTCCCTCCTCCTCGCTTATCTTGCCCCACCACTCTGTACCCACAGTCCAGACGCCGAAGCCCACCTCAGATACCTCTAGGTCCGATGTCCCCAGGAGTCTATACTTCAATTCGACCTCCGGAGGACTGGTACCATGACCAGTGTGAAGTTGCCTGAGTGGGTCATGCCTGGTAAGCCCTCAGCCCTTGGGTAATGGTTTTCACACGTTCCTGGTACTCCTCCTCCGGCAGGACCGGAGACATGGCGCCCAGGGGGATCTCCTGGCGCAGGTCCACCCAGGAGGTGCAGCCATTGTACTCGTCAAGTACGGGCAGGGCCTGAGGCTGAAGAAGTCGGTGCACCCTGAGGAACATAACCGACAGAGTGTAGCGAGGTTTCCAGTTGAGCCGTTTCTGAGCATAGTCCTGGGTCCAGATATGGTAGGGCAAAAGGTCGTCTACCGCTTCCTGGTCCATCACTTCGACGACATCAGTAACCTCAGCCCAATGGGACAGCACGACGAGCCCAGGCTCCTCCTCCTCCAAGGTTTCCATTAGATGAGGGTGATACTCGCTCTTAAGAAGGGCCTCCTCCTGGTGCTCGAAGGTTGGGTATAGGAGGAACTCGCGGTAGGGGATGGTGAACTGCTTTCCCGGCTCTCGAATGCCCCCTTTGCGAAGGAGCAGTATCTGGTCTCCCTGGTCCAAGGCCTTAACGGCGACCGCCCACTCCTTCAGGGCCTCACTACACACGGGTGGATACATTCTATGGGCCTCCCAGTCAATTTGGGGAACTCTCGGGCGAGGTATCATTATAATAGAGCTTGGTCTATGCAGTCGAGGGCTACGTTAAACGCAGCCCCGGCTATCCTGAACAGAGACACCTATGCCCGTCCTTCGGGGATGGGAAGGCTACGCTGAGACTGGAACTGCGACGCTTCCACCGCAAACCGCTGAAAATCGTATTCTCTGCACATAGCCAATG
The DNA here is from genome assembly GCA_965237935.1 of Dehalococcoidia bacterium. Taxonomy (GTDB): domain Bacteria; phylum Chloroflexota; class Dehalococcoidia; order Lucifugimonadales; family CBDEGW01; genus CBDEGW01. The sequence continues at coordinate 728,836 of OZ250168.1, read as the reverse complement.
GCTTGAGTCGCTGCTATAATTGTGTATAGTATGCCCTTTTGAAGGCAAGACCTCGTAATGATTGCTACCTCGTCAACGTCGAAAAGAAGCAGGCTGCGTATCGGTGGACGCATCGCCATCGGTGTAGTTTTTAGCCTGGGTCTGGGTTGGTTTGTCATACAGGGACTGGACTGGGGCAGTGTCTGGGATAACTTCAAGGGATTTCCGCCACTCTACGCCGTCCTGGCTCTGGCCGTCTTCCTTTCCAGTAACCTAATACGCAGCCTCAGATGGCAGGTCCTGTTCATCCATGAACGAATCCCCCTGATGAGGCTCTTCCTTGTTCAGAACGAAGGCCTTGGCCTCAACAATCTGTCTCCCGTCAGAGTGGTAAGCGAGGCTACGCAGTTCGCCATACTGACTCTTAGAGACCGGGTTAACGGCGCCACAGCCCTGGTGACCCTAGGGATGGAGCGTGTCATCGACGTGGTCGCCAGTACGACTCTCCTAGTGGTGGCCTTTATCTTCATATCCGAGGTGAGAGAACTCGCGATATACGTATGTGGCGCCGTGGTCTTCACGGTGGTTGTGCTGCTAGCGGTCAGATTTATGGCGTGGGGCGGCCACAGATTAAAGTTCATACAGAGGATTCCCTTTCTAGCCTCATTCGCCGCATCCCTTACCCTCCTGGAAAGCCGTCGGCGACGGCTTGCAGCTTCTGTTGCCCTCAGCATTGTGAACTGGTTGCTGGTGGGTCTTACGGCGTGGATAGTGGCCGTGGGTTTCGGCCTTGACGTAACATTTGCCGAGGCCACCGTGGTCATCGTTGGAACGGTGTTTTTCGCCACGGCCATCCCCGCAATGCCCGCAGCCATAGGCACTTTTGAAGCCGCCGTAGTCTTCATCTTAGGTCGCTTCGGTGTACCAGAGGAGTCGGCATTCGCCTTCGCCGTGGTCCTACACGCCCTGCTGTTTGTTCCGCCGACGGTTATCGCCCTGGTCTTTCTGCCCAGAGAGGGCCTGGGAGGTCTGCGCCAGATTCGGGACCGAGAAGAGCAGCTGGCAGGTACGGCGCAAGGGCCACCCTCCTAAGAGCACCGGTATTGGAGCTAAAACCGGTCCTCTTTGCTTTGGCCTTTGGAGTAGTGTTGGCCGCTCTACTTACAAGATGTGGGAGCCCGGAGGCCACAGCTACCCCTACTCAACGGCCGCCTACGCCTACAGCCGTCTCCACCCAAACCGTCACTTCCCCTACGCCTCTTGCAGTCGCCACTTCCACTTCCACTCCGGCGCCCGCCATCTCACCAACTCCTACCAAGGTGGCAAAGCCGACTCCCATCAGCAATGTAAAGTACGGTGGAGGGTTAAGCATCGCGGCCAGAGAGAACCCGCCTCACTACGACGTCCACCAGACCTCTTCCGCGGCGCTGATTACCTGGGGTCCCGGCATGGTCTATAGTCGCCTCCTCAGATTCAAGGCCGGCCCCGACGTGGAGCTTCCCAGCGCCCAGTTGGAGTGTGACCTGTGCGAAGATTGGGAGGTCCTTGACCCTACCACTTACCTGTTTCAGCTACGCCCTGACATCCACTGGCAGAATATACCCCCGGTCAATGGTCGAGAGCTGACGGCGGAAGATGTGGCCTACAGCTACCAGCGACAGAGCACCCCAGGCTGGGCCAACGCCCAGCTTCTGGCCAATGTTGAAGACATCGCGGTAGTGGACTCCCTGACCCTGCGCATCACATTGAGATACCCAGACGCCGATTTCCTATACTACCTGGCCGACGCCCGCTCTAAAATCGTTGCCAGAGAGGCTGTGGGGAGCGGCGACGACTTGAAAGCAGGGCCTAACATCGGGACGGGCCCATGGATATGGACCGGCACCATTCAAGACGTGGGCTCCAGGTTTGAGCCCTATCCCGACTACTTTGAGCCAGAACTGCCCATACTAGGGTCGCTCCTGATCCAGGTAGTAGAGGAGAAAGATACGCGCCTTGCAGCCTTCAACACAGGCGGCCTGGACGTGCACCAGATTGAGGCGGAAGAGTGGCTGACTTTAAGAGAGAAGAAGCCCAATGCGCCATTCCTCGCATACAAAGAGACTGGGGTCGGAGCAGAGATAGCCTTCAAGACCAGCGCTCCACCCTTCGAGGACCCCCAGGTCAGAAGAGCTGCCCTTCTGGCAATGGACCCCTGGAAAGCAATTGCAATAGCGTGGCACCAGGGCGCCTTTGTAAGTGTCGGGATTCCGGCTTTGGAGCCCAGCTGGCTCCTCTCGGAGGAGGAGCTGCGGCCCTATTTCGGCGACCCTCGGATGGCCAGAGAGCTCCTTGAGGAGGCGCTACCCGACCTTCCAGTGCAGGTCGAGATGGCGGTGGGCGACTTTGGCGATTCCTACATGGCCCATGCGAAGCAGGTGTTAGCTGAGCTAGAATCAGTAGGATTTGACGTATCCCTGAAGGTGATGAACCCTCGAGTATTTGCCCAGGACGTCTGGTATGGGGGGCAGTACACCATGTTCCTGGGGGCTGCGGCCCCGTCCTCCACCCCCAACTCCCGGCTGCTAACGGTGGTCCACAGCCAGGGTGAGTCGAACACTCACGAGTACAGAAACGATGAGCTGGACCTCCTCATCTCGCAACAGGCTGTGGAATTAGACCCTGGGAATCGGACTTCTCTGATACATCAGATCCAGCGTCACCTGCTGGAGGAGGCAGTGCGTTTCATGCCGGCCACACGAATCTCCGTTTGGACCTGGCACCCGATAGTCCAGGGCTTCTCCCCGAACTTCGCTGGCGGAGAGTACATCCACTGGTCTCGTGTATGGATTAAGGAGTAGCTTATACCGCTATCACTACCTCTCCCGGCTGACGTACTGCTGGATGCCCTCCTCCAGGGCCATCCACACCAGTAGGGCACACTTGATACGGATGGGGTATTGCCGCACTCCCATAAGGCCGCTGAGGTTCCCTAGCTCCTTAAGCCTCTCCTGAGTAGGCTCCTCTCCCTGCATCACCCTCTTGAAGAGCCCTGAGAATTGCTCCGCTTCTTCCAGAGTCTTCCCCTGAAGGACCTCCGAGAGGATGGAGCCCGAAGCCTGGCTGATGGAGCATCCCACTCCTTGAAAGCCCACGCCTATGATGAGTCCATCTCGTACTTTAAGCTGAAGGTAGGCCTCGTCACCGCAGAAGGGGTTCTCCTCCATGGCCACGATATCCGCGTCCTCAAGGGTCTTGTGGCCTATGATGAGTCCATCTCGTACTTTAAGCTGAAGGTAGGCCTCGTCACCGCAGAAGGGGTTCTCCTCCATGGCCACGATATCCGCGTCCTCAAGGGTCTTGTGGTGGCGAGGGTTCCTGTAATGGTCCAGGATAATGTCCCGGTACAGGTCATCGAGTTCTGGGAGCTCCTGCATAAAATACCTGAGGCCTTCCTTACGCTCTATCCCATAGATACATCATAGGTTTCCGTTGAGCTACTTGGCTAAATGGAAAAGCTCCGGGATAAGGCTTTCTGATGTGCATTTACCCTTCCACCACCTCAACCTCTATGTCCTCCCCCCGAACCCTGACTCGGAAGGTGTCCACGGGCATTGACGCGGGCAGGGCCGCCGCCGCGCCCGTGGTGACATCAAACTGAGCACCGTGCCTGGGGCACTCGATGATCCGTCCCTGTAGCTCCCCCTGGCCCAAAGGGCCTCCATCGTGGGTACAGACGTCGTCGATAGCGTGGAAGACGCCGTCCACGTTGCATACGGCTACGTTACGGTCGCCTAACTCCACCACTATGACCCTACCGGGCCGGATGTCAGAGGTCTTGGCAACCTTTACGAAGTGCTCCGGCATATGCGCTCCTACCCGTATTCATCCCACGGCGCAGCTAAGAAGGATTATTGGCGGCAGACAGCTCGCTAAGAATCACATCGTAGCCTTTGGTTTCAACTTCGCCGGCCAGCTCTGGGCCAGCCGAGCGGACGATTCGCCCACCGGCCATGACATGGACCCGGTCAGGCTGGATGTAACCTAGAATCCTGCGATAGTGGGTTATCAGAAGAATGCTTCGGTCGGGTCCAGTTATTGACTTGATAACGTCAGCGACGGTCTTCATGGCGTCGATGTCCAGACCTGAGTCCGTCTCGTCCAGAATAGCCATCCTGGGCTGGAGGATGGCCATCTGAAGTATTTCGGCCCGTTTCTTCTCGCCCCCGGAGAACCCCTCGTTGACATCCCTGGTGGAGAAGAGCTCATCTAGCTTTAGCAGCTTCATCTTCTCCAGCATGAGGTCTCTGAACCTGGCCACGGGCCACTCTTCGCCGCTCACTGAATTCAGGGCCGTCCTGAGGAAGTTGGCCAGCGTAACGCCCGGAACCGGAGTCGCGTCCTGAAAGGCCACAAAAAGACCTCTCTCCGCTCTCTCCTCAGGACTAAGCTCCATCAGGTCGTCTCCCATGAGCAGTACCTTTCCCTGAGTGATCCGGTAGTTGGGGTGCCCCATGAGGGCATTGGAGAGAGTACTCTTACCTGAACCATTTGGGCCCATGAGAGCATGGACCTCTCCAGGGTATATGACCAGATCGACTCCCTTGAGGATCTCGTTGCCATCTACGCTGACGTGGAGGTCCTCCACCACTAAGGCGGCTTTGGCGGGACTATCCGTGCCACCCTTCTTATCGGGCCGATGTGTCATACCGCTCCTCTGGTTCCATTACCACTGCATTCAGTCAAAATAGAGTATACAGTCCCTATAGATACCTGGAAAGTTACCGCACCACACTCATATGCCCTGCGAGAGCCGGTGGTAGGATAGACTTTTCAGGCATAAATTTGATAGAATCGCACAAGATACGGTATGTCGAAAGCGGCCTGGCACCCTGTTCCAGGGTGTGCCGACGGGAGGAACAGAAATGGCGGAGAGCGATTTCTCCTTCACGAAATTTGCCGAAAATCCCTTTCATAAGGAGGTCAACGAGTGCCTTATAGAGAGGGCGGGCGTCGGTCCCGGGCAGCGGATCGTTGACCTGGCTTGCGGCACAGGATCCGTCACCCGGCAAATCTTGGAGAAGCTACGGGGGGCCCGAGATTCTATCGTCATCGCCATAGACCACTCGTCCGTTGCCCTACGGCAGGCGGTAGAGGAGCTAGGCAACGCCAGGGATACCGCGGTTCAGTTCGTACAGGGCCAGGTGGAGAAATTATCCGAGGCCGTCAAAGAAAAGGTGGACACCGTCATCTTCTGCAACGGTATTCACTACATTCAGGATAAGAAAATCCTCCTGTCCGAAGTGTTCAAAACCCTGAAGCCGGGCGGAGTCTTTGCATTTAACACCTCCTTCTACGAGGGGGCCCATCCTCCCGAGTCTGAGCAGTTCTATCGCCGCTGGATGATTCAGGCGTTGAGAACATTAAAGGGGAAGTACGGCCTCTCGCCCGTAAAGGCTGAGAAGGTGGAGTCTAGGAAGCACCTCACTCCTGAGCAATATTCCCAACTCCTGGAGGAAGGTGGCTTTCATGTTCAAAAGGCAGAGGTCATACCCATCCAGGTACCCATAGAGGGGTGGTTGGACATTAGCCAATACGAAGATTTCATTAAGGGAATCATGCCGGGAGTCCCTCTGGACAAGGCCAGTGCCGCCTTAAAAGAGGGAGTCAGGAACACCTTCGAGGCTCTTGGCATACAGACTGTCCCCAGAAACTGGCTGACTGTAGTGGCGGTAAAGGGGTAGAAACGCCGCACAATGGAGGCAGCCCGATGAACAAAGAAGCCAGAGAAACCGACCTCTACTCGCGCCGAAGATTCCTTGGGAAGGCGTCTCTTGGCCTAGCAGCGGGCCTGGCTTTCGTCGCAGGCGCGGGAAGATGGCTGGGCTTCTGGCGCAACAACACCTCTAACTACCCCAGCTTCCCGCCGGACTCCATCTTCAGACCCAGGGAAGACCCCCAGCAAAGAGATTAGTCACCTCCGCCAGTAAGACTGGCCCGAAGACAACTCAGGGAGTGCGTCTCAGGGTCTCATCACAGCGGTCCACGTGGGTCTGGACTAGGCGCCTAAACATCTCCTGGTACCCAGGCGAAGATATTTCGTCCGTGGTCATTATTGAAGCGTCCTCATTGTTATTGGTGTAGTACCTCTTACGAATGCCTACCTTGGCGAACCCATACTTGGTATATAAGGACTGGGCTACGTAGTTGGACACCCGGACCTCCAGGGTTACTACCCTGGAGGCTCGCGCCATGGCGGCCTCAATGGCGCCCGTTAGTAGCAACTCCCCTACGCCCCTACCCCTGTACGCCTTTCTCACTCCTATGGATGTGATGTGGGCCTCGTCGTGCATGAAAGAGGTGGATACAAACCCGATGACAGGCTCTCTGGTGGCTTCGATTGGCTCCGAGGGTAGGCCTCTTATTTTTCGAAGGAGTAGGCCTAGAAGAGAAGCGCTATAGCCGTTCGCCGTCCGCATACGCGGCTCTAGGTTGGGGCCAGGCGGCTCCTCCCGGCTCCATGCCACAAGCAGGGACATGGGCCGGCTATGGAGCTGTCGGGCGAAGGGACTCGGAGGCCAAATCTCGGGGAAGGCCTCCCGCTCGATTTCCAGCACCTGAGGGACGTCCCCAAGGCGCATAGGCCTGAGGTCGTAGGGCATCAGTTGGTTCTTTGGCAGGGAGTGCGTCGTGTCCATGATTGTCGGCTGTAGCCTACTATATCATACCATGACGCTAGGGCAAGGAGCCGACCTAGACCTAAAACGGCCTATCTGCTCCCTTATTACAGAAGAAGGGGCAGACAGGCTTTGCTTTGAGCAAGGGATGCTTTAGGACCCAGAAGACGACGCTTATGCAGGTGGGGCTGGGGGCGTCGCAGGTGCGGGATTGGTCAGTCCGTTAGTCAGAGAGATCGGGACCAACTCCTCCAGCTCGTCCAGAGTCCAGCGTCCGTCCTTGTGGATGCTCCGACTTACGTGTCTGACCGAGTATTGCGCCATCTGCCAGCCGGCTGTTCCTATAACCCGGCCGGTGATAATTCCGCCGGCCTCGGAGCAGAGATATACCACTTTGGGGGCGTTATTTTCGGGAGCCCTGGCCTCATCAGGCCCAATGATGGCTCCTCCTTGGGCCGCCATAGTCGGCTGCGGCGGGCGTCCCGCCACTTCTCCGCCGCCAGCGATACCCCGAGCCGCCCTGAGCTCCCTGGCGGAATCGGGCACCGTCATGGTCATGCGGGTGGCTGCTCCTGGATAGATGGCGTTTACAGTTATTCCGTGAGGCTTCAGCTCAGAGGACAGGGCCCTGGCAAAGCCGACCATACCCTCCTTGGCGGAGGAGTAGTTGACCTGGCCGGAGTTGCCCATGCCCGAACCCGAAGAGAAGAGGCAGATTCGCCCGTAGTGCTGACCGATCATGTGAGGCACCACGTTGCGGACCATGTTGTAGGCGCCGTAGAGGTGGACCTGAAGCACGCCGTCCCACTCCTCCTCCGTCATGTTAAAGACCATGCGGTCCCTCAGGATGCCGGCTACGTGACACAGGATGTCTATGCGGCCAAAGTTATCTAGGGCTGCCTGCACGGTGCTTTTCGCCCCCTCTGCAGTGGTGACGGAGCCGTAAGCGGCGATGGCAGTGCCGCCCTTAGCCCTGATCTCCCCAACCACCTCGTCGGCCGGAGCCTGAGAGGTTCCGGTGCCGTCCACGGCGCCGCCCAGGTCGTTTATCACCACCGAGGCGCCCTCTTCAGCCAGAAGGAGGGCGACGCCTCGGCCTATGCCTCTGCCAGAGCCGGTTACAATAGCCGCTCGTCCTTGAAGTCGGTTTCCCATTATCATCTCCTTGCCTAAAAGGAATTGGTATTCAAGGCTATTAGATAGCCCAACCTCACTAAATCTGGGCGAACATCTTGGGCACCAGCAGATCCATCTCATCCATGCTGTAGTTGCCCCATTTATGAATGCTCATCTCTATCTGCGGGTTGGAGTACAGGTATATGTCGCCGCCTCTGACGCCGAAAATATTGCCGTTGACGTTGGGCACCAGCTCAGTGCAAAGCAGCACAGCCAGAGCCGCCACGTTACCGGGATCGTCTGGGGAGCCTGGGCCCTTCCAGTCTGATAGGGCTGGGCTAGGGCCTATGCCCGCCACCTCCTCTGTGGAGGGCCCCAGTTGCGAGGGGCGATATTCGTCCACAAGTCCAGGGAATAGGCGAGTCTGGGCCATGGGCGATATGGCATTGCAGGTCACTCCGTAGCGGCCCATGTCACGGGCCACAGTCCTGGTCAGGCCTACGATGCCCTCCGAAGCCGCAGCGTAGTTGGAGCGGCCCACTGCCCCGAGCCCGGCGTCCGACGTGAGGTTGACCACCCGGCCGCTGCGCTGCTGCCGAAAGAGGATGCAGGCGTATTTGGTAGGGGCGAAGGTGCCTTTCAGAACGTTGGTGAGGACCCTGTCCCAGTCCTCGTCGGACATCTGATAGATCATCCTATCTCGTAGGATAGCGGCGCTGTTGACCAGAACGTCCAGCTTCCCGAAAGTGTCCACGGCTGTCTGAATCGCGTGCTCGGCGCCGGCCATCTCGGCCACGTTGTCGTAGCTGGCGGCAGCCTTGCCCCTCTTCTTTGTTATCTCCTCAACCACGGAGTCGGCGGCTGCATTGGATGACCCCGATCCATCGACATCGCATCCCGAGTCGTTGACCACCACGCTGGCCCCTTCTTCAGCCAGCAGCAGTGCTATTTCTCTGCCTATGCCTCTGCCTGCTCCAGTCACCACCGCCACCTTCTCCGCCAGGCGATCTCCCATAGAGCGACCTCCTTTACCTGTGTTTATGGAATAATCCCCGTGCTCCATTGCGTTGGAGCCGGGTTGTGGTGCCTGCTTCGTCAGGGGTGTTATTATAGCGTCTTGTAGAGATTTTGCCTACGCTTGAGGCCTAATACAGCAAAACTGGAATAATAGAGTCACCTTTCTCCTGACGGAATCACTGCAGAAGCTCAGATAGATACCCTCCATGACAAGCCACCAAAAAGAGCGCCTGTTGCGAGAAGCCCAGGAGCTACTGGAGTTCCACAAGATACGACAGCAGTTGGCTGCTCACGCAGGCTTCTTCGCCTCCCGTGAGATGGCCCTGACCCTTGAGCCCTCATACAACTCGGAGGAGGTGAGCGCCCTTCAGGAGCAGACCCGAGAGGCCTCCCACCTTCTGGAACGCAACGGCGACATGGATCTCTCCGTGCCTCAGGACCCTCGGCCCATCCTCCAGCGAGCGTCCCTGAGCGGCATGCTAACGGGCGGGGACCTCCTGGAAGTGTCCCAGACCCTGGAGGCGGTACGCAGGGCCAAGAGCTTCGTCTCGCGCACCTCCACCGTGGCACCTGGCCTTGCCTGTATGGCCCGCCAGATCCCCTCCTTCGGCGAGCTGTCTCGCCAGATCAGGGCCTCCGTAGGACACAACGGCGAGGTCCTGGATGCGGCGACCCCGACACTGGGAGACCTGCGAAGGCTGGTGAGAGATGCTTACCATCGTCTGGTGGAGGCGCTTAATGGCATCATCCAATCTCCCCTGGGCACCGAGGTCCTGCAGGACCAGGTGGTCTCCACCCGAGGAGAGCGACTGGTCCTGCAGGTAAAGGCAGAGATGCGCCACCGCCTGCCGGGCATAGTCCATGACGTCTCCCACACCGGGGCCACCCTATTCATCGAGCCCTTCTCCACCGTGGAATTGTGCAACGTGTGGAGGGAAGCCACCCTGGCCGAGCAGCGGGAGGTGGAGCAGGTGCTCCGACACCTGACAGAGTCGGTGGGCATCGCGGCCGATGGTATAAACTTGGCCATAGACCTGACGGCACGCCTGGATCTAATCCTGGCCAAAGGTCGATACGGTCGTGCCCTGGGGGCCGCTTCTCCTCGACAGCCAAAAGAGGGCGACGGATGCCTGGGCCTGGTTAACGCACGACATCCTCTGCTGGGGCCAGAAGCGGTCCCCGTTAGCATCAGGATAGGCCCTGGCTGGTGGGTGCTGGTCATCACCGGCCCCAACACTGGGGGCAAGACGGTGGCCATGAAGACTGTCGGGCTCCTGGCCCTGATGCGCCAGGCCGGCCTTCTGATCCCCGCCGACGACACCAGCTTTATGTCCACCTTCGAGGGAGTATACGCGGATATTGGCGACCAGCAGAGCATCGAGCAGTCGGTCTCCACCTTCAGCTCCCATATGAGGAACGTCATAGAAATCCTTTCGGCGGCGGGACCCGGCTCCCTGGCCCTCCTGGACGAGCTGGGCACCAGCACCGACCCGGAGGAGGGCTCCGCCCTGGCCAAGGCCATCCTGACTGACCTGGCTCAGAGGTGTATCGCCACCGTCGCCACCACTCACCACCGCAGCGTAGCCGCCTTCGCCGAGGAGTCGGCGGCAATGATAAACGCCAGCGTGGAACTGGCCCCTGTTACCCTGAAGCCCACCTACCACCTGACCATCGGCGTACCGGGCCGCAGCTACGCCATGTCCGTAGCCGCCAGCCTGGGCCTACCCGAAGAAGTACTGCGACAGGCCCAGAGCCTCATGGGGCCCCAGCACCTTCAGGCGGAGCAACTGCTGGAGGAGCTTCAGCGGGAGCGACAGCAGCTTTTAGAGAAGGAGCGGGAGACGGAGAGGGCGGCAAAAGAGGCAGAAAGACTGCGTCAGGAGCTATCGGAGCGACTGCGGGAGCTGTCGGCGACCAAAGAGGAGATGCGGGAGGCCACCCGCCAGGAGCTGCTGCTTCAGGCCAGGGATATGAAGGAAAAGCTCAATCAGGTGGAGGCTGCCCTACAGTGGAGTCCCCAGCCGCCGTCCATGCGAGAGGTCAGGTCTAGCGTCACAGAGGTAGAGAGGGAGCTGAGGGGCCCCGACTGGCGAGCTCCTAGACGGGAGACACGGGAGGAGGAGGCACCACTCAGTCCCGGAGACCGGGTGGAGGTGGCAGGGTTCCATCTACAGGGAGAGGTCCTCTCCCCCGCCGACGAAGAGGGCCAAGTGGAGGTGATGCTGGGGAACCTGCGGCTGCGCCTGGAGGCCCGGCGACTGACTAAAGTAGGAGCACCATTGGCTCGCCGCCGGGCTCAGGTGGAGATAAGGAGAGCGTCCCCAAGCTACGAGACACCAAAGTCGGAGCTTGACCTGCGAGGTCAACGGGCCGAGGAGGCCCTGACAGAGGTCGACGCTTTCCTGGACAGGGCCACGCTTGATGGCCTGTCATCGGTGCGAATAATCCACGGCCACGGCACCGGGGCCCTGAGGCAGGCCATCCGCGACCACCTCTCCCGCCACCCCCTGGCCCAGGCCTATGCCCCAGAGGAGCGAGACCGCGGCGGCGACGGCGTCACGGTGGTGGAGCTGGGGAGCACATGACCTACTCGTCCAGCCATACGTCGTGGAGGAGCGGCCAGGACTGCGGGTGTGCCTCCAAACCCCGAACGTTGCTCCGCATGCCCATGAATATCGGCCGGAACACGGGTACAATGCGTCCCGCATCCTCCCTCACAATGCGCTGAATCTCAGCGTAGGTCGCCTCGCGGCCCTCCAGGTTGGCCTGGCCCCGACCTTTAACGATCAATGCATCGAGGGTCGGGGTCTGGATCCTCGACTCATTCCACGGCGCATCAGACTTGTACACTAAACTGAAGGCCAGGTCCGCGTTGCGGCCTGTCCACCAGGCGCAAAAAAAGGCCTCTTGGAGCCAGACCTCGCCCCAGAACTTGTCCCGAGGCACCAGTATTACGTTGACCTTGACGCCTCCGGCAACCGCCGACTCCTTGAACGCTTCGGCCATTTCCACCATCCCCATCCCTGTGGCGCTGGTGTACAGGTCGATCTCCAGCCCGTCGGGGTAACCGGCCTCCGTCAGCAGCGCCTTGGCCGCCTCCTTATCGTAGGGAGTTACCGTCTGGGTTTGGTCATAGTAGGGGCTATTGGGCAGAATGGGATGGTCGTTGCCAATGAGGCCCCGTCCAAAGAGGGCCGTTTGGCGTATGGCTTCCCGGTCCGTCAGAAGCTGAAGGGCCTTCCGCACCCGTATATCATCGAAAGGCTCCACCCTCGAGTCCATGGCAAGGTTGAGGTAAGACCGGCTGGCCACCTCCGAAACGACCATATCAGGATCGGCCTCGAGGCTGTCGACTCTGCTGGGCAGAAACACGAACAGTGCGTCAACCTGGCCAGACTTCAGGGCCGCAACCTGAGTCGTTTCCTTATCCATGTAGAAGACGATCACCTCGTCCAGGTAGGGGCGGTCCTCCATCCAGTAGTCGTCGTTGCGCACGAAGATGGCCCGCACACCCGACAGGAACTGCGTCAGCCTGAAGGGGCCAGTCCCGAAGGTCTTCGTAGCAAACCGCGCCGGGAAGACGTTCGAGGGGACGATCTTGGCGTTGCTGATGGACAGCGTGTCCGGCAGGAACGCGTTTGGCGCATCAAGATCGAACCGGACGGTATAGTCGTCCAGCGCAACTATATCCGTGATGAAGTCCAGGGAAGACGCGCCCGGAGACCCGGTGGCCGGATTCTGAACTCTCTTGAGGGAGTAGACAACGTCGGCGGCGGTAAAGCCTGATCCGTTGTGGAACTTCACGCCCTCGCGGAGGTGGAACGTGTATGAGGTGAGGTCGTCGTTGGGCTCCCAGGACGTTGCCAGCATCGGCCGGAGCGAGAGGTCGGGCATGCGCAGCACAAGGTTCTCATATACAAGCTGCGTGTGCACCTGGTCCGAAACCGACGACGCCAGGGCCGGATCAAGCGTGGTGGTATCGGATTCCGTCGCTGCTCGGAAGGTGCCGCCGTACTTCCCTGTAATAACCTCGGCTGACCCAGTACCTACGCTGTCCCCGAACGTCGCTGAAGCCGTCACATCGGAGGAGCCAGACTGGCCCGCGGTGAAGACGCCCGCCTGGTCTATGTCGCCCCCTGTGGCTTCCCATAGGAACGCAAGCCCGGGGATCTCATTCCCGTACTGATCGAAGCCCACAGCCGTGAACTACTGCGTGGCCTCCAGTTTTACGGCGATGACGGAAGGCTGCACCTCGATGGTGACGAGAGGGTCTGGCCGGATGGACACATCCGCCGTGGCTGAAGTCCTGTCTGTTCCCTTAACGGCATCGACCCGAATGGCGCCTGGGAACGCCCCAGCGGTGGTTCCAGCGGTTAGAACCCCGTCCACGTCTATGGCGCCAACGCCAGGTGATAAGCTCCAGGAGGCTAGAGCGTCGTGATCACGTTTCCGAACTCGTCTGAGGCGGTGAACGTAAACAGCTCCGTACTACCTATATCCAACGCGACGTCAGAAGGCTCCACCACCAGAGAGGCAAGAGGACCCGGCTCGATAGCCGCGTCGATGAAGGCCTCCCGGGTAATTCCTTCCTGAGTGGTTGTCACTTTCACAAGATTTTCATAGGTCCCGGCTCCGGTGCCTGCGACAAGCCTCCCCTTCTCATCGATACTCCCGGCTGGGCTTCGTACATCCCACGTAAAGACTCCACTAACGATCTCGTTGCCAAACTGGTCCAAGGCAGTGGCGCCCAAGCGGGTGACATCCTGGACCCCCAACGTAATCTGGGTGGGGCTTACCACTACCTCTGTCAGAGGGCCCGGACCTACGCTAACACCACCCGGCAGGCTTGTTTCGTCGGTTCCTCCAGGCCCCAATACCGTCAATCGAACGGTAGAAGACCCCGCCTCCGTGTACTCGTGGGCGGGGTTCTGTTCCGTGCTAGAGGCGCCATCGCCAAAGTCCCATTGCCAAGCGGTGACGGGGCCTAGAGAAGTGTCGCTGAACTGGACGGTAAAGGGTGCGCTCCCACTGGAAACGTCTGTGGAGAAGGACGCTACCGGTGGTGGAATGGGCGTCGGTGCGGGCGTGGGCGTGGGAGAAGGAGTCGGTGTTGGTGTTGGTCTGGGTGTAGGAGTAGGCGACACCGTAGAGGTAGCAACGGGGGCTATTGTGGGCTCAAGCGTCGGAGCGCCGCCATCACCTCCGCAGGCTGCCGCAGCGGTCAGCACCAGGAGAGCCATACCTAAGAAAAGGGAACTCCGTAGGAGAGTTGACAAATGAGTAGAAAACAGATACAATACTCCTTAGAACAGTTGACAACCGAAAGGAGTATGAAGATGGCAAAAAAGCGACGCGCAACGACAATCAGCCTGTTTGACCTGATGACTAGGTACCCGACCGAGCAGCACGCAATCGACTACTTGGAGCGCATCCGGTGGGGCGACAAGCCGTGCTGCACTCGCTGCGGAGACCTGGGGAAAATCACGGTGCAACCGAAGCATCCAGGCCGCTATTGGTGTGGTTCGTGTCGGCATTATTTCACGGCGCGGACGGGTACTCCGCTCGAATACGCGAAGGTCGATGTCCGCAAGTGGCTGTTTGCAGGGTACCTGCTCATGACGGCCCGCAAGGGCATCAGCGCGATGCAGCTATCGAAGGAGCTTTCAGTCCAGTACAACACCGCGTGGTACATGCTCCACCGCCTGCGGATTAGCTGCGGTGGTCACATGCAGGCCCTACGCGGCACGGTGGAGATTGATGAGACCTATCTAGGAGGGAAGGAGGGGAACAAACACGCCAGCAAGCGCCTGAACGTCGGCGGCGGCCCCGGTGGGAAAACCGCAGTCCTGGGGATGCGGGAGCGGGGCGGGCGCGTCAACGCAGCGCCGGTTGCCAATGCTGATAAGCCGACGGTGGCGATGGCGGTCCACGACAACATTGAGCTTGGCTCTACCGTCTACACCGATGGGGCCAGGACGTACGACCACGCTGCGGGCCTGTTCTACCAGCACGATAGCGTGAACCACGGCGCGGGCGAGTACGTTCGCGGCAAGGTGCACACGAACGGCATGGAGAGCGTTTGGGCCGTGCTCAAGCGCGGCTACTACGGGGTCTATCACGGATGGAGCCGCAAGCATATGCGGGCCTACGTGGACGAATTCACGTTCCGGCTCAACGAGGGGAATTGCGAGATCGATACCGAAGAGCGACTGGTTTCACTGTTTCAAGGGATGCCCGGAAAGACCATAACCTACGCACAGCTTACAGCGTGAAGGAGAATATGATGGCCTTCAGTAAGAAACAAGAGAAAGCACTGGAGCAATCAACTCGGATGATGCTAGGGCCGCAACAGCCCTCACGTGAAAAGGAGGAGACTACTTATAGGTGCAGAGTTGATGCTTCACGAGTTGAAAGTGCCTTGCAGGAGTTAGAACGGCTTGAACTTGCCCCTGAACTTTTTGAAGACTTCCTCGCTACTTTCAGTGATGGTTGGGCCATTGAATTTGTAGCCGACCCCACAAAAGGGGCAGGAGAACCCCTCGTCCGGGCTGTCTTCAATCTCCCGGAGCGTTTTGTTGAATGCCTTGCTGCATTGAAGGCAAGTAAAGTCTAGCCGTGCGTTTCTGTCGATTTCCATCACTCCCTCGATTTTGGCGCGATAGCTTTGAGGATCGACCCTACTAGGAGCATAGGGATGCTGATGACTAATCCAACCATCCCGGTCGTCATAGCTCCAGTCATCACGCCTTCCGCGTCCGGGTCGCCTGCTACTGTACCAAGGCCCGCCACGCAGCCAACCCCGCAGGAGGTGAGACTTATAATCAGGACAGCTAAACCGCCCCACAGTAAGAACCTTGCAAGCCGTTGCATGATAGAAACCTCTAGGATGTACCTTGAGGAGCACTGCCCAGCCAATCGCGATACTGACTCACTAAACGAGGAGGAGAATCTTGTACAGTTTCACACCGACTGCAATAACGAACGGATATAGGTCTATTAAGGAGAGGTTCAATCTCTTGAAGCGGCGTCAAGAGAGAAGAATCGAAGCACTCTGGGCACCAGCGATGTTCAAGGTCGGAGCCATCATGGATATCTTCTTGAAGCCGCCGAACAACTCCATCGTCCGCTTCATCCCGAACAAAACGAGGCGCTTCTTCTGGTGGCGTATGTACCGACTCCACCGGTACTGCTTTATCCGCACATGCCACGTTCAGCACAAGGAACATGATCGACTCAACGCTTGCATGGAACGCCTTGGCTTCCACAATGCGTTCCATGATGTTTTTAGTGGCATTAGCCAGTTCTTCGGGGATAGGGAGTCCGTTGATCGTGTTGCTGCCCAAGAGAAGTCCTTTCTCCTGGAGCATCCGCAGGAGATGAACGCAATCGTCAATGTCGCGAATGACGGACTCGCTGAGGCCGAAGCTAGGGGGCGTGGTCATGGCTATAACCTCCTAAGACAGCTTGATGCTAAAGGATACCCTGTTCGGGGGGTTGTGTCAACTTTACTACGGAATTCCCTAAGAAAAGGACCCGTCTCATAACCTGCTCCCTCCTTTCAAACCTCCATGCCCAACTCCAGTGGCTCAACTCATACAGGGACGTGGTTCGAGACGGGGCCATTATGTGTTGGTGGCTGCCAGGGTGTCAAGGCATTGCCTAGCTGGGTTCATCGGTGCAGGCTAAGGCCCCACCTGCGGCGCCTCAATGGAGATAGGCTTGCCATAATCGGAAAACTTCACCGTCATGTCAACGGCAACGTTGCCAGGACCGACGCCTACCGGAAGCAGGCCACCGTCCCCCTGGATCTGCAGCACTCCTTTAACGGCGACCTGCCTGACCAGCGAGTCCTCCACGCCAGTCCATATATCGGCCTCCAGGTCTCCCTGAATTCCACCGAAAGCCTCTGGCAATAGCGTACCACTCAGATGGTAGACCTGAACGCCGTCCAGCGTCTCCTCTCCCACCAGCGTCAGGCCCAGAAAATCCGACGGCTTGCTGGCCAGGAAGTCGCTGGGGTCGGTAAAGGGCACCGCTGGGCTGGTGGTGACCTCCCACTCGCCGGTCTGAGAGTCCGTCTGATACGTGGTATCACCGATGTTTATGACCTGGTACTCGATGGTCAGAATCCCAAACAGGGTCATTGAAAGGGTCCCTTGGACCCGGTCCGGTGCCTGAACGTCTCCCACAAAGGTTACAGGAACATCCAGGCTGAGCCCTTCCGATTCGATGCCTATCTGCATATCCATCTCAAAGTGGAAGAAGTCCACTCCCGCCATGGCGGCGCCGGACAGCACAAGCACCTCCTCTGCTGGAGTAGGTACTGTCGTTGGCGTAAGAGGTAGCCCAGGGGTGAGCCCCAGTGTTGGTGTAGGGCTTGAGGCAGGCGTAGGCGTGGGTGTCGGCGTTGCGGTAGGGACCGGCGTTGGTGTTGGCGTTGCGGTAGGGACCGGCGTTGGTGTTGGCGTTGCGGTAGGAACTGGCGTGGGCGTCGCTGTGGGAGCAGGCGTTGGCGATGGAGTGGGGGTGGCAGCAGCGCCGCCACAGGCAACGATTAAGGTCGCCGCCAGAGCAAGCAGACCTAGGAGGAAGTTCCGTTTCAAGGACATGTCCCTTCTTACATTACCACCAAGGTCAGCTTCTGGCTACATTTGACACGCGATACCGCTCCTCCATCTCGTAGATATTGTCCAGGCCCAGCATACCCGCTATCTCCTGGCGGGCCTGGCGGCTGACCTCGTGCCAGGAGGGCCCCATGGAGCCCGTCTCCCTCAGCTCCCGCATGGCTCCTTTGCCCGCCAGGTACATGGAGAACATGGGCCCCCGGTGAATCATCACCTTAAAGCCGCGCTTCTCAACCTCCACCACGGGGGCGAAGTCGACGTTCAGCAATCGCGGCAGGTCCGACAACTCGGCGGCGTAGGTGTCTATGGCCTCAATGTCGTCGACGCCATCCACGAAGACCATGTCCGCTCCCGCCTCTCGATAGGCGCGGCAGCGGCGAATCACCCCCTGCCAGCCCTCGATGGCCAGAGCGTCGGTGCGAGCGATGATGAGGAAGTCCGGGTCCGTCCGGGCGTCCAGGGCGGCCCGGACCTTCTGGACGTGCTCCTCCAGGGGAATAACGTCCTTGCCCTGGAAGTAGCCACACTTCTTGGGGAATACCTGGTCCTCAATGTGCAGCCCGGCCACGCCGGCGGCCTCATACTCTCTCACGGTGCGCCACACGTTCAGGGGATTGCCGTAGCCCGTGTCCGCGTCGGCGATTACGGGAACGGACACCGTACGCGCCACGTTTCGAGCCGTCTGCGCCATCTCTGTTTGCGTGACCAGGCCCACGTCCGCTAAGCCCAGAGACATAGAGGTCCCGAAGCCGGAGAGGTAAAGGACCCCATAGCCAGCGCTTTCGGCCATTTTGGCGGTGAAGGCGTCGTACACAAAGGGCGCTACAATCATGCGGTCCTCTGCTAATAGCTCACGAAGCTGGGTTGTACTCTTCATGCTTCTCCTTTATACGCAAGCTCGGGCGATCCTCTAGCCAGATTGGGAAGAACTTAGCCCCCTCCACCCCTTTTGCAGTTGTCTTTCCATTCCCGCGCCTCAGTGCCCAAGGCAGGGAAGAGCACGGCAGACCTCCAGAATATGGGAGGTGCTGGGGATCTCCCACTGCTGCCAGCCGATGTAAGCATACCTCACCCTGCCTTCCCGGTCGATAACCAGGAGGCCCGGCCGCTGACCCAGAGAGACGGCCCTGCTCTCCACCTGGTAAAGGTCGTAGGCGGCATGCTGTGGGTCCGTCAGGCAAGGAAAGGGGATATCATGCTCCTCGAAGTAGCTTCTTGCGGCATCCAAGGAGTCGTTGACTATAGCCAGGACTTCAGCCCCCGCATCAAGGAACCGCTGGTAATGCTCCGTCAACCGGCGGAGTTGCCTTCGGCAGAAGGGTCACAGGAAGCCCCGAAGGAACACCAGCACAACGCAACGCTCTCCTCTATAGTGTCCAAGGGAGACCTCTCCACCCCTTGTGGATGGCAATGTGAAGTCCGGCGCCAATGAGCCAACGGGCACTCCTCTGCTGGAGACCGGCATCTTTCCCCTTCCTTACCGCCGACCGTGCCTGGGCGTCACCCTCGCGTGCAGCTGACGCATTCTAAAGGCAAGGGTCCCTCGAGCGATTGCTGGCTGGAGGGACCCTTCCTTAAGGAAGCCTTGGAGGCTCTTGCCTTACAGTTGCCCCACACAATGTGGTGAGCTTGCAGTGGGTGAGACGTTGAGCAAAACCTGATTAGCTTGGATCCTCCGGCGACATGGTCACCAGGCCCCTCCGCAGGGCGTACATTACTGCCTGGGTCCTATCGTTCACCTGGAGCTTGGAGAAGATGTTGGAGATGTGGCTCTTGACCGTCTTTTCACTGATAACCAGCTTTCCGGCGATCTCTTTGTTGCTGAGACCGTCGGCGGCCTGTTGAAGCACCTGAAGCTCCCGCTGAGTTAGCTCCTCATAGGGAAGGCCCTGCTGCTGGCGCTTGGGATCGTTGCCAAAATGCTCTAGCAACTTCCCCGCGATGATGGGACATAGTATGACCTCTCCCCGGTTGGCGGCCTCTATGGCCCTCCGAAGCTCCTCGGGATCGGCCTCTTTGAGCACGTACCCCCTGGCCCCGACTCGCATGCCGGAAAACACTGATGCTGGGTCGTCGAACATGGTCACCAGGATTACGCCAATATGAGGGTTCTCCTGAAGGATGTCTCTGGTGGCATCGATTCCGCTGAGCAGAGGCATCTTTATGTCCATTAGTATGACGTCAGGTACCAGTTCCCTGGCCTGTACCACGGCTTCCTGGCCGCCTCCCCTACCACCTCTAGATCCTCCATCTGGTCCAGGATGGTGTGGATGCCTCTGCGGAAAAGGGTATGGTCATCCGCCAGCAATATTCGAATAGGCTCCAACTTCCGCCTCCCTTGATGGTATGTACACGACTACTCGACAACCACTTCCCGGGCTGCTCTGGACCGAGAGAGTGCCACCCTGTAGCTCTGCCCTCTCCCGCATGCTTAGAAGGCCCAGGCCACTCACTGGGGTGCCTGCGACCACATCACTGGGGTCAAAGCCCCTTCCGTTGTCCTTGATTCTCACCTCAAGGCCGGTATTCATACCCTGGAGCAACACCTCTACCTGGCTGGCGTTGGCATGTTTTTGAATGTTGCTCAGGCACTCCTGGACCACGCGAAACACGGTGGCCTCACCAATGGGGTCCAACTCAACTTCCCCAGCCATGCTGAAAGATGCCTCCACTCCCGTCTGCTCGCTAAAGCGCTCCATCTGCTGCTTAATGGCGCCTAGGAGGCCGAGTTGGTCCAGGGCCAGCGGTCTAAGATCGTAGATGAGCTCTCTGACCTCTCGTACGTGGCCTTTCAGGCTCTCGGTTATCTCCTCCAGTTCTCTCTCCGTCCCCTGGGGGTCGGTGCGTACCAAGTACCGGGCCGCCCGACCCTATTTCCGATGGCGGCGAGGGAGGGGCCCAGGCCATCGTGCAGCTCCCGGGAGATGCGCCGGCGTTCATCCTCCTGAGCTAATGTCACCTGGGTCATGCGTTCCTGTAGGGCACGAGCCCGCTCTTCCGCCAGGGTAGCCTCCTGAAGCTTTTCCAGCTCCTGAGCCGCGTAATTGATTCCCTGGGCTAGCTCCCCCAGCTCGTCACGGTTCTCTACCTGAATGGACTGGGTAAATTTCCCGGAGGCAATTCCTCGCATTCCCTGTCCCATTTTGCGCAGCGGGTCTACCACCGACCAGGCCATCGCCGCGCCGAGGACGGCGGTCAAGAGTACCCCGAACACTCCCAGGAAGGGTATCAAGGAGAACAGGAAGGGTATCAAGGAGAAAAGGAAGCCATGGTGGGTATCTTCCAGGACGTTTATGGCGCTAAGAACATCGGATTGTTGGGATGTCCCGAACTCCTGGATTCCATGCAGCTCCCGGTGCATAAAGTTCATTGCTTCGATATTGATTAGATTGACGATGAAGAATAGAGCGCCTACGACAGCTATGGCCATCTCGAATTTCCAACGGACACTGTAGCCACGGCGCGCGATGAACTGGGATAGTGGCTTTGTGCCGAACCGTAGAACAAGGTATACAAGTCCAAGCAGGCCAATCACTTCTATGGGCGCAAAGCCAGACAACCTCAAAGTTATCCCGGCCACGCCTAGGCCCAGCACGATGCCTCGGCTGGACGACTTCCTGACGAATCGTATCAGGAGGTAAAGAGCCCCCGCCAGGAAAAACAGGTAGATGGCGCCTCCAAGGACATCCACAATTATGATACCCCGGCCTGTAAAAGGGAGCAGTATAGCCCCAGCCACGGCCAGTAGGATAAGGTTCTTATAGCGTGAAATCATCTCAGTGTTCATGATTGGCTAGATTATAGCATTCCCTTTCTACAGTCTATTCCCATACTAGCTGCCATTCTCTGAGGCCGCGCTGAGAACGCTTCGCAGTGGGCATCGTCTAGTGCTATCCGGCCGACTCCAGGACCTTGCCGGTGGCTCTCATGTTGACGAGGAGTCCAGCAATTCTGTAATGTTGTCGCGCTTATTGAGATTGTAGTTGTTGTATCTGCACCGATAGCGCCTCCACCTGCTGGGCGAGGTCGGCTAGCAACTGCTTAAGCGTGTGGGCCTCGTCGTTCAGATGGACCAGACCGAATTTGGGGTCGTTCAGCAGCCCCTTTACGGCGTGGGCCTCTTCGTTCAGGTGGACCAGACCAACCTTGGGGTCATTCAGAAGCCCCTTGACCGCATGGGCCTCGTCGTTCAGGTGGACCAGACCGAACTTAGGGTCGTTCAGAAGCCCCTTTACGGTGTGGGCCTCCTCGTTCAGGTGGACCAGACCAACCTTGGGGTCATTCAGAAGCCCCTTTACGGTGTGGGCTTCCTCGTTAAGGTGAGCCAGGCCAACTTTGGGGTCGTTCAGCAGCCCCTTGACTGCATAGGCCTCTTCATTTAGGTGTGCCAGGCCAACTTTGGGGTCAACCAGAAGGTTTGTGCCGTTCGTGGAGCCATTTGCCGTTTGAAGCTGATCGCTGATGCTGGCCAGCCCCACTTCGGGGTCCTCCAAGAGGGCAACGGCCTTGTCGTCTCCCCCTGAGCACGCACTGGCCGCCAACAGCAGGAGTAGCATTCCCACCAGCATAGTGATAGTACCTACCATCCCTCGGCGTACACTTTTCATTGAGCTGTCCTCCCTTTGTGCAAGCTGCTCAGAGCTTAGTGCACAATGGGACGGCTGAAATGAGGCCTGGGACTGGCTGGGGGTAGGTAATAAGGCCCATGGCGCATTCAGTCCCTGGGCCTAGGAGAATGGGGTGGATTGAGTTGACCGGCGCGTAGCTACGCGCTATGTGCGCGTCACCGGAAGGCGATGGAGACGTTCAACATTTAGATCAGCCGTGGAACATCTGGAGGATGTCCCGCAACTTGGTCAAATGCGTGGATGTGGCAGTGAAACGAGAGGTTGGGAGTCCCATCAATCTATGCCACGGTGCTCCTAGGTAACCGCCTCCTGGACCGTCTCTGGAATGCACTCATCAATTCGCGCATCTATCTCTTCCTGAGAGATCGGCACAATGGCCTCCAAGCTCAGGGGCTCCACCGCTCCACGGGTGGCATCTATATCGGGTATGGACTCCGACTCGCCCGAGAGGAGGCGGAAGAAGTTGGTGTTGGTGCTCAAAATCAGTCTGTCCTGGTTGCTGAAGATTTCTGGATACGCCTCCAGGCGTCTCAGGAAGGAGAAGAAGTCCGGGTCCTGCTGGAAGGCTTGGGCGAAGATAGCGATGGCCTTGGCCTCACCATCGCCCCTGACCTCCTGAGAGACGCGGTCGGCACAGGCCAGCATGATGGCAACCAGGCGGTCCGTCTCCGACACAATGGCATCGGCCTTTCGCTGCCCATCGGCCCGGTGGCGATTGGCCTCCACCCTCCTCGCCGACGCCATACGATCGAAGACCGACTGTTCCACCTCAGGGGGAAGGTCGGCCCGCTTGGTCCTGACATCAATTATCTCCACCCCTAAGCCGGCCTCGGTCACCCGGATTTGCAGGCCGTCTTTGACTGATTCCATGATGTCGTCCCGCTCTGCGGATATCATGACGTCGTAGGGCTTGGCCGCGATCTGGGCACGCAACTCCGCATCCACCAGGGGTCGTATGCGAGCCGCTCCACTGTTCTCTGTCCCAGCAGCGAGGAAGAAATCTCGCGGGTTATTAATCCTCCACCTGGTGACCTGGTCTACCCGTATCCGCTTCTCGTCGGAGGTGAGGTACTCCTGAGGGCTCGTATCCAGGGTGAGGATCCGCTTATCTAGATAGGTTACATTCTGAATAAAGGGGACTTTGAAGTTGAGCCCAGGCGAACTATTCACAGATTTGATCTTCTGGAACTGCTGCACTACCGCATGGTTCGTCTCGTCTACCCAGAAAGTCCCCTGACCAGCCAGGACAAGGGCCACTATGATAACCACGCCTAGGGCTATAGCCCTGCCAACCCCTTTACTCATCTGACTGTCCTTGCGGGGTCTCAAGCCCAGCATCTTGCAGGAATCCCTCATTCAAGCCGGAGAGGTTGAGCAGAGGCAGGATATCCACCTCGGGGTCGATGAGGAGCTTATCCACGGTGCCCAGCACCTCCTCCAGAGTAATCAAGTAGAGGTTCTCTCGGGTTACCTTGGGCGCCCCCCGATACTCCTCCAGGATGGCCAGGAACCGGTTTCCCGCACCTCTGGACTCCTCGATTCGCTGCCGGTTGAAGGCGGCGGCGGCCCGGATCCTCACCTGGACCTGTCCCTGGGCCCTGGGGAGCTGGTCCGCTTGAAATGCATCGGCCTCGTTCTGCAACCGTGTCTCGTCCTCCAGGGCTCGGGTCACCTCCTGGAAGGCGGGCTTTACCTGCTCCGGCGGGTCGGCTACCTGAAGCTTCATGTCAGTGATGAAGATACCGGTCTGATATCTTTCCAGCAAGTCCTCCAAGAATAGCCTCGACTCCCGCTCCACGGTGGGTCTTACGGTCAGAACTGTATTGAGAGGTAACCGGCCCACGATGCTTCGCAGGGCCACCTCTCCAGCGGTGTGAAGGACTTCCTCAGGGTTTGCGACGTTGAACACGAAATTCTTGGCGTCCCCGACGCGGTACTGAATGATCATCTGGGCTTCCACAATGCTATTATCGGTGGTCAGCATCAACGCTTCGCTGGGCAGACGCGCCGCTCGACCTGTTTCATCGGACCGAAAGCCTATTTCGGTCGTACGAATGGTCTCCACATCCACCTTCTCCAAGCTGGTGATGGGGGAAGGCAGACGCCAGTTAAGACCGGGCTGGGCAAGGCTCTGAAAGGAACCGAAGAGGCGCACCACGCCCTGCTCCCTGGCGCTGACAGTATAGATGCCCGTGACCAGCCAAATTATTACCACCACCGCTACCAGAAGGGCCCAGAAGGCCGCGCCGCGGCGAACAACCCACTGCAGAGCGTTCTGGGCGTGCTCCATGTACTGCTCTCCACCAAACTGGGGGCCGCCGTTACCTCTATACATGCCACCTCTCGCAGAACTTCATTTGCATCAGAGATTGCTTCTCAGCAGACAATACTCGGCTCGCAACCAGGGACACTCTCTTTGAGATGGGAATCAGTCGAGCGAAGCCAATGTAAAACGCTAGTCACAAGCGTACATAGGATGGAAGCGATTGTCAATGGAGCGGGGAAGCGGCTATCGTCGCCCCCACGATTCTGTTTAGAAGACGTCCAGGGTGAACCTTGAGCCATCCGGGAAGTCCTTAAAGTCCAGCACCGCGCTGGCCAGGCCCTCCGCCAGGCCCGCATCCACCAGCAGGACCTTCAATCCCTGAAAGTCCACGACATTATCCCCATCCCCCTCAGCATCGACCACAACCCCAAAGTCCCCCTCCCCCACCCAAACCGGAGGCGTGGCCAGCCTGAGATACTTGCCAGCCTCAAGGCTGCTTCTCTCGAGGATACGCTTCAACTCCTCTTTTGCGCTATCTGTCACTTTTAGCATTGAGCTGTACTCATCTGGAGCGGGCCCCACCAGGACATCTTCAATACAGTTAGGGAATTATCCACCCGCGGTGTCCTCCAAGGTTACCCCTCCCGATAAAAAGTGGGGATTACGAATAAGGCTTCGCCAATTCTAATGGAACCTGGAGACCAGGACAACGAGGGATTTGTACATACCCGTCTCGCGGTCATACAAGTCTACAGATCGTCTTGCCTCAACCACCCTGGAAGTATAAGCTGTGACACCTTAGTGCCACCATATAGGTCCTTTCTACTCTCGTCCTGGCCCCTTTTCTACTTACGACACCTCCATACCTTCTAGGACAATTTCCCGCAGGCTGTTTCAAAGTCGCAAGTAGCGACACTATAGCGAGGCTTATCCATGATAAATTACGCGACCCTCATTCAGACCGTACGTCTCGCCGAGCGAGGCTGGACCTTGAGTGCCGAGGAGTGGATTAAAAAGGTCCGCCCTCCCTGGCCTATCCTTTCGATTGCCGGCGTTATGGCTATAACCTTCGGCGTGGTATGGGCTACAGTTTTTTTCCCCAACTATGAGAAGGTCCCATCCGACGTCAGGAACGTAGTCGAATACGAGGGCTCTTACAGCGTAATCGACCCTATAGTCGAGCAGATCGGGGCGAACCTGGCAATTCAGCGGTTAATCAGCAACCCAGCAAGCCTGGAGCTGTTGGCGGAGCCCGAGGTGCAACAATTCCTCACCGGCCCGGAGCTCTCGGGCCTCCTGGCCGACACGACTATCTTGCAGCAGCTAGTAGCCAACCTTGATTCTCTCGTAAAAAGTCTGTGTAGGTCGAATTAGAACAAACGTACCCACACCTGGGTACAATATACAGTCTCTGTTCCGTACACTACCCCAACATACGGTAGCGCGCAGATGTGCTAAATCGCTGGAACTTCCTCAAAACGGGTTTTTACGAGGGAATCAAGCTTGAGGTTTTGGGGCAGGCACTGGACCCTGAAGTTCAGGCTGCCCTGGCCGATCCGAAAATTCGGGGCCTGGTGGCTGATCCCACCGTCTTATCTCTGCTGGCAGATCCCAGGGTGCAGCAAATCCTGATTACCCCTTTGGACTCGCTCCCCACTCTCGATCCCGATGTTCAGCAAGTCATGGCTGATCCCCTTATTCAGGGACTGCTATCCGATCCTACTGTGCTAACAGTATTCACGAACCCTCAGCTATTGGCGCTGTTGGCCAACCCCTCTGCCATGCAACTGCTTCTAAATCCCGCCGTCGGGAGGGCGCTAGCCCACCCCGCTGGGGTTCGGGTTCTGACCGACCCCGGTGTGCAGCAGCTCCTCTCCGATCCCTCAGCACTTCGACTGGCCATTGATCCTCGTACCGTCAAGCTGCTGGCGGACCCAATAGCGCCCCCCCTTGTCCAGGTGCCCGTCTTAATCCGACAGGAAGTGGTGGCTACCGATAGCGAAAGCGATAGGATTTTTCTCATCGAAAATGTAGCCACCACCCGAGTCGACACGGGCGAGGAGATGGAGGATTTTACGACAACCCACCCCAACCTGGTAGTGGACAGGAGGACCAAGGTTTACCTGGAGGGCACCGAGGGCGGGCGAACCGGTGGGCTCAGCTTCCCCTTCCATACCAACAAAGACGGGGAGTATCCTCTGTGGATCGACGCCGCTGGGCAGCCCCTGGTGGCGAGGTTCACCTCAAAAGAGGATGTGGATGGGCTCAGTGTTCTGGTCTTCAAGATCGATGAGAAGGACAACCGTTCCCTGGGCAACCACCCCGGCCTCGGCCTTCCTCTTGTACTGGACTCTGACATGACTTTCAGAGTAGAGCCACGTACCGGCAGAGTCATAGACGTGGAAGACCATTCCACCATCGTGAGCCTCGATAATCCCAAGCAGGGTAAGCTGCCTCTATTTGTCAGCGATATCGAATACACCCCGGAGACCGTCAGGGCCCAGATAGAGGCGGCTAAAGAGGATAGGAGGAGGCTAGCCTGGTTTGGCAGCACACTGCCCTGGATGGCAATAGGCATAGGCGTCTTACTGACCATATTGGGAGCATCCCTTTTCCTGCTGCCAAGATTCAGAAGAGCCCAGGCTTAGAGCTATGGGATAGTTGGGCGGCTGCTCCCTTAGCCCCCTTCCGCCTTCCCAATCGAAACTGGCCTAAGGCATCTCCAGCAAGAGGAGCACGTGTACATGGGCAAAATCGGGGTAATGCTGGTGGATGACAGCGCGCAGACCCGTGACAGTCTTCGCCGCATGTTAGAGCTGGAGAATGATATCCAGGTGGTCGGCGAAGTGAGCAACGCCGATGATGCGCTCTGGTGGGCTGAAGCGCTATCACCAAACGTGATAATTATGGACATCCGGATGGACCACATTAACGGCCTTGAGGCGATCCGCTTGCTAAAGGAACGGGGTTTTACCTGTGCCGTCCTTGTCTTCAGTATGTATGACGAATATTTGGAGGAAGCAATCCATGTAGGCGCTTCGGGCTACTTAGTCAAGGGGGCAAAGCGAGAAGAGCTGTTGAGCGCCATCCGTCGGGCGCCTGACGGGGGGTTCGTTTTTGGCTCTAGTATCATGGAAACAGACAGGGGAGTGGCGATCGCTCTCCGTTATCTTACCGGACAGCAAGTCTGGGCCTCTCAATTACGGAGAGAGAGCACCGCAACTAACGCAGCAGTCCCAGAACAATCCGTGCAAGACCCTAATACCGATAGTGTTATGGAGGGACTTCCTTCAGAAAGCCAGAGGGAAGCCGGCCCGACCGCCGAAATGACCGCGGAGATGGAGCAAACCACGGGTGAGCTTGGTACACCTGACTCTAAACAATTCCGAAATGGAGAGCACCCAGAAGGCTCTTCGTCAACAGAAGATCCGGACACTCTGCAATCAGAGGTCGAGCTCATCTTTTCATCCTTACAGGAGAATGGTGTCGTCCTTGACCTCTATCACTGGATTAAAGGGCTACCTGGGGCTGAAATAGTGGAAATGACAGGCTCCAGGCTCGGGCAGACGCTGTTGAGAGTAGATTTCCGCCAGCCCACTCCCGTATTCAGGCTGCTGGACGAGTTGCCATTTCTGTCAGAGGTGACAGAGGAGCCTTACATCGGATTTCGAGGAGCGCTTCCAGGAGAGCCTGATCACCTATCAGAAGCGATGGCAATCGATGCCGGACGCACTATGCCCAAACGGTTCCGGCTTGTCTCAAAAACAGGTATAACCAACTAGCGCTAACGATGGCCGGCGGCGTGCCGACGTTGGAGCCGGTTCTGTCAATTCACGTGGTAGGTACCTCATCTTTCACCAGAAGGTCGTTCAGATGCTGCACGGCTTCAACCCATCGCCCCTTTTAAGGTGGACCCCATTATTAAGGTGGACCCCATTATTAAGACAGCACGAGGGCTAAATTAAGAGAGTCTCCCACCCCTGCGCTAGGTTTCACCAAGCCCGATGGCAGCCCTGCTTCTTCAGCTGCTGCTCCCCTTTCTTCCTGGCCATGTTGGTACACCTCTGCTGGGGTCCGGTAGCCCAAAGCCTGGTGAGGCCTCTGCCGGTTGTAGAACTCCAGGTAGGCATTGATCCCAGTTCGGGCCTCGGCGACGGTCTGGTAAGCTTTCAGATACACCTCCTCGTACTTGATGCTCCGCCACAGCCGCTCCACGAAGATGTTGTCCAGGTACCTACCCTTACCATCCATGCTGACCTGGACCCTCTGCTCCTGCAACGTCTGGGTAAAGGCCTCACTGGTGAACTGACTCCCTTGGTCGGTGTTGAATATCTCCGGTCGTCCCTTACCCAGGGCTTCCTCCAACGCCGCCACGCAGAAGCTGGTGTCCATGGTGTTGGAGAGCTTCCAGGCCAGCACGTGCCGGCTGTGCCAGTCCATGATGGCCACCAGGTACAGGAAGCCCTTCGCCATGGGGATGTAGGTGATGTCCGCGGCCCAGACCTGGTCGACCCGATTAACCTCCACTCCCTTCAGCAGATAGGGAAAGATCCGGTGTCCCGGCGCTGGTTTGCTGGTGTTGGGACGCCGGTAGATCGCTTCCAGACCCATCAACCGCATCAGCCTTCGAACCCTTTTTCGGCTCACCAGATAGCCCTGTTGCAGCAGCCAGGCCTTCATCTTCCTGGAGCCGTAGAAGGGGGTCTTCAAATACTGACGGTCCATCAGGGCCATCAACTCCAGGTCTTCTGCCCTGGTCGGTACCGGCCGGTAGTACACCGAGGCCCGGCTGACGTCCAGCAGGATACATTGACGCACCAAAGACAGCTGCTGGTGGTCTCGGTCTATCATGGCTCGCCGTATGCTGCGACTCATAGACCGGACCTTTCCGACAAAAAATCGCGTTCCACCTTCAGCTGGCCGATGTGCCGGTAGAGGTGGTTAATCTGAGCTTCCTTGGCTTTCTCCTGGGATTTCTGATTGGTGGCAAATAGCTCCGGGGCTCCTTCCACCAGGGCCCTTTTCCAGGCGTGAATCTGACTGGGATGGACCTCAAATCGGCTGGCCAGCTGGGCGATGGTCTCTTCCCCCGCAAGGGCGGCCAGGGCCACCTTGGCCTTGAACGCCGGACTGTGCTTATTCCTCGTCTGCTTCATGTCCTGCTCCTCCACGTCGGTTAGTTGCCGGTTATTTTAGGAGCTGGACTCTCTCTTAGCCAGTTGTCTAGTTTTTGGGTACCACCTCACTTTTGGAAACTCATCGAACTTAGTCCCCTTTCTCTGAAGACCTGGCGATGAATAGAATCTTAGCAAATCCTGGATCACAGCAATCTCCGTCTCAATGGTCGCCAATGCAATGCCATGAAACACAGTAGAGACATCTGGCGGTGGCAAAATTTGTAACAAGGTGACTTGGTCTTGATTCACACGTAGAAACAGATCATTCAGGAGTGACCTATCCCATTCAAGCATGGCTAGGTCTTCAGGAGAAAGGTCAGATAATTCCCTAAGGCCCGCTAAGTACTCTTCCACCGACATACTGTTGAGGTCAAGGCTAAACAGCCCTTTAAAACTCCCCTTTCCAATGTCGGCCCTTACTGTACTCTGTGATTCCAGAAATGTTATAGCACGATCTAATGATTCTAGAGTTTCTGAATGTGCTAAACCCGAATCCACCGAAGGACGTCCTTGGGGACAGCCCTTGAAGAAGGCAGAGGGTGCTCCTCTGAATCTGGGATAATGGTTTTGGAACAGAAACCCGCCCGGAAACAAGGAGCACCCAATAGATGCTGCCACAGAACAAACCCGACCGTATCCGCATCCTCTTTGACGACCATCGCCTGGTGGCCAATGCCGGCCTGCTCCTGCCGGCCACCCTAGCCCGGCACCTGGGCCTGCGGGAACTCGTCGACCATCACCTTGACCTCGGCGGAGCGCCGGGACGGGCGAACACTGGGGACAAGATGCTGACGCTGGTCGCTTCCGCGCTGGCAGGCGGCGACTGCATCGACGACGCCGATGCGCTGCGCGCTGGTGGGACGGTCGGTGTTCTAGGCTGCGTGGTCAAGGCGCCATCCACCCTGGGGACCTTCCTGCGCAGCTTCCGGTGGGGGCATGTCCGTCAACTCGACCGCGTGAGCCGCCAGTTGTTGGCCCGGGCCTGGGCCGCTGGGGCCGGACCCGGCGACTCGCCCCTGACCATCGACCTGGACTCGACCATCTGCGAGACCTATGGACTGGCCAAGGAGGGAGCGCGCCACCACGGCTATACCGGCGCCCGCGGCTATCACCCACTGCTGGCCATTGCCGCCGGCACCGGCGAAGTGCTGATGTCCCGGCTGCGCGAGGGCCGGGCCAACACCGCCCGTGGCGCCGCCCACTTCCTGCGTGAGACGGTGGGGCGGGTGCGCTACGGCGGGGCCAGGGGACAACTCACGGTGCGGGCCGACAGCGGCTTCTACGCCCACACTGTCGTTGCCGCCTGCCGGGAAATGGATGTCCGCTTCTCTATCACCATCCGCCAGCGCGCCAGCCTGCGGGACCTGATCGAGGCGATACCAGAGGAGGACTGGACTCCCATTCCCTACTGGATGGACGGTGCCGCCGATGTCGCCGAGACGACTTACACCCCGTTCCAGACCAAGCCGGACGCCGCGCCGGTGCGGCTCATTGTCCGGCGGGTGAAGCCGACGCCCGGTTCCCAGCTCGCCCTCTTCGCCAGATACAGCTATCACGCCTTCATCACCGACCGCGATGGGGAGACGCTGGAACTGGAGGCCGATCATCGCCGCCACGCCGAGGTCGAGAACGCCATACGCGACCTCAAGTACGGCGTCGGGCTGAACCACATGCCGTCGGCGCGCTTCGCCGCCAACGGCGCCTGGCTGGCGGTCCAGGTGATGGCGCATAACCTGGCCCGCTGGACGGCGCGGATTGGTCTGGGCGAGCGGACCGTGATCACCAAGACCCTCAGGCGGCGGGTCTTCGCTCTGGTGGGACGGATCACCCGCTCGGCGCGCCGCCTCACTTTGCATCTCCCCCGGCGCTGGCCTTGGGAAACCCAGTTCAGTCGCGCCTTGGCCCGGCTGCAAGCCATTCCGTTCCCGGCCTGACGGCCAGCCTGCAACTGACCCAACGTCCCCGCAATCTCGCGCCACCCCGGTCGCGAGAGTCCCCTGCTGCGTATCCTCTCGCCATCCCGCGCATCGCAACTCCCGCATAGGGCCTTAGGGGCCCTGTGCGGCGACTGAAGACCGTCCGCCGGCCTCCCATCTACCCCAAGACCCCAGGCCATCTCCCCTGTAGCTCCCTCACCCACCCCCTTCCGCTGTCCTCACGCCGTCCATCCGTGTCCTTCGGTGGATTCGGGCTAAAGAGAATGTGTTTGCATGATTTACGTATTGAATCCTGACATCCGGCGTCGGCGTTGGTGTTGGCCCTGAGACTGTTGGAGGATCACTCGACGCGCAGCCAACGACAAGAATGACAACCAAGGGTAAGATTATCGGTATTTTGGTAATATCCATCTTAGAAAGCCATCCCTGGTTAGGGAGGAATCCTGCTACAGGCCACGCGACCGAAACATGATCACAGGAAAGACATGGATCCTACCACCTTTACTAGCACTGGCAGTTAGTCGCTATAGCACATAGGGTTATGACTATAAAGGCAAACGAGAACGGTCAGCTGCTAATGTTTGTAGCCTGACCGGACTCTTGAATAGCTCGCCAGACGCGCTCCGGAGTCAACGGCATCTCTATGTGGCGTACGCCGAAGGGCTCTAGGGCATCGACCACAGCGTTAACGATGGCCGGCGGCGTGCCGACAGAGGGTCCCTCCCCCATACCTTTGACGCCCAGCGGGTTGAGGGGTGTAGGAGTCTCCAAACGCGCCGTAACAAAGGATGGCACCATCTCCGCCGTTGGCAGGGAATAGTCCATGAGGGAACCCGTAGTGAGCTGTCCCGCCTCGTCGTAGACAATCTGCTCATAGAGGGCCTGCCCCAGTCCTTGAGTAGCTCCTCCGTGGACCTGACCCTCTACGATAGTAGGGTTAACCACCACTCCCTGGTCGTCTACACAGAAGAGCTTGTGGACTTTCACGTCGCCCGTCTCTGGATACACCTCCACAACCGCTACATAGGTGCCAAAGTTAAAGGTAAGGCCCGTGGGCTGGAAGAAGGAGCTCTCGTCCAAGCCGTACTCCACCTCCGCTGGTCGGGCGTGAAGGGAATGGGCCGCCTGAGCCACTTCTGCTACCGTGAGTTGGGGTTCAGCCCGCCCGCGGGGCGTGAAGATACCGTCCTCCAAGGTCACCTCCTCCAGGGGGATCCCCAGAAGATGGGCAGCGATGCGGAGCATTTTGGCGAGGACCTTCTGAGCCGCGTTGTAGACAGCGGGCCCACCAACCG
The DNA here is from genome assembly GCA_965237935.1 of Dehalococcoidia bacterium. Taxonomy (GTDB): domain Bacteria; phylum Chloroflexota; class Dehalococcoidia; order Lucifugimonadales; family CBDEGW01; genus CBDEGW01. The sequence continues at coordinate 696,141 of OZ250168.1, read as the reverse complement.
CCATGCTCCGACTGGCGAAGGTGCCGACTCCATGAGCCACCACGTTTGTGTCTCCATGAAGCACTGTCATATCGTCTATAGGGACACTCAAGACCTGGCCGACGATCTGAGCGAACGTCGTCTCCAGTCCCTGGCCATGGGGCGACGAGCCGGTATAGACAGTGACCTTGGCGTTTTGATCCACTCTGACTCGGCCCCACTCGAAGGCGCTGTTGCCGGGGTTTATTGAGGAGGGCCCAGCGCCTCCGGTCTTAACCCAGGAGCAGAGACCAATGCCCATGTAGCGCTCCTGGGTACGCAGAAGGGCCTGCTCCTCTCTGAGGGCAGGGTAGTCGCTCAGCCTGAGGGCATGGTCAAGGGCTGCCGCGTAGTTGCCACTGTCATAAGTATCACCACCCGCCGTCGTGTAGGGAAAGGCATCGGGTGGGACGAAGTTAAGGCGCCGCAACTCGGCCGGGTCTATCCCCAACTCCTTGGCTAGGAGATCCATACCCCGCTCGATGAGGAATATCCCCTCGGGCCGTCCCGCTCCTCGATATGGCGCGTCGGGAGTACGGTGAGTGTAGGCTGCGTGTACTTCCAGATCTACGTCGGGAATATGGTAGGCTCCTACGCAGATCATGGCCGAGGTCATAGACAGGTTGGCCTCGGGTCCCTTTGGGTAGGCGCCCAAGTCGGCGATATGCCGCAGCTTCACGGCGGTTACCCGTCCCTCCCTGGTGGCCGCTATCTCCACGTAAGAGACCTTGCCGCGGGCATGACTCATGCCGACAAATTCCTCTGAGCGGGTCGCCGCCCACTTGATGGGAACCTTGAGCATGAGGGAGGCGGCGGCCAGGAGGACGTACTCAGGGTCTCCATGACTCTTGGGCCCGAAGCCGCCACCCACGTCGGGCGCTACTACACGTACGCTTTCCTCGCGTAGGTCCAAGATTTCGATCAGCTGAGTCTTCAAGTCGTGAGGAGTCTGGGTGCTAGCCCACACCACTAGGCTTGCCTGTTTCGGGTCCCAGTAAGCGATGCCAGCGCGGGGCTCCAGGGGCACTCCATGGATGCGCTGATTGACGAAGCGTTCCCGTATGATGACCTCCGCCTCCTCAAAGGCCTGCGCCGCATTGGGGGTGACGCGCCGCCAGGCCAGGGCCTCGTTGGGATGGGCGTCATGGACACGAGGTGCATCGGGTCGCAGCGCGGCCTCAGGGTCTCCCGCGACGGGAAGCACGTCATATTCTACCTTCACCAGCTCCTCAGCATCGGGGGCAACGTAGCGGCTCCGGGCTATGACTACGGCCACAACCTCGCCCACATAGCGGACCTTTTCGGTAGCGATTAGATAGTAGGGCGGCCGCTCCCCGTCGAATGTGGAGAGGCCAGGTACGCCAGGAATGGCTACAGTGGGGTACGTGCGATAGCGTGGATGAATGTCCCGCCCCGTCAGGACGGTCACCACTTCCGGGTCCGCCATGGCGGCTGAGGCGTCGATGCTGCGGATGTGAGCATGGGCGTGGGGGCTCCGCACGAAGTGGGCCCAGAGCATGCCCGGTAGCTGGATGTCATCGACGAAGGTCCCCTGCCCCGTCAGAAAGGGTGGGTCCTCCTTCCTCTTGACCGATGCCCCGATAATGTTTGCCACAACCCCCTCCCCAGATACTCTCGCAGGCCTGATGCCCCGATGCTAAATTAACGTCTCCCTCAGTTTAAAGTCATGTCAAACAGTAGTGTGCAACGTAAGCAAGAATCGCCAGGTAATTCCGCAACGAACCGCTAGTAAATTACCTTCTGTTCCACTAGCTCTTCAAAGCGCTCGGCGCTGAGCCCCAGGAGATCCGAGACCACGTAGCGGTTGTGCTCGCCTAGTTCGGACATTCCTCTGGAAACACGCCCAGGGGTTTCGGAGAGGATCGCCGTCAGTCCTGGCTGCTCCAGCCGCCCCCACCCTGGGTGGTCCACCGATATCAGGAAGCCTCTGGCCCGCAGGTGGGGGTCGTGATAGAGGTGCTCCCCAGTCTGGACCACGCCTGCGGGCACCCCCACCTTTTGAAGCATACGCATGACCTGATGGGGGGTGTAGCTGCGGGTCCACTGCGCCAGTTTCTCATCCAGCTCCTCTCGATGGCGCAGACGTCCTTCCAGGTCGACAAACTTGTCGTCCTCCGCCCACGTTGGGCCGTCCATGGCCTGACAGAGGGAGTGCCACTGGTCATCGTTCCAGCAGGCGATGGCACACCACATATCCTCCCCCAGGCAGGGGTAGCAGTCGTGGGGAGAAGCGTTGGGGCTGAAGTTACCGGAGGGTTCCTGGGCCAAACCGTTGATCAGCTTTTCCAGAAGGGGCACGCCCATGGTGGAGGCCAAGGCCTCTGTCTGGGAAATCTCTATGTACTGACCCCTACCCGTCCGGGCCCGGTATTCCAGGGCCGCCATCACGGCCAAAGAGCAGTTGATGCCCGACATGAAATCCGGATATGCGATCTTGATCCGGGCGTCTTGCGGTGAACCCGGATGACCCCAGAGGTAAGACATCCCTGTGTGGCAAAGAAGCTGCAGGCCGTAGGAGACGTAGTCCGCGTACGGGCCGTCATTCCCGAAGCCCGCCATGGAGAGGGCGATGATGTCCGGCTTCAGCTTCCGTAGCTGCTGGTATCCAAGACCATGCCTTTCCAACACACCGGCAGCGAAATTGTCCACCACCACGTCGCTCTCCTTGACCAGGCGCTGTATGAGTTCGCGGCCCTCGGGGCGCTGGAAATCCACGGTTATCCCTAGTTTGCCCCGATTGTTCTCCGGAAATTGGGGGGGATTCCCACGGGCAAACCTTGCCGCTTCCACGTACTGCTGGGTCTCGACCTTGATGACCTCAGCCCCGAAATCAGCCATGTAGCGGGTCCCCAAGGGTCCAGCCCACACCCTGGTGAAATCCACTACTCTGATCCCTTCGAGAGGCAGAGCGTCATTGGACCTTCTCTGTGAGTCGTTCCGCACGGCTGGAGGGGAGCTCTCTTGTACCAGTGGGCTGTGCTGTTCCTTAAAGACCTCCTGCTGGTGCTGGCCCAATAGAGGGGCCGAGGAGGTCAATCTCCAGGGCGTTTCGCTAAACCGGTATGGCGCCCCTAATAAAGCATGCTCCCCCAGGATTGGGTGATTGGCCCTCAGGAAGAAGCCGCGGGCTTTCGTATGAGGACTCTCTACGAAATCAGTCGGGCTGTTCACCGGTATGGCCGCGAGGTGACGCGCCTGAGCCTCCTCAACGAATTCCCGCACCGTAAAGTCGCTAATGAACTCTGCCAACCCTTCGTCAACAATATCTGAGTTCTGGCGTCGGAAATTTGCGTCCTCCCACACGGGCTCCGCCAGAACCTCGTTGGCCATCCAATCCACCAGGACCCGCCAGTGGTGCTCGAACACTACATGGAGGCCAACGTAGCCGTCCTTGGCGAGATAGTAGCCATTGGGCGCGTTAGTGGCCGCCTTCCCATGGCGGCGGACTATTTCTCCGGTGGTGGCATACCGGACCAGAATAAAGAGGAGATGGGCCACGACATCTTGCATGGAGACGTCGACGTGCTGCCCTGACCCTTTTCGGCGCCGGGCCTCTAGAGCCACAAGGGTGGCAAAGGCGGCATGTAGGGAGGCCAGCATGAAGGCCTGCTCCGCCGGGGCCATGCAGGGGGGCTTCTCATCGTCGCCCTGCATGTACATGAGGCCACCCATGGCCTGAGCTATCAGGTCTCCTCCCAGGTAGTTCCTGTAGGGGCCTGTCTGACCGAAGGGCGTTATTGATGTCATGACCAGGCCAGGGTTGATGGAGGCCAGGGCCTGGAACCCAAGCCCAAGGCCCTCCATGTAGCCGGGAGCAAAAGTCTCCACCAGGACGTCGGACCCTCTTACCAACTGGCGTAGTTCCCCACGGTCGGCTTCAGAAGCCAGGTCCAAGACGACGCTTCGCTTGTTGGAGTTGAGGCTCAGAAAGCGAAGGCTACGCTCCCCGTGGGCGATGCCGCCGGCGAAGGGGGCCAGGTGCCGGCTGGGGTCTCCCTCTGGAGGCTCCACCTTGATTACGTCGGCGCCCAGATCCCCCAGCAGCTTTGTGCAGTACTGGCCAGAGGGGTCCGTCAGATCTAGGACCCGCAGATGCCCCAGAGCGGAAGGGCCTGCATCCTTCCTTAAGGGATTCGTCTCAGTCATTGTCCACCCGAAGAAGAAGCATATCGGGAAAATATCCTAGGAAGCCCTAGTTGTCAACTAAATGCACTTGTGCTGCCCTGCCGCCCCAGCGGCAGCACGTTTTCCAGTGCGTCCTCGAGATCAGTCGTACGCTGACCAGGTTCCTCCCTCCGCTTGCGCCAGCGACTTCACTAGTCTACTCTGTATTCTGCGCAGGACCCCTGTCTACATAAGTCTCGTCATTGGACTGGTACAAGAGACAACGGAGGAATCGTCCATGGATTTCGAAATTCGACCCGACCCACCGGAAATAAGAGCATTCCGGGAAGAAGTGCAGGAGTGGTTGAACCGCCACATGCGCGATGGCCAGGAGTTGAAGTGGTCTGCTACCTGGTCTACGCGCGAGAATGAGGAGGAGTATAAGTTTCGACGGGAATTGGCTCGCAAATTGGGAGAGAAGGGGTGGCTTTTCCCCATCTTCCCCACGGAGTACGGAGGCGGCGACCTCACCGTTGACCATCAACTGGTGCTGGAAACTGAGCTTGATAGATACGGCCTAGGCTTGTCGCATGTGTTCTACACCCTGGCTCGTATCGTTGCCCCCTGTGTCTCGCAATGGGGCACCGAAGAGCAGAAGCAGAAGCTACTCCCTCCGATGTTACGTGGGGAAGTTTCTGTTTGGCAGGTGCTGACCGAGCCCCAGGGTGGCAGCGACATAGCTACGTGTCTCACCACCGCACTGCGGGATGGAGACGAATACGTTGTTAACGGTCAGAAGACCATGGTGGGTTCCACCCACTATCCGGACTACATATGGACCCTCGTAAACACCGATCCGGATGGTCCGCGCCATGAGAACTTGAGCTGGCTTTACATCCCAGCAGATTTGCCTGGCATAGTTATGCAGCCGCTATATCTCATGATGGGACGCAAGAACACCATTTTCTTCGACGACGTCCGGGTGCCCGCATTTTACCTAGTGGGTGGGGAAAATAACGGCTGGAAAGTCGCAAACACGCATCTAGAGCTTGAGCATGGCGGCGAGGGAAGTGTGGCAGAGGAGCCAATAATAGATCGCATAGTAGATTACTGCCAACGGATGCCGATGGAGGGTAGGCCTCTCATCGAGGACCCAGCCGTACGGGATATTCTAGCGGATATGCTGATAGACTCACACGTCGCTCGCCTTTTCGCGCAGCGCAACTTCTGGCACCGATACACGCGGCAGCCGCATCCCTATGGTGGAGTTCAGGCTCGATATCACAACCGTACCTCCAGGCTGAAAAACGCCGAACGGTTGCAACAGATTGTTGGCTATGACGCATTAGTAGCAGATCTCTCGGTACATGAGAACGCAGATTTTGAACACCTGGTCCGGAGCGGCCCGGGGCAACTGCATGGCGGCGGGACCTTAGACACCGACCGCATTATCTTCGCCCGTCGACTGGGGCTCGGGCGCCCTACAAGGGAGGAAGCACCTACCACAGTCTAAGCACGAAGGAGAGGGCCATGGACCTCGAGCTGAGCGAAAGCCAAAAAATGCTAAAACAGATGGCGTCGGAGTTCATGAAAACTGAGGCTCCACGCGATCGGATCAGAGGGTTGTATAACCAGGGAGTTAGCTATGTGCCGGAGCTCTACCGCCAGGCAGGGGAGATGGGATGGTTGGGGATGATCCTTCCGGAGGAATATGGTGGCGGTTCCGCTTCGTTGACAGATTGTGCGGTGGTGTTTGAAGAGCTAGGTCGAGGGCCGCTTCCGGGCCCCTATTTTTCCTCGAGCGTGCTTGGAGCTCTCGCAATCTCGGAGGGAGGTTCACACGAACAGAAAAAGTCGCTGCTTCCAGGGATATGCAGCGGTGACTCCGTGGTCACTCTGGCTGTCACGGACGCAGGACCCCGTTGGGGGCCAGGGTCGGTGGAGATGCAGGCCAGCGAAGCCAGCGACGAGGTTGTCCTCAACGGAAGCAAAATGTTCGTTCACGATGTTGATGGCGCCACCGCTTTCATCTGTGGAGCACGGCAGCTTCCTGAAGGTGGCACTACCCTCTTTCTAGTGGACAAGAATAGCCCTGGGCTTTCGATACATCCCCGGGCCGGCTTCATGGCGTCCGTAGCTGAAGTTCATTTCAACTCCGTTCACGTCCCTAAATCTAACGTGCTAGGTGAGGTCGGCAAGGGATCGCAAGTCCTGGATAGCGCTCTGGAAAAGGCTATTCCTATACTATGCGCGTATCAGGTCGGCGCCTGTCAGGAGATCTTTGAGTTCACCGTAGAGTACACACGAACACGCGTTGTATTCGGGCAGCCTATTGGGCGCTTCCAACGGGTCCAGGACCACTGTGTCGACCTGTCTATCCAGATGGACGCAGCCCGTTGGGTCACTTATGAGACGCTGTGGAAACTGGATACGGGAATGCCGGCTACCGCCAGTGTCCACGAAGCAAAGGCCGTCGCCAGTGAGGCTTATTATCAGGTCTGCGACTTCGCGCACATGGTACACGCCGGTCCTGGAACCGACTACGACCATGCGTTGATGCCCCATACCCTGATGTCGCGCACTCTTTATCAGTACCTTGGGGCTCCGCTGTACCACAAACACGTGATGATGGACGTCTTATACCCACAGGATGTCGCCCGGGTCTGAGCACTCCCTCCGACATTGGCTGGCCTTGCACAAAAGCCCAACGCCTCTTTCCCACCCACCCGCCCAGAGGTTCTATCCAAAGGAGGACACCCCCTTGAACTCCCGACAGGGAATCAGGTTCCCTGTACCCTCCTAGGGTTTTTATGCAAAGCTACATTGGCTCAAACCATAGCTGTGGGGCAGCGGTAAGCCTCGATGGGCCCTCGGATTTCCAAAGGGGCACGGTTGGCGAGGCAGGCAGTGCTGAGGGCGGAGGCGATGCTCTAAGACTAGACTCTGGAGGCGACTTCGACATCGCTAAGGGCGGGTTCAACGGCGGCCTTTTGCTCTGCCTTACCGCCGCCGCCGAGCTCTGCTCTCAAGAACGTGAAGGTTCGCTCCAGCGACTCGGTGGCCGCCTTCTCCAACTCCGGGGTCTTGTGATTCTTGGGGTTGAGAAACGCATGGCCTGCGCCATCGTAGAAATGGATCTCATGCTCCTTACCATAGCGCTCGAGGGTCTGCTGGAACGCCTCGACCTCGCACATGGGTGTGCTGGTGTCGGCCGTACCGTAGTGGCAGAGAAGCTTCGCATCGATGCCTTCGAGCTCGGCAGGGTCGGGGTAGAGGCTGTGGTGGTAGATGACGCCGGGCCTGAACTGGTTGGTCCGGCCGAGGGCTAGTAGCGCAAGCCCGCCACCAAGGCAAAAGCCCACCAACCCAACGTCCGCGTGATCCTCAACCCAGGGCAGTCCTCGGAGGAAGTCGGCGCCGTCCGCGATTCGTGCTATGGCAAGGTCAATGTCCAGTGAGTTCTTCGCACGGAGCGCTGAGACCCGATCGGGAGCCAAATAGCCTTCGAAGAGGTCAGGGGAGAGTGTCACGAAGCCCGCGCGGGCAAAGGTGCGCGTTATCTCGCGCTGGTGCCAGTCCAGCCCATTATGACCTGAAAGGAGGACCACGGCTGGGTGCTTGCGGGAATCGACCGGCCGCGCAACGTAGCCCTCGACCAGCTCTCCGTTATGGCTATAACCTGCGTGCAGCGAAACAATGCGCTCATCCACGTCCACCTCCTATTGCCGCGGCTGTTTTGCGGCGTCCTGGCCGTTGCTTCTATTCCCAGGGCGGGCTCCACTGCGGCCACGGTTGCCCGCCTCCTTGGGCGGACGGTCGCAGGGTAGCAGGGGGCTAAGTGAACGTCAACGGCCCAGCCAGCCCAAGGTATATAAGCCTACGGTGCTTTTATCGCTGAGCAGGTGCATAGGAGCACATCTACGCTGTCGCGCCGTAAACGTAAGGTCTGCATTTTACGGGACCCACTGGGTCCGGATGTTTGGCGAGCTGTTCAGTGTTTGCATTACAACGCAATATTCCTCGGTCTTCTCACGAAGACTCGAGAGTTGTCGTTCCGTTGCTTCCGGCGCTTCAATCTCAAAACTCACCCGGATGTCATTAAACCCTACTGGTGCTTCCCTTGATATCCCCAACGTCCCTCGAAGGTCCAGATCCCCTTCGACCAACACGTCTACCCTTTGGACTGGAATCTGCAAGCCTGCTGCAACCATCTGGCAGGTAATCTGAGCACAGGCGGCCAGGGCCCCCAGGAGTAAATCACCTGGGCAAGCGCCGGTGCCCTGCCCCCCTACACCAGCGTGTGCCTGGGCATCATACACAGCACGTCCAATATCCACAGAGCAAGCAACAGGTACGTCCATCTGTGTGGCCCGGGCCTTCAGAGTGATCACAGCGGTGACTGGATCCTTACGATACTGTTCCCTCAGGGGTTTTTGAACTGCTCGCAGGTCCATAGGCCCGCACCTCCTTACGGTTTCCTGTTGACGTGCTCTCCCGCCAACTTACCAAATCGCTAGACGGAAGTACAGTTGGCCCGGCTAGGACGGGGGATGTGAAGGGAGCAGACAACACGCGACGGCAATTCTAAGGCTGAACTTTCCACAAGGGTACGCCGCTCAATGCACCCCTTCATCGCCATTCGAGTAAACCTTGAGAGGGGAACCTAAGGGCTGTATACTGCCACTCACCAAGTACTCTTCTCCAGGGTCCAGTGACAGCGACGCCAACGAAGCATATCAACGACAGAGGCGCTAGCTCACCATTGCTGAGAGCAATACCCAGAGTTGGGCGGAGGGATATCCTGAATTGAACCAGTTTGGCGTGTACCTTCCCAACGTGGGGTGGGAGACCGTTCCGAAGCCTGCGGAGCTTGTCGAGTATGCGGTTGCCGCCGAACAACTCGGGCTCGACTCGGTTTGGGTGGAGGACCGCCTATTGCACTCGCGGGTGGGGATTCTGGAAGCCCTCACTACGTTGACATTTGTGGCTTCTCGAACTCAACGGATCCAACTGGGCACCTCTATCCTACTGGTTAATCTACGAAACCCGCTAATACTGGCGAAGGCCATATCTACTCTCGATTACCTGGCCGGTCACAGGGTAATAGTAGGCGCTTCCCTAGGAGGCCGACCGGAGGAGTACCAGGCGGCGGGAGTGCCTATGAAGAGTCGTGTCAGTCGCTTCGTCGAGACCATTAACACCATGCGAGCCTTCTGGGGACAAGGGTCTCTGGACCACGTATCTAAATTCTTTCAAACAACAGATCTCTCCATGCAACCCAGGAGCACCGAGCGACCAATCCCTATTTGGATTGGAGGACGGGCTGAGCCCGTGCTACATCGGGTGGCCACCTTAGGCGACGGGTGGCTAGCATCCAGCACCACCACCGCCCAGGAGTTCCGCGACGGGTGGGCCAAGATCCAGGAGCACGCCATCAGCTCGGGGAGGGAACCGGGAAGCATTACGCCAGCCAAGTTTGTTTATATCCACATCGAGGAGAGCTCCGAGAAGGCATTGGCAGTGCTTAGGAGTATGCTGCCCAATTACTACGACTTCCCCTACGACACAGAGCGGAACACCATCTATGGGCCACCAGCTCAATGTGTTGAACAGGCTCTGGAGCTCCTGAAGTCTGGAGTCCAAACGCTGATTTTCGCCACTGTCGCGCAGGACAGGACCCAGCTTGAGCTCCTGGCTCAGCATGTCGTACGAGAGCTGAGAAGCAGCAGTGGCCACTGAGAATCAGGCCTGCTGCTAGTCGTACCGGGCGGGTGGATCTAGTCGACTCATACAAGCCCCTGTGCATATCATCACTCGCACTCGTCAGTCAACCTTCGCGATAACCTCCTCCGCGAACTGCCGGATCTGGTCCTCGGCGCCCTGCTCACTAAACCGAAGATGGAAGGTATCCACTCCAATCTCCCTATAGCGATGAATGGTTTCCAGAATTTCATCGGAGCTGCCAACTAAACCGCGTGCATCGGTCTGTGGGCCATCCCCTATGAACGCCCCTCCGTTCAGCACGCGCCTGATGCTGCCAGGGTCTCGGCCAGCCTTCTCGGCAGCGTCTTCCAGTACCCCCACGAGCTCGATAAGCTCCTCTGTTGTCTCCGGCCAACCTCGGTTCTTCATCCAGCCATCGGCCTTGGCCCCTGTAAAGCGCATCATCCTTGTGCCCGTGGCTCCAATCCAGATAGGGACCATTCCCTTGACAGGCTTGGGCAACACGGTGGCATCCTCAACCGAAAGCCGGCTACCCGAATAGCTAAAACTGTCGTTGGCCCACAGCCCTCGCATAATAGCAACCGCATCTATAAGGTCGGTTACTCGTTCTCCATTGCTCCCAAAGTGGATCCCATATGACTGGTAGTGGGGCTGTTGGCCGCCAGCTCCCAGGGTTAACTCCACCCGTCCACCACCCGTTATCACATCCAGGGAGGCGGCCATTTTGGCCGTCAGCGCCGGATTACGGAATGGAAGGTTCAATGTTGAATGTGTGAGAATGATCCGTTTGGTCAGCACTCCGATGGCCGCAGCCAAGGTCCATGCCTCCAGATTGTTCTCAGGGGGCCTGTCTGTGAAGGAAGCAGTGTTGAAGCCAACCTCCTCAGCAACCTGGCACACCTTCACCGCCTCTTCGAACGGTCTTCCCCCTACGATTATCCCAAACCGCAATGGGTTATTAGTGCGAGACATATCACCCCCTTGGCGTCTAGGCTAGGATTTCGGCCTTAGCTGTAGCTATAGCCAACTGGAGCAGTAATAATGCGATACGCCATCCGCCGGACTTCCCGGTCAGTCGAGGGCGCAATTGCCACTTGAGGGTTAAGTTTTTGAGAAAGGTTGGACCAGCAGCCGCAGGGTGCCGTCTGGCTCCTTGCGCTGCGACAGTAATTGGTGTCCAGCATTCTCCGCCCACATCATCACGTCGTAAATGTTCAGGGCATCACCTAATATCGCCTCGATGAGCGAGTGGCCATCGGACTCTGTCTGGCTAGTCAGCGCCGCGATCACTCCAGCGCAACTCTTTCCTCTACCGTCGATAACAACCCATCCACCGGCGCGATCCTTGCCAACTGACGCTGTTGTGAAAACGTCGACCTCTCCACTCTTTCGGAGGTCCAGCGCATGCTTGAACTCCGCAACCGCTTCCCAAGCCACCGATGTCTGACGGTCCCCTTTTCGACATGCTGCACCCCGCACACCAACGATGTCGGGATTGATCCTCGCCAACTCGTCCAGGTCGTCTATCCGTAGATGCCCGGAGAGAGCCGTGCTCATGCCCAACTCCTTGCCCTTGAACACCATGCCGCGGAGCTCATCCTCAGAGATAAAATCGAACAGGTTTCGGCCATCCTTGGTAAGCGTATCGATGAGAAAGCCATCGCATTCTCCATCTTGGGCCAACTGGATCATGCGTCTAGGCTCCAACCCGTTGTCATACAGATGGTTGTCTGCAAAGAGGGAACCAATGAGCTTGGTGGGAGTCCCTCTTAGAGCCAACCGAGCCCCTCGCAGGACTTCGACCGCCTCGTCGTAGTCTGCACTTACAAACCCAACTTTTACTGAGGTAGCGTTCAGCGAAGCTGCGGCGTACACGGCCATGGCAACAGTGCCAGGCTGAGTCGGCACGACCCCTAGGGTAACGCTCACGTGCTTATGCGCCGGAATCTGGTCACGCACCTCCTTGACTACCGATGGATGCCCAGACCCGACCAGCGCCTCCTGCAGGTTCTTCACGTCGATGATATCTGCTCCACCTCGTTCGGCCTCCAGGGCCTCTGGCAGGTTCTGCACGCTGACCATCAACATCATCCCGGAGTCAAGACTTCCGCCGTTTTTCAATGAATTGGATCCCACCAGGAGGCGCGCCACTTGGAGTCGTGGCACTTCTTGTCGACGTTCGTCCTGCGCTAAGGTTCGCAGGGCCCCTAGCTCCTGCCGGAGTTCTGCTTTCTCCTCGGATGTGAGATCTGCCAGAGGAGGCCGCACGTGGCCCGCAGTCAGGCCCATCAACTCTCCCCAATATTTCACCATCGGAACAGGCAGGGCCCCACCGAACCTCTTCATAGTGCTGCCCCACCACTTGTCGGACAATGCCTTGATGGCCTGCAGATGGTCGTTATAGAACTGTTTGTCCAGATCGCCTTGTGTAGCTTTATCAATGAACTGGACGTAGTAGTTCTCCTCTGGTGTGTCAAAGCGCCAGTCAGAGGTGTTGGCGAACATCACCTGCTGGTGGAAGCCAAGGGCCTTCCCCTTCTCAAAGATCCACTCATCCGGAGTGCTGATGATGGACGTTTCGCCAAGGAGCAAATGTGTCTCGATGGAGATTTGTTGACTGAAACTGGCCTCTTTGACACCTACGACATTGGGTATATTACAGATGCGCTTCAGTCCCTGAGGACTAATCACGATGCCGAACTGAGGGGAGTTATAGAACATGATTGCCAGAGGCGTATTGTCGGCCAGCAATCGAGTATACTCAATGACCTGCTCTTCGGTCCTGGTAACCATAGACGACGGCGCTACGATGAGGAGATCGAATCCCAGCGCATCGGCACGTTCTGCCAATAACAGCATGTCAGAAGCTGAATTACTGGTAACGTGGGCTCCAATTGGCCACTCCCCATTAGCCTCGCTGGCCACGGTCTCCATAACATGGTACCGCTCCTCCCGAGTAAGGCTCCAGAACTCTCCCATTCCCCATGTACAACCACCACCCCGGGTCCCCAGTCTTCGGATATGGCGGATGTTTTGCCGCAACCCGGCTTCATCCACTTCGTTCTCGAGCGTAAAGGGAGTGAAAATAGTTGTCCACTGGCCTCGCAGTGCTTCCCACGCCCATTCTTGAGCCTCGTGCTTGGTGTACTTTGCCATAGTACCTCCTTGGCGGTTTACAGCCTTATCGTTCTAAGGTATATAGCTGGTGTGAATTAGGTGAACTCTCCTCTGGACTCCGTCCTCCCCTCAGGATGGCCTACGGCGGGGCGTGCCTGAACGCCATCCTGAGCATATATTACCTTAACAATCCCCCTTTAGCCATCTATTCCTCCCAAGCCACGGTAGCGGAGATGGGTAGGTAGAGGGTTTGGAACCCCCAGGACCTCTAAAGCTTTGCCTACCAGATATTCTGTGACATCGTCCAGGGATTGAGGGTGTAGATAATAGGCGGGCTCAGGAGGGAGGATCACGACCCCAAGCCTTGCCAGGCTCAACAGGTTCTCCAGGTGGAGGGGCGAGAGAGGCGTCTCTCGGGGCACAAGGACAAGGGGGCGGCGCTCCTTGATGGTCACGTCCGCGGCACGCCGGATGAGGTTGTCGGCGATGCCGTGAGCTATGGCGGCCGCCGTAGCCATGCTGCAGGGAATGATCAGCATGCCCGCCACGGAGAAGCTGCCGCTGGCTATAGGGGCCGAGATGTCGGCCACCTTGTAGTAGGAGAAGTGAGGATGCTCATTCCATTCGGCCAAGGCCTTGCTGAAGGGCTCTTCCATCTCCTGCTGCCACATCACATGAGCCGCTCCGCTGGCCGTGGCCAAAACCGGGATGTCTCGCTCCAGAAGGGTGTCTATTGCCCTCCGGGCCAGAAGCGCCCCACTACCTCCCGAAATGCCTATTACCACAGGGTCCATATCTCTCCTACACGTACAATCCCAGAAGGACACCGGCCAGCAAGAGTAAGCTGAAGGGGCCGCTAAGGCGAAAGAGGAGTCGGTGCCCTCTCTCAAAATCTTTGGGATTGAAAAGCCAGTGCTGGACCACCAAAGTCGCTATGGCGGCCATCCACAGAGGATAGAAAAGGGGACCCAGCTCGAAGAGAAAGCCCATGCCCAAAAAGAGTATTGCCGCTACTGCGTAGAACCCCCGCGATATCCAGAGGGCGGAACCCACGCCCCACTTGCGGACCATGGAGTGGAGGCCGTGTTGGACGTCGAACTCGTAGTCTGGTGTGGCGATCATCAGGTCGAAGCCAACGACCCAACAGAAGGCCGCCGCCAAGAGGTAAGCTGGCTCCCAGCTGATGCTCCCCGTCACCGCGACCCAGGCAGCCGCGATTGCGGTGCCAGTGGTGGCGCCCATAAAGAGTTGCGTGGCCGAGGTGAAGCGTTTGGTGTAGGCATAGAAGACCAGGTAGACCAGCACTAGCGGGGAAAGCAGGAGGACCAAACTGTTCAGCAAGTAGGCCGATACGAGAAAGAGAGCCCCCGCTATTACCCCTACTCCCGCCATCTCAGGCACTGTTATCAGGCCCGACGGGAGGGCGCGGTCCCATTTAGCAGGATGTAGAGCATCCAGGTCTCGGTCAGCTAGCTGGTTAGACACAAATCCGAAGGTCCGGGCGCCCGCCACCGCTAAAGTGATCCATAGCAAATCATTCCAGGAGAAGGAACCTTCGCCAGCCAGCAGCATGCCGATGTAGGCCAGTGGTAGACCGAATACGGCGTTGGGCAGCTTGAGGTCCCCAGAGAGGATCGTCAGCTTCCGGGCCAGAGAGGGTCTTGCTTGAGTGATGGTTATCACAGTCCGTATTCCTCCCAGCGCCGGTCCACCAACTCCTTCATCTCCTGAGTCATGACTATATCCTCAGGCCATCTCCTATCCCGGCCCTCGCCTGCTACCTTGGCAGTGGCATCGATACCCACCTTGCTACCATAGCGCCACGTGGGTGTGGCGTGGTCCAGATCGTCCACTGGGCCCTCCGTAAAGGTAAAGTCTTTGCGGGCATCGATGTTGTTGGTCACTCTCCAGGTCACCTCTGCAAGGTCTTGGACATTGACGAAGTGGTCCACTATGATGATTGCCTTGGTGAGCTGGAGGAGACCCAGACCCCAGAGGGCGTTCATTACCTTTTGGGGGTGACCCGGATATTCGTTACGTATGGAAACGATAAGGAGATTATGGAAGACCCCTTCGGCAGGCATGTTGATATCCACGATTTCAGGAAGTACCAGCTGTAACGCGGGTAGCATAATTCGCTCGGTGGCCTTTCCCATGAAAAAGTCCTCGGCTGGGGGCCGCCCCACGACGATTGTGGGGTATATGGGTTGGGCTCGGTGGGTCATAGCCGTCACATGGAAGACGGGGTACATCTCAGGGCTAGAATAGTACCCTGTATGGTCGCCGAAGGCTCCCTCAAGTCGCTGTTCGTCGGTGTTTACGTACCCCTCTAGGACAATCTCAGCCTGGGCAGGCACTTCCAGATCTACCGTTTTGCACCGGACCAGCTGGACAGCTTTCTTTCGAATGAAGCCTGCAACAGCGAACTCGTCTATACCTGGAGGTAATGGGACCGAGCCTGTCCATATAGTGGCCGGATCTCCTCCAAGGGCCACGGCCACCTCAAGTCGTTCCAAACCGCGTTCTTGACCCATCCGGTAGTGGTGCGTCCCTACCTTATGCGTTTGCCAGTGCATACCCGCGGTGTTTCTGTCATAGACCTGCATCCGGTAGGTGCCTACATTGCGTGATCCCGTCTCTGGATTTCGGGTGATGACGAGGGGCAGTGTGATAAAACGGCCAGCATCCTTGGGCCAGCACCTTAGGACGGGAAGCTGGAAGAGGTCCACCTCATCTCCAGTGAAAACCCTCTCCTGGCAGGGCGCATTCTTTACGAGGCGTGGCTGAAAGGAGGCTAACTTAGCCAGATCCCCAAGGGTTCTCAGCCGCTCTCCCAAGCCTCGCGGAGGGTCATCTGGCATATGGAGAAGCTTGCGGGTCCTTCCCGCTATCTCTTCCAGGTTCTCTACGCCCAGAGCCCAAGTCATCCGCTGGGCGGTTCCGAAAAGGTTAATGCATAGTGGCATGGTGGAGCCCTCGACTCGCTCGAAGTAGAGAGCTGGCATTCCACCCTTTTTGATGAACCTGTCGGCGATCTCCGTTATCTCCAGATCCCATGTCACAGGAGCGGTGACTCGATGCAGTTCTCCTCGCTCCTCCAGGAAGTCCAGGAAATCCCGTAAATCGTTGAAAGCTCTCGTCACTGAAACCTCCCGGAGACCCATGCCGAGAACAGTATAATGCCTACCGTGGCACCTTGACGACACGGCACTTTAAGGCAGCGTTTGCCCTCATCACAGTCCTATCCGAGGCTTGTCTTGCTACCATCTGGATAAATTTAACACAACTTCAAACGCTGTCAAGGCTTGTGGCAGAAGCGAACTTACCAAGCGGCCAGGAGAGGTAAATTCCAGGTAAGGCCTCTAGACGGCCACCAGAACAGAAAGTCGCGATAAACTACGCTCCGCCTTTGCCACCGAGGGCATAGCTATGGACATACAAGCGGTCCTTGATTTGTATCGTCTGGTGGGCTGACGTGTACGGTAGACAGAACCGAGGCGTCAAGGGCTACTTTCTCAGTGGCCCGCCCGGCTAAAAAACTGTCGTCCGGCATAGGCACGGTGATTCCTCTTTCTCAATCGACGTGAAATTTTCAGTTGGGATGCCGAGGCTGATGCTGACTTGATTGTCGTGGTCAATGAGGACCTGATCGACAATCAACCTCAGGACATCCCGGCGCTTCTCTTGGGGCAGGTCGTCCAGACCGTGGCCGAACTTCCCGGCCCACAGAACCAGGTTCTCCATGAGGAGGCGCTTCTCAGACGCCATCGACTCCCTGGCGCGGAGGTCGTTCAGTGTGGCACGAGCGGCTTCCAGTCGCTCGGTGATGAAGCGCCGCTGCTGGTCGAGTTGGTTCTCGGTGATCTTACCCGACACGTACAATCGGATGGCTCTCTCCTCCTCGACCTGTATCCTTTGGAGGTCGCGCTCCGCCAAGGCGGTCTGCTCGGCCAGGCCGCCGTCTTCCTGGGCGCCCAGAGACTCGATGCCTGCCACTATGAGCTCGGGGTTCTGGACCATCCCCTTGACCTGGTTCCACACCAACTCCTCCAGCTGTTCGGCCCTGATCATCGCGGGATTCCGGCAATCCATGTGCTCTCTGAGCATTCCGTAGCAATGGTAGTGCCGCTGAGGGGTAACTCTGGCCTGCTTGCGGACCTTGCCCTTCCGTCTGAAGTAGGTATGCGTGGAGGAGCGGCAGGCGAACATCAACCCGCACTCGGCGCAGCTGACGAGGTGTTGGAGCAGATAGAATATCTTGGTGTTGCGATTGGACTTTTGCCTCCGTTGGCTCTTGATGGCCTGCGCCCGGTCCCAGGTCTCTTCGTCCACCAGCGTCGGGAACGGCACCTCGATCCACTTATCTTCCGGTTGCGGATAGACCCTCTCTCCGGCCTCCGTCACGACCCAACGGGCCTTGCCGTAGTGCCAGGTGCCCTTGTAGACTTCCCTGCCGAGAATGTCGTTGATGTATGCCTTGTGCCACCGGGAACCGGGATTCCTCAGAGGGGCGTTGTCGCCGGTCATCTGCTGGCAGATCGCGGTCCCGGCCAAACCCTCGTAAACGTACATGTGGAAGATGCGCCGAACGACCTCGGCCTCCGGCTCGTATATCTCCGGTTTGCCGTCGTCTCCGGTGCGGTATCCGTAGGGGGCGGCTCCGGCGGGCATCCGGCCCTGCTTGGCCGATCCGCGCTTGCCCATAGTCGCTCTCTCCCGGAAGTTGTCCAGCTCGATCTTGCCGATGGCGGCCATGAGGCCGAAGGTCTTCATGTCGATGGCGTCGGTGACGGCTTCGAGCTGTATCTGGTGGGCCTCGACCACCTCCATAAGGGCGGCTGCGGGGTACATGCCCCTGCTCAGGCGGTCGGCCTTCCAGCAGACGATGGTGTCGAAGCGTTCCCGCTTGGCATCGGCCAGCATCCTCTGGAACTCCGGGCGCTTCTTGGACCAGCCTCTGCCCACCTCCTGGTAGCGTGCGGTTATGGTCATTCCCTTCTGCTCGCAGTAGGCTTGCATCTCGCCTAACTGCTCGGAGATGGAGGTCTTGTCGTCCTCGGCCTGGCTCTTGTCCGATACGCGGGCGTAGATGGCCGCCCTCTTGCCGTTTACTCGTTCACGCGCCATGGTTCTCGCCATGATTGCCTCCTTTCACTTGAACCACTGAAATCAAAAAGACCCGCCTCCTGTCGGGAGCGGGTCTGCGAGTAGTACAATGCTACTGCATCACCTGTCTCTTCAGGTGGCGCCACGGCCCGGGGTGTTTGCTGCATCGCCGGGCCAACTTGCTGTCCCCATGATACCCCTATTGGCCGGTCGGCGTCAAAGGTCTTGTTGACAGCCGCAGCCGCTGGTCAATCCCGACCCCAGGAACGTCAGCCCCAGGGATCTGGCCGAGTCCGCGACCTACGTCAAGCGTCTCTGGAAGAGCCACCTGAGACGAAGCCAGCTCCCCGACACGCTGAGGGACGAGGTTGGCGTCATCACCAAGCCCCCCGGGTGGTGACGCTCCCGCCGTCGTTCTTCCGGGCTCCTCAGATGCCACAGTGTCCCTCGCACTCGTTGCCGAACCCGTCCCTATGACCGTCGTCTCCCATCTCCGCCTCGTCGAGGGCGACCGCCTGGGCCAGGGGCATCCGCAGCGTATGCAGATAGGGCGTCTTGTCCAGTGACAGCCCTTCCCGCAATCTGGCGTCGATCTCCACCGCCTCGGCGAACAGCTCCGGCCACCTCCGCTTCGTCTCCACCCACCGCTTGCGGGACTGGAAGGGGCAGGCGACGCAGGCCGAGCGTTCCAGGGGCCTGTCGTAACGCTCCTTCCACCAGTTCAGGCAGTCGCTACGGGACATCCCCGCCTCGATTAGAGGGTAGCGGTTCGTCATCCAGCGATCGCGGGAGTCCTTCATGCGGATGGCCTCGTCGGTGGAGATGCCGAGCCACAGCTCGGCGGTCGTACCGGCGGGCACGCGCTGCCGGGGTCTCAGACCCAGCATCTCGCGCATCCTGCGTCTGATGGGCCTGATCTTGTAGTTGTCGGTGCACTGCCTCCGGCCAATGCCGTCACCTTCTCCGTCGCGTCCCTTGAGGTAGACGGGGATGTCCACATAGTTTCGTGAGCCGGAGTGGTTGGTGAGGGCCTTCACGTCCTCGCGGAGGCTTCGCCCGTTGTCCACGACGTACAGGGGGAAGCTCAGCCGGTCTTTTAGCCACGTCAGGTGCTCGTAGATGCTGGGCGGCTCCCAGCGGGTGTCGGCGAAGATGGCGCAGTCGGGGATGCGGTCGAATGCCCCCTCGTTTGCCATGAGCGCCATGACTGAGGACTGGACGCCCCCGCCGAGGCTGATGACGGTCAGGGTATGAGGGGGCCGCATGAGCCGTCCTCCTCGCCGCCATCCTCCGGCGATGGGTTGGTCGGGGGCTGGCGCTTGGCGTCCTCGGCGGCGTACCTGAGCAGGATGGTGAAGAGGCGTCGCAGCCTGTCCTCGGCGTCGGGTCCGGGGTTGTGGTTGATCTCCACCACCCTAAGCTCCGGGGCGCCCCCACGCGGCCTCCCTCGTCTTTGTGGGCTGTTCTTATTCTTCATATCGGTCTATTCCATCGGTCTAATCGCGGAGCGCACGTGGTCCCTGCGCTCACGCCCTCGTCTTTGTCGGAAGCCGCCGGTCCGTCGTGTTCGTCCTGATGCCGGTCGTGCTCCCTTGGCACCTGGGTGCGAGCGTTTTTGAAGCCTGGAGCTGTCCTATCCGGGGGTCTCGGAGGCCCCCGCGTCTATTCGGCCCGGACGCCTTCCGCCGGCCCGCGAACGGGCACCTTTATGACCCTTATGGGTGGAAGCAGGTGTCCGAGTCCCTTGCTGTCGGCCAGGTCCTGAATGGCGAGGAGATAGTCGGTGTTGGGTCTGATCCCCGCGTTTCGCCATCGCCACAGGGTGGCGGTGGTGGTTCCCAGCAGCCAGGCGATCTCGTCCCAGGTCATTCCTGAAGCCTCCTTGAAGCGCTCCAGGGCCTGGGGAAAGTCGTCGGGGAAGACGTCGGGGCGGACGCTCCCGTTATGTGTGGGCTGGCAGGTCATGAGGGTGTCAGTCCTGCTGGTCGTGCCGGTCCTGCCAGTCCTGCCAGTCCTGCCAGAGGTACATCTGGAACCCGTCCCCCATGAGGATGTCGAGGCCCCCCGGAATGAGGGCCGCGAGCTTCACGAGGGCGTGGTAGCCGTCGCCGTCGGGCTTGACGGGCTTCTTGCCGTTCTTCTTGGGCCGCCACCTGTGGACGCGCTTCTTGTCGACGCCGAGGGCGTCGGCGAAGGCGTTCCAGGTGAGGCCGCTGGCCTCCCAGAGCCGTTCGAGGCGCTTCGGGAAGTCCTTGGGCAGGACGCCGCTCAGGTAGGGTGCGATGCGGCCGGCGATGACGATGCCGACCTCCTGGTTAAGGTTCTCCATCTTGGTCCTCCTCTTCGAGCTTGAAGAGCTCGTGAAAGTCCTCCATGCCGAGGGCCTTGAGCATCCTTCTGCGGATGCGTCCGGAGGGTGCGCGGCCTGCTGTGACCAGCTTGGACATATAGCCGGAGCTGATCCCTATCTCCTGGGCGAGCCAGTTCTGGGAGCGGTTCAGCAGCGCCAACCGCGCCCAGAGCGACCGGGCGTCGAGGCGCACTGCTGAGCGTGCTCCCCGCCTCCGGCGGCCTCTCGGTCCTTTGTTCCGTTCCGGTTCCATGTGTTGAAGACCTCCTTTCGGTACGGGGCGGGAGCCGCCGCTGCACTCCCGTCCCGCACGGCGTGTTCAGCGGGTCAGCAGGACGTGGGCGGGCTCCCAGTCGCCGGGGGACCTCCACGCCCTTCCCAGCGGGCCCAGCGCGTCGATGACCGCGCTGTGGGAGACCCACAGGGGCACGCTGACCCCGGCGCGGTCCATCTCGTCCCGCGCCACTCTCAGGAAGTTGGTGGCGGCGATGTCGTCGTCGAAGACGATCAGGACGGAGGGCCTGGCGCCGTGGTCGTCGATGGGACTGTGAGATAAGTAGTAGCGCAAATAGGGGGCGATCCGTGTCGCCATCGTCGAGGGGCGCACCGCTCTTCTCTCCCACTCCAGGAAGAAGGACCAGGTGGCCGGGCCTCTTCGAAGGACGCCGAAGGCGTCGGGGTTGACCGAGCGGTTCCGTCTCTCGTGCCTGAAGTGCCTCGACGCGCTCCTGGGCGGGTCGACCTGGGCCAGTTCCCACCCCAGGGCGTGGGCCTGCCGCGCCAGGGCGGCGACGAAGGCGTGAACGGCCCCAGTGTGCTCGATGTTCCTGAGCAGCTGGCGGCTCCTGCCGCCCGACACGTTGCGCCAGTTGTAGGAGGCGTCGGCGTCCACCGGGGCGACGCTCCACCGCCTCCTCGCCAGGGCGACGGAGGTGCGGTCCCTACGGGCCAGGAGCGCCACGCCCCGGTCGGTGAGAGCGAGTCGTCCGCTCCCGTCGATGGGCCGGGTCACGAGGCCGAAGCCTTCGAGGGGGTTGACGAGCTGGGACGCGCGGCGCTCGGAGACGGCCATCAGGCTCGCCAGCTCCGTGCGGAGCAGCCAGGGCCAGTCGTAGATAAGGTCGAGGGCGCGCTTCTCGGCGGGTTTGAGAAGGACGGGCAGAGCGCGGTCTGCGTCCGGGGCGCCGTCGCCGGGCAGGTCCGCCTGCGAGGGGTGGGCCTCCACCGGCAGCTCTCCCCCGGGAGCCAGCTGCCCCAGGGCGTTGCGGAGGTTCGCGGGAGGGCCGGAGGCGGCGGGGCGCCACACCTCGTCCTCGGGTCCGGCCAGGGCCGCGTCCCGTTCCAGGGCCAGCAGCGCCTCCACGGTGCGGGGCAGCATCTTGCGGGCGTGTCTCAACCGCACCTCGTCGGTGACCAGGACGAGGACCGTTCCGGGGCGCGGCGCGTCTCGCAGCTTCCAGAGCCGCCGTGAGAAGCCCGTCCTGTCGGCGGCGTGTCCCTGCCTTGCGATCCCCACGGTCCGCCCTCCGGGGAGGGTCATGGCGGCGTCGAGGGGACCGGCCCGGTACAGGCGGAGGCCGACGGGGTGGGCGACGCCGGCTATGGTTGAGGCCAGGCGGTATATGACGGCCAGGGCGTCGAGCCGGTCCATCAGGATGCGCAGCCACTGGACGGAGACGGGGCGGGAGCGCAGCAGACCGTCGAGAGCCTGCCCTGTTCCCCGATCAGGGTCGAGGACAGGACTTGATACGGGGGTGGAGCCCTCGGCCTCGGCCAGCGCGCCCAGTCCCCTGGCGGTGAGGCGGTAGCGGCGGGTCGGCGGTATGAGGTCCGCCGCGTGGGGCACGTGTGCGACGAGACCCGCGTCCTCCAGCCCGCCGACCACCTCGTAGACCGCGCTCCTTGACGCGCCGGACATGGCGGCCATCTCCAGCCGGTCGACGAAGGGGCACGACGCGATGACGCTGAGCGTCTCCCGTTCACTGCCGGTGATCTTCATCCGGACGCTCCTTCCTCTGCGCCTTGCGCCTGCTGGTCCGCTTCCACCGCTCGGGGCCGTGGGGAGTCTTCTTCTCCTCTTCCTGCGGGCCGCTCTCACTCAGGACCTCGACTCCCTTGCGGAACTCCTCCACCCGCCCGTGGCCTTCGGCCTCGGCGTAGGCGAGCTGCTGGGCCGAGACGGTGTAGGCGGAGCTGGCCCTACGGATGCGGTCCGCCCTGTCCCGGTCTCCCCCCTCCGGCTTCCGCACCTCCATCGAGAAGGCGTCCATCCGCTCCTTGCCCACGGTGGCGCGGACGTAGCAGTGGTGCACGGGCAGCGACACGATGTCCTCCTCGGTCACCCGGTCCTTCCCCAGCTCCCAGACCAGGTGGCGGGCGTCGGAGCCGGCCACCTGGAAGACGGCGAGGCACCCGACGTTGGCCAGCAGGGTGTCGCGCATGGTGCGGGAGAGGTCGTCGAGCTTGGCGAGGCTCTGGGTGGCGAGGATGAAGGAGGCGCCGAACTTGCCCAGCTCGCTGAGCATCGACTCGTAGTCGACGCCGGGCATGGTCTGCATCTCGTCCACGATCACCAGTGCGCCCCGCCGCTGGTCCAACCGCAGGCTTCCCTGCTCGCGTATCACGGCGTCCACGAGATTGAGCAGGGAAGCGCCCACCAGGGCGGCCACGTCCCTGCCCACGGTCCCCTGGGAGGTGGAGACCAGCAGGACACCGCCTTCGAGGATGGTCTCGCGAATGTCGATGGTGGAGCGGCGCTGGCCGAGGATGGCCCTCGCCCTCTTGGAAGATGCGTAGTAGGACAGCCGGGTCTGGACGGGTGCGAGGGCCTCCGCCTTGTACTGGCGGTGCCAGCTGCCGAAGTCCCTGGCCCACCATTCGAGGAGGTACGGGTCGGAGACCTTCGCCAGGACGGCGTTCCGGTACGGGTCGTTGGACAGGAGGCGCAGCCCGTCCAGGATGGTGTGCTGCTCGTTCTCGTCCGTCTCGGGGTGCTCGTTGGCCTCGTGGAGGGTCTTGACCGTCTGTTCGAGGATGGACTGCATCCGCGGTCCCCACTGCTCCCAGAGGCCCTTGGCGACGCGCACCACCGAGTCGGCGGTGCGGTCCCGGTCGGAGAAGACGCGGGTGTCGAGAAGGTTGATGCCGGGGGAGCGGGAGGCGTCCGACAGGTCTATGACGCGCACCCTGTCCGTGAGGGAGTCGGGGACGTGTTCGAGGATGCCGTCAACGAGATCGGTGTGCGGGTCTATAACGACGATGGCGTCTCCGTCCCTGCCCTCGGCCTTCTCCCGCATCTTGTGGACTGCTATGTGGTGCATGAGGGTGGACTTGCCCATGCGGGTGCGGGCGACGTACAGGTGGTGGCGCCTGAGCAGGTCTTCGGGGAAGTGAACGGGCATGGGCTTGCCCGCGGTGGTGTCTCCCACCAGGGCCCCTCCCCTGATTCCCCTGGCCGAGGGGATGAGCCCTCTTGAGCCGGACCTCTCCACCAGGGGCGTCTCGTCGCCCGCTCCGGGCGGGTGCCACAGGGCGGCAACCTCGCGGACGCCCAGGACGCTGCGCGCGCCGAACAGCCCGGGGCCTGCCGGGTGCAGCATCGAAGGATCGGGGACGGTGGGCCTCACGCGGCCGACCTTGAAACGGGCGCCTGCGGGGTTGTCGAAGTGGCGGTAGGCGGCGGCCACCGGCCCGAGAAGCTCTCCGGCGCGCTGCTGCCCCGTGTCGTCGGGCAGGACCGCCGTCACCTGTATCTCCGCGTCGAAGGCGATGCGCGAGACCTTCTCCTGTATCAGGATGGGGTCCTCGACGCGGTTGCGGGCCTTCTTCCACCTCCACCACGCCCACCCGCCTGCGGCCAGCCCCAGGGCCGTGCCGACGCCCAGGAGCGCCGCCTTCCATATCTCCCCGTCCTGCACCCACAGGTAGCCCTTGAGGGCGGCCAGAGCGCCGATGCCGAGCACGGCCATCGTGATGCCGTCCATCTGGAGGGGCTTGGTCTGGAAGGTGTAGGCGGGCTCCCTCGGCTCCATGCCGGGCCTCTTGTGGGCCTTGTCCATGTGGGCCTGGGACCAGTCGGGGCCGAGGGAGCGCAGCATCAGCCGCGCCACCACGCGCTCCCCCTCGTTGAGGGCCGAGAGCGCGCCCATGAGGGCGATGAGGGGGTCGGAGCCGGGGTCGAGCAGGTCGTCGTCGCGGAAGGTGCGCAGGGGGACGTACTCGGGTCCGTCGGCCCGCAGGGTGATCGACCACGCCTGCTCGCCCTCGCTCATGCGCAGGGGATCATCGCCGGGGTCCACCTTCCGGATGCGGGCCTGGGGGTAGTGGGCAGCCAGCTGACCGCGCACCACCTGGTCGTCGAGGCAGCGGGTCATCAGCGTCACGCCGTCCATGTCCCCGGCCAGCTCCAGGGAGAAGGGCTCGGGGACCGCGATGGACTGGAGCAGGTTCTCGACGCCCAGCAGGGTGCGCTCCCCCGTCCTCGGCGGCGTCACCGCGAGAAGCACGGGGTCCTTCCTGTCGCTATCGTCTCCAAAGAGGATTTCCTTCGGGTTCAGCTTCATGGGTATAGTCCTTTCTCTAATGGCGTCCGGGTGTCCACTCGATCACTGCCGTCTCCTCCGGCGTGGCCTCGATGCGGACGGGGAAGCGGTTGCCCTTCGACAGCAGCAGGCCGTCCCCACGCGGGCACGACAGCAGCCAGCGTTGGAGGTCCTGGGGCAGGTCGAAGGCGTCGCCCACCGTGCTTATCGCGGCGGCGTCCTGCTGGAGGAGCAGCTTGAAGGCGGCGTTCTGGAGCAGGGCGCGCCCGCTGTGGCCGGTGATGGTCCTCGACGTGTCCTCGGAGAGGAGGTCCTGGACGTCCTGGGTGATGAACTGAAGTCCCAGGCGGTGCTTGCGGGCGCGCTTCGCCATCGACACCATGAAGGCCGCGCCCTCGGGGTGCTGCATGATCGACCACACCTCGTCCACGACCAGGAGGCGGGGCTTGGGGTCCTGGGCTGCCGCCGCCCACACCGTCTCGGTGCAGACCATCGCGGCGGCGGGCCGCAGCTCCGGCTCCAGGAGGTGCAGGTCGAAGACGGTGACCAAGGCCTCGTTGCCGAGCAGGTCGTCTCCCTCGTCGGAGAGCAGGTGGCGGAGGCTGCCAGTGGCGAAGGGCCGCAGCAGCCTTGCGAGATCGGGGTCTCCCGCCTCGCTATCTTGCAAATGTGTGTAGAAATCCCTGAAGCCGGTGCGTTCCCTGGGCCGGGCGTAGTAGCCCGCCAGGGCGTGGTCCAGGGAGGCGCGGCGGTCCGCGCCGAGACTCTCGCCCACCATCACCTCGATGAGGCGTCTCAGGCTGCCGATGCGCTGGAGCATTTCTTCTGAATCGCCCTTGTCGATGACGAAGGGGTTCATGCCCTCGCCCGGCACGCCCGGCGACAGCACCCTGCCGCCCGCGGCGCGGGCCATGTCCGCGTACTCGCCCTCGGGGTCGATGACGTAGGCTGTGATGCCGCGGGTGATGCCCCGCAGCACTCCCAGCTTCGTGGCGAAGGACTTGCCGCTGCCAGACCTTGCTAGAACGGCGGTGTTGGCGTTCAGGTGCGTCCCGTCCCAGGGGTCGTAGACCACCGGGGAGCAGGCCCGCATGTCGATGCCGTAGAGGGTGCCGCTGCGGGTGTCCATATCGGGAGGCGAGAAGGGGAAGAGCCGGGCGATGCTGGACGTGTCGAGGCTGCGCCACTCGGCCACGGCGTTCAGGGCCAGGGGGAGCGTGGACAAGAGTCCCTCGCGCTGGCGGAAGGCGAGGTTGTCCAGCTTGCCGAGCGTCGCGGCGAAGTGGGCCTTCGCCCGCTGGGTCATCTCCCTCAGCGACGCCTCGTCCTTGGCATGGAGGGTCACGGAGAGCGAAGAATGAAAGAGCCGCTCCCTGCCCCGCTGCACCTCGTCCCTGAGCCGGGTGATGTCCTCCAGGGCGATCTCCGCTTCCGGGGACATGGTGCGTCCCCGCTTCAGCGATAGGGACTGGGCCGACTCGAAGCGGACCTTCTGCCATTCGAGCGTCCTCGCCGCCTGCTCGGTGGGTATCGGGCCGACGTGGACGGCCAGGTCCATCGGCGCGCCCGCCGCCATCAGCCCCTGGAGGAAGCCGGGGGCCAGGGAGCGGGGCCAGCGGCCCAGGTGCAGCGAGCGGACCAGGCGGTCTCCGACGCGCAGGTCTCGGCGGCCTATCTCCACCTCGACCGGCGTCTCCTCGTCGAACTCGGCGGGGGAGCCTCCCAGGGCTGCGGCCACCAGGAACATGCGAAGCTGGCGGCCTCTCAGCGGGTGCACGGCCAGCCCCGCCCTTGCCAGCAGGCCGCGCAGGTCGTCGACGCGGGCGAACTCGCACACGGCGTAGAAGCGCCGGTCGAGGATGCCGTCGCGGGCCTCAAGGTCGGAGAGAAGCCTCCGAAGCGACTCGCTGGCGGCCCTGGTCTGCGGGGGAAGGTCGGCGGGCTGTGCCTGCTTGAGGTTCTCTCTCAGGCGTTCCAGGCGAGGCGGGTGCTGTCTGACGAGCAGCTGCGCCGGGAAGTCGAGGGCGTTGAGCGCTCCGGCGAAGGCCCCCAGCTTCGGCTCGTCGATCTCCAGGCCCATCACCTCGCAGACGCCCAGCTTCACCCCGTCCAGGCGCACGGGACCGTCGTCGTCCAGGTGCGACAGCATGAAGAACAGGGGCAGCTCGGGCGGGGGCTTGGGCGCGGCCTCCGTCGTTCCACAGGGTGCTGACTCCGTGGGGAGTCCGCCCTCCGGCATCTCCTGCGGAGCGGCAGACTCGCTTGGCGGCGTCTCCCCTCCGCGTCTCGTGATTCGTGCAAGCAGCTTCTTCAATTCGCTCGTTTCCTTTTCTCTATGGGGTTGGGATTGATGGGATGACGCCGTGGCTCAGGAGGGCGGCGACGCCCTTGGCCGACAGCACCAGGACGAGGCCGACCACCGCCATAACGACGGCGCTCTTGGCCCGCCCTCCGCCGCGCTCCTCGCCTCCCTCGGCCATCAGGACGAATCCCGCCCAGACGATGGCGAAGAGGCAGAGGCCGGAGGCGGCGTAGGCCATCGCCGTGAGCACCCGGTCGAACTGGCGGAGCATCTCCTGCTCCTCCGCCGGGGCCGCGCCGGTCGTCGCCAGCGCGACCCCGGCCAGAAGCGTCGCCGTCAGCGCCCGCCTCACCAGGGCCACTCCCATCCAAGCAGGTCGAACCAGCCCGGCAGACCGCCCTCTGCCGGCGTCTGCTCGGCGGGCGGGTCTTCCGGCTCAGGCTCCGGCAGCGCCAGGGCCTCGTAGCGGTCGTCGCTGCCGACACCGGACGCCAGGTCCAGGGTTTCGCCCCTGGTCCTGGCGATGGGCTGCCGCTCCACCGTCTCGGCCTTGACGTGCTCCGGGTGGACGATGGTCACCGTCACCTCTTTGGCGATGGTGACGCTGGGGACGTAGGCGTAGGCCGTCGCGGTGGCGGACGACGTGGCGCCGTCGTCGTGGGTGACCGTCACCGTCTCACTGTCGTAGTCGCTGTCCCCCGGGCGATGGAGGTGCACGGTCTTGGTGACGTGTTCGACCCGCTCCGGGTGGTGGGTGAGCTGCGTCAGCGGGGGAATGGCGATGCGGAGGCTCGCCTCCAGGCTCACGTCCACGGTCACGGCGTGAACCGCCTCGCCCGCGCCGACGCCGAGTTGGAAGCGCGTCTCGCCGTTGGGGACGAAGGGGACGCTGGCGTGGGACGCGCCGGTCGCTGCGGAGACCGTCCCCGCAATCGCCGTCACCTGGGCGTCCATCAGGGTCGTCTGGGTGACGCTCTCATGTCCGGCCACCGTCTGAAGCTCGATCGGCTCCTTGACGACGGCGGCGCACTCGGACTCGACGACGCCGGAGACGCTCCCCGGCGTCCAGCCAAGGGAGGTCATGCGAAGGTCGCAGAGCTCTCCCTCGACTTCGGGCAGCGGGTACGGGATCTGCTCGTGCGTGACGGTCAGCGCCCCGGCCTGCCCCAGCGTGTCCTCCCACGAGACGGTGAACGACGGCGCAGGGCCGTGCAGGGGAAGCGAGTAGTCGACGCGCTCCCCCTCGGCCAGGCTGGCTGAACCCCAGAAGCGGAGCCACGTGCCCTGCGGACCGCCGAAGGCCCGCACCCGGATGTCCAGGGCGGTTGCGGCCCGAAGGGTGACGGCGGCGCGCTCGCCGGTTACGGTGAGCCCTTCGACGAATATCCGCCGTCCCTCCACCGGCTCCGTGACCTCGAAGTCGATCTCATCCCGCCAGGGCTCGTGGTCGTCGGCCAGCGCCGTCTGGGGGAGCGTCGCGGCCGCCGCCACCAGGACGAGGGCCACGGCCGCGATCCACCCCCTGTGGGGCTTCCGGCGTCTGATCTCCAGGGTCTCGGCGCTGTGGCCGGGACTCCGCTGGTGTCCTCCGCTCTTGCGGCGCTTGCCGAACCAGCCGTGGGGACGGAAGGGCATCCTTCCGTTGCGGCGGTCCTTCCGCCTGTTCTTCTTCTTGCGCAGGCTGCGAAGGGCGCGCTTCGACCTGCGCGCCATCAGCCGCAGGGGGCCCGGGCCGCTCTTGACCGGCTGTACCGGCGCGGGCGGCTCGGTCCTCACCAGCTGGGACACCGGCCCGGCGTAGCGCCTGGCCCCCAGCCGGTACTTGAGCAGGTCGGCGGCCACCAGGGGCAGCCGCCGACCCCCTATCTTTCCGACGACCATCGCCACGCCGAAGAGCCCGAGGACGACGGCCAGGGCCATGCGCACCTCGGAGGGGCCGACGGGGGCGTAGCGGTATGCGCCGTAGGAGATGGCGCACACCGCCACCACCGCCACGACCTGCGGGAAGGTGAACCCCAGCAGCACCCTGTCCTCGGCCTGCACGTGAGTCGGGACCTCGTGTTCTCTCATGGTCTGTTCCTCCCTTCTCACGTCCGCCTACTCGCCGTCCGGCGCTTCGGGTTCGGGCAGTACGTCGTCGATTTCGATTCCCGGGTCCACGACGGCGTTCATCACCAGCTCCACCACGCCGTAGGCGACCAGGGCCAGGACGATGCCCGCCAGGGCGGTCATCATTGCGCTCTTGCCGCGCTCCATCTGGTTGGGCGCTCCGCTGGCGGTCAGGTACATGTACGCGCCGTAGATGAAGAATCCGACGCCTATCGCGCCCACCACGCCCAGCAGGATGCCCACCAGGTTCGATATGGTCTGTGTAAGGTCTTCCATTCCTTGCTCCTCTCTTGCGCCGGGCGGGTCTCCCCCACCCGGCGTTCATCGCTCCGTCTCGTCTCCTCGGTGACTCCCCGTTAGCTGCACATGTCTGCGCCTCCGTCGTGGTATTGGCCGGCGCTTCTCTTGCGCGCCTGTGTGATTTCGCTGTCTCGGTCGGGTTACTCCCCGCTGCTCCTGGGCGCTCCGCCGCCGTCTCCGCCCGCCGACGGGGTCGCCATCGAGGCCGCCGAGCTGAGGCCGCTGGCGGCGGCCGAAACGCCCGCGCTGGCCGCCATCGCTCCCACCGCCATGCCTCCCGGCCCTCCCGCCGCGCCGCCCGCCACCAAGCCGATGGTCCGGGCCGAGCGCACGAACGAGCCGGGCAGGTTCATGCCGAAGTAGAGCATCGAGAGCCAGGAGTCGAAGGTGCCGGCATTGCCCATCATCGAAGGCACCCGGGTCGCCATGTAGACGAAGGCCAGGGACAAGAGCAGCTTCCAGATCAGGTCCTGCACCGGCTCGAAGGCGGCGATGGCGGCGACCTCGTTGAGGAAGCCGAACCCCAGGGCCAGCGCGATGAGCTGGATGGCCTGCTGGAACACCGTCGTCATGAAGAGCCTGAGCCAGTGCCTTCCCCAGCCCGCCGTGTGGGGCAGAATCCAGAGCCCCAGCGCAATCGGGGCCAGGGCCAGCAGGAGGTCGATGAGGGCCAGGCGCAGCACCATCTGGACGATCACGTAGAGGACGAAGAAGCCGTAGACGAGGTAGAGGACGGCCAGCAGGAGGGCCATGCCCACGCTCCCCGCCTGCACGCCGGTCATCAGGGTGCGAAGCGTCGAGCGGAGCAGGTCGCCCGCGGTCACGTCGAGGGAGACGGCGACGAAGCCGGACACGGCGTCGGCAACGTCCAGGACCAGGGCGCACCACCAGAGCGACGACGCTGCGGCCACCAGACCGAGCACGAGGCGGGGTACCATCTCCCGCCAGCCCGCCTGACGGGTCCCCAGGTGCTCGGCCATGATGAAGCTCAGCCCCATCCAGCCCAGGATCACGACGAGGGCGCCGGAGGTGATGGCCCAGACGACCATCCACGCCTGGCGCACCAGGTCGTGGGCGTAGGTCAGGTCGGGCGGGGTGCCGGTGAGGATGTCGCTCATGCGCCGGATTCCCTCCGGCAGTTGTCGGCGTCCTCGCCGCTGGCACGCTCAACCACGCCGCAGAGGGTCCCGTGGACGCCCTCGATCATCCAGCCGGCGAAGGCCCTCGCCCAGCGCGCCGGGCTGAGGGCGGCCAGAATCTTGTCCCAGATGCGGCCCGGCTGGTAGATGGGGACGACGGCGTAGAAGTCGCCCCTCAGCCCGTCCTCGGCAACGGCCAGCATCACCAGTAGATAGGCCCGGTCGCGGTCGAGCTCGGGGTGTTCGTCGAGGTCGGGGTACTCCCAGGAGTACTCCCAGCCGTCGCCCCTCTTCTTCTCGCCGCCCTTCACCCGGTACATGGCGCTTATCCAGTCGCCGGTGTCGGCGTCCCGGACGGCGTAGAAGAGGTCCGCGATCTCGCGGTCGAAGAGGGGCCGGGCGACGAACTCGCCCTTTTTCTTGCGCTCGACGAAATCCCGGTCGGCGTTGACGAGGGTCAGCTCGTCGGGCGGGGCCTGGGCCAGGGCGACTCCGCTTGAAGGAATCGCCACCAGCGCCGCCAGGAGCAGCGCGGATGCCAGGGGGATAAGCCGCCTGGCCGACCGTAGTTTCGATTTCAGCGCCAACTCGTTCACCTCTCTGCGGTTTGGTGCGACACATCGGAGTGCATCGCCCGCAAAAAAGTGTGAGCAACCGGATGGTGATTCGGAACCTCCCATGGGGCGGTGCAGACCTGCACCGGGTGCATGAATGCACTGCCCTGCGAGGGCTTACGAAATACCCCTCTCTGGTGCTGTAGTTGGGGTGTACAGGGAAAGGGCGTTGGTGGCAAAAGGCCAAGCGGGGTCGTGGGCAAGCTGAAACAGGGGTAAATCACCCCCCTACAGGACGTAAACGGGAAGCACTTTTTGGGAAGCCCTCCTTCCGGCGGGGACTTGGACAAAAGCGCCGTTCCAGGGACTTGGATAATCCCCGGCGGTGACTCGGGGCTTGTGGAAGGAGGCGTTGACGATGAAATCACGGGAGCCGGTCTTCGAGAAGAGTCGGAGCGTGGAGGACGTTCACCACCTGCGGCTGATGGCGCTGCTGCGGGAGCTGGTGCGAAACAAGGGGGTGATGAAGGCGACCCAGGCGCTGAGCGTCGACTACAGAACGCTGACCAACAGTCTGAAGGACGGCACGCTGTCCAGGCGGATGCGCCAGGCGTTGGAGAAGGCGCTGCTGGAGGGCGGGGGCTCGCCCGCAGCCGAGCAGCGGGAGCGCAACGACGGGCTGGAGGAGGAGCTGAAGGAAGTGAAGGGACAGGTCGAGGCGTTGGCGCAGGACCTGGGCAAGGGTGTCGCGGCAGTCCAGGGGGACGGGAAGGCGCTCAGAGACGAGCATGCGCAGCTGAAGCGCCGGGTGGCGGCGCTCGAAGCGGACGGCGACGCTGAGGACCCGGGGGAGGCGGCGGACGACGCGGCGGGCGGGCCGGCGAAGCGGCGGGCCGCGCCCTGGCGGGAGTACCCCGACCTGGTGACCCGTGAGCCTGCGGAGGGCGACGAGGAGGTCTTCAGCGAAGCCTGGCCGCTCATCGCAGAGTGGCGGGATCTGAAGAACGCGCACCCGAACCGGGGCGGAGGCCCTGAGTGGCTCAGGTCCGAGGAGCGCCTTCTGGTGATGGAGCTCACGCTGCTCGAAGAGCACGGCATGACGCTGCCGCCGGAGAAGCAGCCGCTGCGAGACTTCGCGCGGAACGGGCAGATCAACTGGCGCAGGACAGCGCTCTCCGACACGCGGAGGGCGCTGAGGAGGTGGGAGCTTCTGCTGCGCCTGGGGCGCGTCGTTACGTTCGGACGCTGGCGTCGGTAGCGGGCGGCCTGGGGCGGCGCCTGTTGAGGCAACTTTTGTGCAAGAAAAGTGCCATCAAATGGCCATCAAATGCAGTGATCTGGCCGGGGGGTCACGCGAGACCTTTCCATCGGGTGTCGGTTGCGGCAATAATTGATGCAGTTTCAGGCTTTTCCAGCGTTTCCCGCCCTAGAAACCTGGGGGTCCTTCCCTCAAGCCCGGGATGCACCGAAAAGGTCGCCCAAGAGGGATGCTGCCGATGCGGAGTGATTAAGCCCTTCGCAAGCAGCACGGGCCGATGGACGGAGTGATAAGCCCTTCGTTCGCGGCCCACGTCCGGCGGTTGGAGTGATAAGCCCTTCTCCCGCTGGACACCAGTCTGGCGGTTGGGGTTGATCGCTTCTGCCGCTGGACACCAGTCTGACGGTCGGAGTTTGATCGCTTCTGCCGTTGGACTTCTGGGACGGAGCGCCTCCTGCGCCTCGTCCTCACCCGGTCGGTCGGAGTGCGTCTTACGCCCCGACCGGCTGAACATGCCTGCGACCTGGCTGTCTGACAGTCATGCCGCAGCTTCGACACGCGCCGGTCTGCGACTGAGAAGCAGGCTGGCCGCTTCACGTCTCGCAGCTTTCCCCCAACTTGGACGGTATCCACCCTGGGCGAGCTGCGTCTTCGGCACGGCAAGAGATTCATCGAGTCAACGGCACACAGGTCACAAAGGAGGTGCGCATGGACGAATCAGGAACACACACGAAGGAAGGAGGACTGGACATGTCGGAACGGCAGGATGGCGTTCGGATCGACCGGCACCGCGACGTGCAGACGATCGGGGACCGCGTGGTCATCAAGCCGCGCTTCCGTCTCGCTGCCCTGAGAGACGTCGACGGCAATGTCATCGACACGGTCAGGCTGTCTCTCGAAGTCTGCGCCTGCGGATTCTCCTACGCTCGGCCGGGGGTGGGCTACGCCGGGGCTGCTGGCTGGTACTGCAAGCGATGCGGGCAGCTCCACACGCTGGACAAGAGGGAAGGTGCGAGTGCCCATGTGGACCCGGCTCACCTGAAGCCCGATCCCTCGCTGGTGAGAGAGTTCGACCAGAGATTCCGGGTGTCCCACGAATGGCCCACCGCCAGCGATCTGGAGGCCATCCAATGAGCACACAAGCAGGCGAACGCAGGCGAACAAGGAGGACAGGAAATGACGGAGCAGTACGTGGGGCCGAGCGCGCTCAGGATCGCCAACCTGCTGCCGCACCGGGTCAGCTTCGAGCGGGGCTGGTTCTGGACGACGACGGCCGTCTGTCACGGCGGCAAGTCGGACGGGCTGGCGTTCAGGCAGCGACCGGACGGCAACGGCATCGAGGTCAAGTGCCACACCGGGGGCTGCTCCAAGGGCGTGGTGATAACCGAGCTTGAGGCGCTCATCGGTCTGCCCATCTGGACGGCGTACGCAACGGTGAATGACACTCCGGTCAAGGCCCCTGAGAAGCGGCCCTGGTGGAAGCGAAAGCGGGTCGTCGTGGCCGGGGCGGTCGCCCTGGTCGTTGCGGCGCCGCTGCTGACGCTCGACGTGGAGGTCTTCTTCCTGAACCTCGTCGGGCTGGGCATCGGGGCGCTGCTGCTCCGGCGGTTCATGCCCCGGCGTCCGGTAGGCAGGCCGCCTCGACGCTGACAACGGGGGTCTCAGGCTCCCTCATACCCATTCCCAAGCACAAGGGTCGTCTCCCATCCGGGGGCGGCCCTTCTTCTTTGCCCGCAAGCGGGCGCAATCGGCAAGGCAACAAAGCACAGGCACTAAGGAGGTGCACGATGACGACGGCAACACTGGTAGCAGGCAATCGGACGATGGACACGGTGGACAGGCCCCGGCGCAGCCTCGAAGAGCTGGTCGACCAGCTCATGGCGGCGATGGGATTCAAGGAGCAGGAGACGGAGACGGCGGAGCCGAGCGCGGTGCGCTCGATCCACGAGGCCCGGCGGCTCAGGCAGGCTGGGGACGTGGACACGGCGCTGGCGGTCCTCGCCGGCGTGGATACGGCGAAGGCGGCGCCGAGGGAGACCCGGTGGGCCTTCTCGGAGTGGACGCAGCTGGTCAAGCGGCGGTTCGGAGACCGGGACCCGCTGGTCTACAGCCAGGGCACGGGACGGGCCGCCGCGCTGGTGCCCACGGGAGACGGCGGGACGCTGGAGGTCGCGGCGGTCCTGGGGATGCGCTGGCAGCCCGGCAAGGTCGTCTCTGAGCGCAGCCTCCGGGGGCTGCGGCCCCTGAGCGGGGTGCGTGATGGTCACGGCCAACGTGGACATCCCGGCGCTGAAGGCCCGGCATCCCCTGGGCGACACGGTGGAGGCCGCAGGGGTGCGGCTCAGGGGAAGGGGCAGGGTCCGCCAGGGCGTCTGCCCCTTCCACGACGAGGTGGAGGGCAGCTTCACGGTGTACGCCGACTCGGAGCGGTTCTATTGCTTCGGGTGCGGACTCGGCGGAGACGTGCTGGACTTCATCCGGCAGGCCGAGGGGCTGACGCTCCCCGAGGCTATCGCGCGGCTGGACGGCAGCCCAGGGCTTGCGCCCCGGGCCGCCACTCGTCCAGCCGGAGCGCGGCGTCCGAGGTCCGCCGCGCTGCCGCCCCGCGACCCCGCCCTGCTGACGGCGGCGGCGCGCTTCTACGCCGGTACTCTCCGGCGTTCTTCAGAAGCGCGGGCGTACTTGGCCTCGCGGGGCGTCGGCCCGGACGCCGCAGCCCGCCTGGGCCTCGGCTACTCGCCGGGCAACGGGCTGCGGCAGGCCCTGGAGTCCCGCGGCTTCTCCGAGAAGCGCATCAGGGACTCCGGGCTGTTCATGGAGCGGGGAGCGGAGCGGTTCGCCGGCATGGTCGTCGTCCCCGACGTCACCGGCGGCCTCGTCCGCTGGCTCGCCGGGCGAGCGGTCGATCCCGACCGGACACCCCGCTTCCAGGCCCTCCCCGGCCCCAAGCCGGTCCTGGGTCTCGGGCGTCTCGGCCCCGCCCCTGGTTGGGCGGTCGTGGCCGAGGGGCTGTTCGACTGGCTCGCCCTTACCGGATGGGGCATCCCATCCTGCGCCGCCCTGGGCACGCAGGGCGTTGAGCGGGTCGCCTCCGCCCTCCGGGGCTGCCCCCGCGTCTTCCTCGCCTTCGATGGCGACGACGCGGGCCTTGAGGCGACGGAGCGGCTTCTGACCCTGCTGGGACGCAGGGCCGCCGCCGTCACCCTCCCCAAGGGCGTCGGCGACGTGGGCGAGCTTGCGGCTCTCCCCCACGGACAGGCCGCCTTCCTTCGCCTGCTCTCCCTGGCGGCACGCTCCTCCCGCTTGCGGCTCGCCGCCGCTCCTCAGCGGGCTTCCCGGCCCGCTCCCTGCCCGCTTCCTGCCCATTCCCACTCTCACCGCACAGGAGGTCCTATGCCCATTTCACGACGGGCTTCGCCCGCGCACGGTTTCCCGTAGAGGGAACCCGCCCACCGGCCATTCGCTACAGGACACAACACCACGAGAAGGAGACACAACCATGTTCAACAAGAATGGAAGCAACAACGGAAGCAACAACGGAAGCAACAACGGACACAGCAACGGGACGGGCAACGGCCTCGTCCAGGTCAACGGCAACGGGCACAAGCCCGACGCCGCCATCCCCGCCGAGCACGAGCTGCTCTGGGACGGGCTCTCGCCCGCCGTCACGCAGGCGCTCGGACAGCCCCTCGACCCCCAGCTGGTCTCCCAGCGCAAGGGGCGCGGCGGCAAGTCCTTCGACTACCTCGAAGGCCACGTCGTCATCGAGCAGGCCAACCGCATCTTCGGCCACGGCGGTTGGGGCTACGAGCTGGTCGGCGACGTCACCCTGCGCCGGATCGAGACGGTCGATGCCCAGACGGGCGAGGTGAAGGTCACGTCCGGCTACAGCGCCCCGGTTCGGGTCACCGTGGCGGGCGCTCTGCCCCGCACCGACCTCGGCGTCCACCCGGTGGCCGAGGACACCCTCGACGGCCACGACACGGCCATGAAGGGCGCCGTGACCGACGGCTTGAAGCGGGCCTTCCGCAGCTTCGGCGTCCAGTTCGGCAACGGCTTCTACGGCGACCAGCCGCAGGTCGGCAACCCTTCGCAACCGCAGCGCGTCCCTGCTCAGAGCCTGCCCCGTACTGGATACGGGGCCAACGGCAACTCCGGCCGGAACCAGGCCAACGACCGGGCCGAGGCGCAGGCCGAGAAGCTGCGCAGGCGGCTCATCGAGATCGCCGCCGAGCAGGGTCTCGACGAGGACCAGGTGCGGAGCGCCGTCGTGGACCGGACGGGCAAGGGCATCGACGACCTGACGGCCGCCGAGATCGGGCCGCTGGTGGAAGCCGCCGCCAACAAGCTCCGGCAGATGCAGCAGGCCCAGGCCGCCTAGTCTGCCGGTCAATCGGGTTCGGAATCGAGAGCGGGGCCGTCTCCTTCGGGGGGGCTGCCCCGCTCCTTCACTACAGGACAACAAGGAGGTCTGAAATGACGACGAACGTTACCTACACACCCTGGGGCTGGACGCGGGACGTGGAGGAGCTTGCCGAGGGCGTCTGGCGGGTCTCGACGCCGAGCCACGGCGGGCTGAAGCTCAGCCGGGAGCGGTGGGACTCCCTCCCCCCCGAATTGCGGGACGCCATGTACACGCAGACCTTCGCAGAGGAGGACTGCGAGGAGCCCATCGTCAGGACTCTCATGGGCCTGGGCGACGCCCGTGAGAGGGAGCTGGCGCTCACGGTCGCGGGCTACTTCGACCGCTACGCTCCGGCGCTGCCCCATCTCCGCGACCTTCCGCCGGGCCTCCATTACCACGCGGTCGCCTACTGGGGCGGCCTCGGCACGGACCCCTTCGAGCGGTTCGACACCCGCGTCGAAGCCGAGTCCTTCGTGGGCGACGCCGGGATGGTGCGGGCCTACGGGAGGATGGAGGCAATCGAGTGCGGCCTGGCTCGCCCGCTCTGCGCGGGGAGGGAAGGAAGGCCATGACCGCGACGACACGGCGCAGGCCCCGCAGCCTTCCCAGCACGACGACGAAGCTTCAAACCGAGATGGGTAGTCTCTTCGTCACCGTCTCGACGGACGAGGACGGCGATCCCTTCGAGGTGTTCGGCTGGCTGGGTAAAGGCGGTTCGTTCCAGCACGGGGTCACCGAGCTGGCCTGCCGCCTCATCTCCCTGCACCTGCGGCGCGGGACTCCCCTCGAAGAGGTGATCGACCAGTGCCGGGGGATTCAGGAGATGCAGCCCTTCTTCAACCAGATGCCCGACGGCACCAGCATCGCGGTGCTCGGCCTCGGAGACGGCATCGCGCACATCCTCAAGGCGCACCTGAAGGCCAGGGAGGAACGAGAGGCGGAGGCGGCGCAGGCGGTCGAGGCGAAGGCCGCATGAGCATCGCCCACAACGGCATCGAGGCGGGGCTGTCTCCTTCGGGGCGGCCCCGCTTCTCATTTACAGGAAGGAGGCGACGACGATGGTAACTACGATTGACGACAGGGCGGAGGTCTTCTCCCGCCCCGCGGCGCGGTTCGACGACGACGGCAACCTGGAGGTGCGGGCATCGGCGGCCCTGGGCTGCCGCCGCTCCCTCTGGTACGCCGCAACGGGCTACGAAGCCACGAATCCCCCCAGCGAGGACTCGCTGACGGCGATGGAGGCGGGCAACGCCCTGGAGCCGGTGGTGGTGCGGGCGATGGAGCGGGCGGGCTGGAAGGTCGATGCCGCCGATCCCCAGGACCCTCGGCAGGTAACCGTGCGCATCGGTCCGAACCTGCTGGTCGCGGGACACCCGGACGGCACGGTGCGGATGCCGATAGAGGCAGACGAGGCACCGGCGCCGCAGCTGTTCCTCTTCGACGGCGAGCCTCCGGCTCCCGCCTACGGCGACCCGATGGTCGTCGAGATCAAGACTCGCGGGCCGGAGGCGTTCAAGCGTTGGCGGACGCTGGGAGCC
Source organism: Dehalococcoidia bacterium (assembly GCA_965237935.1). Classification (GTDB taxonomy): domain Bacteria; phylum Chloroflexota; class Dehalococcoidia; order Lucifugimonadales; family CBDEGW01; genus CBDEGW01. Next base: position 657,555 of record OZ250168.1, on the reverse strand, counting down.
GAGCGCAGCCACCCGGCGTCGGTGGCCCAGGCCGCCTTCTACTCGCTCGGCGAGTTCGGCGACCTGCGGGACGCCGTGATCGCCACGATGGACACGGGCGGCAGGACCTGGGACTGGGAGGTCATTCCAGCCAAGCGGCTGGAGAGGGCCTTGCAGGACGCCTGCGAGTGGCTCGGCGAGCTTGCCGCTCACCACGTCCAGAGCGGGCCGGACCCCGACGCGCTGCCCGACCGGGACTTCTCCGCCACAAGCTGGCAATGCCGGAGCTGTCCGTTCCTGGCGGTCTGCCTGCCGGGTGCGGAGGAAGAGGGTGAAGAGGCGGAGATCGAGGTGGAGAACGTGAGCGACCAGGAGGCAATGGACGCGGTGGCGGCCTACGCCGAAGCCCAGGAGTCCTTGAAGGAGCCTGAGAAGGCCAAGCGCACCGCGCTGGACACCCTGAAGGCGTGGATGCGCCGCCAGGGGGACGCAAAGGCGACCGTCGGGGGCCGCACGGTCACCCTCATCAACTCGACCAGGTACTCCGTGAACTACCGCAAGCTCAACGAGCTGCTCGACCCGGAGGTCCGGACCGACGTGGTGACCGAGAGCGAGTCGGAGTACGTGCGGGTGACCTAGACGCTCCTGAGCGGAGCGCAGGACGTGGCCGCTTCCCTCTACAGGGACGGCCTCGCTGGGTTCCCGACAACCTCAACGGAAAGGAGGACAGAATGAGCAGATTCGCTCGAAAAACCCTGCGGAGGCTGCCGCCCACGACCCGCGAGATCGCGCGGCTGGCCAACGAGCTGGCATCGGTGCAGACCCGCCTCTCCAACCGCATCGAGGTCCTGGCAAGCACGGAGATGATGGCCAAGGCTTCCCTGTGCATCGACTGCACCAACGGGGCGCACGCGAACGTGATAAACGCCGCGCTGACCTACTTCAAGGCCGTGGACAACCCGAAGGCGCACGCGGGCGAGGCGGTGGACGCCCTCGCCTGGCTCAGGGGCGCGGTGGAGCCGTTCGACCCGGACAGGCTCTTCGACGACGACGGGCCGGAACCGCACGACTTCGAGTTCAGCTAGACGCTCTCCCTGGCGGGAGCGCAGGACGGGGCAGCTTCCTTCTATAGGGGAGTCGGCCCCGCTCTCATTCAAACGGGCGCAGGAACACTGCGCTACTTCACACACAAGGAGAAACGAAATGGCACGGACGATCAACAAGGTAGAGCTCTTGGGCAGGGTCGGCGTAGACCCGGAGATGCAGTACACGCCGGGGGGCACCGCCGTCACCAAGCTGCGGCTGGCGACGGACCGGTACCGCAAGGACGCCGAGGACGAGACCGACTGGCACAACATCGTCTGCTGGAGCAACACCGCCGAGGCGGTGAACCAGTACGTCGGGAAGGGCGACCGAATCTACGTCGCGGGCCGCCTGGTCCAGAACTCGTGGGAGGGCGACGATGGCCAGCGCCGCCACCGCACCGAGGTCCACGCCTCCGAGGTCGTGTTCCTCGACTCCCGGAACGGGAATGGCAACGGCAGCGACGGGCAGGCGGACGACGCCTCCCCCTTCTAGCCCGCCGACTCACAACCGAACAGCGACGCCCGCCTCTCACCGGGCGCAATCAACCACGGGGCCGCTTCCCATCTACAGGGGGCGGCCCAGCTCTTGTTCTAACCGACAACGAAGGAGGCCGACATGACCCGCAAGAAGACCACCACCAAGGACGCCGCGCTGCTGGAAGCGCTGCGCAGCAACCTGAGCCTGCTGGGCGAGATCGCCATGCGCTACGAGGTGGAGACCCAGCCGGAGCGCCCCAGGGAGGACCTGCCCGCCATCAACTGCCCCGAAGACGTGCGGCGGCTGCTGGGGCCGGAGATGGCCCCGCTCGCCCAGGAGCAGCTTCGGGTGCTGCTGCTGAACACCAGAAACCAGGTGCTGGGGCAGCGGGTCATCTACCAAGGAAACGTCAACTCCTCAATGATCAGGCCCGCCGAGGTGCTGCGGCCCGCCGTCATCGAGGCCGTCCCCAGCATCATCATCAGCCACAACCACCCCAGCCAGGACCCGACGCCCAGCCCGGAGGACGCGGCCATCACCAGGGAGCTGGCCCAGGCGGGCAAGCTGCTGGGCATCGAGGTGCTGGACCACATCGTCATCGGCGGCGAGCGGTTCGTCAGCCTCAAGGAGCGGGGGCTCATGGCCGCCTAGTCAGGCCGCTCCACCGCTTCCCACGCAACTGACGGCCACGGCTGCATCAGCACGCCAAGAGACAAAGGAGGACGACATGACCGAGCGAATAGAGGAAGAGGACATCAGGAACGCTCCCATCAAGTGGAAGGTTCCGGGGGCCGGCTTCGTCGGGGAGGGCGGGTTCGTGGCGCTCATAGACCGGGACCCGGACCCCTTCCCCTGCGTCGTCTACGGCGGCCCGGAGGAGGAGAGAGAGGCCCACGAGAGGACGTGCCGGGAGACCTGGGCCACCGTCTGGGGGCTGGAGGGCGACACGCTGGAAGAGGCCAAGCAGGCCCTGGCGGAGTCCCGCTTTCGGGGAGCCGCCTACCACCTGAGCGACTGCCAGCTCCTGGACGACCGGCCCACGGAGGACGCGCCCTAGCTCCACGGAGTCGCACCGACCCCTGCCGGGGCCTCACGCGGGGGACTCGCTCTCCCGCGCTCACTGAACCCACGCACGGAAAGGAGACATGACATGCTAGCGACTCACACCATAGACCCCGAAGACCTGTTCACGATCACCGCCGGGGGTTTCTCGGCCACCGCCGACGCCTTCGCCCGCGACGATGCGCCCGACGGCCTCTGGTTCGTCTCGATGGTAGGGAGCCAGACCGCGCTCAAGGCGATCTGGGCGTCCCTCCTGAAGCAGCCGCCGGACGTTGCCCACATCATAAAGGGCGCGGACGGCATGGCGCTTCACGGCGGCTACCAGCGGTGCCAGGTTCCTTACGAGACCATCGGGACCTGGACGACCAAGATCGCCCGCCTGCCGGTGTCCGGCGGATGGCACGCCCTCGTTTACACCAAGACGGCGGAGTACGGCTACGAGAAGGACTCCTTCCTGCTGCTGGCGCAGAGCGAAGAGGAGGCCCCGGCGCTGCACCACCGCTTCCTCGACAAGCGCAGCCCGCTGCCCCTCCACGGCTCCTGGACAGCCTGGCTCTGGGAGCGTGGTCTGGAGGAAGGGGAGATCGTTCCCCTCCAGTCCGTGGGCGTCTCGGCCTACCGGTGCTCCCCCAAGGCCAAGAAGCTGCGCGAAGACCTGTCCGACGCCGTTGCGTCGGGCAGGCTGACGCTGCCCAGGGAGGCGTCCGATGGATAGGACCCTCAAGAGGGCCAAGCGCAGGAACAAGCGGCGCATCAAGACGGCGCAAGACACCAAGAAAGGAGAGACGACATGAGACTCGCTGCACAAGCCAAAGGAGGCTACTACCCGACTCCCGAGCGGGTGGTGGACCTGATCGCCGAGTTGATTCACACCCCCTCCGGCTACTACCACCGGGGCCGGGAGACCATCCGCATCCTCGACCCTTGCTGCGGGGCCGGGGACGCCCTTGAGAGGCTGGCCGAGGGCCTCGACCAGCCCAACGCCATGACCATCGAGACCTACGGCGTCGAGCTGCACCGGGACAGGGCGGAGCAGGCCGAGAAGCGGCTCCACCGCACCCTGGCAGTAGACCTGTTCGCCACCTCGATAGCGAACGGGGCCTTCGGCCTGCTCCTCTTGAATCCCCCCTACGACTACGACTCGGAGGACAAGCGGACGGAGCACGCCTTCCTCACCCACTGCACGCGCTACCTGGCCGAGAGCGGCCTGCTGGTCTTCATCGTGCCACGGCAGCGCCTCGCGGTCTCGGCCCGCTACCTGTCCACCCACTACGGGCGGATGCGATGCTGGGCCTTCCCTGACCCTGAACGGGAGGTCTTCGACCAGGTGGTCTTGTTCGGCTACCGGAAGGCCGACCCCGTTCCCGACGCCCCCGCCGAGAGCATGGTCCTGGAGTGGTCGCTGGGCGAGCCGGAGCCCCTGCGCTCCCAGCGCAACTCCTACTCCCACCCGGAGTACACGCCCGCCACCACGCCGAGCGGCGACATCCTGTTCACCACCCGGACCGTCGATCCCGTCGCTGCGGCGGCCGAGGCTCGCCGGTCGGGGCTGTGGGCCAGCACGGAGATAACCGACACCCTCTGGCCCGCGAAGGACAACCGCACCCGGCCGCTGATGCCCCTCAAACGGGGGCACATGGCGATGCTGGTGGCGGCGGGCTTCCTCGACAACCTGGTGCTCGAAGGCGACGACAGGCGCATCCTGGTCAAGGGCCGCACCTCGAAGGAGATGGTGTTGGTCGAGGACGCCCCGGAGAAGGAGGTCCACCGCGAGTAGCTGACGACCACCGTGGTGGCCCTCGACCTGGGCGACGGACGCATCGAGGACATCGCCGCCTAGCCCGGACGGCTCACCCGGAGCTCTACCCACGAGGCCCCGTTCATCCCCTACGGGAGACCGGCGGGGCCTCGCTTCGTTTGGACGCAACGGACTACACCCTCATATAAGGAACGGAAGGTTGAAGATGCAGACGACCATGACGCTGGAAGCCTGCTGCCGGTGCGGGCAGCCCATCGCCCCCGGCGAACCCGCCATGCAGACCGCCTCGGTGGACATCATCGGCGGGCGGGCCGTCAGTTCCCCGGTAAAGGCGTACCACCTGAGGGGAAGGTGCTACGAGGAGTACAGGATCGCCGAAGCCGCCCGCAGGGAGGCCCTGAAAGCAGCATAGACGGCTCACGCAGAGCCGCACTCACGAGGCCCGCCAACTGCGCGGGTCTCGCACGTTCAAGCAACCGCCTGGGGACGTTTCCAGAAACCCGCGACTCAGACACGTCCCCCACCGGGGGCGTGGTGTGTCCCGGGTCCCGGCGTCGTCCTCCGGCCCACAACGGAAAAGGAGGACGACACGATATGAACCTCGGAGGTTTCATCGACACGTTCAAGGACGCCATCGCCAAGAGGGTGGTGGAGTCCTACCCGCCCCTCTACCGCCCCTCGGAGAACGGCGGCACGCTCCCCAGGCTGCTCCGCAAGCCCCTGGGGGCGCAGGCCGACGCCATCAGGGGCGCGGCCCTCTCCCTCAAGGCCCACCGGGGCACCACGGTCGTCGGCGAGATGGGCACGGGCAAGACCTTCAGTGCGCCGCGTCACGCGGCATAGGATACCCGGCTCAGTCGGGAAGAACTCGGAGAAAGTTCTTGGGCCAACCGACCCACCCCGAAGCGAAAGCCTAGGGGGAAAGCAGCATGTCGGTAAAGCGGCTACAGCCCCAAAGCGTTGTAGGGCTGGTTCCGCAAGGCCCGCGCGATACGGTGAAAGCTAGACTGCCTGAACCCCAGTTCCCAGATGGTGTTCTTGCCACCCGCCGGTAGAACGCTTGTAACCCGGCGCCACTCATTGCCTCGGTACGATGAATGTGCCAATGCAACTCCGATGAGTGGACGATGACCGATGCGGTCATTCAAGGGGACGAACGGGGCACCTACAGTCGCGCTAGAACGTCCTATGTCAACGGAACGCGGGATGGCCTACGGGGGGAGACCCCTATGGTCACGGAGTCCTCGTAGTAGTCCGAGCCGGGGAAAGCCCGGTACATGGCGAAGGAGGACAGGTGTCAACGACGGACATAACCAGGGAGGTATGCATAATGCAACAAGCCGCAACTGTACTGAACGTCATACGCGAACGCGGAGAACGAGGATTGCCGCTGGAGAACATCTATCGGCTGCTCTACAACCGGAACCTTTACCTGCGGGCCTACGGACGCATCTACTCAAACCAGGGAGCTACGACCAAGGGCGTCACCGCAGAGACCATGGACGGTATGTCACTGGCGAAAATCGACCGCATCATCGAAGCCTTGCGCTACGAGCGGTTCCGATGGACGCCGGTGCGACGGGTCAACATTCCCAAGCCTAACGGCAAGACCCGCGCCTTGGGCATACCGACGGGGCCGGACAAGCTGCTGCAAGAGGTCATCCGGATGATTCTGGAAGCCTACTACGAGCCGCAGTTTTCCGACCGCTCCCACGGCTTTCGGCCCGACCGGGGTTGCCACACCGCCTTGAGCAACGTGACCACCCACTGGACCGGTGTCCGCTGGTTCGTCGAGGGCGACATCAAAGGGTGCTTCGACAACATCGACCACGAGGTAATGTTGTCGGTGCTCGGCGAGAAGCTCCACGACAACCGATTCCTACGCCTGCTCACGTATCTACTGAAAGCAGGCTACGTTGAGGATTGGAAATACGGTCGCACGCTGAGCGGTACACCGCAAGGCAGCATCGTCAGCCCTCTCCTCGCCAACATCTACCTAGACCGGTTGGACAAGTTTGTCGAGAACGTGCTGATACCAGCCCACACCCGAGGCACAGAGCGGAGAGACAACCGCGAGTACACACGGTTGCTGAATCAAGCGGCCCGCCAGAGGAAACGGGGGAACCACGCCGAGGCACTGCAACTGCGCAAGCAAATGCAACAATTGCCATCACGCGACCCCTACGACCCCGGCTACCGCCGGTTACGGTACGTACGCTACGCGGACGACTTCGTGCTGGGCTTCATCGGGACAAAGGCCGAAGCCCAACAGGTAAAAGAGTCCTTGGAGACGTTCCTGCGCGACTCGCTCAAGCTGGAGCTATCCAGGGAGAAAACTCTCATAACCCACGCCACCAGCCAGGCGGCGCGGTTCCTCGGCTACGAGCTCGTGAACCAACAGGCCAACGACCAGTTCGACCGCAACGGTCGGCGCAGGGTCAACGGCCAAATCGGACTGCGGGTTCCCGCCAACGTCATCGAACAACATTGCCAAGCCTACATGCGAAGCGGCAAACCGGCCCACCGCAACTACCTCCTCCACGACGAGGACTACTCTATCGTGGACAGGTATCAGTCGGAGTTCCGGGGCGTCGTCAACTACTACCTTCTGGCCTACAACGTCTCTCACTTGGGGAGACTGCGAGGGGTCATGGAGCGGTCGCTGACAAGAACCTTAGCGGCAAAGCACAAGTCCACCGCACGGAAGATGCGTCGCAAATACAAGAGCGTCGTTGAAACCGAGCACGGGCCGCGTGTCTGCCTACAGGTCATCAAGCAGCGGGACAACGGCAAGCGTCCCCTAGTGACGTACTTCGGTGGCATACCCCTGAAACGGCAACGGCAGGCAGTTCTCATAGACCAACAGCCTCAGCGATACAGGACGGAACGCAACGAGCTGGTCAAACGGCTCCTAGCGGACGAATGCGAGATGTGCGGCTCAACGGAGGACATCAACGTCCACCACATCCGTGCGCTTCGCGACCTAAACGTGAAAGGCCAACAGGAAAAGCCCAAGTGGGTTCAAATCATGGCGGCGCGAAAACGCAAGACCCTTGTGGTCTGCCGGACGTGTCACATGGACATCCACCACGGGCGCAAGTAATCCGCAATCGCAGTTGTCGGTAGTGTCACCAAGATTGTAAACTACGGAACGTCTACGCAACCCTAGCGGGCGCAAGTTTGACTTCGTGACCCCACGCCCGCTCGACTGTAGGCCCCCGTCACGGGGGGTGGAACAAACTGGAGGTAAGCATGGCCGACCGGAGTCAGCAGCTATCGGGTTATAAGTATCTGCCGCTGCTCCTGGGGCTGATGGCCTTGGCAGTGATCGTATTCGGCTCATGTCTATCAACAGGCGAAAACTCAAACGGTGAGAGATCATCGCGGGAGAACGTCATAGAGAGGCAGGCCGCAGACTACAAAGCGATGGTCGACCGATACATCGCCTGCAAGAACCGCTCGCTGAGGCTGGAACAGGACTTCGAGGCATTCCAACGTAGCCTCGACAGGTATCAGACGAATCCGACCGAGACGAACCGCAATTGGTACCTGCTGGCGAGAAAGAGCGTAGAACAGCAGCTCAAGGAGTGCTAGCGGAACCGCACCGTTGGGGCGCCAGACGGCCACCAAAGCTACGCAGAAGCGTAAGGAGGGAGGGAATCGTGCCAAAGGTCACCGCGTCGACCATGACGGAGGTCAAGGCCGCCCTTGCGGCGTACATTACTGAGGTTGAGGCCGCACCATTGAAACCTGCAACCATGCACACCTACTGCCACCACGCCCGCTCATTCGTCCGCTGGCTGAATGACGAGTTCAAACCCGGCGATACCGTCCCACGCCGCTAGAATGGCGCATTAGTCCCTTTGCCAAGGGGTGTGGGTACAATTCGCTACAGTTCCCAAAACTAACGTCCCACCACCTAATACCCACCCATGCAACGGGGGATGGTGCAAACCATCCCCCGCTTTGACACTACCCACATCGACACTGGAGAGCCGGATGCGGTGAAAGCCGCACGTCCGGTTCGGAGGGGGGCCGACGGAAAAGTGCCTCGCTAACGCGGGGTAACTCGCCGGCGGCCTACCCTACTCGGCGCGGCCGCCGCGCACATGGCGGGATTCGAGCGCATCCTCATCATCTGCCCGCCTCACCTGGTGCCCAAGTGGAAGCGGGAGGTGGAGATGACGGTGCCCGGCGTCCGCGCCGCCATCGTCGAGTCCATCACCGACCTGGAGCGGCTCCGCCTCTCCATAGGCTCCGGCCCCCTCTTCGCGGTGATGAGCCGGGAGAAGGCCAAGCTGTCCTACCGCTGGATGCCCGCCGTGATACAGCGGTGGGCCACGTCCAGGGGCAGGCTCATACGGGAGGAGGAGACGGGGGAGCCCTTCCGCATCCCCTGCTGCCCCGACTGCACGGCGCAGGTCGTGGACAAGGACGGCGTGCCCCTGACGGACGCCGACCTGAACCGCCGCAAGCACACCTGCGCCGCCTGCGGCTCTCCCCTCTGGCAGGCCGACAGGTCCGGCCCGGCCCGCTACCCGCTGGCCGACTACATCAAGCACCGGATGAAGGGGTTCTTCGACCTGCTGATCGGCGACGAAGTTCACGAGTTCAAGGGGCGAGGGAGCGCCTAGGGCATCGCCGCGGGCATCCTCGCCGACGTTTGCGGCAAGTCTCTCAGCCTGACCGGGACCCTCCTCGGCGGCTACTCCTCGACCATCTTCCACCTGCTCTACCGGTTCTCGCCTGAGATCAGGACGGAGTTCGGGCGCTCCGACGAGCACCGCTGGATACAGCGGTACGGCTTCGAGGAGATCACCGTCGGCAAGCCCGACGACGACGCGGTGGAGGACGGGCGCAACAGTCGCCGGCGCAAGTTCCGCAAGGTGGTCAGGGAGAGGCCGGGCCTCGTGCCCAGCGCCCTCTTTCACATAATCGGCAACACCGTCTTCCTCAGACTGGCGGACGTTGCCTCCGGGCTGCCCTCCTACGAGGAGAAGATCCTCGTGTCCTCGATGGACTCGGAGGAGGACGCGACGGGCTACTCCCAGCGCAGCGCCTACAACACCGTATTCGAGGAGCTGCGCAAGGAGCTGGCGGCCGCCCTCAAGAGCGGCTCCAAGCGGCTGCTGGCGACCTACCTCCAGACCCTATTGGCCTACCCGGATGGCTGCACCAGGGGGGAGACGGTGTTCGACCCAGGACGGGCGACGTCATCGTGCAGGTGCCGCCCCTGTCCGAGGAGAAGCTCTACCCGAAGGAGAAGGCGCTCATCGACCTGGTGGCCGCCGAGCGGTTGGAGGGAAGGCGGGTGCTGGTCTACGCCACCCATACCGGGACCAGGGACATCACGGGGCGGATGGACGACATCCTCACCCGGCACGGGTTCCGGGTGGCGGTGATGAAGGCCGACGCGGTGGCCCCGAACCGCCGTGAGGCGTGGGTGGCGGACAGGGTGAAGGAGGGCATCGACGTCCTCATCTGCCACCCCAGGCTGGTGCAGACCGGTCTCGACCTCATCGACTTCCCGACTATCGTTTGGGACGAAACGGAGTTCTCCGTCTTCCAATCAACACAAAAGAGTACGGTTCTCATGGGCAGTCGATTTGGATGCAACTGAGGTTGAATAGGTGGCAACAGCCTGCGGAGCTACAGACCTCCCATCTGTGGTGGATTGAAAAACAGGTCTGCCGACTGCCCTACGGGTTCAAGCCCTCTCAGGTGGGCCGGAGCGTACCGAACAGAGCTTGTCTCAGAAGTCTCCGCCCCCCTGTCTGCGGCAAAATGGTGCGACGACAGGCGTAACAATATCTGAAAGCACTGCGATATACGACTACCAGAGACGCTGGGGACCCCATATATCGTTTTGAACGAGCGAGGTCAAGGCGTTTGGTACTACTTCTGAGACAAGCTCAATTGCGAACTTTCCGGTGGGAGGTCCTCCTATAAGGAGTCCAGTTTCGAGATGTGGCTGGGCAGCCTGTACGCCTGCCGAGGGCCGGAACCTTAGATAGTATGGCGTGACGGGGAGGGAGAGAACAAGGGGGCACGGCGACCCCCTCCCCGTTCTCCGGCTCCGTCACGCCTCCGGCTCCTCCTGCCCCTTCTCCATCCGATAGCCGACGCGGTGCTCGGCGAAGATATGGGCCGGGTTGGATGCGTCGTCGCCCAGCTTGCGGCGCAGCCTCTTGACGATGTTTCTCACCGGCCCGGAGTCTTCGCCCTTGTCCGGTCCCCAGACCCGTTGCAGCAGATGTTCGTGGGTCAGCGCGGGCCTGCGTTGACCGAAAGCTCGACCAGCATCCGGTACTCCATCACGGTGAGCGCGACCGGGCATCCGGCCACCGTCACACTGCGCTGGGGATAGTCGACGGTCAGGTCTCCCCGCACGTAGGGCTCGGAGGGCTCACCCAGCAGCGCTAGCCTTAGCCTTCTTCAGTTCATTGTATCGGTTGATGAATTCCTTGTGGACTCGCTGCGCCATGGATAGGAGATCTGAGTACAATCGCGTATAGATTTCCGCCCTAGCGAGGTTATTACTTCTTTCTCTGACCTGATAGGTGTTTACCATGTTGCCACATAGAAGATACCCGGTGACGGTTTTGTACACATGCTCTGGATCCGTGGTTTTGGAGACATAATCCCTCATGAAGGAGACCTCTTCTTCGATCTGAGACAGCTCCTTCATCGACGCTCGTAGTCCCGGCCGCTTGATTTCCACAACCACCAAGTTTGTGCCTTCTCTTACGCAAAGAAAGTCGATTCTCCTCTCACTCTCCGGCAGGTCTGTTTGTTCTGGAAACGTCTTACGAAGCAAGTTGCTGTAGGTGACCTCGTCGTCGACCAATGTCCACCGAGGGTCTATTACCCAAGGAAACTCCTTAAGGAAATTGTGCAGAGTGGGGACTTCCAATGCATCTCGGTCGATTAGATATTGAAGTTTCTGAATCGTGCTTATTCTTCCCTCGGTAACTCTGGACATTTCCTTGGCTTCCACTATCTGCCACTCCCTAAACAGGTTGAGTATAGTTCCCGTGTCATGCAAATCTGCGTCGGTCAGATCTGAGGCGATTTCCCAGAAGGCGTCAAACTCCAAGAAATCAAGAGACATCTGTATGATTGGCTCCAGTTCTTTGAAGGGAGCGGTCGGATTCTTGTCGATGGCTTGACGCACCAACTGATCGGCGAGTTTCAACGCCCGAGTGCTACCACTCTCATCGGCCCGTTGCTTGAATTCCAAATACAGCTCATTTTGTTCAAGCATTCTGCGGTTGTCTTCGCTTCGCTTGCGAGCCCATTCCCGCGCAATCTTATTGACTTCCGTCCGTCCCCATTCTTTTAGTGCGGCATTTGCATCTGTATCCCACACGAGGGTGTTTCTATTCGTGCCTATGGTGTCTTCGGCGGCGTCCACGAACTCAACATCGAGTTCTCCAATGATGTAGGAGAGGGCATATTGTTGCCCCACGACTGCTTCAAATACAAACGGCTCCTGAACTAGTTTCCCTCTGGCCATTAAAGCTATGCCGCGATCTATACCATCAAGATTCGGACTTGTTCTGTTTAGTGCTCCGATCCACCCGGAAACCGTCCAGTCTTCGCTGTCCTTTATCCTCACATCCTTATAGTGCCAGATGTAGGGGTTTCCCTCCGCGTCGTTGTCAAGCAATGCCTGAAGGTTCCGCTCTTGTGGAGATATGGGGGAGCCGTTAATGACTACCTCAAAGTCGTTTTGCCCGCCGATGATGGAGAATCGTCTGGCAAGTCCCTTTCGGAGGATGTCGACCGGGATTCTTCTACTACGGAATTTCGCAAACTTCCTCAAGGTGATTTTGGTACCATTGTCTACGGTCGCTGTGGGTGGAAGTGCTGGGAACGTGATAGACTGGTTGGCCGCGTTGTCAAGCATGGAGTCATAATTCATTACCAGCCGACTGACTTCCCCATCCTTTACACTTTCTATTTCGATCTCTTTTGCAATCCCGAAACTGGAAAACTTGCCGATGCCTTTCCTACCCATTATTTTGCGTTTGAGAGGTTCTGGAGTCTCGTCGGATCCTTCCTCCTCGCGGCGGTCTCGCCCGGTAACCACGTATTTGGTTCGTATGTCTGCGTCAGACATGCCGATGCCGTTGTCGGATATGGTTACCTCAGACTCATCGAGGTCCAACGGGGTGGCCGGAATAGAGATTTCAACGCGGGTCGCATTGGCATCCCAGCCATTCGCCACCAACTCGCCTATAACTGGAGGCAGGGTGGAGTACATCTGCAAGCCGAGGTGCTTAATGGTTCCCACATCGAACCGCATAGTGTAGGGAGGCTTACTTGCTACGCCGGTTGCCATTGCTGACCTCGCTAGGATTAGGATTCGCGAGCGTGGGTTTCGATTATGGAGTCACCCAATAGTTTGGCCAACCTAACTGGCACGGCGTTGCCGATCTGTCGGGCTTGCTCCAGAATCGAATCTCCGAAAAACTCGTACTGGTCGTCAAATGTTTGTAGGGCCGCAGCCTCGCGTAGCGATATACCTCGGTGCTGCTCTGGATGTGTGAATCGACCGCAATAGACATCAGTGCATCTACAGGTTAGCGTTGGAGCAGGCAGGTCCCAAGACATCCGACCGAAGACATCCTTATGAGCTTCGGGATTCTTCTGATGGCATTTGAGCAATATGGACGTGTCTGCCACGTCTCTGCGGCTTCCACCATTCGCCGGCACGGCCTCCACGATCCGCAGATGGTGCGGAAGTAATCTCCTTGCAACATGGTTCTTATAGCTGTCTGATTTCTCCCCATAGCCTATAGCTGGAAATCTTCGAATTGAGTCCCCTACCGTCCTGAATCGCTTACTAGTTGTCCGTTTCGGCAAATGAGGGCGACCGTGCCTCGAGGCAACCAAGATGAAGCGCTTGCGGGTCTGGGGCACACCGAACTCCTTGGCATCCAACATTTCGGCATCGATTTGGAATCCATGCTTCGTCAAGGTTCTCTCGAACTCATCGTAGATTTCTTTCCCGAAAGCATTACCCAGGCCAGGTACGTTTTCCACAATGATGTAGTCGGGAGGTGCCTGTTCTACGATCGAGGCAAAGTCGAGAAGTAGAGACTTTCTGCCGTCTACTGCATGCATCGTATTGAGAGTGGAGAATGGCTGACAAGGGGTACAGGCTGCGTAGAGAGTGGGTTCCTTTGAACAAATGCCCAATTCTTGGCGAAGGGCATCGATATCTACATCTTTGATGTCTGCGGCGATGAAACGGCTCGGCTCGTTGTTGCTTTCATAGGTTTTCCGTACCCGGTCGTCATTGTCAATTCCAGCAACGACCGAAATGCCAGCATCTAGCAGACCGCGAGTTAGTCCACCTGCCCCGCAGAAGAAGTCAATGGCCTTGATCATTGTAGGAGCCCCAGGTTCACGGCGAGCCGATCTGGCAAGGAGATGAATCCTGCGGTGGCTCCATATTGAATCGACCTGAAGTCTGCATTAGACGACTCTTTCCTTGCTGGCCGATGGCTTCAATCAGTTGGCTGCGGAATTTCATTTAGCGTCTCAATTAGGCGACCGATTCCGATTCCGATTCCGATTTGGCATTCCCAGATAACGGTGGTAGCCCACCCGACCTCTTCTAATTCTCTCAAAGCTCTTTGATCCCTTTCTAGAGTGCGGTCGAATTTCTTCGACCAAAACTCTGTGTTGGTTGCGGGCATCGTAGTTCTTTTGCACCCATGGCGGTGCCAGAAACAGCCATGGACAAAAAGGGCTAGGCGATATCGAGGGAACACTAAGTCAGGCTTCCCGGGTAGGTCCGAGCGGTGGAGTCTGAAGCGATAGCCCGCCCTGTGCAGCGCTCGGCGTATTTCCATTTCGGGCCGCGTGTCCCGTGATCTCACCTTCGCCATGATCTGGCTTCGTGTGCGGCTGTCTACATGATCAGTCACTTAAGGAATCCTCAGAGATTTTCCAGGAGTCTAATCAATAGAGATCTGTCTGTCTCGACCTCCTCCACACGTTCGTTGTACGTTTCCAATAGTTTCCTGAATCCCTCGGCCAATCCTCCCGAACTCGGCCTCATATACTTCCTGCTTTCTGGCGTCGATGTCATTCGCCCAAGTGCACGACCAAGAGGACTCCAGGCCAAGTCGGACGAGTCCGGCTCCTGCGAAGAAGTCCAGGAACGTCAGTGGCTCACTATGCGAGCGGTCTGATCTGCCCGCCCTGTCCTGCTCGGCAGGTACGCCGTTCCTTTGGTGCACATCGGTACCCGGCCCATTCATTCGCTGCTCACCTATCATCCCTAGTATCCTTTGCCCTCGACAGCAATACTAGGAGCACATTCAAGCTTGGAGCCATCTCGAAGCGCATCATAGCAATCTGCGTTTCGCGCCAGGGCGAGGGTCATAGGTGCTTGAGAACACATCCAAATCATCCCGCCGGATGAGCCAAGTGTTGCGGAATTTCTGAGCCGGCAAGTCGCCCTGGCGACACAGGCGCTTAACAGTCTCAGGATGTACGTCCAGTCGGTGCGCGGCTTCCATGGCGGTAAGATAGTCTTCGAGCGTCATTGTATTGCCGACCTGCTCACATATTGTTGTGACACAACAATATCCCTGCCGGTGCGGAACGTCAAGAGCAGATATGCCTCCCGCGCCAAGCGGCTCCGGTTCCTTCTCTTTTCTGCTGCTGAGAGCACACTCGACGAGTGACGTAGGTGCGGGCTGCGGCTCGCGCTTGCGGCCCTTGGGCTTGACCGACTCCTCGACCATGAACCCCGTCCAGGAGAACAACGATCGTGGCGGCTGGTCGGTCTCCTCGTGGTGGCAGTTGCGCCTGTTTGACCTCGGCGACCTGCGCCTCAACTTCCAGCTGTCGTACACCAGCAGTTCGACGGGGGCGGGCCTCGGCGTCCCCCGCCGTCGCATCGGTGCCGCCACTGTCCGAAGGTCAGGACGCGGCGCAGCCAACGCCTCAGCAGCGCCCGGTTCCGCTCGGCCCGAACCCGCTTGAGGTCCTGCCTCCGCTCCCAGACCTTATCCCGTCGGTCGAACTGATCCCAGGGGAAGGAGGCCGGGGGCAGCGTCAACTCGTGCTCCTCGACGATGGCGAGCTCCAGCTCCAACATCCGCTCCTGGACCTCCGTCCTGTCCAGTGTGGTGCCTGTCTTCAGGGCGTTGAGGAACTCGGCCCGCTCTCCGCGCCACTCGACGATCACCGGCGTCGCGTCGCCGTACACCAGGTCTTCGTTGGGTTCGGCTTCCAGGCTCACCAGCTGGGGATACGGCCGGCTGGGGGCGTACCTTCTCTTCGGCCTCGGTTCGCTGTCCGCTCCGGTCGGAGAGAGCGTCTCAGACCCGTTCGCTCCCGATTCCAACCGCACCAGCCGCCGCTCCACGTGCCGCATCGCCCTGGACTGCTCCTCGAGCATCGCCTTGACCTCTCCTGCGACGGCTGCCCGAACCTCGTCGAGGCCGCTTCGGAGCTTCCCCTCCAACTCCTCGATGCGACCCTCCAGGGCGTCGTTGCGCTCCCGCTGCCGGGCCGCCGCCGAGCCTGCCCCCGACTGTAGCCCACGCTCCAACGCCTCCCGCACACGCCAGGTCAACCTTCCGGTCTTCATGCACGAGGCAATCGTCCTGGGGTCCAGGCCCAACGCCGCCGCCGCGCCCCTGTTCCCCTTCTCCCGCACCAGCTCTTGCAGCAGCGCCATCAGCCGCATGTGGTGAACGTCCTCCACGACGCTGCTCTCTTCGATGACCGGCTCACGCCCCTACGGCTACAAGCGGGTCTACGTCCAGGACGGGGCCAAGAAGCGTCCCAAGCTGGAGCTGAACCCGCCCGCCGACGCCGTGGTCAGGCGAGTCTTCGACATGGTGCTACAGGGCAAGAGCATCCTCGACGTGACCAAGACACTCAACTCAGAGGGCATCCCCACCACCAACGGCAAGAAGTGGCTCAAGACCACCATCCACACCATGCTCTCCACCGAAGCCTACACCGGCACCCTGGTCTGGGGAGCGAACGCCAAGGACGGCGCTCCCCCCGTGCGCGTCGACGACGCACACCCCGCCATCGTCTCTAGGCGGGATTTCCAGAAGGCCAAGAGGTTGCTCGGGTCCCGCGCCCCGAAGAAGGTGAACCCCCGCCGCACCTCCAGCCCCTACCTCCTGAGCGGCATCGCCAAGTGCGAGACCTGCGGCAAGGCCATGACCGCAGCCGAGGCCAAGAGCGGCAAGTACACCTACTACATCTGCCACTCCCTGCTCAAGCGCGGCAAGGGAACCTGCAAGACCCCCAGGCTCAACGCCAGGAACTTCGAGAAGCTCATCGTCGACGAGATCAGGGAGAACGTCCTCACCGAGTCCAACATCAGAGACCTGGTGAAGCTGCTGGACGAGGAGATGGACGGGGTGGCCCGCGACCAGAGGGAGAGGCTTCAGAACATCGAGGAGGAGCTTGAGGACGTGAAGAAGCGGCTGGGGCGCATCTGGAACCACATCGAGACGACCGACACCGAGATGGCCGACGCCTCGGACCGCATCCGCGAGCACCGGGAGCGCAAGGAGAAGCTGGAGGTAGCCGCAGAGGAGGCGAGAGGGCTGCTGGCCGAGCGGCGGCAGTTCCTCGGCAGCGCCGACACCATCGCCACCTTCGCCGCCGAGATGAGCGAGTTCCTCAAGACCAGCGAGCTTACCGAGACCAAAGCCTTCGTCGGCTCCTTCGTCAAGGAGGTCGTGGTCAAGCCCGGCAGGGCCGCCATCGTCTACTCAATACCCACGCCGGAGGACTCTCCGATAGGTGGAGCGGACGCCGCAGAGATCGCCCTGAACGGGCGAGTTATGAATTCGGTACGTCATGGTGGGCCTAAGTGGATAGTAGGTGGAACAATCTTCGAGATGTGGCTGGGGGGACTGTGAGGCTCCCCAAGGCCCGGCCCACCACCCCACGATTATGACAGGACCGCATGGGCGGCGGCAATGCCGCCTATGCTCGCGCAGCCAACCTTTGGCCGACCCGTCCCGATGGCCACTACCCCCTGTAGTTCCGCCGAAGCTCGGACACATACCGCCTCCCTAGTCCGTCCCCGTTCTCTGCCAGCCAGTCGGTCAGCCTGGTGGTGCCCGTCGGCGGTTCGTCCGATGTCAGCAGACCATCCATGAGACCGACAACCTCGTCATGGGTGAGCGCCATGTCACGCATCAGCAGGCCGACCAGCCCGGTCAAGGCCAGACCCACGCGCGGAGGCGTGTGCGGGAACCATCTTCGGACGTCCATTGAGGAGGCCAGCAGGCGAAGCAGGGCCTCGAATGACAAGGTGTCCGGCCCGGCAGCGTCGGCCACGGAGCTCTCGCTCAGAGAGCCGGCCTCCACCGCCTGGGCCGCAAGGTCTTCGACGTAGATAGGCTGGACCGGATAGTCACCGCTCCCGTAGACGGGGAAGACGGGGAAGCGCCGCAGCGCCCAAGCCATGTTGTTGAGCAGCAGGTCGCCGACCCCGAAGACCAGCGTCGGCCTGATGATGGCATAGGGCACTCCGAGGCCCACCAGCATGGCCTCAACCTGGGCCTTGCCCCTGAAGTAGGGCAGCCCGGACCCGGAGGAGACGTTCGTCACCGAGAAATGGACTATCCTGCCAACGCCCGCCCTCTTGGCAGCCTCTAACAGCGTCCTCGTGTTCTCCACCGCGAGGTCGAAGGTTGTTCTTCCGTGCGCGTACCGTATCCAGTAGGTGTTGTAGAAGACGCCCGCTCCCTGCATCGAGCGGCGCAGCCCATCGGCGTCGGAGAAGTCCAGGGGGGCCACCTCCACCCGGCCGCCGAAGGGGTTCTCCGCATCCGGGCTGCGGGTGAGGGTCCTTACATGGACGCCCTGGTCAAGTAGACGCCGGGCGACATACCTGCCCGTATAGCTGAAGGCGCCGGTGACGACGGCAAGGTCGGGGTGCGGCATCCTATTTCACTCCTCATCTCCCCATTGGAGGTGGGCCAACAGCGCTTCAAGCAGTTGCCGGCGCTCCAATTGTCTCTGACTCTTGGCTCTCGCCATGATGTACCCGGGACTCCCCTTGTCCTCATCGAGCTTGTGGGGGCGGTTCCTCACCATGGCGCGCACCGGCCCCGCGAGATTCCCTCGTAAGCCAGCCTGCGTGGTCAGTCATCCAACAGCCCGTTCCGCACTGCCCAGACCACGATCTCCTGCTTCGAGGCAACGCCCAGCTTCACCTGAATGGTGTAGATGGCGTTTCGGATGGTAACCACCTTGACTTCCCTTGCCTCTGCAATCGCGACGTATGACATGCCCCGGCAGAACGACACAAGTATCTCCTTCTCCCTCTGGCTCAGGTCGACCTCCTCCTTCGATTTCGCCCTGCGCCGAATCCTGTCGAAGACCCGCCTCACCACCTCGGTCGGCAGCCGCCCCTCGCCCGCAGCCGCGCCCTTCATCATGCCCAGGAGCTGGTCCATCCCTGCCACCTTCTGAAGATAGCCGGCCGCACCGGCGGCCACCGCCTCTATCACGGCGTTCGCCTCCGTCGAGGCGGTCAGCATGATCACCTTTGTGTCGGGCAGAGACTCCATGATCTCCCGGCACGCCTCCACGCCGTCTTTCTTTGGCATCATGACGTCCATGACGATCAGGTCGGGCGACAGCTCGGAGGCCGCCTTCACCGCCTCCACTCCGTCCCTGGCCTGGCCCACCACCTCGAACTCCTCAGACCGCTCCAGAATCACCTGAAGACCTTCCCGCGTGACCGCATGGTCGTCTGCGAGCAGCACCCTTATGCGACGAGACTCCGTTGACAACCTATCCCTCCTGTTCTCCGCGAGCCAACGGCATCACGCAGGTCACGCTCGCGCCCCCGACCGAACCCCTGGGTTCGACGATAAGCCGTCCGCCCAGACGCCCGGCGTACGCCCGCATGTTTTCGAAGCCGTGGCCCCGCTCCTCGTAGTCGTCGGGAAGCCCCACCCCGTCGTCCGACACCGACAGCCTGAGCTCATCCCGTCCGAAGTCGAGCTCTACCAGCACCCGGCTCGCCCCGGCATGGCGAAAGGCGTTGGCGAGGGCGTTGTGGGCTATGGTGAACAGGAGACTCCTGACCTCTACTGAAAGTGGCGGCTCCACCCCGTTCTGAGCCAGCTCCGCCGACACCGACGTTATGGTTCTGAACGTCGCAACGTGCGAGTCCAGGGTCCAGCCCAACTCACTGCCTTCGAATATGCGGCCCATGTCTATCGGGTGTCTCAACTGCCAGACGGCGGTCTTGGAAAGCCGTGAGGTCGCATCGAGCCTGGCGGCGAGCTCCTCGTTCGAGTCTCCGGCAACCTGTTTGGCCGCGTCTATCCCCAGGCCGATCATGAAGGCGGTCTGGGCGGCCGTATCGTGAATGGCCTGGGAGAGCTCGATCCGTTCCCGTTGGAGCTCCCGCTCCCGCTCTAGCGCTGCCCTCCATCTGCTCCGCTCGAAGCTGGAGATCAGGTTGACCGTTGCCGCCACCGCATACAAGACGAAGATCCGGGCCAGCAGGGGCTTCTCTTCCCTTGCCCCCATGTCAATTCCTTCCCCAACGGTGAGGCTTATCGCCAGATACATGGCCGACACCACGGTGACACAGACCATGGTCAGCCTGAAAGACGTGAAGACCAACGCGTACCCGGCCAGCAGGGGGTAGTACAGCAGATGCAAGAAATAGTGGCTGAAACCTCCCCCTATCGCCGTGGCGACCGAGACCATTGTTACGTCCATAGCCGCGAGCCCCAGAATCCAGCGCCATGTGATGGTCTTGTTCGTCGCCAGCCGGTAGTGCGTGTATCCATTGAACGCCACCAGCAGCAGGAACAGCGGCGCATACACGACATAGCGCTCCGGCCAACCCGCAGGGCGGTACGCCAGCTGCACAAAACTGAAGGCAACGACGAACCAGTGCGCCCAGACCAGTATGGTCGCGACGTATCTCAGCCCGTCCGGGTCGAGGCGCATGAGCGTCGAGCCGCCCATCCGAAGGACGCTGGCGGCTGCCCTAATTGGATGAAGGCCACGGCTCTGGCGAGGCGCCTGAGACATCTCATCTCCGGTGCGCGCGTGAGACCACGGAAGTGTTTGGCGGTCACGGCGGTGTGGTTATGGCTACTAATCTAGCCACTTTCGTTTGTATCA
The DNA here is from genome assembly GCA_965237935.1 of Dehalococcoidia bacterium. Taxonomy (GTDB): domain Bacteria; phylum Chloroflexota; class Dehalococcoidia; order Lucifugimonadales; family CBDEGW01; genus CBDEGW01. The sequence goes on along the minus strand of OZ250168.1, from coordinate 637,040 downwards.
GCAAGAGCGAAAAGTTGCAGAAACACCCTATCAAAAGTGCTTCCCAAAAAGTGTGATTTGACACTTACCAAAGCGATGCGGAGCCTCTAGAGTTTTCATGGGTAAATGCGAAATAGGAACCACTAGGTAGGCGGAATCGCAGGCCGCCGCTATACGTGCGGAGAGCGGAGGAGATCGTAGGTTCCGCTAATTCCGAACGTGCGAGGGAGGCATTCACATGACGCTCGACAGACCGGTTCATGCACCTGAGACGGCGGACGGAGAGACGGCCACTGCCGTCGCTGCGCCGGTCGCGCTGGGGTCCGCCGTCCATGGCAGCCTAGCTCAAATGTTCACCCCCCCCCCCCCGATTTTTGGCCCCGGCTCGCCGGGGGTAGGTCATGACCACCTCACGGCGTCTTGCGCCGCTCCCACTGCTGCTCATCGGGCTGGCGGTCCTCGCCGCCCTTGTGTTCATCCCCTGGGTCGTTCACGCCCAGACTCCGGTGAACCAGGACGCCACCGGCCGGCCGGTAGTCCTGGCTTCCGCGGAAGGCGCCGGCATCCTGTTCGCCGGCACTGAGGGCATCGCCGACGGGAACGGGCTCCCTATTACCATAATTGGTGTTAGTCACGCCATCTTCCACTGGTCCTACCAGTGGATCCGGGTCGACGGCAACTCCGAGACTAACGTGGGCGCCAACTCGGCCAGTTACCAGCCTGTCGAAGCCGATGTCGGCAACCTGATCAAGGTGAGAGTCTCGTTCAGGGACGGGAACAACTACTCAGAGGCTAGGACCAGCCTGCCGTTCGGCCCAATCGCCGAACTGACCCGCACGTCAGCAACACCATCAACGCTGGTCAGCAACACGGGCCAGTCGGCGTCGGCCAATGCCGACATCACCCAGCGCTACGCCGTGGGCTTCAGGCTGGGGGATCACGGCCAAGGCTACGAAATCTCCAGCGTCTCGATCGAGCTGGCCGCGGTCCCGTCCAGTCTGACCGTCTCCCTGTGGAGCGGCGGCGTTGAAGGGGGCCTTCAAGCCAATACCGCGACCAAGCTTTTCGACTTTGCCAAGCCGTCCTCCTTCGCAGTCGGCCTGAACGAGTTCACGGCTCCCGCGGGCGCGTTCGCGTACCAGAACGTCAACTACTTCATCGTGCTGTCGGGTTTCGGCACCACGCTGTCGATCAAGGAGACGACCTCGGACGACGAGGACGCGGGCGGCGAGACGGGGGCCGTCATCTACAACAGCGCGGCCGTCCGGGCGTTGAGCGACACTGGACCATGGGGAGCTTCCGGCTCGCGCGGCAGCGTGCTGCGCCTGGCTGTCGAGGGCTCGAAGCGGGCCAGGGGCATCGTGGCTTCGAACTACGCGCAACCCCTTAGAGATCCACACGACCAAGAGATCATCTCGGTCGGCGACCAGATTAGTTTCGGAATCGAACTCGGAGCAGCGGACCGCTACCTCATCCGCGGTGTTTCCTTTAACATGGACGACTCAACACCAATAGGCAGCGGATTTACCAACCCGTTCGACCTGCGCTCGGGTTCCCGGACGGGCGCCAAGCAGTTCAGCCTGGTCAATACACGTAACGCACCCGGCCTGCCGGTATGGACGGCTCCGCAAGGCGCAACCGTGACAGGAGGCACAGGAGGCCAGGCATACGTCTTCGACCAGCCTGTTGGCCCCGATTCTGGCGACGAAAAGACACGGAGACGAGATGCCGTCTTAGAACGCGTTGCAGGCGCCGATTCCGATGGCGTTGACAGTCCGGCGGCGGCGGGCGTGAGCTTCACTGGCGGAAAAGGGGATATTGCTCTGGACGATCCGCTAATGGCCGTCCTCGGCGTGCCGCTCGACGCGATGGTGCAGAACCTGGGCCGGACCGACAACGGCTACGTAAACCTTGGTTTCGGCAGCAATAAGGCGTTGCCGCAGGGATTCACGACCGGTTCCGACACGTTCGGGTACCGGCTGCAGGGGATCGGCGTCAACATCGAAGGCTCCGGCAGTTCATTTCCTGACGGGCCGACGTCGGTGTCGGTGGCCGTGCACGCCGATTTGTACGGAAAGCCGGGCACGAAGCTGGTCGACCTCGTCAGTCCCACCGAATACGCGGCGGGCCACAGCTTCTTCGAGGCGCCGCCGGGAACGAACCTGGAGGCGAGCACTTCCTACCACCTGGTCTGGAGCTACCTCGGCGGCACCTGGCACCGGTTGCAGAAGACCGCGAGCAACAACGAGGACTCGGGCGCTCAAGAAGGCTCCAGCATCGCGGACGCGTTCCGTAGGGGTGCCGACCTTGACAACCTGTCTGTGGACTCACCGGGCAATGCGTTGGAGTTGGCGGTGTACACCGAGGTCAACACGGAGACCGTGGTGTACATCATGGAGCCCCCCAAGGTGCCCTTCGTACCGGGCGTGAGCGGCGGCGGCCCGGGCCATTTCGGCGGCGGCGCCATCCTCAGGTGCTCCGTCCCGCCGGCCGCAAGCTGCCCCACGTACGAAGACGTCCCGGCGGAGATCACCGTCTGGTCGGCCACCCTTACGGCGGGTAGGATCAGTGCGAATTTTGTTGGATATAGAGACGACCCCATCGGCTCTCTATCCGATACGACACTCAGCTATGGTGGAACCAACTACACGATCGACCAATTCGGCATTGGATTTGGTCTCTTGCAATTTAGTCTTAGCCCGAATCCACCGAAGGATGTCCTTGGGGACAGCCCTTGAAGAAGGCAGAGGGTGCTCCTCTGAATCTGGGATAATGGTTTTGGAACAGAAACCCGCCCGGAAACAAGGAGCACCCAATAGATGCTGCCACAGAACAAACCCGACCGTATCCGCATCCTCTTTGACGACCATCGCCTGGTGGCCAATGCCGGCCTGCTCCTGCCGGCCACCCTAGCCCGGCACCTGGGCCTGCGGGAACTCGTCGACCATCACCTTGACCTCGGCGGAGCGCCGGGACGGGCGAACACTGGGGACAAGATGCTGACGCTGGTCGCTTCCGCGCTGGCAGGCGGCGACTGCATCGACGACGCCGATGCGCTGCGCGCTGGTGGGACGGTCGGTGTTCTAGGCTGCGTGGTCAAGGCGCCATCCACCCTGGGGACCTTCCTGCGCAGCTTCCGGTGGGGGCATGTCCGTCAACTCGACCGCGTGAGCCGCCAGTTGTTGGCCCGGGCCTGGGCCGCTGGGGCCGGACCCGGCGACTCGCCCCTGACCATCGACCTGGACTCGACCATCTGCGAGACCTATGGACTGGCCAAGGAGGGAGCGCGCCACCACGGCTATACCGGCGCCCGCGGCTATCACCCGCTGCTGGCCATTGCCGCCGGCACCGGCGAAGTGCTGATGTCCCGGCTGCGCGAGGGCCGGGCCAACGCCGCCCGTGGCGCCGCCCACTTCCTGCGTGAGACGGTGGGGCGGGTGCGCTACGGCGGGGCTAGGGGACGGCTCACGGTGCGGGCCGACAGCGGCTTCTACGCCCACACTGTCGTTGCCGCCTGCCGGGAAATGGATGTCCGCTTCTCTATCACCATCCGCCAGCGCGCCAGCCTGCGGGACCTGATCGAGGCGATACCAGAGGAGGACTGGACTCCCATTCCCTACTGGATGGACGGTGCCGCCGATGTCGCCGAGACGACTTACACCCCGTTCCAGACCAAGCCGGACGCCGCGCCGGTGCGGCTCATTGTCCGGCGGGTGAAGCCGACGCCCGGTTCCCAGCTCGCCCTCTTCGCCAGATACAGCTATCACGCCTTCATCACCGACCGCGATGGGGAGACGCTGGAACTGGAGGCCGATCATCGCCGCCACGCCGAGGTCGAGAACGCCATACGCGACCTCAAGTACGGCGTCGGGCTGAACCACATGCCGTCGGCGCGCTTCGCCGCCAACGGCGCCTGGCTGGCGGTCCAGGTGATGGCGCATAACCTGGCCCGCTGGACGGCGCGGATTGGTCTGGGCGAGCGGACCGTGATCACCAAGACCCTCAGGCGGCGGGTCTTCGCTCTGGTGGGACGGATCACCCGCTCGGCGCGCCGCCTCACTTTGCATCTCCCCCGGCGCTGGCCTTGGGAAACCCAGTTCAGTCGCGCCTTGGCCCGGCTGCAAGCCATTCCGTTCCCGGCCTGACGGCCAGCCTGCAACTGACCCAACGTCCCCACAATCTCGCGCCACCCCGGTCGCGAGAGTCCCCTGCTGCGTATCCTCTCGCCATCCCGCGCATCGCAACTCCCGCATAGGGCCTTAGGGGCCCTGTGCGGCGACTGAAGACCGTCCGCCGGCCTCCCATCTACCCCAAGACCCCAGGCCATCTCCCCTGTAGCTCCCTCACCCACCCCCTTCCGCTGTCCTCACGCCGTCCATCCGTGTCCTTCGGTGGATTCGGGCTTAGCAGCGAGTTAGCTAGTACCCCTACGAACCTAGTACTACACGTCGGTACCCAAGAATATCCTTTCAGCGACGCAGTTTATAACGCGGGCACTTTTGCCTACGGATGGGCCGACAACGTCCCCACCTGGGCGGAGAGCGACTCCTTCCAGGTGAAGATCACCGGTCCCCCGCCGCCGAACGCTTACGGCTACAGGACCATCTGGACGGCGCTGATGACGGTGGAAGAAAATCCAAATAGAGCTACGCGTTTCGGATACTTCCATGAGTCTTACGGCAAAATAACTAACGACACCATTGTGGACGGGCGGACCGACCGGGGAGTTATCGACGACCAGTTCCGGTACCCCTGGAGCGGATATGTGATCGAATCCTTGGTCCAGGATTCCTCCTCGATGGATTTGAGATTTCTTACAAACGATTACCCGACGGCTGCTGAAGTTGCCGGATGGACGCTATCGCTTGGCGGTGGTATAGAGCTCCCCTTTGCGAAGGCGACTAACCACGCATTGACACCTGGCCTATGGTCCTTTAACTACGACCCCGGCTGGGCCGATGGCGACCAAGTGTTGGTCTCCATCCGCACCACCTATGAAGTACAGAACCGGTTCGGCCAAGTAGACCTCAAGGCAGGAAGAAGCACAAGGACAGATGGTAACAACAACATCATCTACGGAAAAACCCATTACACGTGTGTCGAAGCTCAGGGAAAATGTCCGCCTAAGTGTCAAGGGAAAATGTCATCTCGGTGGATTGCCATGCTAGCAGATTACGATACTTCCGACGTTGCGCGCGCCATGGGTGGTCTTTCAGCATTCATGTACTTCCTCACGGTTTCTCTATGTATGCCCAGTTCACGGGCGATCCCACGAATGGACAGCCCCTTGCGTTTCGCCTTCTGCACCGCCTTCCATCTCGCCGTCTGAAGTGGGGTGGGCTTTCTGGATCGCGGAGTCACAGTCTCGTGAACTTTTGCGGCGCCGTTGCGGTCAGCATGGTCGCGGAGTTTTTCCGCTTCGAGCATTGTGCCCATTAGCGCCACTTCGTCCTCCGACCTTCTGATTACACCGTTGGTGTAGCGGCTGGGAACAGTCGTGTGTACAGTCCTCGTGCCGAAGCTGCGCAGGATACTCGGACGGGGCGGCGCTTCCTGGGAGGCGACTATACGCCCTTCGTGTTGCACTGCCAGTCGGCCGTCCAGCCCTTCGAGTACATCCACCACCGATCCGGCATAGCTCGGTCGACCCTTGTCGGGAAGCAACTGTAGGGTGCGCCAGCGGTACTTCACTGTGTTGTCTCGGCCAACCCTGCGCCTGTACTTCAGGCATAGGACTGTGTCCAGGCACATCCCCGGATCCAGGACCCGATACGAGGTGTCTGCGTGCTCCGACGGCACACGAAAGCGTTCATTGAAGCGGGGAAGGAAGTCGTTGAGCACGCGGTTAGCGTCATCGATGGCGGTCGCGCCTGCGAGTCTCAGTTCCGTGACCAGCCTGTCCTGAAGTGTGCCCGCGGTGCGTTCCACCCGGCCTTTGGCTTGCGGTGACCGTGCGAATATCAGCTGTACGCCGATCTCACCCATCGCGCGCGAGAACTGGGTGGGAGCGGCGGCGGTCTCTGACGGCGGCGTGTGCTTGAAGACGGCATGACGGTCTGAATAGAGTGCGAGCGGTATACCGTAGCTCTGTATCAGATGCCGCATCAGCAGGAAGTAGCTGCGGGTGTTTTCCAACTCGCAGAACAGGGCATTGACGACACAGCCAGTAGCATCGTCCACCGCCAGCAGTAACGTGAACTGGGGTCCATCTTCTCCCAGCCATCTGTGGTAGCTGCCGTCTATCTGTATCAGCATTCCCTCGCGAGCCATCCGCTGCCGTCGAACACGATGCTTCGGCGGCCTGCGACGACGAGGACTGTTCACACCGACGTTGGTCAGTATCTTGCGCAACGTGTTACGACCGATGTCTATGCCCTCTCGCTCCCTCAGCAGCTCACCCAGGTGCGTGTGGTTGACTCCCGCGTATCGGGTCCGCGCCAGAAGCACCACATCGTTCGCCAACGAGTCCGGCGTAGCGTTGGCCGGCCTGCGACCTCGATTGCCGTGAGCGAGTGCGGCTGCTCCTCTCTGCTCGTACGCCGCCAGGATACGCCTGGTGTGGCGCGCGCTCACTCCCATCAATGTCGCTGCCTGCTCGATGGTCATATGGTCCGCCATCAAACTGCTGAATACCTGAAGCCTTGCTTGCTCTTTCTGCGTCAATCTCAATGTCTCCATCATGGGGACATTTTCGCTTGACAGTTAGCAAGGACAGAATCGCTGAGCAACAACAACACGTACGCAAGAGGAAATAACAAGTTCGGCCTAGGAGGCTCATGGGAGCTGCGGCATCTGCAGGTAACAACCGATAAAACCGGCGACACGGACCCGGTCTGGATCACCGCCACATTCAGGGCGCCAAACGAATCTGTCGCCTGGACGGGGTACTGGGTAGGCCAGTTCGACGACTTCCACACGCTGTTCCTCAGGTGGGTCTACCACGTCGACGGCGTAGGCAGGGGCGAAGCCACCTACACGCTCCCGCTCAGAACGGCCGCTACAGAAGGCGGCATCCGGCGGTCCCGGTCAGGCCGCGACATCTCCTTCACATGGGTGCGCACCTACAAGGAATTTCAACGAAGACACCTGGACCTGGCAAACCACTCCGACATCTTCGCGGACTTTCTGGCCCCACCAAAGCCCGCCACGGCGAGGGCCGGCGGTCAAGGATTTAGTCTCAGCAGGTACTACGACCCGGCCCCCACTGTGACGTCAGTGGATTTCACCTCCAATCCGGGCAGTGACCGGGTCTACGGCCCCGGCGACACCATTCAGGTGACCGTCACTTTCGATCAGGACGTGACGGTCGGGTACGTCAACTCAAAGCGGGACGCTGCCAAGTTGGACCTGGAGATAGGCGGCCAGACCAGGACGGCCCACTACGCCAGGACCGACGGCAACAAGGTCATCTTCGAATACACGGTGCGGCCGGGCGACGAAACGCCCTCCTTCCTGTTTCTCCGGCCCAACAGCCTCAGGCTGTATCGGGATACTCCCAGCGAAGACGGCTCGATCCGGAACTCCTCGGGTAGGGACGCCGTACTGGACCACTATGGACTGGCCGATAACGGCCACCTGGTGGACACGGTTGGCCCCGAGTTCGCCAACGCCCAGGTCTCCAGCGACGGCGCCCAGGTGGCGGTCACCTTCAACGAGGGCATCCGGTCTCCGGCCATCCTGAGAGCCTTCGGCGTCCAGACGAGCCTGCTCCAGAGCCTGGCGCTGGACGTTAGGGTGGACGGGGAGATTGCCGTTCGCAGCAACGCCGCGGTGTCCGGAGACACGGTCACATTGACGGTGTCGGAACCGATCACCCAGGGCCAGACGGTGACCGTGTCCTACGACAACCTCTTTATCGAGACAGGTGAATCTATCTTCGAGGACCTCCGTGGCAATAGTCTGCTCACGTTCGCCGAGCAGCCGGCGAGCAACGGGTCAACCGTTGCCGACGTGGACCGGCCCGGAGGGGGGCTGGCGCTGAGCCGGAACGACCTCCTGATCAAGGAGGGCCAGAGCGGCACCTACACCGTGGTGCTGACGTCCCAGCCAGCGGCGGACGTCACCGTGGCCATCGGCGATCATCCGGCGGGTAGGGCGACGGTGAGTCCCACCAGCCTTACCTTCACCGCAGACAACTGGAACACGCCCCAGACCGTGACAATCAGCTCCACAGAGGATTCGAACTACCTCGACCGGTGGGTGATGCTCCGGCACACGGCCACCGGCGATAACTACTGGGCCACCGCCGCGGCATGGTTGATCCTGCGCGACAACTACAACCTGACAACCGCCACGGCGAATACCCCGGCCGCCGGTAGCCCCACCATCGGCGGCACCCCCGAGGTGGGGCAGACCCTCACGCTGGACATCGCGTCAATTGCCGACGCCGAGGGCTTGACCAACGCCTACTACACATACATGTACCAGTGGCTCCGGAATGGCGCCGAGATACCGGAAGCGACGGACGCCTCCTACACCCTGGTCTCCGCAGACGAAGGCAAGACCATAAAGGTCAAGGTCTCCTTCACCGACGACGCGAACAACGCGGAAAGCCGCACCAGCGCGGCGACGGTGGCGGTCGCGCCCCGGCCAAACAGCTCGCCGACAGGGGCGCCCACCATCAACGGGACGCCCCAGGTGGAACAGACGCTGACGGCGGACACATCGGCCATATCGGACGGGGACGGCCTGTCCAACGTCTCCTACCAATACCAGTGGCTGCGGGACGGCGCCGACATCGCGGGGCAGACAAACTCCACCTACCGGCTGGTCTCCGCCGACCAGGACAAGACCATCAAGGTGCGGGTGACCTTCAGAGACGACGCAGATAACGCGGAGTCCCTGACCAGCGAGGCGACGGTGGCGGTGGCGGCCAAGCCGAACTCTGAGCCCACTGGCCTTCCCACAATCAGCGGGACGGCCCAGGTGGGCCAGAAGCTGACGGCGGACACGTCGGGCATCACCGACGCCGACGGGTTGACCAACGTGTCGTACAGCTACCAGTGGATTCGGAACGACGGAACCAATGACGGCGACATAGGAGGTCAGACAGGTTCGACCTACACCCTGACCGATGAGGACGTGGGGAAGAGCATCAAAGTAAAGGTGTCCTTCACCGACGATGCCGACAACGAGGAGACCCTGACCAGCGCGGCGTCGGCGACGGTGGCGGCCAGGCCAAACAGTCCGGCCACGGGCTTGCCCACCATCAGCGGGACGGCCCAGGTGAACCAGACGCTGACGGCGGACACGTCGGGCATCACCGACGCCGACGGGCTGACCAACCTGTCGTACAGCTACCAGTGGATTCGGAACGACGGAACCAATGACGGCGACATAGGAGGTCAGACAGGTTCGACCTACACCCTGGTCTCCGCCGACGAGGGCAAGACCATCAAGGTGCGGGTGAGCTTCACCGACGATGCCGGTAATGAAGAGACGCTGACCAGCTCGGCGACGGCGGCGGTGGCGGCGGCTCCATCGCGGCTGACCGTCAGCCTGGAGAATGCCGCAACGACCCACGACGGCTCGGCTGTCTTCACCTTCGAGATCCGGTTCAGCGAGGAATTCGCGCTGAGCTACACGACCCTCAAGTTCCACGCCTTCGATGTAACGGGCGGTGAAGTCCTGAACGCACAACGAATGGACAAGCCCAGCAACATCCGTTGGCTGATCACAGTGGGACCAGACTCGAATGGGGATGTGACCGTCGTGCTGCCCGTCACGGAGGACTGCGCCGCCCAGGGCGCGATCTGCACGGAAGACGGGAGACCGCTATCCAACCGCCTTCAGATGACGGTCACCGGGCCGCTGAGTGCCGACCAGAACACTGAGGCGACGGGCTTGCCCACCATCAGCGGGACGGTCCAGGTGGACCAGACGCTGACGGCGGACACGTCGGGCATCAACGACGCCGACGGGCTGACCAACGTTTCGTACAGCTACCAGTGGATTCGGAACGACGGAACCAATGACGGCGACATAGGAGGTCAGACAGGTTCGACCTACACCTTGGTCTCCGCCGACGAGGGCAAGGCCATCAAGGTGCGGGTGAGCTTCACCGACGACGCCGGTAACGAGGAGACCCTGACCAGCGCAGCGACGGCGGCGGTGGCGGTCCGCCCCAACAGTCCGGCCACGGGCCTGCCCACCATCAGCGGAACGGCCCAGGTGGACGAGACGCTGACGGCGGACACGTCGGGCATCACCGACGCCGACGGGCTGACCAACCTGTCGTACAGCTACCAGTGGATTCGGAACGACGGAACCAATGACGGCGACATAGGAGGTCAGACAGGTTCGACCTACACCCTGGTCTCCGCCGACGAGGGCAAGGCCATCAAGGTGCGGGTGAGCTTCACCGACGATGCCGGTAATGAAGAGACGCTGACCAGCGCAGCGACGGCGGCGGTGGCGGTCCGCCCCAACAGTCCGGCCACGGGCCTGCCCACCATCAGCGGAACGGCCCAGGTGGACGAGACGCTGACGGCGGACACGTCGGGCATCACCGACGCCGACGGGCTGACCAACCTGTCGTACAGCTACCAGTGGATTCGGAACGACGGAACCAATGACGGCGACATAGGAGGTCAGACAGGTTCGACCTACACCCTGGTCTCCGCCGACGAGGGCAAGACCATCAAGGTGCGGGTGAGCTTCACCGACGATGCCGGTAATGAAGAGACGCTGACCAGCTCGGCGACGGCGGCGGTGGCGGCGGCTCCATCGCGGCTGACCGTCAGCCTGGAGAATGCCGCAACGACCCACGACGGCTCGGCTGTCTTCACCTTCGAGATCCGGTTCAGCGAGGAATTCGCGCTGAGCTACACGACCCTCAAGTTCCACGCCTTCGATGTAACGGGCGGTGAAGTCCTGAACGCACAACGAATGGACAAGCCCAGCAACATCCGTTGGCTGATCACAGTGGGACCAGACTCGAATGGGGATGTGACCGTCGTGCTGCCCGTCACGGAGGACTGCGCCGCCCAGGGCGCGATCTGCACGGAAGACGGGAGACCGCTATCCAACCGCCTTCAGATGACGGTCACCGGGCCGCTGAGTGCCGACCAGAACACTGAGGCGACGGGCTTGCCCACCATCAGCGGGACGGTCCAGGTGGACCAGACGCTGACGGCGGACACGTCGGGCATCAACGACGCCGACGGGCTGACCAACGTTTCGTACAGCTACCAGTGGATTCGGAACGACGGCGGCACCGACGCCGACATAGCAGGAGAGACGGCCTCCACCCACACCCTGGTCTCTGCCGACGAGGGCAAGACCATCAAGGTGCGGGTGAGCTTCACCGACGACGCCGGTAACGAGGAGACCCTGACCAGCGCAGCTACGGCGGCGGTTGCCTCCAGGCCGAACACTCCGGCCACGGGCTTGCCCACCATCAGCGGCACGGCCCAGGTGGACGAGACGCTGACGGCGGACGTTTCTAGCATCGCCGACGCCGACGGGCTGACCAACGTTTCGTACAGCTACCAGTGGATTCGGAACGACGGCGGCACCGACGCCGACATAGCAGGAGAGACGGCCTCCACCCACACCCTGGTCTCTGCCGACGAGGGCAAGACCATCAAGGTGCGGGTGAGCTTCACCGACGACGCCGGTAACGAGGAGACCCTGACCAGCGCAGCTACGGCGGCGGTTGCCTCCAGGCCGAACACTCCGGCCACGGGCTTGCCCACCATCAGCGGGACGCCCCAGGTGGATGAGACGCTGACGGCGGACACCTCGGGCATATCCGACGCCGACGGGCTGACCAACGTTTCCTACAGCTACCAGTGGATTCGGAACGACGGAACCAATGACAGCGACATGGGAGGTCAGACAGGTTCGACCTACACCCTGGTCTCCGCCGACGAGGGCAAGACCATCAAGGTGCGGGTGAGCTTCACCGACGACGCCGGCAATGAAGAGACCCTGACCAGCGCGGCGACGGCGGCGGTGGCGGCCCGCCCCAACACTCCGGCCACGGGCCTGCCCACCATCAGCGGCACGGCCCAGGCGGGAAAGACGCTGACGGCGAACATCTCCGGCATGGCCGACGAGGACGGGCTGGACAACGCCGAGTTCAGCTACCAGTGGCTGGCGAACGACGCGGACATCCAAAACGCCACCGACTCGACCTACACGCTGACCGACGACGACGTGGGCAAGACCATCAAGGTCAGGGTGTCCTTCACCGACGACAGGAGCAACGACGAGACGCTGACCAGTGCGGCGACCGATACCGTTGTTGCGAAACCCGACTCTCCGGGTACGGACGCGCCACCCCGCGACCCCGGCGCCACCGTCGACGTTACGGTCGGGAACACGGTAACGGGCGAGATCGAGGAGGCCATCGAGGTGGACTGGTTCAAGGTCAGCCTGCTGGCCTCCGAGACCTACCAGATTGACATGCGCGGCGCGTGGGGTGGTGAGTGGGCCAGGATCGACGGCGAGATAGTCTGGGTCGCCCCGGGCACGTTGCACGATCCGAAGCTGCTGGGCGTCTTCAGCGCGGCCAACGTGCTCGTTCCCGGCACCAACGAGGAGGTCAGCGGTGATGACCGGGGTGATTACGAGGAGGGGAAGAACAGCCGCATAACGTCTTTCAGTCCCCCGGCCGACGGCTACTACTACATCGCCGCCGCAGCCGAGGCCGCCTGGACCGGCACCTACGAGCTTACCGTCACAGTCGTTGCGGACGAGTAGGCGTCTCGTTCCCCAGGGCCGGCCCAAGGGCGGCCCGGCTGCGGCCAAGGGAAAATGTCGCACACATGGACGGGCGGCCCGGCGGCAACGCAGAAAGGGCCGCATAGACGGGAGGACAGAGGGCGGTCGCAGGCGAGTCCGGAAGTGTCGCCTGGTGAAGAGAGTATCCGGCTGTCCTCTGCGAGGACCGGCTCAATGCCGCGACAGCGCATTCATCACAGCAGAGTGACCTACCAAGTCCCCCACGACTTCCCGGAGCGGCTGGAGCGGTTCAAGGAGGAGTCGGGCCTGTCGTGGGCGGAGATTATCCGCCGTCTCGACATCCACCACGAGACAATGCGGCGCTGGAGGAAGGGTCGGGCCCGCCCCAGCATGCGGAACATGATGGCGCTGGTGGCCCTGGCGAGACCCCTGGGCCTCGCCCACCTGTTCACCGACTAGGGAGTCGACGCTCCGGCGAGCGCCTGCGACCGCAGAGCCGGAAACGCAAAAGGGCGGCCCACATGGCCGGGCCTCTCCCCATCCGCACCCCGTCACGCCCGGCGTTGCCTTACGGGAGCGTCTGCATCATCATAGAGGCATCATTGGCGGCAGTCCCGTAGAGGTCCGAGGAAGAGGCCGCGAGGGGATGGCCCGACGCGGAGTTCCGCCGGTGGAGACCGATTCGAGTCCGGGCCGCAGGCCGCAGCCTGCGCCATCCGGGGCCGCCGTCCGCGCAACGAGGGACCAGCCCGGTAGGAGAACGCCAGGACATACAGGAGGAACGTCATGAACGAGGAGCATGACGGGATGGACCAGGGGAAGCCATCGGAGGAGTACCGCGAGTTCCGCAGGATGATGGACAGCGCGGGGCGGGAGGGCCTTCGCCGGATGGTCGAGCATCTGACGGAGGCTATCGAGGCGAACCCCCGCGACACCGAGGCCCTGTCCGCCAGGGGGCTGGCATACGGCGAGCTGGGGGAGCACCGCCTTGCGGCGGAGGACTACGGCGGGGTCATCGCCCTGAACCCCGGCAATGCGGGCGCCCACCTCGACAGGGCCCGCGCCCACGCCAAGCTGGAGGAGCACCGCCTGGCGGTGGCGGACTACGACGCCGCCCTCCGCCTGGCCCCAGGCGACGCCGTGGCGCACTACAGCCGGGGGGCGTGCAAGGCGGAGCTGGGCGACCTTGCGGGGGCGATGAGCGACTTCGACGTGGCCGTCACCCTGGCCCCCGGCGACGCCGACGCTCACTACAACAGGGGATTGACCCACGTGGCGATGGGCAAACGCCACCGGGCGGTGAAGGACCTGAGCAGGGCCATAGAGTTGAATCCCAACCTCGCCGACGCCCACTACCACAGGGGCATGGCATACCGCGACATGGGCCGGATGGACAGGGCGCTCAAGGACTTCGACGCCGCCATCGAGCTCGAACGGAGGTACGGCCTCGCCTTCTACGCCAGGGGAATCACCAACGTCAATCTCGGCGCACACGAGGCCGCGGTCGGCGACTTCGACGCCGTGCTGGGACTCGACCCCGACAACGCCTCGGCGCTCCGGGGCAGGGGCGTCGCCCTGGGCAGCCTGGGCCGTTACGACGAGGCGGTCAGGGACTTCGACCGGTCCCTGGAGCTCGACCCCGGCAACGCCGAGACCCTCGCGGCCAGGGGACTGGCCCACACCAGCCTGGAGCAGCACGAGCTGGCGATAGAGGACTACAGCAGGGTCCTCGACCTCGACCCCCGGAACAGGGACGTCCTCTACAGCAGGGGCATCGCCCGCATGTACGTGGCCCGGTTCGAGAGCGCCATCGAGGACTTCGAGGCCATCATCGGCATCGAGCCGGACAACGCCGCGGCGCGGGCGGCGAGGGGGTTGGCCCGCGAGGCGCTGGGCAAGCGGGGAGGCGAGGGCGAGGGGCAGGCGGCGCGGTAGCGCCGCCGCGCGGACGTGAGAGCCGAGGGCGCTTTGAGCGCCCGCGGCCCCTACTTCGGGGATGTCGAAGACGGGCGGTGATTTAGGGCAACAAAAAAGGCCCGCATACATGGGAAGCCGGGGGAGGCCGCCGCATAGACGATGGCCTCCCCCTTGAGTGACGGCCCTGGCGTGCTGTACCGACCGGCTCTTCACCCTTGCGTCTCTATGCGGCAGCCAGCTCCGGCTGCTTCAGCATGGCGGAGTAGCCCCGCTCGACGACGTGCGTCACCGACACCCGGCCCGTGCCGTCGTACCCGGCGCGGTAGGCGAACTCCGCCTTCGCGCCCCAGGGCACCCGGCCGCCGACCCGACGGTCGGGGCCTCCGGACTTGGCGCCGGCGCCCCGGCCCGCCCGCGCCGTGCACCACCATCCCGCTCCGCTCGCCCTTCCGCCAGCCCAGCACCTTCACCTCGGCGGGCATGACCCGCTCCGCCTTCGTCGGCTGGAACAGGACCCCGTGCAGCTTCCTGAGAACGACCGCCGACGGGTTGTTCCTGCCGTTCATGATCTGGGAGAGGTGGGCGGAGCTGATGCCGGCGCGCCGGGCGGCCTCGTTCTGGCTGAAGCCGTGAGCGTTCATCCGGTCCCACACGGCCTCGCGGTCGATGCAGGCGGGCTGCGCGGGCGCGACCTTCGCCGGAGCCTCCAGCGCCGACTCGATCCTGGCCTGGACCTTCACGCCCATGCTCTATGACGGCCACGCGGACACCATGCGACATGTAGCCGTAGGAGACGCCCACGCGGTCGGCCAGGTCCCGCAGGCTCATGCCCAACTCCCTGGCCCGCTCCCGGATGTAGCTGCTCTCCCCGGCCACCACGACATCCCTGGCGGTTGGCGCACTTGTGCGGGCGCGACCTTCGCCGGGGCCGTGCAACGCCGACTCCACCCTGGCCTGGACCTTGACGCCCATGCTCTGGCGGCCCCGGGCCACCTGCGTCATGTAGCTGTAGGACACCCCAACGCGGTCGGCCAGGTCCTGCATGGTCATGCCCAGCGTGCGTGCGCGCTCCCTGATGAAGCTGCTCTCGCCGGTCACGACGCCGCCCTGGCGGTAGACGGTCCCCTGTCCGGGGACCTCTCCCAAGACCGCCGCGACCTTCTCCCGCATCTTCGGCGTCCACGGCCTGCCTCCGTTCGCAATCTGCGACAGGTATCCCGCACTCACGCCCATCAGGGCCGCAAGCTCCTTCATGGTGAGCCCGCGCCGCCTTGCCGCAGCCCTCAGCTCGCTCTCCGCCGCCGTCCTCGTCGTCCCAGTTCCGGTTGCCTGTCGTTGCCGTCGTCATTGGTCCGTCCTCCTTCTGTTGTGTTGTGTTGCCTTTGGCCTGCGCCCGCTTGCGGGCAAAGAAGAAGGGCCGCCTCCGTGTGTGGAGACGACCCTTGTGAATGGGGATGTGTTGTGAGACCCGGAGGCCCCGCCGTCAGCGGCGATGGACCTCGTTGACGTGCATAGACTCCTCCTTTCAGTTGCTGACCCGTGCCGGGCATCCGTGGCGCGGGTACTTCGTGATGGGGTTGACGCTGGACGCACTCCGCCCACGGTCGGATGCCGGACGCGGGAGACGGAGCGGGGGTGAAGAAAGACGCAGCCCGGCCCAGGGTCGATTCGTCGGGAATCGACTGCCGGGGGAGCTGCTATGAGGGGAGCGGCCGTCCTACGACTTCATCGCAGGCCAGCGCATGAGAGAAGACGCAGCTCGGCCAGGGTGAATAGCGTTCAGGTTGGGGGAAAGCTGCGAGACGTGAAGCGGCCAGCCTGCTTGTAACGGCAGACCGGCACATGGTGAGGCGGCTGCCCTGCAACATCCGTCGCAAGCCAGCGCGTGTCGAAGGTGCGGCCTAGCTGTCAGTCAGCCGTGCCGCGGGCATGAGGAGCCGGTCGAAACGACAGACGCATTCCGACCGACCAAGTGAGGACGAGGCGCAAGGGGCGCGCTCCGTCCCTGATGTCCAGCGGATGAAGCGATCAACTCCAGCCGCCAGACCGGTGTCCAACGACGGGGGTGATCGACTCCCAAGCGCCGGACCGGTGTCCAGCGACGGAAGCGATCCACTCCAAGCGCCGGACGGGTGTCCAGCGGGAGAAGGACCAACGTCAAACTCCAACCGCCGGACTGGACCGAGGACGAAGGACCAGCGTCAACTCCGTCGTTTCGACCCACGCTGCCTGCAAAGGACCAACGTCAACTCCGCATCGGCAGCAATTCCCTCGTGGTCGACCTGGGGAGAGCGAATCATCCTCCGGTCGTACCCGTGCAACAGGGATCACGCACCCAGGGTTTCTATGGTCGGAAACCTTGGAAAAAGCCTAACAATGCAGTCATTATCGCGGCCCCGAGACCCGCAAAAGAGGGCCTGCGGCGCCCCTTTCCAGAACCGCCGCCAAATCGTTCACAAAACTTAACAACCAACCCGTCGCACCCTCGGCCCGGCTACCGCCACAGGAGTCCGAAGCTAAGCCTGTTCAGAAGCTCCCGCTTGCGCAGCGCTCTCCGCGTGTCGAAGAGCGCGGTCCTGCGCCAGTTGATCTGCCCGTCGCGGTCGAACCCCCGCAGCGGCCGCTTCTCCGGCGGAAGCGTCATGCCGTGGTCTTCGAGCAACGCCAGCTCCACCACCCGCAGGCGCTCCTCCTCCGCCAGCCACGCAAGGCCCTTCCCGTCGTTGGGGTGCGCGTCCTTCAGCTCCCGCCACTCGACGATGAGCGGCCACGCATCGCCGAACACCTCCTCGTCGTCCTCGGCGGGCTCCAGCGTCACGAGGTCGGGGTACTCCCGCCGCACCGTGGGCTTCGACGTGGGTCTCCTTCCAGCGTCCGACACACCGGCCTCCGACTGGCCGGCACGCTCCGGGGAGGGACCGGCGCCGGCATGACCGGCCCCGGTCCCCTGGGCGCCGTCCCGACGCAGGGACGCCACCTCTCCCTCGACCGCAGCCATTCGCCTCCGCAGTTCCTTGCCCAGCTCGTCTTGCCCCTTCCCCAGCGCCTCGTGGCCTTGCTCCAGCGCCTCGACCCGCGCCTCCAGCCTGTCGTTGCGTTCCCGCTGCCGGGCCGCCGCCGAGCCGACGCCCTCCTGCAACGCTCGCTCCAGGGCCTGCCGCACCCGCCGGGACAACTGCCCCGTCTTGGCGCACTCGGCCACCGTCCGCTGGTCTATCTCCAGCACCCGCGCCGCACTCTTGAAGCCCTTGTCCCGCACCAGCTCTTGCAGCAGCGTCATGAGCCGCATGTGGTGCATGTTCTCCACGTCTTTGCTGTCTTCGATCCCGTGTTCGGTGGTTTTCATGGCTCTTTTCTCCCTCGCAGAATCTCTCCTGAGCTAATGTCCGGCCCTTCCAGCGGTCTCTGACCACGGTTTTGGGGCACGTCATGCACCCCCACTTCAATCGCATTTTCCTGGGCCTAATGTCATTGGTACGCCGCTCCAACCGGCCCGCCGATGTCATGCCCCACCTTTGGCGTTGTCATTGCCGTCCGGAACACCATCATTCGACAAAGTGTTTCCTGTTTACGTCCTGTAGGGGGGCGATTTCCCCTGTTTCAGCTATGAATTCACGACTCTGGCCGCTCTGTTACCAAACTCAAACTCCTGTACACCCCCAATACTGCACGAAAGGGGCCGAAAAAAAGAGGGTCTATAGCCCCCCGCATCCCTGCGCAGAGCCACGGGGGAACGGCCTGTAACGCCCCGCATTCGTGCGCAGAGTTATGAGGGGTCTTATTTCCAGTTTCATTTGTTCACACTTTTTTGCGACCGCCGTAATTCGGCCATTGGCGGCAGACCGCAGAAGAGAGGTGAACGAAGTTGGCGCTGAGATCGAAACTCCGGTCCATTAGACGGCTGATTCCCCTGGCAACCGCGCTGCTCCTGGCGGCGCTCCTGGCCATCCCCGCAAGCAACATCGCCCTGGCCCAGACCCCGCCTGACGAGCTGACCCTCGTCAACGCCGACCGGGACTTCGTGGAGCGAAAGGGCGGCGGCGAGTTCGTCGCCCGCCCCCTCTTCGACCGGGAGATCGAGAGCCTCTTCTACGCCGTCCGGGACGCCGACACCGGCGACTGGATAAGCGCCATGTACCGGGTTCATGGTGGGGAGAAGGAGAGAAGCGACGGCTGGGAGTATTCCTGGGAGTACCCCGACCTTGAGGAGCACCCCGAGCTCGACCCCGACCGGGCCTACCTGCTGGTCATGCTGGCCGAGGCCGAGGACGGCAGGAGAGGCGACTTCTACGCCGTCGTCCCCTTCCATGAGCCGGGCCGCATCTGGGACAAGATTCTCTCCGCCCTCAACCCCGGACGTTGGGCCAGGGCCTTCGCCGGCTGGGTGATCGAGGGCGTCCACGGGACCCTCTGCGGCGTGGTGGAGCGGGCCAGCGGCGAGGACGCCGACAACTGCCGGAGGGAGTCCGGCGCATGAGCGACATCCTCACCGGCACCCCGCCCGACCTCACCTACGCCAACGACCTGGTGCGCCAGGCGTGGATGGTCGTCTGGGCCATCACCTCCGGCGCCCTCGTGGTGATCCTGGGCTGGATGGGGCTGAGCTTCATCGTGAGCGAGCACCTGGGGACCCGTCAGGCCGGATGGCGGGAGATGGTGCCTCGCCTCGTGCTCGGCCTCGTGGCCGCCGCATCGTCCCTCTGGTGGTGCGCCCTGGTCCTGGACGTGGCCGACGCGGTGTCCGGCTTCATCGCCGTCTCCCTCAACGTGACCGCAGGGGACCTGCTCCGCTCCACCCTCCGCACCCTGATGACCGGCGTGCAGGCGGGGAGCGTGGGCATGGCCCTCCTGCTGGCCGTGCTCTACCTGGTCTACGGCTTCTTCGTCCTCTACGTCATCGTGCAGATGGTGCTGCGCCTGGCCCTCATCGACCTCCTGCTGGCCCTGGCCCCGATTGCGCTGGGGCTGTGGATTCTGCCCCACACGGCGGGCTGGGGAAGGCACTGGCTGCGCCTGTTCATGACGACGGTGTTCCAGCAGGCGATCCAGCTCATCGCCCTTGCGCTTGGGTTCGGCTTCCTCAACGAGGTCGCCGCCATCGCCGCCTTCGAGCCGGTGCAGGACCTGATCTGGAAGCTCCTGCTGTCGCTGTCCTTCGTCTACATGGCGACCCGGGTGCCGTCGATGCTGGGCAACGCGGGCACCTTCGACTCCTGGCTCTCGATGCTCTATTTCGGCATGAACCTGCCCTCGTCGCTGGCGCGTTCGGCCCGGACCATCGGGCTGGTGGCGGGTGGAGCGGCGGGAGGGCCGGGAGGCATGGCGGTGGGAGCGATGGCGGCCAGCGCGGGCGTTTCGGCAGCCGCCAGCGGCCTCAGCTCGGCGGCCTCGATGGCGACCCCATCGGCAGGCGGCGGCGACGGCGGCGGAGAGCCCAGGAGCAGCGGGGAGTAACGACGACAACGAAATCACGCAGGCGCGGACGAGAGAGCGCCGACCAATACCACGACGGAGGAGGAGCCATGTGCAGCTGACGGGAGTCACCGAGTCGGAAAAACGAAGAGATGAACGCCGGGGCCGTGAGCGGGCGCCGGCAGCAGAGAGGAGAAAAGGAATGGAACAACTGACACAGACCATATCGAACCTGGTGGGCATCCTGCTGGGCGTCGTGGGAGCGGTGGGCGGGTCATCCTTCTCCCGCCATACGGGACTCTGACGGAGAGTCTGACGCAAGCCCTCGTCCAGATCCCACTCCTGCCATGGAGCGGCAATGGTGGCGGAGCTTCAGCCAGGTTGAGGGCCTGGAAGAGGGCGCAACGAAGTGACATGAACCTCACCGCCAGCGGAGCCCCAACCAGATGGGCGCCTCGGCAAGAGCGCAGTTCCATGATGAGGGCCCTGGCGGGCATCGCTGCCCTGGACTCGGCGTCTGGAGCATGGTGAAAACGCTGTCGCCGTGGGACGGACCGACGTCCACCTGGGCGGAATCGAATGCGGATCGGTTCTTGCTCCATGAGCCCTCCTGCGAATTACTGGGCGTCGTGGGCCCAGCGTTCGGGCTCTATTCGGGGGTGCGGCCATTCATCTACGGCGACGTATCGAACCTGGTGGGCACCTGCTGGGCGTGGTGGGCGCGACGTCGGATTCTTCATCTACGGCGGACATGTACGCCGCAACGCCCAACCAGATGGAGCGCGGCAAGAGCGCAATGATGACTGCCCTGGCGGGCATCGTCCTGGCCCTGGTCGCCTACGGCGTCGTGGAGCTGGTGATGAACGCCGTGGTGGACCCGGGAATCGACATCGACGACGTGCTGCCCGAGCCGGAAGCCCCGGACGCGGCAACCCCAACGCCGAACAGCTAGGCGGACGTGAGGAAGGAGGAACAGAACATGAGAGAACACGAGGTACCGACTCACGTCCAGGCCGAGGACAAGGTCCTGCTGGGGTTCACCTTCCCGCAGATCGTGGCGGTGATGGCGGTGTGCGCCATCTCCTACGGCGCATACCGCTACGCCCCCGTCGGCCCGTCCGAGGCGCGCATGGCCTTGGCCGTCGTCTTCGGACTCTTCGGCGTGGCGATGGTGGTGGGGAAGATAGGCGGTCGGCGGCTGCCCCTGGTGGCCGCCGACCTGCTGAAGTACCGGCTGGGGGCGCGGGTCTACGCCGGGCCGGTGTCCCAGCTGGTGAGGAGCGAGCCGCCCGCGCCGGCGCAGCCGGTGAAGAGCGGCCCCGGCCCCCTGAGCCTGATGGCGAAACGCGCCGGGCGCGGGCTGGAAAGGCTGCGCAAGAACAGGAAGACCCGCAAGAACAAGGAGCGCCGCAACGGAAGGATGCGCTGGTTCGGCAAGCGCAGAGGGAAGGACGCTGGGAACCAGCAGGCCCGCGACCACCGGGCCGCGACGCTGGAGACGAGGCGGAGGAAACCCCGCAAGGGCTTCCTCGCGTTCGCGGCCGTCGCCATTCTCGCGGCGGCGGTCGCAACCGTCCCCCAGGCGGCCCTGGCCGACGACCACGAGCCCTGGCGGGACGAGATCGACTTCGAGGTCGAGGAGCCGGTAGAGGGGCGAAGGATATTCGTCGAGGGGTTGTCAGTAACAGGCGACCACGCCGCCGTGACCCTTCGGGCCGCCACGGAACTGGACATCCGCGTGCGGGCATTCGGAGGGCCGGAGGGCACGTGGCTGCGTTTCTGGGACTCGGCAAGCCTGGACGAGGGGGAGCGCATCGACTACTCGCTCCCCCTGAACGGCCCCGTGCCGTCCTTCACCGTGTCCTGGGAGGACACGCTGGGGCAGGCGGGAGCCCTCACGGTCAAGCACGACCGGATCTCGTACCCCCTGCCGGTCGTCGAGGGGGAGCTTTGCGACCTTCGCATGACCTCCCTGGGCTGGACGCCCGGAGCGGTCGGCGGGGTCATCGAGTCCGAGTGCGTGGCCCGCGTCCAGGAGCCGGTCGAGCTTCAGACGGTGGCCGGGCACGAGAGCGTCACCGAGACGGCCCTGATGGACGCCCAGGTGACGGCAATCACGGGGACCGTCGCCGCCGCGACGGGAGCGTCGCATACCAGCGTTGCATTCGTCCCCAACGGCGAGACCAGCTTCCGGCTTCCCATCGGGGTTGGTCAGGCGCTTCACGCCGTGAGCGTGGACGTGAGCCTTGAGGCGAGCCTCCGCATCCCGATGCCCCCGCTGACGCAGCTCACCCACCACCCGGAGCGGGTCGAAGAGGTCACCAGGACCGTGCACCTCCATCGGCCGGGGGACAGCGACTATGACAGTGAGACGGTGACGGTCACCTGCGAGGACGGCGCCGAGTCGTCCGCCACCGCGACGGCCTACGCCTACGTCCCCAGCGCCACCATCGCCAGGGAGGTGACGGTGTCCATCGTCCACCCAGAGCACGTCAAGGCCGAGACGGTGGAGCGACAGCCCATCGCCGGGACCAGGGTCGAAACGCTGGCCCCCGTATCAGGTACGGGGCAGGCTCTGGCATCCGCTGTGGGATCGGACGACCCCTTCAAGGCCCTAGTCCTGCCGGAGCCCGAGCCGGAAGATCCGCCCGCCGAGCAGGAGCCCGCGGACGGCCTGCGCGGCTGGTTCGAGGACATGGGCTGGGAGTGGCCCTGGTGAGGCGGGCCGCGACGCTGCTGCTGCTCACCGGCGCGGCCCTCGTGTTCACGGGGGCTGCGCCGGAGGAGCGCGACACCATGCTGGAGCAGTTCGACCGCGTGCTCACGGCGATGGCCTACGCGGGCGCCGGCCTCGCCGTCTTCGCCATCGTCTGGGCGGGCTTCGTCCTGATGGCGGAGGGCGGCGAGGAGCGCGGAGGGGGCAGGGCCAAGGCTGCCGTCGTCATGGCGGTGGTCGGCCTCGTCCTGGTCCTGTCCGCCAAGGGCGTGGCCGCGCTGCTGAGCAGCGGCCTTGTGGACTTCCCCACCCCCTAGAGCATTCCCAACACCCTAAAGAAAAGGATTCAATCGAATTGAAGAAGCTGCTTGAACGAATCACAAGACGCGGAGGGGAGACCCCGCTGGGGGAATCCGCCGCTCCGCAGGAGATGCCGGAGGGCGGACTCCCCACGGAGTCAGAACCCGGCGCAACGACGGCCGCGCCCAAGCCGCCGCCCGAGCTGCCCCTGTTCTTCATGCTGTCGCACCTGGACGACGACGGTCCGGTGCGGCTGGACGGCGTGAAGCTCGGCGTGTGCGAGGTGATGGGCCTGGAGCTGGACGAGCCGAAGCTGGGGGCATTCGCCGGAGCGCTCAACGCCCTGGACTTTCCGGCGCAGCTGCTCATCAGACAGCACCCGCCGCGCCTGGACAGCCTGAGAGAGGACCTTCAACGGGCGCAGCCGGAGGACCTGCCCCCACAGACAAGGGCGGCCTCGGAGTCCCTTGGGCGACTGCTGACCGAGCTTGAGTCCCGCGACGGCATCCTCGACCGGCGCTTCTACGCCGTGTGCGAGTTCGAGCGCATCGACGATCTGCGCGGCCTGCTGGCAAGGGCCGGTCTGTCCGTCCACCGGCTCAAGGGGCGGCAGCTCCGCATGTTCTTCGTCGCAGCCGCCCTGGGCGGCTCCCCCGCCGAGCTCGACGAGGAGACCCCCGTCGAGGTGGAGATAGGCCGCCGCGACATGCGCATCGGCGGAACCCTCGTGCGCTCCCTCCACCTGGGCAAGTGGCCCCGGTCGCTCGCCCCCGGCTTCCTCCAGGGGCTGATGGCGGCGGGCGCGCCGATGGACCTGTCCGTCCACGTCGGCCCGATTCCCACCGAGCAGGCGGCGAGAACGCTGGAATGGCAGAAGGTGCGCTTCGAGTCGGCGCAGAGCCTCTCCTTCAAGCGGGGCCGCACCATGTCCCCCGAGGCGGAGATCGCCCTGGAGGACATCACCCGTCTCCGCGACGAGGTCCAGCGCGGGCGCGAGCGGCTCTTCCACGCCTCCCTGTCTGTGACCCTTCACGCGAAGGACGAGGCGTCGCTGAGGGAGATGACCCAGCGGGCGAAGGCCCACTTCGCCGCCACCCTGGGCAAGCTCGACAACCTCGCCTTCCGCCAGCGAGAGGGCCTGTTGGCCACGCTCCCCCTGGCCCTGAACGCCGTGGCCGAGTGGCGCAGCCTCGACACCTCCAGCATCGCCCGTCTCTTCCCCTTCTCGCCGCCGGACCTGGACACCCGCAGCGGCACCCTCTACGGCATCGACATGCGGGCCTGCTCCCCGGTGGTCTACGACCCCTGGGACGGCACGCACCTGAACGCGAACACGGCGGTGCTAGCAAGGTCTGGAAGCGGCAAATCCTTCGCCACCAAGCTCGGCGTGCTGCGGGGCATCACCCGCGGCATCACGGCCTACGTCATCGACCCCGAGGGCGAGTACGCCGACATGGCCCGCGCCGCGGGCGGGCGAGTGCTGTCGCCGGGCGTGCCGGGTGAGGGCATGAACCCCTTCGTCATCGACAAGGGCGACTCCGAGGAGCTTCTCCAGCGCATCGGCAGCCTGAGAAGGCTCATCGAGGTCATGGTGGGAGAGAGTCTCGGCGCGGAGCGCCGCGCCTCCCTCGACCACGCCCTGGCGGGCTACTACGCCCAGCCCCGCGAGCGCACCGGCTTCCGCGATTTCTACCAGTATCTGCAAAAGGACGAGGCTGGAGACGCGGGTCTGGCCCGGCTGCTGCGGCCATTCGCCACCGGCAGCCTGCGTCACCTGCTCTCCGACGAGGGCGACGACCTGCTGGGCAACGAGGCCCTGGTCACCGTCTTCGACCTGCACCTCCTGGAGCCGGAGCTGCGGCCCGCCGCCGCGATGGTCTGCACCGAGACGGTGTGGGCCGCGGCAGCTCAGGACCCCAAGCCCCGGCTGCTGGTGGTGGACGAGGTGTGGTCGATCATGCAGCACCCCGAGGGCGCGGCCTTCATGGTGTCGATGGCGAAGCGGGCGCGCAAGCACCGCCTGGGACTTCAGTTCATCACCCAGGACGTCCAGGACCTCCTCTCCGAGGACACGTCGAGGACCATCACCGGACACTCCGGTCGCGCCCTGCTACAGAACGCCGCCTTCAAGCTGCTCCTCCAGCAGGACGCCGCCGCGATAAGCACCGTGGGCGACGCCTTCGACCTGCCCGTCGAGCTACAGCGATGGCTCCTGTCGTGCCCCAGGGGAGACGGGTTGCTGTTGGCAAAGGGCAACCGCTTCCCCGTCCGCATCGAGGCCACCCCGGAGGAGACGGCGGTCATCGAGTGGACACCCGGACGCCATTAGAGATTAGAGAAAGGACTATCCCCCATGAAGCTGAACCCGAAGAACCTGTTATTCGGAGACGACGCTGAGAAGAAAGGCCCCGTCCTGCTGGCGGTGACGCCGCCACGGACCGGGGAGCGCACCCTGCTCGGCGTCGAGAACCTGCTCCAGTCCGTCGCCGTCCCCGAACCCTTCTCCCTGGAGCTGGCCGGGGACATGGACGGCGTGACCCTGATGGCCCGCTGCCTCGACGACCGGGTGGTGCGCGGCCAGCTCTCCGCCCACTACCCCCAGGCCCGCATCCAGAGGGTTGACCCCGGCGACGATCCCCTGCGCCTCGAAGAGGGCGAGCAGGCGTGGAGCATGACCCTGCGGGCCGACGGCCCCGAGTACGTCCCCCTGCGCACCTTCCGGGACGACGACCTGCTCGACCCCGGCTCAGACCCCCTCATCGCCCTGATGGGCGCGCTCTCGGCCCTCCAGGAGGGGGAGCGCGTGGTGGCGCGGCTGCTGCTGCGCTCCCTCGGCCCCGACTGGTCGCAGGGCCACATGGACAAGGCCCACAAGCGGCCCGGCATGGAGCCGAGGGAGCCCGCCTACACGTTCCAGACCAAGCCCCTCCAGATGGACGGCATCACGATGGCCGTCCTCGGCATAGGCGTTCTCGCCGCCCTCAAGGGCTACCTGTGGGTGCAGGACGGGGAGATATGGAAGGCGGCGCTCCTGGGAACCGTCACGGCCCTGGGGCTGGTCGTCGGCGGCTGGGCGTGGTGGCGTTGGAAGAAGGCCCGCAAGCGCGTCGAGGACCCCATCCTAATAGGGGAGAAGGTCTCCCGCATCGCCTTCGACGCCGAGCTCCAGGTGGTGGCCGTCCTGCCCGCCGAGACGAGGCCGCAGCGGGCCGGTGAGCTTCTCGGCCCGGTGGCCGCCGCATACCGCCACTACGACAACCCCGCCGGGGCGCGCTTCAAGGTCGGCAGGGTCCGGCCCATTGCCCCAGACCCGGACATGCTCCACCCGGCAGGCCCCGGCCTGTTCGGGAGGCGCAGCGTGCTCGGAGTCCGCGAGGTCGCCTGTCTGTGGCACCCGCCCGGCGCCGGGGATGAGACGCCCCTGGTGGAGCGGTCCGGGGCGAGGGCGCTCAGCCCCTCGGCCAAGGGCGTCCGGGGCGGCGCCCTGGTCGGCGACACCACCGCAGGCGCGAAGCGGGAGATCCGCTTCCCCGACGACCTGCTGCGCCGCCACCACCTCTACGTCGCCCGCACCCGCATGGGCAAGTCCACCCTCATGCACCACCTCGTCACGCACAAGCTGAAGGAGAAGGCGGCGGGCGGGGACCCGGACGCCATCGTCGTCATCGACCCCCACACCGACCTGGTGGCCGGCATCCTCGAACACGTCCCCGAGTCCCTCATCGACAGCGTGAAGCTCATCGACCTGTCGGACGAGTCCCGCTCCCCCGGCATCAACCTGCTGGACACCCGCATCTTCGCCGACCGCGACCGCACCGCCGACTCGGTGGTGCGCGTCGCCAGGGCCTCTGGGAGCAGTGGGGGCCGAGGATGCAGTCCATCCTCGAACAGACCGTCAAGACCCTCCACGAGGCCAACGAGCAGGTGGAGGCGGAGCAGCAGTACACCATCCTGGACGGGCTGAAGCTCCTGTCCGACGACCCCTTCCGCAACTCCGTGCTGAAGAAGGTCTCCGACCCCTACCTCCTGGAGTGGTGGGCAAGGGACTTCGGAAGCTGGCACCGCCAGTACCGGGCCGAGGCCCTGGCCCCCGTCCAGACCCGCCTCTCCTACTACTCCTCCTCCAAGCGGGCCAGGGCCATCCTGGGCCAGCGCCGCTCCACAATCGACCTGCGGAAGGTCATCCACGAGGGCGGCGTCCTGCTTGTATCGACATCGCAGGGGACCGTGGGCAGGGACGTGGCCGCCCTGGTGGGCGCGTCGTTGCTCAACCTGGTGGACGCCGTGATCCGGGAGCAGGGCAGCGTGACGCTCAGGGAGCGGCGGGGCGCGCTGGTCGTCGTGGACGAGATGCAGTCGATGCCCGGCGTGGACTACGAGAGCATGTTGTCCGAGCTCGGCAAGTTCGGAGCGTCGTTCGTGCTGGCAACCCAGAGCCTGGCCAAGCTGGACGACCTCTCCCCCACCATGCGGGACACCCTGCTCGCCAACGTCGGGTGCCTCGCCGTCTTCCAGGTGGCCGGCAACGACGCCCGGACGCTGGTCTGGGAGCTGGGCAAGGAACGGGTGACCGAGGACGACATCACGTCGCTGCCGGTCCATCACTGCTACGTCCGGGCCACCGTGGGCAAGGAGCGGATGCCCGCCTTCTCGATGATGGTCAGGAAGCCGGAGGAGGGAGACCCCGCCGTCGCCGCCCGCATCCGCGAGGCGGCATCCGTATATACCGTATCGGCCCGGCAGGTCGCCTACGGCGACGCGGAGGGCGACCTGAAGGTGGAGGAGTTCCGCAGGGGCGTCGAAGACCTCAAGAAGGACGGCGGACAACAGAAAGAGCGAGAAACAGAGAAGAAACCGGACGCCGGGCCGGGGCCGGAGCGCAGGAGTCGGCGGAGCAGGCGGAAGGCGGCTGCCGACGCCGGTGAAACGGGGGAGGTGCAGGAATGAGACCCGAAGGTTGCGAACACGACCTGCTACGCGCCCTGGCGTCGATGCCCTTCCTCAACCGGCTGGAGATGGTCGCCGTCACCGGCTGGTCCAGGGGCGCGGTCTACGAGGCCATAGAGAAGCTGGAGTCCGGCGGGTTCTGCGCCTCCGTGCTCCACGCCACGGAGCTGCTTCCCCAGGCGCGGAGGTTCCACCTCACCGCCGCGGGACTCCGCAGGCTCGCAGACGAGGAGGGCATGGCCCCCGACGAGCTGCTGCGCTCCCGTCCCGTCTCGGTCCAGTGGCGGCGCAGCCTGATGGAGCGCCTGGACGCCGTGGCATCCGTCTACAGCCTCGCCTCCGCCGTCTCGGACGTCGCATTCCCCGTCCGGTTCCGCTGGTACCGGGCCTTGCCCCTGGACGCCGCCATGACCCTTCCCGACGGAAGGACCGTCGGCGTCGTCAGGCAGGGACCCACCGCCGACCGGTCGGGCTTCGCCAAGCGCCTCTGGCGGCTGCGCGACTGGCCGATGCCCGGAACGGTGCTCGTCCTCGCGCCCGACGAGGTGCGGCTCAGGCACGCGCGCAGGGCGCTCTCGACCACCGACGCGCCGGCGCTGCTGGCCCTGGAGCGCGATGCGGTCCTGGCCGGAGCGCGGGACCCGGTATGGAGCCCGCCCAGGGTCGGCGCATCCATCACGCTGCGCTACGCCCTCGAACGGGCGGCCCCCGGCGGCGGGCTGCCGCTGGAGCCGGAACCCGGACGGGCCGACCCGCCCGCCGACCTGCCCGACAGGGCAGCCGCGTCGGACATGACCGACCAGATGCTGCCCGTCATGCTCAGGGCCGCAGAGAAGCGCGCCCTCGACCTCATCTCCGACTGGCCCTGGATCGCCCTCAAGGAGCTGGCCGGGCTGATGGACGTCACGCCCCCGAGGGCCTCCAACATCGCCATCCCCCTCGAAGGCTTCGGCCTGGCCGCCCGCCCCCGCGACGCGGGAGGACGCCTGGCCCTCACCGACCGGGGGCTGGCCCTTCTCGCCCGCAGGGACCGCACCTCCGTCGCCGTGGCGAGGAGCCGGTGGAGCATAGCCCCCGAAGACTTCGAAGGTCCGCTGGAGTGGCGCAACGTCACCGGCAGGCGGACCCGCCAGCTGCTCAGGAACATGGAGCACACCTCAGCCGTCCACGGCTTCCTGGCCGCCCTCGCCGCCCAGGCCCGCCTGCTGGGGTGGGAGATCGTCCAGCTCGACCCGCCCAGGAGGGCCTCCCGCCACTTCCGGCACGACGGCGGGATGCGAGCCGTCAACCCGGACGCCTTCGGCGTCCTGCGCAAGGACGAGACGACCTGGCCCTTCTTCCTGGAGTGGGAGAGACGGGCCGTGCGGCCCTCAACCATGTCCGACCGGCTCGCCCCCTATCTGCGTTACTACTCATCTCACCGGCCCACCGACGACCACGGCGTAAGGCCCGCAGTCCTGGTCGTCTTCGACGACGAGATCGCCCAGACCCACTTCCTGCGCGTGGCGCGGGAGGAGATGCGGGCCGAGAGGGTGACGGTCCCCCTGTGGGTCTCCCACAGTGGGGCCATCGACGCCCTGGGGCCGCTGGGGCGCGCCTGGCGCTCCCCCGCCGACCCGCAGTCGCCCCAGGCCCTGCCGACCCCATGAACGACGAGGAATGAGAGACCAATGCGTACACAAGACGCCCATAAGCGGAAAGGCCCCCGGAGGCGCGGAGGACGGACTGTTGTCCAGCTCGACGTGGCGGCTCTCTGGAGGCGGCTCGCTGTGCTGAACCGCTCCCAGAACTGGCTCGCCAGGGAGATCGGGATAAGCCCCGGCTACGTGTCGAAGCTGGTCAACACGGGGCGCTCCCCCTCCGGTCGCATCCGTCGCCGGATGCTCAAGGCCCTGGAACTGACCGAGTTCGGAGACCTGTTCAGATTGGAGGATAGCGATGAACAACAGTAACGACCCGACCCGTTTCGACGGGCACGACAACCCCGTAGCCGATGGGACCGAACCCCTGGAGGGCGGCGTGCTGCCCGAGGACTTCGGTGAGCGCCTCGAAAGCCTCAAGGAGCTCAGCGGCCTCAGCTGGCGCGGCTTCGCCAAGACCCTCGGCGTGGACCCCAAGCAGCTGCGCATGTGGCGCAGGAAGGGCGTCGAGCCCTGCGGCGGAGCAATGCTCTCCATCTGCCGCTTCGCGTCCCGGATACCCGGCGGCCTGCCGGTCATCCTGGGCGAGGGCTTCCAGATGACCCTCTTCGAGGAGGAGAGCTAGACCAAAGGCCCCGCCGGGCGCAGGGCGCATCGGCGGCACGGCGGGGCCTGAACCGGCATGGAGGCCGCAGGCGCTCGCCCCTTCCGTCAGCGCCGGCGGCCCGGCCGCACAACCTGCAACGAGAGGCCAGCGGCCCACAGAGACGCCGCTGCGACCACGCAACATGGAAGATGTCACCGGAAAGAACCAACCGAAGAGACGGCGGAGGCCCGCCAGGGAAGACCCGGAGCTGAGGGTCGTCGGGATCGACGTCAAACCCGCGCCCGACGCCCAGGAGCGGCTGCGCCGCCTCTTCACCATCCTGGTCGAGCTGGCCCAGGACGACCCGCCTCGCCCCGAGACGGACCCGCAGCCGGACGACGCCGACGAGGAACGCTGATGGGCCTCCCCTCCAACCCGGAGAAACCGGAGCGGCGAATCGTCAGGAAGACGGTGACGACCGGCGAGCTGGACGCTCCGTACCGGGCCGTCTTCGGAGACGTGTCGAAGATCATCGACGCGGCCAGGGAGTCGGCCGTCCGCTCGGTGAACGCCGCCATGACCGCCGCCTACTGGCTTATCGGGCGGCGCATCGTCGAGTTCGAGCAGTCGGGAGAGGAGCGGGCCGAGTACGGGGCGGCGCTGATCGAAAGGCTGGCCGAGGACCTGACCGCGCGGTTCGGACGCGGTTTCTCCCTTCAGAACATCTACAACATGCGCCTCTTCTACCTCTCATATCAACCCGACCGGATTCTCCAGACACTGTCTGGAAAATCGGCTCCACCCCCACGACAGATTCTCCAGACGGCGTCTGGAGAATTCGATTCCCCCTCCATCGAGATGGGCTTCGACGACCTTCTCTCGGCCTTCCCGCTCCCCTGGTCCGCATACGTGCGCCTGCTCTCGGTCAGGAACGAGAGCGCCCGCGACTTCTACGAGACCGAGGCGCTGCGAGGCGGATGGTCGGTCCGCCAGCTCGACCGGCAGATCGGCTCCCAGTTCTACGAGCGCACGGCTCTCTCGAAGAACAGGGCCGCCATGCTGACAGGCGGGCAGAGGAAGCGTCCAGAGGACATCGCCCTCCCCGGCGAGCAGATCAAGGACCCCTTCGTCCTGGAGTTCCTCGACCTCAGGGACGAGTACTCCGAGAGCGACCTCGAAGAGGCCCTCGTCCGCCACCTGGAGACCTTCCTCCTGGAGCTTGGCGACGACTTTTGCTTCATGGGCAGGCAGAGGCGGCTGCGCGTCGGCAGCCGGTGGTACCGGGTGGACCTGCTGTTCTACCACCGGAGCCTGAGATGCCTGGTGGTCATCGACCTGAAGATCGGGGCGTTCACCCATGCCGACGCCGGGCAGATGCACTTCTACCTGAACTATGCGCGGGAGCACTGGATGCGCGAGGGAGAGAACCCGCCCGTCGGCCTGATCCTCTGCTCCGAGAAGGACGAGGCGCTGGCGCAGTACGCCCTTGAGGGGCTGTCGAGCAACGTGCTGGCTGCGGAGTACCGGATCGCCCTGCCCGACGAGACGGTCCTGGCGGCGGAGCTTGACCGGACGAGGCAGGCGATGGAGCAGCGCCCGGACGCTCTTTGACGCCATCCTGTTCAGCGCGGTAAAATGGCGGGTAGAAGTTGGCCCGGCGATGCGACAAACATCCCGGGCCGTGGCGCCACCTGTTAGGCAGGTGATGCGAGGCAATTGTACTACTCGCAGACCCGCTCCGACAGGAGGCGGGTCTTTTTTTGTTTCAAGGGATTCGAGAGGAGGAAATCATGGCGACAATCACCGATAGGAAGACGGGAACGAAACGGGCGGCCATCTACGCCCGCGTCTCGGACAAGAGCCAGGACACGGAGGAGAAGACCTCCATATCGGAGCAGATCTCCGACATGGAGGCGCACTGCGAGCGCAGGGGGCTGACCATCACGGCCCGCTACCAGGAGGTGGGCAGGGGATGGTCCAAGAACCGCCCGGAGTTCCAGCGGATGCTCGCCGACGCCAGAAAGGGACGCTTCGACACCATCGTCTGTTGGAAGTCCGACCGGCTAAGCCGGGGCATGTACCCCGCCGCCGTCCTTATGGAGGTCATCGAGGCGTACCAGATTGATCTCGAAGCCGTCTTGGACGCCATCGACCTGAAGACCTTCGGCCTCATGGCGGCCATCGGCAAGATCGAGCTGGACAACTTCCGGGAGAGGGCCTCGATGGGCAAGCGGGGCTCGGCCAAGCAGGGACGCATCCCCGTCAACAACGTCCCCTTCGGCTACCGCCTCGGAGAGGGCCGCAGGCCGGTGGTGGAGGAGTCCGAGGCCGAGGTCGTCCGCCGCGTCTTCCACATGTACGTCCGCGAGGGGATGGGCGGTCGAGTCATTGCCAAGCAGCTGACCGCCGAGGGCGTCCCCACGCCGAGGGCCGTCGGGAAGTGGTTAGACGGCACCGTCACCCGCATCCTGAAGCACGAGGCATACCGCGGCACCTGGTGGTTCGGCAAGCGTCGCCACGTCGCCACCGAGCACGGGATGAGGAGATACAACCGGCCGCAGGACGAGTGGGTCGAAGTGCCCTTCCCGCCGATCGTGGACGATGAGATATGGGAACAGGCGCAGGAGGCCAAGAAGCGGCGGCTGACCCGGTCGGCCCGCAACACCAAGCTCTTCTACCTCTTGCAGCACTTGGTCAGGTGCGCCGAGTGCGGCTTCCTCATGGGCTGCCGGGCCAACAGACGCCAGACCACCAGGCGCGGTGGCAAGGTCTACAGGGTCGAGTTGGATCCTCCCCTACGTTACTACAGCTGCTACGGGATGCTGAATGAGGGTGTGAGGTGCCGGGAACACCCCTATATCAGGGCGGAGCGGCTTGAGGCAGTGGTGTGGAGCGAGGTCAAGAAGGTGCTGGAGAACCCGGACCTGATCGTCGCCAGCATCGAGGCCATGGACTCCCAGGCGGAGGGCGGAGGGCTGGCAGAGGAGATCGCCAGGGCTGAACGCGACCTGCAAAAGGTCCAGATGGAAGAGGACCGGGCCATCAGGCTCTTCGTGTCCGGGAAGATCACCGAGAAGCAGCTCGACCATCAGCGAAAGTTCATCACCGAGCGTCTGGAGACGCTCCGGGCCACCCTGGACGACCACCGCGCCCGCGAATCGGCCCAGGCGGAGAAGAGGGCGCTGGCGGAGCACATCGTCGAGTGGACGCAGCGGGCCGGAGACAGGCTGGACAGCCTGTCGGACAAGGGACGCAGGGAGGTGCTTGAGCTCCTTCTGGACGGGGCGACCATAGACCGGAACAACAAGGTCAACCTGACCTTGGCCATCCCGACTGAGGATGTCATGTCGATTGCAGAACGGAGTCCGATTACAGCGTCTACGTCATGCGGCAGGCGTCGCGCCGGTCGTGGCGCATCGGGCAGACCCGCCCGGTGAAGGTGGTGTTCATGTCCTACCGGAACACCCTCCAGGCCGACGCGCTGAAGCTGGTGGCGAAGAAGCTGCAAAGCTCCCTGGCCGTCGAGGGGGAGCTGCCGGAGGACGGGCTGGCCGCCTACGGCGACGACGGCGACGACCTGATGATGGCGCTGGCCCGCAAGATCGTCAGCGGCGAGGAGGAGGACGAGACGAGACGGTGGAGGAGGTCTTCGCCCAGGCCAGGGACGCCGAGGCCACCGCCGAGGAGCTGCTGGTGGACGACGGCTGGAAGGTCGTCGAGTCGAGCCGGAGGCCGTCGAGGTCAACGGCAACGGGGCCACCACGCCGACGGCATCGGGCCGACGGTCGAGCTTGTCCCGGTCAACGGCCACGCCAACGGCCAACGCGGCCTGCCCGGTCAACGGGAACGGCAACGGCCACCACGACGAAGCCCGGAGCCGCAGCAGTCGCTGTTCTCCTGGGCGGAGTTCATGGCCGAGGAGCCGGTGAAGCCGAAGGGCCGGAAGCGGAAGCCTCAGCCCGCGACCCTCTCGATGTTCGAGTGGGCGATGGAACAGGAGCGCGAGGAAGAGCCGGTCGGCGCGGGACGCTAGACCGCAAGGGCACGGGGGTAGGACACCGACAGTCAGGTGTCCTCCTTCCAGGCCCAAACGGTGTCCTGAACGGGACGCCGCAACGTGGCAACGCAGCGAAACAGCAACACTCACAAGGAGATGAACCAATGGCACGAATATTCGTCTACGACGACCGCGAGTTCCCCGACCCCGACCCCGAGATGAGCGTCGACCAGGTGAAGGCGACCTCTCCGACTTCTACGGGGAGATCGCCAACGCCTCGGTGAAGGAGACCAAGCGCGGCGACGACACCATCTACGAGTTCCAGCGGCGGGTGGGCACCAAGGGCGCCTTCACCCCCCGCGGAGCTAGAGGAGGGCGTCCGATGGACAACCGGACCTTTGCCGGTCTGCTGGCGGCGACGCCGCCGGTAAACCTCAGAATCATCGAGCTCACGGCGGAGCTCACACGGCCCGACGGCTCCTTCGACCTGGACGCCGCGGCCGCAAGGCAGCAGGAGGTGGAGATGGCCTGCGCCCAGGCGCAGGACTACGCCGCGGCCACGGGCCGCCTGCTGGAGGCGATGCGATGGAAGCTGCGGCCCCGCCGACGCTGAGCGGCCTGGCGAAACTGCTCCTGCGGCGTCCGCCGTCGCTGCGGGAGCTGGTGACGCTGGTCGGCTACGCCGACGACTACGCCTGGTTCGTGGGGCTGGTGCGCCGCCTCTTTCCCCAGGAGGCGGAGGCGGCGCTTTCGGCCCCCGACGTACGCACGAGGGTGGAACGCTTCGCCAATCTCTTCGGGGAGCGGCACTTCCCCCTCTACGCGCCTTCATCGAGTTCTGGACTGGAGAGGAAGGGGACGAACCTCCCTGGTCCTGGCTGCGGAGGGGCATCCCCTTCGAGCTGATGGGCTTCGGCTACGACGGCCTCCACGAGATGTGGAACGGCTACCGCGAGGGGCTCTCGGCCATGGCCTGCTGGTCAAGCCCTCCGATGTCCTACTACGACGGCCCCGACGGGCTGCGGGTGGCCTGGCTGGAGTCGGCCGCCGAACGCATCCCGCAAGAGACCCTGCTCCGAGTCCCCCAGGGCGGCATACCCCTGGACGACCTCACCGGGGCGCTGAAGGGGACGAGGTTCGAGGGGGCGGCGCAAGCCTGCTCCTGGGTCCTTGCCGAGACCGGCAACTTCTTCCTCGACCACACCTACGACGACGGGTCGTACGACGGCTTCGCCGACCCCTGGGAGGACGACATCATCGCCGAGGGCACCGAGGAGTGGCGCAAGGCCAGCGCCCTCATGGACTCGGTGAGCAAACTGACCGACTGGCTGGAGGAGGACCTTCCGGGCCGCTTCGCCGAGATGCTGGACTTCACGCTGGAGCGGCTCCCGACCAAGAAAAGGAGGAAAACGAACATGACCAATGAAGTCGATACGACCCAGTGGTCCCTGCCGGGACCGACGGACATGCCCAGGGACGACCTGAATTGCAGCTGGAGGTCTACGGAGAGACCATCCTCCTGCGGGGCTTCGAGAACGACTCCGCCTGGGTCAGGACCGTCTCGGCGGACGAGATCGCCAACGTGTTCACCCAGCACCTGGGGTTCTCCTCGGGGCTGCTGCCGGAGGAAACCCTCTGGTGGAACCAGGGCGAGACCGGACAGGTGGTGGCCCTCTGGCGGCCGCCGCAGGTCTGGCTGGTGGCCCTGCAACGGGAGGCGTTCAAGCCTCCCGCCCGGCTCCGGCTTCCCATGCCGGGGCTGGTCTTCGTCTGCTCGCCGGGCCGCGCGCCCTGGGTCTACGCGGCAGCGGGCCGTCCGACCGACCCCGAGCAGCACCTCTTCCGGGCCCCGGCCTTCAACGTCTTCGGCGACGGGCAGGGTCTGTCCCGGAAGCCACAGGTTCCCCGAGGAGGTGGGGCTGATACCGGAGTCCTTCTTCCAGTCCTTCTTCTCGCTTACCGGAGACACCCGCAACCGCTCGAAGAAGCACCCCGACAACCTGTCGCACTATGGGAGGAGATAGATGGAACAACTTCATACCCGATGGAGGACCTTGTTCCCCAGTGTACGGTGGCCCACGCCATGGCGGTCTCCGAAGGGAGACGGGGCTACCGCTAGCGCCGGGCCGGGGCCGGTGGGCTACCTGGTCAACCACCCCGGCGGCCTGGCCGGAGTCCAGGGCATCGGCTACGACTACGTTCTGGGATCGGGGGGCGTCTACGTCCAGTCCCAGGGCGCTCACCTGACGGCGCGGATACTCTTCGCCCCCTGCACGGTGCGGGGCTCGCTCCCGTGGCCGAGAAGGTGGCGCTCACCCACGGCCCCATCCCGGCGCAACTCTTCGAGCTGGGGCTGCGCTGGTTCCAGGACGACCCGGACACCGAGCGGCTCTTCGCCGTGCGCTGGGACGGGGACGCCTACCGGCTGGTGGTGCCCCCACAGGCCGGGACCGCCACGAGACTCGCCTACCTGCCCCCTGCGGGGGTGGTCGCCGAGTTCCACTCTCACGGAGGCGCCCGCGCCTTCTTCTCGGCCACCGACGACCGGGACGAGCAGGGCTTCCGCATCTACGGCGTCGTCGGACGCCTCGACACTCCACTACCGGAGCTGAGCCTCCGGGTGGGCGTCTACGGCCACTTCGCCCCGCTGGACTGGCCCCAGGTGTTCGGCGGCCC
The DNA here is from genome assembly GCA_965237935.1 of Dehalococcoidia bacterium. Taxonomy (GTDB): domain Bacteria; phylum Chloroflexota; class Dehalococcoidia; order Lucifugimonadales; family CBDEGW01; genus CBDEGW01. The sequence continues at coordinate 600,183 of OZ250168.1, read as the reverse complement.
GAGCCCGGCGTCCGGCTCATGGGCGAACACGACACACCAAACGAGACAAGGAGGTGATTGAAAATGCCCTACTACCTGGACAACGCGTTCCTGCTGGACAACCCGTGGATCACGGTGGTCGGCTGCGGCGGGACCGGCGGCTTCGTGGCCGAGGGCCTCTGCCGCCTCTTCCAGGGGCGGGAGGCCACCATCGTCCTGGTCGACCACGACCGGGTGGAGCCCCACAACCTGCTGCGCCAGAACTTCTACGCGGAGGACGTGGGCAAGTTCAAGAGCCAGGCCCTGGCCGACCGGCTGGCGCGGGCCTACCGAAGGCCCGTCGGCTACTCGGTCTACCCCTTCCGGGAGGAGCGACGACCGCCCCCACGGAAACTGCTACCCCGGCCTTCCCAACTACGGCGACAGTCTCATCATCGGCTGCGCCGACAACGCCGCCGCCCGGCGGGCGATGGCGGAGTGCGTGCCGGGCAGATCCGCGCCGGTGGCTCATCGACGCGGGCAACGACACCAACTGGGGACAGGTGCTGGTGGGAAACGTCGCCGAGCCGGTGACCCTGGAGGAACCGCCCTTCACCGGCGAGACCTGCCACCTGGCCCCAGCGCCCACGCTCCAGCGCCCCGACCTGCTGACGGCGGTATCGACCAGACCGCCCGACGTGGACTGCGCGGCGGCCCTCGACCTCACCGACCAGGACCCGACCATCAACCAGATGATGGCGTCGCTGGTGCTACAGGTGGTCCGCCGCATGGTGGCGGGCTCCTGCCCCTTCCTGGGCCTCTACCTGGACATGGAGCAGGGCACGGTCACGCCGCGCTACGTCACCCCGGAGGCGGTGGCGCGGGTGGTGGGACCGGGCTCCGAATGGGAAGTATCGGCCTAGGGAACAACGCCAACGGACACACCTTGAGAAGCAACAACGAGAGGAGAAACCATGACTGACAAGAACGGGACCACCACGACCACGACCATGTGGCGGGACAACCACAGCGGGCTCCGCAGGCACAAGCTGATGACCAAGGAGCTTGCCGACACCATCCCGTCCCTGTACGCCAACGACGGCGCGGACGACCCCGACGCCGTGGTCGCCAGAGTAAAACTGTTCTCCCCCTACAACGGCTGGCGCTGGTACGTCACCGAGTGGGAGGCCGAGACCGGGCTGTGCTTCGGCCTCGTAAAGGGGTTTGAAACAGAGTTGGGGTACTTCGACCTCACGGAACTCTCGGAAGTGACCGTGTTCGGCAGCGTCCCCGCCGTGGAGCGGGACCTGTACTGGGAGCCTCAGACCCTCGGCGAGATCAGGAGGCAGGCGTCGGGGCTGGCGGCCTAGTCGACAGGGTACACAGGCGCAGTCAGAGAACAAACAAAGGAAAGGAGAAATCATGCCTGACGAAGTTGGAACGGAAGCAACCCGCTCGGATGGTCCGAGCGCCGACGAGAGTCTCTTCGGCGATGCGGCGGACGACACGGCTGCTGCGGCCGTTGAAGAGGAAAGCTCCAAGGTCGAGACCGCCCAGGAGCCACAGGTTTCGGATAACGCCGAGGATGACCCCGCTCCGCCGGAGGACCTGAAGGTCGTCGTGTCCATCAAGGGCGGCAGGGCCACCATCGGGGTGCAGCGGACCTCGTCGGACCCGCACATCGAGACCTTCGACGACCCGGAACTGACCGGGCTCGTACAGGAGGCCCTGGCGGTGATCGAAAGGGCCAAGGCCAAGTGGGAGGACGAACCCAAGCATCCGGCCCACGAGAGACCCGCTCCCCCGGCCAGGCGACGGACCCGGCGTGAGCAGGGGACGGCCCAGACCACAACCGCCGAGGGAGAGGCCGAGCAGCAGCAGCCCGAGACGCTGAGGCTGTTCTAGGGGCTTGACCTTGGTCGGCCGCGGGACGCTGGACCGCAACACACAGGGGGAGGAACACCGTGATTCGGTGTCCTCCCCCTGCCCATCCATGTATGCAGTCTTTTTGCGTTTCCAGCCCCTGTCGTCGCAGGCCGCCTCAGCCGGTGAACAGATTGCCGATTCCGAACGCTACGACTGCATTCCTGATTGTCACGCGTCAACCGCTGCGCTCCAAGGGCCGGCGGGCCAGGGTCAGTCCTCCGGCGGCACGTCGTCCGGGCCGGGCAACGGCACTATTGCAACCAGGTATGTGTCGGCCTTGGCGGACCCTGAGGGCCTGCTTTCCCCATGGTCGTTGACCGCTACGATTCGGTAGAGGTAGCGCCTGTTTTTCTCGACAGCGTGGTCAAGATAGTGAAGTTGGGCCGAGCCGGTGTCGCTGTCGATGACTATGAAGCGCCCATTCTCGTGCGTGCCGGCGTCTCGCCGCAGAACCTGGTAGTGGGTGATGCCGGTGTCGGCTGGGTCGTCCCAATCCAGCCTCACGTAGGGACTCCCGATCTCGTGGTCCAGCGCTATGCCCCCGTGGAACCCCGCGGCGGTCAGCCCTGTGGGTCTGGCCGGTACAGAACCGCCATGTGCTGCGACCGGCGCACCTGCGAGGAGCAGAAGCAGCACGGCCAGGGCGGCCAACAATCTTCGGCTCATGGCGTAGGTCGTAGTCATGTTTTCTTGAGTGGCAATCTTCCGGCCTAGTCACGCACGGCGGTCGCCGATGCCGGGCGGAGGCCGCTTCACCGTTGCGGCGGTCCAGTGAACAGGTGGCCGAGGCCCAGGCTTTCGGCCAGATCAAGCAGCGCCATCTGATGAGCCAAGTTGGGCCGCACGCCCTTGTACCTCCAACGTCGTATGGTGAGGGGGTAGGTTCCGAGACGGCGGGCGATCTCCGCCCACGACAGGCCGGACTCCACCTTGAACCGCTCCAGGCGCTGCGGGAAGTCGTCGGGGAATTCGTAGGTCCTTCTGCTGCGGCCAGTGTGCTGTCCAGGCATCGCACAAGCCCTCTCAGTGCGCAGCCGGAGATTTTCTCCCGTGTGAGGACAAGCATCTCCGTTGCCCGTCCGTTCATTTGTGCTTGCTGTTTCGTTGCCCCCCGTCACCCCACTCCGTCCCTACGGGTTGACGTTGACATAGTTCGACTGCCTGCCCGCTCCGGCCTCGTTGACGGCCTTCACCCGGTACACGTGCTGCGTTCCGGCCGTCACGTCGGCGTCGGTGAAGGTGGTCGCGGTGCTGCCCGTGTCCTCCACGTACACCAGCAGCGTCCTCTCGCCCTCGTAGGGACGCCGCCGCAGGATCAGGTAGCCCGTGACCGAATCGTCGTCCGGGGCGTCCCAGGTCAGGGTCACCGAGCCGTCGACGTTCACCGTGGCGGTGAGGTTCGTCGGCGCGGGCGGCGGCTCCGTGGGTTCCTCCTCCGCCACCGCTGCCTCAACCCCGGCCGTGGCCGCGCTGGTCAGCGCCTCCTGGTTGCCCGCGTCGTCGGTGAAGCTCACCCGCACCCTGATGGCCTTGCCCTCCTCGGCGTCAGCAAGGGCGTGGGTATAGCCGGTCGCGCCGTCGATGCCGGCGCCGTCGGCCACCCACTGGTAGCTGAAGCTGGCGTTGTCCAGCCCGTTTGCGTCGGCGATGCCGGAGGTGTCCGCCGTCAGCGTCTCGCCCACCTGGGCCGTGCCGGTGATGCCAGGCGCGCCTGTGGCCGGGCTGTTCTCCGGCGGCGTCTGCTGCGTCTCTTCCTCCGCTACGGGACCGGGGATGGTCAGCTCCAGCCGGTTGGACAGCGCACTGCCGTCCCCGGTGCAGATGGCCCCCTCTGCGTCGCAGCTCTCGGTGACGGGTAGCACGACAGTTACGGCGGCGTCCGAGTCCGGTTCGATGGTGATCCGCCACAGGTCGCTGCGTCCGTCCACCCGCTTGGCCTCCCGCACCCTGCCGCCCGTCACGTCCAGGGCGTGGTCCCGCAGGGTCCGGTAGCTCACCGCCACCGGCTCGCTGAAGGCGATGCGGACGGTGAAGGCGTCCTCGCCGTCATGGGACTCCGGCGCGTCCTGGAACTCCGCCGTCAACGGCGCCCGGTCGTCGTCCATCACCGTGACCGACGCCGAGAAGGGCGCCCCGACCGTGTAGCGCTCCGCGTCTTCCGCTAGGGTCGCCGTGACCACGCTGTCCGCCTCGACCGCCTCGTCGTCCACGGTCAGCACCGAGAAGGCCGCGCTGTCCTGGCCGGCCGGTATCTCCACACTGGCCGGGTACGCAGCCACCATCGCCTCGGTCTCCGATACGCTGAGATTCACCCCCAGCGCCTCCTCCGTCGGCCCGGTGCGGGTCAGCGTGAACTCCAGCGCCGCTCCCTCCGCCGCCGCCGTCTCCGCGGTGGTGAGGGTCACCTCGGGCAGCAGCGCTCCCTGGTTCCCGGTTCCCCCCCAGGGCGGCAGCGCCGTGCCCCGGCGCGCGGTGACCTCTCCAATCAGCCGGCCATCGCCGTCGTCGCACACGACGCGCACCTGTTCCTCCGTGACATCCGAACCGTAGTTGCCGTGGTGTCTGAACGTGTCAAGCGGAGGCATATTCCTGGAACTATGGCCGGGGTCCACCGCGATGGGGTCGCCGGATCCCAACCATCCCCACTCCCCCAGCAGGATGTAGACGTCGTAGCCCGTGGCGCACAGGGGCTGCCCCTGGGCGTCTTCGTCCCGCCAGTCTACGAGCAGGTACTGTCCTGTTTGATCGGCATCCAGCGCCGAGCGGGGATAGAGGACGGCGCGGGCCGCCGACTGCGCCGTGGCCCCCGCGTCCGCCGTGCGTGCGGTCGCGGACTCCGCAGCCGGGCCGGCGCCCATCTTGTTCCGCGCCCGGACCTCGAAGGTGTACTCCGTCCCGGCCTCCAGCCCCTCCACGACCGCCGTCCGCTCCCGGTCATGGTAGCCGCCCGGCGCCGGGGTCCAGGCGTCGGGATATGCTTCGCTGGAGAGGGCGTACCGCACCTCGTAGCCGGTGATCGGCCGGTTGCCGTCGTCCTCCGGCGCGGGCCAACTCAGCGCGGCCAATCCTAATCCGCCCACTGCCTTCAGGCTGGGCGGCGCGGTGGGCAGACCGACGCGCTGTATGATCCTGAGGGAAACCGTATCCCCGTCGCTCCACGCCAGGCCGGGCGTGTTGTCCCAGATGTAGGTCCTCCCGTCCCGGCGAGCGTCGCTGAAGGGGCGCTCATAACCGTCGACGACGAGCCTCAGGTCCGAAACGTCGCCCAGACCGCCGCCTTCGCCCGTCTCGGTCTCGAACCGCAGGTCGTTGCCGTCGTCCCGCCGGAAGTTCTTCACTCCCGTAACAATGTGGGTGGCCCCGTCGTATTCCAGGTCTCCGTCGGTGATGGCTCCGATGGTCGTGGCCCTGGGGACGCGTTTGGAAGGAGGCCAGTGTGAGTATCCGTAGACCTTGTGCCCGTCGTTCCCGCTCACCGTCATGCCGGCGGACCAGAGTTCGCGCGGAGCGCTGTTGACGATCTCCAGAGAAACCGTGTCGCCACGGGACCAGCCCAGGGCGGGGTCCGTCCAGGTGTAGGTAAAGAATTTGACTGTCCCTACGGTGGTAACGGTAGCGGTCGCAACGCTGAAGTCGAACGACTTGCCGCCGACGTGGAGCGCCAGGCCGGAAACGTCGCCAAGTCCGGCTTCTGGAAAATAGAATAGAAGTTTGTGTGCTTCGCCGAATTGCTTTAATTCGGAAATCGCCTCGATGGTGTGGGTGGCGCCGCCATGGGAGAAGGTCGTATCGTCAAGGGTGCCGGCAGGAATGTCCGGGTCGTATCCGACAATAGTGGCTAGGGAAATAGACCCCACCGTCATCGTGCCCGACCAGATCGCGCCCTCCGGTGGAAGGGGCGGAGGCAGGAGCGCTCTGCCCACGATCACCGTCTGCACCGAACGCAAGCTACTCACGGGGGTCCATGCCGATTGAAGTGAATTATATTTGTGCGCTTCGTTGGCGAGCGTCCACCCACTCCCTAAATTGTGATCGGCATTGGAGGCCGTGACACCAACGTTCGCGCTCAAAGGCGGGTAGTGCACGACCATGAAGTATGACGTATTCGGCTCCAATCTGGCCCCATCGGGGGCGCCGAACGTCTGGTGCGCAAAGACTAGCCCGGGCGGACTGATCATGGTGTAAATAGCTGTACCAGGCGTCCCCCCTACGCTGGTGTGGACTTGCATCTTCATGAGTTCGCGTTCGTATTGTGATGGCACTAGAGCAAAGTTGAGTTGGATGTTGCTCAGCTCGTAGCCGTAGGGATTTGGCCCGGTGGTGAATCCCTGGGCCAACCGGAAGGCGGTGGTATGAGTACCGCTACGGGTCTCGCTAAAATTGGAAACCAGCCTCAACTCCGGCGACACCTCCTCGATGATCTCCAGAGAGACCGTGTCGCCAAGGGACCAGGCCAGGCCGGGGTCCGTCCAGGTGTAGATAAAGAACGTTGAGTCAAAGGTCGCATCGCTGAAGTCGAACGACTTGCCGCCGACGTGGAGCACCAGGTCGGAAACGTCGCCAAGTCCAGCGTCTGCCAAGCTGAATTCGAGTGTGTTTGTTTGGCCGGCGGGTTCCCGCGTTTCGTAAATGCCGTCGATCGTGTGGTTGGCGCCGCCGTGGGAGAAGGTCGTGTCGTCAAGGGAGCCGGTAGATCGTGTCGTCGTGAATCCAACTGTAGTGTCCAAGTTAAGAGTCCCCACCGTCATCGTGCCCGCCCAGACCGCGATCGCGGTCCGGGCCTGAGCCGGGGCGGGGGAGGCGAGGGACAGGGCCAGGACCGCCACCAGCAGGGCCGCCGCGACTACGCTGGCGAGGGAACGGCGCAGGGGTATCCGGGATGTGGTTTTCATGACGGTTGCACCTCCGAGACAATGGCAGCAGATAGCAAAAAGCGCCGCCCCGGGAGACCGGACGGGCGGCGCGACACGGCGGAGAAGAGGCGTGACATGGCGTCAGACCCGGCGTGCCACGGCATCAACCGGGCGGAGGGGGTTGGCGAAAAGGGTGGGAAGGGGCCGGAAGGGCTTTGGGGGCTAGCCGAGCGACGGAAGGCGGACCGGGTCGCGGAGCTCACGGCAACGCGGTCCGCTGCGACGGCTGTCTCCACTCCGTCGAGGATTGGGCTTCCTCGTCTATCGGTGCGGGTCATCGCTCCTCTTTTCGAACGTCCTATGATTGCCTGGAATTTTCGTTGCCCACGGCACGGCTGGCCGCCCGTATAGCAACCTTAGCCAACGTAAACCTTAGTGAGCCTCCAGGCCGGATATAAGGAGCAAACGCCTAATTCTCAATAGGCATTTGTCTACAGAGATTGCGTGGGCAAATGACTACCAGTGGCCTATGCCCATATCGCGGCAGGTCTTAGTCCAGCGTGTTCAGGAAGCGACGTGGGCGCTCGACGGGACTCCCATCGGCTGGTGGCCGGGGAATGGCGGGGAGCGGGCGGGGCGTAGCCGTGAGTGTCGGAATCGCTGCGGCGCTCTGAAACAAGCAAGAGACCCCCGCCCGTTGCAGCAGGGGCCTCGTCGCTTCTCGCTCCGTTACCTGTCGGCCTGCTTCCTCGTTTCTTGGAGGATCGCCAGTGGGGCAAGGCGGGGGGTTCGCGGCGCGAATGCCGCGGGACTGCCTTCTAACCGACTAACCGAGTCGGCTGAGGGTCGTGCGGAAACAGAGTCTCCTTACGCGTGAAGGTCCTGGGCCGAATCCGAGATGGGGATTGCCTCGGATTTCAATCCAGCAGTCCGTTTCGAACGGCCCAGACGATGACCTCCTGCTTGCTGTCGAATCCCAGCTTGTTCTGTATGGCGTAGATGGTGTTGCGGATTGTCGAAGGCCGGTTGCCCCTGGACTCGGCAATGGCGGAGTACGACATGCCCTTTGCGAACTGCGTGAGTATCTCTCTTTCCCTTGATGTCAGCCCCTTCCGCTTTGGCGAATCGCTCTGCTCCGGCATGTTGCGCAGTCGCCTGAACACGCGTTTCATTACGTCCCGCGGCATCCGGTATTCGCCTCTGGCGACATCCCTGACCGTAGCCAACAGCTGCTCCGTCCCGGTGAACTTCTGAAGGTATCCATCGGCGCCGGCGGCCACCGCCTCTATGACGGCGTTCCTTTCGGTGGAAGCGGTCAGTATGAGCACTCTGATGTCCGGCAGCGCGTCCATGATTTCACGGCACGCCTCTATGCCGTCCCTGCGCGGCATCAGCACATCCATGATGACGAGGTCCGGGACAAGCTCCCTCGCCATCCTCTCCGCCTCCTCGCCGTCTCCGGCGTGTCCCACCACCTCGAACTCGCCGGTCCGCTCCAGCAACTGCTGGAGACCGTCCCGCATGACCGGGTGATCATCCACCAGCAAGACTCTGACCGGAGTTGAAGGCACTTCAGTTTCCTCCTCTCGTATGGCCATAGGGGAGCACGCAGGTGACCGTGGTTCTCCATTCGGACCCGCTCGTCTCCACGACGAGCCTGCCGCCCATGCGCTCGGCGTCCTCCCGCATGTTCCTGAAGCCCTGGCCGCGCGTTGCGTAGTCGTCGGGGAGACCGGTCCCGTCGTCGGCAATCGACATCCGCAGGCCGTTGCGCTCGAAGTCGAGGCCGACGCGGACGTGACGCGCATGGGAGTGGCGGAGCGCGTTGGTCAGGGCGTTGAAGGCGATGGAGAACAGCGTTCCCCGCGTTGCGGTGGGCAGGGGCGGTTCGATGCCCGACTGCACCAGGTCGGCGGGAATGGAGGAGATGGTCGAGAAGGTCGCCGTCAGGGACTCCAGCACCCCGCCAAGCTCCACGCCCTCGAAGATCTCCCCGATCTCCATCGGGTGCCTCAGCTCCCACATCGCCGACCTGGACAGGGCTGAGGTCTCTTCAAGCGTGGGCATCAGGTCCTCGTTCGACCTGTCGGCAAGCTCCTTCGCCCTCTCGATCCCCACCCCGATCATGTAGGCGGACTGGGCCATCGTGTTGTGGATGGCGTGGGAAAGCTCGATCCGCTCCCTCTGAAGCTCTCTTTCCCTCGCCACCGCCTCCATCCTCCTGATCCGCTCCACCCTCGAGATCAGGTTGACCACAACCACCACCAGGTACATCCCGGCAACCCGTACGAGCAACTTCTCCTCATCGTCCGTTGAGAAGTCCAACCCGGGCTCCACCGCGAGGCAGATTGCTGTGTAGACGACCGCCGTCATCGTAACCCAGACGAGTGTGAGCCTGACCGATCCGAAGACCACCGCGAACAGGGCGAGGAGTGGGTAATACCCCACCAAGAAGGGGCTCTTGAACCCGTCGTGCGCCACAACGCCGGCGCTGAGCATCGCCACGTCCAGGGCGCTTAGCGCAAGCATCCACCGCCAGGACACGGTCCTTTCCGTGGCGAGCCGGTAGTGCAGGTATCCGTTGGTGGCGAACAGCAGCGCTGCAAGGGCTGCGCTCGGCGCATATCCCGCATCGGCGGCGTCGGGTGGGTACAGCCAGGCGAACGTGGCAAGAGACAAGACGAACCAGCGTGCCCAGACACAGACCCAGGCCACGCGACGCAATTCGCCCGGCTCCGGCAAGTCGAGGCTCCGCAGGAAGGCTGGAAACGCGCTGGCGGCCGTGTTCACTGGATTCAGGACTCGTCTCCATCAGATTGGATTCCGGCGGATTGCGGCTGGAATGAGATGTGTCCCTCTACCCGGGGCGGTGGGCTCAATCTCGAGAGGAAGTCAAACCGACTAGGTAGAATACCCGTCCAGCATTCACTCATATCCCCTAGAATGTAGGCCAAAGAGCTGAAGGCATCAAGGGCGTATGTACCTCACCGTGTATAGGCATTTGTCTATACCTTGGTCTCTAGCCTTTTCACAGGTCAGGCAGAGCGACCAAGTAAAGGCAGCTTTCAGGCGCAGCGGTTGTACTCTCCTCAGCTTGGCGTCAGCGATAACCGGCCGATACGATCCACCACTCCCTCGAACAACCGTCGAGGAGCCGACACCTCGGATAACTGAGAGATCAAGCACCGGGAGTGCCGTACCTAACGGCCTGGCCCAACGAGCCACGCACCGGCTACGGGTTGCGAAGGCCGAGACGCCAGAGCTGGATGAACCGTACCGAGGCGCTCCTTAGACAAATTGCGTTCCTCCGCCCCAGCGCACCACAATGTCCAGGCCGAGGGTCTCGGTGGGCTCAGAGAGTGCCCAACCACATCTCGAAGATGGTTCTGTCTACCGTCAAAATAGGCCCACCAATTCATGGCTAGGGATGTACTGATCTACCGGCGCGCCGACGGGCGGGAGATTTCGTTGGAGAAGTTGCCCCTGGCACAAGCGTTGAGTGCCGGCGAGACGGTGCGCGTCGAGGAGATGGTCGTCCGGGTCTCCGGGGGACCAAGCGTCACCATGCTCGTGAACGCTTCGCCGGTCTTCAGGGTGAACCTGTCTATAAATGTCCTTCTGAGACTGCGAACTTTTCGCTGGGAAGTCTCAGTATAGGGAACCGCTCCGGCCTCCCACCCTCCCCGCCAACTCTGTCAAGGGTGTCGAAGCTCAGGGAAAATGTCCGCCTAAGTGTCAAGGGAAAATGTCATCTCGGTGGATTGCCATGCTAGCAGATTACGATACTTCCGACGTTGCGCGCGCCATGGGTGGTCTTTCAGCATTCATGTACTTCCTCACGGTTTCTCTATGTATGCCCAGTTCACGGGCGATCCCACGAATGGACAGCCCCTTGCGTTTCGCCTTCTGCACCGCCTTCCATCTCGCCGTCTGAAGTGGGGTGGGCTTTCTGGATCGCGGAGTCACAGTCTCGTGAACTTTTGCGGCGCCGTTGCGGTCAGCATGGTCGCGGAGTTTTTCCGCTTCGAGCATTGTGCCCATTAGCGCCACTTCGTCCTCCGACCTTCTGATTACACCGTTGGTGTAGCGGCTGGGAACAGTCGTGTGTACAGTCCTCGTGCCGAAGCTGCGCAGGATACTCGGACGGGGCGGCGCTTCCTGGGAGGCGACTATACGCCCTTCGTGTTGCACTGCCAGTCGGCCGTCCAGCCCTTCGAGTACATCCACCACCGATCCGGCATAGCTCGGTCGACCCTTGTCGGGAAGCAACTGTAGGGTGCGCCAGCGGTACTTCACTGTGTTGTCTCGGCCAACCCTGCGCCTGTACTTCAGGCATAGGACTGTGTCCAGGCACATCCCCGGATCCAGGACCCGATACGAGGTGTCTGCGTGCTCCGACGGCACACGAAAGCGTTCATTGAAGCGGGGAAGGAAGTCGTTGAGCACGCGGTTAGCGTCATCGATGGCGGTCGCGCCTGCGAGTCTCAGTTCCGTGACCAGCCTGTCCTGAAGTGTGCCCGCGGTGCGTTCCACCCGGCCTTTGGCTTGCGGTGACCGTGCGAATATCAGCTGTACGCCGATCTCACCCATCGCGCGCGAGAACTGGGTGGGAGCGGCGGCGGTCTCTGACGGCGGCGTGTGCTTGAAGACGGCATGACGGTCTGAATAGAGTGCGAGCGGTATACCGTAGCTCTGTATCAGATGCCGCATCAGCAGGAAGTAGCTGCGGGTGTTTTCCAACTCGCAGAACAGGGCATTGACGACACAGCCAGTAGCATCGTCCACCGCCAGCAGTAACGTGAACTGGGGTCCATCTTCTCCCAGCCATCTGTGGTAGCTGCCGTCTATCTGTATCAGCATTCCCTCGCGAGCCATCCGCTGCCGTCGAACACGATGCTTCGGCGGCCTGCGACGACGAGGACTGTTCACACCGACGTTGGTCAGTATCTTGCGCAACGTGTTACGACCGATGTCTATGCCCTCTCGCTCCCTCAGCAGCTCACCCAGGTGCGTGTGGTTGACTCCCGCGTATCGGGTCCGCGCCAGAAGCACCACATCGTTCGCCAACGAGTCCGGCGTAGCGTTGGCCGGCCTGCGACCTCGATTGCCGTGAGCGAGTGCGGCTGCTCCTCTCTGCTCGTACGCCGCCAGGATACGCCTGGTGTGGCGCGCGCTCACTCCCATCAATGTCGCTGCCTGCTCGATGGTCATATGGTCCGCCATCAAACTGCTGAATACCTGAAGCCTTGCTTGCTCTTTCTGCGTCAATCTCAATGTCTCCATCATGGGGACATTTTCGCTTGACAGTTAGCAAGGACAGAATCGCTGAGCAACAACATCAAGGGCGGCGGAATTTTGGGCCATCGGGGCGGAGAGAAAGCCACGGGCGATGGGCAGATAGGTGATGTCGGTGGCCCAGACCTGATTGGGCCGGTTGACCCTGGCATTTCTCAACAGGTAGGGATAGACCCGATGCTCCGGCGCCTGTTGGCTCGTGCGGGGACGCCTGTAGATGGCCCGCAGACCCATGACTCTCACCAGCCCCTGCGCCCGCTTCCGGCTTACCGGCATGCCCTGACGGTCCAGCCAGGCCTTCATCCGCCTCGCCCCGTAGAAGTGGGTCTCCAGGCGCTGACGGTCCATCTCCCTCATCAGGGACAGATCCGCTTCGGAAGCCCCTTGGACCGTTAGTCGAGGCTGGAACGGCTCATCCCCAGCAGCGCGCACTGCCGCACTATCGGCAGCTTCGGGTGTTCCCGGTTTACCATCTTCCGCCGTCCATGTATCTTGGCTTGGAGGTGGATGATGTCATAGTCTGAGGTGGTACCCAAAAACTAGACAACTGGCTAAGAGAGAGTCCAGCTCCTAAAATAACCGGCAACTAACCGACGTGGAGGAGCAGGACATGAAGCAGACGAGGAATAAGCACAGTCCGGCGTTCAAGGCCAAGGTGGCCCTGGCCGCCCTTGCGGGGGAAGAGACCATCGCCCAGCTGGCCAGCCGATTTGAGGTCCATCCCAGTCAGATTCACGCCTGGAAAAGGGCCCTGGTGGAAGGAGCCCCGGAGCTATTTGCCACCAATCAGAAATCCCAGGAGAAAGCCAAGGAAGCTCAGATTAACCACCTCTACCGGCACATCGGCCAGCTGAAGGTGGAACGCGATTTTTTGTCGGAAAGGTCCGGTCTATGAGTCGCAGCATACGGCGAGCCATGATAGACCGAGACCACCAGCAGCTGTCTTTGGTGCGTCAATGTATCCTGCTGGACGTCAGCCGGGCCTCGGTGTACTACCGGCCGGTACCGACCAGGGCAGAAGACCTGGAGTTGATGGCCCTGATGGACCGTCAGTATTTGAAGACCCCCTTCTACGGCTCCAGGAAGATGAAGGCCTGGCTGCTGCAACAGGGCTATCTGGTGAGCCGAAAAAGGGTTCGAAGGCTGATGCGGTTGATGGGTCTGGAAGCGATCTACCGGCGTCCCAACACCAGCAAACCAGCGCCGGGACACCGGATCTTTCCCTATCTGCTGAAGGGAGTGGAGGTTAATCGGGTCGACCAGGTCTGGGCCGCGGACATCACCTACATCCCCATGGCGAAGGGCTTCCTGTACCTGGTGGCCATCATGGACTGGCACAGCCGGCACGTGCTGGCCTGGAAGCTCTCCAACACCATGGACACCAGCTTCTGCGTGGCGGCGTTGGAGGAAGCCCTGGGTAAGGGACGACCGGAGATATTCAACACCGACCAAGGGAGTCAGTTCACCAGTGAGGCCTTTACCCAGACGTTGCAGGAGCAGAGGGTCCAGGTCAGCATGGATGGTAAGGGTAGGTACCTGGACAACATCTTCGTGGAGCGGCTGTGGCGGAGCATCAAGTACGAGGAGGTGTATCTGAAAGCTTACCAGACCGTCGCCGAGGCCCGAACTGGGATCAATGCCTACCTGGAGTTCTACAACCGGCAGAGGCCTCACCAGGCTTTGGGCTACCGGACCCCAGCAGAGGTGTACCAACATGGCCAGGAAGAAAGGGGAGCAGCAGCTGAAGAAGCAGGGCTGCCATCGGGCTTGGTGAAACCTAGCGCAGGGGTGGGAGACTCTCTTAATTTAGCCCTCATGCTGTCTTAATAATGGGGTCCACCTTAGTCTCCCCCTGTTCGGTGAAGATATCTACCTTGATATTCGGCGCTTAACTTCCTCTACCTCATCAAGATGGCAACGCTTGTACTTCGACCCACTCCCGCAAGGGCAGGGCCGGTTTCTACTGGGATTACTGCTGGTAATCCGTAGCATCTCATCTAGGTACTGACGTAAACCAGGATCACCGTGGGAATACTCTCCCCACAGATCATTTCTGGCGGCGGTCAATCCATAGCGGTCAGTGTAGGACAGACGGTAGAAGAAGGGTATCACCAGTCCCAGTATAAAACGTCGCAGAGACGGATTTCTCCCTGCGGAGAAGCTGAGAGTCAGGCAACATGCCCCATCATCGTAAAAGTGAAGATCAATCAATTCGCACTGGTTTTGCTCCGCAATATCGAAGTGCCGTCCTCCGGCTTCATAAACCTTCGGCCACGCTTTGACCTCTACGTGACCCAAGTCCATCCTGACCTTGAACGCATCGCCAAGGAAGGTGTCAGCCGCCATGTGTTCCTCGGTATCCCCCAACTTCAGTTGCCCGGAGTCCCGGTCAAATGCGGCGCAGAAGCGAAGTTCCCCGAGGATGCTCCGATCTCTCGGAACATAGGACAACTCAGGGAAGTTAGACGCCAGCCATTCCAGGTCAGTGTCTCGCAGGTTCATCTCGCGTAAGGCTTCCTCGGCGTCACGGTCGCGGCAGCCATTGCAACACCGGATGGTGCTCCGTTGTTCTTGGATTTGGACTTACCGAAGTCCTCCCCGAATAGCTTCTGCCATTTCTGAAGACTTCTCCGGGGATCCGTCTCATCGAACGCATCGTTCACCTGGTCGTTGTAAATGTTGAACTTGTCCCTGAAGTTGTTGTATTTGTTCTGGTCCCAATGCCGGGTAAAAGTCTCTTGGGGTAACACCGGGTTGCGTATCTCCGGCTTCAAGGGGTTGGCTTGCAAGAAAGCGTTAATGCGGTTGCAGACGGTCTTTAGCGTATCCGGTACAGTCTTGAAGTTGGCATCGCCCTCGTTGTCCTGCACGCTCATTCCGATGAGAGTGGTGAGGAGAATTGAAGGGGCGGTGAAGTTACCCTTGTGGTCTCTCATATACTTCAGCAACCTGGTGACTCGCTTGAGGTTTAAGGTGGACCCCATTATTAAGACAGCACGAGGGCTAAATTAAGAGAGTCTCCCACCCCTGCGCTAGGTTTCACCAAGCCCGATGGCAGCCCTGCTTCTTCAGCTGCTGCTCCCCTTTCTTCCTGGCCATGTTGGTACACCTCTGCTGGGGTCCGGTAGCCCAAAGCCTGGTGAGGCCTCTGCCGGTTGTAGAACTCCAGGTAGGCATTGATCCCAGTTCGGGCCTCGGCGACGGTCTGGTAAGCTTTCAGATACACCTCCTCGTACTTGATGCTCCGCCACAGCCGCTCCACGAAGATGTTGTCCAGGTACCTACCCTTACCATCCATGCTGACCTGGACCCTCTGCTCCTGCAACGTCTGGGTAAAGGCCTCACTGGTGAACTGACTCCCTTGGTCGGTGTTGAATATCTCCGGTCGTCCCTTACCCAGGGCTTCCTCCAACGCCGCCACGCAGAAGCTGGTGTCCATGGTGTTGGAGAGCTTCCAGGCCAGCACGTGCCGGCTGTGCCAGTCCATGATGGCCACCAGGTACAGGAAGCCCTTCGCCATGGGGATGTAGGTGATGTCCGCGGCCCAGACCTGGTCGACCCGATTAACCTCCACTCCCTTCAGCAGATAGGGAAAGATCCGGTGTCCCGGCGCTGGTTTGCTGGTGTTGGGACGCCGGTAGATCGCTTCCAGACCCATCAACCGCATCAGCCTTCGAACCCTTTTTCGGCTCACCAGATAGCCCTGTTGCAGCAGCCAGGCCTTCATCTTCCTGGAGCCGTAGAAGGGGGTCTTCAAATACTGACGGTCCATCAGGGCCATCAACTCCAGGTCTTCTGCCCTGGTCGGTACCGGCCGGTAGTACACCGAGGCCCGGCTGACGTCCAGCAGGATACATTGACGCACCAAAGACAGCTGCTGGTGGTCTCGGTCTATCATGGCTCGCCGTATGCTGCGACTCATAGACCGGACCTTTCCGACAAAAAATCGCGTTCCACCTTCAGCTGGCCGATGTGCCGGTAGAGGTGGTTAATCTGAGCTTCCTTGGCTTTCTCCTGGGATTTCTGATTGGTGGCAAATAGCTCCGGGGCTCCTTCCACCAGGGCCCTTTTCCAGGCGTGAATCTGACTGGGATGGACCTCAAATCGGCTGGCCAGCTGGGCGATGGTCTCTTCCCCCGCAAGGGCGGCCAGGGCCACCTTGGCCTTGAACGCCGGACTGTGCTTATTCCTCGTCTGCTTCATGTCCTGCTCCTCCACGTCGGTTAGTTGCCGGTTATTTTAGGAGCTGGACTCTCTCTTAGCCAGTTGTCTAGTTTTTGGGTACCACCTCAATTCTTCCAGGAGGAACGGGTATGCGACAGTTCATTACGATTCCAGAAATCATCGCTTCAGCTAAGGAGAAGCTGTCACAGGATGCTTGGAACCACGCTGCGGGCGCTGCCGGAACAGAGACCACGCTGCGACGGAACCGAGCCGCCATATACAGCTACGCTTTCAAACCGAGGGTGTTGCGGGATGTTAGCCAGCGGAGCATGAAAACCCAGCTCCTGGGCCATACCTTGGAGGTTCCCGTGCTGATGGCACCGGTCGGCTCCATTGCTCGATATCACCCGGACGGTGCGCGAGCCGTTGCCCGTGTCGCTGGGCGAATGGGCACCATAGGCTTTAAGGGCGGCCTCGCCGAGCCGAGCTTAGAGGAGGTCATCGCCGGCGCCAGTGGGCCGATGTTCTACCAGTTATACGTGAGGGGCGATCGCACATGGCTTGAATCAGTTATGCGACAGGTGGAGGGAGCGGGATACGCAGCTCTTTGCATCACCGTGGACTCACCGGCCACGGCATTCCGCGATCGAACTCGGCGCAACCAGTATCGGCCCCGTCCTGCCGAGGCCGCGCGTAATTCGAGCGGAGCCGCGGAGCATCCCGACTACCAAGGTAGCCTTACCTGGGAAGACATCGAATGGATACGGAGCCGAACAACTCTGCCGCTGATACTCAAAGGCGTTATGCATCCCGACGATGCCATGCTTGCCGTGGACCACGGAGTGGATGTAGTTTACGTCTCAAGTCATGGGGGACGAGAACTCGACCATGGACTTGGCACAATGGACGTCCTGGAACCGATTGTACAGGCCGTCGCCGGTCGAGCGGAGGTGATTGTAGACAGCGGCTTCCTCCGCGGGACAGACATCCTCAAGGGCATCGCCCTGGGCGCCAGCGCAGTGGGCATTGGCAAGCTGATGTGCTGGGCGTTGGCTGCCGACGGAGATGATGGCCTACAGCAAGCGTTGGAAATACTGAGGGAAGAGATGTACGCAACTATGGCCATGATTGGGGTATCAAGCCTGTCAGAATTGGGGCCGGAGTACCTGACGCGGGACGCTACTCCTGTAGCGGCGGGGCCTATCCTTCCTGAGCAGGCTTATTAAGGAAACACCGTACTTGCCTCAGTAGTGCGAGACGACTTACCATGCTTACAAGGGAGTCGTGGGCGGTATCCATACAATCGAGGGAAGCACCTTATCGCTGCGTTAGAGCTTTGGGCTTATGGTGATGAAACTGGTATCCAAGACGGCGCCCAGTTCTGCTTGCTTGTGGGCTATATCGGGTCGCCACGTCAATGGTCTTCGTTCAAGCGGGCGTGGAATAGCCTTCTCCATGCCTATGAGGTGACAGAATTCCACTCAATAGATTTCTTCCAGGGCGCCCGCCGATGGAAAAGTGAGAAAAACCCGTACCACGGCTGGGACGCTGCGAAACGCAGGACATTCTTAGATGGTCTTTTGGAGATAATTCTCTCAACCCACATAGTGCCTATCGGGTGGGCAGTGAAGACCGAGGCATTCTACGCACTCCGCGAAGACGAGCGGCGTTACTTTACTGGGGCCTATCTTACTCACCGGATCCGTGCTTGGCGAAAGAGTGTTCAGGAGCCATTCCAGACCGAAATTATTAGGAAGTTTAGCAGTTCAGGTGCAAAATCACGTCCCTATACTGTAGCGTTCAATAGGTTTATTGATAATGCTCTAGAGGTGGCAGACCCACACACTGATATTCATATAGTATGCGACACCCAAAACGTGAATGAGGCATGGTCAATCAAAAACTTCCACGAGACTTGGAAGAAGCGCAGAGGGCGGGACGGTAACACCTTTGACGGGAAAGAACTTGTAAGTCTGACCTACACGGATTCTGCGAGGGAATCGGCTCTACAGGCAGCCGACCTTTACGCATATATATGGGGGCGGCATAGTAACGGCTCTCCCACACCAGACATCAAGCACGCCATTAAGCGTATGGCTTCAGAGAAGAACTACCTCTTTGTTGCCGATGAAGACTATTTCCAGCGTAGGTTAGGTCAATTGCGGGGAGGCGGCCAACACGGGTTTGGTGACGCCGTTGCGGGCGTCAAAGACGGGGCCATTGAATTGACATTTCGGAAGGGACCGACTTCATGATTGCGCCACGACTTAGGAGCACACGATGAAAAGTATCGAGATAGACCGTAGCAAGCGACTTAAAGAAGAGGCGGGCAAAGGCCACAACCGCTGGCACCCGGATATCCCACCGGTTACCGAAGTCGAGCCTGGAGAAGAGGTCGTTCTGGAGACCCGCGATGCATCCGACTGCCAGATATTACCTGGTATGCTCGTCTCAGACCTTGAGGGCATGGACACCAAAGTGGCCCACCCTCTAACGGGGCCGGTGTATGTTAAAGGCGCCCAGCCCGGCGATCTCCTCGAAATCGAGTACCTGGATATCATTCCTCAGCCCCATGGCTGGACGCGCTTCAGGCCAGGGGGTGGCTTTCTGCGAGACATTTTTACTGAGCCTTACCTGGTTCATTGGGACATCAAAGAGGGATGGGCCACCTCGCCACAGCTATCAGGGCTTCGCATACCCCAGGGCTCATTCATGGGTACCGCGGGGCTGGCTCCCTCTCACGCGCAGATGGAGGAGTGGACCCGCAGGGAGGCCCAACTGATGGATCGGGGTGGAGTCGCGTTTCCCCCTGATCCAGAGGACGCCGTGCCGTCGAGGGGACCCATCGCCAACGAGGGCCTCAGGACCATACCGCCCCGGGAGAATTTTGGCAACGCCGATGTCAAACAGTTGACTAAGGGTTCAAGACTGCTGATACCCGTTAGCGTCGAAGGAGCGCTCTACTCCGTCGGCGACGGCCACTTCGCGCAGGGTGACTCCGAATGCTGTCTAACAGCCATCGAAATGGGCGCGACTGCGGCAGTGCGCTTCCGTGTCCACAGCGGCGAGGCGGCAAGGCATAACATCCGATTCCCCCGTTTCGCTCACCCTGGTTACTTCGGCTCCCCGGAGTGGGCCATGCCCAGTAATTTTATCGCGACCATTGGAATGCCCATACGGGAAGATGGAACCAATGAAGGTGAGGACTTGACCTTAGCGGCCCGCAACGCCCTGATCAATATGATCGAGCTGCTTCAGGAACGGGGCTGGACTCGTGAGCAGGCATATATCATATGCAGCGTGGCGGTGGACCTGAAGATCAGCAATGCCGTGGACTTGCCCAACGTCACCGTATCCGCCTTCCTTCCAGAGAATATTTTCCAAAATTAGAGGACTACTTCAAATATATCTGGTAGGTAGACTAGATTCGGTATATGCGTTCCTGGTTTAGGGGCGCTGATGTCCCTTCCAGATGGCGCCCCATATTTTTTCCGAGGTCAGTGGAACGTCGATCTTAGGTAACTCAGTGGCGGATAGCGCGTCGGTTATGGCGTTGGCAATGGCCGCGGGCGAGGCCACCGTCGGTATCTCCCCAACGCCCTTTATACCCAGGGGATTGGTGGGAGAAGGGGTATTCATAGTATCCAGCACGATAGCTGGTACGTCTTCCGCCAAAGGCAAAGCATAGTCCATGAGGCTGGCTGTAAGGGGCTGGCCCTCTGGGCTGTATACAATGGCTTCGTAGAGGGCCTGCGCCAACCCCTGGGCAAAACCTCCCTGAAGCTGGCCCTCCGCTATCATCGGGTTAAGAATAGGCCCGGAATCGTGGACCGCTACGTACTTGAGGAATTTTACGTCGCCTGTATCCCTGTCTATCTGGACCACCGCCACGTGGGTAGCGAAAGCAAAGGGCGTATCGGGAATGGTGAAATCGGCATGGAAGTCCAGCCCCACGTCGATGCCTGCCGGCAGCAGATGTGGCTTATGAGCGGCGGAGGCCAACTCCGAGAAGGCCATTGCCTGTTCCGGATCTCTTCTGTTAAAGGCCTTCCCCTCCTGTAGAACTACGTCCTCGGCCGAGCAGTTTAGTAGATGGGACGCTATCAACGATAACTTTTTGCGGGCCTCCTTCACGCCCAGGTACACCGTCGAGCCACCAACCGTGAGGCCGCGACTGGCAAAGGTGCCTTCTCCCAAAGGCAGCATCTCCGTGTCCCCGTGTAGGACCTCTACGTCTTCTGGACTGACGCCCAGTTCATCGGCAACGATCTGCGCGAAGGTCGTAGCCGTGCCTTGTCCATGGGGAGACACTTCTGTGAAGATTTTGACGTGGCCCGTGGGCTCCACCCTGACCAGAGCGCTGCTTCTTCGGGTCTGACCCGTGCCCCCGGAGGACTTTACGACGGTGGCCACGCCCATTCCGATGAGGGGATCACTGGGACCACTGGCTCGCTGGGCCTGGCGCCAACGGTCGTATTCGGCCAACTCCAGGGCCCTGTCCAGAGTGGGAACAAAATCCCCTGAGTCGTAGGTAAGGCCCGTGGCGGTGCTATAAGGGAATGCCTCCGGCGGTATAAAATTGCGCCTTCTTACCTCCACCGGGTCCATGCCAAGTTTTTTGGCAATGAGGTCAACAGTTCGCTCCAGAAATACCGCGGCCTCCGGTCCTCCGGCGCCTCGATAGGGCCCTACTGGGGGTTTATTGGTGACTACCCCCAGGCATTCAACGGCTATGTTGGGAACGTCGTAGGGCCCACTCACTCGGTGGGCTGCGTTGATTGGAGACGCGCTTGTAAACAGAAGAAAATAAGCGCCCAGGTCCGCCACGATGCGAAAACGCATGCCAAGAATTGAGCCGTCATTCTTCACCGCAGCCTCGATGTCGGTGGTGTAACCCCTCCCGTGGTAGCACAGCAGGTTTTCCATTCGGTCTTCCACCCACTTGATGGGCCGTCCCAAGGTCATAGAGAGATAGCTTACGGCTAAATCCTCGGGCCAAACCTCGACTTTCTGGCCGAAGCCACCCCCCACATCCGGGGCTATGACCCGTATGTTTTTCGGCGGCCGAATCAAATGCCTCTCCAGATTCGACTTTACTCGATGAGGCACCTGGGTAGAGCTCCATAGGGTCAGGGCCTGCTCCTCCGGCAGATACTGTGCGACCAGGCCCCGGGGCTCCATTGGCACCGCCGAGAGGCGGGGGACCTCATACCGTTCCTTGATGACGTGGTCCGCCTGGGCAAAGGCCCCTTCCACATCCCCCCCTCCTTCCCTGATGCGCAGGGCGACGTTGGTCCCCAGCGCCTCATGGATGGGCGAGGAGTCCTCCCGGGCTGCCTCCAGGGGGTCCAGGACCGGAGTGAGGGGTTGGTACTCGACCTGTATTGCGTCCAGGGCATCTCTGGCTAGGTAACGGTCTTGGGCTACCACCACGGCGACGGGCTGGCCCACATAGCAGACCTTCTCCCTTGCCAGTACCGGGTGCTCCGGGATTACCTGGTACTCCGGGCCCTCTCGTAGCTCTGGGCGTATGTCCCTCACCTGGTCCTTGATGTCCTCTGCCGTGAGGACGGCCACTACACCGGGTTTACTGAGGGCCCCTGAGGTGTCTATAGACACGATGCGAGCGTGACTATGGATGCTCCGCAGCACGGCGGCATGAAGCATATCGGGAAGTTTGATATCGTCTACGAAGGAGCCTTGACCCCTCACAAGTGGATCATCCTCGAAACGCTTTAAGGACTTGCCCGTGTAGGTGACCATTGCTCCTCCTGTTAAGGAGTGAAAATAATGATACTCTATGCTTTGACTCTCGGCAGGAGCCCCAGTCGCGGCGCTTATTCTAGCACATTCAATTCTGCAGGCCCGTCTGACGCTGGTTAAGATCCCTTGACGATATTAGCATTCTGTGTTAGTCCAAGGAATGAGCATTGGGCTAACCGCATGGAGTCCGGCGGGTTGAACGGTAAACCCGCAACAATTCTAAGGAGGGTTGTAAATGGCTGAGAGACCTACTATCAGCTTTGCTCAGGCCCAGGCCGCCATGGCCGCCATGATAGAGAAAGCCAACCAGACTCCGGAAAAACCTGTGGCCATGGCTATAGTAGACTTCGCGGGAGATCTGCTGGCTTTCGCCGTCATGGATAATCTGCGCCTCTTTACCCCTCGACACGCCCTAAGAAAAGCCTACACCGCCGCCATAACCGGCCTGGATAGCAGTGTTCATGCGGAGTGGCTAAAGACCCGAGGGCTAACTGTCAGCGACTATGGAGGAGACCCGAACCTTACGCCTTCGGGCGGTGGAGTAGTTGTCCGAGCCAGTCGCCTTGGTACCGCACAGCCCGAGGCCCTGGGACCATCCGACTCCGACTTTCACCAGAATGTGATGGGTGGCATTGGGGTGGGCGGATATTCCAGGACCGAAGACGACGAGGAGCTGGCCCGCATTGGCCTCAGGGCCATGAAGTTGTAGTAGGGGGTTATACCCAGCTCCAACTGAAGAGGATCGTGAGTGCATCCGTCGGATGGTGGCTTGACACGAGATAGCCCCAGAAATACGATGGCCTTCGTTCCATCTACTCCGATGGCCAACATCGGAAGAAAGCGATAAGGACCATGCAAGAGGCAAGGGTTGATACCGTCGTACAGGACGGAGAGGTGGTCACTTCGTCCCAGGTGTACCAGGCTAGCATCGCCATCAAAGACGAGAAGATCGTGGCCCTGGGCCCAAAAGAGTTCCTACCGCCAGCGGAGAGGTACATCGACGCTTCGGGCAAGTACGTTCTCCCCGGGGCCATTGATGCTCACGTGCACTTGGGTGAGGTTGACGACTATAGCTCAGGCTCCAAGGCAGCGGCTTACGCTGGTCTTACCACCATGATTCCCTTTACCGTCTGCGGCGGCGCAAAGGGAGAGACCGTGCCCCAGACCATCGACCGCATAAGGGAGGAGGGGGAGAGCCAATCTGTGGTCGACTTCGCCTTTAGCTCGATCCTGACCAATGAACCCTACCTCCTTCAGGGAATCCCCCAGGCCTTTGAGATGGGAGTCACCTCCTTCAAGATGTACATGACCTACAAGAAGAGGGGTAACAGGATGTGCCCCGATGATTTTATCTGCAAGGCCATGGAGATCATTGCCGCTCACGGCGGATTCACTCAGCTTCACTGCGAGAACGGTGATATCATCGATTTCCTGGAGGACAAGTTCATCGCTGAAGGCCGTGTCAAACCCGTAGATTACCCTTCGTCCGCCCCCGGCTGGGTGGAGGAGGAGGCCATCAATCGGGCCATCAAGATGGGAGCCCTAACCCACTGCCCTACCTATGTGGTCCACCTCAGCACTCAGCTTGGCCTGGAACGTATCAAGCAGGCCCAGGCGCAGGGACAGAAAGTGTGGTGCGAGACCTGTCCACAGTATATGCTTCTCTCCGATGCCGAGATGGAGCGATGGGGTCCTCACGCCAAGATCGGCCCACCCTTGCGGCCGAGGGACGGTCCCGACCGCGATTCCCTGTGGAGGGGATCGGAGGAGGGGTATATCTCCATTGTGGCCAGCGATCACGCGCCTCGGGATCGGGCGAGTCGAGAGGGTGGATGGAATAACGTATTCGTAGACTCTGAAGGCAAGTCAATCCTTTTCGGTTCCCCAGGCCTGGAGACCCTGGTCCCCCTGGCCTACAGCGAAGGGGTTGTACGGAGAGGCCTACCTTTGACCTGGATGGCTCGAGTCCTTGCAGAGAACCCGGCAAGAGTCTTCGGGCTGTACCCCCAAAAGGGGGTCATCAGCGTAGGGGCCGACGCCGATTTGCTGATAATCGATCCGGACAAAGAGGTGACTATAAGTGCTGCAGATCACCACAGCAATGTGGGGTACACCCTGTTCGAGGGCTGGAAGGTGAAGGGTTGGCCCTGGATGACCCTGCTGCGAGGACGGACCCTCTTGAATCAGGGTGTCCTGGAACAGAAGCCGGGCTACGGCCAGTATCTCCACCGCCAGGAGCCCTTGCCTCCCTTAGGCGGGCCTGTCAAATAAGGGGCAGGAACGGGATTTTGTTGAAAGATACTTATACGGGGGTATGATGGATGGCTAAGAACGGGATGAAAATTATCGATGCGGAAATGCACGTCATGGAGCCTGGCGACCTGTGGGAGCGACGCATCGACTCAGAGTTCAGGGCCAGGGCCCCCAGGCGACTAGACGAGCGCGCCTGGGACATCCGAACGGTGGTTGAAGGTGAGGTTCTGGCAACCATCAAAGGGGGGGTCTGGGCGGGCCAGTCCGATGCTGAAGCTACCGAATTGGCGGGCCGCTTCGCACCGGGTCCCGAGCAGAACTTCGACTCCGACTCCCAGCTCAAGGCCATGGACAGGGAGGGTCTAGATATCGCCATCCTGTTCCCCACGTCGGGAATGTATGCGGTCGCCGTGGATGGCATGGACCCGCGGCTGGCGACGGCTGTAAGTAAAACGTATAACGACTGGCTGGCGGACTTTTGCAATGCTGACCCCTCCCGGATGTTCGGCGCTGCTGTAGTTTCGCCTTACGACGTGGACTTGGCGGTTTCCGAGGCTCGCAGAGCCGTAAAAGAGCTGAAGATGAAGGCTATTTTTATCCGTCCCAACCTCCATAATGGCAGAGCCTGGCACTCGTCCTACTATGACCCCCTGTGGGAAGCCGTCCAGGAGCTGGGGGTGCCTATTGGCTTTCATGAGACCACCGGTTCACGTATGCCCGCCGCAGGAGCCGACCGCTTCAATAGTATGGGCATAGCCCACATCTCCACCCATTCCATCGAGATGATGATGGCTTGTATGGATGTGATCATGGGGGGTGTCCTGGAGCGCTTCCCAAAGCTTCGTTTCGCCTTCCTGGAGGCTCAGTGTGGCTGGCTTCCCTTCTGGCTGGGCAGGATGGATGAACACTACGAGTGGCGCAAGGCCTATGGAGAGATGGAGCATCTGAAGGCAGAGCCCTCCGAGTATTTCCGCCGCCAGGGGTTCTGTGCCATGGAGTGTGATGAGGAGTTCAGCAAGCATGTAGTGGATGCCTTTGGGGACGACCAGTTGGTGACCACCAGCGACTATCCCCATAGCGACTCTAAGTATCCCCATGCCATGGACATCTTCCTGCAGTTGCCTCTTTCAGACCGAAGCAAAAAGAAAATCCTCTGGGATAACCCGTTGCGACTCTACAACCTTTAGGGCCTAGATTGGAGGTGACTGATGCGAGTCGGGTTCATTGGCCTGGGGAATATGGGCAGGCCAATGGCTGGCCAGCTTATCAACGCGGGCCACTCCTTAGTCGTCCACGACATCCGAAGGGAGTCGGCGGAGCCCCTGATCGAGCAGGGTGCGCAGTGGGCGGAATCGCCTCAGGCCGTTGCTGAACAGAGCGAGGTAATTTGTACATGCCTGCCCGGCCCAGCCGAGATGGAGCCCGTGGTCCTGGGGAGAGAGGGCATCCTGGCTGGGGCCAAGCCGGGTTCTGTATATATCGACCACACCACCAATTCCCCTGACCTCGTACGAAGAGTCCATGACCTCTTGAGGGAAAAGGGCGTTCACATGCTGGATGCACCCGTCAGCGGGGGCATGGAAGGGGCGTATAGCAGGGACCTCACCGTGCTGGTGGGGGGCGACAGGGAGACTTTCGAGCGATGCAAACCCCTGTTGGACGCCGTCGGGAAGAAGGTAATGTATGCGGGAGAGATCGGCTCGGGCTCCATTTGCAAGATCACGCACAACTGCGCCGTATTCTGCCTGGACCTGGCCATGGCCGAGGCCCTGACCTTGGGTGTGAAGGCGGGTGTTGATCCTCGAGTGATCGTAGAAGTGTTCCGCACCTGTGCCTTAGGAAGAAATATGGACCTTCAGGTGCGTTTGCCCGCCACGCTGTTCCAGGGAGATTTTGAGCCTCGCTTCGCCCTAAAAACCGCTCGCAAGGACATCGGGTTGGCTTCGGAGCTGGCACGCAGATACGACGTACCAATGGCCCTCGCCGACCTTTGTGAGCAGGATATGAAAGACGCAATGGCTCGCGGTTGGGGAGAGAAGGACAGCTCCATCTTTCTGACCCTGCAGGAGGAGCGGGCCAAAGTCGAAATTCGCCTGCCTGCTGCGGAGGTCCAATGAGTCACCCTAGATTTCGTGTGCCTTCAGGGTTGCGACATCGTCTTTCACGTAAAATGCCTAGAGGGATTCGCAATTGGTAAGTAGCGGCTTTGTCCATGGGAAGAGGGCCCGCCTCCAGTACTTCGAGCACGGCGCAGGGCCGCAGGTCATTGTGTTGGTCCACGGCTACGCCTCCTCGGGCCGCTGTTGGAAGCTCACTCAAGAGGCCTTGGACCCACAAAAGTACCGTACTATAGCCATCAGCAACAGAGGCGCGGGAGACTCGGACAGGTCTTCTTCGGAGAAGGACTACACCGTAGAGAGTTTTGCTCGGGACTTGCTAGACGCCGTTACCACACTGGGTCTCCAAGACTTCACGCTAGTGGGCCACTCCATGGGCGGCGCTACCATCTGCCGGTTCGCCCTGGACAATCCTTACCTGGCCAAAGCCCTGGTCCTGCTGGCCCCAACTTCCCTCCAGGGCGGTCCTTTGGAGGAGGGCTGGGAGACCAGGATCAGAGAGCAATACCGGTCGGGGCCGCCGACCGTTGATTTGGGCTCGGAGCTGGCCAACGTGCCCCTCGAGGTGGTAGAGAGCATCCAGGCCGACGTGGCCCGCAATCCCATAGAGCGTGCCCTGGGAGGTATGCGCTCCATGGCCGACCTTCGTCTAAGAGACAGCCTCCGTGACATCAAGGTGCCTGTTCTGGTTATAGGCGGGGACATCGATAAGCGGGTGGACGTAAACGAGGTCCTGGCCGACTATATGTCCTTTCATCCGGACCGGCGCTTCCTACACTACTTCCACGGCGTAGGCCACTCCCCAAATCTGGAAATACCGCAAGACCTGGCGGCCCTGTTCGCTAGCTTCATTGACCGGGTGGATGCCCTGGTCATTAGCGGGAGCTAAGCCCGAATCCACCGAAGGACACGGATGGACGGCGTGAGGACAGCGGAAGGGGGTGGGTGAGGGAGCTACAGGGGAGATGGCCTGGGGTCTTGGGGTAGATGGGAGGCCGGCGGACGGTCTTCAGTCGCCGCACAGGGCCCCTAAGGCCCTATGCGGGAGTTGCGATGCGCGGGATGGCGAGAGGATACGCAGCAGGGGACTCTCGCGACCGGGGTGGCGCGAGATTGCGGGGACGTTGGGTCAGTTGCAGGCTGGCCGTCAGGCCGGGAACGGAATGGCTTGCAGCCGGGCCAAGGCGCGACTGAACTGGGTTTCCCAAGGCCAGCGCCGGGGGAGATGCAAAGTGAGGCGGCGCGCCGAGCGGGTGATCCGTCCCACCAGAGCGAAGACCCGCCGCCTGAGGGTCTTGGTGATCACGGTCCGCTCGCCCAGACCAATCCGCGCCGTCCAGCGGGCCAGGTTATGCGCCATCACCTGGACCGCCAGCCAGGCGCCGTTGGCGGCGAAGCGCGCCGACGGCATGTGGTTCAGCCCGACGCCGTACTTGAGGTCGCGTATGGCGTTCTCGACCTCGGCGTGGCGGCGATGATCGGCCTCCAGTTCCAGCGTCTCCCCATCGCGGTCGGTGATGAAGGCGTGATAGCTGTATCTGGCGAAGAGGGCGAGCTGGGAACCGGGCGTCGGCTTCACCCGCCGGACAATGAGCCGCACCGGCGCGGCGTCCGGCTTGGTCTGGAACGGGGTGTAAGTCGTCTCGGCGACATCGGCGGCACCGTCCATCCAGTAGGGAATGGGAGTCCAGTCCTCCTCTGGTATCGCCTCGATCAGGTCCCGCAGGCTGGCGCGCTGGCGGATGGTGATAGAGAAGCGGACATCCATTTCCCGGCAGGCGGCAACGACAGTGTGGGCGTAGAAGCCGCTGTCGGCCCGCACCGTGAGTTGTCCCCTGGCCCCGCCGTAGCGCACCCGCCCCACCGTCTCACGCAGGAAGTGGGCGGCGCCACGGGCGGTGTTGGCCCGGCCCTCGCGCAGCCGGGACATCAGCACTTCGCCGGTGCCGGCGGCAATGGCCAGCAGTGGGTGATAGCCGCGGGCGCCGGTATAGCCGTGGTGGCGCGCTCCCTCCTTGGCCAGTCCATAGGTCTCGCAGATGGTCGAGTCCAGGTCGATGGTCAGGGGCGAGTAGCCGGGTCCGGCCCCAGCGGCCCAGGCCCGGGCCAACAACTGGCGGCTCACGCGGTCGAGTTGACGGACATGCCCCCACCGGAAGCTGCGCAGGAAGGTCCCCAGGGTGGATGGCGCCTTGACCACGCAGCCTAGAACACCGACCGTCCCACCAGCGCGCAGCGCATCGGCGTCGTCGATGCAGTCGCCGCCTGCCAGCGCGGAAGCGACCAGCGTCAGCATCTTGTCCCCAGTGTTCGCCCGTCCCGGCGCTCCGCCGAGGTCAAGGTGATGGTCGACGAGTTCCCGCAGGCCCAGGTGCCGGGCTAGGGTGGCCGGCAAGAGCAGGCCGGCATTGGCCACCAGGCGATGGTCGTCAAAGAGGATGCGAATACGGTCGGGTTTGTTCTGTGGCAGCATCTATTGGGTGCTCCTTGTTTCCGGGCGGGTTTCTGTTCCAAAACCATTATCCCAGATTCAGAGGAGCACCCTCTGCCTTCTTCAAGGGCTGTCCCCAAGGACGTCCTTCGGTGGATTCGGGCTAAGCGGTAGGTCCCGAGTCTGTTTATGGAGAAGGATCCCTCCCCTCCTCTCCCTGTTAGACCCTCCAGAGATTGCCGACATGGAGCCCGACAATGGGCTTGGAAAAGTTATGATTGGTGGGGTATTAGGGACAGTACTCGAACTTCCTCCGGCCTGACCTGGTGCCTAGACTCCACCAGCTTTTTGCTTTGCTGCGAGAGCTTCAATAGCTCTTTACGGTTAGGGCTTCCCAGTTAGGAGGCTGATAACTTGAGGCCTCCTTATCCGACATCAAAACGTGCCGTAGCTTAGCAAGGCCACGGTAGACCTCCCAAACTAACCAATCCTGGAGGTGATAGAATTTTTTGTCGTATTTATCTGCCTGGATGGAGTGCGCGGGCGGCTGCCGTAGTGAGGTGGTACCCAAAAACTAGACAACTGGCTAAGAGAGAGTCCAGCTCCTAAAATAACCGGCAACTAACCGACGTGGAGGAGCAGGACATGAAGCAGACGAGGAATAAGCACAGTCCGGCGTTCAAGGCCAAGGTGGCCCTGGCCGCCCTTGCGGGGGAAGAGACCATCGCCCAGCTGGCCAGCCGATTTGAGGTCCATCCCAGTCAGATTCACGCCTGGAAAAGGGCCCTGGTGGAAGGAGCCCCGGAGCTATTTGCCACCAATCAGAAATCCCAGGAGAAAGCCAAGGAAGCTCAGATTAACCACCTCTACCGGCACATCGGCCAGCTGAAGGTGGAACGCGATTTTTTGTCGGAAAGGTCCGGTCTATGAGTCGCAGCATACGGCGAGCCATGATAGACCGAGACCACCAGCAGCTGTCTTTGGTGCGTCAATGTATCCTGCTGGACGCCAGCCGGGCCTCGGTGTACTACCGGCCGGTACCGACCAGGGCAGAAGACCTGGAGTTGATGGCCCTGATGGACCGTCAGTATTTGAAGACCCCCTTCTACGGCTCCAGGAAGATGAAGGCCTGGCTGCTGCAACAGGGCTATCTGGTGAGCCGAAAAAGGGTTCGAAGGCTGATGCGGTTGATGGGTCTGGAAGCGATCTACCGGCGTCCCAACACCAGCAAACCAGCGCCGGGACACCGGATCTTTCCCTATCTGCTGAAGGGAGTGGAGGTTAATCGGGTCGACCAGGTCTGGGCCGCGGACATCACCTACATCCCCATGGCGAAGGGCTTCCTGTACCTGGTGGCCATCATGGACTGGCACAGCCGGCACGTGCTGGCCTGGAAGCTCTCCAACACCATGGACACCAGCTTCTGCGTGGCGGCGTTGGAGGAAGCCCTGGGTAAGGGACGACCGGAGATATTCAACACCGACCAAGGGAGTCAGTTCACCAGTGAGGCCTTTACCCAGACGTTGCAGGAGCAGAGGGTCCAGGTCAGCATGGATGGCAAGGGTAGGTACCTGGACAACATCTTCGTGGAGCGGCTGTGGCGGAGCATCAAGTACGAGGAGGTGTATCTGAAAGCTTACCAGACCGTCGCCGAGGCCCGAACTGGGATCAATGCCTACCTGGAGTTCTACAACCGGCAGAGGCCTCACCAGGCTTTGGGCTACCGGACCCCAGCAGAGGTGTACCAACATGGCCAGGAAGAAAGGGGAGCAGCAGCTGAAGAAGCAGGGCTGCCATCGGGCTTGGTGAAACCTAGCGCAGGGGTGGGAGACTCTCTTAATTTAGCCCTCGTGCTGTCTTAATAATGGGGTCCACCTTACACGGCGGCATCCCTCACACACCCGACCCAGGCTACGCGGCGCTGGTTCAAGAGCTTTTGCCGTAGGATTCGACGATTAGAAGGGCCGGATATTCCAGACGTAATCGGCCCATTCCTGCATCACCGCCCGCCGTTGCTCTAAGAGATCATCCCGAAAGTAAGCCTGCGCGACTGAATTTCCCACCCGGTGAGCAAGGCAAAGCTCGATAGCTTCCCACGACCAGCGCCCATCAGCCGTTGCCCAGCCCTTGAAACTGGACCGGAAGCCGTGCGGCGTACATCCTAGCTTGTCCTTGCGGGTGCGTAGTGAAAGGGCATTCTCGCTCAACGGCTGGCCCGACAGGTGCGGGAATATCAGCCCTTCCTTGGGCGCGTAATCGGTTTCTAAGCTGGGGTCATAACCTGGCCGCCGCTTCTCCGACTTCTGCCGCTTGCCCGCCGCCGCCCTCGCGTCTTGGAGCACGACGCTGGCCTGAATTGACAACGGGACCGCATGGGGCCGGTCGGACTTCATGCGTTCGGCGGGGATGCTCCACGTCCTGGCGTCAAGGTCTATCTCATCCCACCTTGCGCCCCGGACTTCCCCGGAGCGAGCGGCGGTCAAGACTTGGAAGGCCAGGGCAAGGCGGGTCTCGCGCATACCCTGGGAGTAGAGGATGATATCGACCACGCCGGGCACTTGCTGATAGGGCAGGGCCTTGAAGTGCTGGACTTTGTGGTGACTGCTCCATCGCTTCACCGAAGCCCGGATACCATCGCCCGCAGGGTTGACGGTGATGTACTCGGACTCAATGCAATCGTCGAATATCTCTCTCATTCGGAATCTGAGGCGGCGGGCCGTCTCGGTTAGCTGAGGGCCTAAGCGTTCCAGGAAGTCTTTCACGTCCCGCTGGCTGACCTCATCAACGGGAGTGTCGCCGAAGAGGGGGAAGACGTGGCGCTCCAACATCTGGATCCAATTGTCCCCGTGTTTGGCGCTGCTAAAGCCCGACAGCTTGGCGGCGTGGACCTTGCAGGCGGCTTCCTTGAACGTCGGCATGCGGTCTAGGTCCTGCGCCCGTTCCATGCGGTCCCGCTCATCGTCCGACCACGGGTTACGGCCTTCCTCGACCGCGACGCGGTAGGCGTCGGCGACCTTCCGAGCCGCCGTTAGGGATACCGTTGGATACCCGCCCAGGCCCTTGTCCGTCCGTTTCCCGTCAACGCGAAGGCGCATCACCCACGATTTTGAGCCCGCCTTAGCGATGCTCAGGTACAGCCCTCCGCCGTCACCGTACCGACCGGACTTGCTCAATTCCCGCACTTTGGCCGCCGTCAAACTTGCCATCGGGGTCCCTTCTTTTTACCACCTTTACCACCAGTCTTTTACCACCAGCGGAGGGATTTTAGCACAATTCATAGCTAGGCGCAAGGCAAAAAAGGGGGACTATGGTAGCGCATACGGGATTCGAACCCGTGATCTCCGCCTTGAGAGGGCGGTGTCCTTGGCCACTAGACGAATGCGCCACGATTTGAAACGAGACCCGCAGGCGACGGCAACCCCGAGGATTCCCGGCTGTATCCGTCCAGTCTCGCATCATGAATTTTACCTGATAGCCCTCCTTCTGGCAAACCCCTGACCCCTTCTTCCAAGCGCATCCAAGGAGTGCCACGCTTCGTCTAGACCCCTCCGTACCCCCGTGCTACAATTGTACGTGGCGACCCTGCTGGGTCGCCTACGATAGTCAGGACACAGACGCCCACAGGAGACCCAAGCTCGAAGATGCAAAGGCCAGACCGTGAACCAAGGGCACAGACCAGGCCCCAGACCGGCGGGCACCGCTATCACACCGAATCTGAGCGGAGGGAAGCGCGCAGGCAGAGGGCTCGAAAACGAAAGAGGGCCCGCAATATCTTCCTGGGTTTGGCCGCCGGCGTTATCGCCATTCTGCTAATCGGCAGCATCTCGGCATCCAGCTTCCTCAACTTCCTGCCTACCAGGGGAGGCGGGGAGAACCGGGACGAAGGGCCGGGCCAGCACTTCGACATACTGAGGTCCGATCACATTCCCGCCAACGTCGACTACCAGGGCTACAGCTCCAACCCGCCTACCTCTGGCCCCCACTACGCCACTCCAGCCGATTGGGGTGTCTATTCGGAAGAGGTTAATTCGGGCAATATCATCCACAGTATGGAGCACAGCGGTGTCATCGTCCATTACAACACCGAGGACTCCGAGGCCATTCAGAGATTGGAAGGGATTCTGCGCGACCAGAGGGGGTTCCCCTGCTACCTTATCCTGCACCCCAACCCCAACATAGCGCAGGATACCATCGCACTGACGGCCTGGGGTGCGCTGGACCAGATGCCCCTGACGGAGCTGACCGATGAACGAATCGTGGAATTCCTGGAATTCTACAGAAACCTACCGTTGGAACGCCATCCGTCGGTTCCCTGTGATCCGGCCAACTACAGCTTATAGACTCATTGACTATCGAAGCCGCTTGTCCATCCTCACGTGCTCGATGCCAACTTCGTCAAAGGGCTTACCTTTCTCCCTGTAGCCCGCGCGTCGATAGAAGGACTGAACGTAGGTCTGGGCGTGGAGGGTGATATTTCGAAGGCCTAAGGACCTGGCCTCCTCCTCTAGGCGCGCCAGGACCCCACTGCCGATGCCCTGCCGCCTTAGCCCTCTGGACACCGCCATCCTACCAATCTGACCCCTGGTAGAGGAGAGCTTTAACAGACGCCCAGTGCCCACCACTCTATCCCCGTCTACGGCCACTACGTGCACTGCTGTCGCATCCAGGGAGTCCAGCTCCTCCTCTACAGGGACGCCCTGCTCCTGAACGAAGACCTCCAGCCTGAGGGCCCTGGCGGCCTCCAGCTCCGCGTCCGTTTCAGCGAGCCGGTAACGCAAAGTCATCAGCAGGTAGAAAGGTGGAGCAGATGTACGGTTACCGGGGCCTCACCCAGGTCTCAGAGAAGGCCAGAAATGCGCTGGACCCCTGACGGCCGTACTGCTCCCGCTCATAGGGCTTCCCAGCGGCCACCATTCCATTCACCTCAAGCTGGGCGCTTCGAGCTGGAATGAAAAGACTGTATATGCCGTGGACCAGGTTGGCGACCTGCCCCGGCTCATTATGCACCATGAAGGGCTCCTGAAGGTCATACCAGGTCAACGAAATATCATACTCGCTGGAGGACACCCTCTCGGTCCAGAAGGAGCGAAGGTCGCCGTCCTTTTCGTTGGTGGAGGGTATCACAGGAAGACTCTCGTCGGCGAATTCAGGCCGGCGAGTCACTATCTCCCGCTGCAACCAACGGGCCAGGGCAATGTTGTTGGAGAAGATCACGGTCTCGTCCTCCGTCAGCTCACTCCGAAGGAAAAGAACGTGACCAGGGCCTGCGGGCGACAAAAGGATTCGCCAAAAGCTCGCCCTTGTGGTCTCATCTTCGCTGCCATCAGGCCTGAGGATCATGATGGGGTTTTCTCCGGTAAGGCGTATCTCATTGGGATCAGAGCCGCTGGCCATAGGTATCCTCCCCTTAGAAGTTCCTGGCTATGTTACAGTTCAAAGGATTGGGCCGCAACAGAGGGACAGCATGTCAGACTATAGATTCATTGGTGGCGGTTTTATCCTGGCGATACAAGGTTTATAATTCTGGGCCGAGGAGTTTTGCACAAAAACCCTAGGAAGTGCAGAGAACCTAGGTTCTCTGCCAGGGAGTCTGAGGGGTGCCCCCTCAGGAATTAGACATATCGGGCGGGCGGGTGGGAAAGAAAACGTCTGCTGTTGGACTTTTTGTGCAAAGCTGGCCGAGGCCTCATCAAAAGTATACGCCCAAGCCCTTTGACGAGAACAGTGAAAAGATGAACGAAACCCAAGATATCAGCTTTAACTATTCGCTGCCCACCCGGGTCATCTTTGGGCAAGGTGAAATCTCCCTTCTGCCCTCTCTGGTGGACGAGCAGGTGGGCTCCGAAGCCAAGATACTCCTGGTGACCGGTACCCAGAGCCTGAAGGCCAACGGTCTTCTTAGGAAGATCACGGGCATGCTCGGTACTGAGCGCATATCCCTCTACGACCGGGTTCCGCCCGGCCCCTCGCCTCTTGTGGTGGAGGAGGCTACCCAGCTTTGCAGGGAGAACGCTTGCTCTATAGTGGTGGGCATCGGAGGGGGCAGCGCCATGGACGTGGCAAAGGCCACAGCCATACTGAGCCAGCACGAGGGGCTTCCCTGGCCCTACATAAACCAGGAGAAGGAAATCAGCCAACCCGGACTTCCCTACATCGCCGTACCCACTACCTCGGGCAGCAGCAGCGAGGTTACGCCCTTTTCCGTCATGTGGGACCTGAGAGAGAAGCGAAAGTACGGCCTCTCCAACCCCTACATGTTTCCCACGATAGCCCTGGTGGACCCCGACTTCACGCTGAGCATGCGGCCCACCCTTACCTCCATCTCCGGCATGGACCCCTTCACCAGCGCCTTCGAGGCCTACTGGTCCCGCCACTCGCAACCTGTCAGCGACGCTCTGGCCTTGAGGGCCATCCGCCTGATCGCCGAGAACCTGGAGGTGTCCTGGTCACGCCGCAGCCCGACGTCCCGGGCCGCCTGCTCCCTGGCCACGACCCTCTCCGGCATGGCCTACAGCAATACCAGAGGCACCACCATCTGCCACGCCATCTCATACTCCCTAACGGCCGACTTCGGAGTGGCGCACGGGCTGGCAGTGGGCATACTTCTGGCACCTTTCCTCCGCCTGAATGCTCCACATCTGGGGGACAAGCTGGAGCCCCTGCTGGATGCCCTGGGCGTGTCGGATGTGGAGGAGGCCTGCCAGAAGATCACCGCCATGATGGAGAACTGCCGCCTGCCCACCCGCCTGAACCGGCTCAGGATAAAGGAAGGGGACCTAGACAACATAGTCGCCGCCGGCCTGGCCCAGCCTCAGGCCAGCAACAATCCTTATGACATCAGTCCGGAAGAGGCTCGTGAGGCGCTGCTCAGCATAATGTAGGCGGGATGTCAAGTTTTATAAGGCATTCCCCATTAAGTACCTCAACGTCACTACTCTCACCCGCCCTAAGGTTTGATTCTGGGGGACACCCCCAGACCCCCGCCAAAGGGGCTTCGCCACCTTGGAACCCACGGACTGAGATGGGAGCAGGGTAAATCCTGCTTACCCCTTGTTCTTGGCGATGAAGTCCTCCAGGAACTCCACGAAGACGTCCACCATCGGCGATAGCAGGGTCTCGCCCTTTTCTTGGCTGGCCTGGGTGGCATCGCCCAGGGCTCCGTTGGTGGTGCGCTCCTTCATGGTCACAGGAACCGTGATGACGCCCGCGCCGCCGGCATGCCGATAGCCAAGGCCCGTCACCTGGCCCTTGGCCAGCTTATCCTCTCGCACTATCTCCGGCGCCAGGTACATGGCGAAGGAGGTCTCAAGGTCGCAGGCGTGGCCCCAGGTATCGGCCACCGCATTTTTGGCAAGCACGTCCCTGGGAGGCCAGTAGAGGGAGTAGGCGGCGTTGACCCCCAGCTCCTGACGGATGTTCATCATCATCTCTCCCAGGGTGTTCTGGTTGCCGGCGTGTCCGTTTAAGCCCAAATCCACCGAGGGGATGACTATGCAGCAGCGGAACTGGCGATAGGGGCAAGGGAGGGCGATGGTCCGGGCACGATTTGGGGTAGAGGGGGGCCGGTGTCTGTCTTCAGTTGCCGCGGGGAGACTTTGTGACCGTCTGCGAATGTTGGTCAGGGCGAGATAGCGGGGAGAGGGCGCAGCAAGAGGCACTCGCAGACCGGACTGGCGCGAGTTCGCGGGGACGTTCGGTTGGCCGGATGGCGGCCGGTTGCCGCGGCCGTCAGGCAGGGAGTGGCAGGGCGCGCAATCGGGCCAGGGCACGATCGAACTGGGCTTCCCAAGGCCAGCGCTGTGGCAGATGCAGTGTGAGGCGGCGCGCCGAGCGGGTGAGCCGTCCGGCCAGGGAGAAGAACCGCCGCCGGAGGGTCTTGGTGGTCACCACCTGCTCGCCCAGACCGATGCGCGCTGTCCAGCGGGCGAGGTTGTGGGCCATCACCTGTACCGCCAGCCAGGCGGCGTTGGCGGCGAAGCGGCCCGAGGGGAGATGGTTCAACCCCACACCGTGCTTGAGGTCTCGGATGGCATTCTCGATCTCGGCGTGGCGGCGATGGTCGGCCTCCAGTTCGAGCATCTCCCCGTCCCGGTCGGTGATGAAGCCGTGATAGCTGTAGGAGGCGAAGAGGGCCAGCTGGGAACCGGGCGTGGGCTTCACACGCCGGACGATGAGCCGCACCGGTGCGGCGTCAGGTTCACTCTGGAAGGGAGTGCAGGTGGTCTCGGCCACATCGGCGGCGCCGTCCATCCAGTAGGGAATGGGAGTCCAGGCATCCTCTGGTATCGCCTCGATGAGATTGCGCAGGCTCTTGTGCTGGCGGATGGTGATGGAGAAGCGGACATCCATCTTGCGGCAGACGGATACCACGCCATGAGTGTAGAACCCGCTGTCGGCCCGTAGCGTGAGTCGTCCGTTGGCCCCGGCGTAGCGCACCCGTCCCACCGTCTCCCGCAGGAAGTGGGCGGCGCCGCGGGCGGTGTTGGCCCGGCCCTCGCGCAGCCGGGACATCAGCACGTCGCCGGTGCCGGCGGCGATGGCCAGCAGCGGGTGGTAGCCCCGCTTGCCGGTATAGCCGTGGTGGCGGGCGCCCTCCTTGGCCAGTCCGTAGGTCTCGCAGATGGTGGAATCGAGGTCGATGGTGAACGGCGCGTCGCCGGGTCCGGCCCCAGCGGCCCAGGCCCGGGCCAGCAGCTCCCGGCTCACCCGGTCCAGCTGGCGGACGTGGCCCCACCGGAAGCTGCGCAGGAAGGTCCCCAGGGTGGATGGCGCCTTGACCGTGCCGCCCAGGGTGCAGGCCGTCCCCCCGGTGCGCAACACATCGGCGTCGTCGATGCAGTCGCCGCCGGCCATGGCTGAGGCCACCAGGGTCATCAGCTTGTCTCCGGTGTTGGCCCGCCCCGGCGCGCCGCCCAGGTCAAGGTGATGGTCAACGAGTTCCCGCAGGCCCAGATGCCGGGCGAGGGTGGCCGGCAGGAGCAGACCGGCATTGGCCACCAGGCGGTGATCGTCAAAGACGATACGGATACGGTCGGGGTGGTTGCGTGGTAGCATCTATTGGGTGCTCCTTCCCTGGGACTGTTTTGCTGTTACAAAACCATTATCCCAGATTCAGAGGAGCACCCTCTGGCCACTTCAGGATGCTAACCAAACGCCCTCCCTCGGTGGATTCGGGTTAAGACAAAGAAGTTCCTGATGCCGTGGGACTTGAGGCTTTCGATGACATCTCGCAGAAGGCCCGTGAAGGTCTCCGGCCTCAGGGAGACGGTGCCCGGGAAGCTCATGTGATGGGGCGAGATGCCGTAGGGAATGGGCGGCGCCATTATGGCCCTGGGGTACAACCGCTGGGGCGATCTTCAGGGCCATGCCGGTGGCCCCAGCGATGTCCATTCTGAGGGCCAGATGAGGCCCGTGCTGCTCGTTGGAGCCGGTGGGTATAATGGTCACCTCCACCGTCTTCAAGGCCTCCTCCACCTCCGGCCAAGTCATGTCAGATAGGACGTAGGCCTGCTCGGTCATGGTGTGCCTCCTGTGCGATCGGTCTCCCCTCACTCCCCCTTGGCCATGCTCTTGCGCAGTCGGTGGAGGTTGACCTCCGGCTCGACGGGAGCGTGTGGGAACTCCCGGTCCACCTCCTCGACCTTGGCGACGATGAACCAGGGACCGTCCTCCTTCAGGGCTTGGAGAAAGACGCCCTCCAGGTCCTCCTCGTTGCGGACCGTGGTGGTCTTGGGGATGCCACAGGATGCGGCCACTTGCTCCAGGCTGGTGCCGAAGGCGGTGTGGCTGGACTGGTGGCCCGTCTGGGCCCACTCCTCGTTGTCCCAGACCACCACCACCAGGTTGCGAGGCCTTTCCCGGCCAATGGTGGCGATGGTGCCCATGTTCATAAGCAGGGAGCCGTCGCCGTCGAAGGAAATGACCTTCTCGCTGGCCGACAGGGCCATACCCAGGGCGATGGAGGAGCAGAGGCCCATGGCGCCATAGGTGTAGTAGTTGCGGTCCCGCTCTCCCGCCAGCCACAGCTCCGTCGAGGTGGGGCCCAGGTTGCCCACGACTAGCTGGTCGGTGACGTGCTGCATCAGCAGCTTCATTGCCTCGAACCTAAGCAAGCTTCCCTCCGTGCAGCAGAGGCGTCAGGCAGATTCCCAGGGGCTGCCTGGACGAGTAACACAGCGTGATGGCGCCGCTCACAATCTTCTCCAGCCCCTCCTCCTCGGTCAGCGTGTAGTGAGGGAGCCCCATCAGGTCCAGGATGGGTCGAGTGGATCTCCCCATGGCTACCTGAGCGATGTTGAACTCCCCTATCTGTCCCCTAAGGTTGATGAACATGGGTATAGGTATACGAGAGGGAATGCAAAGGCTGCCCAGGGCGTTGATGATGTTGCCGAAGCCGCTTGACTGCATGAAGACTGCCGAGTTGCGCCCCACGGCGTAGGCCCCGGCGGCGATGCCTATGGCCTCCTCCTCCCGCGTCGCCGAGACCAGGTGGAAGTAGTCGTCCTCCTCCACCAACCTCGTGATCCTATCGATGCTGATGTCGGGGACGTAGGCCACCAGGGAGATCTCGTTGCTCTTGAGGCACTGCACTATGGTCTCGGCCCAGCCCATGACTAGCTCCTCTCTTATGTCGACTGGCCTATCTGCGATGGCGCAAACCAGGGGCGTTCCAGCAGCATCGGAGTATAACATCATAGCGGCCCAAAGGCCACTTTCAGAAAATCTCCAGATGAGGGGCTACGTATTCGGCAGGCAACACCTGTCAAATTGTGGAGTACTACGGGCCAGCCTTGATTTCCGACGTGCTATTATTATTGGATGCGAATAATGTCACACTGGCCCTTCGTTGTGCCCTTAAGCGTGTTGTTGCTCGCTGCTTGCGCTGGGCCCGGACCGCCAGCGATACCCACGCTTACTGCGGCTCTCGCACCGACGCCTACGCTGGAAGCGACACCAGGGGCCACTGCGACGCCGGCATTGAGGAGCTTAGGAGCAGAATAAGTACTATCGAGAACGTTCTTGCTTCGCTTGCCGATTGGGAGAAGGTTATTGACAATCTCTCGGACCTGCGTGGTCTGGTTCTTAGTACCCAAGAAAGCTTCGAGAGCCAAAAGGAAAAGCAAGGCCTGAGACATCAGGCATTGGAGGCTCAGCTGGCTGAGGCGGCAGAGGTCGGACGTAAAGGGATGAAGCCCCGCGCCTAGGGGCCACCCATCGAGAGAGCCCCGACAGGGCCTGACCCCGCCGGGGCTCCACTTGGCCTTGAGCTGTCCCTAGTCGATGGCGAACATCGCCTGGATCATTACCCTGATCTTCAACTCGCCGGGCTGTACCGGTGTTGAACCGAAGTCGGCAGCAGGCGCGGCCTCGAGTCTAGCCACCGCCACCGGGAACTGCGGGCCGCTGCTTTCGGAGATGAACACCAGCTTGCCCAGGGTCACTCCAGTGGTGTCGGCGAACAGCCGGGCCTTGGCCATGGCATCCTGGATGGCCGCCGTGAGGGCCGCCTCCTCGTGCGGCTTGCCGTTCTC
Organism: Dehalococcoidia bacterium; assembly: GCA_965237935.1. Taxonomy (GTDB): domain Bacteria; phylum Chloroflexota; class Dehalococcoidia; order Lucifugimonadales; family CBDEGW01; genus CBDEGW01. Next base: position 559,892 of record OZ250168.1, on the reverse strand, counting down.
CACCGTGAACCGGATGCTGTTGACGCGCACCGCGTCGCCGCCCGCCTGTACCGCGCCGTCAATGATGGCCCCGACACTGTCCAGGTCGCGCACCGTCACGGTCAGCGTGTTGGTCACCCTGTAGCCGACCAGCCGCCGCTCACTGCGGGTGATGATCTTGGTCTCCACCTGCGGTGGAGACGGCTCCATACGAGGGACTTCCAGCTGCGGTGCGCCGATCGGTGTGGGCTCCATCGCAGGTGGAGCAGGCTCCGTATGAGAGACTGCAGGCTCCGGTGCGCCGATCGATATGGGCTCCACGATCACTTGATCGAAGGTGTACTCAGGCCGGATGTTGAAGAACTGCGTCTGGATGTCGCGGTCCTCGACGCCCTGGTCCCGCAGCAGCGCGATTATGCCGTTCATCGCCACGGCCGCCGTGTCCCGGGCTTCGGCCACGGTCTCGGAGAAGGCCTCAACGCCCAGGGAGAGCACCGCCAGGTCAGGCTCGATGGTCGCTTCTCCGACGCCCGTCACGTTGATGCCGGTGCCTCCCACCAGCCCTCCACTGGCCACCAGAGCCTCGGCCCCGAGCTGCGTCAGCGCCGACGCAGACAGGCCACCGTTGTCGTCATCACCACCCGAACAACCCACTGCCACCAGAGCTAGGACCAGAGTCAAGCCCAGCATGGTTATCAGCCACTTCTTCATTTTTCTGTTCTCCTTCGCTGTAAGATTGTGATGTGAAACCGGTTCCTATATATGAAGACGGAGAACAGGTACAAGAAGTTGCCGGTCAAAGGTCGGCAAATAGGCTGATTTCAGCATCCCCCATTAGTACGACCCATCCCACAGGTTCTCCCATCAGTTGGCGAACTTCGGAGTCTGATGTGCTAGTTAGAATTTAAGCCGGGGCTACCAAGAGAAGTGTCAGGTAATCCGGTGAGGCGTCTGTATTCGTCGACGACGGTGCCAAGCTGCACGAGCACATCCGCCCTCGCCGCTTCCTCTAGCCAGGTGTCAGGCTCGGTCATGTCCCCGCGAACCGGGCTAGCGCCGAACGACGCTAACCTTTGCTCGGAGTCCTTGCTGCGAACGAGGCCAACCACGTTGTGACCGGCGTGCACCGCCGTTTGGACGAGTACGCTTCCTATCTATCCAGTCGGGCCGATGATGAAGAAGTTCATGGGCGCTACTTTTCTCTCGTGATTTATATTCTGGTATGTTTTCATATCTAGGTTAGAAATGACTTTCCTCCTTCTTTCTTTTGGCCGCGGCATCTTGGAAAGCCGGTAGTCGGGGCGCGAGGCCCAGCGTAGGTGCTAGGCCTCGTGCAGTCCCTGGCGAACTTAAGCAACGGCCGCGGCCTCGCGCGCGCCTTTGGGAAGCTTGGTGCCGACCAGCTCGCCGGTCTCTACGTGGTACTTCAGACCGGCCAGATAACCTGTCACGCCCTTGCGGAACAGCCGGCCCATAATAAGCTTGTCCAATAGTGTTCCTATGGGGCCGAACTTCACCTGGTAATCCTGGGTCGCGACGACTATAGTCCCTTCTCCATTTGGTTCCAACCACATTCCTCCAGTGGCTGTCTTTATCGGGGCGTTGGTCTTGGTGACCTCAAGGGTGTATCCTTCTCCGTCCTTCCATTCAATGACTCGCTCCTCTAAGTACCCACTGGGATTCTGCAGATCCATATGCCTGCTGGCACCCACACCCACCCTGGTCTCCGACGTATAATAGGACCTCTTCGTATCGGGAGCGTACTTCTCCGCACCACCGAAGTCTCTAAGCCCGAATCCACCGAGGGAGGGCGTTTGGTTAGCATCCTGAAGTGGCCAGAGGGTGCTCCTCTGAATCTGGGATAATGGTTTTGTAACAGCAAAACAGTCCCAGAGAAGGAGCACCCAATAGATGCTACCACGCAACCACCCCGACCGTATCCGTATCGTCTTTGACGATCACCGCCTGGTGGCCAATGCCGGTCTGCTCCTGCCGGCCACCCTCGCCCGGCATCTGGGCCTGCGGGAACTCGTTGACCATCACCTTGACCTGGGCGGCGCGCCGGGGCGGGCCAACACCGGAGACAAGCTGATGACCCTGGTGGCCTCAGCCATGGCCGGCGGCGACTGCATCGACGACGCCGATGTGTTGCGCACCGGGGGGACGGCCTGCACCCTGGGCGGCACGGTCAAGGCGCCATCCACCCTGGGGACCTTCCTGCGCAGCTTCCGGTGGGGCCACGTCCGCCAGCTGGACCGGGTGAGCCGGGAGCTGCTGGCCCGGGCCTGGGCCGCTGGGGCCGGACCCGGCGACGCGCCGTTCACCATCGACCTCGATTCCACCATCTGCGAGACCTACGGACTGGCCAAGGAGGGCGCCCGCCACCACGGCTATACCGGCAAGCGGGGCTACCACCCGCTGCTGGCCATCGCCGCCGGCACCGGCGACGTGCTGATGTCCCGGCTGCGCGAGGGCCGGGCCAACACCGCCCGCGGCGCCGCCCACTTCCTGCGGGAGACGGTGGGACGGGTGCGCTACGCCGGGGCCAACGGACGACTCACGCTACGGGCCGACAGCGGGTTCTACACTCATGGCGTGGTATCCGTCTGCCGCAAGATGGATGTCCGCTTCTCCATCACCATCCGCCAGCACAAGAGCCTGCGCAATCTCATCGAGGCGATACCAGAGGATGCCTGGACTCCCATTCCCTACTGGATGGACGGCGCCGCCGATGTGGCCGAGACCACCTGCACTCCCTTCCAGAGTGAACCTGACGCCGCACCGGTGCGGCTCATCGTCCGGCGTGTGAAGCCCACGCCCGGTTCCCAGCTGGCCCTCTTCGCCTCCTACAGCTATCACGGCTTCATCACCGACCGGGACGGGGAGATGCTCGAACTGGAGGCCGACCATCGCCGCCACGCCGAGATCGAGAATGCCATCCGAGACCTCAAGCACGGTGTGGGGTTGAACCATCTCCCCTCGGGCCGCTTCGCCGCCAACGCCGCCTGGCTGGCGGTACAGGTGATGGCCCACAACCTCGCCCGCTGGACAGCGCGCATCGGTCTGGGCGAGCAGGTGGTGACCACCAAGACCCTCCGGCGGCGGTTCTTCTCCCTGGCCGGACGGCTCACCCGCTCGGCGCGCCGCCTCACACTGCATCTGCCACAGCGCTGGCCTTGGGAAGCCCAGTTCGATCGTGCCCTGGCCCGATTGCGCGCCCTGCCACTCCCTGCCTGACGGCCGCGGCAACCGGCCGCCATCCGGCCAACCGAACGTCCCCGCGAACTCGCGCCAGTCCGGTCTGCGAGTGCCTCTTGCTGCGCCCTCTCCCCGCTATCTCGCCCTGACCAACATTCGCAGACGGTCACAAAGTCTCCCCGCGGCAACTGAAGACAGACACCGGCCCCCCTCTACCCCAAATCGTGCCCGGACCATCGCCCTCCCTTGCCCCTATCGCCAGTTCCGCTGCTGCATAGTCATCCCCTCGGTGGATTTGGGCTAAGGACTTCCCACACCCTTTCCTTTGGTGCCTTAATCTTTACCTGTGTAGTGAGTTTTGACATTTCTTGTACTCTCCTTTCGTGATTGGTCGCCGGAGGATCCCGGCTTCACTTCGTTGCTTCATTTGTTTACAGTCTAGTCGTCCTCTGTGGCAGGGATTGGGCCGCCTATCGTTGCGTCAGCAGACGGTCCGTACTCTGGCGTCAAGGCTGGTCGTGCTTCCTCGTAGCCGCCCTCACCGACGCCGACCCTCGGCAGCCACTCCAGCCATCGGGGCAAGTACCAGTTCCGATGGCCCAGGAGCTTCATGGTGGATGGGACCAGCACAGACCGGACTATCGTTGCGTCCAGCAGAATCGCTACGGCCATGCCGAACCCGAACTGAGCCGTGGGCACCAGGTCCCCTGCCGCGAATCCTGCGAATATCGCCACCATGATTAACGCCGCTCCGGTGATAAGCCCGCCGGTAGACCGCAGTCCATAAGCCACGGCCTCGTCGTTGTCGCCGGTCTGAAGGTACCGCTCGCGGATGCGACTTATCAGGAACACCTGATAGTCCATCGACAGCCCAAAGAGGATGGCGAACATCAGGATCGGCAAAAATGCCTGGATCACGTCCACCTGGGGGAAGCCGAAGATCTCGTTGCCAACCCCCTTCTGCCAGACCAGGACCAGGATGCCGTAGGCCGCACCCACCGACAGCAGATTCATGATGATCGCCTTGGCGGGTACCACAATAGACCTGAACACCAACGTCAGCAGTATGAAGCTGAGCGCGAGTACCAGTGCGATCACGATTGGTAGGTAACGTCTCGAGATGTCAATGGAGTCGATCTCCTTGGCGGTGGTCCCGGTGACGAGAACGTCGGCGCCTACGTCCGAGAAGGCTTGCGGGATGTACTCGTCGCGCAGCTTACGGACGGTCTCGATACCCTTTTCGGTCGACGGCCCCGCAAGCAGAGGCACCGATAGCAATGGGGTCGGATGGCAATAGTGGACACCAAACCTTTCAAGCTGCGAGTAATCCTGCATAGAATCTTTGTTGAAAGGCCGCAGGTGACAGGAATCCCAGCCTGGCCTGGCGGCGCTGCCTGTTATAGAAGATCTCGATATATTCTGTAATATCTCGAATTGCTTCCTGTCTACTTCGATAATGACGGTGATGGACTAGCTCCTGCTTGAGTGTTCCCCAGAAGCTCTCCATCGGCGCATTATCAAAACAGTTCCCTTTCCCGCTCATGGATGATCTCAGGCCAGAGCGCTCCATAAGATTTCTGTACTCCTGGGAGCAATACTGAGAGCCCCGGTCAGAGTGATGCATCAGTCCCCTCGCGGGGCGTTTGGCTCTCAGCGCCCGGAATAGAGACTGACTAACCAGATTCCTGGTCATCCGCTCTCCCATGGCATAGCCCACGAGCTCTCCGGTGAACAGGTCCTTGTGGCCCGCCAGGTATAGCCAGCCTTCATCAGTCGGTATATAGGTGATGTCACTCACCCACACGGCGTTGGGCTGACTGACCTTGAACTGCTGGCCCAACAAGTTATCCGCAACTGGCAGTCTGTGCGCGGAGTTAGTGGTAGTCTTGAATCTCCTCTTCTGTTTACAGCGTATGCCGAGCTTTTGCCGGATCCGCTTGATCCGGCAAACACCCACCCGAACGCCATGCTCCGCCAGATCGCGCTGTAACCGTTCCGGGCCATAGGTCTGTCTATTCCGCTGGTGGGCCGCCATTATCTCCAGCTCCAGCCGCACTTCCTCCTGTGCCCGCTTGGACAGCGGCCGGTCCACCCACGCATAGTAGCCGCTGGCCGATACATTCATAATCCGTCGCATCATCCGGACTGGATACTTGAGCCGCAACTCATTCATCGCCGCGTACCGGGCAGCGACTCCTTGGCAAAGTATGCGGCCGCTTTTTTTAGTATGTCCCGCTCCATCTTCACTTCCGCCAGTTCCTTCTTAGTCCGGGCCAAATCCATCTCTACTTCAGTCAAGGGCCTGTACGTCTTGCCGACATCTCCCAGTTTGCCGGCCCTTTGTGCCTTCACCCAGTACCCTAACGTCGATGGCGCCAGGGACAACCGGCGGGCTGCCTCCGGCAATGATAGCCTCTCTTCCGTTACCAGCTTCACTGCTTCCTGGCGGAATTCCCTCGTGTATCTTCCTTGAGGGACACCTTTCATACTGACACCTCCGTCGCTCTATCTTATCCGACTTTGGTGTCCGTTTTTCCCATCCTATCTCATGGTACTGGGAGCGCTCAACCCGTGAATATTCTCAATTCCTCTCTCCGGCGGAGAGTAGAGTCCCAGGAAGTGGTGTAAGAGGGAGAGGGTCTGGAGAAAGAGAGACCACCGCGTCATCCTTAGCGGGCAAAGAAGAAAGCTCGAGAAAGGAGGACAACAGTGGTCAAGGAAAGGATGGACCTGCTGGAGCTATTGCGCAAGGGGGGAATGGACGGTGACGTGGACTTCCTACGGGAGGCACTGAGAGTGCTGGTAGAGGGGATCATGGATGCGGAGGTGTCATCGAGGCTCGGTGCTGAGTATGGAGAACGCAGCCCTGCGCGGGTGACCCAGCGCAATGGGTATCGATCCCGGGCGTGGGATACCCGTGTAGGGACGATGGATCTGCACATCCCGAAGCTCAGATAAGGGAGCTACTTCCCGAGCCTGCTGGAGCCACGGCGTCGCAGCGAGCGAGCTCTGCTGGCTGTGATCCAGCAGGCCTACGTGGAAGGTGTATCGACAAGGCGGGTGGACGATCTGGTCAAGGCGCTGGGATGCGAGGGTATCTCCAAGAGCCAGGTGTCGCGTATCTGTCAGGAACTGGACGTGGTGGTGGATGGCTTCATGGGCTGTCCGCTGGGCGGTGGACCCTACCCCTACCTGTGGCTGGACGCACTGACCCAGAAGGTCAGGGAGGCCGGCAGGATCGTCAACGTCAGCGTGGTGGTGGCAACGGCGGTCAATGGCGAGGGCAAGCGGGAGATCATCGGGATGGACGTGGGTACGAGTGAAGACGGCGCCTTCTGGCTGGCCTTCCTACGCTCGCTGTCCGCCAGGGGCCTCGGTGGGGTGGAGCTGGTGGTATCGGACGCTCATCAGGGACTCCGAGGCGCCATCGCCGCAGTCTTCGGCGGAGCCAGCTGGCAACGGTGCCGCACCCACTTCATGACCAACCTGCTCACTCGGGTCCCCAGGCGCGCCCAGCCATTGGTAGCCACCATGGTGCGCACCATCTACCAGCAACCCTCCCCCGATGAGGTACACGCCCAACTCGACAGGGTGACCGATCAACTCCAGAACCGGTTCCCTCAGGTCGCCTCTCTACTGGACGAGGCCGGACCCGACGTCCTGGCCTTCTCCAACTTCCCACTCGCCCACTGGAAGAAGATCTGGTCCAACAACCCACAGGAGCGTCTCAACAAGGAGATCAGACGACGCACCGATGTCGTGGGCATCTTCCCTAACCAGCCGGCCGTGCGCCGCCTCGTTGGCGCCGTCCTGGCTGAGCAGCACGACGAATGGGCCGTTGGCCCTCGATACATCACACCTGTCGTGCTGACCTTCAACGAAGCTCTTCCAGAGGCCGATCTCGCGGAGGCGACAGCCGCCTAAACAACATCAACAGGATGACGCACTCTTACACCACTTGACGGGACGTGACCAGGCGGGGCTGGACGAGGATACATGAGAAACGTCTGTCAAATCACGAATTTGGCCTTCCTGCTACCTTTGGATTGGTTTAGATAGCGCCACCAAGATAGCGATCAGGCCGGCTCTTGTTAATCGCAAGATGACGTACAAGTTAGCGATCAGATACGTAACACTATCGGGGAATGAAGTCGGCAACCCGGTAAGCGATATTCTAGACTGCCGAAGACTTCGACCACGCTTAATCTTCGGGGATTCATACGGGAGGAGCGCACCGGGCAAGAGAACCTGGTAAGAAGTGAAACATCTCTGTGCTGGTAGAGCCTATTTCCACCCCAGTCCTGTCCAACTATTGGGGTCCATCTCACTTCCCACTCTGAGGTTGTCCTTATTCCTTCGCTCAGGAAGTATTGGGTGAAGAGTTGACCGGGCATCAAATCCTCCTGGTGGCATGTGGAGGCGTCAAGTTGCTCCGTTGACAAACACTGTTCTTTTTCAGTGGTTTCTTAACTTTCACATACTACTCCATCCCCGTCCCCGTCTCTTGCGCTCGGGACCATCGCCTTCGGGAACCCACGTCCTTCGCCCTTGCTCCCCCGCACCCTTTGCTCCCCCGCTTCTGTGGCCTCTTCGCACGACCCGTACACCGAACTCACTGGCTCCTCCGTCGGCTCCAGCTTGAGCGACTCCATGGTCGTCCCCAGAGACTTCCGGACCTCCACCGCCGGCGGGTCCTCGCAGGTCCCCAGTATATCCAGCACGATTTCCGACTCACGCATGGTCATCGTCAGTCCCCACCGGGCCTTCACTTCCGTCCAGTCCGTGGCGTACTGGCACCAGTAGTCCAGGTCCGGCGGTCCCCACTCCTCCGGCCCCTTTGCTCCCTTCGACCGGTTGGCGCCCTTGGTCACTGCGATCAGGTGGTTTTCCTCCTGAAGGTAGTTGGCGTACTCCTCCCTCATGTCGGCGTCCCATCTCCACCCGCCCGACAGGTGGGCGTTCTTGAGGGGGACCAGGTAGTCGATGTCCAGGTCCCCGGGGTCGTCTGTGTAGCCGCCGGTGAAGGCTCCGTACCACCGGCCTGTTTCCACTCTGCACTCCCTGTCGGTGTTGAAGGACACGGAGACTAAGCTCTCAGTGATGAGGACCTCCTGCCGGGCGTCCTGGCAGTCTCCGTCCTCATCGACCCAGTGTTTCCAGTCGTCCCGGTCGTAGTCAGGGATGTCCTCCGGGATGGGGGCGACGGTGATCACCAAGGTGGGCGTGGGCGCTGCCCTTGTCGGGACCGGTGTGGACGTGGCAGTTGCCGGCACGGGCGTAGTGGGCGCTTCTCCGGTCGCCGTGGGCGTCGGAGGAGGCGTTACGGGCGCCTGGTCGCGTACAGGTCCCATGTCCTCCAGCCCGCAGTCCGCCCCCGCCTGGGCCAGGCCGGTGAAGTCTCCTTCCCCCGCCGCTTTCATCGCCTCTGCCATCTGGCCCGGTCCGCCCAGTTGGTCCAAGAGGCACCGCATCCCCTCCCGTTCCTCCGGTCGCATCCCCATCATTGACGCGGCCGCGTCCCACTCCTCATCGTTCAGGCACGCTATCGTTACAGAGAGCGCCGTCATGCTCCCGGCCATGGCCCTCCCCGGGTCGCCCTCCATGCCTGCGGTCATGACCGTCCTGGGGTCGATGACGGCGAACCCAGCCCGGACGCAGTCGGACGTCTCCTGGCTGAGCGGCCCTGGACCAGGTACGAACCCGGCTAGGAAAAGCCGAGCGATTGTCTCGTCTTCGAGACACCCGATGAACTTGGCCTGTTCTTCCCTGGATGCCTGGCCGGGCCCGGCAAGCGACCGGGCCAGTTTCTCGGGGTCATCGCCGATACACTCCAGTTCGGTATCGGCTAGTTCGGAGAGCATTGCCCCGGAGTCCTGCAACCGGAGGGGAGCCAGTACTCCTGGGGGCGCCGGAGTTGTTGTTGGTTCTGGGGCCGGAGTACTGGCTGGCGTCGCCCTTGGCGCGGCGGTGGGTCTCTCCGTCGGGGCCTGGGTGGAAACGGGGGCGTCAGTGGACGCCGGTGCTGCGGTCCCGGACGATACCTGGGTCGGAGTCGGGACTTCTTCCGTGGCAGGTGTTGTGTCGGAGCAGGCTGTCAGGGTCGCCAAGGCTACCAGGAGAGTGATGGTTGCCAGTAGGAGTAGTCTCTGCACTTGAAGCTTCCTCTTTCTCGATGGGATTTGCCATCCATTCTACTGGTTGCCAGCCTCATTCCTCGCGCCTGGGCTGTCACCAATCTTTGTAGCCGTGGGCTAATTGGTGGTTCCAAAAGCTGGACTTTACGCAAAAGTTAGAAAAAGTAAAAAGAAACGGAATCCCTTCCAACAGGAGTATGATACGAGCGGGTCCGCGGTGGGGACGCTAAGGGGGGGTTCCTCCAACAGCCGACGATTAAGCCATATGTGGTGTTGTGTAATGCATCCACAGCCGGTCCCAGAAAAGGAGCACCCGATAGATGATACCACGTAACCACCCCGACCGCATCCAAATCGCCTTCGACGACCACCGCCTGGTGGCCAATGCTGGGCTGATCCTTCCCGCCACCCTCGCCCTGCGCCTTGGCCTGCCCCAACTCCTCCGGAAGCACCTCGACCTCGGCGGTGCGCCGGGCCGGGCGAACACCGGCCGTGCGTCGCCTGGTTGGCGCCGTCCTCGCTGAACAGCACGACGAATGGGCCGTCGGCCGTCGGATACCTCACACCCACCGTTCTCACCTTCAATGAAGCTCTTGCAGGGGCCGAACCCGCAGAAACGACTGCGGCTTAGACAACATCAGCAGGATGACGCACTCTTACACGACTTGACGGGACGTGACCTCCGCCGTCGACTACCCGGCGCAAGACCCATAGCGCTCCGCTACAGACGCTGCTCGTCTCGTGTCTACTGTGTGCTGCCCAACCCTTCGCACGCCAGTCGTCTGTCAGCCCGCACCCTCAACGACGAGGGTATCGCCAGCCCCGCAGGAGAGATCTGGGGCAAGACCAGAGTCCACGCTATCCTCAGAAACGAGGTCTACGCGGGCACTCTGAATTGCGTAGATGCCTCTGGGGATCTGCACGCTCTCGTTCCCCGCTTTCCGATAGGTCTTATCGGCGTTGGTCCATGTACGTCCACCATCACTGGTCGTGGCAGATTGCATTGACTCCAGACTCCCGATTATATACTCGGCCATCGTCGCAACGACGGTTCCGTCTTCCGCTATCGCCACATATCTCACGCCAGCGTCGGTGACTGGTTCGCAGGATGTAGACGCCACAGCCATCAACACAGCGACACCTGCCATGACGATTCGACTACCCACTTTAAGTGACTTTTCCTCGGCTCTCCTTCCACCTCACCGCCTGCTCCAGCATCTCAAGGGCATTGCTGCGGGTTACACCGCTGTCGGAGCCGAGCATCTGACTAAGCTCAGTTACCCTGGCCTCGTCGGCCAGAATCTCCACAGAGGTCATGGTTCTGTCATGTGAGGCAAGTTTTATGACCTTGGCGTGGCGTTCGGCGTAGCACGCTATCTGCGGGAGATGGGTTACGCACAGCACCTGATGGCTTCTGGACAGACCCCATAGCTTCTGACCCAGAACACTCCCGGTTCGACCTCCTATACCCGCATCTACCTCGTCGAACACCAAGATTGGAATCCGGTCGGCGGTGGACAGGATGGTCTTTATGGCAAGCATCAGCCTGGCGGCCTCTCCCCCAGAGGCGATCCTGGCCAGGGACCGTGGCGGTTCGCCCAGGTTCAGCGAGATCAAGAATTCCACGGAGTCTATACCTGTGCTGTTGAAGGCGAAGCACCTAACACCTTCTCCACCTAAAGGTGTGGAGTATGGGCCGGAGTCGCCGGTCCCAACTGGCACACCGTCCTCCGAGTCTGACTGACGGATATCCACATACACCTGCGTGTGGTCCACGGCCAGCCCGGCGATCTCCTCCTCGATGGCGTCAGCCAGGCGCTTGGCTGCATGTCGTCGGGCCTCGGAGAGCTGACCTGCCAGCCTGCCAGCCTGCCCTCGAAGCTCCATCTCCCGGGACTTCAACTCCTCCGTGCGCTCTTCGCTGTGATACAGCTTCTCCAGGTCCTCGGAGGCCCTCTCGGCGAAGGCCAGGATTTCCTCGATGGTGCCGCCGTACTTCCTCTTGAGACCCCTGATCAAGTCCAGCCGCCCCTCAAGCTCCCGAAGACGGTCCGGGTTGTGCTTGATGCTGTCACGATAGCTCCGGAGTGTGTGCGCCAACTCGTCTACCTGGTGGATCAAGGCACCTACCGACTCACGGTCCTGGCTCAATGAGGGGTCCAATTGCTCCAGCTGGGCGAGGTCCTGGGCCACCTGTCCTATAAGGTCCATGACTGATTCTTGCCGGTCGAAGCTATCGTATAGCGCTCGATAGGCGTGGTCGGACAGCGCGATAATTCGCTCCGCGTTGGCGACCCGGTCCCGCTCAAGGGCCAGGTCTTCATTTTCAGCCGGGCGAAGATTGGCAGCGCCGATCTCCCCCACCTGATACCTGAGGACATCCACCCGTTGGGCAAGTTCCTGCTCATCCGTCCAAAGCCGGTCTAGCTCCCGGCGCACCTCCATTAGCTGGCGCACCCGCTCCGCCACTTGGGTCCGAAGCTGCCATAGTCCACCATACTAGTCCAGTACATCCATGTGCTCACGTACACGGAACAGGGACAGGTGTTGACTTTGGCCGTGGATGTCCACCAGGCGTTCGGCCAGGGTGCTCAACAGCCTGAGAGGTACAATTCGCCCGTTCACACGGCACGTATTACGCCCATCTAAGTTGACCTCGCGAGCGAGAATCATCTCCTCTTCGCCACCGTCAATCTCGTATTCATCCAGGGCAACGTTGATTTTCTGAGCGATATCGCCGTTGAGCAGGAAGACGCCCTCCACTCTGGACTGGCGTGCCCCGGAGCGTACCATGCCGCCGTCGGCGCGGCCCCCTAGGAGAAGGCTCATCGCATCCACGATGATGGACTTGCCGGCCCCGGTCTCCCCGGTCAGCACGTTAAAGCGGGGCGCCAACTCCATTTCAAGCTGGTCTATGGTAGCGAAGTTGATGACACTAAGAAGCCTGAGCATGGCGACGTCCCCAAACCCTGCCTGGTAGGTAGGGTCTTTCGGTCTTCCCATATTGGTGGTAATTTTCGTCACCCCTGCGAAAGCAGGAGTCCGGTGTGCCGAGTGGTGGATTCCCGCTTTTGCGAGAATGACAGGGTGAATCCTTGAAAACCAAAAGACCCTGGGGGAATACTCACAGAGACTTTATCAAATACGCCCCGGTCCCCATAATAGATGGGCGTTCTGTGCTAAATCAAGTTGGGATTGACGAATATTTGGCAGATGACAACATGGCCTACTCCCCTGCGTCTTGCGGGGTGGGGGCATGGGTAGCGTTGCTGCCCCCCATGCAGTACCATCATAATTGCAGGGCGGCAGATCCTGGGAGGCTCACAGGGCCACGAACAACTCGAAGATGGTACTGCCTACTGTCAAGTCTGGCCCAGCAAGCGGTCTTCGAGGCCGACGTGATCGGCTCATTGCAACTGTCTTCTGCCCCCAAAGACGGACGACGGTGAGACGCTAATGGAGCGGCGACGGGAGGCGGGAGGTCCGGAGACGGACAGCCGGAGCAAACGAGACTCATGATGTTCGGCATGCCGATAGCAATAACCGGCTGGGTATTCCAGATACGGGCTATCGGCGCCAGAGTAACCGTCGTGGTCGAGAACGGCGAGGCGCTATTGATAGACGCGGGGCTCCGTGGAAGCTCGGGCACGATACTACAGGGGCTGGAGACCCTGGGACTGTTCCCGGAACAGATAGGAATGGTGGTCATCACCCACGCCCACCCGGACCATTCGGGCGGCCTGAGTAGGCTGGTTGCAGGAAGGGAGATCGCAGTCGCCGTTCATCGGCTGGAGGCCGACATCATCGCAGGCACGGCGGGGCCCCCGAGCCCGCTGCAAAACGGACTGATCGGGAAGATGACACAGCCCGTGTTCAGCAGGCTCATGGGAAGCCCCGTCCCTGTTGATGACCGGCTTGAGGACGGCGACGTTATTCCCTTCGGGACCGAAGTGCGTGTGGTCCACCTTCCCGGACACACCGAGGGCAGCATTGCCCTCCACCTGCCAAACAAAGGGACCATCATCGTTGGAGACGCACTGCAGTACAAGTTCGCCCGCACACTCAGCCCGCCGGCGCTTGGAGTCACCCAGCGACCGAAGGAGGCTATGCGGTCGGTTGAGAAGCTCCTGGGCCTGGACTTCGATACCATGTGCTTCAGTCACTTCCCTCCCAAGCGTACGGAGCCTCGCGAAGCTCTACGAAGGCTCATTCAACAACATGCTGCATGACTGGTGTGGTGGGTAGTGGATGTGATGGCCCGGTAAACTCCGGGCCGGAACGCTGCTGTACCGCGCACCTGCACAAAGGACTAAAACCATTGGCTGCCTGCAGCGGCTAGGAAGTGGCTATGAAAAATGCTCGTGTGTCCGGTGCACCGGTGGGTGAGACGGTTATAGACTTTCTCCGGGAAGCGGTCGAGAGGTACGGGTCCCGCGATGCTCTCCTGTTCAAGCCGTCATTCCGGTACCAGCGATGGAGCTATTCACGGCTGTGGAACGAGTCCGGACAGGTCGCGACCCTTCTCCAGCGCCGGGGCCTGACAATGGGGGACCAAGTCATCCTGTGGGGACCCAACTCTCCCCACTGGGTGCTCATTTTCTTCGGGTGTATCAGGGCGGGAGTCGTATTGGTCCCCCTGGACCTTCGCAGCGCGCCCGACTACGTTTCCAGGGTCATATCCAGGACAGAACCGAAACTGGCGTTCACGTCGCGGCTCACTCCGAAGGACGAGGTTGACCTGGGGGTCCCCGAAATTACCTTCGAGGAGTTGGAATCCGCCATCCAAGGTTTGCCCCAGCCGGAGCATGTGGACATCGCGCCGGACGATCTCGCCGAGATCATGTTCACCTCCGGCACGACGGGCGACCCAAAGGGCGTCATGCTCACCCACCGAAACCTGACAGCGAACATAGAGGGTATATCCCAGTACATCTCCTGCAACCCCTCGAGCCGGCTCCTGTCCATCCTTCCTCTCAGTCACATGTACGAGCAGATGGGCGGACTGTTCATCGTGCTGTACCATGGTGCCAGTGTCACCTACCCGACCAGCCGCCAGCCTCCCGTTCTGGCGCGGACGATGCGTGAGCGCAGGATAACCATCATGCTTCTCGTCCCCCAGGCGTTGGAGCTGCTGATGAACGGAATTGAGCGGGAGGTGAAACGGCAGGGAAGGGAATCCCTCTGGAACCGGCTTCTCAGGATAGCCGCGGCGACACCATTTCCCCTGAGACGCCTTCTGTTCCGCCGGGTCCACAAGCAGTTTGGCGGAAAGCTCGACTTCATCGTGTCGGGAGGGGCGGCGCTGGACCAGGACCTGGGACGCAAGTGGGAACTGCTGGGGGTCAAGATCTTACAGGGGTATGGGACCACCGAGGCATCCCCCGTCATCAGCAACCACAGCTTACGAGAACGTCGCCTCGGCTCCACCGGTCGCCCGCTGCCCAACGTAGAGGTAAAGATCAGCAGCGAAGGCGAGATTCTGGTGCGCGGGGACAACGTCACCCCAGGTTACTGGCGTGCACCCGAGGAGACTGCGGCAGCCTTCGACGGAGACTGGTACATGACGGGCGACCTGGGCTTCTTCGACGACGAGGGGTTCCTGCACATCCAGGGCAGGAAAAAGGATATGATCGTACTCCCCAGCGGCCAGAATATCTTCCCGGAAGACATCCAGGCGGTGCTGGCGAAACACCCGAACGTTACGGATGCGACCGTGGTAGGGCTTACGAGGGGCTCGTCGGTTGAGGTGCACGCGGCCTTGATTCTGGACGACGCCGACACAGCCCAGGAGGTTGTTTCCTGGACCAACGGCCAACTGGCCGAACAGCAGAGGATACGGGGCTTCACCGTTTGGCCGGAGGAGGACTTTCCCCGCACCCGCACCCACACCCTCAAAGTAAGGAAAGGGGTGGTGATCGATACCATCCTCGGAAAGATACAGCCGGAGAGTCCGGCTGTATCACCGGCAGGCGGAAGCCCGGCGGGAGGGGCAAGGAGCCTGCTCCAGATCATCAGCGAGGTGAGCAAACGAGGTGCCGGGGAGGTGCGGGACGATGCAACCCTCGGCGACGACCTGGACCTGGACTCCCTTGGCCGCATCGAGTTGCTGTCGGCAATAGAGGCCGAGTTCGGTGTCTACATGGATGAGAGCCAGTTGAGCCCGGAAATGACGGTCCGGTGCCTGGAGGCTCTCGTCGAAGAGGGGTCAAGGAACCCGCCTATGATGAGCTTTCCAGGTTGGGGGATGCAATGGTGGTGCCGTATCCTTCGCGGATTCCTCCAGCGGGTAGTCATCTTCCCGGTGGTCAGCCTTCCCTATAAACTGAAGGTGGTGGGTCGCGAGAACCTGGAAGGCATCACCGGCCCCTTGCTCTTCGCGTCCAACCACAACCTCGGCCTGGACAACCCGTTGATCATCAAGGCGGTTCCCCTCGAGTGGCGCCGCCGGATGGCGGTGGCCGGGGCTGCCGATCTCTGGAAGAATCCGGTATGGTGGATCATGAACCCCCCTATTGGGAAACGCCTTCCCGCTGGCCAAGGAGGGCTCAGTAAGGCCCAGCCTCGAGAACATGGGGAAGATCATGGACGCCGGCTGGTCGGTCCTGATATATCCGGAAGGCGAACTCACTGTCGGAGGGCCCATCAAGCCCTTCATGAACGGTACCGGCCTTGTTGCCGTCGAGGGGCGAATTCCCGTAGTCCCTCTGCGCCTATACATCCACAGGCTAGGCTTCCCCGCACGATTCCCTGTCCTCCGGCGGGGGAGGGTCGAGGTCCGGCTGGGAGAGCCGTTGAGCTTCTCTCCTGGAACGGACTATCAGGACGCAACGTCAGCCATCGAGGAAGCGGTCAAGTCCCTATGACGGATGGTACCGAGAGTTGGGAGCCTATACAGTCCTGTGTCTTTTCAAAGGTTCATAGCCGGAACGTTGTCCGCCAGCGTAGTCCATGGGGATGACATTGTGCTGGCGGTTATGGACATCCAGCCTGTCACCGAAGGCCACACTGGCCACGGAACTAGCCTCTGTAGCTCTCAAGAACAAGTCCGCCTTCTTCTCCAGAATGTCAATCACTCAAGGCTTGTCGTCCTATAACTCAACTCCCAGCTCGAAGATGGTACTGTGTACGGGCACCCCAGGCCCGTCACAAACACGAAACGCCGTCAGCGCCTTACACACCGGGTTGTGTCTTGCACTCTGTGCCGCCACTTGAACGACGAACGTGATTGGGGGAGAATTGCCTCTCTAGGAGCCGCAGGATGATAACCCTTCATGCAGGCGAGTCTAACGGCGCCCTCGTTCTCTGGGGCGAAGCATCGGGGGACGACGGTGTACGCTCTACTTCTCGGCGGCGAGGGACGAAAGCCCCCTATGCAAGTCCGTATCCGTTTGCCGCCAGCGCTGACGGCCTGGCCGGGGCCCTGGAAGAAACTTGGCTCGGCCTCAAACCGGCGGCAAGCCCAGCTTGCCACGTAACCGCCTGGCTGCCAACCAGGGGTGACAGCCCTGTCCCTTCCAGCACCCTCATAGCCGAACTGCCCGGATCGCGTGCAAAGGCGAGGCTGGCGCCCTGGACCGTTGCAGCCTATCGACTTTCGACGGCAGAGGCCGTGGAGCTACTGTGCGCATCCATAGGCAAGCGGACGCTCGCGGCAGGAGTGATCGTCGGCGCAGACCTGGCATACTGGGCGGAGGCGCTCCGCCTTGCCGGATCGATGGTGGCGCGGCAGCAGTTTCTTCCGGGCCTTACGACCGACACAGATGAGCACCGAGCGACGTGGGATCCGGTCTTTATCGGGATGGACGCGGAACGGCTTGCCGGACTGGCCAGGCGCATGCCTGCGGTTGCGCGGGCGCTTTCAGAGCCCGACGCAGCCGCGCCTCCTGAGAGGCCCTCCACCGCAGTGCTCAAGCAGTTTATGGCCACACTGGTAGACTACCTGGTACGCACCGCAACCTCTGACGCATCTCCGCCGGCAGACCGCCGTCGCAAGAACAAGCCTACCTTTGACAGCGTGCACGACTCCTGGCTTCATGCCTTGAGATCGAAAGACGGGGTCGTTGCGGGAGATGCGACCGATCTCTGGCAGCTTGCCACACAGGTCCGCGAATGGCGACGGCCCATCGCGGTTTCAGCGGGTTCCCCGTTTCGCCTCTGCTTCCGCCTGGAAGAACCAGAAGATACCGTAAGAACCGCGAAGGAAGGTAAGAACGCCTCCGGTGACGCATGGTACGTCCGCTATCTGCTCCAACCTCACGACGATCCGAGCCTTCTCATCCCAGTTGACGAGGCGTGGAAAGCCGGAAGCCGCAAGATATCCGCACTAAAGAGGAATGGCTCGAACGTGCGGGAGTTCTTGCTCTCCTCGCTGGGGCAGGCTTCCGGCATCTGTCCTTCCGTCACAGCCAGCCTTGAGAACGCAAGGCCCGCCGGGTACCCACTCGACGCCGCCAAGGCTCATCAGTTCCTGACCGAAGAGTCCATTGCTCTTGAGCAGGCGGGCTATGGCGTTATGCTTCCGGCCTGGTGGACCCGCAAGGGTACGAAGGTCCGGCTTGCCGTCCGGGCCAACGTCAAGAGCCCGAAGATGCAGGGGGGGAGCGGTCTGTCGCTGGAGACGATCGTCCAGTTCGATTGGGAAGTGGCCCTCGGAGACCAGAAGCTCACCCTCCGCGAGCTGGAGGCGCTTGCGCGGATGAAGGTCCCGCTGGTCAGGGTACGCGGCCAATGGGTCGAGATGAACGCCACGGAGATTCAGGCGGCGATCGATTTCTGGAAGAAGGGAGCCGAGAAAGCGACCGTCCGAGACATCATCCAGATGGCGCTCGAGGCCAAGGACGCGCCGCAGGGTTTCGACTTCAACGGCGTCAAGGCCACGGGCTGGATCGGAAAGCTGCTGAAGCAGCTGGATGGACAGGCGGCGTTCAAGGAGCTTGCGTCTCCGAAGGGCTTCTCCGGCACACTTCGGCCCTACCAGGTCCGCGGCTATTCGTGGCTTTCGTTCCTGCGGCAATGGGGCCTGGGGGCATGCTTGGCCGACGACATGGGCCTGGGCAAGACGATTCAGACCCTGGCGCTAACCCAGCGTGATTGGCAGGCCAATCGCAGGGGGCCGATCCTCCTCGTCTGCCCAACCTCCGTGGTAAATAACTGGCAGAAGGAGGCCGCCCGCTTTACTCCCGGGCTCCCCGTGCTGGTCCACCACGGCGCCGGCAGGAAACGAGGAGCGGCGTTCAAGAGGGAGGCGGGAAGGCACTCCATCGTCGTCTCCAGCTACGGACTGTTGCAGCGGGACATCAAGTTCCTCAGGGAGGTGCAGTGGAACGGCGTCGTGCTCGACGAGGCCCAAAACATCAAGAACCCTGAGACCAAGCAGGCGAGGGCCGCACGGTCGCTAGAAGCCGACTACCGCATCGCCCTGACCGGAACGCCGGTCGAAAACAACGTGGGCGACCTGTGGTCGATCATGGAGTTTTTGAACCCTGGCTTCCTGGGCACCCAAAGCGAGTTCAAGCGCAACTTCTTCGTGCCCATTCAGGCCGAGCGGGACCCAAGCGCGGCAGAGCGGCTCAAGCGCGTTACCGGCCCGTTCATCCTCCGGAGACTCAAGACGGACAGTTCCGTCATCTCCGACCTGCCGGAGAAGCTGGAGATGAAGGTCTTCTGTACACTGACGAAGGAACAGGCCTCTCTGTACGCCGCCGTCCTCAAGGAGACGGAAGAGGCGCTGGAGTCGGCCGAGGGTATCCATCGGAAAGGGCTGATCCTGGGCACGCTTTCCAAGCTCAAGCAGGTATGCAACCACCCGGCGCAGTTTCTAGGCGACAACTCCAGCATCGCCGACCGGTCCGGCAAGCTGGCCAGGTTGACGGAGATGCTGGAGGAGGTTATCGAGGTCGGCGACCGGGCGTTGGTCTTCAGCCAGTTTGCGGAGATGGGCCACATCCTTCGACGCCACGTGCAGGAGACGTTCGGCCGGGAGGCGCTGTTCCTTCACGGCGGCGTGCTGAAGTGCCAGCGCGACCGGATGGTGGAGCGCTTCCAGGGCGAGAGTGATGGGCCGCAGGTCTTCATACTGTCTCTGAAGGCTGGCGGCACCGGGTTGAACCTCACTTCGGCCAACCACGTCTTCCACTTCGACCGCTGGTGGAACCCGGCCGTCGAGAACCAGGCAACCGACCGGGTCTTCCGCATCGGCCAGGCGCGAAACGTCCAGGTCCACAAGTTCATCTGCGGGGGAACGCTGGAAGAGAAGATCGACGAGATGATCGAGCGCAAGAAGGAGGTCGCCGAAAAAGTCGTCGGCACCGGTGAGGGCTGGCTGACGGAGTTCTCCAACGACGACCTGAGGGAAGTCCTGGCTCTGAGCAAGCAAGCCGTAGGAGCGTAGGATGGCATATCGTCCCTATGATTACTTCGAGCCTTCCCGGCCTCGCGAGGCGAAAGGCGGCATCAAGGCGCAGTCCGGACGGGGTGGGTTCGGCCGGAGCTGGTGGGCAAGGCGCTGGATTGAGGTCCTGGAGGGCTTCGACCTCGGAGCGAGGCTCGGCCGTGGCAGGTCCTATGCTCGCCGGGGCCAGGTGCTGTCGGTCGATGTCGAAAAGGGCGGGGTGACGGCCAGAGTGCAGGGCTCCCGTGCCCGGCCTTACCGGGTCGAGATCAAAGTCAAGACGCTTGGCGGATCGGACTGGAAGAAGCTGACCACCGCGCTTTTCAGGCGGCCTATCTTCGCCGCAAAGCTGCTGGCGGGCCAGATGCCCGAGAATATCGAGGACGCCTTCAGGGACGCGGGACTTTCGCTCTTCCCTGACAGGGGTGATGACCTTGAGACCAACTGCTCATGCCCCGACTGGTCGAATCCTTGCAAGCACGTCGCGGCGGTCTATCTCCTCTTGGGCGAGGAGTTCGATCGCGACCCGTTCCTTGTTTTCAAGCTGAGGGGAGTAGAGCGAGAGGAGCTTGTCGGCCTAGTTGGACGCCAGACGGCGGCAAGGAGCAAGGCGGGAGGTTATGAAGCGACGCTCGGGTCTTTCTCCGAGCAGGCGCCAGGCCATCCACCACCGGAGCCGCTTCCAGCGGAGCCTGACGAATTCTGGGGACAGGCGAACGCGGAGGGGGATGGGAACGCCCTCGGAGTAGCGCGCATCCCGACGATCTCTGCGGCGCTACCCAAACGACTGGGCAGCTTCCCATTCTGGCGGGGCAAGGAGAGCTTCATCCCCGCGCTGGAAGAAGTCTATCGCAAGGCGTCGCCCGTTGGGTTGGATGTGTTCCTCGGTGAACGGCGGGTCTCAGAGCGGTCGAGGGCCGCTGGTCCTGAGGGATGATCGGTGAGGGCGCTCGCTGTTGTAGAATCTCAGGTAAGCTCCAATTCCGGCCCTGGCCTCTGCCACACTCTCGTACGCCTTCAGATACACCTCCTCGTACTTCACGCTCCTCCACAGCCGCTCCACGAACACATTGTCCATGTAGCTGCCTACTGAGTCCATGCTGATCCTCACTCCATGAGCCACCAGTACCGAGGTGAAGGCTTCAGAGGTGAACTGACTCCCTTGGTCCGTGTTGAATACCCCAGGCAGGTCCCTGCTCAACGCCTCCTCCAATGCATCAACGCAGGAGTCGGCTTCCAGTGTGTTGGACAGCCTGCAGGCCGCGCGGTCTGCCTTGTCATCAAACTTCCCGAGTATCTTCTCGTCTAGGTCGGACTTTATCCGGCGGGGTTTGCCACACCCCCTGCTCTGCTAGTCAATCCTGGTATTTGCGTCGTTTCGGCGGAACGCATCCTTTAGAACGACTGCTTTGACCTCACGGGTGTCCTTGGACCACATCCAGAGCGTCTTGCCCTTATCCCAGCAAAAGTGCTTCAAGAGCCATTTGGGGATTTCGTGGTGTCCTTTGAAGCGCGCAGTCATGTGGACATCTCTTCGAAAAGTGTTAGGTAGATTTGTGTGACTCTGCGTGGTCTGGACGACGCGGATGCGACGTTCTCACATCAATAGTAGTCCGAGTCTACCCGCGCGGCTCGCTGCCCAACAAGGGTTAGGTGTCACGAGTTGCCTTTCTTCGGTGTGTAAAAGGCAGAGGTAAAGTGGGCCAACGGGGACTGTACTACAAACTTTTCGGTGGGAGGTTGCCCTGTGAGCTTCCAGGGTCTGCCACATAGCGGAGCCCATCATAGGACACGTCGAGACCAGCGCCCAACGTAGCTAACACAGCTGCAAACGTTGCATCACCCCAGGGCGCACCATACGATACGGAAACGAATGCCCCGACGATGTATACTCAAATCTCGGATGCCTCCAAGACTCAAGCATCTGTCCACGCCGATGATCCGATTCCAACTTCGGTTCCCACACCCCGGATATCTCAGCGCAGGCAGTAACCCGAGCCGCCGCCTAGGGCGCTGACCCCTCCCCCTGGATGATGGTGGGAATGCCGCAGGTCTCCTGAGCGGCCATTATCTCGGCCACCGCCTTCGTCATTTCCGGCGATGGTGTGGGCTGCTCCGTGCTCGACTCCAGGTCGGCAAAGGCCTGGTAGACGATGAACAGGTTCTCCAGGTCTGTACATGGAATACATCGACAGACGGATGGCGGAAGGGTTGGAGAACTGTCGAGTGCTGCAGCGAGAGCTGCGAGGCCTGGAGTACGAGGGGAGTTACACGATCCTGGCGGAATATGTGCGACCTCGCCGCCGTCGCCGCCAGCCTCAGGCCACGGTGAGGTTCGAGACGGAACCCGGGGAACAGGCCCAGGTGGACTGGGGCAGCTTCAGCTACCTGGACGAAAAGGGGCGGAAGCGGCAAATGTGGGCTTTCGTGATGGTGCTGGGCTGGTCTCGGGCCATCTACGTGGAATTTGTGCGTAGAGCGGACACGGCCAGTTTCATCCAGTGCCATGTCAACGCCTTCGAATACTTTGGCGGCGTGCCCAGGCGCTGTCTCTATGACAACGCCAAGGTGGTGACCCTGGGCAGGGATGAGGAGGGCCGTACTCAGTGGAACCGGCGGATGCTGGACTTCGCCCTGCGGTTGGGCTTTGATCTCAAGCTGTGCCAGCCCTACCGAGCCCAGACCAAGGGGAAGGTGGAGAGCGGGGTGAAGTAGGTGCGTGGCAACCTGTGGCCCAGCCTGCGCTTCACCGATGATGATGACCTGAACCGTCAGGCCCTGCAGTGGTGCGAAAGCGTCGCCAACCGGCGGACCCATGGAACCACGGGACGTCCGCCCGCCGAGATGCTGACCGAGGAGCAGCCTCACCTGGGCCAGCTGCCGGAGCGAAGCCGGCTGGCGCCCTACCTGCGGGAAGACCGACTGGTGGCGCGGGATGGCTTTGTCAGCTGGGAGACCTCCCGCTACGGGGTCCACTGGAAGTGGGTGGGCGCCACGGTGCAGGTAAGCCAGCGACAGGGCACGGTGGAGATCTGGGCTGGCCAGGAGCGTCTGGCGGTGCATCCCCGATCCCAGAGCGCTGGCCAGCGCTTCATCCTGCTCGGCCAGTGGGAAGGCCTGCCCAAAACCGACGGCCGTCCGGCCAAAGAGGCATTGGCGGTGCAGGTCCCGGTGGGTGAGGTGGAACGGCGCTCCCTGGAAGTCTACGAGTTGGCCGCTTCCGGAGGTGTGCGATGACGATGATCGCCTTGGAACAGGCCCGCCAGCACCTGGAGACCCTGGGCCTCAAGCAGGCCGTCGAGGTCCTGGACAACACGCTGGACGCCGCAGCCAACAAGCAGCTGACCTACGCCGACGTGCTGGCCCAGTTGCTGGGCGCTGAAGTGGCCGTCCGCAAGGAGCGCTACCTCACCACCAAGACCAGAATGGCCCACCTGCCCTTCCAGCGCACCCTGGAGCGGTTCGACTTTGGCTTCCAGCCCTCTATCGACGAACGGCAAGTCAAGGAACTGGCCAACCTGGCCTTTGTATCCGAGGCCACCAACATCCTGCTCCTGGGACCGCCTGGTGTGGGCAAGACACACCTGGCCGTGGCATTGGCTCTCAAGGCCATCGAGCGGGGACAAGGGGCCTACTTCGTCCGTGCCTACGACCTGATGGAGGACCTGCGCAAGGCCCGGGCCGAGCACAACCTGGACCGGAGGATGCGCATCTACCTGGCCCCTAAGGTGCTGGTGGTCGACGAGTTTGGTATTTGGCCCAATGACCGCGACTCGGCCACCGCCTTCTTCACCCTGGTCTCGGCTCGCTATGAACGCGGTTCCATAATCCTCACTTCAAACAAGGGCTTCGGAGAATGGGGCGAACTCCTGGGGGACACCGTCATCGCCTCGGTAGTATTGGACCGGCTGCTGCATCACAGCCACGTGATCAACACCCGGGGCGAGAGCTACCGGCTCAGGGAGAAGCGGCAAGCGGGATTGTTCCCCTCACTGCAGCTGCTATCCCAACCGCCAGAGGGGCCCAGAGAACACAACGCACACTGACAGAATCGCTGAGCAATAAAGCATGGTGGGTCAACTTGAACCCGTTACAAGTGGGTCAATTCCAACCCGTAATTGACATCAACGCCGACTTAGTCTTGATCCACCTCGCCGGCAGACTGTTGCAGGGGACTCTACTGTCTAAAACTCCGACCCGGCTTGAATGGACCCAAACCGACCTCCCACGAGCACTTAAGCTTTCCGTGTCGATTGAGTCCGTCAAATGAAGGTTCCTGATTTTGTCCAGTTAGGTGGGCTAACGTCTACGGAAGATACCACCGAGCCGTTCAGCGGTATCTCTTGGACTTTTTTCCCGGAATCAAGCTGTCGTCGGGCATGGGGACGGTATAGCGTATGAGAGCGTCGCCGGGAATGACGATGATCTCTTTGACGAAGGACTCAATGAAGGCCCTGCGCTCGGTCAGCTCGCTCTCTTGGAGGAAGTCCTTCATGTCCTTGGCGTAGGCGGAGATAGTCTTCACGTCGTCCAGGTGCGCCCTGCGCTGGGAGAGGATCGCCCTGGCGTCCGCCGCCGCATCCTCAAGACGCTCTTTCCGCTCCCGGTGCTCTTTGACCCTGTCTGAGGCGTCGGCGATGTCAATGTCGGACGTCTCGATGGCGTTCCAGATGCGGCCCAGCCGGCGCTTCACGTCCTCAAGCTCCGTGTCGATGGTCTCCAGCCTCTTGCGCTGCTCGCTGGCTATGCCGTCCATCTCCTCGTCCACAGCCCTCACCAGCTCGGTGATGCTCCCCTCGGTGAGGATGTTGGAGCGAATCTTGTCGACGATCATCTGCTCGAAGCGGCGGGCGTTGAGCCTGGGGGTAACGCAGGCGTTCTTGCCGCGCTTCATGATCGACTGGCAGACGTAGTAGGAGAACTGGCCGCTCTTGGCGTCCTGGCCGGAGAGCGCCCTGCCGCACGCCTTGCACTTGACCAGACCGCTGAGCAGGTAGGTGCTTCCGACCCTTCGGGGATGGGACCTCTTGGGAGCACGGGCGCGCATCAGCTTGCCGACTCGGTTGAACTGGGCCTTCGTGATGATGGCGGGGAACGCCTTCTCCACCCGCACCGGCTCGGCGTTGTCCTTTGCCTTCGCGCCCCAGACCAGCTTCCGCGGTTTCTAATAGAAATAGACACAAAAAACTGCGGTACTCGTGGGGGGTGGACATGGAGGCTGCTGAAGGTGACAGCGCCGAGACTTCTCGCTAGCAACGTCCCGACCGACCGCCCCCAGGCGGCCTTATCCCTGAATGTGAACGTCGCCCGCGCCGGGGGATAGCTATGACTCAAGCGAGGTACAGTAGATAAGTCCCAGGAGGTCCAGGTCGTTGTTTTCGGCATCCTGCAATCCCGACGGGATTGCAGCCCGAGAACGAGTTGCCCTCCAACTCCGAGGGTATCTTCCCCGTCAGCCGATTGCCATAGAGGAACAGGTACTTCAGGTTGGTCAGGCTGCCCAACGCTGAAGGTATCTCGCCCGACAATCGTTTGTCGAACAGCCATGATGCAGACCAAGCCCCAGCCAAGCCAAGTCTCTGAGTATCGGCCTAAAGCTCATGATGTCCGCTGTCTAGGTCAGCGGAGTGCCCTGCCAACTGCGAACGGAAGGTAGACGAGGAACAGCGGCCCCCCGACGAAGTAGACGAACAGAGGCATTAGGCTATCGTACACCAAGTTGCTGAAGCAGCAGCCGCCGAACCACGGCGTCAAAAAGAACATGAGCGTCCCGGTGACCTGTCCGACCAATGGGATGGCGATCGCTACTAATGAGGGCGACAGGAGTCCTGTGCAGAAAGGGATGATCGCGATCAACACACAAGCCAGTGGTATCGCCGCCCAGCCAGGGTCCGGAAAGGCTGACAAGCCGACCCAAAGGGCCAGATATGTCGCGGTCGTGGCGACGATGCCTACCAGCCACGTCATCGATGCGATCATGCCCGATGGCGGCTCGCGGTAGGGGTGCCACGGCACGTGGCGGCGGAAGAATTGCATCATATCACGCAGCGAACCGTCATATGCCCATATTGACTAATAGCACGAAGCCCAGTCGACATCCGACGGCCAGGGTATGAACTCGACCGTTCGGCCGCTTTTGGCCGTGAACACGGCCAGATCATTTCTGACCAGCTCCATGACGCCCCGGCATGAAGACGAGAAGGCTGTCTTGACAGGTGCGGGAGGTGCGAGACCGATCCTGCACAGAAGGGAAGTACGATGGCCTCAGGGCGAGGCACCATAATACCTTCGGGTGATGACCGCCTCAACGATGGCTGCGTTCTCCGGAGTGGCGCCGGTCACGAAGGCCGCTTTGATGTGGCAAGCACTCCGGTCTATGCCTGCGCACTCGTCTCTGAGAGTTCCATCCCGCAATTGCAGGTACAGGTTCGCTAATCCCTGCCGGAACGCTTCGTCGCCCAGGCTGAGGTACAGGTCCAGGAACATTCCCTCCCCCAATGTGTAGTTGCAGATTTGGAAGTCATTCTTCATTTCGTGGGGCAGTCTCACCAGTTCGGCAATGTTGTCGATTGGGGAACACGAATCCACTGGTTCCGGGAGACGTGCGCCGGTGCGGGCCTTTGTTGAGATTGAATCCAGGAAGCTGGCGCCGCCTTCCTGAAACCAACGAGGCGGGAAAGGCCAGTACGTATGCGCTGCTTCGTGAGCGATGAGCGCGTAGTCCTCTTAATACTGAGGGTCTATAGTGATGATCGAGTCTGCTCCGCCGCCGCCTCTCCCTCTCGCGACATCGGCAATCAGCACGATAGCATACCTCTCCGGGTAAGGCACGCCCATGAACTCCTCTTGCGTACGCACCACGTGCTCCAGCAGGTCCATGGTGCGGGACGCCAGCGCATCTGTCCCGCCGTCCCCGGGCCATATAACTGACAACGCCACCTCGCCTCTAAGCGGAAGAGTGATCGAGCGTTCTTTCACGATAGTCTGCTCAGGGTCCAGCAGGACATCCAACAGTTCAGGGCGCCTTTCAACCACCTTGTGCAAGACGGCAACGACGTTCGTCCAGTCATCCGTGATGCCGTCGCGCAGCGACGGGTGGGCCAGGACGTGTTGCAGATAACCCCTGTCCGACTCCCACACCCAGATCAGCAGGGCCAGAGACCCCAAAACCTGAAAGTCCAGCCCGTCTATCGTTTCCAGAAATGGCATGTCTACGATTAGCAGCGCCGCCGCTTCGTCTCTGTGGGCTAAGGTCTCGCCCGCTATGTTGGCAAGACCATGGACCACCAGTGATTCATCCGGCGTAAGACCGTCCCGCACCCAGGATTTGGTCAATAGAGTCCGGAAAACCGGATCCGACTCAAGCGCCGCTCTCCACGTGGCGAGAACGCCGTCCTGCTCGGATGGGCTTATCCCGTCCTGAATGTAGGGCAGAGCTTCCATTGCGGAGGCGGCGTCGGGGTTTCGCTCCTTGAGGTCCAATAGCGCTATGGTAGCCTTCTGATCACTCGTGATGCCGCCGGCCAGCGCGGGGCTGGAAAGCACCCGTCGGAAGCCGCTCGGGTGATCGCGGGCTAGATCGTCCAGTACCTGCACCATGAAATGTAGGGATTCCCACTTGTCGAAAGATTCTAGGAACGGCATTTCCAGGAGCCGCGCCGTTGTCTCGTGGTCCCTTGAGGCCAGCTCAAAGAGTTCGCTAAGAGCTTGGTATTCGCTCTAAGTGTAACCGTCCCGCACCCATGATTTGTCCAGGAGCGCCCAGAATGATTCGCTGGAACGCCGCGCCATTTCGGCCAGTGCTAGGACTGATTCGTTCTCGTACTCTTCGAAGTTTCTATGGAGCAAGCTGTCATCGCTCTCTGGGGTGTAGGTTATTCCGTCCTGGACCCAGGGCAACGCCTTTATTGCGGCCGCAGCCTCAGGGTTGTCCTGCTCCAGAGCCAGCAACACGACGAAGGCCGACTGCGCACTGGTGATTCCGTCGCGGAGGTCGGGGTGAGAGAGTACCCTCTGTAGGCCGTCCAGGTCGAACTGTTGGGTGTCAGCGGTTTTGGACAGTTCTGGGTCCGAGAGATTGGGGTGAAGAAGCTCCTGGTTTGAGGGTTTCTCTGACCTCCTGATTGTACTGCCTCCGCCGGTCAAAAGTCTCTCGCTGTACCTCCTTCCTCTGGGCTAGAATTGCCTCCAGACGGCCTTCCAGCACGTCAGCCGGAGTTACAACCCTCAGCGCCTGATGATATCTTCGGTAGTTGTAGAACTCGACGAAGTCCCGGATGGCCGCCTCCAGGTCGTCCACCACCTCGTATGGCACCTGGTTAATGTCGTCTTTCAGGGTTCGGTGATATCTCTCCAGCTTCCCGTTGGTCTGAGGGTGATAGGGTGCTGCCAGGACGTGGCGAATGCCCACCACCCGCATGTACTCGCGGAAGGCCCGCGATACATAACCTGAGCCATTATCTGAGAGGAGCTTGGTCCGATCCTCCAGAGGTACATCAGTCATACCAGTAGAGTCAACAGCTTCCTGGACCACCTCTATGAGGGAGTTGGCCGTCATGTCCCGTTGCACCTTCCAGGCCAAGATGAACCGGGAGTAGTCGTCCATCACCGTCACGAGGTAGTAGTAGCCCCAGCCCACTACACGGAAGTAGGAGGCATCGGTGGCCCACAGCTGGTGGGGCCCTGTGGTCTTGTGCTGGTACTCTTTGCCCGCTGCCAACTGGTATTCGATCCGTTTCACCAGACCCTCCCGTCTCAGGATACGATAGACTGTGGAGGCGGAGACCGATAGGCCTCGGTGGTCGGAGAGCCAAGCCGCCAACTGCCGGCTTCGCCAGGGCGGCATCTCACGGGCTGCCGCCAGCACTACTGCCTCCTCTTCTGGACGCAGGCGATTCCAGGGCCTCTCAGTTCCTTCCGTACCCTCCCAACTACCCTGCCGGTGCCTCCACCTCCACCAATAATACGTGCTCCTGGAAATGCCAAGCTCCCTGAGTCGCCTGTTCTTCCCTCTACCATGTCGCTCCACCTCAGCCACGACCTTCGATTGTTCCACTACGCTCATGCGACGGTGCCGTTGTCGTGTAGGGGCGGCAGAGCTGTTTTTTTGAAGCGGTGCAACTCCAGGGACAACTCACCCACCAGCTGCATCAGTTCACTGTTCTCCCGCTTGAGCTGCTCTATCTCTTGCCGGGTCGCATCACGCACACTGTCCCGAGTCAACCTCTCCTTCCCAGCTTCCATGAACTCCTTGGTCCAGGCGTAGGTAGTAGGAGTGGGGTTTGATTCCTTCCCGTCGGCACAGGTCATTAACGGTAGTCTCCCGTCTGAACCCCTCCAAGACGATGCGGATCTTCTCTTCAGGGGTATACTTACGGCGGGTCACTGCACGGACCTGACGCACGAAGCTTCGTGTCTCCTGGCTTCGCTCCTCAGCTTGACCGGCCTGATCCTCTACCTGGGTCATCAATGACTCCTTTCACTTAGGGTTAATCTACCCCTCTGAAGGAGCCTCTACCACCCCCAACCTCTTCGGTTTTCTAGGCCTCAATAGTGTCCAATTGCGCTGACACCCTACAGCATCTGTCTCACGCTTGATCTCATCGGGGTGAGACGTGTCGAGAACCTTTATGGCGACCTCAGTGTCTCCAGAGGTGCTGTCAAGTGCAAGATGGACGGAACTCCCGGGCGTGGGATACCCGTGTAGGGACGATGGATCTGCACATCCCGAAGCTCAGAGAAGGGAGCTACCTCCCGAGCCTGCTGGAGCCACGGCGTCGCAGCGAGCGAGCTCTGCTGGCTGTGATCTATGGTCGGAAACCTTGGAGAAAGCCAAACAGTGCAACCATTATCACCCGGCCCGACACCTCGATGAGAGGGCCTACAGGATCCCTTCCGCAAATTGCCGCCAAAGTGTTCACTTTAGTGCACAAACTCCGGGGGAAGATCAGCGGCCCGCCTGCGACGCAATGGCAGACCAGCGCTGGGTGAGGGCTGCGGCTCAGCTACTCCATAGCCATGCCGCAGACATGAGGAACCGGCCGGGGCGCAGGGCGCACTCCGACCAGAGTGTCCGAGGGGCCGACGCGAGAGACGCTCCAACCGCTGCGAATCTGTCCCTCCGGGGCGGCCTTCGGGAGAGCGAGGCTCAATCCCTCCGGTCTGACCCCTGGGCGGCTGTTCGGAGAGCGAAGGCTCGATCCTATGCAGCCGGTCCCGGATTCGGGGGACGGGAACCCTCCAGGTTTCTAGGCACGAAACGCTGGAAAAGCCAGAAACTAAGGTGGACCCCATTATTAAGACAGCACGAGGGCTAAATTAAGAGAGTCTCCCACCCCTGCGCTAGGTTTCACCAAGCCCGATGGCAGCCCTGCTTCTTCAGCTGCTGCTCCCCTTTCTTCCTGGCCATGTTGGTACACCTCTGCTGGGGTCCGGTAGCCCAAAGCCTGGTGAGGCCTCTGCCGGTTGTAGAACTCCAGGTAGGCATTGATCCCAGTTCGGGCCTCGGCGACGGTCTGGTAAGCTTTCAGATACACCTCCTCGTACTTGATGCTCCGCCACAGCCGCTCCACGAAGATGTTGTCCAGGTACCTACCCTTACCATCCATGCTGACCTGGACCCTCTGCTCCTGCAACGTCTGGGTAAAGGCCTCACTGGTGAACTGACTCCCTTGGTCGGTGTTGAATATCTCCGGTCGTCCCTTACCCAGGGCTTCCTCCAACGCCGCCACGCAGAAGCTGGTGTCCATGGTGTTGGAGAGCTTCCAGGCCAGCACGTGCCGGCTGTGCCAGTCCATGATGGCCACCAGGTACAGGAAGCCCTTCGCCATGGGGATGTAGGTGATGTCCGCGGCCCAGACCTGGTCGACCCGATTAACCTCCACTCCCTTCAGCAGATAGGGAAAGATCCGGTGTCCCGGCGCTGGTTTGCTGGTGTTGGGACGCCGGTAGATCGCTTCCAGACCCATCAACCGCATCAGCCTTCGAACCCTTTTTCGGCTCACCAGATAGCCCTGTTGCAGCAGCCAGGCCTTCATCTTCCTGGAGCCGTAGAAGGGGGTCTTCAAATACTGACGGTCCATCAGGGCCATCAACTCCAGGTCTTCTGCCCTGGTCGGTACCGGCCGGTAGTACACCGAGGCCCGGCTGACGTCCAGCAGGATACATTGACGCACCAAAGACAGCTGCTGGTGGTCTCGGTCTATCATGGCTCGCCGTATGCTGCGACTCATAGACCGGACCTTTCCGACAAAAAATCGCGTTCCACCTTCAGCTGGCCGATGTGCCGGTAGAGGTGGTTAATCTGAGCTTCCTTGGCTTTCTCCTGGGATTTCTGATTGGTGGCAAATAGCTCCGGGGCTCCTTCCACCAGGGCCCTTTTCCAGGCGTGAATCTGACTGGGATGGACCTCAAATCGGCTGGCCAGCTGGGCGATGGTCTCTTCCCCCGCAAGGGCGGCCAGGGCCACCTTGGCCTTGAACGCCGGACTGTGCTTATTCCTCGTCTGCTTCATGTCCTGCTCCTCCACGTCGGTTAGTTGCCGGTTATTTTAGGAGCTGGACTCTCTCTTAGCCAGTTGTCTAGTTTTTGGGTACCACCTCAGGACCCCTTGGACGAGCCAGCCAGCTACACGGCGTTCCTGGCGCCGCGACTGCTACGCTTCTTGCAGGAGCGGCTCTAGCCGGCTAAAAATCGAGACAGACGACTTCCCCTTCCTGCGGGCGATGGCCGTGCACAGAAGACCTACCTAGCGCCGGGGTTCCCATCTTATAAGTTGTAGCGAAGTTTGGTGGTGTTCTAGTTAAAGGCCAGCCAAATGATAGACAAAATCTTTGATGAACCCTGGAGTCCAGTCATGTGGTCGGCTGTGGCTGTACTTGCAATGATAGGACTAACTTTGTTTGCCAACGCGGGTTACAACAGGGCAGCAGAAAAGGTCTCATGGCTGTCCGTTCCAGCCACTGAGGCCTCAGCAAAAGTAAACAAAAACTCAGGAGGTAGGAATAGTAGCGATAACTACGATGTAAGGGTCAGGTACATCTACAGTGTGAATGATCGCTCGTACGTTACGGATTCACGACAAGTGGCACGCTACGACAGGCGGACCCCTGCCGAATCTCACGCAAGCCGCATCAAAACAAATATCGCCGCGGGTCAGCCCGGCACCAGATTAGTTAAGTATGATCCTGAGGATCCAAGTAATTCGACATTTCGACAAGGCAAGTCTTCCCGTTTCGTGTGGGTTGGTGGTCCAATCGGCCTCGCATTGGCGGCTTTCGTTTGGCTTACCTTAGAACTTCGAGCGCTGGCCGTGCGCAGAAGAACTACCTAGAAGCGGGGTTCCCATCTTACACTGGATAGTCAAGCATTGACCAAGGGACCTTGAGATACTATTATCTCACCTGCCAGCTTACTACGTAAGGAAGAGGTACAGTTGATCACCACAGTCGTCGGTAACTACCCAAAGATATCCCCTGACTCGAAGGCGCCCAGCCTTCGCACCGCCATCTCCCGCTTCGACACCGGCAGAATCACCCAGGATGAGCTACGGAGGGTCGAAGAGGAGGTGACCAGGGAGGTCATCGACGAGCAGGTAAGAGCCGGCCTGGACATTGTTACCGACGGCCACATTCGTTGGGACGATGGGCAGACCTACTTCGCCTCCAAGATTAAGGGCTTTGCCCTCAAGGGCCTCATCCGCTACTTCGACACCAACACCTACTATAGGCAACCCGTTGCCGAGGCAAGGCTGGAGCGGAAGGGCCCCATCGAAAAAGAGGACTATCTGTTCGCCGCTCAGCACAGCCCCAGGCCCGTCAAGGCGGTCATCACCGGGCCCTACACCCTGGCCAGGCTATCCCAGTGCGGCTGCTACCAGAACCTGAGGGATATGGTCATGGACCTGGCGTCGCTGCTGAACCAGGAGGCTCGCAGCCTGGCCGAGGCTGGCGCCCCCATAATTCAGTTCGACGAGCCCGCCATCCTGAAGCACAAAACAGATCTCTCGCTGTTTCAGGAGGCGGCACGGGTGCTGACGGAAGGGGTCCAGACCAGGACGGCTGTGTACACCTACTTTGGAGATATCTCCGGGCTGTACCCGGATTTTTTGCGGCTGCCCTTCGACGTTATAGGTCTGGACTTCGTGATGGGCAAGGCCAACTTTGACCTCGTGACCGATTTCCCAGAGGGTAAGGAGCTGGGCTTCGGCATCCTGGACGCCCGGAACACCCGTATGGAGCCCGTGGAGGAGGTGGTTGAGGCTATAGGTAGAATTTCGCGCGTCGTTCCCCTGGAGCGACTGCACGTCAACCCTAGCTGCGGCCTAGAGTTCCTGCCGCGACCCAACGCCTATGCCAAGCTGGAGCGGCTGGTAGAGGCGGCAAACAAGGCCCGTGAGGTGAAGGTATGAGCAGGGGACTCCTGACCACCGCCGTAGGAAGCTACCCCAAGCCGGACTACATCATCTCTGCCCGCAATAGCGTCGCCCGAGGTCAGATGTCCAAGGGAGAGCTGGAGGAGCTGGAGAAGAAGGCCACCGCCCAATGGATCCAGGTCCAGGAGGAGCTTGGGATGGATGTGCTGGTTGACGGCGAGATGAACCGGGGCGACATGGTGACTTACTTCTCCGAGTACATGACCGGGTTCACCATAAGCGGGCTGGTGCGCTCCTACGGCAACCGCTACTACAGAAAGCCGATAGCCACTGGGCCCGCGACCAGGACCGCGCCCCTGACCGTGGACTCATGGAAGTTTGCCCAGAGCCTCACCAGCAAGCCTGTCAAGGGCATGCTGACGGGCCCCTACACCATCTGTGACTGGTCCTTCAACGAGTACTATCCCACACGGGAGGCCTTCGTTCTGGACGTGGCCTCTGCCCTTCATGAGGAAGCCCTGGACCTGGAGAGAGCTGGCGCCCAGTACATCCAGATTGATGAGCCGGCCCTCTCTACTCGCCCCGAGGAGATGGAGCTGGCCTCCCGGGCCCTGGGCATTGTTACCAAGGGACTCAAGGCCACCACCATCACCCACATGTGCTACGGTGACTTCGCCGCCGTCTTCGACCATATCGTTAACTTGCCCGTAGATATGCTGGACATGGAGATGGCCAACAGCAACTACGATCTGATGGAACTGTTCAGGGCTCACCCATCGAACAAGATCCTTGCGCTGGGTGTCCTGGATGTCCACAGCCACCTGGTAGAGGGCGTAGACCAGATCAAGGCGGGTATACGTTCCGCCCTGGAGGTATTTCCGCCGGAGCGCCTCTACATAAAACCCGACTGCGGGCTTAAGACCAGGCAGGAGGGGGAGGCGATAGACAAGCTCAAGGCGATGATGACGGCGGTGAAAGAGATCAAGAAGGAGATGGACTTAGAGTAGGGCCCAAGAAAACTCAATCAAATTGCAGCAAGAATGTAGGAGGTTAAGATATGGCCCAGCAAATTCAGACCAGCACGATAGAGATACAGGTCAACGGCGGTACAGTGCCCGCCCACCTGGCCAAACCTTCGGGAGAGGGACGCTGGCCCGGCGTAGTGGTCATCCAGGAGTGGTGGGGCCTGGAGCCTCACATCAAGGATATAGCAGACCGGTTTGCGCGGGCGGGGTTTGTGGCGGTGGCGCCCGACCTATACCACGGCCAGGTCACCGGGGAGCCAGATGAGGCCCGAAAGCTGGCAATGGGCTTGGACCGTCCCCGGGCCGTTAAGGAGATCTCCTCGGCGGCAGGGCACCTCAAGGCCCAGCCCTTCGTTTCAGGCAAGGTGGGCACCGTAGGCTACTGCATGGGAGGCGGCCTCTCGATACAGACTGCCTGCGAGAGCGCCGACGTGGACGCGGCAGTCATCTATTATGGCGGCAACCCAAACCCCATAGACCTGGTGCAGAACCTTCGAGGGCCTGTGCTGGGGCTGTACGGAGGAGCCGACGGTGGCATCCCGCCCTCTACCGCATCCGACTTGGCTGTGGCGTTGGAGAAAGCCGGCAAGTCCTACGAAGTGCACATCTACGGCGGCGCACCCCACGCCTTCTTCGCCGACGCCAGGGCCAGCTACCGGCAGGAAGCCGCCGAGGACTCGTGGCAGCGGACCCTGGCCTTCTTCAAAGCGAATCTGGCGTAGGTCCCTGAATGTTGAGAACCGTCACCTGATGGCCCCGAGTCAGCAGCTCCCTGACCAGAACAAGCCCAATGAACCGAGTCCCGCCCAGGACCAATGCATTTATAAAGAGGGTTTCCTCGCCTGTGGATGTCCCAGGGCCCGTACCGGCTTAACTGCCCACGCCACTGGCGACTTGGGCTTCCCGTAAGGCCAGACGAATCTCTTCTCGTATCCCCTGGTCCTCTTCCAGCCCCAGAGCCCTCTCCAGGGCCTGGAGCGCCTCCGTACCGCCGATGCGGCCCAGGGCCCAGGCAGCGTGGGCCCTGACCAGGGGCTCCGCTCCGTACAGGGCCGCTGTCAGAGGCGAGATGGCCACCGGGTCGCCAATATTGCCCAGCGCAACGCAGACGTTCCGCTGGAGGCCCACCCTCTTGGCGCGTTTGATGGGGCTGTTCCTGAACCGTTCCCTGAACTCATCATCGGTGAGGCTGAGTAGGGGAATCAGCGAAGGTGCGGCGAAGCCATGGCGCTGCTGGAACCCGGTCTCCCGGCTCTGGAGGGCCTTTCTGTTGACCGGACAGACGTCCTGGCATATATCGCACCCGAAAACCCAGTCGCCGACCAGGGGTCTCAGCTTACGAGGGATGGCTCCCCTGCACTCGATGGTGAGGTAGGAGATGCAGCGAGTGTTGTCTATAACGTAGGGGGCGACAATGGCCCCGGTGGGGCATTCATCGATGCAGATCCGGCAGTTTCCGCAGGTCTTCTTTAACGGCTCGTCGGGCTCCAGCTCCAGGTCCGTTATTACCTGCCCCAGGAAGACCCACGAGCCGTGGGTACTGGTCAGTATATTGGCGTTCTTGCCGAACCAGCCTATGCCCGCTCGTTCAGCGGCTGCTCTCTCCAGCATCGGGCCATCGTCCACAAAGATGCGTGCCTTGACTGGTCGTCCCAGTCGCTCCCCGAGGGAGTCGGCAAGCTGGCGCAGGCGCTTCTTCATAACCTTGTGATAGTCGTCTCCCCACGCGTACCGCGCCACTCTGCCACGAGATTCAGCGTCGTCCGACCGGGCTTCGCCTGTGTGATAGCTCATGGCCACGGAGATGATGGACCTGGCACCGGGTAGCAATGACCCAGGGTTACTGGCGCGCAGCACCCGCTCCTCTGTGAACCAGGGCAGGCCGTCCATCAGTCCCTGGCGCACGCGCTCCAGCGTGGCCTCTCGATCCCGGATAAAAGGCTCCGCCGAGGCCAGGCCGACGATATCGAAGCCCAGCTCCAAGGCCAACTGCTTTACTTGTCGCTCCAACTGTCCCATGCAACCTCTCGCTCTAGGGGTCCTGCCCTATTATCCCACAACATGGCGCGGTGTGATAACCACATGCACCGGCGGCAGACCCTCCACTAGGAGCGCAGGATTGACAGAAGGGTGCCCAAAGGCATATCATTCAGCTAGGGAAGGGCCCTGTTCTCCAACAGGGTCAATAA
Organism: Dehalococcoidia bacterium; assembly: GCA_965237935.1. Classification (GTDB taxonomy): domain Bacteria; phylum Chloroflexota; class Dehalococcoidia; order Lucifugimonadales; family CBDEGW01; genus CBDEGW01. Next base: position 523,605 of record OZ250168.1, on the reverse strand, counting down.
GGCAGGCCTCCTGGGTAACTTGCATCCGTAGATAGTCAGCCATGGTTGGGGAAGCTATGGCTGGACAGTCTGTCGCAAAGTTCCTAATTCCCAAGTGGCCTGAATCCGAGGAACCGCTTGGATTTACGCTGCATCTCTACCGGATTTCGAGTAGCCCCGGAGTCCTCACGCTTAGAACCTGCGCCCTGATGCGGACATGGAGATGATGGGAAGCAATGCCGGATAAGATAGAGTTGAGGCGAGGCCTGAAGGACGTATACCTGGACAGGAGCAGCGCCAGCTTCATAGACGGGGCGGCGGGCAAGCTGGTCTACCGGGGATACAACATCGATGACCTAGCGGAAAAGTCCAACTTCGTCGAGACCATCTACCTGCTTCTCCACGGCAAGTTACCTACTCAGAAAGAGCTTGATGAATTCGATGCCACCCTCAAGGTGGCACGGCCGGTCCCCCGGGAAGTAATAGATGTCATCCGCCTAACACAGAACGCGCACCCCATGGACGTTCTGCGGACGGCGGTATCCGCCCTTGGGGCCTTTGACCCGGAGACAGAAGACAACTCCATCGAAGCGACTCTGCGCAAAGGGGCCCGGCTAACGGCCCAGGCGCCCACCATAGTCGCAGCCCATCATCGCATCAGGACAGGACATGACCCAGTAACCCCGGACCTTGAACTGGACCACGCCGCCAACTTCCTTTACATGCTCTTCGACCAGGAGCCAGATCCCTTCGAGGCCAAGCTCCTGGACAAGGACTTCCTCCTACATGCGGAGCATGGGTCCAACGCCTCCGCCTTTGGCGCCCGAGTGGCGGCGTCCACCTTCACTGACCTGCACTCCGCCGTCGTCGCGGGTATCGGTGTGCTCAAAGGCCCGTGGCATGGAGGCGCCGCCGAGAAGGTCATGAACATGGCCCTGGACATCGGTTCCGAGGAGAATGCGGCGTCATACACCAAGAAGGTGTTGGAGGACGGCGGGCGTATCATGGGCTTCGGCCACAGGGTATACAGAACGGTCGATCCCAGGTCTGTCCACCTAAGGGAAGAGGTCCGAATACTTGGTGAAAGGAAGGGCCAGCCCAAGTGGCTGAAGATCCTGACCCAGGTGGAGGAGGTGATGAAGCCCTACGCCTCCAAGGGCATCTGTGTCAACGTTGATTTCTTCTCCGGGGCCATGTATCACCTGATGGAAATCCCTGAAGACCTCTTTATCTCCATCTTCGCCATGGGACGAGTGCCCGGATGGACCGTCCAAGTCATGGAGCAGCTAACAAACAACATCCTGATTCGCCCCCTCCTTTTGTACAACGGGCCTATGGACCTGGAGTACGTATCTATAAGCGAAAGAGGGTAAGGCGATAAGCCCAAGGAGACTCTTGAGACCCAACCTCTGATAAAAGGAGACAAGGTTGTTAGAGCAGCATGACGAAATCGAAGAGACCTGTATACACCATTGGATGATCGACAGTCCCAACGGTCCCATCAGCACCGGCACATGTAAGCTCTGCGGTGTGGAGAGTGAGTTCAGGAACTCGGTGCCTATCTCAGGGTGGGAGCGGGAGTCTGTGGAGCTTAGGCACGCTCCGGTGGTAAAGGTGCCAATGGTTGACGGCGACTCGTAGAGAGGGCGCCTCGTCTTTTATTCTTCTCACAACCTACTCCTTACGTGGTAATCAACCGTTTCCTCCCTATCCCATAGGGGGGAAACCTGTTTTTCTGGAGGCTGTCCCAACGAAGCCCATGACCACCTCCGCCGAACAGGCCATCCAATCCCTCATCTTGCGGCAGGGGAGGATAACCTTCGCCAGGTTCATGGAGCTGGCCCTGTTTCACCCCCTCGATGGGTACTACACGTCGGGGGAGCGGGTTGGCGCCGCCGGCGACTACTACACCAGCCCCGCTGCGCATCCAGCCTTCGGGGCCCTTCTAGCCATCCAGCTAAAGCAGATGTGGGAGGTGCTTGGCGCTCCCAAGCCCTTCTTCGCTGTGGAGCTGGGCGCCGGTAGCGGCCTGCTGGCCCAGGACATCCTCTCCTATAGCGCTACTCTAGGCGACGACTTCGGCCGGTCTCTCTGCTACCTGTCGCTGGACCGGAGAGCTGCCAGCCCAGGGAAGTCCTTCCCGCAACGACTGGCGGCGGCGGGCGTCCCGCTGAGAGGGGTCGTGGGCTGCATCCTCTCTAACGAGCTGGTGGACGCCTTCCCGGTCCACAGGTTCCAGGTTGAGGAAGACAAGCTCCGGGAGGTGTACGTAGCCTACCGCTCAGGGGAATACATTGAGGTGCTGGACGAGCCCTCCACTCCACTGTTGGCGGAGCGTCTCGAAGCTCTCGGGCAGCGTCTGCCTGAGGGCTTTAAGGGGGAGGTCAACCTGGCTATTAGCCCCTGGATGGGAGAAGTAGTCGAGGCCCTGGAACGAGGGTTTGTTGCCACCATCGATTACGGCCATACTGAGGAGGAGCTGTACTCCCCGGCCAGGTCAAGGGGCACACTGCAGTGCTATTACATGCACACCGCGGGCGCCAGCCCCTATCAGCGCATAGGCCGCCAGGACATCACCGCCCACGTGGACTTCACCCTGCTGACGCGGGAGGGGGAAGAGCACGGCCTGGCGACTCTTGGTCTGGTGACGCAGCGTGACTTCCTGCGGAACCTGGGCGCCGAGGCCCTTCTGTGGGCCCTGAGAGCGAAGAGCAGGACATTGTCCCAGAGGGAGTATTACGCCAACCGCATGGGCATACTGGAGCTGACAAAGCCCGGAGGTCTGGGCGATTTCAGGGTACTGGTGCAGGTCAAGGGCGTAGAAGACACCACTCTCTACGGCCTCACGCCGGAGAACCCTCTAGTGCGGCAGATAGAGAAGGACCCAGCGCTACTGGAGGTCCCACTGCTGACTGCCAGCCACACGCCCCTGATGGAGGGGCGCTACCCTCATGTGGGGTAAAGCTTCAGATCCCCTTAGCCGCCTGGTGGCCGGTAGCCCACTCCTCCGGCCTTGCGCATAGCGTTCACGGACTCGCTCATGTCCAGCAGGACGGTGGTCTTGAGGGAGCTAAGGGCGCCGCCGGCGGATATCGCCATGGAGAGGGCCGCCGCGCTAGCGTTGTCCGGCATCTCGATAATGGCCACTATATCGTAGTCGCCAAAGGCAAAGTAGAAGGCTTCCAGTCGCCCACCTGCTTTTTCGATGACGGGCCTGATGGCATCGGCCCGGTTCTGAGGGTTCTTAACCAGGTCGGATATCGCTCCACCGGTATAGGATGCCTGGATAAGATAGTGTGCCATGTCGCCTCCTGGAGCTGGATGTTAGAGCTTATTAACCTCTGCCAGAATCTCTTGGGGGTCCGGCAGGCCCTGGTCGTAGACGCGCTTGTACCTGACGATGCCCTCTTTATCGATGATGAAGACGGACCTTCTGCTGGTACCCCGCTCGTCGTTGAACACACCGAAGGCTTCGGCGACCTTCCCCTTGGGATGGAAGTCGGCCAGGACGGGATATGATACGCCTCCCTGAGACTGGCACCAGGCGGCCTGGACGGGGCGGCTGTCGACGCTTATCCCCAAGACCTGCGTATCCTTCTCCTGGAACTGGTTGTTGAATACCCGGAACCCGGATACCTGATAGGTTCAACCACCTGTGAAGGACATCACGTGGAAGTGGAGCACCACGTTCTTAGTGCCCTTGTAGTCGCTGAGAGTGACGTTGTCTCCGGTATGGGCCGCCAGCGTGAAGTCTGGGGCCGGCTGTCCAACTTCTACCATGGTGTTACCTCCCTTAGTGAACTTCTTGGATTAGCTCAGGTGTCTGGATGGGTGCTGTCTGCTAACGCTCCTAAGCAGGCACCTGAACACTCTTGAAGGCTGGCATCACTTCCTCAGAGAACCTGGTTAGCTGTTGCAGCATAACCGACTGGGAAACGGACATGGTAAAGCCGAAGAAGATATGCTCCAGGTACGGATACTTCTCCTTGATTCCTTTAATTTTGTCCGTAAGCCCGTCGGGATGGCCCACGTAATGGCTGCCTATTGCAATGGCTTCCTCTAAGGTGCGGACACCTGCCGCCTTCCAGCCACCCTTGGTGTCCAGAGCCTTGAGTTGCTCGTCAGTGAGCTTTCCAATGAAGCCAAAGGGGCCGAAGAATTTCTGATACTCCTGGTAAACAGGGCGGAACTCCTTGATACCCTGCTCCTGGGTGTCTGCCAGGTAGGAGGGGATGATCACGCCGAAGCGCTCGCCGGGCTTCAGGTCAACGCCTTGCTTAGTGTAGGCGGCCTTGAACTGCTGCCATCGCTCCTCCACCATCTCAGGCAGGGCGTTGCCCACTATTCCTTTGATACCATGCTTGGCCATGAACTCCAGCCCCCGGGGATTGCCGCTCACTATGGGCTGCCAGCACTCGAAGAGGTGCATGGGCCGGGGAACCACGGAGATCTCCTTCAGCATGTAGTTCCGATAAGGCACATGAGGGGGAATGGTGTAGTGTTTACCCTGGTGGGAGAACTTCTCCTCCTGCAAGGCCTTGAAGATGATCTCCAACTGCTCTTCGAAGATCTCCCGATTGGTCTCCTGGTCCATCATTGGCACGCCGAAGGTCTCCACCTCGCGGGTGTGGTAGCCCCGACCAATTCCAAAGAGCACCCGCCACTTGGTGAGGATATCAGCCATGGCGTAGTCTTCGGCCAATCGCAGCGGGTGCCACATGGTAGTGATGTTGAAACCACAGCCAAATTCTATTCGTTTGGTATGGCCGGCCAGGTAAAGGGCCAGCATCAGGAGGTTGGGGATGACCTCGTAGCCCTCGGGCTGGAAGTGGTGCTCCGCCAGCCAAAGGGTGTCGAAGCCCAGCTCCTCGCAGGCCTGAGCCAGGACCAGGCTCTTGTCGTACACTGTGGCCAGTTGTTCGTTGGAAAACCAGCGCTCACCGACCTTGGCGCCGTGCTCACCCAGGTCCTCCATGTCTATGTATCCGGCGTACAGGGTGCTAAACTTCATCAACTCTCCTCTGGCGCTGGTACGATCCTTCCCATTGCCGACGGCAATTCTATCATATAGACACGGCCAAAAACATCATTCGCTCCTAGCTTACTGCGGAGGAGAGTGAGACTTTAGACTGCGGCTATGAGCAGCCGCGCGCCAACCACCGTCAGTCCCCCGGATAGAAGCTGGGTCACCCGTGAGCCACTGAACCTGGTGGAGAGTCGAGCGCCTATCTGAGCGCCGACTACGACGCTGATAGTCAGGGCGCTCACATTCCACCACCCTATGCTTAGGTTGCCGGCGGTGAGATGGGTGATGGTGCCTGTTAGCGCGGTGGCGGTTAGTGCAAACTGGGAGGTGGCGACGGCTACCTGGATGGGCATGCTAAGCATGTAGACCAGAATGGGCACCTGTAGAAGACCCCCGCCTATGCCCATCATGCTGGATAAAAATCCAGCTACCAAGGCCACCGATGACCACATTATGGCCCTTACCGGGTAGACAAAGGCAGTCCCCGCGCGGTCTACCAGGGTTCTATAGCTAAAAACGTCATGAATCAGAAATGGACGCCCCCGGCTCATCTGGGCTCTTATGAAGCTATAGCTGGCAAGGAATATGAGTAAAGACCCCATCGCCATCTCAAAAGCTGCCCTGGGGACTAGGGATACCAGATGAACTCCCAGAATAGCGCCGGGAACGGTCACGGCCCCCAGAAGGCTCCCCGCTTTATAGTCGATCCTTCTGAGCCAGGCGTAGGCGGCGGCGGAGGAGGTGCCGGTGAATAGCACAGCAAAGAGTGAGGTGGCCGCTATGACGGCGGGGCTTTCGTCTGGAAATAGGAACAGCAGCAGGGGGACCATTATGAAGCCGCCGCCCGCCCCAATGAGGCTGCCGTAGGTGCCGGCCACCAGCCCTCCCGCGGCCAGAACCGCTATGACCATTGCTCTTCCTACCTAACTATATTGGTCAGATGGTCAGACCAATATAACCGGAAGGGTAGTGGCCTTGGGCGGGTTTGTCAAGAGTGAATAAAAGACGCCTTAAAGAGGCCACTGGACGGGACGGACGGTAGAGAGGGGCCAGCCTACTCCTTCCAGAAGCGCTCCTCTCTGATCCTGAATTCCTTGGGGGCCAAGGTCTTCTTGGCCTCCTGTATCATCCCGGGGTTGCCGCACAGATAGACCAGGGTAGACTGGCTATCCAGGCCCCACTTCTCGGCGAGACCATCTACGATGTTGTTCACGCGGCCCGTAGCGCCGGACCAGCCTCGGTTTCTCTCGTCGTTGGGCCTGCTGATAGCGGGAACGTACGTGATAAGCTCCGGGTACTCCGCCGACAGAGTCGCCATCTCCCGGTCGTAGGCGAAGTAGTCCACGTAGCTGGAGCCCTGAAGCAGGTAGAACCTGTGGCCCTTCATCCCTGTGTGGATATAGTCACGTATTATGCTTACGAAAGGAGCGATTCCCGTTACTGTGCATACCATCAGATGGTTGGGGAGCGCAGGGTCAAAGGTGAAGATGCCTTTAGCCCTGGGACGGAGGGAGACCAGGTCTCCCACATCCAGGGGCCAAAGCTTAGGAGTCAGATGCCCGTGTTCAATCAGCCCTATGAAAAGCTCCAGCTCAGGCTCATGAGGAGCTGAGACTATGGAGTAGGCTCTCTCTATGCCGTCCAGGCCTATGGTGCAGTACTGGCCCGCCTTGAAGGGATAGGGGATGTCCGGCTTGAGCCACATGGCCCACAGGTCCTCGGTCAGGTTCTTTCTCGCCGCCACCGTCGCTTTGGCCAATCTGGGCGGCGTCGGCTGTGTGTTCTCTCGGGGTCTCGTCTCAGGTACGCTCGTCATAGACGAATCGGCTTTGACCTCCAGTTATGGACCCTCAATCGGCGGCTGCGCTTTCCAACACCTTCTCCAGCCTGACGGTCAGGAGAGGCAGGCCGGGAACCTTGAGCATGGGGTCGGGTTCGGTGCTCTTCTCCAGCTCGGATGCCAACTGTCCGAAGAGGTAGGTCGCCGAGACCACCCCAGGGTGGGGACTCCTCAAGCGAGCCACTCCCCTGAAGCGCTCCTCCTCTGAAACGGCCTCTATTAGGTCTCCATCGGCGATTCCCAGGGAGGCGGCGTCTGAGGGGTGTAGCTCGATGATCTCCTCCCGCTTTATTGCGTTGGCGCCGTTGTCCTTGATCACCTCTATATCCCTGTCCGGCTGAAGGAGGACCCGGCCCCGGACTAGAACGAGGGGATACTGGGGGTCTAGGATATCTGGATTTTCTTCCCGTTGGCCTAGTGGACTCATGGTAGCTTTCCAGCCATTTTCATCACTGGCGTAGAGGATGGGGGTTCCGCTGTCCTCCGGGCCGGTGCATGGCCACTGGATACCGCCGGACTCCAGCCGCTGGTGAGATACGCCCGCGTACATGGGCATTAGTCCAGCGATCTCACCCATCACTTCAGAGGAGCTCAGGTACTGAAGGCCGGCGTAACCCATCCTCTGGGCCAGGAGGCCGAAAATCTCCCACTCGGGCATCTCCCCGTTCTTGGGCTTCAAGGCCTGATGTAGTAGCTGCACCCTGCGCTCCATGTTGGTGTAGGTCCCATCCTTCTCCGCAAAGGTGGCCGAGGGCAGCACCACGTGGGCCATCTCCACCAGCTCGCTCCTGAAGTTGTCATGCATAATAAGGAATTCAACCTTTTTGAAGGCTTCTAAAACATCCTCGATCTCGCCGTTGGAGAAACTTGGACTGTCTCCCAGCAGATGCAGCGCCTTTATACGGCCCTCTCCGGCTGCCTGGACCATCTCGCCCAGAGGTAGGCCTTTGCCGGCGGGCAGAGGGACTCCCCACGCCTCTTCGAAGGTGCTGCGGGCTTGGGGGCTAACAAGGGGCTGGTACCCTGGCAGCAGGTGAGGAACGGCGCCCACGTCCTTGGCCCCCTGCTCGTTGGCTCCCGGAATGAGGGGGTACAGCCCGGACGAAGGCTTCCCTAGGTTGCCAGTCAGAAGGGCCAGGTCGGCCAGCGCCTTGACACATTGGGACGCCGCTTCGGAGGGCAGGGTGTCCAGGGCGTAGAGGATGGAGGTGGGGCCGTTCTGGGCCAGCATCCGGGCCGCCTCTTGAACCAGGGCCTGGGGGACGCCTGTCCTCTCCTCGACCTTTACCAGGTCAACGCTCTGCAAGCTTTGCCTCAGGGCGTCCTCGTTCTGGCAGTGCTGCGATACGAACTCACCGTCCTCCAGAGACTCGTCTACTATCACTTTGAGAATGCCGCCTAGCAGGGTGACGTCGGTACCCGGTCGGGGGCGCAGCCAGATGTGGGCGTAGCGCGTCAGCTCCGTCTCTCTACTGTCGATGACGATGAGCTTGAGGCCCTTCTGGACCGCCTTCTTAATGGGGACGGCGGCCACGTTATGCTCCTCGGTGACATTGCTCTCCATCACCATCACACAGCCCGACTTTTCCAGCTCCCATATGGGGTTAGTGGCGGCCTGATAGCCAAGCATTTCGCCGAGGGGCTCCACCAACTCCGGGCGGGTGTTGGAGGAGATGTCTATGTTGTTGGTGCCCATGACCGCCCGGGCGAACTTCTGGGCGGCGTAGCTGTCTTCATTGGTGCCCCTAGGCGATAGGATTATGCCGTAGGCATCGCCTTTGTACTCCGCCAGCTTCTGGGCCAAGTAGTCCAAGGCTTCATCCCAGGTGGATGGCTCCAGGGAGCCGTTGCGGCGAATTAGGGGAGTCTTTAGCCGCTGGCGGTGGTTGACGAAGTCCATACCGAACTTGCCTTTGAAGCAGGCCTGTCCCTGGTTGGAGGGACCGTTTGGGTCCGGGATGGTGCGAATCAGCTTCTCCCGCTGGTTCACCTCGATGGTCATCTGGCATCCCACGGGGCAGTGAGGGCAGATGGTGGTGACGGCTCTGGCCGCCTTCTCCCACTTGTAGTCCCGCTCCACCAGGGCCCCCGTGGGGCAAACGTCGATGCAGGCCCCGCAGAACTCGCAGCCCGACTCCAGAAGGGAGGTGCCGAAGGAGGTGCCCACCAGTGCTACGCCGGAGCGCTCCACCATGGTGATAGCGTTGTCGCCCCTTACCTCTTCGCAGGCCCGAACGCAGCGAGCGCAGACGATGCAGAGGTTGTAGTCCCGGTCGTAGAAGGGGTCCCGCACCTCTCTGGGCAGGTTGCGGTAGTTGTAGGTGAAGGGGGAGGTCAGGTCCATTTCCAGGTGGCGAACCGTGTCCTTCAGCTCGCAACGCTCATTCTTGGGGCAGGAGACGCAGCGGTCCGTGACCGAAACGTGCCGCAGACAGATATCCTGAGGGCCGCAGAGGTCTACGCGATGGCAGGTAAGGCAGCCGTGGGGATGCTCCGATAAGAGCAGCTCCATGACGCCGCGCCTGAGCTGGACGACCTCCTGGCCGAGGCTGTTGACGACCATACCGTCGGCGGCGGGCAGGGTGCAGGAGGCGGGGGTGCCTCTCTGGTTCTCCACCTCCACGACGCACATACGGCAGGCGCCGTAGGGTTTCAGGCCTTGGTAGTAGCATAAGTAGGGTATGTAGATTCCGGCGTCCAGGGCCGCCTGAAGCACCGGAACGCCGGGCTGGGTCTTGACTTCCTTGCCGTCTATAGTGAGGGTGATGTCCTCAGGCATACTAACTCTCTTGGTATTAAGTTGCGACGATCACCGGTTGAGGCCTGGTCCGGGCTGGGGCGATGATGGGGCCGCCACAGCTTCCGGTGGGACAGCGTCCCTCCTCCACGTGGACCCTAAAGTCTTCGGCGAAATACTGCAGAGCCGACCTCACGGGATTGTAGCCGAGCTGCCCGTGGCCGCAGAGGGAGCCACCGGCTATGCTCTGGCCTATGCCTGGCATAAGGTCCAGGTCTCTGGGCCGGGCTTCGCCGCGACATATCCGCTCCAGGATCTCCGTCATATGGGTAAAGCCCAGGCGGCAGGGGAAGCACTTGCCGCAGGACTCGTACTGGCAGAAGGTCACCAGGACCCTGGTAAAGTCCACGGCGCAGGTGTCCTCGTCGGCGACGATTATGCCGCCGGAGCCCAGGATAGCGCCCGCCTGGGCCATCTCCTCGAAGTCCAGGGGCACGTCAGCCATCTCGGCGTTCAGGACGCCTCCCAGGGGCCCTCCCGTCTGGAGGAGCTTCAGGCTCTTGCCGTTGGGAACACCCCCGGCGATTTCATCGATGACCTGGCGCAGAGTTATTCCCATGGCGACCTCGTAGAGGCCGGGTCTGGCGACTTTCCCCGTAAGGCACAGGATGGCAGTCCCCTTGCTGCGGTTTACGCCGATGTCGGAGAACCACTGGGCCCCCCTCGAAACGATCTCAGGGATGTAGGCAAGGGTCTTGACGTTGTTTATGTTGCTGGGCTTGCCCCACAGGCCCGCTTGGGCCGGGAAGGGAGGTCTGGTCCGGGGCATGGCGCGCTTCCCCTCGATGGCCTCCATGAGGGCCGTCTCCTCTCCTGAGACGTAGGAGTCCCCCGTCAGGGCCACTTCAATGTCGAAGCTGAAGCCGCTGTCCAGGATGTTTTCTCCCAGGAGGCCGGCCTCGTATGCCTGCTGTATGGCTATGCGGGTGCGCTCTATTGGGCCGTCGTGGCCGTGGCGTATGAAGACGTATCCCTTGGTGGCCAGGGTGGCATAGCCTCCGATAATCATGCCCTCCAGGAGAGTATGGGGATCGCTCTCCAGAATTCCTTTGTCATTAAAGGCGCCGGGGTCGCCCTCCTCGCAGTTGCAGAGAATGTATTTCACAGGCTCCTGAGCCCGGACCAGGAAGCTCCACTTGGTGCCCGTAGGGAAGGCCGCCCCTCCGCGGCCTCGCAGTCCAGAGTTGGTGACCTCCTCCACTACCTGCTCCCGCTCCATGTGAAGGAGGGCCCTGTTCAGGCCGGCGTACCCCCCGTTGGCGATGTACTGGTAGATGTCGCCGGGATCGATATGGCCGGCGTTGCGCAGGGCGATTCGGAGCTGCAGCTTCATGACAGGCATCTGCTCCAGGTCCGGTACGCCGTAATTCCTCCCCTCTCCCAGATGCCCCAGGGCCCATTCGGCAGGTGGAGAGTCGTTGACCAGATAGGACTCGACGAGTTGGGGGACCATCTCTGGGGTGACGTTTTTGAAGAGGATACGGGAGCTACCCGGCTTCAGGATGTCCACCAGGGGCTCCGCATAGCAGAGTCCGAGGCAGCCCACCTCGGTGACCAGGGCCTGAATGCCTCGTCTCTCCAGCTCAGCGCGGAGAGCCTCCACCACCTCTGGGGCTCCCGCCGCCTGGCCACAGATGGCGGTGCCCACCCGTATCCAGGGAGTAGTTCCCTGGATCAGGCCTTGCCAGGTCTCGTCGGCCCTGGACTTTAGCTCCAGGTAGGTCGCCATTACTTCCCTCTGATAAAGGGTAGCGCCCAGCTTCTAGCCAGGCCCTCGACGATCCGTCGAGGCTCCACCCTTCCGACTAGGTGGTGGTCGATGCTGATAGCGGGAGCCTGTGAGCAGGCCCCGAGGCAGGTGTTGTACTTGAGGGCGAACTTGCCATCGCTGGTCTCACTTTCGCCGGTTACCCCCAGGACCTCCTGGAAGGCTTCCAGAATGCGGGGAGCGCCCATCAGGTGGCAGGTGGGTCCCCAGCAGACCTCTACGGTATGCTCGGGGGCCGGTGTAAAGCGGAAGTTAAGGTAAAAGGAGGCCACTCCCCAAACATCGTTGATGGTGGAGCTGGTGAAGGCGGCTACCTCTTCTACGGCCTCCACCGGCAGGTACCCCAGGGCGTCCTGTACGGCCAGAAGGGAGGACAAGGGTGTGACGCTGGGCTGCTTCTGGGCCGCCAGGGCCTCTCTGGCCTTTAGCCTCAGGGTTGCGCTCTCGGTGGCCAAGGGACGAGCCTCCGGGTTTGATAACTTTGTCACAATATAACACAAGGGGAAGCCCTGGACAACGCAGAGCTCAGGGATTGTTCGGTCGATTTCAGCCTTAGACCCCAGGGGGCAGAGGATCTATGGACGGAATGTTTTTTCGGGAGCGGTCAGCCAGCTTGTCCCTGTATATACCCATTGTTATACTAGGCAGCAGAGCCTTTATTCTTAGACGAGTTTACCCAAGGGCGGCGACTGTAGCAATGGTAGTAGCGGTTGAATACGAAACTGTCATAGGGCTGGAGGTCCATGCCCAGCTACTGACTCAGAGCAAGATGTTCTGCTCCTGCGGCGCCGACTACCAGAACGCTCCGCCCAACACCCGCGTCTGTCCCGTGTGCCTGGGAATGCCGGGAGTGCTACCCGTCATCAACAAGCGGGCCGTGGAGTACACCATTATGACGGGCCTGGCCCTGAACTGCGCCATCGCGGAGCAGACCAAGTTCGACCGCAAGAACTACCCCTACCCGGACCTGATGAAGGGGTATCAGATCTCCCAGTACGATGAGCCGATAGCCAAAAACGGCTGGATAGACATCGAGGTGGACGGCCAGGTAAAGCGGGTGGGCATCACCAGGGTCCATCTAGAGGAGGACGTGGCCAAGCTCCTCCACAGGGCCGACGGCAGCGGCGAGAGCTATACCCTGATGGATGTAAACCGAGCGGGCGTGCCACTGATGGAGACCGTCGGCGAACCTGACCTCCGCTCTCCAGAGGAGGCTCGCCAGTACCTGATCAAGCTGCGGTCCATTCTCCGGTATCTGGAGGTCAGCACTGGCAATATGGAGGAAGGTAGCTTCCGTTGCGACGCCAACATCAGCATACGTCCCAGGGGAACTCAAGAGCTGGCCACTAGGGCTGAAGTCAAGAACATGAACAGCTTCCGCTCGGTGTTCCGCGCCCTGGAGTACGAGGTGCAGCGCCAGAAGAAGGTCTTGGAGAAGGGGGAGCGCGTTGTTCAGGAGACTCGGGGATGGGTGGAGGAAAGGGGCGTCACAGTATCGCAGCGCTCCAAGGAGCATGCTCACGACTATCGATACTTCCCGGAGCCGGACCTGCCTCCTCTTGTCATCTCCCGCCAGTGGGTGGAGGAGCTAAGGGCAGCCCTACCAGAGCTGCCGGACGCGCGTCGTAGGCGCCTCGTGGAGGATTATGGCTTGCCGGAGTACGACGCTCGACAGCTAACCCTGAGCAAAGCAATGGCGGACTTCTTTGAGACGTGCACCGAAGAGAACGATAGGAGGTCCGGCCAGGCGGCCAATAGTGGAAGATACAAGGCCATCGCCAACTTGATGCTGGGAGAGATGGCCCGGCTTATGAACGCCACCGGCCAGGAGACGGACCAGTTGAAGGTCCAACCTCCCCATCTGGTGGAGCTGCTGGATCTGGTGGACTCCGGGACCCTCAGCACCACCATGGCCAAGACGGTCTTCGAGGAGATGTTCCACACCGGCCACAGGCCGTCCCTGGTGGTGGAGGAGAAGGGCCTCGTCCAGTTGCGGGACACAGGGGCCATCTCCAGCGCCGTTGATGAAGCCATCGCCGGCAACCCCCAGGCGGTCCAGGACTACCTGGGCGGCAAGGAGACCGCCGCTAAATTCCTGGTGGGCCAGGTAATGAAGCTGACCAGGGGCAAGGCCGACCCCGGTCTGGTAAACGACCTCATCACGGAGAAGCTCTCCCAGATGGTGGAGAGATGAGCCTGAAGGAGCAAAGCTCTGGCCTCCAGGACGCTCTTAGGCTGCTGTATCCAGGCCTACGGTTCAAGCGATGGCTCCTCCTGGGAGGGGTGGGGCTGGTTGTCGCTGCCTTGGGGGTGGCGTACGTTCTTACCAGCTTCTTTGATAGTCCTTTCCCCAAACTTTTACCCTATTGGGCCCAGGGCCTTCTTTTTGGTCTTCTGGGGCTGGCGGTCATCTGCGTTGCCGCCTACGGCTTCTACCGCTCGGTAGGCCCCCTGCTTCTATCCTCCCACAGTAGCGACAGCCTGGCTCACACCCTCTACAGCCTTCGCCAGCGCGAGAGGGGGCCTCTGGTGGTGGCCATCGGCGGTGGTACGGGCCTCTCCACTCTGCTGAGGGGATTGAAGGAGCACACCAGCAACCTCACCGCCATCGTCACCGTGGCCGATGACGGGGGAAGCTCTGGACGCCTGCGCCGGGAGCTGGGCATCCTTCCCCCTGGGGACTTCCGGGACTGCCTGGTGGCTATGGCCGACGCTGAGCCTCTGGTCACCAGGCTTTTCCAGTACCGGTTTGGCAAAGGTTCCGGGCTGGAGGGGCACAGCTTTGGCAACCTCTTCATAGTGGCTATGTCAGGGGTCACGGGCAGCTTTGAGAGGGCGATATATGAGTCCAGCCGGGTACTGGCTGTGCGGGGTGAAATTCTGCCTTCAACCCTGGCCAGCATGAGTCTCACCGCCCAGATGGACGACGAAGCTATAGTCCGGGGCGAGTCCAGTATCACCGAGCGCGGAGGCAAGATAAAGCGGCTGTACCTGGAGCCCGACGACGCGGAGGCTTATCCCGACGCAGTGCAGGCTATAGCCGACGCTCAGTTCATCATCATAGGTCCGGGCAGCCTCTACACCAGTATTCTACCTAACCTCCTGGTCAAGGGTATTGGGGCAGCTATCAGTCGGTCCCAGGCCATGAAAGTCTTCGTCTGCAACGTCGCCACCCAGAAGGGGGAGACCGACGGCTTCTCCGTGGCCGACCACCTGGAAGCCCTTCAGCGACACGCCGGCCCCAATCTAGTGGACTACGTACTGGCCAACGATAACGTCGCTCCGCTGGGGCCCCAGTTCCTAGCTTCGCCCGTGCCGCTGGACGGGGACGTCCATAGCAAGGTTCCAGTAGTCACAGCCGACGTGGTGAACAGGGATTTCCGCTTGCACCACGACCCCAAAAAGCTGGCATCGGTGCTGATGGACTTGTATGATAGCTATAATAAGACTGGCCACCCAGATATGGCTAAAGTAATGGCGGGTTAGGTTGGACTGTTTGGTGAAAAGATGATGGAAGACTAAGGTATGGAGACTTTTCTCAATTTTGCGCAAATCCTGGTTGCCGCCATGGTAATTGGTATCATCCTCATGCAGGTCAAGGGCCAGGGTTCTGGCTTCTTTGGTTCGGCGGAGGCCTCCTTCCGGTCCCGAAGAGGCATAGAAAAGACCATATTTCAGTTCACAATAGGCATGGTGGGCCTTTTCATCCTGCTGTCCATCCTGAGCGCCCTTTTCGTATCTCGCCCGAGCCTCTTTTAGAAAGACGCAATCCGAGGGTTGGTGGGAAGAAATTCTAATGAGTAGTCCCATCATCACTCTCACCACCGACTTTGGCAGCCAGGACGCCTACGTCGCCGCCATGAAGGGCGTGATCCTGGGCATAAACCTCGGTGTTTCCCTAGTAGATGTCTCTCACAGCGTGCCGCCCCAGGATGTGGCCCACGGCGCCTTCGTGCTGGGGACCTCCTACCCCTTTTTCCCTCCGGGCTCCATACACATCGCCGTTGTGGACCCGGGAGTAGGCACCTCCAGGAGGGCCATTCTGCTATCTACCCAGGACGCCTGGTTCCTGGCCCCCGACAATGGGTTGCTGACCTACGTGCTCAGAGCCAATGGGGCCACAGGACTAGACCAGGAGGAGTTTCTGGCCCCTTTGGAGGTGCAGGTGCCCTCCACCTGCGCGGCCTTCGCCCTGACCAACCCCGACTTTTGGCGGCATCCGGTGAGCCAGACCTTCCACGGCAGGGATATCTTCGCCCCGGTGGCCGCCCACCTCTCCAAGGGGAGGTCGCCTGACGAGATGGGAGAGAGGGTTGATAGGCTGGTCTATCTGAACCTGACGGACCCGGTGGAGAAGGAGGAGGCGCTGGAGGGGCACATCATCCACATAGACCACTTTGGAAACCTGGTCAGCAACATCCCCGCCGATAGACTACCAGCAGGGGCAGTACGGATAGCAGTGGCGGGACGCATGATTCAGGGCATCAGCCCCTCCTACGTCCATGGGGAAGAGCTCCTGGCCATAGTAGGGAGCCACGGATATCTGGAGGTCTCGGTCAGGAACGGCAATGCCCAGACGATGCTGGGCGCGAAGGTGGGGCAGATGGTGGAGGTGGTGGGCGGCTAGCAGCTATTCCGTGTTTTACAGTCTCAGAGTCCCTGGATTCAGGATGCCCTTGGGGTCCAGGGCCTTCTTGATCTGCCGCAGTAGGCCCATGCCCGATCCCAGCTCCCTCTCCATGAGGTGGGCAAACTTGATCCCCACACCGTGGCAGTATTCCATGGAGCCTCCCATGTCTTGGGCCAGGGAAAGGACCCGGTCCACTGCTTGGGCCATATCGTCGGAGGCTGAGGCATCGAGAGAGTCATCCGGGACGATGAGGAAGGAGAAGAACTCAGGCCTGGCCCATAAGGACCACTCTCTCACCGATATGGGGTACCCAGACAGGATCTCCTGGCAGCGCCCTCTGTACTCCAGGACCCTGGAAGCGGGCAGAGCCACGTGCAGGTAGTCCATCTGGTAGCGGGAGCGACTACGGCGGGCCTCACCGCGCCTTGGGCTCTCCAGCACCTCTCGCTTATACCTCTCGCCGGAGGCGTGGCGTGTCTCCCAGAAATGCGTGGCCTCCTCCTGCCCCTCGTCGGTGCCTCCCAGGGTCTGGCATATCTTCGTAGTCCTCTTATCCTGGGCGCGCACCATCTCCCGGAAACCCTCGAAGCCCAGGTAAAGAGTGGCGCCGCCCGAGCCATCCTCCCCCCTTGTCAGGGGCTCCTCGCCGTAATCGACCATCGCCGGCATCACGCCCCGGGCATAGAGCTCCTGGACGGCCCGGAAGCCGGCCTCGAAGTCGGGGAAGGCTATGGCTCTGATGATCCGCTCCTCGGGCATTGGGAAGGCCATAACCATCGCGCTGGTAATGATTCCCAGAGTCCCCTCTGAGCCGATGAAGAGCTGCTGAAGGGATGGCCCCGCCAAGGGCTTGGGCAATTCTCGGGTGGTGACCACGTCGCCGCTGGGCAGCACCACCTCAAGGCCCAGCACCTGCTGGCCCATGGAGCCGTACTTGGCGGCTCTATACCCCATGCCGTCGGTGGATATGGCCCCGCCCACCGTGGCGATGGGCAGGCTCCAGGGGTCGTGGCCCAAGAGCAAGCCCTCGCTGTTCAGGGCCTCCTCCAGCTCCTGTAGGACCACCCCCGCTTCTACGCGGGCGGCCCTGTCCTCCCTGCTGATATCCCTGATGCGGTCCATGCCCGTGAGGTCTATCACGATACATCCCTCGACGGTGACGGCGCCGCCCATTACGCCGGTGCCGCCGCCTCTAGGAACCACCGGGACCCCTTTCTGGCTGGCCAGCCTCATGACGCTGGACACCTCCTCCGTGGTAGTGGGGTGAACCACCACCCCAGGCCTGGCGTCCAGTTTCTCCCTGGCACGGAAGGCCCTATAGACCCCCAGGGCATCGCCGGAGAAGAACTCCAGCTCCTCCTGGGCAGTGGTCACCTTGGAGTCGCCATCCAGGAGGGCCTTCAGGTCTTCGACGAGGCGTTCCTTCATCGGTCAAGCTCCAATACCGGGAGATAGCTGAGGGCTGTATTACGAAAGGGATAGCAGAGACGCATAAAAGACTGCGCCACGGCTAAGGGCGGGTAAGCTTCCATAGGGTGCCGCCGGGCGTGTCCTCCAGGGCCACTCCCAACTCCGCCAGCCGGTCCCGAATGAGGTCTGCCAGATCGAACCGTTTGGCGGTCCTCAAGGTCTCCCTGGTCTCCACCAGCAGCTCGATGAAGGGAGCAGAGTCCCTCTTGTGGGCTGCCTCCGCTTCTGTGAGGGTTATGCCCAGGAGGCCAGCCAGGTCCCTAAGGGTCCCCTGAGCCTCCTTCACGCTGCGACCCTCCTCCTTGCCGCGGTTGATATCTCGGGCCATGTCAAAGAGGGAGGCCAAAGCCTGGGGGGTGTTCAGGTCATCATCCATGGCGGTCAGGAAGCGGTCTCTATAGGGCATCGAGTCCAGGGCATCATCGCCTTCGGGCGTGACCTCTCTCACCGCGTTACGAAGGCGCTCCGCAGCCCTTTCCTGGGACGCGATGGCCTCCTCGGAATAGGTCAGAGGACTGCGATAGTGGGAGCTTAAGAAGAAGAGCCGAAGGGCATCAGGACCGTAGCGTTCCAGGGCCTCCTGAACTGTCACCAGGTTGCCTAGGGACTTGCTCATCTTGTCCTCACCCATGCGCAGTAGGCCGTTGTGGACCCAGAACTTGACGGAGGGAGCGATCCCGGTGTAAGCCTCGCTCTGGGCTATCTCGTTCTCGTGGTGGGGGAAGATCAGGTCCTGGCCGCCACCGTGGATGTCCACGGTGGCGCCGATGTACTCCAGGGACATGGCGCTGCACTCGATATGCCATCCAGGCCTGCCCTTGCCCCAAGGGCTATCCCACGAAGGCTCTCCTGGCTTCGAGCCCTTCCACAGGGCAAAATCCATGGGGTGCTCTTTGGCGGCACTGGGCTCTACCCTGGCCCCGGCCATCATCCCCTCCAGGGTGCGGTGTCCCAGCTTCCCATATCCCTGAGCCTTCTGGACCCGGTAATAAACGTCGCCATCGGAGGGATAGGCGTACCCCTTCTCCACCAGAGAGCCAATGATTTTAAGGATCCCAGGTATCTCCTGAGTCGCCCTGGGATAGATGTGGGCCCTCATTATATTGAGGGCGTCCATATTCTGAAAATACTCGTCGATGTATCGCTCCGCCAACTCCTCCACCGGTATGCCCAGGTGGTTAGCACCATTGATGAGCTTGTCGTCTATATCGGTGAAGTTTTGCACGTGTTGCACCTGGAACCCCTTGAACTCCAGGTAACGCCTCAGGACGTCGAAGACGACATAACACATGGCATGGCCGATGTGAGATTGGGCGTAGGGCGTAATGCCGCAGACGTACATATTGACCGTGCCGTCGCTGGAGGTGAGCGCCTCCTTCTGTCTTGAGAGGGTATTGTATAGCCTCATGCCGTCTCCTCCAGCGTGGCGACGCAGTAGGCGGCGATGCCTTCACCTCGGCCGGTGAAGCCTAAGCCATCTGTGGTGGTGGCCTTGATGTTGACGGACTCCTTCTCCTTGCCCAGGAGTCTGGCGATGGTCTCTCGCATCTGGTTTACGTAGGGACCTACCTTGGGAAATTCGGCGACTATTGTAGCATCGAGGTGAAGGATACGCCATTGATTTTGGTCCACGAACTTTTTGACCTCCTCCAGGAGAAGAGAGCTGGCGATGTCTCGATAGCGCTCATCGCTGGAGGGGAAGTGGGCCCCGATGTCTCCCAGAGAGGCTGCCCCAAGAAGGGCGTCAATGATGGCGTGCATGAGGACGTCGCCGTCGCTGTGGCCCGCCAGCCCCCTCTCAAAGGGGATGGCCACGCCGCCCAGGATAAGGGGCCTACCCTCCACCAGGGCGTGCACGTCGTATCCAAATCCAGTGCGAATAGACATCGGTTACTTTGGCACCCCCGCCTTCAGTTGGGCAATAGATGCCTCTCACGCTGAGGTGGGACCGAAGGATCAGCTCTGAAACGAGCTCCTTGCAGCCAGGATGGCTTCAACAATGGTCAGGTCCTCTGGTGTGGTAACTTTCAGGTTATCGTAGGAGCCGTGGAACACCTTTACCCGCCCCCCGATCAGCTCAACCATTCGAGCGTCGTCGGTTACCGTCTCACTAATTCGGCGGTGGGCCTTCTCCAGCAGGTCTCTGCGGAATATTTGAGGTGTCTGGACGGCCCAGAGTGTGTCCCTGGATGGCGTGTCCACTACCAGGCCCTGGGAGTCCGTTACCTTGATAGTATCTTTGACTGGAACGGCGGCCACGGCTGCGCCCGCTTCCAGGGCCGCAGAGAGCCCGCGTTGGATCATGCCTTCGTCCAGCAGGGGCCGGGCCGCATCATGTACCAGCACCCACTCGCAGTCGCTCAGATGACGCAGCCCGTTGCTCACCGAGTCCTGGCGGCGCTGGCCTCCAGTACACAGCTGATCGACCTTGCCCCACTGGTTGGATTCGACCAGCTCTCGGCCTTTAGCCAGGTTATCTCGACTCAGGACCAGAACAATGTAGCTCACCAGGGAGGAGGAGTGGAGTGACATGAGGCTGTAGAAAAGAAGGGGTCTTCCCAGGAGCGGCGCAAAGGTCTTGTCTGTTCCCTCCATGCGTTGGCTGCTGCCCGCGGCCACCACAACGGCGCCCACACGGTCATGGTAGCTGACCGGGCCGGTGCCCTGGTCTGGCTTCAAGAATCAGAGACCCTTGGGTTGTGCGAAGATTATACGCCCCGCCGCCGTCTGGAGCACTCGGGTGACCTGGACATCCAGATGGGAGTTGATATACCGTCTGCCGCCTTCCACCACCACCATGGTCCCATCGTCCAGGAACCCAACGCCCTGTCCGGGCTCTTTACCTTCCTGGATCACCCTGACAGCCATCTCCTCGCCAGGTAGAACCACGGGTTTGAGAGAGTTGGCCAGCTCGTTGATGTTAAGGACCTGTACGCCCTGGAGCTCGGCTACCCGGTTGAGGTTAAAGTCCGTGGTTACAATGAAGGCATGCAGGTCTTTGGCCAAATACACCAGCTTTGCGTCCACCTCGGTGCCGCCGTTGCTCACGTCAAGATCCAGTACTTGGAGGGGGATATCGGCCTCTTTGCGCAGCTTGTTGAGCATTTCCAGCCCTCTTCTGCCGCGGTTGCGGCGGAGGGCATCGCTGGAATCGGCGATATGCCTCAGCTCATCCAGCACGAACCGGGGAATCACCAGGGTCCCGTAGAGAAACCCCGTATTAGTGATGTCGGCTATCCGTCCGTCGATGATGGCGCTGGTGTCCAGGAGGATTTGCCCATTGCGGGAAGGAGCGCTGTTGCTATTGCCAGCGGGCATCCTGGTCTGAGGGAGGAAACTGAGGAGATCCCTTCCTCGGGATAGCATTAGCACCATGCCCAGATAGCCAAAGAGGAGGCTCAGCCCAATGGGAGCGGCGACTCCAGGCCATCCTGCGATGCGGGAGAAGGGAATGGACAGGAAGAAGGCGATAACTAGACCTAATATAAGTCCTATGGTCGCCAGGAGAATAGTGGTAGTTTGAAGGCTCGCCAGGAGTTTAGCTAGTCGGCCCAGGGTTAAACCAGCCACATAAGGCGCTGCTGCCAGGCCTAGAACCCCACCACCTATGGCGAGGGCCAGGACCCATGGGAGGCGACTCGTTGAGTCGCTGGCATCTACGATGTATTCGGCTAGCCCCCAACCTCCCATCCCGAGTAAGACAGCTCCCAACAGGCGCATTTTCCACGCAGCCGTCACGGTTTCCACCTCCTCAACCCCCCGTTGGACAATAGGAAAAAAGGATAATACCAATTGTCCTGCCCTGCATTTTCCTCACCATAGGCTCCCCACATAAATGGTAAATATACTTTGGAGGCCCCGGAACTATAGGACGGCAGGCAGGGTGGTTTAATTACATAACCATGATACCACACGCGTTTTTCCATGTCAAAGTCGCCATGTCTTAGTTAATATCTATACGTAAAAAGTCGGAGATCAGATCGATAGAGTAAAGACAGCCGTAGGCCACTAATAGCGCCTTCAGCACTTTACCCGCCCAAACCGCCAGCAGAAAACGACGCAGGGGGAACCGGAGACTCCCCGCGGCAATGCCCAGCAGATCGAAGGCGGGGTTGGGTATCACCGAGGCTAGAAAGAGGAGGAGGGTCCCGCGTTTCTCCATCCATCTCCGCACCATCGTATAGACTCGGCGGTTTTCGACTACAGACCGGCCTCCATAGCCCAGGGCATACCCCGATAGCTCTCCCAGGGCCTCCCCGGTGCCGGCCACCAGGGCCACGGCCACCGGGTTCAGGAGAAGTCCACCGCCACACACTGCCGCGATGGCCGGCATGGGCACGACGAAGGAGAAGGCGGCAAGGAAATTTAGCAGTAGAATGCCTGGATAACCAACGGAGGTCTTGGCGTCTGGGATTAGGTCTCGCAGAAACCAGACGCTCAGCATGGCCAGGATGACCAATAGCAGAAGGGCAAGCCGAAATTCGGTTCGCCTGCGACTGGTCAGGTCTCTGAGACGGCGACCAAAAGAGTCCTTGGATATGGATTCCATTAGGGCTCCTGGTCAGAATAAGTCTTACGAGGAGAGGAAGTCCATCACAAGCTCGTTGAACTCCTGGGCCTTCTCCATGTGAGGCCAGTGCCCGCATTGCTGGAAGACCTTGAGCTGAGCGTGGGGGACATCTCTCAGGGTTCTGTAGGCATGGGACACCGGAAGGATCTGGTCGTTGGCGCCCCATACCAGAAGGAGGGGAGGCTTAAGCCCTTTGATATGACCGTTTAACAGAACCCTTTTTCGCATGCCAAAGAGGCTCACCCCGTATTTCACGCTCCTGATCACGGCCTCCTTGGCTCCCGGCATCTGCCTGCTTCTATATAGCTCTTGCAGCAATTCCTCGCTCACAAACCTCTCATCATAGAAGACTCCCTTGAGCATAAACTTGGTGCCGCCAACCTGCGAGCTCTCCAGGATATTCCCGAGGATGGGCAGGGAGACCAGGCGAATATAGATGGACAGCTCCCGGCCAAGGCTGGCGCTATCCACCAGCACCAGCTTGTCGACCTTTTCTGGGGAGTCCAGGCTCATTTTTAGGGCCAGCGCACCACCGGTTGAGTTCCCGATGAAGGAGCACCGCTCCAGGCCTAGCACCTCCAACAGGCGATGCATATAATCCATCACCGTGTCCATGGAGTAGTCAATGTTCGGCTTATCCGTATCGCCGTGGCCTGGCAGGTCTATGGCATATACCTGGAAACGCTCAGATAGGGGGCCTATGTTGTCCCGCCAGGTAATGACGGAGGCGCCCAAGCCATGAAGTAGTAGCAGAGGAGGCCCCTCCCCTGCTACTACGTAATGAGTATTGACCCCATCGACGTCGGCGTATCGGGATTCGCCGGCTAACATCTAGGCATTTCCAAACCTTAATCTAAACTGTTGCCTCGGCCACCGCCGCCTTCTTTTCGAAGGTCAGCTCCCCTTCCCCAAGGTCTACCTGAATATGGTCCCCTTCTTGGACCTCACCAGCCAGGATCTTCTTGGAGAGGGGGTTCTCCAGGTGTCGCTGGATAAATCTTCGCAGGGGCCGGGCGTTAAAGACAGGGTCGTAGCCCTCCTTAGCCAGCCACTCCGTGGCCTCGCCGGTGAGATCGAAGGTTACCTGGCGTTCGGTTAGACGCTTCTGCACCTCGCCCACCATCAGGCCCACCACCTGCTGGATCTGCTCCATGGTCAGCGGGTCGAACACGATGATCTCGTCTATTCTGTTCAGGAACTCGGGCTGAAAGGCCTTCCTCAAGGCGTCCTCAATAGAGGAGCGCAGACGCTCCCGTTCATTGGCGGCGCCGCCATTCCGGCGGAAGCCCACCGCCTGGCGACCCACTTCCCCAGTGCCCAGGTTGCTGGTCATTATCACGATGGTATTGCGAAAGTCCACGGTGTGGCCATGACCGTCCGTCAGGCGTCCATCCTCCATGAGCTGCAGGAGGATGTTGAACACATCTGGGTGGGCCTTCTCGATCTCGTCGAAGAGTATAACGCGGAAGGGCCGACGGCGCACAGCCTCGGTGAGATGGCCTCCTTCATCATAACCTACGTAGCCTGGAGGAGCGCCGATTAGCCTGGAAACGGTGTGCTTCTCCATGTACTCGGACATATCTATCCGCACCAGGGCCTCCTCGTGGTCGAAGAGGAACTCCGCCAGGGCCTTGGCCAGCTCTGTCTTGCCCACGCCTGTGGGCCCTAGAAAGATGAAGCTGCCAATTGGCCGCTTGGGGTCCTTCAGGCCAGACCTGGCCCGGCGTATGGCGTCCGAGACCACGGAGATGGCCGCCTCCTGGCCTATCACCCGTTGATGGAGGGACTCCTCCATTTGGAGGAGCCGTTCCGATTCTCCCTCCAGGAGCCTGGCAGCGGGCACACCCGTCCAGATGGCTATCAGGGAGGCGATATCTTCAGCATCCACCACCGTATCTATCTTCTGCTCTTTCAGCCAGACACTCTTGTTGGGATTGTACTCCTCCTCCAATCGGAGCCTCTCGGAGCGGAGCTCAGCCGCCCTCTGGTAGTCGGCCCGCTGAGAAGCGGCCTCCTCCTCGTTTTGTAGTTGCAGGAGGCGCTTCTCCTTCTCCTTTAGCTCTGGCGGCAGGCTCTGTGCGTCGATACGCATTTTGCTGGCCGCCTCGTCTATAAGGTCTACCGCCTTGTCCGGCAGATACCTCTCGGTAATGTACCGGTGGCTCAGCTTGGCGGCGGCCTCCAGGGCGGAGTCGGTAATGGTAATCTTATGGTGGCTCTCATAGCGAGGCCGCAATGCCTTGAGCATCTCTATGGCGGTGTCGACGTCCGGCTCCTCCACCAGCACGGGCTGTAGGCGCCTCTCAAGGGCCTTATCCTTCTCGATGTGCAGCTGGTACTCGTCGCTGGTAGTGGCCCCAATGCACTGGAGCTCGCCACGAGCCAGGGCAGGCTTCATCATGTTGCTGGCGTCGATGGCGCCTTCCGCGGCTCCGGCTCCCACCACGGTGTGGAGTTCGTCGATAAACAGGATAATCTCGCCTTTGGCGGCCTTCACCTCGTCCATGACGGCCTTGAGGCGCTCCTCGAACTCCCCCCGGAACTTGGTTCCAGCCACTAGGGACCCCATGTCCAGGGCCAGGAGGCGCCTTCCCTTAAGGGACTCCGGGACGTCTCCGGCCACGATGCTCTGGGCCAGACCTTCCGCAATGGCCGTCTTGCCCACGCCCGCCTCTCCAATGAGAACAGGGTTGTTTTTGGTACGCCTGGTGAGGGTCTGCATGACCCT
Source organism: Dehalococcoidia bacterium (assembly GCA_965237935.1). Lineage (GTDB taxonomy): Bacteria > Chloroflexota > Dehalococcoidia > Lucifugimonadales > CBDEGW01 > CBDEGW01. Next base: position 498,797 of record OZ250168.1, on the reverse strand, counting down.
CTTTACCTCTAGATCCCTGCCGACAACGGGGTCCAGCTTCCCCTGCTGCGCCAGAGCCGTAAGGTCGATGCTGTACTTTTCCAGGGAGCGATATTTGCTTTCGGCCCGGGGGTCCGTGACCCTGTGGCCGCCCCGAATATCGGCCAGGGCCTTATAGACCTTCTCCTGGTCTATGCCGTACTGCTTCAAAATCCTGGCGGAATCCCCCTGGCGCTCCATGGTGGCGGCAATCAGCAGGTGCTCGGTGCTGATGAACTCGTCCTTGAGGCGGTCCGCCTCTGCCTTGGCGTTTTCCAGGAGATGGGCTGCCCTGGGGGTAACGTAGACCTGAGAGGATTCGTAGGCCGTCTTGGGGGTCTGCTCCAGGACCCTTTGTAGCTCCTCGCTAACGGCCTCAATAGGCACGTCCAGGCTGCCCAGGATCTCCACCGGCACTCCACCTTCCTGCTGCAGGAGGGCCAGAAGTATGTGCTCCACATCCCACTGGCTATGCTTGTACGTTCTTACCAGCTCCTGGGAGGCGACAATGGCCTCCTGGGCCTTCTCCGTAAACTGGTCTGGTCTTAAAACCATGAGTCATTATCCTCGCCGTGATTTGTTAAGATGCAGCGCATCACCGGGAGTCTCCTCTGGCCCTATCTCGGAGCTGCTGTACCGCTGCGGTGAGCCGTTGTATCTCCCCCTCCATCTGGGTCATCTTCTCCATCATACCTATGATTACTTCTACCCCCGCCAGATTCACACCAAGTTCATCCAGGAGGCCCTTGATCCTCCTTAGCTTCTCCACGTCCCTGGCGGAGTATAGTCGAATGTTGCCTGAAGAGCGAGAAGGCTCCACCAGGCCCACCTTTTCGTAGTATCGGAGGGTCTGGGCGTGGACGCCTAAGATGCGAGCGGCGATGCTGATAACGTAGCGTGGCGCATCGAGATCATCTCTAACCATCTACCTCTTCCCCCTTTTTACGAAGGGCGCTTAGCTCTTCAAATACGTGCCTCTCCTCCTCGGAGAGGTTCGCAGGTAGCACCACCTCGACGGTAGCGTACAGGTCGCCCCTTCCCTCGTCCTTTTTCAGGCCGGGCATACCCTGGCCCTTTAGCCTGAAGGTACGGCCATTCTTGGTCTCCGGAGGCAGTTTGAGCATGACCTTACCATTGAGAGTGGTCACCTCTGCTTCCCCACCAAGGATGGCATCGTAGAGGTCCACGGAGACCTGGGTGTTGAGGTCCTTGCCCTTCCTTTCGAATCTCTTGTGAGGCCTGACGGAGACCTTCAGGATTATGTTCTCTCCAGAACCCCCCGGGATCTTTATGCTGGACCCATTGTTCACTCCAGGCGGTATCTTGACCTCCAGCCGCCGAGTCTTGGCGGTGGAGCCTGTTCCGCCGCAGACCACGCAGAACCTGTTTTGCGCTCGGCCTGACCCATTACAGGTCTTACAGGTCTCGAGGGCGGGGATTTCTAACAGTCTGGCGCCGCCCGAGAAGGCCTCCTCCAGGGTGACCTCAACCGGATGCTCCACAGAGGAGCGACGCCGGGCCCTGGGGGGGCGGCCCCCTGTAAAGCGGTCGAAGATGCTGCCCAGGTCGAAGTCGAAGAGGGAATCGTCAACGCCGGTTCCCGTTCTGGTGCTCCGCGTGAAGGGTCCCTGCCGGGCTCTCTGGAACTGATCGGCGTGCTTCCAGTTCTCGCCGAACTGGTTGTACTTGCGGCGGCTTTCCGGGTTGGAGAGGACCTCGTGGGCCTCGTTGATCTCCTTGAACTTGGCCTCGGCCGTCTTATCGCCAGGGTTCAGGTCCGGATGGTGCTTGCGGGCCTGCTTGCGGAAGGCCTGCCGTATCTCCTTTTCGGGGGCGTTTCTGGGCACGCCTAGTATCTCGTAATAGTCCTTGGCCATAATAGAATCCTCAGTGTCTTTATTATAGAACCTTGATATATCTTGTCAAGGTTATTGATACTAAGATGTCAATCATGACTGGTACGCTTCATCTGCTATGAGAGTTGACAAGCGGCTGAAGCCGTATAATGGGGTTGGCTTCATGCTATGAACGTAAAAGTCGGACAATCTACCTGAGGAAGTGAAATTAGAAGGAGTCGCAGAGATGTCTGAAAGGCGGGAGTTTCCCGTGCCCTGGATCCACATACCTAAGGACAACCGAGAGCTCCAGGAGCGGTATGACAGATGGGCCCAAGGTTACGAGAGAGACATGCAGGAGGACTTTGGCTATATCCTTCCCCAGCGAGGGGCGGAGCTGCTGGCCAAGTACCTGCCCGACCGCAAAAGCCTCATCCTGGAGGCGGGGATGGGCACAGGTCTTGTGGGGCTGTTCTTGTCGGAATACGGCTATAGGAACCTTGTTGGCATCGATCTCTCCCCGGGCATGATAGAGGAGGCTCGCGCCAAAAAGGTCTACGGGGAGCTGCACTGCATGACTCTAGGTGAGGCCTTGGAATTCCCCAGCCACCGCTTCGATGGAGTGGTGAGCATAGGCGTGTTGACCCCAGGACATGCGCCAGCCTCCGCTCTGGACGAACTGGTACGGGTAACGAGACCTGGAGGGATCATCCTGTTCAGCATGCGGCAGGACACCTATGAGAAGTGGGGGTTCCAGGCGAAACATGAGGCTTTGATATCAGCGGCCAGGTGGCGCTTGCTGGAGGTGACCGCGGATTTTCAGGGCATGCCCAAGGGGGAGCCGGAATCTTGGCACCGCATTTACGTCTATGGAGTGCTGTGAGGGGTTGGAGCTCCCGCGGCACCACAGACTAAGCTTTGCACAAAAACCCTGGGAGGGTACAGGGAAACGAGGTTCCCTGTCGGGGGTTCAAGGGGGTGTCCCCCTTTGGGTAAAACCTCTGGGCGGGTGGGTGGGAAAGAAGCGTTGGACTTTTTGTGCAAGGCACCACAGACTAGAAGAGGGGCCGTAGAAACTTCTCGACTAGGTCGAAGGAGGCGGCGGCGCCGTACAGAGAGAGGGTCATCTTCACGATGCTGCCCATGCTGAGGTAGACCATGTATTTCCTGATGGGGTATCTGGTGGCGCCGGCCACCATACTGGCGAAGTCCATGGGTATGAAGGGAATGGAGGTGCCGATAAACAGAATTAGGTGCCCGGCTCGGTTGAAAACCCGGCTTGTCGCCCGGTAGATACGCTTCTCCTCCAGGGCGCTTCTGCTCTGCACGCCCACCCAATAGGCGGTTAGGGAGCCAACGGCGCCCCCGAGACCTGAGGCTATCCCCAGGAGAAGGAGGTTGTAGTCCCGGGCCATCAGCATGACGACCGCCCCACCGGGCGCTGGCAGCACTATGGTGGCGCTGCTCACACCGTTGATGACGAAGGCCCCCAGGTAGCCCCAGTCACCCATTTTCAGCATCTGGTCCCTTAGCAGCACCATACCCACTATCATGATGAGGGAGAACCAGACGAAGGCGGCTAACTTGTGTCGAAGGGTAAGCTCGAACCTGGGCTTTGCCACAGGAGCGGGCGGGGCCTCGATTGCCTGGGCTGGCTCGGGCGCCTCGGGCGCCTCGGCCGGTGGAGGGGTGTACGCGGTCCGGTAGTAGGACGGCAATGAGCTTGGGATCGGTGCCCCAGGGGTGGAGGTACGATACGCTCCTGGGCGCCACTTCTCTATGAGCTGGTTTACGTCGGGCGCCTCTTCACGCTTCCCGGGAGGACTCGCTTCCTGGTCTCTATCAGTCCAGGCCAACGAGGGGAAATCCTTGGGGTCCTTTTGGGATTTCTGCATCACGCCCTATGTCGTCTAACGTGCTGGTTTCGCTCTGGGAAGCGGCCGCTGGTCGTTGCCTGAGATGCTTTGCTTCTCTCGCAATGGCAAAGGGACCCTTTGCTCAGGAGCGCTACATTATAGACGTGTTTCCCCTGCTCATGGTTCCCCTGTCTTTTTGTCCTTTGCCAGGCCGCCCTGATATACTCAGCCTGTAATGACTAGGAAGGCTGTCATCCTGGGGTATCCAATTGGCCACTCGATATCGCCGCTGTTTCAGCAGGCCGCCTTTGATCACCTCTCTCTGGATGTGCGGTACGAGGCCTGGGAGACCCACCCCGACGATTTAGCGGCATCGGTGGAGCGCCTCCGCCAGGCCGACTTCCTGGGGGCCAATATTACGGTGCCCCACAAGGAGGTCGTGCCACGGCTCCTGGACCATGTTGAGGAGCCGGCCCGGCTTATCGGCGCCGTTAACACGTTGGTCAACAGGGACGGCTTTCTGACCGGTCATAATACGGATGCTGAAGGTTTTCTTCGGGCTCTTAGGGAGGACGGCGGGTTTGATCCCAAAGGCAGGGCCGTCCTTCTTCTGGGAGCCGGAGGCGTGGCCAGGGCCGTGGCCCATACCCTGGCCAGTGAGGGGACCGCCTGCATCGCCATCGCAAATCGCACCCTGGATAGGGCGCGGAAGCTTGCGGAGGAGATTAAGCCCCTAGCCGCCTCGGTGCAAGCCGTATCTCTGGAGACCCAGACGCTGAAGCCCCTAGCGGCCGAGTCCGACCTCATCATCAACTGCACTTCTCTGGGCATGCGGCACGGAGCCGATGCGGAGAAGACCCCCCTGACCGCGGAGCTGATACCGCAGTCGGCCCTGGTCGTGGAACTGGTGTACAGCCCACCGGAGACGCCGTTGCTGAAGGAGGCCGTCAAGGCGGGAGCCTCTATCCTACCTGGACTGCCCATGCTGGTCTACCAGGGCGCCGCATCCTTTCGCCTCTGGACCGGCCTAGAGCCACCCCTGGAGGTGATGTTCAACGCGGCAAGAGGGGCGCTACGTTAATCTACCCATATTCTAGTCATAGCTTGCAATTGCACCCCATAGCTTGGGGGCGTATCATGTCCTTGTAAGCCAACCTATAGGAACGTGCAATAGTGACCCAAGTCGAGGAGGGCGCCAGCCCAAAGACTGTAGTCGAAACCCGGAGGCGCCGCACCGCCGCCAAGGCAAACACCCCGCCCAAAATCGTTGAGAGGGCCAAAGTTTCCCAGGATGCCCACTTCGCTCATCCCAGCGAACAGGAATTCTCCCGCATCCTGGACTTCTACGGCCTGAAATGGGACTATGAGCCCCGCTCCTTTCCTTTGCGTTGGGAGGGAAAGCGGGTGTTGGAGATGTTCACGCCGGACTTCTACATGCCCCAGCTAGACCTCTACGTGGAGCTTACGACCCTCCAGCAGCGCCTGGTAACCGAAAAGAACCGCAAGCTAAGGCACTTAAGGGAGCTCTACCCAGACGTCAACGTAAAGCTCCTCTACCGGCGTGACTACCACCGGCTGCTGGCCAAATACGGCTTTGGCCCCCTGGCCACCAGCGATGTACAGAGTATCGAAAAAGTGCTGTTCAGCACCAACCAGATCCAGTCGAGGGTGGCTGAACTGGGCCGGCAGATTTCCAAGGATTACACAGGTAAGCAGCCGGTCCTGGTGGGGGTCCTAAGGGGGATGCTCTGTTTTATGGCCGACCTGATGAGGGAGATCTCTCTGCCCCTCTCCGTAGACCTCATGTCCATCTCCCGCTACGCCGGAGGCGACGATGGCGGTGTCCACGTCACCAAGGACCTGGATACAAGTCTGGCGGGCCAGGACGTAATCATGGTGGAAGACATAGTCGATACTGGGATGACGCTTAGCTATCTGCTAAAGTATCTGGAAGGTAAAGCCCCGGCCAGTTTAAAGGTGTGCACCCTGCTGGATAAGAAGGTCCGACGGCTGGTGGACATACCCCTGGACTACGTAGGCTTCGAGGTGCCCGACGAGTTTGTCGTGGGCTACGGCCTGGACTACATGGAGAAGTACCGGAACCTTCCCTTTATCTGGATCCTGCGGCCTGAAGCCAGCGCCGAATAAAAAGCGCCCCGAGAAACCTCCGCTTGGCCGCTGCCTGCGATCCAGGGCATTTCTACCACCGTCCCGCCGCGTTGCGGGTCCGCTCTGCCTCTCGGGACAGCAATCAATGTACCACATCTTGCGGCTTTTGTCAAGAGGGTACGCGGTTTAATTTCTCCTTACGTTAGCACATCCACCTGGGCCGAAAGGACCTTGGTGGAGACGATGTGCCGCTGAAGCTCCATCTCCTTGGGACTGGCTCCCAGGGCCAGCCCCACGAGCTGCGGAAGGTGGAGAATGGGCATATCGATGTCACGCTTGGCCACCTTCTCGGCCATGGGTTGATTCCCGTCCAGGTTCAGGTGGCAGAGGGGGCAGGGCGTCACCATGCAGTTGGCCCCCTTGTCTAGGGCCTCGCCGCTATGCTTGGCGGACATTAGCATGGCGTTCTCGTCCTCCGCCATAAGAATGGGGAAGCCGCAGCACTTGCCCTTGCCGCTGATGTCCACCACCTCTCCACCCACGGCCTCGATGACCTGCTCCAGGTATCGCTTTCTGGCCGGAATCTGGATGGACTCGTCGGGCCGCCGCAGGTAGCAGCCGTAGAAGGGGGATATCTTGAAGTTGCTCAGGGGTCGCTGCACCCTAGCCTTGAGCTCGTCGATGCCAAAGTCCTCCACCAGGGCCCAAAGGAAGTGCTTCACGTCGGTAGTACCTTTGTACTCCAGGTCCATGTCGTCAAGATACTCGCGATTGATCTCCTCCCGGTACTCCGGGTCCGACTTTAGACGATGGTTGGCGATACCCAGGACGCCGGTGCAGGTGCTGCATATGGTCATGAGGGGAAGCCCCATGGCCTCGGCCTTGGCCAGGGTACGGGCGTTGATGGGGTCCGATACCTCCTGGCTCAGGACCCCGGCGCCGGTGCAGCCAACGTCCTTCATCTCCTCCAACTCGATGCCCAGCATGTCGGCGACCTTAACTATCGCCGAGTAGAGCTCCGGGCATCCTCCCTTGGAAACACAGCCGGTGTACAGTGCGAAGCGTTGCATTTTTACATTCCCTCCCTACCTACGAGTCCAATAGACTTTAGTGGGTGCCCCCCTACCTGACCTTCCCCCATCCAGGGGGAGAATCGAAGAGGGAGCTATCCCTTCTCCTTCTGCTTGGCCTCCCACTTCTCGAATATCTTGCGAATCGCTTGGCTATCTGGCCGCTTGTGGTGGAGCAGTGGGGCCTTCCCTCTGGGCAGGGCCTTGAGCCCCATGGGGATCCACTTACCCATGCCCAGGATGCCCTCCGACTCCAAGGTCAGTCGGGCCTCATTCAGCCAGCCGCTGTTCTTGATGGACTTGGCGAAGCTATCGTAGTGGCGAGCCATACGTTTGTTCCTGTCGCCGGACTTGATGCCCATGGCCACCGCCTTGTCCCGTAGCTCAAAGATCTTGTCGGTGGTGGCTATCTCCTTGGGGCAATGCTCGGTGGCCTCGAAGCAGTGTACGCAGTCCCAGAGGCCCTTGGGCTCTCCGATATCCTTCAGTCGTTGCGCTGTGATGGAGTCTCGTGGATCGAAGGCGTAACGGTAGGCCTTGGTCAGGCCGGCGGGCCCCATGAACTCCTGGTCGATGTCGATGACAGTGCAACCCTCGTCGCAGAGGCCGCAGACGGTGCATCGCATGGCCACACGGACCTGCTGCAGCTCCTGGTCGGAGAAGCCGTCCGTCCCATTGGCCCCGGCCACAATGCCGGGGGCGTTCATTTTCTGCTTTCGCCATAGGAACTTCTCGGTATCGGAGACCAGGTCCTTCAGCACCTGGACGTACTTGATGGGCTCCACCTTGACTTCGCCCTTGGCGCCCGCCTGGCCCAGGGTTTGTATGCAGGCGTAGGTGCTCCTGCCGTTCACCTTGAGAGTGCAGTCGCCGCAGAAGCCGCGATGACAGTTGCCCCGAAAGGCTATTGAGCCGTCCTGGGTGTCTCGAACGTGACTTAGGGCCTGGAGGACGGTGGTCTCCTCAGGGAGGTCCACCGTATACTCCTGTAGATAGGCCTTCTCATCATTATCGGAGTCGTATCTATATACTTGAAGCTTCACTTCCATCGCTTGCCTCCGTTACCCCTGGTGGGCTGTCAGGCTAATCAATTTTTCGGTTACGACCAAGACCTTAGAACTTGACGAATAGGGCACTAGCCCTCCCTGGGCTTGGGCTGCCATTTGGTTACGGTTACGGGGCGATAGTCCAGCTTGGGACCTCCGTCGGCGTATGAAGCCAGGGTGTGCTTGAGCCACTGCTGGTCGTCACGCTGGGGGAAGTCTCTCCTGAAGTGGGAGCCACGGCTCTCCTGTCGAGCCGAGGCGCTGGAAACGATGGCCTGGGCCGTGTCCAGCATGAAGCCCAGCTCCACTAGAGCCGGGAGCTCGAAATTGAAAGCTTTCTTGTGGTTGGTCAGGCCTATCTTCTGGTATCGCTCCTTTAGCTGCGGGAGCTTCTCCGAGGCCTCCGCCAGGCCGGCGGCGTCCCGGAGGAGGCCCGCCTTATCGCTCATGGTGGAGGAGAGCTCGCCAAGGAGCCCGCCTATGGTATCTTCGCCTTTTCCCTGGGCCAGGAGAGCGTCTACCTGGGTCTCCAGGTCGGAGACGGCAGCCTCGCTTGCAGTGGGTGGGGAGAGGCCGCGAGCGTACTCGGCGGCGGCGGTCCCTGCTTTGGCGCCCAGGGCCACCGAGACCATCAGCTCATCGCCGCCCAGGAGGTTGGCGCCGTGGATGCCCGACCATGCGCATGCTCCGGCGGCGTATAGCCCTTTGACGGCGGTGGCGCCTTGGCCGTCGGTGTCTATGCCGCCCAGGTTGCGGTACATGGCGGGTCGCACAGGGAGGCCGTCCTCTACCAGATCTAGCTTTGCCAGGCTGGAGAGGAAGGTGCTGGTGTTGTGAAAGACCGACTTCTTCTGGGATGGGTCGATGGAGACCTTGAGCTTTACGGAGCCGTCCTCGCCACGTCCTTCCCGGATTTCGGCGGCCAGGGCCCTGGCTCCCACGTCACGATAGGTCATCTCCTTTTGCCCGACAGCCTCTAGGAACCGGGTGCCGTCCTTGTTGACCACGGCGGCCTCCGGGGTAACCAGCAGATCGCTCAGGGCGAGGGGAGTCCCCTTGACTACGTAGGGATGGAACTGGACAAACTCCATGTCCACCAGGGGTACTCCACCCCTGTAGGCCAGAGCCATGCCGTCGCCGCTGCAGAGGAGAGAAGCCGTGCTCGGGTCGAAGATCCTGCGGGCACCTCCCGTGGCCAGGACCACCGCCTTGGCCGGGAGATGCTGGACCCTGCCGGAGCTCAGCTCCACGGCGGTTACTCCTCGGCAGGTGGAGCCATCGATGTTCAGAGAGGCGACGAACCACTCCTCAAGAAGGGTGACGTTGGCCTGAAGGGCCTGCTCGTACAGCACCTGCACCAGGACGTGGCCGGACATGTCGTCGACATAAGCGCAGCGGGGCCCGCTGGCCCCCGGCGCCTGGAAGGTGGCGAACTCCTTGTGAGGGTTGCGGTTGAAGGGCACGCCCATCTGGTCCAGTTGCCGGATGATCTGGGGCGCATCCTGAACTAGCTGTTCTACCCTGTCCTGCTCGGCCAGGAAATCCCCCGCGATGATGGTGTCCTCGGCGTGGCTGTCACGGGAGTCCCCCCCGGCGATGGCGGCGTTGATGCCGTCCTGTATGTTGATGGAGTAGCTGCGGGTTGGATGGGCCTTGGAGAGGAGGACGACGTCGGCGCCTGCTCGCTTGGCTTCAATGGCGGCCCGTAGCCCGGCCACTCCTCCTCCAACCACGATTACATCCGGCATCTGTATCCTCTACCCGTTGGGCGGTGAGTCTATCCTATGAGTCCATTCTAAGTCCTGCGCCCCCGATGTCAAGGAGCAGGCTGAGTGATATGGAGGCACCTTTCGGCAAAGGACGCATTTCTCCCACCCACTTGCCGTAAGTTTTCGCGAGAAGGCGTTACCGGCCGGCCTGGGCGCGTATCTGCTCCACGGCCTCGTCGACGTGCCTGTTGACGACCACGGGCTGGCGATGGACGCGGGCCATCTCCCCGATCTCCTCTCGCAGGCGCAATAGGCGGTCCATCTGCTCTTCCGAAAGTTGACGCCTGGTGTGGTTGGGCCCCAGGACCCTCTCGCGAAGGGATTCCAGGTCGGGGGCATCCAGCACGCAGAGTACGGTAGCCCCCACCTCTTCTGGATCGACCACGCCGGGCACGAAGTGGCTGCCCTCCAGGACCAGTCCGATCCCCTCCCGTTGCGCGCGGGCTATGCAGGCTTTAATGGAGGGCAGCATCACCCTGGTCTGCTGGATAAGCCCCTCAAGGATGGGGCTCCTGCCCTCCGGTATCTTCTCCAGCGACTGATAGGCGTCAAAGGAGTGGCTCTTCAGCAGCTCGGCGTCCCGGCCCGACAGCAGGTGCATGATGGAGGCGCGAATGAAGCCGGTGCTTATGTGGTGGGAGATGCCCAGGTCCTCGCCGACCAGGGCGGTGGCGATGGTGGTCTTCCCGGAGCCGGGGACTCCTCCTAAGAGGATTATCAGGGGCTCTTCATTGGTGGGCACGATGGCGTTTTCCTGATATACGTTGGAAGTGGATGCAGGTTAGCTAGGCTACACCCGCTGCGAGGACGGCGTCAAGTAGGTTTCCCCCCGCGCTCTTCTAGGAGTTGATCCTTTTGAGGACTTCTTAACCCTCTCTGGCAAGCTCGCCCAGCTCTGGCGGTAGTTCCAGCTGACAGTGAGTATTGCCATGATTAACTTTTCTTTGTCCTTTTTGGTCTACTCCAGAGTAGAGCCGCACCGTCGGTTACGCTGAAAAGATCACCACAAACAATTCATTTGGTAGTCCCATGGCAGAGAAGGGCTTTCCTCGTTGGGTTGGGGTTTGTTCTGGGCGGCTACGTCGGGGTCATTAGGTAACCCCTGTGTAGAACTCGCTTGTGTATCCCTGCTGTTAGCTTGGCTATCGCGTTTACTACCCGTTAGAGCAGCGATAAGAGCAACAACTCCAATAAGTAGCCCGACTCCCAAGATAATCAGCACAATCACAAAGCCTATATACGCCAAAGCCATTCCTGCGTAGTATCCTTCCATGCTTGTGTCCTCCTTTCTTCTGCTGCCCCCACTCTAGACCGGTTGGAGCCATGCCAGAAGTTACATCTGCACCAATTCTCGGTGGTAGGATGTACTATTGCTGAGGCGTTCCCTGCAGGATCAGGCTCGGCATATGTAATCTTGACCAGATAGCGTGACTGTGCTAGTTTGATGGGAAACTTGTGGAGAATAGCAGCGCCTCAAGGGCGCAATGGTACGATTTCTTGAATCAATAGGCTTTTGACTCGCATATTCTGACGGAAGGTGCTGTGGAGAAGAGGGAGCTCCCCGGCTACGCGGTCTTCGACGACTATCGCTACAGCCAGCGTATAGCCGTAGTCGTGCGGTGGTTCATCCTGATTACCTGGCTTTCCTTCATCAACTACCGCTCCGATGAGTCCAACCTTCTCTACCTCAATGTCATGGGTGGAGCCGTAATCCTCCTCAACGGCTACGTCAGTTGGAGGATTTTCCAGGGCAGGCCCATTACATGGCCCTATGTCCTGGCGCTGAGCCTGATGGACCTCACCATCATCACCGCGGGCATATTGATTACCAGCAGGTTCGAGAACACCTTCTTCGTGTTCTACTACCCAGCGCTCCTGGGCGTTGCTCTGATTTTCCGACGCCGAATTAGCTTTACCGTCGTCACAGTTGTGGCGGGAATCTACATAGGAATGAGCGTCGCCATGGAGCCCGGTGTGGACACATCGATGCTGTTTGATGGCGATGAAAAGCAGCTGGCGGTCAGGGTGGTGTGCATGTTCGCCGTTGTGGTGGCGGCCAACCTCATGACCCAGATCGAAAGACTCAGGCGACGGGAGGCGGTGGAGGCGGAAATCCTCCAATCTCAAAGGAACCTGGAGCTTCAGAAGAGAACCCAGGAGGCGGAGCTGGCCGCCCTGGAGGAGAGGAGCCGCATCGCCCGGGAGATACACGACGGTGTTGCTCAGTCCATGTACGCCCTGAGCCTCAACCTGGAGACGGCCGCCGACCTGGCGGAGCGAGAGCAGGGCCCCCTACGGGAGCAGCTTAAGAAGCTGGTGCCTCTGGCCAAGAACACCCTTCTGGAGACCCGCCACTACATTTACGATCTGAAGCCACTGCTCTCCGGTGAGAGCGACCTGGTGGCCGTTGCTGAGAACCATGTCAAGGAGTTCCGTATGGTCGCGGGCACGCCAACCAAGCTCTCGATAGATGGCGAACCCTGCCAGGTGTCGGTGACCGTAGCCACCGGCTTGTATCGAATCCTCCAGGAGGCCTTGGCCAACGTCCTGAAACATGCCCACGCCTCTGAAGTCGACGTGACGCTGGCCTTTGAGCCCGGCTGGGTGCGGCTGTCGGTGCGAGACGATGGCGTGGGCTTTGATACGGAGTCTATAAGGCCTGGGTACGGCCTGGAAAACATGCGTCATCGGACCGGGGAGCTGGGAGGAAGCATCGAGATATCCAGCACGCCTGATAAGGGCGCTTGCGTCAGCGTGACGCTGCCAGCACAGGAGGTTGAGCATGGAGCGCATTAAGGTGATGATTGTGGACGACCATGAGGTGGTGCGCCTGGGGCTGAAGGCGGCCCTGGAGCAGGAGGAGGACATAGATCTGGTGGGCGATATGGGGGATGCCCAGGCGGCCCTTCAGGAGGCCGATATCAGTCGCCCCGACGTGGTCCTCATGGACGTGCGTATGCCGGGAATGGATGGCATCCAGGCTTGCCGTCTACTTCGGGAGAGCCTGCCGGAAACCAGGGTCGTGATGCTGACCTCCTACAGCGACGAGGAGGCTGTTTTCGCATCGATAATGGCTGGCGCGACTGGATACCTGCTGAAGAACACTCGCCGCGCCGATTTGCTCAACGCTGTGCGGTCCGCGGCCAAAGGTGAATCGCTGCTGGACCCAGCCGTCACCAGCCGCGTGCTGGCCCGCATCCGAGACCTGTCGGCCAAGGAGCAGGACCGGGAGGTGGCCCTCCTCTCTGGGCGGGAGAGGGAGGTGCTGGCCCTGGTGGCCCAGGGACTAACCAACAAGGAGATCGCGGCCAAGATCATCATCAGCGAGAACACCGCGCGCAATCACGTGAGTCGCATTCTGGACAAGCTGGGGTTCACACGTCGCAGCGAGGCGGCCACCTTCGCCGCCCAGCACGGGCTGCTGGATAAAGAGCGGACACAAGATTGAGCTTTAAGAGGGTTTAAGAAGGCGGGGCCCAGGGCTCAGGAAACTGTCGTTGTTCTCTCTATCTCCAATCGGACAGCGCGGCCTTGCTTCTCTCTGCCACAACAGTTGACACGGCCCAAAGTCGATAGTATGTTCAACCTATGAGACGGACGAAGATCGTCTGCACCATTGGCCCAGCTTCCAGGTCTCCGGAGGTCCTTGAGCGACTGATCCGTGAGGGTATGAACGTGGCCCGCCTGAACTTCTCCCATGGCACCCAGGCCGAACACGGCGAAGTCATTGCCCTCATCCGCCAGAGCGCCGCCCGCCTGGGTCAACCCGTCGCCGTTCTCCAGGACCTGGCTGGCCCCAAGGTCAGAATTGGAGCTATCGCGGCCGGCTCCGTCATTCTCGAAACCGGAACACTGTTCACTTTGACAAGTCGGCAGGTCCCCGGCGACGCCCATCTGGTTTCCGTTACGTACCCTGACCTCCCAAAATCGCTGCAGCCGGGGGACACTCTCCTGCTCAGCGACGGCACTCTGGACATGGAGGTGCTGGAGACCACCGATACGGACGTCAAGTGTCTGGTGCGAATAGGTGGCCCTCTAAGCTCCCGCAAGGGAATCAATCTGCCCACACGCTCCATTGATGTAGCGAGTCTGACTGATAAGGATCGCGACGACCTGGCCTTCGGCATCCAGCAAGGGGTGGACTACGTGGCCCTCTCCTTCGTTAGAAACGCATCGGACATGCTGGAGGCCAGGCGGTTCATCCAGGAACGCGGCAGCGATATACCACTCATCGCCAAGATTGAGAAGCACGAAGCGTTGAATAACATGGATGAGATCATACAGGCTTCGGACGGAATCATGGTGGCCCGCGGCGACCTGGGCATTGAGATCCCCATGGAGAAGGTGCCCCTGGTCCAGAAAACCCTCATCGAGAAAACCAACCGAGCGGGCAAGCCCGTCATCACGGCCACCCAGATGTTGGGCTCCATGGTGGAGAACCCTCGGCCCACTCGTGCGGAGGTGACGGACGTAGCCAACGCCGTTTTGGATGGCACCGATGCCGTTATGCTCTCGGAGGAGACGGCCATTGGAAAGCACGCGGTGGAGGCTGTCGCTATGATGGCCAGAATCGCCAGCGACGTAGAGTCGGGGTTCCCCTTCGATACGTGGGGGCAGCGGTTTGCGGAGGGTGGCGCAAGACCCCTTCCCGATGCGGTAAGCCGCGGGGCCTGCAGCCTGGCGGAGGATATAGGCGCCGCGGGCATCATAACCTTCACTCATTCGGGAGGCACCGCCCGGTTGGTGGCCAAGAACAGGCCTCGACAGACCATCCTGGCGCCGACGCCCCTGGAGAAGACGTACCGCCGACTGGCCCTGGTCTGGGGCGTGGTGCCCATACTGTCGGAAAGCATGGGGAACACCGACGAGATGATTGAAAGCGCCTTCTCTGCCGCGCTAAAAGCCGGGCTGGTGCGACGTGGGCAAAAAGTGGTCATTACGGCAGGTGTCCCCGTGGGCGTGCCGGGAGCGACTAACCTGATAAAGGCGCAGGAGTTGTAATGTTCGGGCGCTCAAAAAAAAGGGAAGGCGATGGCCAGACCCCACCCAGGGTCGTGATCCTGGGGGGTGGATATGGCGGGGTCTACGCAGCCCTGGAGCTGCAGAAGGCGGCTCGCGCTGGGAAGATACACCTCACTCTGGTGAGCCGGAACAACTTCTTTTTGTTCCAGCCGATGCTTTCGGAGGTGGTCTCCGGCGACATCGAGCCTCCCCATATCGTGAATCCCATACGGCGCCTGTGCCCCCACACCTACTTCTATGTGGCGGAGGTAGAGGGCGTTGATACGGTAGGCCGCTATGTCGCCATCACCCACCCCGGACATCAGGACTACCGCTACCTGCCCTACGACCACCTGATTATTGCCGTGGGCAGCAGTGCGGACCTCTCTTCTATGCCCGGCCTGGCGGAGCACGCCTTCCCATTCAAGACCATGTGGGACGCACTGTTCCTGCGTAACCACCTCATCGGCACCCTGGAACAGGCGGAGGTAGAGGAGCACCCGGAGCACATGGACAGCCTGCTGACCTTTGTGGTGGTGGGAGGTGGCTATGTCGGCGTTGAGCTGGCGGCGGGGATACACGACTTCGCCCAGGAAGCAGCCAAAAGCTATAATAATATTGACCCAAACGACATCAAGGTCATACTGCTTCAGGGCGGGGACCGGATTTTGCCTGAGCTCAATGAGGGTCTGGCCGCCTTCAGCCACCGGCTGATGGAGCGGCGTGGACTAGACATACGTCTAAACACCAGGATAGCGGGGGCTACTGGAGAGAGCGCCATTTTAAGCGATGGGACCACAATCTCAACCAGGACTCTGATAGCCGCCATGGGCGCCGCTCCCAACCGGCTGCTGGACAGGCTGCCGTGCCTTAGAGGCCCCAAGGGACGCCTAGCGGTGGACGAGACCCTAGCCGTTCCCGACTATCCTGGCCTCTGGGCGGTTGGGGATTGCGCCGCCATCCCCGATATACGCCAAGGCGGGACGTGTCCACCCACGGCCCAATACGCCCTGAGAGAGGCGAAACACGTGGCGAGGAACGTGTTGGCCGTCATCAACGGAGGCCAGCCGAGATCCTTCTCCTACAAGAGCCTGGGGGTCTTTGTTCCTCTGGGAAAGAGGTCCGCCGCCGCCGAGGTCTTGAGGTGGAAGGTATCGGGATTCCTGGCATGGTGGATGTATCGCACTTACTACTGGCTTCAGCTGCCCCGGCTGGACCGAAAGTTAAAAGTGCTCCTTGACTGGAACCTGTCGCTGCTCTTCCCCCGCGACATCGTTCAGCAGGGCACCACAAGGAGTGAAGCGCTCTCCAGAGTCCATTACGAGGCGGGGCAGGTTATCTTCCATCAGGGGGAGCTGGCCAGAAGCTTCTACATTATCCTCGAAGGACGCGTTCAGGTCTTCCGTCAGCAGGATGGGCAGGAGACGGCGGTGGCAACCCTGGGTAGAGGCGAGTATTTTGGGGAGATGTCCCTATTAAATGGGGTTGTGCGTCACACGGCATCGGTGCGAGCCCTGACTCCCGTCGACCTCCTGACCATGAACGGCGAGGACTTCACTACTCTGGCCGACTCATCGATACGCTTCGGGGAGGTTCTGCATGGCGTGATGGTGGAACGGCTCTCCGGTTCTGACCACCCGGAACCGTCTTCCTGAGGAGACTTGGGTACTGGGCGGGTGCTACCCAGCGATTCGTCCTTCGACAAGCTCAGGACGAACGGGAAAACCTACTCAGTGGTGACGGGCTCGTCTGATCCCTCAAGGGCCGCCCGAAGGGTGTGCCAGGATAGGCTGGCGCACTTGACTCTTACGGGGAAGTCGACTACGCCGGAGAGGACTCCCAGGTCCTCCAGCTTCTCGGAATCGAAGTCCGTGCCGGGCTCTCGTGTGATCATCTTGTGGAAGGCGTCGAATAGCTCCTGCGCCTCCGCCTTGCTCCTGCCCTTTACGCTCTGGGTCATCATGGAGGCCGAGGCCCGGGAGATGGCGCAGCCCGAGCCCTGAAACCCAACGTCGGTGATGACGCCGCCGTCCACCTTCAGGTAGAGGGTGATCCTGTCTCCGCAGAGGGGATTGTAGCCCTCCATGGTGTGGTTCGCATCCTCCAGCTTCCGGAAGTTGCGGGGCTTGGCGTAGTGCTCGATGATTATGTCCTGGTAGAGCTCGTCAAGGTCAGTCATAACCCAAAGACCTCATGCACCTTGTCTATACCCTTGACCAGGGCGTCTATCTCCTCCCTGGTGTTGTAGAAGGCCAGAGAGGCCCTGGCGGTGGCGGGAATCCCATACCGGTCCATGAGGGGCTGAGTACAGTGGTGGCCGGTGCGAATGGCAATGCCCTCGGAGTCCAGGATAGTGCCTATGTCGTGGGGGTGCGCGCCCTCCATGACAAAGGAGAGGATGCTGGCCTTCTCCCTGGCCGTTCCAATTATCCTGAGAGTGCTGATCTCCGAGAGGCGCTGAGTGCCGTATTCAAGGAGCTGGTGCTCGTACTCGCTTATGCGGTCCAGCCCAATCTCCGTGACGTAATCTATGGCTGCGCCCAGTCCGATAACCCCCGCGATGTGGGGCGTGCCAGCCTCGAACTTGTAGGGTAGGGCGTTGTAGATGGTCTTCTCGAAGCTAACGGACTTTATCATGTCGCCGCCGCCCTGATAGGGTGGCATGGACTCCAGCAGGTCGGCTCTGCCATACAGGGCCCCGATGCCCGTGGGCCCGAAGAGCTTGTGGCCGGAGAAGACGAAGAAGTCGCACCCCAACTGTTGGACGTCTATGGGCAAGTGGGCCGCCGACTGGGCGCCGTCCACCAGCACCGGCACCCCCTGGCTGTGGGCCATCTCCGTGATGCGCTGGATGGGGTTGGTGGTCCCCAGGGCGTTGGACACGTGAACAATGGAGACTAGCTTGGTCCGAGAGCTGAGGAGCTTCTCGTACTCCTCCACCAGCAGCTCGCCGTCGTCGTTAATGGGAATGACCCGCAGGAAGGCCCCCCGCTCCTGGCACAGGATCTGCCAGGGGACGATGTTGGAGTGGTGCTCCATGGCAGAGATGATGATCTCGTCGCCTTCTCCGATGTTTTGCCGGCCAAAGGAGTTGGCCACCAGGTTGATGCCCTCGGTGGTGCCCCGCACGAAGACGATCTCGCGCTCCTCCGAGGCGTTGAGGAACTGTTTTATCTTGGTGCGGGCGCCTTCATACTCCAAGGTGGCCCGCTCGCTCAGGTAGTGGACGCCCCGGTGGACGTTGGAGTTCTCCGAGGTGTAGTACCGGACGAGGGTATCGATGACCATCTGGGGCTTCTGGCTGGTGGCGGCGCTGTCCAGGTAGACCAGGGGTTTTCCGTGGACCTGCTGCTTCAGGATGGGAAAATCCTCCCTGATTCTGGCTACGTCAAAGGCGCGCTTTTCAGAGGCACGCTGGTCTCTGGTTGGTGTGGCCCCCGTCATAAGGTCGCCTCGTTTTGCAGGCTTGGAAGGGCTTCAGAAATCCACCTCTCCAGGTAGGCTCGAAGGGGCGCCAGGGTAACGGTATCGATGATCTCGCTGGCGAAGGCGTTGATCAGCATGCCCTTGGCCGTCTCCAGGTCCAGGCCACGGCTCCTCATGTAGAAGAGGGTATCTTCGTCTATCTGGCCCGTCGTGGCCCCGTGAGTGCAGTTTACGTCGTCGGCTAAGATTTCCAGGCTGGGCGAGGAGTCCGCCTCGGCCCCCTCCGACAGGAGGAGGTTTCGGTCGGTCTGCCGGGCCCAAGCCTTCTGGGCATCGGGTTGCACCACCACCTTTCCGCTGAAGACGGCCCTGGACTTTCCGCCAAGGATGCCTTTGTAGTACTGGTGGCTGGTAGTGTGGGGCTTGGCATGGGTTATGCCAATATGGTTGTCGATGTGCTGCGTGCCAGCAGTCAGGTACAGGCCGTTGAGGGAGCAGGAGCTTCCGGGCGCATCCAGCATCACATGGAGGTCGTTCCTGGCCAAGGCCGAGGCCATGGCGAAAGAGGTTGAGGAGAAGGCGCTGTCCTGGCTCTGATGCACCCTGGTCGTCCCCACGTGAAAGGCGACGGGGCTGTCCATGAGAAGCCTGTAATGCTCAACCTGGGCGCCCTCTCCCAGCTCTATCTCCGCAACCGCATTGGTGAAATAGGAGGCCTCTGAAAGGGTGACGTAGCTCTCGACGACCGCCAGCTTGCTGCGTCTGCCGGTCACTATGAGCGTCCTCGGGTGTGAAGCGGTGGGACGGCCTCTTTCCGTCGTGAGAAAGAGCAGATGCAGAGGGTTGGTGGAGACGTGATCATCCGGGACGTGAACAAAGGCCCCGTCCTGGAGGAAGGCGGTGTTCAGGGCGATGAACCCGTTGGCCTCCACGAGTGCATGGCGCGAGAGGTGCTCTTCCAGCAGGTCGCGGTCTGCCATGACAGCCTCGGCCAGACTCTTAACCACGATGCCGTTAGGCACGACGGGCGTCGCCGAAAGGGCCTCGGAGTAACGGCCATTGACGAAGACCAGGTTTATCCAGTCATCGTCCCAGGGGGCTAGTCGGCGTACATCGGCGGCGCTGACCTGGCCTGGGGTTGCGTCAGAGGGGTGCTCGAAGGTGGCGTTGGCTATGGGAGCGACGCTGGTGTACTTCCACTCCTCGTTGCCTCGCCTGGCCGTGGGAAACCCCACTTCGGAGAAGCGGGTCCAGGCCTGCTGGCGCACCTGGGTCAGCCACTCGGGCTGGCCGCCCGGCAGGCTCGCCTCAAGGGCTCTAAAATCCGCGTGATACCTATCTTCCTTTGCCAAGACTTGAGTCATACTGGCTCCGCAGGCTCCCAGGCTAGGAGGCGCCTGCCGGCGCTCCGCTCTCTATTGAGTCCCTGACCCAGTCGTACCCTTTGGACTCCAGCTCCAGGGCCAGCTCCGAGCCTCCGGACTGGACGATACGACCGTCTATGAGCACGTGAACATGGTCCGGGGTGATGTAGTCGAGAATGCGCTGATAGTGAGTAACCACCACAATTGCATTGGAGGGGCTTCGCTGGCGGTTGACACCTTTAGCCACCGTCTTAAGGGCGTCGATATCCAGGCCGGAATCGGTCTCATCCAATAGGGCCAGCTTTGGGTCCAGGAGCGCCATCTGGAGAACCTCGCTGCGCTTCTTCTCGCCTCCGGAGAACCCCTCGTTGACGGAGCGCTTCATAAGCGCTGGTTCAATCTCCATCTGCTTTACCTTATCCTCGAACAGCTTGTTGAAGGCCCGGACCTCCGTCTCCTCCTCGCCTCGGTGCGTGCGGAGGGCGTCTACGGCGGACTTCATGAACTGCCAGTAGCGCACCCCCGGCAGCTCCACGGGGTACTGAAAGGCCAGGAAGAGCCCCTTTCTGGCGCGCTCCTCCGGGGGCATCTTCAGGAGGTTTCGGCCTTCATACAGGACTTCTCCAGAGGTAACAGTGTATTCGGGCCTTCCAGCCAGCGTATTGGTCAGGGTGCTTTTGCCTGAGCCGTTGGGCCCCATAATGGCGTGCACTTCGCCGGCATTGACCGTCAGGTTCACGCCCTTCAATATCTCCGCGTCGGCAACGGACACATGGAGGTCCCGTACCACCAGCATGGGGGTACTGTTATTCTTCGCCAGGCCGCTCATCTAGCCTACGGCTCCTTCCAGGCTGACCTTGAGGAGCTGGCTGGCCTCCATGGCGAACTCGAAGGGCAACTCCTTGAATATCTCCTTGCAGAACCCGTTGATTATCAGGTGGTGGGCATCCTCTTCCGAGATGCCGCGCTGCAAGCAGTAGAAGAGCTGGTCGTCGCTGACTTTGGAGGTGGAGGCCTCGTGCTCTACGCGGGCCGTTGGATTCTTTACCTCTATGTAGGGCACCGTGTTGGCGCCGCACTTGTCGCCTATGAGGAGGGAGTCACACTGGGTGAAGTTCTTGGCGCCTCTGGCCGAGGGCATTATCTTGACCAGGCCACGGTAGGTGTTGTTCCCGTGTCCGGCGGAGATCCCCTTGGCGATAATGGTGCTTCTAGTGTTCTTGCCGATGTGGGTCATCTTGGTGCCGGTATCCGCTTGCTGGTAGTTGTTCACCAGGGCCACGGAGTAGAATTCGCCCACGGAGTTGTCCCCTTGAAGAATCACGCTGGGATACTTCCAGGTGATGGCGGAGCCCGTCTCTACCTGGGTCCAGGAGATCTTGGAGTTTACTCCCTGGGCCTTGCCTCGCTTGGTGACGAAGTTGTAGATGCCGCCTACGCCGTTCTTGTCCCCCGGATACCAGTTCTGGAGGGTCGAGTACTTGATCTCGGCGTTGTCCAGGGCCACCAGCTCAACCACGGCGGCGTGAAGCTGGTTGGTCTTTCTTATGGGCGCCGTACACCCCTCCAGATAGCTGACGTAGCTGCCCTCTTCTGCGACGATAAGGGTCCGCTCGAACTGGCCGGAGTCGGCCTGGTTGATGCGGAAGTAGGTCATCAGCTCGATGGGGCAGCGCACCCCCTTGGGTACGTAAGCGAAGGAGCCGTCGCTGAATACCGCCGAGTTGAGGGTGGCGTAGAAGTTATCGCTGTAGGGTACGACGGAGCCCAGGTATTTCTTTACCAGCTCCGGGTGGTTCTGGATGGCCTCGGTGAAGGAGCAGAAGATGATCCCCTGCTTTTCCAGCATATCCTTGTATGTGGTGGCGACGGAGACGCTGTCCAGGACGGCGTCCACCGCCACGCCACTCAGTTGCTTCTGCTCCTCCAGGGGGATGCCTAGCTTGCTGAAGGCCGCCAGCAGCTCTGGGTCCACTTCGTCAAGGCTCTTGGGGCCGTCCTTCTTGGATGTGGGAGCAGAGTAGTAGATAATGTCCTGGTAGTCGATGGGAGGATGGTGGACATTGGCCCAGTGGGGCTCTTTCTGGTTCAGCTTGACCCAGTGACGGTAGGCCTTTAGACGCCACTCCAGCATCCATTCGGGCTCTCCCTTTTTCTGGGAGATCAGACGGACGATGTCCTCATTGAGGCCCTTGGGGGCTACGTCGGACTCGATGTCGATGGTGAAGCCCCACTTGTACTCGGAGTCCTCGATGCCCGTGGTGCGTGAGATGACCTTTGGATTGGCCAAAACCCTCCCTCATAATTGTTGACCTTTTTGGTCAACAATCCTTGACGCCAGTATAGCACCCATAATAGACGATGTCAAAGGGTGAAAAAAAGCACAATGTTGCCGGTAGCAAGGTGCATACGTATTTGCTAACATTGGTGGCGCATCAATCCGCCAAAGAGAGGGACCTATGGAGGCCTTAGAGCCGGTCCAGCGAGCGCTGGTGGTTACTCCCCATCCTGACGATGCCGAGTTCGGCTGCGCTGGAACGGTGGCGCAACTGGTGAAGGCCGGCAAAGAGGTCTTCTATCTGGTAGCCACCAACGGCGACAAGGGTGGTAGGGAGACGGATATGTCCGCGGAGTACCTGCGGTCCGCGCGGGAGGAGGAGCAGCGGCGTGCCGCCCAAATCCTCGGCGTGTCGGAGGTGGTCTTCCTTGACTTTGGCGATGGCGAGCTGGAGGACGACCACGCCTTCCGTAGCCAGCTGGTTTACCACATCCGAAGGCTCAAGCCGGACATCGCCTTTACCACGGACCCCTTCCGCACCTCCTTCTACATCCATCGAGACCATCGCATCGCCGGGCTGGTAACCTCGGATGCAGTTTTCCCCTACGCTCGGGACCGCCTCCACTACCCGGAGCACATAGCGCAGGGGCTCTCGGGCCACAACGTGGACGAGCTCTTCTTCTGGGGCTCCCAGGAGAAGTCCGATACCTTCATCAACATCGACGACGTCATCGACCTGAAGATCCAGGCGCTGCTGGCTCACAAGAGCCAGCTACAGGACTGGGTGGAGAGCCGAGGAGGCGAGGAGGGTTTCGCCCGGGGGATAAAGGCCTGGTTCGGGCGAACCGCCAAGGAGAACGGCCTCCCCTACCAGTACGCGGAGTCCTTCCGCCGCTACGGCATCAGGCGTATGCAGGAGGAGCTGCAGGAGGTCGCCGATGTGGAGGCGCGTAAGGAAGGGGGAGGCACCCCATGATCAACCGCGACAGACTGGTAAACACCTTCTGCGACCTGGTGCGCATCGATAGCCCCTCCGGAGAGGAGGAGGCCGTGGCCCAGGAGCTTCAGGCCCGCCTGGTGGCCCTGGGCTTCACCATCCAGCGGGACCAGCATGGCAACCTTATAGCGTCGGAGGAGGGGGACGCTCCCCTGCTGCTCTCGTCCCACATGGACACGGTGGAGCCGGGCCGCGGTATAAAGCCTCGCATCGAAGATGACCGCATAGTCTCCGACGGCACCACCATCCTAGGGGGAGACTGCAAAGCGGGCATCGCCGCCATCCTGGAGGGTCTGCAGTCCATTCAGGAGGAGGGCGCCCAGAGGATACCCGTCCAGCTAGTGTTCACTCGTGGAGAGGAGATCGGCCTGGTGGGGGCGCGGAACCTGGACTTCTCTCTGGTGCGGGCAGGGGAGGGCGTGGTCTTCGATGGCAATGGCCCCGTCAGTAAGATTACCTCGGCCAGCCCCACCTACATGAGCTTCGATGTACACGTTACGGGCCGCGCCGCCCACGCCGGCGTCGAGCCTGAGAAGGGGCTTTCGGCCATCAGCATCGCCACGGACATTATCTCCCAGTTTCCCCAGGGTCGCCTGGATGAGGAGACCACCTTCAATGTGGGCACTATCTCTGGTGGGTCCGTGCGCAACGCCGTGCCGGAGCTGGCCTCCTTCTCCGGAGAGTTTCGCAGCAGGAATATCGAGACCCTGGACCTGCTGCGCCTCAAGGTCGTAGACATTCTGGAGGCGGCCAGGCAAAAGTACCACGAGGCTTCCATCGACGACGAAATAAAGGTGGAGTTCGAGATGTACTCCCTATCGCCAGACGACCCCATGGTGCTGCGGGTAAGCGGCGTCCTGCCTACCCTGGGGCTTCAGCCCAGCGTAGTGCCCTCGGGAGGCGGTACCGACGCCAACATCTTCAACCGTCACGGCATACAGTGCGTTGTGGTGGGGATGTCCACCAGGGAGATGCACACCACCCGGGAGTACGTGCCCATACCCGACCTGGTGGACACAGCCCGCTTCTGCCACGCTCTGCTAGCCCAGCCCAAAAGTCAAGGTTCCGAATAAGAGGAGCGATGCGGAACCCAAGGGCCTCCGGGCGCATCTATTACCACGTCAAGGGGCGGAGGAGAGGGAACTCGGTAGCTGCTGAGGGCGGCAAGGAGGCGCCGTGAACCTTACGACCCCAACTACGGCCGCGGAGCTGATTCAACAACTGGCAGATGCTCGCACTCGGGAGCTGGAGCTGCTATCCGGGCTGACCGATGAGCAGCTGCTGGGCCCTCCCATGCCGGTAATCGAACCTCTCATTTGGGAGATGGGCCACGTTGGCTGGTTCCAGGAGAAGTGGATACTGCGGAACCTGGACAATGCGGAATCGCTGCGGGGCTACGCCGATTCCCTCTACGACTCCTTTATCATTCCCAACGCCCGCAGATGGGCGCCGTCATACCCCACTAGGCAGGAGACTCTGGAGTACATTAGCGACGTGCTGGAGCAGTGCATTCGCCGGCTGGATTCCAGGGAGCCCACCGAGGAGGAGATGTACTTCTACCGCCTGGTCATCTGTCATGAGGATATGCACACCGAGACCATGACCCACATAAGGCAGACCCTGGGGTACCCCTGCCCCTCGCTCTCCTCTATCGGGCGCAACGGGACCGATGTCCTGGTAGACCCTGATTTTGAACCCCACGATGTGGAGATACCCGGCGGCGCCTTTCTTCTGGGGGCGACCCCGGACATCCCCTTTGTCTTCGACAACGAGAAGTGGGCACATCCTGTGGAGGTAGCGCCCTTCCGTATCTCTGCCACGCCGGTGACCAACGCCCAGTTCCAGGCCTTTGTGGAGTCGGGTGGTTACCGACAGCGGGAGCTCTGGAGCGATGAGGGTTGGGAGTGGCTCACCCTAGAGAAGGCCGAGCATCCGGCCTATTGGCAGCGGGGCTCAGATGGAAGATGGTACCGGTGTCGCTTCGATACCCTGGTACCGGTGGAGCCTGACAACCCCGTAATCCACGTCAACTGGTATGAGGCCGACGCATACTGTGCGTGGGCGGGTCGGCGCCTGCCCACCGAGGCTGAATGGGAAACCGCCGCCAGCGCTGAGCCGACGCCTGATGGCCTCGGCATATCACGGCGCAAGCGAAGGTACCCCTGGGGCGATGAGCCACCAACGCCCGAAAGGGCCAACCTTGACGCGGCCAACATGGACTGCGTGGACGTTCGCGCCCTGGCTGCCGGGGATAGCGCCTTTGGGTGCCGCCAGATGATGGGCAACGTCTGGGAGTGGACCGCAGACACCTTTAGGCCCTACCCAGGGTTTGTGGCGGATCCGTACAGGGAGTATTCAGAGCCTTCTTTCGGAGGGCAGAGGGTGCTACGAGGAGGGTGCTGGGCCACTCGCTCCCGCCTCATTCGCAACACCTGGCGCAACTTCTACACCCCGGACCGGCGCAACGTCTTCGCGGGCTTCCGGACCGTAGCTTTGTAGCCAACCGCTTATTTCCTACCTACCCGCCCGTGAAGCTACGCCGGCGACGCCAGGGCCAGCCCAAACAGGTTATCGGCGTCGGTGTACCAGCGCTCCAGGGTTAGGCCCGCATCCCGGAACATGGCGGCGACGGAATCATGGGTGAATTTGTAGGAGCTTTCGGTCCATATGGTCTCTTCGGGCGTAACCTCGATAGTCAACCCCAGGTCCCTTACCTGAACGGTCTGGGGCGACACCGGCCTTAGATGCATCTCGATGCGGGCCTCTTCCCGGTTGAAGAAGGCCTGGTGCTGGAAGGCATCAGGCTGGAAATCGGCCTGCAGGCCACGGTTGACCACCCGCAGGATGTTGCGATTGAACTGGGCCGTGACTCCGGCTGAATCGTTGTACGCCGCCTCCAGGATGGAGACGTCCTTCACCAGGTCAACGCCTAGAAGCAGCCTGCCGTCGGGCTCCAGAAGACCCCTCAACTCAAGGAGGAGGAGGTGACGTTGAGGTGGGTCCAGGTTTCCTATGGTGCTTCCCAGGAAGGCCACCAGACGGCGGCCTGTGGGTGGTGGAAGGTTGTCAAGATGTTGCTCAAAAGCTCCGACGACGCCCCGGACGTGGAGAGACGGATACTCCTCCAACAGAGAAGCGGCAGAGGCGCGGAGCATCTCCTCGCTGATATCGAATGGTAAGTAGAGGGCCAGGGTGTCTGCGCCGTTACGGGAGTCCAGCAGCAGGCGTGTCTTGGAAGAGGAGCCGGAGCCCACCTCCACCAGTTCCCGTGGACACACCTGGCCCATGATCTCCTCGGCAACGGAGGCCAGGAGTCCTCTTTCAGTTCGGGTCGGATAATATTCGGGGAGCTCTGTAATACACTCGAAGAGGTCGGAGCCCTCTGCGTCGTAGAAGTACTTGGGTGGCAGAGTTTTGGGTGTGGCGGTGAGGCCCCGTCGGACATCTTCCGCCATCGTATGGAGGACGCCCTGGTCACTCAGGTATACGTCGATCTGGAGGCGCTTCAACGGTCCCTCCGCTACTACGGCTTGGCCAAACTACTTGAGGTACTTCTTGTGCTCGTAGCAGTAGGTGAAGGAGTCTTCCGCCAGCGGCAGCCTCCGGATGAGGGAGTGGCCCGTCTTCTCCCAGTGCAGGGTGTCGTGGGAGGCCCTGGACTCGCAGCAGCCGACGTAGCCGCAAGTAGCGCACATGCGTAGGGGCCTGTCCAGGCCGCAGTCCTGGCAGACGTCGGACAGGGGCTGCACCTCGTCCACGACCTGCGTGGCGAAATGCTCACATTCCGTTTTCAGCATGGTGGATTCGTCCACTAGTGGGTGAGTCATGGCATCCTCTCCTACAATTCAATTTAATGCGCCAAAGCAGACACTGATTCCGATTCAGGGTGAATATAGAACCCTTCTTCCAACGCTGTCAAGGACTTGATGTTCCCAGAAAAATAGAATCTACCCCTTAGCTCTCCCCTCTACTTCCCTATGCCTGCCGGCCCAGCAGCGCCAATAACTTGGTTTGTAGGTCCGCATCTGGGGCTACCTGAATATCAGACCCGAAGGCCCCGCTGGCCCGGAGATCGTCTTTGATGGGCTCCACCCTAGCATAGCAGACGGCCACCAGGTCGGGGTCCAGGGTAGTGTCCTGGCCTGTAGCCTTGGCGATATCCCACCCGTGGATGAGAAGGTCGGTGAAGAGGTCGCCGGCATAGTTCGCTCCGGAGATATCCCCATACGAGACGTGGCAAACCGCTTCCATAGCGCCTGGCGCCTCGACGGTGGCCTTGGCCACCTGCACCGAGTTGTCATAGGCCGCCTTAGGGTCGCTGCCCAGAAGGTCGCCATCCAGGCGATCGCCCACCTCCGCCATGGTCTTCTCCTTGAAGAGCTCGGCTGCCCACAAGTTTTCCGACACAATGTGTCCCACAAGCTGTCGGACGTTCCAGTCGGTGCAGGGCGTGGGGCCCGTCCACTGATCGGGCCTTACGCCGGCGACGTAGCGCTTGGTGCGCTCCATGGCGCTGACGTACAGCTCGATAGGACTCTTTCCGCTGGGGTTAGTTGACATAGGTCCCTCCTTGAAATCGAGATCAGGTGTGCCTTAGAGCCCGGCCGGGTAGGGCGCCCGTGTGCCGTCCCTTGTCGATGACCAGCTTGCCGTTGACCAGAACGTAGTCGATTCCTTCTGGGAGCTGCTTGGGCTCCTCGTAAGTGGTTGTGGCCCGCACAGTGTCCGGGTTGAAGACTACCACATCCGCCTTCATGCCATCTCTCAGGATACCCCGGTCCCTCAAGCCAAGGCGCTGGGCTGGGTTGGAGGTCATCTTCCGCACCGCATCCTCCAGACTTAGGAGCTTCTCGTCTCGCACGATGTGACCCAGGATGAAGGGGAAGGTGCCGTAGCTGCGAGGGTTGGGTTTCTCGCCGGTGAGAAGCCCGTCGCTGCCCACCATCTGGGCAGGATGCTTGATGATGGTGCGGATATTGTCCGGATTGCCCGTCCTGGCAACGAAGGCCACGTTCAGGTTCTCCTCGATGAGAAGGTCGCAGACGGTGTCCACCATGGATTTGTCCTGGGCCCTGGCCAAGTCCACCAGGGACCTGCCCTCCCACTCCTTGTTCTTTGGGGAGCCGATCTGGCTAAAGATGTAGTTCTCCAGGCCACCGCCCCACTGGGGATAGACGCCATCCTTGATCTGGTCCCGCACCTGACGGCTCTTGATGCGCTCCAGGAGCATCTGAGGCCCGCCTGCATGGACCCAGGCAGGGATCAGAGAGAGAAGCAGGGTACTGGCGGCGGCGTAGGGGTACTGATCAAAGGTGACGTCCACGCCGGCGTCTCGTCCCTCGTCTACCAGGGTCAGCATCTTCTCCCCCATGCCGTCTAGAGGGTTGTGGTAGTGGGATATATGAACGGGGACGCCGCTCTCTCTGCCGATGGTTATGGCTTCTCGGAAGGGGTCCAGCAACCCGTCTCCCAGGGAGTAGCGGCAGTGGGTCACGTATATGCCGCCCAGGTCTCTGATGGCGCGACACACCTCGACCAGTTCGTTGGTGTCGCTGTAGGTGCCGGGGGTGTAGGTAAGGCCCGTGGAGAAGCCGAAGGCCCCATCCTTTATCCCGGAGATCACCAGCTCCTGCATACGCTTTAACTCACCAGGGGTGGGTAGACGAGCCTCCCAGCCCATGGCCTCGATACGTATTGAGGCGTGGGGAACGAAGAAGACCACGTTGCATGAGGCGCGGTTGTCGAAGAGGTCCAGGAACTCCTTCACGGAGCTCCATCGCACGCCTTCGGGAGGAAGGCCGTTGACGGCGGCCAGGTAGTGAAGGAGGGGCTCCAGGTTTTGGGGGGATATGGGAGCGTAAGAGAGGCCGTCCTGGCCCAGGGCCTCTGTGGTGACGCCCTGGCTGACCTTGGCTTCGTGCCGGGGGTTGGTGAGCATGGCCAGGTCCGAGTGGGAGTGCATGTCGATGAAGCCGGGGCAGACGACGCATCCCGAGGCGTCGATGATCCGACCGGCTTCGACCGCGGAGGTGTCCCCTCGCAGGACCGTCAGCGAGTCGCCCTCCACGCCGACGTCGGCCCTGAACCAGGTCTGGCCCGTGCCATCGACCACGCGGCCGCCTTTGATAAGGATGTCGAACATGGGGAATCTCCTGCGCCCCGGGATACGTCACCCCTCTAACGGGGTGGACTTTCACCAATGGTGGGATTGTCTCCGTACATGCGGAGGGTGTCAAGGGGGGTACGGCTAGGCGACCTGGGTCTCTCGGAGGATGCCGGAAAGCTGCTGCACAGTGATGTTGCCGCCGCTCACCACCACCGCCACCTTCTTGCCCGCCAGCCGGTCCCGGGCCTTGATGGCGCCGGCCAGGGCGGTGGCCCCTGCCCCTTCGGCCAGGGTGTGGGCCCGCTGCAAGAGGTGGACTATGGCCTCTTTGATCTCGTCGTCGCTGACCAGAAGGAAGTCGTCCAGCAGATCCTGGATGATGCTCTGTGGCAGCTCGTAGGCAGTGCTGGTGGCAAGGCCCTCGGCGAAGGTGGACATCTCCGCCTCCACTAGGCGGCCCCCCTTCCAGGAGAGGTAGCCCGCTGGCGCCGCCTCGGACTGGACGGCGATGACCTGGGTGGAGGGGTTCAGGGTCTTGGCCACGATGCAGGCTCCAGAGGCGCCGCTGCCGCCTCCCAAGGGCACGAAGAGGTAGTCCACCTGGGGCAGGTCCTCGAAGACCTCCAGGGTGTAGGTGGCCACGCCCGCGATGAGCAGCGGCTCGTTGGCGGCATGGACGTACCGGTACCCCATCTCTCTGGTCAGCATCTCGGCGTGGGCCCGGGACTCGTCGAACATGGAGCCGTGGACGATGACCTCGGCGTCCAGGTTACGCATGGCCTCCAGCTTGTTGGGGTTGCTGCCCTCCGGCACGACGACGACCGCCTTTACGCCGAAGGCCCGCCCCGCGTAGGCGATGGACTGCCCGTGATTGCCGGTGGAGGAGGTGATCACGCCTCGTTTACGCTCCTCAGGCGAGAGGTGAGTCATGAAGTTGACGCCCCCACGGACTTTGAAGGAGCCACGGGCGTGGTGGTTCTCATGCTTCAGGTAGACCTCCGCTCCCACCAGGGCGCTCAGGGCCGGGTAGTGGTGGAGGGGCGTCCGCGAGACGTGCTGGTAGACCACCTGTCGCGCCTGGAGAACGTCCTTGAAGGTGGGGATGTCCATGGTGCGAGCCTCCAAATCGGCTTATGCTGGCCGCTTCTGGCGCCTAGCATATCACTACATGAGGGAGCCGCGTCATCAACGGGAGGCACAAGTGGTGTACGATGCCTGGAATCATAGTCCATTTGCACTATGAAAACCTGGTACGCAAGAACGTCCAAAGACGGTTACTCTGTAACTTACTGGTTAGTCAGATGCCTCGTAAGATGGTCGTATGCAACGAACTAGGAGGCAGAACATGTCCCTATTCAAATGTGGCTTCTTTCTCCTTGGATTGGCTTTGCTGGCCGCAGCGGGACTCGGATGCCAGGAATTCGACTTCGAGCACAGGACGCTGCGCAGTGGTCATACTGCCACTCTCCTGGCCGACGGCCGTGTATTGGTCGCGGGAGGAGGAGACTCCAGGTTCGAAGGTTCTGCGGGGGAGTATGACCCCAAGAATGGGAAATTGAAGCCTACGCGCTCGATGGCCCAGGCCCGCAGTGGCCACACCGCTACTCTCCTGGACGACGGACGAGTGCTGGTTGTGGGAGGAGGTACGGCTTCGGCTGAGGTGTATCATCCGGAGACTGGAACATGGTCGCCCGCAGGCTCAATGGGACGCGTCCGTCGGGGGCACACGGCGACACTCCTGGCTGACGGGCGTGTGCTGATTATGGGAGGGGGTGGCACATCTGCGGAGGTGTACAATCCAAAAACAGAAAAGTGGACGGCTACGGATCCTATGACTCAAGAGCGCAGTAACCACACCGTCACTCTTCTGGCCGACGGGCAAGTGCTGGTTGTGGGAGGAGGTACAGTTTCGGCTAAAGTGTATGATCCAAAAAGCGGGCAATGGACGGTAACGAGTTCCATGGGCCGGCAGCGGCGGGGTCCCGCGGCCACTCTCCTCGGCGACGACCGGGTATTAGTCGTGGGAGGTGTCGTGGGAGAGAGTATGGGGAAAGAGTTCGAGTTTCTTACTTCGGCTGAAGTGTATGATCCAAAAAGCGGGCAATGGACGGCTACGGGTTCAATGGCCCAGGCACCGCTGTTTCCAAGTGCTACCCTCCTGGCCGACGGCCGGGTGTTGGTCATGAGAGGTGCGAGAGGGCACGGGCTCCTCGACACTTACGCTGAAGTGTATGATCCAGAAAGCGGGCAATGGGTGGCTACGAGTTCTATTTGCCTGGTGCGGTATTGTCACACTACTCTTGTTGTTGCTCAGCGATTCTGTCCTTGCTAACTGTCAAGCGAAAATGTCCCCATGATGGAGACATTGAGATTGACGCAGAAAGAGCAAGCAAGGCTTCAGGTATTCAGCAGTTTGATGGCGGACCATATGACCATCGAGCAGGCAGCGACATTGATGGGAGTGAGCGCGCGCCACACCAGGCGTATCCTGGCGGCGTACGAGCAGAGAGGAGCAGCCGCACTCGCTCACGGCAATCGAGGTCGCAGGCCGGCCAACGCTACGCCGGACTCGTTGGCGAACGATGTGGTGCTTCTGGCGCGGACCCGATACGCGGGAGTCAACCACACGCACCTGGGTGAGCTGCTGAGGGAGCGAGAGGGCATAGACATCGGTCGTAACACGTTGCGCAAGATACTGACCAACGTCGGTGTGAACAGTCCTCGTCGTCGCAGGCCGCCGAAGCATCGTGTTCGACGGCAGCGGATGGCTCGCGAGGGAATGCTGATACAGATAGACGGCAGCTACCACAGATGGCTGGGAGAAGATGGACCCCAGTTCACGTTACTGCTGGCGGTGGACGATGCTACTGGCTGTGTCGTCAATGCCCTGTTCTGCGAGTTGGAAAACACCCGCAGCTACTTCCTGCTGATGCGGCATCTGATACAGAGCTACGGTATACCGCTCGCACTCTATTCAGACCGTCATGCCGTCTTCAAGCACACGCCGCCGTCAGAGACCGCCGCCGCTCCCACCCAGTTCTCGCGCGCGATGGGTGAGATCGGCGTACAGCTGATATTCGCACGGTCACCGCAAGCCAAAGGCCGGGTGGAACGCACCGCGGGCACACTTCAGGACAGGCTGGTCACGGAACTGAGACTCGCAGGCGCGACCGCCATCGATGACGCTAACCGCGTGCTCAACGACTTCCTTCCCCGCTTCAATGAACGCTTTCGTGTGCCGTCGGAGCACGCAGACACCTCGTATCGGGTCCTGGATCCGGGGATGTGCCTGGACACAGTCCTATGCCTGAAGTACAGGCGCAGGGTTGGCCGAGACAACACAGTGAAGTACCGCTGGCGCACCCTACAGTTGCTTCCCGACAAGGGTCGACCGAGCTATGCCGGATCGGTGGTGGATGTACTCGAAGGGCTGGACGGCCGACTGGCAGTGCAACACGAAGGGCGTATAGTCGCCTCCCAGGAAGCGCCGCCCCGTCCGAGTATCCTGCGCAGCTTCGGCACGAGGACTGTACACACGACTGTTCCCAGCCGCTACACCAACGGTGTAATCAGAAGGTCGGAGGACGAAGTGGCGCTAATGGGCACAATGCTCGAAGCGGAAAAACTCCGCGACCATGCTGACCGCAACGGCGCCGCAAAAGTTCACGAGACTGTGACTCCGCGATCCAGAAAGCCCACCCCACTTCAGACGGCGAGATGGAAGGCGGTGCAGAAGGCGAAACGCAAGGGGCTGTCCATTCGTGGGATCGCCCGTGAACTGGGCATACATAGAGAAACCGTGAGGAAGTACATGAATGCTGAAAGACCACCCATGGCGCGCGCAACGTCGGAAGTATCGTAATCTGCTAGCATGGCAATCCACCGAGATGACATTTTCCCTTGACACTTAGGCGGACATTTTCCCTGAGCTTCGACACTACTCTGCTCGCAAACGGTGGGGTGTTGTTCCAGAACCCTACCATGGAGCAGTGGTCGTTTACAGCTCCAGGGAACCGCAGCGAATACACCGCCACCCTCTTGGTTGATGGAAGAGTTCTCGTAGTGGGAGGTTCCGTTTTAGGCAGTTAGTCCGTAGTTAGGAAAGCACGGCTGGCGGAGGTATTTGACCCGCGGACTGATACCTGGTCGCCTGTTAAATAGAAGGTGCCTTTCGAAATGCCTGTACGCTGATTGCTGGCGGTTCTAGTATAATCGCCCGAAGCTGACGTGGAGTTGGCCATGAGGCGTGCTATCAAATGAGGCTTGCGGGTACCCGGAGGAGTACACGGAAGGGGTGGCGAGCTACTTCGAGGCTTGGCTAGGAGAGACCTCGCCCTAGCATCGCACGCCGACGCTGCCCGGCAGCTTGCGTCTACGCGGCAGCGCCCTCGCCTTGGAGTGGGAGAACCAGGCCATCTTCCCTGTGATACTGTCAATGGAGTGGTCGTACAGCTCGGTGAAGAACTTGAGGTAAAACAGACCTGCCTCACGAGGCGTGAGGGCCGATTGAGGGGCCAGCGCCCGGGGCGCGAAGCTGTTTGGGGACTCCAGGATCTCCTGGCTCACCTCGGGGTCGTAGCTTTCCCAGGTGCACGCGGCGAAGAGCTTGGGAGAGAGCCCGGCTCGCGAGCTAAGCCATTCCCAGTAGCTCCTAAGGTTTGCCCAGGGTGCGTCCTTCTCTCCCTCTCCATGCCCGAACAACAGAATGCAGTTGAACTCCTCCTGATGCCGCATGCATGATGTTAGCTCTTCCGCATCACCGACTCGGATTGGCGCGCTGCCAATCAGGGAGAGATCGCGCCGCTTCATACTGGCGAAAAAGCGATCGCAGAACTCCGCCTCCCACCCCTGGACGTTGCGCGAGGCATCCACCAGCAGGGTTGTGGGTTTGTCCGCAATGGACACGGTGCTCCACATCATCGGGCTACCTCTTCTTCCCAGCGATGGCTCCGGCCATCACGATGTGGCCTCCTTGCCCAACACCCTGCTCAGCGACAGCGCCTCATCCCGGTCCAAGAAGTACTCCAGCTTTGTCACCACCCCCAGCTTCTGAAGGGTAATGATCAGCCGAAGTTGACCATCATCGGTCTTCTCAAGCTCCAGGACCTTGGGCTCTCGGGATGTCTGAAACAGCGAATCCATAACACACCCCCTTTGCCGAACCAGTGTATCCCTTTCAAGGATACCAACGTCAAGCCATCCTATGCCAGGGATCACACTTGACACCCCTGTCTCCTGGGCTACAATCAGGTCGTCGCGTCCGAGGCTAAAGGGGGCCTTCAAAGCAAACGTGGGAGGTGAGCTAATGACCAAGGTTCTGGTGATCCAGGGCGCAGGCTTCAACATGCGAGGCAGGACCCAGATAGAGCTTTTCGGCTCGGAGACCATGGAGCAGATCAACGACAAGATACGCGGCTACGCTGCGACCCTGGACATCGAGGTGGAGACCTTCCACTCCAACATAGAAGGAGAGGTGGCCAACGCCCTTTACGACGCCCACGACCGTGATTTCGACGCCGCGGTCATCAACCCCGCAGGCTTCACCACCAGCGCGTCGGTGCTGCGAAACGCCATCAACCAGGTAGGCTTCCCGGTCATCGAGGTGCACTTCACCAACCTCGCGGTCCGCGGCATACAGTCCAGCATTCATCCCGTGTGCAAGGGCTCCGTCTATGGCTTCGGGGTGTACGGGAACTACCTGGCCCTGGAGGCAGCCAAGTATCTGGCCGAGGCCAGGTGAGAGGGCGGGAAGGAGCGGTATGAGGGTCGGCTTCATAGGCCTGGGACGCATGGGCAAGCCGATGGCTTACAACCTGCTAAGGGCAGGGTATACCCTCACCGTTCACAACCGGAGCCAGGCCAGCGTGGAGGAGCTATGCCTGGCAGGAGCCAGCGCGGCTGGCTCGCCGCGAGAGGTGGCCGAGGCTTCGGAGGTAGTGTTGGCCTGTCTCTCGGACGAGGCCGCCACTCAGGAGGTGTTCCTGGGGGCCGATGGCCTCGTTTCCGCCTGCTACTCGGGACAGGTCCTGGTAGACCATAGCACCATTGGGCCCTCTCTGGCCCACCGCATAAGCGAAGTGGCGCGAGAGCGGGGCGCCTTCTTCTTGGACGCTCCAGTCAGCGGCGGCGTGGAGCGGGCCCAGGATGGAACGCTGACTATCATGGCTGGCGGAGATGCCGACGCCTTTGAGCAGGCACGGCCTCTCTTCGAAACCCTGGGCCAGAACGCCCGCCGGGTGGGAGACGTCAGTGCGGGCTGTGTTGTGAAGCTGGTGAACCAGCACCTGGTGGCCACTGGGCTGGCGAGTGTCCTGGAGGCCATGGTCCTGGGCGTCAAGGCAGGCGCCGATCCGGCAGTGCTTTTCGATGTGCTGCGCACCAGTTGGGGGGCCTCCTTCATGCTGGAGCGAACGGTACCTCGCCTCCTGGACCGCGACTTCTCGCCCACGGCGCCTATACGCCTGTTGGAGAAGGACCTGGACCTGGTGCGACAGATGGGCCAGGAGGCGGGAGCGAGCACTCGCATGGCCGACGTTGCCAAGGAGCTGGCCGACGAGGCCCTGGCTTTGGGACTTCGGGAGTCGGATATCGCTTCCGTTGTGCTGCCCTTGGAGCGGGCTGCGGGTGTTGAGGTGCGTAGAAGAAGTGATGAGTGAAAGGAGCTGCCTTTGCGCTTTGGGCTTACCCTGACCCTGTCAGAGCGGTATGCGCCTGGCGTGAACATGATGCAGAGCCTGCGCCAGGCGGCCTACCTGGTGCGCATGGCTCGGGAGTACGGCTTCGAGGGCGTGTTCATAAGTCAGCACTACCTGACCTACCCCCATCAGACCGTCGCCACCGTTCCGGCGCTATCGCGGCTGGCGGCGGAGGCCGAGGGAATGACCGTAGGGCCAATGATTATTCTGCTGCCCCTCCATGCTCCTGTCCAGGTAGCCGAGGAGATGGCCACGCTGGATGCCATTACGGGCGGTCGCTCCGTCCTGGGCGTGGGGCAGGGGTATCGGGAGGAGGAGTTCGCCGCCTTTGGCATAGATCCGCGGGAGCGGGTTGGACGCCTCTTCGAGGGCCTCGATCTCATCAAGCAGCTATGGACAAAGGATGAGGTGGCCTTCGAGGGCAAGTACTACCACGTCCCGCCGGTGAAGCCCACGGCCAAGCCGGTCCAACGTCCCCATCCTCCCATCTGGGTGGCGGCCAACGTGGACAGGGCAGTACGTCGCATTGGCCGCCTTGGGTACACCTGGGTCATCAACCCTCACTCGCCTATGTCCTTTATAGCGCCCCAGGTGGAGATGTACCGGGCCGCGCTGCACGAGCACGGCCACAGCGACCCGGCTGTCCTGCCCATGAGGCGGGACGTCTACCTGGCCGAGGATATGGAGTCGGCCTTCCGTGAGGCTGGGCCGTTGCTGGGCTGGCGCTACGATGTCTATCAGCAGTGGGGCCAGGATAAGGCTCTGGCGGAAGGCGACACCTTCAGCCTGCCATTCCAGGAGCTGGCCCAGGACCGGTTCATCGTCGGGACGCCGGAGGAGTGCGTCGAGGCCTGCCGTCGATACGAGGCGGAGACGGGCGTGAACTACCTGATCGTGCGCATGCACTACGTGGGAATGCCCTTCGAGGACAAGGTGCGGCAGTTGCGCCTCTTCGGCGAGGGCGTTATCCCGCGCTTCAAGGAATAGGGTTAGAGGGGCCTTGCACAAAAACCCTAGGAGGGTACAGGGAACCATGGTTCCCTGTCGGGGGTTCAAGAGCCTGCCCTGAGCTTGCCGAAGGGGGGTGCCTCCCCTTTACGAGCTAAGCTGGCGAAGGGTTCCTGCGACGGCAGCCTACGCCCGCTAATCTAGCGTGTCAATATGGGTGGTCATTACCCCGACCATGCGCTGCTATCCCTATGCGAGCCGAGGATGTCCCTGCCGTTGTGCCGCTTGAGCCAAAGTCGTAGAATGTGCCTGAACATCCGGCAAGGGAGAAAGAAAGATGGCCAGCGAGGCCGATAGCTTTGGAGTGCTGCTTCCCACACGAGGGGTCCTGGTGTACGCCGACGGCGGAAGGCCCCGGGTGGAGCTGAACTGGCAGATGGCCGAGACGGCGGAGCGCATGGGGTACGACTCGGTATGGGTGGGAGACAGCATTACTTCCAAGCCCCGCATGGAGCCCATGACCACCATGGCCGCCATAGCCGCTCGGACCCAGCGGGTGAAGATAGGCACGGCGGTCATGCTGACGGCCCTGCGACATCCAGTACACCTGGCCCATATGGCAGCCACCGTGGACCTCATCTCCAACGGTCGTCTCGTCCTGGGCGTGGGCGCTGGCAGAAGCAACAACGGGATGTTCGTCAGGGAGCACTCAGTGGTGGGCGTGCCCATCAAGGAGCGCGCCGATCGCATGGAGGAGGGGCTGGAGGCCATGAGAGCCTTGTGGACCCAGTCTAAAGTAACCCGCTCCGGGCCCTACTACCCCCTGGAGGAGGTGGACCTGGAGCCCAAGCCCGTGCAGCAGTCGGTGCCCATCTGGATCTCCAGCAACCTGGTGAAGCGGGGCCTCTGGCGCGTGGCCAAGTTCGGCGACGGCTGGATCTGTAATGTCCCCAGCCCGGAGACCTATCGCGAGTGCTGGGAGCAGGTCTGCCAGCACGCCGAAACGCTTGGTCGAGACGTCAGCCGCATGCCCAGGAGCCTCTACATCTCGGTGAACCTAAACGATGAGGATGAGGCCATGCGGGAGGGCGACCAGTTCATGCGGAACTACTACGGCATCCCCTACGATGTGGTCAGCAAGCAGCTTCTCTGCGTCTTTGGGCCGCCGGAGAAGACGGTGGACACCATCCTTCGGTACAAGGAGGAGGGCGCCAGCTACTTCACCGTTCGATTCGCATCACGAAACCAGATGGAGCAACTGGCTACCTTCACGGAGAAGGTGTTGCCCAGGTTGGGCTGAACTTTCCAGAGGAGGTTTCCCACATGATTGAGCACGGAGCACCCTCCAAGACAGAAATTCTGCGCAGCGCCCCGGAGACGGCAGGCAAGGTCAAGGAAGCCGCCGTGGGGTTTCTGGGCGCCCTGACCTCCGAACAGCGGTCTCGCGCCGTCTTTGATTTTAAGGACGATGAGTTCTTCTTCTGGCACTATACGCCTATCGAGCGCCAGGGATTACCACTGAAGGAGATGGACCAGCGTCAGCGAGACCTGGCCTACTCCCTGATCGGCAGCGGTCTATCGACGGAGGCCTTTGGCCAGGTCCAGGCCATCATCCAACACGAGCTGATTCTGGGCGCCCTGGAGCGGGACGCCGGCACAGTGCGGTGGGACCGGGACCCGGGCCTCTACTTCTTCAGCGTCTTCGGCGACCCCTCTGCTAAAGACCCGTGGGGCTGCCGAATAGAGGGTCATCACGTCTCCCTTCACTTCACCGTCGTTGGCGACCAGCTTCTGGCCGTCACTCCCTCCTT
The DNA here is from genome assembly GCA_965237935.1 of Dehalococcoidia bacterium. Classification (GTDB taxonomy): domain Bacteria; phylum Chloroflexota; class Dehalococcoidia; order Lucifugimonadales; family CBDEGW01; genus CBDEGW01. The sequence continues at coordinate 460,468 of OZ250168.1, read as the reverse complement.
CTTTGGCGCCAACCCGGCGTGGGTCCCTTCGGGGCCCAAGGAGGGGCTGCGTATTCTGGCTGTCGTCGAGGACTTGGCCAGAGAGCTGGCCCGCAGCCTGGACCGGCAGCAGACGGCTAGGGCCCTCATCGACGAGACGGCCCCTGCGGACATCATCACCACCAACAGCCGTCAGGTGGTGATGGAGAAGATGGAAGGACTGCCCGCCGCCGACATGACCAGCGCCCAGCGGGAGACCCTGATGCGACTGGTCGGGACCTACATAGGCCGCAAGTCCCCAGAGGTGGCCCAGCGAGAGCTTCATAACCTGAAAACTCGTGGCATTGAACGGCTGCACTTCGCCTGGGCGGGCAGCCTGGAGTTGGGGCAGGGCCACTACTACCGCATCCACGGACCGGCCTTTTTCGTGGAGTACGACAACACTCAGAACGACGCCAACCACATCCACTCCGTCTGGCGTGACCTGGAGAACGACTTCGGCCAAGACCTGCTCCACCTCCACTACCAGGAACACCACCACACGGGGTGAGCCCGAGGCACTATGCCCACTCTCTCCCACGACCACCTGCACGCTGTCGCCTTTGAAGTCTTCAAGGCTGTAGGCGCCCCTGAGGACGAGGCGCGCACCGTCGCCGACCACCTGGTGGCGGCCAACCTGGCGGGCCACGACTCCCACGGCATCATCCAGGTGCCCATCTACGTGGACAGGATTCGCAAGGGACACATCGTCCCGGGCGCTCCCTTTGAACTGGTCAAGGAGACCACGAGCGCGATTGTAATTGATGGCCACTGGGGATTCGGGTTCGTGGTCTCGGAGAAGGCCATGCGCCTGGTCATCGAGAAGGCCAGGCTGAGCGGCGTGGCCGCGGGGACCATCGCCCACCAGAGCCATATCGGCCGCCTCACCGACTACGCCCTGATGGCCACGCGAGAGGGCATGGTCGGCCTGATGACCGCCGACTCCGGGAGAGCGGCCAAGCTGGTGGCTCCCTTCGGAGGCCGTGAGCCGCGACTGGGCACCAATCCCATCTGCATCGCCATGCCCAGCGACCTGGAGGGGCCGGTCTTCATCGACATCGCGACCTCCGGCGTGGCCGGCAACAAGCTGCTGGTGGCCGCCAGCCGGGGCCAGAAGGTGGAGGAGGGCCTGATCCTGGATAAGGAGGGCAATCCCACCACGGACCCCAACGACTACTATCAGGGCGGCGTCATGCTGCCCGTGGGAGGCCCCCAAGGACACAAGGGGTATGGCCTTAGCTTCATGGTGGAGGTGCTGACCGGCCTGCTGACGGGCCTGGGCTTTGGCATGGACCCAACGGGGCGCCACAATGACGGCGTCTTCATGGCGGCCTTCAACGTGGCCGCCTTCCGATCTCTTGATGACTTCAAGCGCGACGTGGCAGAGTTCGCCCGTTACGTGAAAACCTCCGCACCCGCCAAAGGCTTCACCGAGGTGTTCTACCCCGGGGAGCTGGAGTGGCGCTCGGAGCAGCGGAAGCGTCAGGAGGGCATCTTCGTGGAGGACGCCACCTGGGATAAGATCCAGGGCCTGCTCCAGGAGCTTGGCCTGGCGGAGCTGGCCGCGCGGCCACCCCTTCGACAAGTTTAGGGCGAGTGGGTTTGGGGGTCTCACCCCCGTTCTAACCTTTCCCCACCTACTGTAGATTCTCCCGTCCCGCAGGGGCCTCTCGCCGTTCCTGGATCAGGGGTAAGCCTACCGATCCTAGGCTACGGCCCTACCTTCGGCGAGCGGATGCCTTCAGATGCGCCCTGAGGGCGTCTACGATGACTGCGGTCTTGCTGCGACCCGAACGCAGCATCTCGGCCTGAAGGGCAGCGACCATCTCTACGGGGCAATAGAAGGTAACACGACGATGAGCTTCGTCCCACGTTGCTGACTCGGGGTCCGTCTGGCTGGGGTCGCCTGGCCTGTAAATGGCCTCTCGGCCCTGGTGCGGGGACAGACTCCGCACGGAGTGATCCCGCAGGCTAGGTCGAGGAGACATTGGCAAGAACCTCCTTGGCAAGCTTGGCGAAAGCGCGGGTGGCATCGTTGCTCGGAGCGTATTCGCGGATAGGCTTGCCAGCCATGGCCGCGTCTTGTATTGCTACCCGGCGCGGAATCTCCGACAGTATCAGCTCGCCGTAGTCGGCCCTCAGCACATCTAGCACCTGGCTGGCGTGGCGTGTCTGCCGCGTGGCAAAGGTCGGCACGATCCCGGCCAGCCCCAGGTCCGGTACACGCTTCCGGGCCTGTTGGAAGGTCTCCATAGCCAGGACCAGAGCGCGGAACCCCAGATACTCGGGCGGCATGACGATCAGCACCTCCGTGCTTGCCATCAATGCCACATAAGAAAGGATCCCTAGCCCTGGGGCGGTGTCAATTACCGCGATGTCGTGCCCTTCAAGGCCCTGTAGGCAAGCGAGGAGGGTATCTTGCCAGTCGGGCGGGCGGGATGGCCCTATCTCTAGGCGTTTCAGCAGGTTATGGAGGGCTCGTTCCCTGTTGGTCTGGCGTGGGAGCTCTACCTCTAGGCCACTCAGGTCTAGATCAGCCCCCACCAGCGACAGGCGCTCGACGCCTGTGGGCTTGGTAGCTTCGGCGAGGGTGGCCTCGCCCGTCACCACTTCGTAGAGGGTAGGCTTTTCGACGGTCACCATCCCCAGACAGGCTCCAAGCCCTCCCTGGGGATCACAGTAGATCAGGACGACGCGCAGGCCCGAGGCCGCCAGTTCCGCACCCAGATTGAGAGCTACGGTTGTCTTCCCGGTGCCTCCCTTGTGCGCTATGACTGCTATTCGCTCCACATCAAGAGTATAAAGCAGGGGGCACCAAAAACGTCAACGGTTTACGTATATGGTTTCCGGTAAATATGACACCGGAAAAAGGACCCTTTAAAGCGGTAACGCAACAAACAGAGGTCTGCCTACCGTTCCAGTGGCGTGCGAAAGTCTAGCAGAACGAAGTTGCCGTCCCGCTGGCCCACCAGAAACTGAGCGATTCCCATGGCATCATCTAGGTGCCCATCTTCGTGGAGGACGCCACCTGGGATAAGATCCAGGGCCTGCTCCAGGAGATTGGCCTGGCGGAGCTGGCCGCGCCGCCACCCCTTCGACAAGTTTAACGCGAGTGGGATTGGGGTCTCACTCCCATTCTAACCTTCCCCCACCTACTATAGATTCTCCCGTCGTTCCTGGATGAGGGGCATCATCAGCACCAGGGCCACGGCAAGAACTGACAGCATGAGGACCCCCGATTTGAGGGAGTCGGTAGCGTCGCGCATGAAGCCTAGAAGGAAGGGCCCGCCGAATCCTCCCACCTCGGCGAAGGCGTAGAAGACGCCTCCGGCGGCTCCTATACGTAGCGCGCCCACGCCGGGCGTATCCATCAGTATCAGGATCAGCACTGGCCCGATAGGAGCGCGCGCCAGGCTGGAGACCAGCAGGGCGCCAATGAGGCTGGGGCCCTTCAGGAAGACCAGCCCGGCGGTGGTGACCCCGGAGACAGCCAGCAGCAGGCCCATTGCCACTGCTCTTAGCCCCTGGCGCGCTAAGCCTGGGACGATAAGCAGCCCTATGGCGCTGACGGCTGTGCCTACGGCGGTCCAGGAGCCCGCTTGGGAGAGGCTCATCCCCCTCTCCTGAAGCAGAGTCGGCATCCAGTTCTGCAGCCCGTGGTTAACCAACCAGATGGCAAAGGCCAGCACCAGGGCGATTCGCACGTTGTGAATGCGCAGGATCTCCGAGAGGCCTCCCCGCTTTGGCAGGCCTTGGGAGGTAGAAGGGCCCGAAGTCTCGGAGGCTGGCAGAGCCGCCTCACGGGCGAAGGCCCACCATATCAGCATCGTCGCCAGAACCATGGCCCCGTACACCAGGGAGATGCCGCGCCAGCTACCTGTCAGAGGCATCACCCAGTTGGCTGCGGTGGCCAGGGCGAAGGACATGCCGCCGACGGCGCTGGTGGTGTATATGCCGGTGGCGATGCCCCGCTGGTTACCCTCGAACCATAGGGAGACAACCTTGGGGGCGCCGATGGAGATGATGGGGCCTCCCGTTCCAAAGAGGGCCACGGCGCCGAAGAGGGTAAAGAAGTCCACGGCAAGGCCTCGCAGCACCAGAGATAGCCACACCAGTAGGATTCCCATGCCCAGGGACCAGCGAATCCCCAGTCTATCGACCAGGGTGCCCAGGGGCGAGGCGGTCCCGATGTAGACAAGCTGCCAGGCCCCCAGCACAAGGCCCATCTGGCTGTGGGATATCTCCAGGTCCTCCAGAATGGGGCCTACCAGGGGCGGGATGGAGCCCACAGTGATGCCAAAGGAGAAGTAGATGGCGCAAAGCAGAGCCAGCATCAGCCAGCGGGTGGGGCTCCTGCTGGGCGCTAAGGGTAAAGATACGGTCTCTCTTTCCACGAATCTCCAGGCGCCTAAACTGCTCCAACTATACCTGATACGCCCCAAGGGCGGCTCTCCAGATTCTTCGCTATGCCACGTCAGAACTCAGAGAGTGCAGAGAACCTAGGTTCTCTGCCAGTCCTTCCCCCTGGAAGGATGAGGGGTGCCCCCTCAGGAATTAGACATATTGGGCGGGTGGGTGGGAAAGAAAACGTCTGCTGTTGGACCTTTTGTGCAAAGCTGCTCGCGCCATATTGGTAATTTATTCCCAGCTAACCGGCTTGACATGAACGTACATATGTTCTAACCTTTAGACACAACACAGTCAGGAGGACATCATGAGAGATCTAGACCCAGAGGATCGGTATCATCTTCGCAAGGCCCAGATGGACGCCGACAAAAAGGCCCTGGATTCCCAGAAGGCACAGCAGGAGCTGGAGCGGCTGGTGCTAGAGTTGGAGCACCAGTACGGGCTGCTTGCCGAGGGGAGAAGCATCGACCCCAGGGCTGCCGCTATTCAAGGTACGCCCTCCGTACGCAGGGACAACGGAAAAGGGTCCGCCGAAGAGCTGGAAGAGGCCACCGTGAAGGAGGCAGTGGGCTAGCAGGGAAAGACGTTGTAGTCGCGCTTTAGGAGCGTCGCGAAAGGCCTCAATACGGTCAATAGGGGAGGAACCATCTCTGGAAACTGGCTGCCGTCTCCGGTGGGCCACTTACGGTCAATTGTGCCTGCTCTACGGCGCGCTCCATCGACAGCCTTCCCATTGCCAGCAGCACATAGGTCTCGGTGCTGCATTGGAAGGTCACATCCGATGGTCCTGTACCCTCTACTTCGAACCTATCGCCATAAACGACCAGTCGTTGGCCGGGCGCCAGGGTGTCGGTCAGTTGAAAAGTGAAGCTCAAGGGATGGGTTAGTGGACCACTAGACCTGAAGCAGATGCCATACCAGTAAGGTAGCCACTCCACCAAAGGCCAAACGCATTCACTGCTCAAACCTGCTGAAGCCTCCAGTCCCCACTTTATATCCCACGAGTGCAATGCTATTTCGGCCAGTCGAAACCTTACCAGGCCCCTGACTGTGATAACACCCGTGGGATGAAATGCCGCAAGAGCCAGCGCTTGTGTGGGAAGATCGCCGACTATAGTCTGGAGTTTTTCGCACTCGGCCTGCAAGCCCTCCAGAACCTTGTCGCCCATGTCCACCCTATTGGCCTTTGTCCTCTCCGCAATGCCCCTAGACGCCTCTTCCTGGTTGGTGTTGAAGCTTCGACCCGGAGGAGGATCGGAATTCCCCTGAAGTGCCCGCTGAATCCATGCGTTATAAGCCGCTGCCCCTCGGGCAAGGTGAGCAACCACATCCGCAACCTGCCATTGGCTGCAAGCGCTTTGGGCCGCCCACTGCTCTGACCCTAGGGTCCGCAGGTATGCCAGTAGCTCTTGGGATTCCGATCCAACAAGCCTGATGAGTTCAGAGTCGGTTATAGGCACAGCAACTCAGGCTCACCTTCGCAGAGTTGTCATGGCGGCTTGCCCTAAGCTCCCAGCCTTGGGCGCTGGAGAGTCCACCCGACCATCTCCTGTGTCGACGGGCACGCCGTCCCTATAGGAGACGTGGTTAGAGGGAAAGGCGGGCACTCGTTGGCCGGGAGTCAGGATACCCGCCAGGTTCAGGGGGTCCGCTCCGTTGACGGTCACCAAGTCACCACGTGGCGCTTTGCGGCGAATGGCCCGTAGCTGCTGCACCGCCTCCGGGAGGGCGTACTGCTCCCCGGAGAAGCCCGCCACAAAGCGGCCCCCGCGGACCTCCCCACGCGCCTCCATCCGACGGTAGGCCCGCAGCAGGTCTCGCCATGAGGAGCCGAGGGTCTCCCTCACCAGCAGGCGATGGAAGACCACGCCGTAGCGCCGTAGTAGCTGCCGTGCCAGGAACTCCGCCTGCTCCGTCCTGTCGATACCCGTACCTGTAGGCCTCTCCAGCAGGGACCAGCGCCCGGCGGCCAGCCCTTGCGGTGGCTGCAGGCGGGACGGCTCCCTTAGCTTATGGCCTCCCCAGTAGCGGATGGAGCGGTGCCGGGCGGGTGAGATGAGGGCACGCAGGCCGGCGAAGCCGTCGCAGGTGATGAGGCCTTGGGCCACCAGCTCTCCCAGCCCTCTCTCCACCTCGGTGGGAAGCTGGCGCGTCCACTGGACCAGCTCTCGGACAAAGCAGGCCCCCTTCTGCTGAAGGCAGTCCAGAATCTGCCGGGCCACGCCACTGACGCGATGCTGCTGCTGAGTAGTGGCCGTCTCAAGGCTCAAATAGATGTCCAGATTGTCCCTGAACACTAGAGAGACGGGAGATATGCGCGTCGCGGCCGCCTTATGGCCGTTGGAATCGGCGGGAGGGTAGAGGCGACTCCAGGCCAGATCGCCCGAGAGGCATAGGTGGTCCAGCCATGTGGGGTTGTAGTGGGCCAGGCGCGAGGGAAGGACGTGGCTCTCCCACGTTGCCGAAGGGATCTCGAAGCCCTCCATCTGCTCCAGCACAGCCACCAGTCCCATAGGCCCGTCCAGGCGGTGCTCAGGATCGACGTGCTGCCAGGCCAGCAGAAATCGGATGAAATCCGCCGCGGAGACGGGCTCGATCTCCTGTCGCAGCCGGTCCAGGGTGTAGCGGTGGATTCGAGACAGGAGCCGGCGGTCGCACCATTCGGTGTCACCATTGCTGGTGGTAAAGCTCCCCCGAAGGACAAAGCCTTCGGACTCTAGAGCTATTAGGGCTAGCTGGACGTCTCGCTCCTGCGCTCCCAGGGCAGCGGCCAGGCCTGATGCCGTGGTGGGTCCCGAGGCCTCAAGGCGCCCTCTTATGAGCTCTCTAAAGGCCTCCTCCCGGCTCCAGGTGATTTGACGCTCCCGCTCCGGCACGCGAACGGAGGGCTCCGTCTTCGCCTGCGGAAAGATGGCCTCCAGCATGGGTAGCCGCTCGCTGGCGACCCACAGGGAGTGGCCTTCTCCTACTGTTAGCCTGGTTGCTCGACCAGCGGCCAGAAGCTCCTGGAAATAGTCGTGCCAGGATGCGCCCTCCTCTTCGGTCAGGAAACCCATCAGGAGCAGGGCGTCGTGAAGCTCATCGGTGTTCTCTACCTCGGGCCAGGCCTGCTCTCGCACACGCTGTATGGCCTCCGGGTCCAGCCGCCCGACGCCGTTGGAGGAGTCCACGTCCAGGGTGCGGCGCATGGACACGGCCTGGGTCCTTCGCTCCTCCAGGGGAGCGTCGTCCAGGAAGGTATAGGGCTTGCCGGTCAGAATCTCGTGGGCAAAGGGTGACGGCTCCACCGTATCGACGGCCACCAGGTTCACCTGCTTCTGCGTTACGGCCTCCAGCACCTTCAGAAACCCCTCCACATCCATGGCCTCCGTAAGGCAGTCGCCCAGGGTCTCTCGGACCAGGGGGTGGTCCGGAATCTGCATGTCGCCGATGACGTTCTCAGCACAGGCCGCCTGGTCTGGGAAGACGGAGGCCAGGAGGTCGTCGGCCTTCATTCGCTGCAGAGGCATGGGGACCTTCTTGCCGCCGTTCAGCCTCAGGATAGCCAGGGCCCTGGTAGCGTTCCACCGCCAACGCGTCTGGAACATGGGCGCCGCCAGCACCGCCTGCACCAGCACCTCCCTGGCCGAGGCGGGATGCAGGTAGGAGAAGACCTCCTCCAGGGGAAAGCTGTGCTGGGGGCCCAGGGAGAGGACGATGGCGTCGTCGTTGGCGGCGGCTTGAAGCTCGAAGTTGAAGGTCCTGCAGAAGCGTTTGCGTAACGCCAGCCCCCAAGCTCGGTTGATGCGGCTGCCGAAGGGGGCGTGGACCACCAGCTGCATGCCGCCGCTCTCGTCGAAGAAGCGCTCCAGAACCAGGGTCTCCTGGGTGGGCAGCGTGCCCAGAGCCTGTTTGCCGGCGGAGATATAATCCGTCAACTGCTCCGCCCCGTAGAGGCTCAGCCCGATCTCTGACATCAGCCAGTGAACGGCCTCGGTGGGATCTTGCGAGCGGTCGCCGACCTGTTGCCGAAGCCTGGATACGGCCTGTGATAGCTCCACTGTCCTGCCTGGGGCCTCTCCCAGCCAGAAGGGGATGGTGGGCGGCAGGCCGTGGGCGTCCTCCACCCGCACCTTGCCCGGCTCCACCCTTAGAATGCGCCACGATGAGATGCCTAGCTGGAAGATATCGCCGGGCAGGCTCTCTATGGCGAAGTCCTCGTTGAGAGTACCCACCACCACGTTCTCCGGCTCCAGGATGACCTCGTAGTCGGCGGTCTCAGGTATGGCGCCGCCAGAGGTGATGGCCGCCAGCCGGGCCCCCTTTCGAGCGCGGAAGCGCCGTCCCACTCCGTCGTAATGGAGGTAGGCGGCAATGCGGCCCCGGCGGGTGGAGACCCCTTCGGAGAGCATCCGGCATACGTCATCGAACTCCTGGCGGGTCAGGTCCCGGTAGGGGTATGAGCGCCGGCAGAGGTCGAAAAGGGCGTCCTCCTCCCACTCCTCGGCGGATACGGTGGCGACTATCTGCTGGGCCAGGATGTCCAGAGGCTTCTCCCGTATGGAGAGGAGGTCCAGGTGTCCCAACCGCACCTCCGAGAGAAGGGCAGCGCACTCCACCAGGTCGTCCCGGGTAAGGGGGAAGAGGCGCGCCCGCGGCGTGGCCTCCAGGGTGTGGCCGGAACGACCCCCTCTCTGTAGGAAGGTGGCAATGGAGCGGGGAGACCCAATCTGGCAGACCAGGTCCACCGTGCCGATGTCGATGCCAAGCTCAAGGGAGGCGGTGGCCACCAGGGCTTTCAGCTCCCCCGACTTCAACCTCTGCTCGGCTTGGAGCCGCTGCTCTCGGGAGAGGCTGCCGTGGTGGGAGGTCACATCCTCCTCACCCAGGCGTTTGCTCAGGTGGAAGGTCAGTCGCTCCGCCATGCGGCGCGTGTTCACGAAGACCAGGGTGGTGCGCTCCTGCTGGATGAGCTGAGTCAGGCGATCATATACCTCCTCCCAGGTCTCCAGGGAGCAGACGGCGGCCATAGGCGTATCGGGCAGCTCCAGGGCCAGGTCCATGTGGCGCCGGTAGCCCTCGTCCACAATGGTGCAGCGAGGCTTCGCGCCATCGCCCTCCAGGGCGCCCGCTGCCTCGCTGCCCACCAGGAAGCGGGCTATCTCCTCGATGGGCTTCTGGGTAGCCGAGAGCCCAATGCGGATGGGCCGCTGGCCGATTAGAGCGTCCAACCGCTCCAGACTCAGGGACAGGTGGGAGCCGCGTTTGTCCCTAGCCACGGCGTGGATCTCATCTACTATGACGGTCCTCACCGTCTTCAGCATGGCCCGGCCCTTGACGGAGGTCAGCAGAATGTAGAGGGACTCGGGCGTGGTGACCAGAATGTGGGGCGGTTTGCGCACCATGGCCTGCCGCTGTGAAGCGGGGGTATCGCCGGTGCGTACCAGTACTCTTATCTCCGGGGGCTCCAGGCCCATATCCCGAAGGATGTCGCTGATCTCCTGGAGGGGCTGGGCGAGGTTCTTCTGGATGTCGTTGCTCAGGGCCTTAAGAGGCGAGACATAGACCACCTGGGTCTCGTCGGCCAGGCCGCCGCCCAGGCCCTGTCGCACCAGAGAGTCGATGCAGGAGAGGAAGGCCGCCAGGGTCTTGCCCGATCCGGTGGGTGCGGCAATCAGCGTATCCCGACCCGACTGAATGGCGGGCCAGCCCCGGGCCTGGGGTGCCGAGGGCGCCTGGAAGTGCTCCTCAAACCACCGCACGACAGAAGGATGGAAACGGGACAGTGAACCGCTGCTTTGCTTTGACATAGCACCCATAAACCGTTATAACTCATTATACTCGTCCATTCGCACATACAGCCACAGTGGGTATGGCTTTGCACTAAGCACTTATAACATCTTGTGAGGTGCGTCATGCTTCTTGAGGACAAAGTGGCCCTAATCACCGGAGGCCGCCGAGGCATCGGGTATGCCACCGCCCTTGCCTTTGGCGCGGAAGGTGCCCACCTGGCCCTGGCCGATCTGGACCAGGTGGACGTGAAGCGGGCGGCAGCCCAGGTCGCCGAAAGAGGATCCAGAGCCATAGGCCTTGCAGCCGATGTCTCCCAGCAGGACCAGGCGGAGGCCCTGGTCAGCCAGACCGTCGCCGAGTTCGGAAGGCTGGACATCCTGGTGAACTGCGCCGGTATCATCGCTCGCAGCGGCATTTTGGAGGCCACGGAGGAGCAGTGGGACTCGGTGCTGGGTGTGAACCTTAAGGGTACCTTCTTCTGCTCCCGGGCGGCCGCCGACCACATGGTAGCCCGAGGTGGAGGTGGGGCCATAGTGAATATCGCCTCGGTGGCTGCTGCCAAGGCTCGACTGGATAACGTGGTATACAGCGCATCAAAGGCTGGTGTGACGGCGGTGACCAGAGCCTTCGCCCTGGAGCTGGCCCCCCACGGCGTCAGAGTCAACGCCATTGCCCCAGGCCCAACCGACACAGACATGGTAAGGGTCTCCCGCACCGAAGAGGAACTGGAGCGCATGTGGAGAGGAGAACTGAAGGCGTACCGGTTGCCCATCCCCATCGGTCGTATCCTCACGGCAGAGGATCAGGCCAAGGCTGTGTTGTTTCTGGCCAGCGACCTGGCGTCGGCCGTGACGGGCCAGGTGCTGCACGTGGATGGAGGCCTGACGGCGATGTAGCCTACCGCCTGGAGCCTTGAACCAGCTTTGCACAAAAACCCTAGGAGGGTACAGGGAACCCCCTGTCGGGGGTTCAAGAGCCTGTCCTGAGCTTGCCGAAGGGAGGTGTCCCCCTTTGGATAAAACCTCTGGGCGGGTCAGGAGGCCGCGGGAATGAAGACACAAGAGGCCCTCTCGGTCTACTCGCGCATCTCAAGGAACCAGTTGCGCCAGCTTCTGACCGCCGCCCTGGAGGAGGATATGGGCTCTGGGGACCTCACCACGGGCCTGCTGGTGCCACCGGACCTCCACGCCGACGCCTACCTCCTCATCAAGCAGGAAGGCGTCCTGGCAGGCACCGAGGTCTTTTGTGAACTTTTCGCCCTTCTGGATGACTCCATGCAGACGCGGGTGCTGCTGCATGATGGCGCAAGGGTCGCGCCGGGCGATATCCCCATACGAATGAGGGGCCTGGTCCCGCATATCCTCACGGGAGAGCGGACGGTCCTCAACTTTATGCAGAAGATGTCTGGAGTGGCAACGGCCACCGCTCGTCTGACGGAGATTGCTTCCAGATATGGCGTCAAAGTCAACCATATCCGCAAGACCACCCCCCTGCTCAGGGCTCTTGAGGTCTACGCCGTGAGAGTGGGCGGTGGCTCCTACAATCGATTCGGCCTCTTCGACGGCGTCCTCATAAAAGACAACCACCTGGAGGTGACCAGGAGGTTGGGCATGAGCCTTCAGCAGGTGGTGGCTCACTGCAGGGAGGAGGCCCCGCTGACCGTCAAGATAGGGTTGGAGGTGAAGGAGGTGTCGGGTCTACCGGACGCCGTCGATGCCGCGCCCGACTACATAGCCCTGGACAACATGTCTCTGGAGGAGATCAAGGAGGCGGTGAAGGTCGTCGGCGGGAGAATCCCTATCGATGTTACAGGAGGCGTTAACGCCAGTAACATGGAGGCAATAGCCGCTACGGGCATCCAGATGGTGGGTGTCGGCAGCATCACCCACTCGGCCCCGTCCCTGGACATGAGCCTGGAGGTGGAGTTCCAGTAGAGAGCCAAGAGGCCCACTACCGGTCGAAATCCCTCGTTCTTGCGCTGTATTTAAGAGTCCCTAGCTAGCTGCCCCAGTTGGTCTCAGTCTCCCTAACCTCTTGTCTTTACCAGCGCCGGCCACCGCTACCGCCACCGCCGCCCTGCTCGCGGGGTCGAGCCTCGTTCACAACAATGGAGCGACCCTTTAATTCCTTGCCGTTTAGCCCCTCTATTGCGGCTTGGGCTTCAGTGCGGCTTTGCATTTCCACGAAGCCAAAGCCCCGGGATTGGCCGGAGTAACGGTCTGTAATCACTCGGGCCGTGTCAACCTCGCCGAACCCTCGGAAAGCCTCCGATAGATCATCCTCCGTGACTTCAGGCGCAATATTGCCTACGTAGATGTTCATGGGCCGCTCCTGTAACGCCTGGTTCCAGCGCTTATTCTCCTCTTCGTTTGCGAGCGCCATACGCGTCTTGGGGAATGCAGCCTAAACGGAAGAAGTGCCGCAACCCGATTTCGGAGTGAGCTTAGTGTACCACACCGCGAGACTACGGGTGCGATATCCTGGCCGGACCTAGCGCCTTACCAAGGATAGGATGGCTGTTGATAGGGGACGCAAGGCCGGCTATTTTTCACAGGTGGGTGGCGAAGCAGAGCTTCTCGTCGAGCTCACGCCCGCAGGCGGGGGCACAGCCGCATGGCGTTCTCCCCCAGGATCTTGCGCTTAACGCCGTCCGACAGGCCCGGCCACTCCATCACCTGCTGCACGGCCTCCGGCCACGCGGAGTCCCCGTGGGGCCAGTCGGTGGCGAAGAGGAGCACATCCTCCCCAACGTACTGCACTACCCACTCCAGAGTGCGCTCCCAGGTATCGATGCCGTGGAAGTACCGTCCGCCCTGCTTCACCACCTCGCTGGGCATCTGGTGGAGTAGGGGCACGTGCTGGGGCGACATAACGTAGTGGGCATCGAACCGGTCCAGGATGGCTGGCAGCCAGCCCGCTGCCGTCTCCACCACGCCCGCCCGCAGGGAGGGGAACCTCTCGAAGATTCCGCCGCCGATGAGGGCTCCCATGGCGGCCATTCCGGCCCAGGGGTTGCAGAGTCCGTGCTGCAGGAACCAGGCCCCTTGGAGGTCGAAGGTGCCGGGCTGGTAGGGCGGCCTGGCGGTCCCGCCGTGGGCCAGCAGAGGAAGGTCCAGGTCCTGGGCCAGGCCGTAGATGGGATACAGGGTAGGGTCGTCCAGAAGCATGTTGTTGGGCCCGTTGGGCGGTACGTATACCCCCACCATGTTCTGGTCCTGCTCTGCCCAGTAGCTGATCTCCTTGCAAGCCGCCTGAGGGTCCCTCATGTTGGCCACCAGGGTCCACTTTAGCCGGTCCGGGGCCTGGGAGCAGAAGTCGCTGACCCAGCGATGGTAGGCCCGGTACAAGGCGCTCTCGAAGCCGATGTCGCTCAGGGCGCAGTAGCTGGAGACGTGGGTAGGATATAGGACATCGATGTCGATGAAGGAGGCATCCATGTCCTCCAGCCTCTTCTTGACGTCCCAGCTCACTTCCCTGCGTATAGGGGGCAACTCACTGCGCTCCGGGCGGCCGAAGTTGCGACGGCCGCCGGTATGGTTCAAGATGAACTCTCTGGAGACCATGCCGAAGGTGTCCCGGTCCCCTAAGGGGTTGTCGGATATTATGGGCGCCACCACAGCGGTCCTGCTGGAGGCAATGGACCCAGAGCCGCCTTTCTGAATGCTCTCGGTGATGGCCCTCTTGAGCTGTTCAAACTTCTCCCGGTACTCAGGGTCTATGTACTCGTTGTACATTTCTTGGGGCCGCTCCTGAATATGGGAGTCCATGTCGATGACTTTCCATCCGTTCCAGGGCATCGCTTCCTCCTGTTTGGGTCTGCTCCCTCGGCACGTTAGTAGATAGGGCTTATGGATGCTAGGATACCCGCCCTACAAAATGCCGTCAATCAGTAGTGAAGGGTTCTAGGGGCCTTGCACAAAAAGTCCGACGCTTCTTTCCCACCCACCCGCCCAGAGGTTTTATCCAAGGGGGACACCCCCCTTGAACCCCCGACAGTGAACCCAGGTTCACTGCACCCTCCTTGGTTTTTGTGCAAAGCTGGTTCTAGGGGAAAGCCTTGAATGGAGTGGAATAGGGGTGAGTAGTCCTAAGACGCAGCCTTAGCATCTTGTATACCCTGGTTTTAGAGGCTACATTGTTGGCATGGTCATAAGACGCCTACTCATCATCCCTACAGGCATCGTATTTTTCGTATCCCTCCTGATCACGCTGGTAGTCCTAGAGGTGAATGCCAGCTTCATGGACGTGGACTTCTACCCGGAGCAAATGCGTAAAGCGGACATCTACAACTTTCTGCTGGTTGACCTGCTTGCCTCCGGGCTGGATGAGGCCCGGGAGATCAAGGGAGACGACTTCCCAGAAGGATTAGAGGAGAACCCTCTGGTGGTCTCCAAACTCTCCACCGAGAGAATAGTCTCCGGGGTCAACAGGACGCTACCGCCGGAGTGGGTCCAGGAGCAGGTTGAGCAGCTCTTTGACCAGTTCGGCAGGTACATCACTGGCCGGCGTGAGAGCTTCGAGATAACCATCGAGGCCCGGGAGAGGGTGGAGGCCCTGGCTTCGGAGCTCAAAGCCCTGGCGGGGGATGCCGACCTGTAGACCTCCTGTTGGAGGAGGAGGTGGCTCCGGCGATAGAGGAGGCCCTGGTAGAGAACCAGCTTCCCCTTGGCCTTTCGGTTAGCTCTGAACGCCTGGTGGAGGCCTTTAAGGCGGTGGTTACCCCTGAGTGGATAGAACGCCAGGCCCAGGAGGCCGTGGACGAAGTCACGCCGTACATAGTAGGTGATAGGGATAGCTTCGAGGTTCGTGTGGAGCTGGAGGACCTGGCCGATAACGCGCTGTTGGAGATCAAAGACCTGCTAAGGGAGACCAACGCCTATAACCTGGTCTATGACGAGGTCATTGGGACCTTCCTGGAGGGTCTGGGCACTCAGGAGGTGGAGTTCCTGGGCTTGCTTGTCAGTCGCCAGGAGATTCTGAGCGCCATGAAAGAAGTGGCTCCGCCCATCTGGGTCCAGCAGCAGGCAGAGCTGGTCATCGACGAGGCGGGGCCATACATTACCGGCAGGGCGGATTCTTTCCGCGTAGACATCTCTCTGGTGGACAACAAGCGTGATGCGGTGCGGGTGGTTGGTGGGTTGGTGGACCAGAAGCTGAGGGATGC
Source organism: Dehalococcoidia bacterium (assembly GCA_965237935.1). Classification (GTDB taxonomy): domain Bacteria; phylum Chloroflexota; class Dehalococcoidia; order Lucifugimonadales; family CBDEGW01; genus CBDEGW01. The sequence continues at coordinate 445,107 of OZ250168.1, read as the reverse complement.
GGTGTCCGGGTTGCCCGATTGCACACCGCCCCAGATCCCGGCACAGCTACAGGCGATGCAGGCTGGGCGGCTTCCGACCTGTATCCCTTCAGGCATAAACGTCCTAGAGATCATTGATCGCTTAACCCGAATCCACCGAAGGACACGGATGGACGGCGTGAGGACAGCGGAAGGGGGTGGGTGAGGGAGCTACAGGGGAGATGGCCTGGGGTCTTGGGGTAGATGGGAGGCCGGCGGACGGTCTTCAGTCGCCGCACAGGGCCCCTAAGGCCCTATGCGGGAGTTGCGATGCGCGGGATGGCGAGAGGATACGCAGCAGGGGACTCTCGCGACCGGGGTGGCGCGAGATTGCGGGGACGTTGGGTCAGTTGCAGGCTGGCCGTCAGGCCGGGAACGGAATGGCTTGCAGCCGGTCCAAGGCGCGACTGAACTGGGTTTCCCAAGGCCAGCGCCGGGGGAGATGCAAAGTGAGGCGGCGCGCCGAGCGGGTGATCCGTCCCACCAGAGCGAAGACCCGCCGCCTGAGGGTCTTGGTGATCACGGTCCGCTCGCCCAGACCAATCCGCGCCGTCCAGCGGGCCAGGTTATGCGCCATCACCTGGACCGCCAGCCAGGCGCCGTTGGCGGCGAAGCGCGCCGACGGCATGTGGTTCAGCCCGACGCCGTACTTGAGGTCGCGTATGGCGTTCTCGACCTCGGCGTGGCGGCGATGATCGGCCTCCAGTTCCAGCGTCTCCCCATCGCGGTCGGTGATGAAGGCGTGATAGCTGTATCTGGCGAAGAGGGCGAGCTGGGAACCGGGCGTCGGCTTCACCCGCCGGACAATGAGCCGCACCGGCGCGGCGTCCGGCTTGGTCTGGAACGGGGTGTAAGTCGTCTCGGCGACATCGGCGGCACCGTCCATCCAGTAGGGAATGGGAGTCCAGTCCTCCTCTGGTATCGCCTCGATCAGGTCCCGCAGGCTGGCGCGCTGGCGGATGGTGATAGAGAAGCGGACATCCATTTCCCGGCAGGCGGCAACGACAGTGTGGGCGTAGAAGCCGCTGTCGGCCCGCACCGTGAGTTGTCCCCTGGCCCCGCCGTAGCGCACCCGCCCCACCGTCTCACGCAGGAAGTGGGCGGCGCCACGGGCGGTGTTGGCCCGGCCCTCGCGCAGCCGGGACATCAGCACTTCGCCGGTGCCGGCGGCAATGGCCAGCAGTGGGTGATAGCCGCGGGCGCCGGTATAGCCGTGGTGGCGCGCTCCCTCCTTGGCCAGTCCATAGGTCTCGCAGATGGTCGAGTCCAGGTCGATGGTCAGGGGCGAGTCGCCGGGTCCGGCCCCAGCGGCCCAGGCCCGGGCCAACAACTGGCGGCTCACGCGGTCGAGTTGACGGACATGCCCCCACCGGAAGCTGCGCAGGAAGGTCCCCAGGGTGGATGGCGCCTTGACCACGCAGCCTAGAACACCGACCGTCCCACCAGCGCGCAGCGCATCGGCGTCGTCGATGCAGTCGCCGCCTGCCAGCGCGGAAGCGACCAGCGTCAGCATCTTGTCCCCAGTGTTCGCCCGTCCCGGCGCTCCGCCGAGGTCAAGGTGATGGTCGACGAGTTCCCGCAGGCCCAGGTGCCGGGCTAGGGTGGCCGGCAAGAGCAGGCCGGCATTGGCCACCAGGCGATGGTCGTCAAAGAGGATGCGGATACGGTCGGGTTTGTTCTGTGGCAGCATCTATTGGGTGCTCCTTGTTTCCGGGCGGGTTTCTGTTCCAAAACCATTATCCCAGATTCAGAGGAGCACCCTCTGCCTTCTTCAAGGGCTGTCCCCAAGGACGTCCTTCGGTGGATTCGGGCTTAAACATCGACTTGGTCGCAGCCCAGATTATCGACAAGGCCGTACCAGACCAGGTTGCCTATACCCAGGTTGACCTTCGCCGTGATCTTTTCTTGGCCGGCGGCGAGGACGCCGACGACGCGTTAGACCAGGTGCGAGACCTCGTCGCCAACGGCTGGACCTACTCGAACGTAGACCTGACCCAGGACCTGGACCAGGAGGATAAGGACCTCCTTGACGACGTCCGGGCCGCCCTGAGCGACGGCTGGGTCTACACAGAGGAGGACTTCAGGGAGGACCTGGTGGACCTTCTGGACGTGGCGGAGGTGGACGTGGAAGAAGGGAAGACCCTGAGGAACTTCGATAGGTTTCGAAGCAGGATTGATCTGGCGAGAGACCTCAGGTTGCTGGTGTTTATACCGCTATTCCTCTCCCTGGTCTCCATTGGCTTCATGGGTGGCAGGGGCTGGTACGGCCGCATTGCCTGGGCCGGAGGGTACCTGGTGGTGACGGCCGGCATCATCTTAATCGTCTCAGGCCCCATATACGACCGGTACGCCGGCGACGCCATAGATAAAGGCCGCGAGGAGGCGTTAGAGGAGATCCAGGACTCCGACAGTAACTTCAAGGGAACCGTGCGTCTGGCCGCTGAAAAGGGCTTTGAAGTGGTAACCAATATAGGCGATGAGTTCTCCGACGGCGTAGCCCGGCTCAGCGGCATCCTGGCCTTAGTTGGGCTGGTGGGCCTGGGAGGCTCCCTAGCGGTGCCGCCCATCCTCAAAAGATACAAGGGTGGCAGGCGTCCGGAGAGGCCTGAGCCCGAAGAGCGCGCCGAGGCGGTGGCCACGGAAGAGCCGCAAGCAGAGGAGGCTCAGGGTACGCCTGAGGCGGAACTCGGCAGCGAAGACGAGACCGGTCCCGGGCCGAACGAGGAACCGGAGGCAGGCGAGGCGAGGTAACGGGTATGGACAGGCCAGCCCCTATGGTATGATACCCGTCGTCTAACTTTCGCCCCCTGAGGCAGGGCCGCCGGAACCATGTCTGAATACCGCATAGGCATCGACGTCGGGGGGACCTTCACGGATATCGTTGCCCTCAGCGATGGGCGACTGGTCCGCCGGAAGGTCCGCTCCACTCCCGAGGACTTCAGCGCCGCCGTGCTGGAAGGGCTGCGCCTCATGCTCAGCGAGGCGGACGCCTCCGGCTCGGATGTGCGAGAGGTGATTCACGGCACTACCGTGGCCACCAACGCCATCGTCGAAAGGAAGGGAGCGTCCACGGGCCTCATCACTACCCAAGGGTTCCGGGACGTGCTGGAGATCGCGCGGCTGCGCACGCCCCGCTTATACGACCTGACGTGGCGCAAGCCGCCGCCTCTGGTGCCGCGAGAGCTGCGTCGCGAGGCAGCTGAGCGCGTTATGAGCGACGGCACGGTCCTCAAGCCCCTGGACGAAGAGAGCGTCCGTGATGCTGTGGACATCCTGGTCAGGAAGGGCGTCAGCTCCATCGCCATCTGCTTCATCAACTCCTTCGCCAACCCTTCTCACGAGCGACGGGTCGCCGAACTGGTGCAAGCCCTGGCGCCCCAGATATCTTTGAGCGTCTCCCACCAGGTGCTCCCCGAGATGCAGGAGTATGAGAGGACCTCCACCACGGTGATCAACGCCTACATCCGGCCCGTGGTGGACGCCTACCTGGGCGCTCTGGAGCAGGGCCTGGCGGCGACGTCGGTGGAGGCGCCCCTTATGGTGATGCAGTCCAGCGGCGGCATCGTTAGCTCTACCCTGGCCCGGGAGCGCCCCGTTTCCATCGTGGAGTCGGGGCCGGCCGCGGGCGTCATGGGCAGCCTGCACCTGGGGAAGCGTCTGGGACATCGGGATATCATCTCCTTCGATATGGGCGGCACCACTGCCAAGGCCTCCACCATCAGAAATGGGGAGGTAGACCGCCACTCCGAGTATGAGGTGGGCGGAGAGCTTCACATGGGACATCACCTGCTCAGCGGTGGCGGATACGTTGTCCGAGTGCCCTCTATCGGCCTTGCGGAAGTGGGCGCTGGAGGGGGCAGCATCGTCTGGATTGACCAGGGAGGCGTACTGCAGGTCGGGCCCCAGAGCGCCGGAGCCCAGCCGGGTCCAGCTTGCTACGGCGCGGGAGGGACCCAACCCACCATCACCGACGCCAACGTGCTGCTTGGCTACCTGAACCCCGAGCACCTGGTGGGCGGAGAGCTGGTTCTGGATGCCCAGGCCTCCCAGAAGGCCCTGGATGAGAAGGTGGCACGGCCTCTGGGCATCACCATCACTGAGGCGGCTTACGGGGCTTACCTGGTAGCCAACTCACGAATGATACGGGCGGTGCGGGCGGTCACCAGCGAGAAGGGCCAAAACCCCGCTGAGTTCGTTCTGTACGCCTTCGGGGGCAGCGGCCCAGTCCACGCCGTGGCCATGGCGAGGCAGGTGGGCATCGAGACAGTGTTGGTCCCTCCGGCTCCCGGCCTCTTCAGCTCCCTGGGCCTGCTGTTCGCCGACGTGGAGCACCACCACGTCCAGACCCTGTGGCGTAACCTGCCTCAAGACCTGGACTGTCGAGATGCCAACGACGTAATCGACGCCATGGAAGGGGCAGCCCTGGCCACCCTGGAAAGGGAGGGATTCCCCAGGAACCGCGTACAGGTAATTATTCAAGCTGACATGCGCTATCAGGGCCAGAGGTATGAGATGCCCGTCCCTATTGTCACGTATCCGTTGACGCCGGAGGAGGTGAACGGACTGGTGGAGCAGTTCCATCAGGAGCACCAGCGCACCTTCGGCTACAGGTCGGAGGAGCAGGTGCAACTGGTCAACATTCGGCTCATTGCTCGTGGCATACCGGAGGCGCCCCGCATGCCCGAACATTTGGCGTCGGCCTCCATCCAGCCGCTGCACTCTCAGCGAAAGGCCTACTTCGGCCCTTCTCACGGGTGGATAGAGGCGTCGGTCATCACCAGAGAGGAGTTGCCTCTTGAGCTTAGGCCAGGCCCTCTCATCGTAGAGGAGTACGACGCTACGACGCTGGTGCCTCCCGGCGCTGCGGCCCGCCGCGACCGGTGGGGGAATATCCTCATCGCCACCAATGGATAGGGGACGTAATCTTCAGAATGTGTAGGGAACCCAGTGCTCAGTTGCGTAAGTTCGCGTGCACAAGGTTAGCTGCAGGCCCGCTCGCCCTGAGCCCGTCGAAGGGTGAGCCACTCGTGGTTCGACGGGCTCACCATGAGCGGCTTTTCATACCACGCTTTTTCGCAAGGAAGTACTGGTTCCGGCTCGTATCCATCTAACGCCTTGTCGTGTCACTGGGGCCAGGTTAGAATCACGAGCACAGATCGGGGTTGGGGATAGAGATGGGAGACTTGCCTAGAAAACAGCGGGGAGGGTATTGCTATGGCTAGAGACATTACGATACTGGTGGGGACGATAGGCGCCGGCCTCTGGCGCAGTGAAGATGGTGGCGAGAGCTGGGCACGGCCCAAGGGCTCGCGACCCAGAATGCCCTGGAGTGAGCTCCAGGCCTTCGACGTGGCCGCACATCCCAAGGACCCGAAGACTATCTACGCCGGCACCAACGAGGGCTTCTATCGGAGCGATGATAGAGGGGCGAGTTTTGAAAGGGTGGAATCCGCCTTAAATGACTACGATGTCTGGTCCATAGCCATCGACCCTACGGACCCGGATATCATCTTTGCCGGCTGCCGCCCAGGCGCCTTGTTTCGCTCTCGGGATGGCGGACAACGATGGGAAAAGCTGGCGGCTGAGTTCGCCGAAGATTGCCCTAATGTAAACGTGCCCAGGATCACCATGATGGCCGTTGACCCCACCGACCACCGTATTGTATGGGCTGGCGCCGAGGTGGACGGGGTTCGTCGTAGTCTGGATGGGGGCGACACCTGGGCCAGGGTTGAAAGCATTGGTGAGATAGATATCCACGGAATCGTTGTCAGCGCAGGTTCCCCGGCCAAGGTCATGATAAGCACTGCTCCAGAGATCTACTGCAGCACTGATACGGGCGAGAGCTGGGATACGGTGGGCGTGCGTCAGAACTTTCCCATGACCTTCTGTCGTGGTATCGCTATCAAGACGGACGATCCCCGGGTCGTTTTTGTGGGGAACGGTAATAGCTTCGTCGGCGACGACGGTGCTATCCAGCGTTCCCGCGACAGGGGCGAGTCCTGGGAGACGCTGCCACTCCCGGTACAGCCCAACTCTCCAATGTGGGCCTTCGCTTTGAACGGGGCCGATCCCAACCTGGTCCTCTGCAATAGCCACTACGGCGAACTGTTCTGTAGCGAAGACGCAGGCGACTCATGGCGTAAACTGGACAAGGAGTTCAGCGAGATCAGGGGCATCGCCTGGACGCCTAATTAGGGCAACAATATACTTGGCTCAGCAAACTATGGAGGGCTATCATGACCTCCATCCGAGATGCTGTTGAGAGGAGTCGGTCGAGTATTATGCCACAGCCACGTTGTCATAGCTGCGGGTACATTGTTTTGCTGGACAACTTCACCTATTGGAATTATACAGGACGCCTCACTTGCTCGCATTGTACGGGTATCATGTTCATACGTGTTGAGAAAGGTGAACTCAAAGACACAGAGCCACTCCCTGAGTCTAAGCATATTCTGCACGCACGCTCGGAGATTCCAGAATCTGTGCGTAGTGATTACACAGAAGCGTTGATATGTCTACTTGCGCAAGCTTGGAAAGCCTCAGCTGTAATGACTCGTTGTACTATACAAGGTGCACTCTTGATAAAAGGTATTCCTGACCAGCAACCCATGAAGATGGTGAATGATGCCTATCATAAGCATGGGCTCTTATCAGAGAGCCAGCACCGCATGGCCTCAACAGTAACATTCTTCGGAGGAAGGGGGGCACATCCCCAAGAGCAATTAATAAACGAAGTGGGGGAATTACAGGCCAGCAGTGGGTTAGCTATCACCAAGGTGCTGTTGGAAGCCTTATGGCCTCCACAACCTGGTGGCAGGCTCCCAATGGCACCGATGCGGGCACTAGGATGACTTATTCTCCTTGTCTGCTTTCCCTTTCGGTATGCGCACAATGCGCCGTGCCAGCTTCTGAAAGCGCTGGAATGGCGTCTCAGCCTTTTGGTCCGACATGTCTTCTCCTTCCACGCTTAGACTGGCGTCGTAGAGGCTCCAATCAGTTGCCTGTAGGTGAGCCGCTTGCCGGATACAGCCCCTACAACTTTCTGGAAGCGGGAGCTGTCGTTGGCCTGGCGGGCATTGTACCTGAATGCTCTCTCAGCGGTAGCGGCACAATCCCCACTCCGAACTCGATCCTGCTGGTCATTCCCGCCAGGTAGGAGAAGGTGGATACGGTCTCGAACTGGTTGGGGTCCAGGGTGTTGTTGGGGTCCTTGTACGAACCTATGCCCACGGGGTACTGCTTGTGCCGCTCGTGTGGGTTGTGGACGTGGTCCACTATCCAGACCGAATCGTAGCCCAGGGCCTCGGCCTCCTTGGTTGACCCGACGAGCCTATCTACGCTGCTTACAGGCCCTGATATGGGAATCCTTGCTCCAAACTTGACCTCAGGCATAGAACTCACCTCTTATGCTATAGTTTCCCCTGCTATGGCCCCGGCATCTGGCAGCCCCAAGCGCTCATGTGCCCTAGACTTATTAAAGCCGATTATCCTGTCAGGCCAGAAAGGTGTCAAGCATCGTGACCGGTAACCACGACAGCGGCCTTGCCCTATCAATAGAGCTGGAGCTTCTGAAGAACGCCGCAGAGTCCGTCGCCGACCAGATGGCCCTGACCATCGTTCGCACGGCCCGCTCCTCGGTGGCCAAGGACAGCATGGACTTCTCCACCGCGCTGGTGAACGCGAAGGGCGAGGTGGTGGCCCAGGGGCTGTGCCAGCCTCGCCATATGTGCGCCATTCCCAGCGCCATAGGCGCGGTGCTGAACACCTTCAAGGGCAGGTTTGAGGTGGGGGACATCTACATAGTCAACGACCCCTACGAAGGCGGCACCCACCTGCCGGACATATACCTGTTCAAGCCTATCTTCCTGGATGAGCGGCTGCTGGGGTTCTCCTGCGCCATAGTCCACCACACAGACATCGGCGGGCGTGTCGCCGGTGGCAACGCCTCCAACTCCACGGAAATATACCAGGAGGGCCTGCGAATCCCGCCCCTTAAGTTTCACGACCGGGGCGAGCCCAACGAGACCCTGTTCCGGCTCATCGAGAAGAACGTGCGAGTGCCGGACAAGGTCATGGGCGATTTCCGGGCCCAGGTCTCGGCCTGCGCCCTGGGGGAGCGTGGCTATCAGGACCTGGCCCGCCAGTACGGACCCGAGCGCCTGGAGGAGCTCTTCGACCGCCTCCTGGACTACACCGAGGAGCTGACCCGGCAGGCCATAAGGCGCCTTCCGGAGGGCTCCTGGGAGTTCACGGACCACATCGATGACGATGGATTCAGCCCGGAACCGGTGCCCATTCACGTCCAGGTCCGCAAGGAGGGAGACACCATCACCGCCGACTATACCGGCACGTCTCCCCAGGTAAAGGGCGCCATCAACTCCACCCTCTCCTTCACCACATCCATCACCTACGCCTGTGTGAAATCGGTCCTGGGCGTAGACATTCCCAACAACGCCGGCTTCTTCCGCCCAATAGGTGTCATCGCGCCCCAGGGCAGCTTCGTTAACCCGGTGATGCCTGGGCCGGTGGCCGCCCGGGGCCTGGCCGCCATGCGCATCACGGAGACGCTGTTCGGCGCCTTCGCCCAGATGCTGCCGGAGGACATCTTCGCCTGCGGCGTAGGCCTGGACACGGGGGTCACCATCGCTGGCTACTACCCGGATCGTCGCCCATTCCTATTCCTGGAGTTTATGTACGTCTCCTGGGGCGGCGGGCCAGACCGGGACGGCATTGACGGGTGCTCCCTGCCTCACAGCAACTACTCCAACACTCCGGTGGAGGTTATCGAGGCAGAGCAGCCCCTGGTCATCGAAGCCTATGGCCTGATGCCCGACCACTGTGGCGCCGGCAAGTACCGTGGCGGCCTGGCTTTTCAACGCGTCTTCCGCCTTCTGGCCGATGAAGCGGACCTACAGCTTCGCTCCGACCGTCAGAGGTTCCTCCCATATGGTCTCCGAGAGGGCCGTCCAGGGACGCCCTCCGTCAGCCAGCTAAACCTGGGTCGGGAGGATGAACAGACCTTGCCCAGCAAGGGGCTTTTCGGCATGAAGAAGGGCGATGTCTTCCACCACATCACCGCCGGCGCCGCCGGCTGGGGCGATCCCCTGGAGCGGGAGGTGTCGCAGGTGCTGGAGGACGTGCGTAACGAGAAGCTGACCCCCGAATACGTCCGACGGGAGTACGGAGTAGTCGTCACCAGCGACCCCGACAACCTCCGCTGGCAGGTGGATCTAGAGGCCACTGAGCGCCTCAAAGCAGAGATGCGAAAAAGCGACAGATAATCTCGTAGGACTGCAGGGGGCGAAGCCCCTTGCCGGGGAGTTTGAGGGGTGTCCCAGCTTTGGACAAAACCCTAGGAGGGTACAGGGAACCTGGGTTCCCTGTCGGGGTTCAAGGGGGTGTCCCCCTTTTGGATAAAACCTCTGGGCGGGTGGATGGGAAAATGAGGCTAGCATCTAGTGGAGGACATTGATATGAGCAACGAACGTAAGCGATTAGGCGCCCTGATCCCGCCCATGAACATCGTTGTGGAGCCGGAGTTCAACCGCTGGGCGCCCGACGGCGTCACCATACACTTTCAGCGCATGTGGCGCAGCCGGGCCGTCCTCAGTCCCGCCGACCTAGAGGAGATGCTGGTACATATCGAGGAGGACTGTCGAAGGCTGGCCTTTGCCAGGCCCCACTTCGTGATGTACGCCTGCACCAGTGGGAGCTCTCTGGAGACCGGCGGCTTCGACACCCGCATCGCCCAGCGCATCTCCAGGGCTGCCGGAAGCCCGGCCTCCACCACGTCCACGGCCGTCACCCAGGCGCTGCGGCACCTGAACCTGAAGCGGATCGCCGTGGTTACGCCGTACCCCAAAGAGATCAACGACAGGCAGCAGGCCTTCTTTAGAGAGCTGGATATAGAGCCAGTAAGCCTGGAGGCCTTCCTGGAGAGCGACAGCTACAAGATTCCCATGATCCCTCAAGAGGATACCTACGCCCTCGTGAAGAAGGCGGACCGCCCCGAGGCCGAAGGCGTATTCATCTCCTGCACCAACCTGCCCACCGCCGACATCATCGAACGCCTGGAGGAGGAGCTGGGCAAGCCCGTGGTCACCTCCAACCAGGCTAGCTTCTGGTCATGCCTGCGGGAGATGGGCGTACACGAGGCGGTGCCCGGCTGCGGCCAGCTCCTCCGGGAGCCCGCGCGAACCCCCTCTACCCCTGGAATTTGACCCAGGGCGTAGAATAGGCCGCCATCCTGACCTTCCCCCAGAGAGGGAAGGGACTCTCTCCCCCGTTGTGGGGGGAGAGTTAGAGAGGGGGCTGGATACAGCACCTGGTAGGCTTGCGGGACGGGTGCTTCAATCTCCTATAACCGGGCTACCAGCCATCCTAAGGCCAGAAGAGGGACGGAGAGCCCCAGCAGTCGTAGGGCCGACTCCGGTACGGCCAGCAGGTAGGGGATGGTGATCTCCTCAACGCGGCCGTCCTGAAACTCGATGTGGCCGGAGGCCGCCTGGGCGTTTCGTCGCAGGCCCCTGGCCTGGCCGCTCAGTTTCCGCTGGGCCAGGCTCAATGTGAAGCACGCTGCCGCTACCAGAAAGGCCTCGATGCCGAGGCGTTCCGCATTGGCCCAGTAGCCCACCAGGGCAGGGAAGGCTCCCCAGGCCAGGCCAAACCACAGGTCCGAGTGGAACCGGCCCCTGAAAAGCTCTAGGTTGTAGGCTGGGATGATGAACCCGCCGAAGAGGACGAAGGGGACCGCCCACAGACTGATGGCCAGCGAGGCGTAAGCTCCTATAATCAGGGCTCCCCCAACGGAGAGGGCGGCTATGACTAGGAGCCGGCCGTCGGGGATGCTGGTGCGCAGGGGTCTACCGTGGTACTCGTCGAGAGCGTGGGCTCCCAGACCCACGGCCAGGGCGAAAGCCAGCGCCGAGACCGCGACACGGTCCAGGTGTAGGGTGGGTGCCGTTGCCGCACCCAGCACAACATAGCTCAGGTGCCAAACGGTGTAGGGGAAGTGCAGCAGGGTCAGGTAGTCCCGCCACGCGCCAGACGGTAGAGCGTAGTAGGCGGGCCTCAGACTAGTTTTCACCATTCACCTCCTTCTGGCCCCACATGACCAGGGCGCCTCCCAGTGAGAGCTGTTTGGTCTGGACATTGCCGACCCCTGCCTGCGTCCACATATGGCTCAGGTCCTCCAACGTGTGCCGGCGGTAGAAGGCGGAGATGCTGGGGCCGAGGAATGAGCCTACCTCTCGCCAGCCCGGCGAAAGGAACCGGGTGCCCACGGGCATAACCATGCGGGTATGTAGGAGCCACAAAGCGCGCACGATTGGGCTCTGGGGCACGAAAAACTCCAGGGAAGCCACTTGACCCCCGGGCCTGAGGACCCTGGCCAGCTCGCTGATGGTGGCCTGAGGGTCGTCCACGTATCGAAGGAGATAGGTGAACACCACCGCGTCGAAGGAGCCATCTGCGAAGGGCAGACTTTCGGCCCGGCCCTTGGCCAGAGAGACCTTCGAGGCCAGCCCCGAAGCCCTGAGGTTGCGCTGAGCCTGTGCTATCATGCCGTCGGCCAGGTCTACCCCCACGACGCGGCAGCCGGTTCTTCTTGTCATATCCATGGCCACCAGTCCGGTGCCGGTGCACATATCCAGGACCAGGGCCTGGGCGCTAAGGCTGAGCCGCGAGACCAGGAAGCGCCTCCAGCGGCTGTACTGAAGTAGAGAGAAGGCCTGAGCCGGCCCTTCGTAGCTTCGAGCTATGCCGTCGAAGAGCTGGCGGGCGTGAGCGTTCTTGAAGCGAGAGTCCACCATAGGTCGCATTTTACAATATTCGGCTCTGGACAATTGCCACGGTTAAAGTGAAGCCTTGACACCATAGCTAGGCGACAATAAGATGGCCTCCGCCTGGGCCTTAGAGTTCGCGCGATTAGGAGTGCAGGTCATGGAACTGAAGGAGCGAGACTACCTGGTAACGGGTCGCAGCGTAACCCTCTCTCTGAATGGGATAGCCTCTTCGGCCTCTCCTCTGGCGGCGCAGGTGGGAGCCTACATCTTGAAGGACGGCGGCAACGCCTTCGATGCCGCCGTGGCCATGGCCGCTACCGAAGACGTCGTCTGTACCCCCTTCTGCGGCATCAGCGGAGATGTCTTCGCCCTCCTCTACGAAGCCTCCTCCGCTAAAGTCTATGGGGTCACCGGCAACGGCAAGGCCCCTGGAGGAATGAGCATCAAGTTTTTCAGGGATAAGGGCTACGAGAAGATTCCCACCGAGGGCGCTTTGTCCACTCTTATCCCAGGCGAGGTCGACGCGCTATGGGGTATATATAAACGCTTCGGCAGCGGCCACTACACCTTCCCCCAGCTCCTGGAGCCGGCCATAGAGTTCGCGGAGAAGGGTTTCCCAATGGGCCAGCGACTGGCCAGGTATTTCCGTTCGGCGAGGGAGCGCATCGACCCCTTTCCCAGCACGGTGGAGCTTGTGACCAGCAATGGGGCGCCGTACAGGCCAGGCCAGGTCATGGTACAGAAGAAGCTGGCCCGGACCTTGCGGCGAATAGCGGAGGGGGGCCCAGACGAGTTCTACAGGGGGGAGCTGGCTAGAGAGCTAATCCAGGCCCTGCGAGAGGCGGGTTCTCCCTACACCCCAGAAGAGCTGGGGGCGCACGAGACGGTCATATACGACGATCCGATGTCGGACACGTACAGAGGCCACACCATCTACGAGACCAGGCTCCCCTCTCGGGGCATGATTGTCCTTCAGGCCATGAACATGCTGGAGCAGTTCGACATATCGAGCCTGGGGTTTAACACACCGGACTACATTCACCTTCTTACGGAGGTGCGTCACAAGGTTTTCGCCGACCTGAAGGAGTACTACGGAGACCCGGAGTATGTCGATGTCCCAGCCGGGGCCCTCCTGTCCAAGGAGTATGCCAGAGAGCGGGCCGGCACCATCGATATGAAGCGAGCCGCAAACCACATGGCCCCCGGCGTTCTCACCAAGGCCGTCGGTGCCAATGGCTCCACCACCTACTTCTGCGTGGCAGACCGGCAAGGCAACCTGGTCTCCTTCATTCACAGCCTCTTCGGCACCTTCGGCTCCTGCTTTGTTCCGGGAGACTTGGGATTTGTGATGAACAACCGGGGTGCGACATTCTCGCTGGAGGAGGGGCAAGCCAACTCCCTGGCCCCCGGGAAGAAGCCTCTGCATACCCTCAACTGCTACATGGTCTTTCGTGAGGGAAGGCCTCTGCTGGTGGGAGGCACGCCTGGAGGAGACCTTCAGCCACAGTGGAACGTTCAGACCCTGACGCGGGTGCTGGACTTCGGCATGGACGTACAGAGGGCGGTGGAGGAGCCACGGTTCTTTGCCGCGCCGCCAGACTCTCACTATTCAACGGCTCCCAGGTTCGAGGTCCAGTTGGAGGAGAGGCTGCTCCGAAGAAGGTCTCTGGTCAGGGGCCTTGAGGCCAAGGGCCATAACGTGGTCCCCTACAATATTTCCGCCCCCTTCATTGGATGCGCCCATCTCATAGGCATAGATCAAGCCAGCGGTGTCTACATGGGTTCCGCAGACCCCCGGGAGGACGGTCAGGCGGTAAGCTGCTAGCGGTCTCAGAAATCCTGCAAGAGCCCGGCTTTAAGGAGGGATCTTGAGAAGCACCGCGGATGTGGTGGTCATCGGAGGGGGCGTCATTGGATGCAGCATCCTCTACAACCTGGCGAGCCAGGGTGAGAGGAACTTGGTGCTGCTGGAGCAGGGGGTCATTGGAGGTGGGGGCACCGGTCGCTCTCAGGCCATCTGCCGGATGCACTACTCCAACCCCGTCACCACCCAGCTAGCCTGGAATAGCTTGAAGCTAATCCAGGACTTCCAGGAGGCCGTGGGCGGGCCTTCAGGGTTCGTGCGTACTGGGTACCTTCTGGTGTCGGGATCCGAGGACAGGGAGGCCATGGAGCAGAATGTGGCTATGCAGCGGGCGCAGGGCGTGAATACTCAGGCCATCTCCCCTGCCGAGGCCATGGAAGTGGCCCCAATGCTGGATCTGGCGGATGCCGCCGGTGTTGCCTACGAGCCCGAATCTGGCTACGCAGACACCTATGCTGTGGCCTCCACTTACGCTCGCCGAGCCAGGGAGATGGGCGCAGAGGTCAACCTGGGAGTGCAGGTAACCGGCATCCGTGTCTCCGAGGGTCGCGTAGAGGGCGTGGTGACTCCCGAGGGGGAGGTCTCTACATCTACCGTACTTGTCGCCGCGGGGCCGTGGTCTCGAGGCCTCCTCCAGGGCATCGGCATAGAGGTGCCTCTGCGCCCACTACGGCACCAGGTGATTATGCTCCATAGGCCCCAGGACCTGCTGCCTGAGCATCCCACCGTGGGCGACCTCATCAATAAGCTTTCCTTCCGTCCCGATTCCACCAACCTTACCCTGATCGGCTACGGGGAAGAGGAGGAGGTGGATATAGACACCTACAACCAGGGAGTGGATACAAGCGTGGTTTCAGAGGCCTTTAGCCTGCTGACGCGCCGCTGTCCTCTGATGGCCCAGGCATACTTCCGAGGCGGTTGGTCCGGCCTCTTTGACGTCACTCCCGACGGCACCCCATTCTCGACGCTGTTGAAGGCGTGGAAGGGCTCTATTGCGCCCTGGGGTTTAGCGGGCACGGCTTCAAGCTATCACCCATGGTGGGCGTGGTTATGGCCGAGCTGATCGCCCAGGGGAGGGCCACCAGCGTGGACATCACTCCGTTGAAGTGGAGCCGCTTCCGAGAGGGCGATCTCCTCTCCTCGCGATATCGCTACAAGGTGCTGGCCTAGAAGATTGGTCTCACGGGTTGTCGGTGTCTTCCAGCTCAACGTCGAAGGTGTGGGTCTCGCCGTCACCGGTAACCCGTAGGGTCCTGCGCATAGGCGAGGCGAATTGTTCCGCTGCCTCTGGCGCCATCTCCATCAGCGACGTGGCCACCTGGTGCTCAACGCCGTCCACCCGCGCCTGATACCGCCGGCGGGCGAACACTGTGGCGGGCGCCCTCTCGATCTGCTGGAGCACCTTCTCCTGCTCCCTCAAGGCCTGGTGCGCCTCCTCTACGCTCACCGAGTGGAAGCTTACAGTATCGCCGGAGGCAGCCTGGGCCAGCTGGGGTATGTCAACGCTGATGACGGTGGCGATCTTGGTGTAGCCGCCGGTTGTGCCTCGATCGGCCAGAAGCACTATGGGCATACGGTCTCCCGTCACCTGGACTGCTCCAAAAGGGCTGCCGTCGGAGATGATGTCGGCGCCCCCGGCGTGCTGAATGTGGGGCCCCTCCAGCCTGTAGCCGATGCGGTCGATAAGGGGCGTGACGGTATAGGTAGACGATAGGAAGGTCTGGATGCCTTCCTGGGTAAAGGCGTCCTCTTGCGGCCCCATCACCACCCGCAGGGCGTGGCCATGGCCGTAGGTGGGGATGTGCTCGGAGGGCATCCTCCTGCCCTCCACCCTGGCGGCGGGCTCTTCCCAGGAGGCGGGAAGCAGGTCTCCCCGGGCCAGGATGCGGCCCTCCAGGCCGCCCAGCCTGGAGCGAGTGTAGGTAGAGCGACTATCCAGCACCAGGGGTACATCGATGCCTCCGGCCAGAGCCAGGTAGGCCCTCATTCCGTCCCGCGCCTCGGCGAAAGAGAGGACTTCTCCCTCGGCCACAGCGATGGGCTGCCACGTGGGAAGAGGCTGGCCGTCCAGGTGCGGACCCAGGTCGGCGCCCGTGATGGCCACGACAGTGTCGGCCAGGAAGCGGAGCTGGGCTCCTAGCAGGGTGATTTCCAGGCCAGCCTCTCCCTCCTGATTGCCCACCAGAAGGTTGGCTACTCTAAGGGCGTACTGGTCCATAGCTCCGGAGGTGGGCACGCCGTATCGCTGGTATCCGTGCCTGCCCAGGTCCTGCACCGTGGTGAAAAGGCCGCCCTCAATGACTTCGATAATGTCCATTAGTGGCCGCTAACCTACGAGGCGCGTGGCGACCTGGTAGCTACCGTCCTGCACCTGCCGCTGGATGTCGAGGTATTCGGCCTCGGTTACCGCGACGAATCGGACGTAGTCACCGGCGTCCACCACCACTGGAGGTTGGCGCTGGGGGTCGAAGATGCGAACAGGGGTCCGGCCGATGAGTTGCCACCCGCCCGGGCTTTCGATGGGATATATCCCCGTCTGCTTCTCGGCGATGCCGACGGAGCCGGCGGGGATGGCGGTCCTTGGCGTCTGTAGCCTGGGGGTGGCGATCCTGTCGGACATGCCTCCCAGGTAGGTAAAACCTGGGGTGAAACCCATCATGTACACCAGGTAGTCGGTGCCCGTGTGTATACGTACCACCTCTTCAGCGACGAGGCCGGTGTGCTCCACGACGTGTTTCAGGTCGGGGCCGTACTCGCCGCCGTATACAGTGGGAAGCTCCATCACCTTGGGCGCCTCAACGGAGGTCTCCTCCAGGTGCTCCTCCAGGTCCCGCAGACGCTCCTCCAGCTCTGAGTAGGCCAGAGACAGGGGGTCATAGTAGACCAGGACCGACCTGTAGGTGGGGACCAGGTCCATCACTCCAGGAATCCCTCTCTTCTCGATGGCCGAGAAGAACTCGCGGACCCGGCGGTTGATCTCAGGGGATATGGCGTCGCCCAGCTCCACGGAGAGGGCCTTGTCACCGGCGGGGAGGTACCTGGCGTCCTGATATAGCGGCGGCATCAGACGGGGCCTGGCACCGACATCAGGCTGCCCAGGGGCAGTATCTCCACCCCTGCGGACTTAAACCCAGAGTTCAGGGCGGCGGCCATCTCAACGGCGCCTGGGGTGTCGCCGTGCAGGCAGAGGGTATCGGCGTGGACCTCCACTTCTTCGCCACTGATGGCGGTGGCCTTATCCTGAGTGATCATTTTGATGCTGCGCTCCACCACCTCGCTCACGTCGTGGATGACAGAGCCAGGCTTGGAGCGGGAGACCAGCGTGCCATCGGCGTTCAGGGCCCGGTCCGCGAAGGCCTCTCGCGCCACCCGAAGGCCCATCTCCAGGGCAACGTCGTACCAGCGGGTGCCAGCCAGGACCACCAGGATCATGTCCGGGTCCACCTCCAGTATGGCTTCGCAGACGGCCTTGGCCAGGTCTCCGCCGTCGGCTGCCATGTTGTACATGGCGCCGTGGAGCTTGACGTGCTGGAGTTCTTTGCTCCCGGTGAAGGCGGTTAGGGCGCCTATCTGATAGACGATGTCGTTTTTAGCCTCCTCCGGGGTCACCGCCATGTTGCGCCGGCCAAACCCCTGGAGGTCGGGGAAGCTGGGATGCGCCCCAATGGCGACGCCACGCTCCTCTGCCATGCGAACCGTCCTACGCATCCATCCAGGGTCCCCGGCGTGAAAGCCGCAGGCTATGTTGGCCGAGGTGATGTGCTTGATGACCTCCTCATCGTATCCCAGCTTGTAGGAGCCAAAGCTCTCACCCATATCGCAGTTGAAGTCTATCTTTGCGCCCATTATCTCCGTCCTCCTTGGAAAGTTGGGCTCTCGTCCTCTCTCAGGGATGATTATAGTGCAAGCGGTTATGCCATGCTATACTAGCGCTCGGCGTGGGGTGCGTTGGCTATAGCGCCGCACCCATCTTCAACATTTGAGGCGGAATAGGCAGTTGGCCGGCGATTTGACACTCAGCGTGGTTGACCAGTCTCCCATGAGGGAGGGAGGCACGGCGGCCGACGCCCTGCGAGAGACCGTCGAGCTGGCGCAGCGCGTTGAGGCCCTTGGCTACAGCCGCTACTGGGTGGCCGAGCACCACAGCTCAGGGTCCTTCTCCGGCACCAGCCCGGAGGTGCTCATCGGCCAGATCGCGGCCAGGACGCAGACCGTCAGAGTGGGCAGCGGTGGCGTGATGCTCTCCCACTACTCCGCGCTGAAGGTGGCGGAACAGTTTCGGATTCTGGAGTCCTTCTATCCGGGGCGCATCGACCTGGGAGTGGGCCGGGCGCCCGGCAGCGATCAGTTGACGGCCGCCGCCCTCTCCTACCCCAGGCCCCAGGCCGACGTGAGCCAGTTCCCCCAGCAGGTCATAGATATGCTGGGCTTCCTGATGGGAATCCAGGACCCGGACCATCCATTTTACAAGATACATGCCCAGCCGGGCCCTCCCCCCGATTCGATGCCAGAGGTATGGCTGCTAGGCTCCAGCGATTACAGCGCGCGTCTGGCCGCCGCCCTGGGCCTCCCCTTCTCCTTCGCCGATTTCTTCGGCACCACGGCTGAGTACGGGCCCCTGGTTGCCGAGCTGTATCGCAAGCAGTTTCAGCCGTCCGGCTTCCTTGCCGAGCCCAAGCTCAACGTAGCTCTTCACGTGCTTTGCGCTCCAACGGAGGAGGAGGCGGGATATCTGAGCGCCAGCCGGAACCTCAACAAGGCAGGCCGGGTCATGGGGCTGCATCAGGGCCTTTTGCCCCCGGATAAAGCGGCGGCCTACCCACTGACGGAGGAGGCCCGGCTGTATCTTGAGAGCCACAGCAAAGGGGATATCAGGGGCGATCCAGAGCAGGTCCGGGAGAGGGTCCTAGAGGCCGCTCAGAGCTATGGCACCGAGGACATTAGCGTTGTGACCAACTGCTACGCCTTCGAGGACAGGGTGCGCTCCTTTGAGTTGGTTGCGGAGGTCTTTGGCCTGGTCCCAGGGACCGCCAAGGCCAGTGTCTCGTAAAAGCTCCTGCACTGCGAATTATTTGATGGAGGGGTGAAGGATGCCTGAGGTTTTTGGTAGCGGTGACTTTCTTTTTGAGTACGTGGAGGGATGGGCCCATCTTCCCGAGGGCTGGACCTTCCTGGAGTGCCCCGGGGTAGCCGTGGATTCCCAGGATAACGTCTATGTACTCACCCGCGGGGAGCATCCCATCATCGTCTTTGACCGTGAGGGAAACTTCCTGCGCACTTTTGGCGAGGGCCTCTTCAGCAACCGGACCCACGGCCTCTACATCGCATACGACGACTCGCTCCTGGCCGTCGATGATGGGCTCCACACCATGCAGATGTTCCGGCCCGACGGGGAGAAGGTGATGGAGATCGGAGAGCGTAATCACCCCGCACCAAAATGGAGCGGCCAGCCCTTCAACCGCCCCACCTCGGCGGCCATCATGCCCAGCAGCGGCGATATTTACATTACCGATGGCTATGGCAACTCCCGCATCCACGTCTACTCCGGAGAGGGCGAGTACAAGTTCTCCTGGGGGGACCCAGGTATCGACCCCGGGCAGTTCATCCGACCCCATAACATCGCCATCGATAGCGAGGAGCAGGTCTACATAGTGGACCGGGAATGCCATCGGATTCAGGTCTTCGACCCCAAAGGTACCTTCATCACCATGTGGAACAACATCCACCGCCCCGACTCCATGATCCTCTGGCAGGACTATATATACATCGGAGAGCTCAACGGAATGGCTGGGGTCGACGATGCTCCCGGCCTGGGACATCGTGTCGGGATCTACGACCTGAAGGGAAACCTGGTGTGCCGGTTCGGCGCCCTTGAAGAGGGGGAAGGCCCCGGTAAGTTCACCGCGCCTCACGGCATCGCGGTGGACTCCAAGGGGGACCTTTACGTGTCGGAGGTGTCCTATACCATCCGGGGCTCCAAGATGGACCCGCCCAGGGAGCTGCAAAGCCTATCTAAATACCAGCGCCAGTGGTAGCACACCACATAACCGGCCGTTCAGTGGACGCCGCCGAGGCGGCCAAGAGCAAAGCGTAAACTATCCGCCCGCGATGGCGGGTACGAAGTGTACCTCGCCGTCCTCCGCGACGACTTCAAGGATACCCAGAGGGGTCACATCTCCATCAACGGCGACGGAGATGTTGGGTCTGATCTCCCCGCTCTCCACCAAACGCTGCTTTATCCCTGGAAAGGACTTGTCCAGGTTGTCGATGATCTGACGCACGGTAGAACCGGGCACCTGGAGCTTGTGCTGTCCTCCTGTCAGGCTTTGCAGAAGCGATGGTATGTAGACCATTGCCATAAGGTTATCTCCCCAGGTTCTGGATAGCCTCCAAGACCGCGACAGGATTCATCGGCAGCTTGTCCATCCTGACGCCAATGGCCCTGTAGATGGCGTTGGCCAGGGCCGCCGGGGGAGGGACAATGGACACCTCGCCGACGCCCCGCACGCCATAGGGATGGCCGGGATTGGCCACCTCTACGATGACGGTGTCTATCATTGGCAGGTCCAGAGCGGTGGGCATCCGGTAGTCCAGGAAACTGGCGTTGGTCATGGCCCCCGAGTCGTTGTAGAAGTACTCCTCGTTCAGACCCCAGCCGATGCCCTGAACGCTGCCTCCCTGCATTTGCCCTTCTACGTAGCTGGGGTGGATGGCCTTACCGGCGTCCTGGACCATGGTAAACCGGAGAACGGTCACCTTGCCCGTCTCCGGGTCAACTTCAACGTCGGCTATGCATCCGGCGTAGGCCATTCCGACGCCCCGTGCCCGGGCATTGCCAGTTCCAACTACGGGCGCGCCAGTCTCGTCTAGCTTGGCGGCCAGCTCTCCAAAGGTCATCTTCAGCTCCGGGTCCGACTTGGAGGTAAACACTCCTTTATTGCACTCCACCGAGTTGGAGTCCACCTCCCATATCCTGGCGGCGCGCTCGGTCATCTGGAGTATCACATCCTGAGCTGCCTCGTAGGCAGCCCAACCGGTCTTAAAGGTGACGCTACTGCCGCCCGTGCCGCTGGTGTATCCAACGGAGTCGGTGTCCACTACGGCGGGGTGAACGTCCTGGGCCGATATGCCCAGGGCCTCCGCGGCCTGCATGGCCACCGAAGTCCTGGTGCCACCGATATCGGGCGAGCCTTCGCTTAGGTTGACGGTGCCGTCGGGGTTCACTTTGATGGTGCAGCTTGCGGGCCCTCCCGCGTTAATCCAGTAGCCCAGAGCAATACCTCGACCGCGGTTGGCCCCCTTCAGGGGTGCCTTCCAGTGGGGGTGGTCCTTCATGGCTTGTATGACCTCCACGCACCCTATGACTGGGAAGGTCCGGCCATCGGCACGAGGGGAGCCTTCTTTGGCGGCGTTGAGAAGCCGGAACTCCAGGGGGTCCATACCCAGCTTTTCCGCAATCTCGTCGACCACCGTCTCCGCGGCGAACCCGGCGTTGGTGGCCCCGGGGGCCCTGTAAGCGGAGGTTTTTGGCTTGTTGACCACAATGTCCAGTCCATCGACGAGCTGGTTGGGTATGTCGTAGGGAGAGAAGATGCAGATGGAGCCGGCGCCCACAGGGGAGCCGGGATAGGCTCCCGCTTCGTAGGCCAGATAGGCCTGGGCGGCAAGGATCTTGCCCTCCTTGGAGGCGCCCATCTTCACTTTTATATAAGAGCCCGGTGTGGGGCCGGTGCTCTCCAGGTCCTCAGTCCTGCTCATCACTATCTTCACCGGGTGACCCGTTTTTCTGGACAGCAACGCCGCAACGGGCCCTCCATACGGCATGAACTTTCCGCCGAAACCCCCACCTATCTCCATGGGAACTACCTTGACGTCCGAGACATTGAGCCCCAGGGCCTGGGCCGTGGCGTCCCTTATCTCAAAGGGGCCCTGGGTGCTGCACCAGACGGTGACCTTGCCGTCCTTATTCCAGAATGCAGTGGAGTTTTGGGGCTCGATATAGCCCTGGTGGACAGTCTTGGTGTGGAACTCCCGCTCGATGACCACGTCGGCTTCAGCAAACCCAACCTCCACGTCGCCCAGCTTGTGTTGAATATGGCTAGCCACATTGCTGGCCTTGTCGGACGTCTTACCGAACTCCTCGGTCTTGAGGTGTTCGTGCAGGAGGGGCGCACCATCTTTAAGAGCATCCAGTACTGTGACAATGGGAGGCAGGACCTCGTAGTCAACGTCGATGAGTCCCAGCGCCTCTTCGGCCACATTGGGATCGGCCGCTACAATGCCTGCTACCGGGTGGCCCTTGTAGAGGACCTTGTCGCTGGCCATAACGTTATCTCTAAGGTACTTCAGCTGAACGGCGGCTAACTCCGCCAGGTCAGCGTCGAACTCCAATTCCAGCTTCACGGTCGTATTGGCCTTGATTGAGGGGAAGTCTTTGGCCGTCACCACCGCTCGCACCCCTGGGTACGCCTCGGCCTTGCTGGTGTCGATGGACTTGATTCGAGCGTGAGCGTGGGGGCTGCGCAGAATCCCGCCGTGTAGGAGCCCGGCGGCAGTTACATCGGCGCCGTATTGCGCCCGGCCCGTGACCTTGTCCACTGCGTCGTGTCGAATGGGCCGTGTGCCCACCACGTCGTACTTTTGGGTCGCCAAAACCATGTTGGGTTCGTATTCCGTGGTCGTCATACCTAAACCTCCCGCAAACTGTCGACGGCGTCAGAGATCGTCCCTGCCATTCTACATTAATCTTGGATGCTCACTGTGTCAAACCTTATCCAAGGCTTGAAATGGGAAATTCCGCGACATCTGGCCTTAAAATGCTCGGCTGGCCCTGAAATGCAAACTTAGAAGCTCTCTACGCGCGTATCGTTGACCCAGGTGATACGTGACGGTACTATTGTGCCTAGCTTGCGCGAACGAGGAGGCGGGATGCCTCTTCCATAGGGATGGGTCAAGTGAGATGTCGCAAACCATAGGAACGACGTCAAAGAGGGGGACCGGAGGGGCCTCCTTTTTGTTGTGGCTTGCTTTGGGCCATACGGCCGTTCACTGGTATCAACAGATGTGGCCGGTGATCATCCCTTCGGTCAAGGCCAGCCTGGGCCTCACCGATATCCAGATAGGGGTCCTATCGTCGGTGAGGCAGTTTACCTCCGGGCCCCTGGGTCTGCCCTCGGGGATCCTTGCCGACTTCTTCCGAAAGCGCACTGCACTGATTTTAGCGGTTGCCTTAGTTTTCTTTGGCCTATCCTACTTCCTGGTAGCTCAGGCCCCGTCATTTGTCTGGATGGTTCCCGCCGTCGCACTGTTGGGAGTTGGGACCGCTCTATGGCATCCGGCGGCCGTGGGCTCCCTCTCTATCCGCTTCCCCCAGAGACGGGGGAGCGCTCTAGCCATTCATGGGATCGGCGCCAGCGTGGGAGATACCATCGCTCCCATAGCCATAGGGGCTTTGCTCCTGGGGCTGGCCTGGCAGCGCCTGCTGGAGCTGCATATGATCCCGGCCTTGATTATCGCTCTACTGCTGTGGAGGGCGTTGGGGTCTCACTACAAAGAGATGGAGGGAACCCGTCCTTCTTTGAGCGCCTACCTGAAGGAGGCGAAAAGTTTTGTCCTGCATCGGGTGGTGCTGGCCATCATTGGAGTGAACGTACTTACGGGCATGGCGCGCTTCAGCGTAACGGCCTTTCTCCCCGTGTATATTCAGGACGACCTGGAGTACTCCGTCCTTGGCCTGGGGTTCTTCTGGGGCCTCCTCCACGCCATGGGTGTGGTGTCCCAGCCCATAATGGGGTATCTATCCGACAAGTTTGGCCGCAAGGCGGTACTGGTGCCCAGCCTGGTGATTTTCGGCCTGCTCTACCTGGCTCTATCGGTAGCCGACTCTGGGGTACAGCTTATCCTAGTGATAGGCGGTCTGGGCCTCTTCTTCTACGCCCTTGCCAGCGTGACTCAGGCTACGGTGTTGGACGTGGCCGGCGCCAATGTGCAGTCCTCCACCATGGGGATCACTGGCATGTTCTCCCAGTTTCTCGCCCTGCCGGGACCCATTATCGCCGGGGTTTTCGTCACGCAGTACGGGACCGAGTCCGTCTTTATCTTCTCTGGCGCCGTAACCCTTCTGGCTGCTCTCCTGCTGGCGGCCATCCACGTGCCCAGGTCCTCGCGCCCAACGCCTCGAATCTCGGGATAGAGTTTAGCCCTAACAAGACAGAGGGTGTCCGAGGCTATAAGGTAACTGACCCTTGCAGGCCCAGGAGTCCTTTGAGGTATTCCATTTCGCCCAGGTGGCGACTGCCGTGCCCGTATATGTGGCTCATGAACACCTGGCCGATGGTCATGTCCTGGGTGCGCTCCACCTGAGCCACTGGCTGGTCCAACTCCGCCTGCCCCAGGGGGGCCACAAAGGCCTCCACCTCTTGCCAGACTCGTTGGGCGTAGGCCAGGAGCTCCTCTTTGGTGGGCAAGGACAAACTGGCTGCCTCTTCGTCGGGTAGCAGCATCCCCGTGCTCTCTGAGTCCAACTCCCAGCGCTGGAACCAACCCTCCTCCTGCCACACCTCGCGACGGCCCTGGATGTGCGCCCGGAGGTAGTTATCATCGCATCTGGCGATGTGCCACAGGGCGAAGGCCAGTGAGTGGGCGCCCGGCTTTGGCGACCATGAGAGCTGGTCATCCCTTAGATCGGCCACCAAATCCACGAGACGCTGATGAAGCTGGCGAAGCGCCCAGAGGAGCGTGTCTGCAGGGTTGCCCTGTAGCTGCTGGTTCATGTCTGGGACCTCCAGTAGGCTACGCCGGACAGCGGGCTCTACAGGGCATTTCTCGGCTCAGACGCTGGCTGCTTGCGTTCCTACAGGCCAACGATAGGTGTGCGGAACTGCCTCAGAATACCTTCGAGATCCCCATCCAGGGAAGCGCCGTGCAATGTCCGCGCCAGCGCATCTACGTCCAGGTGAGAATTGCCGGCCATTGATTGCTGAAGAGTGGATACAGGTGAAGCGATGCCGGACGATGGGTCCCACTGAGGTAGTATCTTCTCTTCCCAGTCCGCCTTGGGGATCCGGAGCTCCACGTTCTGGCTGCGTCGGAGTGGGCCGAAGAACTCCTTGTCCAGGCCCAGCTCCAGTAAGGTTCGTCTCCTGACCGGGTCCGGTATCTGGTCGACTTTTGCCGTACCCACCAGAGTCGCCTGGATATGTAGCACTAACTGCACATCGCCTCCCCGGCGCAGCGCCTCAACTAAAGAGAATGCCCTGGGCGTAAGGGGAAAGCGAAGCGAGTTCGGCTGAAAGTCATCGCTGGTGAATTCAGGCAAAGAGGGGGCAATGAGCACCGGTCCATGCTCCTGTGTGGACCACAGCTCTGTATACAGATAGGAGATATACCATTCCAGGAATCCCGGTTCGGTTATCTCATAGCTGTACTCGAAGGGCAGGACGAACCCCTGCTCCTGGGGCACAAGGCTGGTGACCCCCTCCTCTTTTATCACCATCTGGCAGAAGGAACCTGGCTGAGCCTGAAAAAGCGCTACCGGCATTGATCGTTATCCTCCAGAAGCGTACCGGCGGAGGGCATACTCCCTCGTCGGCACACCTACTCTAAATCGTGCTACTGTCTCACCTGGTTAGGCAGCATGAAAACCTTGTGCTCTCGGTGCCCTTGGGATGGGACTCCCTACATCCTGAAATCAGCGGGGAGTATGTACTCCCACTCCTCACCTTTTCGGTACTTGCCTGCAATCTCCAGCACCTTCAGAGCGTACTGGAAGGCGTAGGGTATGCCGGGGCCATTGGGAACAAAGCCCGCGCCCAACATGCCCACGGACACCGCCTCGAAGATCTCACCGTCGGTGGCTCCGGCCTCAATGGCCGGAATCACGTGGATCAGGCAGGCAGGCGAGCGATGGGAGACTCCTATACCAACGAACATCAGCTCCTTGATCTTGCGAGGCAGGGCTCCGTCTTGCCAGACGCTGTTATAGAAATCGGCGAAGCGCTCCCCAACTTCCGGCGCCACGGTGTTAATGACCTGAAACATCCGGGGCGTGAAGAGCATCTTCTCCTTCATATAGGCATTAGCCTGTTCTGCGCGGGATGCATCAACCATGAGTTCCTCCTTTTGTGTCTTTTGTGATAGGACCTATTCCGAAAACCAGTTCGCTACACTTTCTATCAGTAAATGCGCTAGCAGTCAAGACGCTCTCAGAGCTCAGGAGGTCGCTTGGTCAGGGCAAAGAATACCAGCCATGCTCCGACTAAGGCGCCTAAGGCCAGGAGGATCTCGCGGTGTGGCACCGAGGGATGCACCAGCAGGTACACCACAGCCCATATGTGCAGCAGATAGATAGTCCATCGAATAAGGGAAGGCGTTCCGCCTCGCCCGACGCGTATCTCACCGCCGATAGGCTCCTCCTGGTCCTGCTGGTCCGCAGATTGGGGCTCGGGGTCGGCCTCTCCGGAACGGGCATCGGCATCGCTACCCATGGTTTTCCTGGTCCGATGAAGGTTCCTCCTCCAGAGGAAGGCGTCGTAGCTCCTGAAGGCCCCTGAATTGTCCGGACCTCCAGCCCCACACAAGGAACGCTCCCCATAGTAAGACCATCAAGGCTACGGCTATGATTACTATGAAACTGGCAGGGTACATTAGGATGTCTTGTTCTGGTTCATCTCAATGTTAGCAGATATTCGGCTAGGGCATCCAGGTCTCCCTCCGAAAGGTGGTCAAAGGAGGGCATCAAGCTTCCTCTTACCACCTCTCGCGGCGACTCCAGATGGAGGATGTGCCACTCTTTGGAGATGTAAAGCCGGCTGGAGACGTGGGACAGGTCGGGTCCCTGACGGTTGGTCCCCCAGAGGACCGGCTTCTGATAGACGTAGTCGCCCGGGACAGACTCTGGGCCGATGTCTCCGCGGTTAAAAATTGTACCCACCCCTGCTTCTACGGAACGTACCTGCTGGGTGTGGCAGTACCAGCATCCCTCCCGGATGTAGATGTTCCGGCCCTCCTGCTGTACCTCGTCGTACTGGACGGCCAATTCTGTGGGCTTAGGGTCCTCAAGCTCGCCGGGAAGCCACACCGTTACCAGCAGGCCCAGGGCCAGGAAGAGGAAGGAGCCGACGGCCAGGAAGACGAGTGTGGGTCGTCGCAAGGTCTACTCCTCCACCGCTGTGAACTGCCGGCTAGCCTTGAGGCTGAGGGCGACGTTGTACACGAAGGCCAGCATGCCCACGCCCATGACGCCGCCGGCCACTAGCCTCATAAACATAAATGGCTTCATGGCGAGTACCGTCTCGATAAAGGGAATGCCGCCGGTGAGCCAGTTCTGGCCCTGGACCAGACCTGCCACCCACAGAGTCCCCATAAAAGTCAGGATGCCGGTGAAAGTCAGCCAGAAATGCACCTCCATCAGACGATGGCTGAAGGGCTGGCGCCCCAGCAGCCTCGGCAGGATGTGATAAACCAGAGCGAAGGCCATGAAGCTGAAGGAGGCCACGAAGGCCAGGTGGCTGTGGCCGATAACCCAGTTGGTGAAGTGGATCTGGGCGTTGAAGTTGCGGAAGGACTGGGCGACCCCCTGAAAGCAGGTCATCACGTAGAAGATGCTGCCAGCCGTCAGGAAACGAAGGGGTACGTCGGTGGCGAGCTTCTGCCAGGCTCCCCCCATGGTCTTGTAAAAGTTGTAGGCAAAGGCTGTGTTTGGCACCGCGGCAATGATGCTGAAGGCCACCGCCAGCAGCTCCAGCCACTCCGGGCCGGGGCCGTACAGCAGGTGGTGTTGACCCGCCCAGACACTGGCGAACCCCCATACGGCCAGCCTGTAGCTCCAGATGGGATTGCCCGTTAACCTGGGCAGCAGGTAGTAGACCAGCCCCAGGGCCCCCGTGGTGAACCAGACGTTAAACAGATTGTGGACGTAGAAATAGTTGAGGATGGCATCGTTCATCCCCGTGAGAGCGCCCCTGGTGTCCCAGATGACGTTTCCGATGCCGTAGACGAAGGCGATGATGAGGCTGGCGGCCATGAAGTTCCAGACGCTGATGTACAGGCGGGGCTCCCGCCTCTTCAGGGCGGTGCCCCATATGTTGACGGCCAGCATGAGGAAGCAGAGCACCAGCAGCAGGTCCAGGCCCCACGAGAGCTCGGCGTACTCGCGGCCCTGATTGAACCCAAGGAGGAGGCTGACGGAGGCAGCGGCGATAACCAAGTTCCAAAGGACCAGGTTCGCCCTGGCCAGGCTCTCGCTGAATAGGCGCGTGCGAGTGAGGCGCGGCACAATGAAGAGCATGGAGCCTGCGTAGACCATGGAGAGCCAGCCGAAGAGGGCCAAATTAACGTGGAGGGGGCGCAGCCTGCCGAACTGGATGTAGGTGCGGGCCTCCCTGGGAAGCCAATCCTGGATGCTGGGGGCGAAGAGAAAGGCCGCCATGATTATGCCGGCCAGAAGGGGGAGGAGGAGCCAGAAGACGGCGGAGTACAGGAACCAGGCCGCCGCACGTTCCTCCTCCGAACTCCTTACGGGAGGCACAACCGCCTCTCGGACAGCCGAGGGGATGGAGGCTTGCCAGCTATGGAGGCTTAGCGGGTTCCACACTTACAGAACTTTTGCCAATGGTGTTGCTAGGGAATTACGTCCAACTGCGGGTCTATGACAACGTTGTGCACCAGGGAGTTGCCCACTGGGGATGTCTTTACCGTGTGGTCCCACACCTGGCGCAGGGTCTCTTCGTCGGCGTCCGCCTGCACGTAGAGTTTGGCGGTGATTCCGCTGAATCCCGAGTGGCCCTCTCCTCCCAGTCCCAGGAATGTGAAGACGTTGTCCTGGTCGGAATCCAGGACGACCTCCATGTTTCGGATACGTATGCCCTGCCTGGAGGCGTTGAGTACAAAGCCCGTGGCGAGACAGGCGCCGTAGGCCCCAAGGACGTACTCCATGGAGTTGGGAGCCTCGTCCTCTCCCGTGAGGTGCGAGGGCTCGTCCACAAGGAAGGTGTGGTTGCGCACCGTGGCGTTGAACTTGAATCCACCCTTCCACTGGACCCTGGACTTCTTGGGGGCGCGGTGCGCTCCCTCCTGGCTGCCGACCACCTTAAGCGCCTCTTCGAACTCGTCGATGTCCAGTCCGTTGAGGTTTCGCTTCTCTGTAGTGCTCATGGCCCTCACCTGCCCACTGTAGCGTAGGTCTTGCGTAGCTCTTTGGCCGCTTCTCCGATGACCTTGAGTTTGTTGAAAGCGACCTCCGCGGTGTTCATGGGCCGCTCCGCGAAGGTCCCGAAGCCGCAGTCGGGGTTCAGGTAGATGCTCTCCGGCTCAAAGTAGGTAAGGGCCTCCTCGACCTTGTTGATGACCATCTCCGGGGTCTCAACCTCGTCGGTCCGGGGGTTTACCACTCCAAGGCCCAGCTCCCGTATCCTGGGATACTTGCCAAAGGCGGACAAGTCACCGGCGCGAGGGGTGCCGTACTCCAGCACCAACTGGTTGACCCGCATGGTCAGCAGGTACATCACCAGAGGCTCGTAGTCTCCCGAAAGGAGGGCCTCCTCTTTGCGGCTCCAGTTACCCCTGCATACGTGGACGCCCGTTTGAATGCCGTCGATGCCGTCGATGACGGAGTTCGTCAGATGGACAGCCTTCGCCAGCTCCTGGACGGGGTCGCCGGAGGCGGCGGCCATAGAGGCGCACATGAAGGTGCGTTCCTTCACCTCGGGGCGGAACATGACGTCGGTGAGGACCGGCTCGTCTAGCTGGACGAAACTCACGCCCGCGTCCCGCAGGGCGATGACCTCCTCTCGCAGGATGCTCACTAGGTCTTGGGCCAGGTCTTCCATGGTGGGATAGAAGGCGTCGGAGGCTCCCTTGACCCACATGGAGCGGGTGAGCAGATAGGGGCCGGGAAGAGCCACCTTCACCGGCTTGTCGGTGTGCTCCTTCAGGAACAGGTACTCGTCGACGGCCAGGGGCTGACGTCGCCTGATCTTGCCCACGACTGTAGGGTTGTGGATGGAGAAAGCTGGGGCGTCCTGACTTCTGAGGATGGCGTCGAAGGCGGCCTTGTCCTCAACGTGGTCCATTAGCTCGGCCAGGCTCATAAGCTGAACGCCGTCCAGCTTCTCCACCACGAAGGAGTAGAAGTTGTCGCGCCGCTGCTCGCCGTCGCTGACGATATCGACGCCCGCCTTCTCCTGGTAGCGCAGGCACTCCAGCACGGCTTTGTCGGCCTCGGCGTTGAACTCCTGGTAGGTGAGCTCTCCCGATTGGCGTTTTCTCAAGGCATCCAGTAGCCAGCGGGGCCGGGGCCAGCTTCCTACCACGGTGACCGGGAACAAGGGAAGCCCTGGGATGGCCATCTTCTGCTCCTCCTGGCGAGCCGGAGCCACAGAGGGAGGCACCAGCCCGATAGTTCAGATAGACAAGGGGTTGTAGCGATTACTGCCTCGCCATTGTACAGTCGGCCTCAAACACCGTCAATGAAGGGCGCGTATGGGTGATTGACAAGGCAATATGCTTACATTATCGTATCGCCATCCTGTTACCAATTGTGGAGGTATATGAATGGTAGACTTTCAGGCCAAGAAAGAAGCTTTCATCAAGGCAACCCCCGAGGCTTTGTTCAAGATCGTTGCCGATTTCACCAAGCATAATGAGCTGGCGGGCAGCGGTGAAATTGTGACGATTCGTCAGGTTACAGACGGGCCTGTGGGCTTTGGCACTACTCTAGAGGCGACCGAGAAGCTCCCGGTTGGAGATCAGGTCATGGATGCGGTCGCCAGGTCCGTAGTGGTCACCCACGAGCCACCCAACGATATCTCCTGGATCTCCTCACCTGTTGTGATGCCGATTCGTAGAATTCAGTGGTGGTTCCACTTTGATAATTTCCACCTTACCCCTCAAGGTGAGGGCACAAACGTTGTCCACCAGGTTGAAGTAGACTTCGGTCCCCAGACCGATCCTCAGATGATAGGCCTTAAAGAAAACTACGATAAGATTCGGGCCCCGTACGTACTTACGGGCATGGACAAGACCATGGAGAACCTGCGGCGTTTCGCCGAGAAGTGAGCGTCTGGCTAGGACGCATTGATGACGTTACAGCCCTTGACTGAAGCGGACCAGGGGGCCTCTGGGATTCCATGCGCAATGGCTGTTCGCTACCATGATTGACCAGACCGAGCCTCTGGGCTGAGCTAGCAATTCGACTTGACTTCCAGAGCTGACTGAGTGGAGGAGGAAAGCTATGGCAAAGAGGATTTGGCGAGAGGAAGTTCAGAGGCTGGTCCGGGATGAAGGAGCTCAGTTAGTTGAGGTACTTCCTCCGCCGGAGTACGAAGACGAGCATATCGAAGGCGCAATCAATATCCCGTTAAAGGGTCTCGATCGAGAATCCACCAGTGACCTCGACAGAGATCGCCCGGTAATCGTGTATTGATGGGATGGGCTCTGAGACATGAGCCCGCGGGCCGCGGCGCGGCTCGAATCCCTCGGGTTCAATAAAGTTTACGATTATGTGGCCGGCAAGTCGGACTGGCTTGCATCAGCACTGCCCACCGAGGGCCGGGTGGCCGATGTTCCAACTGCAGGTGACATTGTGCGGGGTGATGATATAGCCTGCCATGTCGGTGAGCGGCTTGGGGACATCGTACGCCACGTTCGCGCCGCGGGAAAGGACACCTTCCTCGTAGTAAATGACCGCCACGTTGTTCTTGGACGGGTACGAGGTCAAGCCCTCGACGGTGATCCCAATACGATGATAGAGGATGTTATGCGGCCTGGGCCTTCGACGATACGCCCGGACACGCCACTCGAAACGGTTGTCGAGACGCTTCGCAACGGCAACATAGAAAGCACACTAGTGACCGACCCTGACGGCCGGCTGATCGGGACGATCTATCTCGAAGACGCTGAGCGCAAATTAGCCGAACAGACCAATCACTAATTGAATTACCAGATGCCTGATCGGGGGTTCAACAGGTTGGGGTCGCCTACGCGAGATATGAGTAGCTTCTGTCGAGATTTCTCTGACTCCCAGGCCTCCACCTCCAGCTATGGCCCTTGAGCATAAGAGCCAAAGGTAAAGGCGAAGACGCTAAACCGGTCTGAGTTGGAGGCGAGCCTCAGCTCATGGCCTCCGTATTCAGGCAGCTCCACCACTCCGTACATGCGAGGCGCATCCACCAGAAAGAAGGTCCTTCCATCACCGTCCACCTGAACATCGGCTCCGCGATGGGTTTCGGGGATGGGGGCTCCATCCAGGGTTGCCTCTACTTGGAAGGGATCTGCCTCCTCGAAGTTCAGCACCACGTTTAAACTAGTGCCGAAGAACTTCAGGGCGATATAGTCCTTCAGGTCTTCTGTGGCCCGAGCATGTAACACACTCTCGGGGCCCTTGACCCAGAGTCCGTGAAGATACATAAGGTGATTCCGATGCTCGCCTGGGTCCTGAAATAGCGCAGAGGTGTTCTCCGGCGCATCGTAGTATTCCAAGTTGCCGATGTAGGGGGACGGAGTGTTATTGCGGTCGTAACCGGCGTACAACTCCCGGGTTTGCCCCGTGTCTTGGCGCACAGATGCCTGGGGGTCCAGCTCAGGCCCAGGATCGGAACCTGCCTGGATTTGAGAGAGCGAAGCGCCAGTCTCCGCCAGTAGCTCCCGGATCTTCTGCTCCGTCTCGTCATAGCCCCCTTCGCCGAAGTGGCTGTAACGTATAATCCCGTCTTTGTCGATGAGGTATTTGGAGGGCCAGAAACGGTTATTGTAGGCGCGCCATGTGGCGAAATCGTTGTCTTGGACTACGGGCCACTTGATCTCATGCCTTGCCACCGCCGCCTCCACGTTTTCTCGCTTCTTCTCAAACTCGAACTCTGGGGAGTGGACCCCCACAATAACCAGGCCCTGGTTGGAGTACTTGTCGTACCATTCTTTCAAGAAGGGGAAGGTACGAATGCAGTTAACACAGGTGTAGGTCCAGATATCAATTAGGACTACCCGGCCCCTGAGGCTGGCCAGAGTAAAGGGCTCGGTGTTTATCCATCCACCGATGCGCACAAGCCCCGGCGCCTGAGGGCCCTCCGCTACAGGGGCTACGCTGGTTTCCTGAGGGACGACGGCCTCCTCTAACGTCGCCGCTGGAGTGGGCGTGGCTTGGGCCGCGACCTCAGGCGGAGGCGTGGAAGTGGGATCCTGACCTCCACAGGCGGCCAAGGCAACCGCTATGGTGGCTGCGAGTAGAGCCTTGAATAACGGCAAGTTGTACACTGGTTTAACCGCCCATCTACCATTATACTGCCCAGAAGCCTCGGCTGGTTTCAGGCCCTCGGTTCGCTTCCCTGGGGGAAGGCGCACTCACAGCCTGTCCGGTCCGCCCTTAAGCTCAAACCAGATCGCCTTTAGCCACGAGAGGGCGCCAATCTGAGCTTGATAGGCACCTGCCGAGCCGTTTGACGACCCCTCAGTGTACTGCTAAACTTCCCTTCATCCTAGAAGGGCCTTCAGTTTGCACAGGAGGTCCGTCAAAATAGGAAATGTCGAATAGGGAGGCGAACCACATGGTCAATCAAGCCATAGAGACAGTCACCAGACAGTTCGAAGACGCTTTTAGTCGTGGAGATGCCGCAGGATTGGCTGCCATCTACGCCGACGATGCGAAGCTCATGATGCCTGACACTCCAATGATCACTGGAAAGCAGGCCATCCAAGAATATTGGCAAGGCATGGTAAATGCGGGTGTACGCAAGGTATCCCTCAAGGCCTTGAACGTGGACGACCTGGGAGATACGGCAGTAGAGACGGGCGTATCCACTGCCGAGATCCCGCTGGAGGGTGGCAAGACAGCCACCATGACAGGCAAATACGTAGTGATCTGGAAACTACAGTCCGATGGCTCCTGGAAGTATGACGTGGATATTTACAACGCCGACGCCCCCATGGGTAGCCAGTAGAACCTAGAAGGGATGCTGGAATAGGGTTTGGGAGTTTGTAGTTCAGGCCCAAGTTATCGGCGGGAGGCTCCCACCTCCACCATCCATGGATCGATGACCGCTTTTGACGCAGCCCCACCGAAATTCTGAAGCTTAGGAGGAGGTACTATCATGACTATGGAGGAACTGAGGGGTATTAACAGCCGCTTTCAGGATGGATTTATTCACGGCGAAGCGGTGGTGATTGCTTCCGTCTACGCTGATGACGCGATACTACTCCCGTCCGAGAGGCCGATGGTTCGGGGAAAGCAGGCGATTCAAGACCACTGGCAAGGTGCGATAAAGGCCGGGGTACGGAGTGTAAAACTCCAGACTCTGGACCTAGATGAAAAAGGCGACACGGTGATAGAAACAGGCACCTCCACAGTGATCGCAATGGGAGAGAGGGGTCCTGTGACATCCACGGGCAAGTATCTAGTGGTCTGGAAGCGTCAGCCAGACGGCACATGGAAGTATGCCGTGGATATCTTTAATAGCGACGCGGCTAGAACAGCGTAATCAAAGGCAAATCTTTAGCCGCACGTCAGAAACTTCCAAACACAGGGTTAGCTGTCCGGCTAACTCCGCTGGGGCCATGTCTTTTCATGCCCCCAGGGGCAGTACCGTTAATACATCAGCGCGCCGCCATCCACTAGGATGGCCTGCCCGGTGATGAAGTCGCTGTCGCTGGAGGAGAGGAAAATCACCGTGCCCAAGATATCCTCCGGCGTCTCAATTCGCTTTATGGAGCGACCGCTGGCAGTTTGCTGACGCTGCGATTCGGGGTATACGGCCAGCGTGCCCTCGCTGGCGGTGCCGCCGGGCATGATGGAGTTAACGCAGATGTTGTAGTCCCCCAACGCTCGGGCCATGGAGCGGGAAAACCCAACGAGCCCAGCCTTGGAGGTGACATAGTGAACACGCCTTGGGTTGCCCCTAAGGATAGAACCAGAAGAGATGTTTATGATCTTCCCATAGCTCTGGGCCTTCATATGCGGTACCACCGCCTTAGTGCAAAGGAAAGGCCCGCGCAGGTTCACGGCCATTACCTTGTCCCACTCTTCGACGTCTATTTCATCGAAGTTCTTAACAGGGATGGCGGTGAACAGGGCGGCGTTATTCACCAGGATATCGATGCGACCGAAGCGGTCCATGGCCGCACGCACCATATTCTCGACGCTTTCCTGATCAGCCACGTCGGTATGCACCGATATGACCTCGCCACCCTCGGCGCCAATGGCTTCCTCAGTCATCGCCATGCCTTCATCATTGATGTCCGCCAGGACGAGCTTCGCACCTTCCTTGGCCATCCCGATGGAGTAGACACGGCCAATGCCAAAGCCACCTCCCGTCACGATGGCTACCCGATCTTCAAGTCGCATTGCGCCTCCTCCTAGAATAAGCCTGCGGGCGGTATCTGTGTGTCGATACTGCCCGCATTGCTATTGCGTTGTCCTGCCCAACGACCAGTTAGTGGCTAAAGGCCGTAGAGTCGCCTGGGATTGTCATCAACGATCTTATTGGCGACCACTGGATCGAGCCCTCCTTCGTCCCTTAGTCTCCTCAGGGCTACGACCTCCGAGTTGATGTCAGTGTGTCCGTAGTCTGTCCCGATAACGATGTTATCCTCTCCCGCGTGTTTAACAACGTAAGGTACATCGTCACCGGTATTGCAGGCAACGTACATCCTGTACTCTCGCATTATGTCTCCCATTTCAGGAACTGGTAGCTTGCGTCTCTTCAAGTCTTTGAGGGCATAGGGCAGCCAGTCGGAGGCGCACTCGACGAACGCTATCCTAAGCTCAGGGAACTCCTTCATAAGGCCGCTGGCAGCGACCGAATGGAAGGCGCCCACGGAGTTGCAAAAGAGGCGCCAGAAGGCTCCTCCGCCGCCGACGCGCTGGCCGAACAGGTTGGTTATATAGCGGTTCGCGTTTCCGACATGCACGCCAATGCACATGTCCAGTCGGGATGCCTCTTCATATATGGGATAGAAGTAGGGATCGTGGATGAGACGTTCTCCTTCTATGCTCCTCATAAATACCGCAACAGCGCCGTTCTCCTTGGCGAATCGTAGCTGCTCTAGAGCGTCGGGCATGCTAAGCATGGGAAGTGGGCATACCCAGCGCAGACGCCCATTACCTTGCTTCCAGATGTCCGCCAACCAACGGTTGTAGGATAGGCAGATGGGGACCTCCCACTCTGGAGTATCTGCGATCTGATGGATGAATATAGTTGGGTAAACCACCTGCACATCTATTCCGAGCTCATCCATATGATGGATGCGGGCTTCCACGTTCTCCATCATCCTTGCTTCCAGGGGAACCTCAAAATCCCTGCCGGCTGCTTTGGCCATGTCCGCATACTGCTCCGCGGTGACGACTCGCCTGACCAGCCCACGAAACTGCCCGTCGATCATCCAGTACTGATTGCTTTCTCCCGGCACGCTGACTAGAAGTGGCCGGTACTTCCTATCTGAGGGGTCCATGTAGTCCCAGGTGTGCTCGGTTTCAACTACGTGGGCATCTGCGTCTATAGTGGGCATACTTCCTACCTCCAAGCGAAATGGCTCTGTTTGGGCCAATCCAATCCGCTGGCGTCATCGTAGCATAGGGAGAAGGTAGAGTGTCAAGCGTCATTACCTGACAAACAGATGATTGTAAAATACGTGACGATTTTTATGCCACTTCACGGATTGTGAAGGGTAACTCCAGAACAAAGGGTTGACAATGAAGCTGGCTTGTGATATTCCCATATTCGGCTTCCAAAGTGTGATAGACGCAGAGCAAACCTAAGGGGGATACCATGTCGATACGATTGCTAGGACTTTCTGTGATCAGCCTGCTGGGGCTGATGTTCCTTATAGGGTGTGGATCCGATGCGACGTCCACTCCCATTCCGACCAAACCACCAGCAGCGGCCACCGCAACGACAGTGGCGCCAACGGCCGTACCTACGGCCGCACCGGCCGGACCAGAAGGCGACCTGGTGGTTTTGATAGATAACCTCCGTGGGTCTGCCTCCGTCGGAGCCATGTCCCACTCGGGATCAAGGTTACAAGGGATATTCCATAACGTCGGGGAAACCCCTATTAGGGCCACTGCCGTACAGGGCGAGCTACTAGGGAACCTGGCGGAAAGATGGGAGATAAGCCCGGACGGCCGTCAGCTGACCTACTTCGTCCGCCAGGGCGTCCAGTTCCACGACGGCTGGGGAGAGGTTACGTCAGCAGACTTCAAGTGGTCCGCCGAGGAGGCGGTTCTGCCGGGGACCAAGTACAACATGTCCGGTGACTGGAGGGGAATCGAAAAAATAGAGACCCCGGACAAGTACACCATCGTGTTTACCGTACCAGTGGGGCGTGCCCTTACCGTCCTTCACGCCAGTCACGTCTACCTCGGAGTTGGTATATCCTCTTTCAACTATTGGAACTCGGTGGACGAGAGCGAGTTCCGTACACAGTGGATAGGTTCCGGCCCCTTCAAATTCGTGGCGGCCTCGGAGGATGAGTTCGTCAAACTAACGGCCAATGAGGACCACTGGGGTTTCGTGCCTCATTTCAAGAATGTGGAGTATAAGGCGGTGCCAGAGTCGGCCTCGCAGATAGCGGCCTTTCGTGCCGGCGAGGCAGACATAGCGCAGGTAAATCCGGCCTTGTTGGCTGAGATCAGGGCCGCTAACATCAGGATAGTCGAGGGCCCAGGAGGCAAGTTCCTCAACATAAGCTTCGGAGGCAACTGGCTACCCGAAAGGGCAGCGCCCGACG
This sequence comes from Dehalococcoidia bacterium, assembly GCA_965237935.1. Classification (GTDB taxonomy): domain Bacteria; phylum Chloroflexota; class Dehalococcoidia; order Lucifugimonadales; family CBDEGW01; genus CBDEGW01. Next base: position 407,727 of record OZ250168.1, on the reverse strand, counting down.
TGGGGTGCGACGATATGTTCAACGCAACCTGCGGCGAGTTCAACCCGGATATCCCCTTCGTCGAGGACCCCAGCGACCCCCAGGGGTTTGAGAAGGCGGCCAAGGTAAGGCTGGCCATGCTGGTGGCCATAGACCGCAACGAGATCATAGATACCATCTTCGGGGGCTTTCCAGCGAAAACCGGTGCTACTGGGATCATCCCCGGCGGATCGTACGACGACCCCTACTTCGTGCCTCGCCCATACGATCCGGCGCTGGCAAAGCAACTGCTGGCTGAGGCCGGATACGCCAATGGCTTTGAGGTGACCTACCATGCTGAAAAGCGTGACGCCGGAGACCTGTTGGCCCAGGCGGTAGCGCCCTACTGGGAAGCCATCGGGTTAGATGTAAAACTTAGTTCAGGTGTGGACACACGAGCCTTGAAGGTCAACCGGACCTTCGGCACCAAAAAACCAGAGGTGCTAAACCAGTTCGGACTCTCCTCCTTCACAGAGTACTTCGTATGGGGCGGCTTGACGGTCTCCGACGATGACAACCCCGTGGGCGGCGAGCACCCATTCATAGACGAACAGGTTAACCGTTTGGGCACCATCTTTGACGATGCAGCAAGGCGGCTGGCGAGCATCGAGGTGGGCAAGTTCTGGTACGATAATACCTGGGCTATCCCCGTAGGTCACCTGCCGCTTCTTCTCATGGCCAGTGACAAGATTGGGGACTACCCATATCCCTTTGGTGACAGGTACTTCGGCTACGTTGAGCTGGTAACCCACGCCAAATAGATGGCGTTGCTTGGATGGTGCGCTTCCTCTGTGAGTTAGAGAGAACAGCAGACGTCAACCCTGGGGCTGTAAGAGATCTACCCCAGGGTTGATGTATTGACGGAGGGAGCCAGTAGTGGGAAAATGCTGGCGATAAGCTGGTGTGGCCAATTGGGAGGCTCGCTGTGAAGAACGGGTACAAAGTTGCCGACATGGATACCCACGTGCTCCCCAGCGTGGAGACGCTGGAGCAGTACATGGACCCCAGCTTCAAGCCCAGGGTAGCCGAGCTCCAGCCCTACCGCCGGTCGCGTATAGGCGCGGAGAGCGAGGGGACTAGCCTCTTCATACGGATGACCCGTTTCGACCGGATGATAGGAGAGGTCCCGCCTGGCTGGGATATCACGGTGCCCGAAGGACCTGGGGGAAATGTCCGGGCTGTCGGCGAAGGCCGGACCGCCGGCCATCACAGGGTCAAACCTCAACCCAGGGTAAGCCATGAGAACTCCGTAGGCCGGCTCCAGGACATGGACCTGGAAGGACGTGACCTGGACCTGCTGTATCCAGGCAACTGGGCCAATGGGATGATCGCTTTCGAGGACGTAACCCTGGGGGAAGGGATCTGGCACGCCTACCATCGGTACGCTAAAGACTACTGCAGCGTAGCCCCGGACCGGTTAAAGAGCATGGCCCTGCTCCCCGGGTCAGACCTGGAGTGGTCAATGGGGGAGCTGAAGTCCATTGCCAACGAGGATTGGCTCTCCGCCGTCTGGCTGGTCCTGCCCGAGGACATGCCCTACGACCATCCGGACCTTGAGCCTATGTGGGCTCTCATGAACGATCTGGACCTGCCTCTAGTAATCCACATGTTCCCCTACAATCCCCCCTACTTCCCAGGCTACAGGGACATATGGGGTAACGCCGCCATCGCCAGGGCCGCCGCGCCTCACTGGGCCGCCTCCCGTTACAGCGCCTACCTGATCTGTTCTGGGGTCTTCGATCGATACCCCAATTTCAGGGCGGGTGTGGCAGAGGTGGGACATGGTTGGCTTCCTCACTGGCTGATCCGCCTCGGGGAGCAGATGGCCTACGTCTCTGGAACGATGGATCCCATCAAATACAAGCCCATCGAGTACGCCCAGATGGGGCGATTCATGTGTCCGGCGGAGGCGATGGAGGGCCCTGAGATAACGCGGGCCACCTTAGAGCTTCTGGGGGACGGTTGCCTGACCCACCAGTCGGACTACCCTCATGGGGAGGCCTTCTTCCCGGATACCGCCGGGATGGTCATGGACTGGCCCATATGGGAGAAGCTCGGGGGGGATTACCTCCGCAAATACATGTGGGACAATGGCGAGCGTTTTCTGAGGATGAGCTAACTACCTAGGGGCTGTCAGGGCATTGAGAGGAGGATAGCATGAAGGACGGGTACAAAATAGCCGACATGGACACCCACGTAATCCCCAGCATGGAGACGCTGGAGCAGTACGTGGACCCCAGCTTCAGGTCTAGGATTCCTGAGTTCCAGCCCTATCGCCGGTCCCGCACCGGCAATGAGAAGGAAGGAACTAGTCTCTTCATACGGGTGACCCGCTACGACCGAATGATAGGAGAGGCCCCGCCGGACGGGGACACCACGGTTCCCGACGGACCTGGGGGGGCGGGTCGGGGCGTCGGCGAAGGGCGAACCGCCGGCCACCACAGGGTCAAGCCCCAGCCCAGAGTGCAAAGCGAAAACTCCGTAGGTAGGGTCCAGGACATGGATCTGGAGGGACGGGACCTGGATTTCCTGTATCCAAGCAACTGGGCCCAGGGGATGATTTCTTTCGAGGACGTCACCTTAGGGGAAGGGATCTGGCAGGCCTACCACCGGTACGCTAAAGAATACTGCAGTGTAGCTCCGGACCGGCTAAAGAGCATGGCCCTGCTGCCCGGGTCAGACCTGGAGTGGTCAATGGGGGAGCTGAAGTCAATAGCCAACGAGGATTGGCTCTCCGCCGTCTGGCTGGTCCTGCCCGAGGGCATGCCCTACGACCATCCGGACCTTGAGCCTATGTGGGCCCTGATGAACGACCTGGACCTGCCTCTGGTAACCCACGAGTTCTGTTACTATCCGCCCTACTGGCCCGGGTATCGCGATATATGGGGCAACGCAGCCGTGGCCAGGGCCGCTGCGCCTCACTTTTCAGCCTCCCGCTACAGTGGCTACCTCATCTGCTCTGGAGTCTTCGATCGATACCCCAATTTCAGGGCGGGTGTGGCTGAGGTAGGGCATAGCTGGCTTCCCCACTGGCTGGTCCGCCTTGGAGAGCAGATCAGCTACGTCTCCGGCGTGGTGCCTCCCCTGAAGTACAAGCCCATCGAGTACGCCCAGATGGGCCGCTTCATGTGCCCGGCGGAGCCCATGGAGGGCCCGGAGCTAACGAGGGCGACCTTAGAGCTTCTGGGGGACGGTTGCCTGACCCACCAGTCGGACTACCCTCATGGGGAGGCCTTCTTCCCGGATACCGCCGGGATGGTCATAGACTGGCCCATATGGGAGAACCTTGGGGCGGATTACCTCCGCAAATATATGTGGGATAATGCTATTGCTTTCCTCAGGATGAGCTAACTACCGGGAACCTATTAGGACATTGAGAGGAGGATAACATGAAGAACGGGTACAAAGTAGCGGACATGGACACCCACGTGGGGCCCAGCATGGAGACGCTGGAGAAGTATGTGGATCCCAGCTTCAGACCCAGGATGCCTGAGTTCGAACCATACCGACGTCATCGTTTTGGACAGGAGGCGGCCAGCACTGTCTTTGTTCAGGTGATGTCCTACGAGAGGAAGATCGGGGAGGTTCCAACGGGTAAAGAAGGCGAGGTGCCCCCGGGCCCCCAGGGAGGGACCCATCCTCAGGAGAGGCGCACAACAAGCCATCACAGAGTCGCGCCTCGTTCTGGGACACAGGATGAGAATTCGGAAAACAGGCTCCTGGATATGGACGACGAGGGTCGGGACCTGGATCTGCTGTACCCAGGTAACTGGGCCCAATCCATCAGTGGGCTGGAAGATATCACCCTATCAGAGGGTCTCTGGCACAGCTACCATCGCTACATGAAGGAATTTTGTAGCGTCAATACAGACCGACTAAAGAGCGTGGCTATGATCACCGGAGCCGACATAGAGTGGTCCATTACGGAGCTGAAGTCGATAGCCAACGAGGAGTGGCTCTCCGCCGTCTGGCTGGTCTTACCCGACGGCATGCCTTATGATCATCCGGACCTTGAACCCCTCTGGGCCACCATGAACGACCTGGACCTGCCCTTGGTGACTCATGAGTTCTGCTACTATCCTCCTCGCTGGCCTGGCTACAGGGACATATGGGGCAACGCCGTCGTCGCCAGAACTGCCGCGCCTCACTTTGCAGCCTCCCGTTACAGCGCCTACCTGATCTGTTCTGGAGTCTTTGATCGATACCCTAATTTCAGGGCAGGCGTGGCGGAGGTGGGACATGGCTGGCTTCCCCACTGGCTGGTCCGCCTTGGGGAGCAGATGGCCTACGTCTCAGGCACGATGGCTCCCATCAAATACAAGCCCATCGAGTATGCCCAGATGGGGCGTTTTATGTGCCCGGCGGAGCCCATGGAGGGCCCGGAGATAACACGGGTCACCCTGGAGCTCCTGGGGGAAAATTGCCTGACCCACCAGTCGGACTACCCGCATGGGGAGGCCTTCTTCCCGGATACCTGCGGGATGGTCATGGATTGGCCCATATGGGACAAGCTGGGAGGGAATCACCTCCGCAACTATATGTGGGACAATGGCGAACGCTTCCTCAGAATGAGCTAGCAGCTACTCAGTCCAGTATTCTTGGGCGTCCTTGAAGGGGCGCCCAAGAATTTTTCGTAGATAGGTTGAGCTATCCTGAATCATCTATATCGTTGAAACGGGTAGCCATTAGAAGGTAAACCACCTTTTGTCCTAATTCCTATACGGCAATGGTAGGAGGTAAATATGGCGGTCCTACATTCACCTGGAAGCGGCTACAGCACCATGGATGTGCTGAGCTCTGAGATCAAACTCAAAGGCCATAACGGAAATACCATCAGGGCACATATAAGCAAACCCTCGGCGCCCGGCACTTATCCTGGGATCGTGCAAGTTCACGGCGTTGAGGGAGTGGATGAACACCTCAAGGACGTCTCGCGGCGGCTAGCCGTCTTTGGCTACGTGGTCATCACTCCGTCGCACTGGAGCCTGGAGGAGGCTGCTAAGGGGGAGCCCATTACCATAGAGGCTGAGGAGGACCTGCCAATAGGGAGGGAGTTGGGAGCCAAGCGCACCTTTCAACAAGTCGATGGAGACCTTCTGGGCGCCTATGAGTATCTCAAGAACTATCCCGGGGTCAACCCCGAAAGGATAGGGGTTATGGGCTTCTGCTCTGGCGGTAGATTTGCCCTCAATTTTGCTTGCGGCACCAGTCTTTCCTGTGTTGTGAACTGCTACTCAAATGGCGTTCTTCAGCCTACAGAGGTCAATCCAGAGCCGGTAATAAACAGAGTCAAAGATCTTTCTTGCCCCATGTTAGGCATATTCGGCAAGGACGACCCTAATCCGACTCCTGAGGATGTGGAGGTCCTACGGCAAGAGCTAGAGAAGCATGGAAAGACCTATGAAATCGTGTCCTACTATAACGCCGGCCACGCCTTCTTCTCCGATCACCGACCGGGCAGATGGCGGCCAACGGCGGCTCACATGGCCTGGGGCCGCATACTTGAATGGTTAGATAAATACCTGACATATGCGTAGGCTCAAATTTCTTGCCGGGGCTTGGTAGTTGTGGTGACCAATGCGATATACCGAATATAAGAACGGTAGGATGAGATGATAATAGAAAACCGATTGAAGGATATGGGCATCGACCTTCCTTTGACGAGGCCCTCCAACAACGATAACCGAGTAAGCGCCGTACGAACTGGGAATCTGGTGTTTCTCTCTGGGGCTATCGCTCGCAAACCTGACGGGACCAGGATTACCGGCAAGGTAGGGAAGGACGTTACCCAGGAGGAAGCCTACGAATCAGCCAAATGGACCGCGGTAAACCTTCTTGACTTCTTGAAGGAAGAAATTGGAGATTTGGACAGCGTGACGCGAATTATAAAGCTGACCTGCTACATTAACGCGGCTGACGGCTTCTTCAGCAACGCCGCCGTGGCCAACGGCGCCTCTGACTTTCTAGTAGAACTGTACGGAGAGCGCGGTCAGCATTCTCGTACAGCTATCGGCGTTGTAGCTCCGGCTGGTAACTCCGCTGTGCAATGTGAGATGGTAGTTGAGGTCAAATAGAACGTCGCCTGACTTCATCATCCTCCTTTAGTAACACGAATAGGCCCAAGAAAACCGAAAACAGATCATAAAGAAAAAGGTCGTCAGACAACAAAGGAGTTGTGCCTATGGTCAGCCGTGCAGACCCCAACGAGGTCAGTCTTGTGGGGGAAAACCCGATTTTAGTGCTCAGACGGGAGGGGGAGGATGAGAATTCCACTCAGGCTAGCTTCTGGAGGCTGTATCTCACACCCGCGGGGGCCGGCCATGTGCTCTTCATTAGGAGCGACCTGACTAACAACGAGCCTCGGGTCTACTCCGATAATATTGCTCTAGCTCGATGGATGCAGAGAGAGATTGTGGTCCGTCAACCATTATTCGCTGACGAGAGCCTACCAATCATAGAATCCGTGAGCGAGAGTAGCGGCGATCCTAGGACCCACTGGACGGAGAAGATATTAGCCAGCAACGAAGAGATAATCCTGTCCTGGTACGATCTTCAGGAGCCTTTCGTGGTGCACAGCCCACCCGGAGATGGAGGTCGGCTGCACGGGATATACTTCTGCAATATTCCGGCAAATAGCGCTCAGGCAACGCTAAATGGACAGGTGGCGACAGGTAAGCCCTTCGACCAGGAGCGGTTTGGAGTTAGCTTCTCCAGCGCTTTCCTGGCCTTTGGGGAGAAGTGGGTTAAGCCGAGGCAGTAAACCCTCGTAAACAGTTGGCGCGGGGCTTCCGTAGGTTTTAATAGCCGATGGCCAGGCCATCCTCGCGTGGGTCTGCGGCGCCCATGAAGATGCCCGCGGTTGGATCAACGCCGATCAGGTGGGCACAGCCAATAAACGCCGAGGGAATGTTATACGGCAATACAGTATGCCCTTTGGCCTCAAGTGCCCTGACCAAAGAGCCGTCTTGTAGCAGCTTATCCTCCACCTGCATTTCAAACCCGGAAGTGGTGGTGCCGAAAAATCCCGGCGGTAGGGCTATGATACGTGGCTCCTCTACCGCCTGTTGCACGTCCATGCCAAAGTCCAGCACCCGGGTCAGGCTTTGAACGTTCCATTGAGGCTGAAAGGGCCCGCCGGGTGTGCCACCGACAAGAAACGGCCTTCCTTCCCTAAAGACGATAAAGCAGTTGAGGGTATGTAAAGGCTTTTTGCCTGGCATGAGGGAATTGGCTCCCCCTTCACGCAGGGACATGGTAGTAGCCCGGTTATTCATCAGGAAGCCCAGGTCGCCGGGAATGAAACAGGAGCCGAACTGGCCGTAGAGGCTGTGGATGAAGGAAACCAGGTTACCCTCCTGGTCTGCCACGCAGAAGTAGGTGGTGGAACCACCGTCTCCGACTGCTCTTTCGAGAACGCCAGGAGATAGCTGATTGGCCGCCTGATTCATAGTGATTTCCTGGGCTCGCACTTTGGCGTAGTCTTTGGATAAGAGGGCATCTAGAGGGACGTGAACGAACTCCGGGTCTCCATAGTAAGCATCCAGGTCGGCGAATGCTTTATGCCTCACCTCTGCTAGAAGGTGAATGTAGTCGGCCGTATTAAACCCTATGCCTGCAACATCGAACTGCTCCAGCATGTTCATCATCTGCAGCACTATTGCGCCCTGAGACGGAAGCTTCGTCTCGTAGATGATATCGCCTCGGTAGGAGTCAAACGCTGGGTCTTCGTAGATTTCAGTCACATGGTCCCCGAGTTCTTCGAAGGTGTAAAGAGCGCCCTCCTCCTGCAGCGCTTTTATCAGCTCCCTGCCCACGTCTCCCCGATAGAATTCGTCAGGGCCGCCCTCTGCCACGCGGCGAAGGGTCCTGGCTAGATTCTTCTGCACCATAACCTGGCCTGGCCGGAACGTCTCCCCATTATTCATCAGATATGCCGCTGTGTGAGGATACTTGACAATACGGTCGTTCAAAACGCGGAAATACCTGGCCAGTCTTTGTGGGACTGGAAACCCCCCCTCGGCGTACTCTATGGCGGGCTCCAGCAGCTGGGCGAAGGTATACCGGCCACTGCCGAAGCGTTTCAATATCGACCACAGCGCGTCGACTTCGCCCGGGATAACGGAGGCCAGAGCCCCCTCGTTAGGAATTCGCTGGAATCCTCGCTCCGTAAAGAAGCTGATACTCGTATTTTGGGGAGCTCTGCCACTTCCAGTTACCCCGTAAACCTTCCCCGAGGAGGCCTCATACAGGAGAGCGAATACCTCCCCGCCCAGACCGCAAAAAGGAGTGCAGACCACGCCCTCTACGGCGGCCATGGCAATAGCGGCATCGAAGGCATTGCCGCCTTGTTTCATCACGTATGCCCCCTCTTGCGCTGCAAGAGGGGAAGCCGAAGATGCTATGCCCTTCCGGGAGAGAGTGGCACTGCGACCTGTGACCTGGAAGTCTCTCTCTTGTAAACCCATGACTCCTACTCCTACTCCTACTCCTACTCCTACTCCTACTCCTACTCCTGCTTCTGGGGCTGCCCCATTCGAATCATCTATCCACTAACAATTTCAGTAAACGTTCTTCGATAAGGTGGGACCTGAACACAGTCGACCTTGGCTATGAAGGCAAACAGGAACGTCAGGATATTTTGGTAAGCGAACTTTCGCTTCGGCAATCAGAAGCTCAGAAATTGATTGGCCTAATCAAACACGATGATAAAGACGCCTTGTTACCATGTCAATCCTAGGACGCTCAATTGGACTGGGGAGGTTCACCGCAACAGTTCCCGCTTCGCTCGCTCAATAAAACTGGTGTCCGCTACCTCCTCGAAGGTCAGTGGACGGCTGCTCTCCTTCACTACGCCCAGCACTCGTGCCATATAGTCTATGCACTTTGGAGAGATGTCGCATGAAAAATCATCTCTCAGAAAGTCGTAGTTTCCCTCGGTCCCCTGCTGATCCAGGTAGGGGATCCATTTCATACCCACGCGGATGGCCGTGTCTCGCTCCTTTTTTACAAGATCGGTAGCAAGCACCACAGCGTTCACCACCTTCTGGACCAATTCAGGATTCTTCCGAATTGTGTCAATGGAGGTAACCAGGCCCCCATCCTCCCAGACCACGCCCTCCTCCTGGTACCGCAAGCCGTGAAAGCCCGCCTCCTGCCCCCAAACCAGGTATTGAGCCCGGGCGAAGACAGCGGCGATGTCTGGATTTTGGAAGGCTTTGATACGGTCGACGGCGTCGCCATACAATACGTGAATGTCTTCACCGGGACGCCAGTTGTTCTGCTGGCAGATGTACAGAAACTCGTTGTTGGAGCGTCCTCCCCCCACCATCACCGTCTTTCCTTTCAAGTCCAAAACCGACTGTATTTCTGCTCGGACGACGCAATGCACCGAGGTAGCTACATTGCCGCAAAGGCCCCTTACGTCACCCCATCCTCTAAGGAACACTTCCACCGCCGAGGAGACAGACGTAAAGAACTCGACGTCCCCTTCCATGACAAGCTGGACGGTCCTCTCCTTTCCAGCGTCCATGTGAACACAGTGGACCGTCACTCCCTGCCTCTCAAAGAATCCCTCCTCCTCGGCCACGTAAAAGGGAAGATAGGTCATGTTTGGATAGGGTAGAGCTAACAGCATGGCTTACTCCTTAGTCTAAAGATTTCCTTGGGGGCTCTCACAGCCTTGTCATCTATAATCTGGTGTCCAGGGAGGGACTTGAGCCTCACCGCTTACTATATCCTCCTGGCGGCATGGGAGCCCTACAAAACTCACCGTTCCCTCCAAAAACCAGGCTTGGGATGCGTAGGCGCTGGAGGAGAGGTCGGATTTGGTATGGATGGTGTTCAGCGCTGTCTACGTCGGCACCAAAGCAAATTAGATCGTAGCATACAGGACTAAGGAGATGTACCGCTCCCTCTTCAGACTATGTGAGGGGCTGAGAAAGGAAACGTGGTTGCTGGTAACGAATAAATACACCAAGCTTGCAGGTATTGGCGACCCCGAGGGGATTCGAACCCCTGATCTCTGCCGTGACAGGGCAGTGTGTTAGCCGCTACACCACGGGGCCGCGTTTGACGGGCCAAACCCTAAGAAGAATTCTATTTGACGGCGTATTTAGAATCAACCCGCCTGCACCAGTTCTGCTCCCCTATGTGCCCTTCTCCATCTGCTCTCGCTGCCAGGCGAAGTCCACCTTGCCCGCGTAGAACTTCTCGGGGTGCTCCACGGCCCACATCTGCTTTCGGACGATGAAGTTGTCGGGCTCAAGCTCCGTGCCTCTGCGCCAGAGGGCCACAGCCTCCTTCAGGTTGCCCTTGCGATACTCCTTCATCCCCTGGCGGAAACAGGCCAGAGACTCCTGGTGCTGAGGGCTTACCGAGGACAGCTCTACTTTGCTGGCCAGCTCTTCCAGAGATGGCGCTACGGCCCACGACTCCACGATCTCGGCGACATCCGGCTTCCGTATGTCGAATCCGCCGAACTTGGCGTAGCGCAGCACCCCCTCCTCGTCCACCAGCAGGCCATTGGGGATGGCCCTGAAGCTGTAGAGCTGGCCAAGGAGGTTCTCCTCGTCCACTATCGTTGTGAAGGAGGCCCCCGCCCCCTCTACATAGGGCCGGGCCTTCTCACCCCCCTGGGCGTCCACCGCCACCGAAAGAATCTCCACATTGTCCTGGCGATGGGCCTCGTAAAACTCCTGCCAGACCGGCAGTTGCTCACGGCACGCTCACCAGGAGCCCCACATGAAGACGATGGTCTTCTTCCCGCGGTAGTCCGACAGGCTTACCTGCCGGCCCTCCAGCGACTTCAGGGTGAAGTCTGGGGCTGGCTCTCCTATCTTGGCGCCGCTGGCAGCTTCTATGGCCATGTCATGCTCCTCAGATGTCTAACTTTTGTAAGTGTCTTAGCGAGGGCGACCGCCCTCGACTAGTAGGTTCAACCAACGCCGTGAAAGCCTATGGTGACCAGCTTGCCCTCGACAATTACGGGCGTGATCCTCTCCCCTCCCGTCAGGCGCTCTACCTCGGCCCAAGCCTCCGAGTGGACGCTCAGGTCGATCTCCTGGTAATCCACGTCCGCCTGGTCCAACTCTTCTTTGGCCGCCGCCGAGTATGTGCAGTCCGGGTGAGTGTATATGGTAACCGTGTCGCTGCTCAATATCCCTTCCAAGGCGCATTTAGCAGTACCATTCTAACCCACGCTGCTGGTTTTGTCAGGTGAGCACGGCGTGGAGGGAGACGCAAAGGCCCTTGTTGCAAGAGGAAAGAAGAACAGAGGAAGAGAAATCGCTGAATTCGGCGTCGAAAATTATTGACCAAGCATGACTCGTAAATGAATAATCGTATCAGCACTATTCAAAGTAGAGTAGTAAGGCTACTGATAACGGTATCGGCAATCCCAATAGCAAGGAGGGATAACATATGACAGGCCTAATGTCGCAATGGTGGCGCCTGGGGGGCGTATTTGGCATCGGTTTCGCGGTTTTTCCCGCCGTCGGTCTCCTAATTCTGCAAATCGACGCTGTCAACTACGATAACCCAATAAGGGAAATAAAAGAGTACTTCGTCGATGACGGCGATATATATCTGGTAGGCGATTACCTGATATTTATAGGGTTTGTTTTCTTCTTCTTCCCCTTCCTTCTCAGCCTGCGAGCCCTCCTGGGGAGGGTAGAGGGGGGCATAAACTTGTACTCGTGGCTCTCCTTCGTCGGCGGCCTTTCACTGTTCCTGATGGCCTACGTGTCCTCCATTGCCCTCGGAGCCCTTGCTCTGGGGGCTGCGGGGGACCCCTTCGGTCAATGACTCCTCCATCCAGACCTTGGTGTACCTAGACGCCTACGGCTTCGCGGGGGTGCCCCTGTTCGGCGCCTTGCTGTGGTTCGCTGCTTCGGTGGTCATCTACCGGACCGGAGTCCTTTGGCGTTGGCTCGCCTTTCTCGGCGTCGCCGCGGGAGTTCTGGGCGTCATAGGGGCGGCCTGGCCGATAGACGGAGACCCAGATGGTTTCCTCGGGATCGTGTTCGACATCAGCCTAATCGGTTTCCTGGTCTGGGTACTTCTGGTCAGCATCGCCATGGTTATGAAGAAGGAGCTGCCAGCTCCAGCGGCGGACTAGGGGAACGCCCCTCGGCGAAGCGCTATCCTATAGTAGTGCCTCGGAGCGCTGAGCTATAGCGTCATCTGGTCCAGGAATGCCTGAAGGTCTGGCGGCAGGCCCGAGTGGAACTCCCGGCGGACCCCAGTAGAAGGAAGGTCGAAGCCCAAAAGATGGGCGTGCAGGAAGTGGCGGTCTAGTCCGGGCGTCTTCTTTCCATAGGTGGAGTCTCCCACCAGCGGGTGCCCCCACGAAGCGAAGTGCACTCGTATCTGGTGAGTCCGGCCGGACAGAGGGTGCACCTCCAGCAGCGTACAGCCGCGAAGGAGTTCCCTGACCCGGTAACCGGTTACGGAGGCCCTTCCTCCTTCAACCAGGGCCATGCGCTTGCGGTTTCGAGGGTCTCGACCAATGGGCGCATCGATGGTGCCTTCCGGGGGCTTAACGGCTCCATTCACCAGGGCGATGTATCCCTTGGTGATGCGGCGTTCCTTGATATCCCTGCTCAGCCTCACGTGGGCGGCCTGGTTTTTGGCAACGACCATGAGCCCAGAGGTGTCCTTGTCCAGGCGATGCACAATTCCTGGCCTCAGCTCTCCACCGATACCCTGAAGGTCTGGGCAGTAAGCCAGGAGGGCGTTCACCAGCGTGCCCCGGGGATGCCCTGGCGCGGGGTGTACAGTCAGGCCGGCGGGCTTATCAATCACCAGGATATCCGAGTCTTCGTACACCACCTCTAGAGGGATGTATTCGGGCTGAAGCTCGCTGGGCGTCGGAGGGGGCAAGGTTAGCGTAACCACCTGCCGCGCCTCGAGGGTCAGGGATGCTTTGGCAGACCTCCCATCCACCAGCGCATGTCCCTGTTTTATGAGGCGCTGCACCTGGGAGCGGGAGAGGTCCGGCCTGCTCTTTGCCAGGAAGAGGTCCAGACGACGCTCTGGGCGCTCCACCAATAGTAAGTCGGACCTTGTCATGAAGGAGGTCCATCCTCCTCCTCAATGGGTTCAACTGCACCTGAGGCCTTCTCACTGGGGCGCCTCAGATCCATGGAGGAGAAGATCATCCGCACAAGAAGAGCAATCCCCACCAGTATTGCTGAATCGGCTAGGTTGAAGATAGGCCACGGGCCAACGTCTATGAAGTCCACCACATGGCCCAACCTTACTCTGTCCAACAGGTTGCCGAAGGCTCCTCCAAGCTGCAACCCCAGCGCCAACTTGAGCAGGACTCCCGGCAGGGGATGGCTGCGATAGAAAAACACGAGGAAGCTAATGCCAAAGACCGACGCCAGGACCAGTAGAATGGTCTGATTTGGAAACAATCCAAAGGCGCTTCCCGTATTGGTGGCGTAGGTAATACGGAAAAACCCCTCTTCAGGCAGGGACTCTCTGAAGTCCAGGTTGGCGCGCACCAGGTATTTGCTGAGCTGGTCCAGGCCGAAGGTAACCAGCAGCACCGGCGCAAGGACCCTGTCCTGGTACCAGCGCTTTTTGGAAACGGCGGGCTCTACTGAGGCGCCCTCGACTGTCGGTTCATTTTCCATCACGGCAACCAGCGGTATCTCTGCCTGTAGTTTAACGAGTTACGCGCCCTAGATGCCACCTCTCTTCTCTACCTCAGTAGCCAACGACGGAAGAAGCTGCCGGTCTTCTCGGCGATTTCTGGCTCGTGGCCGCGGAAAAAGTGATCCGCGCCGGACAGCAGGTGTACCTCCTTGGGCTCCAGAAACCTCCCAGTCAGAAACCTGAACTGGTCGCCTGGCACCACGTGGTCCATGTCGCCGCATATGAGGAGCTTAGGGACCACCAACTGGTGGAGGGAGAGGTCGTTGAGGGTTGGTGTGGGGCATGCGATGGAGGCCATTGCCTGCACCAGGGCGTTGTCCCAGGAGGCCTCCAGGGCGATGCCCGCGCCAAAGGAGTAGCCCGCTATTCCTATACGACTGGCATCCACCTCCTCTTCCAGGGAGAGGAAGGTCAGCGCCGCAAGAGCGTCTCCCAACTCTCCGGCGCCTCTGCTGAACTCGCCCTGGCTCTGGCCGACGCCCCGAAAGTTGAACCGCAAGGTGGCTATGCCCTCCTTTGATATTGCGTGGGCCATGGCAGCGACCACGTTGTTGCTCATATCGCCGCCGTGGACGGGGTGGGGATGGCACAGCACTACGCCGGGGAGCGGCTTTTCCCCTTTGGGGATCTCGACAACGCCCTCAAGGGTCAAGTCGTCGCTTTCGAATGTGACGGCTCTCTGCTCCATGGCCTCATGGTAGGTTTCTCTATGGTGTTTGGCAAGGGCTGCTGGTAGAATAGGCCCGCTCGTCTATACCCATGTTTCCCATTGGGAGGGAGGAGACCGTGCCGTCCATCGACCTGCGAAGCGATACTGTTACCCACCCAACTCCGGCAATGCGCGAGGCTATGGCCAATGCAGAGGTGGGGGATGACGTCTGGGGCGACGACCCAACGGTAAACCGTCTGGAGGGCATGTCCGCCGATATGCTGGGCAAGGAGGCGGCGGTCTTCACGCCCAGCGGCACCATGAGCAACCTCATCTCGGTGCTCAGCCACACTCAGCGAGGCAACGAGATCATCCTGGGTAGCGAGTCCCACATGTTCTGGAACGAGGTGGGAGGCGCCTCGGCCCTGGCGGGAGTACAGGTGCGTACGGTCCCTAATGATGAGGGCGGCATGATGGACCCCGCCGCCGTGGAAGCGGCCATACGAGGCCAGAACATTCACTTTCCGCCAACGGCCCTTGTCGCTATCGAGAATACCCACAACCGCTGTAGCGGGGCGGTTCTGGACACCCAGGATACAGCCGCCATCGCAGACGTAGCTCACTCTCACGGCATTCAGGTCCACCTGGACGGCGCCCGCATCTTCAATGCGGCGGTGTGCCTGGAGACCCCAGTCCAGGAGATGGCAAGGGATGCGGACTCCGTCTGCTTCTGCCTCTCCAAGGGGCTGAGCGCTCCCGTGGGCTCCCTCCTTTGCGGCACCCAGGAGTTTGTGGAGAAGGCCCGCAAATGGAGGAAGATGGTCGGGGGTGGCATGCGACAGGCGGGGATCATCGCGGCGGCGGGCATTGTAGCCCTGGAGAGCATGGTCGACCGGCTGGCCGAGGACCACGCCACCGCCAGGAAGCTGGCCCGTGGCCTGAGCCAGATACCCGGTATTTCTATCGACCCGGACCGGGTTCAGACCAACATCGTCATCTTCGAGGTGACCCAGGGGGCCGCACTGGACGTCCTCAGGCGTATGGGGGAGCGTGGCGTGCGAGGCTCCTACAACGCCGGCTCCCGAATAAGATTCGTCACCCACTACGGCATTTCTGAGGAAGATGTAGACACAGCTCTTGAGGTGGTGGAAGCAGTGATGAAGGAGAGTACGCGGACTTAGGTTTATGGGTCAGTCCACAGGAGTCACCGAAGGAGAGCAGGCCCCTCAGCGAGGCCTGTTTCTTCTTTTGCGAACCAACGGCTTCGGATGGCTGCTGACCAACTCCTTCTTCTCTGGATTCGGGAACATCCTGGAGATCCTGGCGGTCGGCTGGCTGGTCCTGGATAAGACTGATTCTCCCTTCTTGGTGGGCCTGGTTACCGCCCTCAGGGGCGTGGGCCTGGTGTTCCTGGCGCCACTGGGCGGGGTCATCGCAGACAAGGTGGACCGCCGAAAGCTCCTGACTCTGGTTACACTAGCCAACACCGTCAACACCCTCATTATGGGCCTCCTCATCATCACGGATGTGGTGACGCTGTGGCAGATTATGCTACTGGTGGGTCTACAGGGGTTAACCTGGTCCATACGCATGCCGGTCCGCAACACCCTGGCCTACGACCTGGTGGGGCGCCGTAGGGCCCTCAACGCCGTCTCCGCCAACTTCCTGGCCATGCAATCCACCCGTATCGTCGGCCCGGTGACGGCGGGCCTTATCATCAGTGGCTACGGAGTGGGAGAGGCGTACCTGGTAGCATCCGCCAGCCACTTCGTGTCCATAGGCGCTCTCCTGCTGGTCCCGCGACCTCCCTCTAGCTACGTGGGCGGGGGCTCAACCCTTCACAATCTGCGTGAAGGGCTCGCCCACGTCATCGGAAATGGGCCGGTGCGCTCCCTCTTCTCCCTGGTGCTGGTGACCGAGGCCCTTGGCTTCTCCTACCAGGCCATGCTGCCGGTAATGGCCAGGGACTTCCTGCACGTAGGCGCAACCGGGTTGGGCTTCCTCGCCGCCGGCTTCGGCGCCGGCGCAGTGGTCGCTGCTTTTGTCATAACCAATTTGGGGGACTTCAAGTCCAAGGGGTGGCTTCTGGTGGGCGGCGCCTTCTGCTTTGGCCTCTTTCTGGTGCTATTCGCCTTCTCGCGCAGCTACCCCCTCTCGATAGCCCTCCTGGCGCTGGCTGGGGCATCTGGAGTGGCTTACGACAGCTCGGCGGCGGCCCTTCTGCAGATGCTGGTGCCCGATAACATGCGGGGGCGCGTCATGGGGGTGTACGGCTCCTTCATAGGCACCTCGCCAATGGGCGGGCTTCAGGCGGGAGCCGTTGCTGCCCTGGTATCAGCCCCCTTCGCCGTGGGGTTGGGAGGGACGCTGGTGGCTCTGAACGCGCTGAGGCTGGTACGCCTGGCGCCAAGGATGCCGGAGATGGAGGCTCAGGCCAGGGAGGAGGCGGCGGCCGCGGAGGAGGGGAAGATATGATTAAGACTAGCTTTGCACAAAAACCCAAGGAGGGGACAGGGAACCTTGGTTCCCTGTCGGGGGTTCAAGAGCCTGCCCTGAGCTTGCCGCAGGGGGGTGTCCCCCTTTAGGTAAAGCCTCTGGGCGGGTGGGTGGGAAAGAAGCATTGGACTTTTTGTGCAAGGCCATTAAGACTAATAGATACCTAATCTGGAAGGGCGACGGTTATCCCAACGGGGCAATGGTCGGAGCCCATGACGTCAGGGTAGATAGAGGCTGACTTTACGTTCCTCTTGAACTCCTGGTCTACGAAAAAGTAGTCGATCCTCCATCCAACGTTCCTCTCCCTGGCTGCGCTTCTCATGTTCCACCAGGTGTACTGGGCGGGTTCCTGGTTGAATATCCTGAAGGTATCCACATATCCGTGGTCGATGAACCTATCCACCCAGGCCCGCTCTGTGGGCAGGAAGCCGGATATGTTCTCGTTGGCCTTGGGGCGGGCCAGGTCAATCTCCTTGTGAGCCGTGTTCACGTCTCCGCAGACGATGATGTGCTTGCCCTGCTTCCTGATCCCTTCGGCGTAATCCAGGAAGGCGTCGTAGAACTCCATCTTATACGCCAGTCTCTCGCTGGACATCTGGCCGTTGGGGAAATAGATATCGAAAAGCACAAAGGGCCCGTAGTCGGCGATGATGATGCGTCCCTCGCCGTCGAACCTCTCTGAGCCAAAGCCTCGTATAAGGCGTTGCGGCTCGGTCCTGGTGTACAGCGCCACGCCGCTGTAGCCCTTCTTCTCGGCGGAGGAGAAGTAGGCATGGTACCCCTCGACCTGCTGCAGCTCTGGGGGCAACTGCTCCTCGGAGGCCTTGGTCTCCTGAAGGCACAGGATATCCGGCTGCTCTTTCAGGAACCAGTCAAGGAAGCCCTTACCGTGCACAGCCCTGATTCCGTTCACGTTCCACGAGAGGAGATTTAGCTCTTTCATATTACGTTCAGCTTCAATAATACTATATCCCTGAGCAGGGGAGAGCTACGAACTTTTGTCACGTTCACGACTCTGGCGTGCCTAAGCTACCCCGACAAGCGAAGACAAGCCCGGTTGGCACGTCAAGGATCAATATCGGGATGGGTATTACCGATCTCCCTGGAGTAAAGCACCTTCGCAGCCAAAATATCGGCGCGGCTTGCCTGGTCACTACGGCATAAGAGACTGTCCTGAAGACACGAGTGTCCTGTAAACCCCACAATGTGCATCAATTCATGGCCCACCAAATTACGCCTCATGCTACCGGCAGCGCATGTCTCCTCCGGGCGATATACGACTTCAGCTCCTAAGATCTCTTCGTCGGGACCATCAGGAATTTGTCGATCCACAAGGCGCAATTCGCGCCTGGTAACATCGTGCGCTACTCCACACGCCCTGCCACCAGGAATGTAGCCCTCTCCTAAGGTTGATTCTCTCGTAAAAAGTCTGTGTAGGTCGAATTAGAACAAACGTACCCACGTCTGGGTACAATATACAGTCTCTGTTCCGTATACTACCCCAACATACGGTAGCGCTCAGATGTGCCAAATCGCTGGAACTTCCTCAAAACGGGTTTTTACGAGGGAATCATGGTTGCATCGAACCGAACGGTCACCCAGCCCTCGGCGACGTGGTCAGACTGGCGATTACTTGTTGTATATGGCACCGGCGGGTCAGTGCCTACTTGAATTTCAGGATCTGAAATGAGTCCATTCGTCAGGGCGGGAAGATCATTTCGGATGACATCAACGACAAGGTCTATCTCTTCCTTTGTTGGTGTCCGATCGAAATTCCAGATGGTATTCGTATCTATGTAGAAACGCGGCGCGGAGGTCCATCTCGAAGTAGCTGGGACAATCCCAATACGGCCGCCGGTCACCCGCGCTATTGCGTTAAAATGCTCCATATCGAAAGTCTTAGGAATGAGACGAAGGTTTTTGGATTGATCTCCTACAACCGGAAACGTCTCGTCAACATAGGCGAAATATTGATCCACAGTATCCAGTGCTGACAACCTATATGTCCCAACCGGCAACTCGATCTCATAACCGCCGCTTGTGTCAACCTGCGCGATATAGCCTCCAATTGATATTACCGCGGAGGAGACCAGCACCTTGTTTGTGAAAAGGTCTCTCACACTACCGGAGATGGTGACGAGTGGCATCGGAGTCGGCAACCTGAACGGCTTTGGTGTAGGAGTGGGGGATGGAACGGGTATGGGAGTAGAAGCCACAATAGGCGCGACAGTGGGGTTCGGAATTGCTGTAGGAGTAGGAGTAGGAGTAGGGGTAAGTGTCGGGGTTGCCGTCGGAGTGGGTGTGGCCTGCGATAAGGGGATGTCTGAGTCAAGAGGATTAGGGTCTTGCGGGTCCCAGTAGCCATCGCCGTCAGTGTCCACTCTGTACGAATTGGTTCCAACCCTTTGTTCTTGTGCATCCGGCCAACCATCACCATCCGAATCCAGGACCGAAGTGGCTGACGGGGTAGCAGTCGGGGTAAGCGTCGGCGTGAGGGTTGGGGAAAGGGCAGGCACTGATGCAGGTGTAGGTGTCGCTTGAGGCTGTGTGCAAGTTGCCAGCAATAGCAACCCGGTTAACACGAAGGTGTAAGGCCAAGACCGGCTCATGCGCATAGCCTCATTATAGGGAGGCTTCTTAGGACGGGCAAGAATAAGCCCTACAGTAGACACAAAAAGTAGCGACTTTTTAGTAGCAACTTGGCTCCGCGGGCAGGGGGAACATACGAACTTTTGTGGCGTTCGAACTAATTGCGGAACTAAGCTACCCAGTTTACTAGTTCATGCCTAGATGCCGATATGCTTCTGCCCTCTTGACTCGGGCATGTTCGTAATTGGGGTCTAAGTCTAAAGCTTCGTTGAAGGCCTTCACAGCGCCTTCGTAGTCACCTTTCATCATCAGTGACTGGCCCTGCCAAGCCTTTTGTCGAGCAGCCTGGATGTTCACGTTCCTCTGAACGTCACCCATGCCCTCAATTTCACTTCGATTTATTTTTTCCTCCTCCTTGCGCCCTTGTTCTGCCTCAGGCGTAATCACGACCATGTGCTTATCCGGGTCTCCACGCAAATAGAGTACCGTGATGCCCTGTCTCTCCTTCAACTGAAACCCGAATCCACCGATGGACAGGGATGGACGGCGTGAGGACAGCGGAAGGGGTGAGGGAGTTACAGGCGCGATGATCCGGGCTCGAATTTGGGTAGACGGGAGGTTGGCGGGCGGTCTGCAGGCGCTTTTGGGGGCACCGATGGCGGCCTACAGTGGCTGTGGCGAGCGAGATGGCGGGATAGGACACGGCAAGAGGCGCTCGCGGACTGGGCTGGCGCGAGTTTGCGGGGACGTTGGGTTGGCTGGCGGGTCAGTGGCGGACGGGCGCCGTCAGGCTGGGAGTGGAATGGCTCGCAGTCGGGCCAGGGCGCGGCTGAACTGCTCCTCCCAGGGCCAGCGCCGGGGAAGATGCAGGGTCAATCGGCGTGCCGAGCTGGTGATCCGTCCGGCCAAGGCAAAGACCCGTCGTCTGAGGGTCTTGGTGGTCACGATCTGCTGACCCAGGCCGATGCGGGCTGTCCAGCGGGCCAGGTTGTGCGCCATCACCTGTACCGCCAGCCAGGCGCCGTTGGCGGCGAAGCGGCCCGAGGGGAGATGGTTCAGCCCCACGCCGTACTTGAGGTCGCGTATCGCATTCTCGATCTCGGCGTGACGGCGATGATCGGCCTCCAGTTCCAGCGTCTCCCCGTCCCGGTCGGTGATGAAGCCGTGATAGCTGTAGGTGGCGAAGAGAGCCAGTTGAGAACCGGGCGCCGGCTTCACCCGCCGGACGATGAGCCGTACCGGCGCGGCGTCCGCCTCGGCCTGGAACGGGGTGTAGGTGGTCTCGGCCACATCGGCGGCGCCGTCCATCCAGTAAGGAATCGGCGTCCAGGCATCTTCGGGTATCGCCTCGATGAGATTCCGCAGGCGGGCGCGCTGGCGGATGGCGATGGAGAAGCGGACATCCATCCGGCGGCAGACGGCGACCACGGCGTGGGGATAGAAGCCGCTGTCGGCCCGCACCGTGAGTTGGCCCCTGGCTCCGCAGTAGCGCACCCGCCCCACCGTTTCACGCAGGAAGTGGGCAGCGCCGCGGGCGGTGTTGGCCCGGCCCTCGCGCAGGCGGGCCAACAGCACGTCGCCGGTGCCGGCGGCGACGGCCAGCAGCGGGTGATAGCCCCGCGCACCGGTGTAGCCGTGGTGGCGGGCGCCCTCCTTGGCCAGTCCGTAGGTCTCGCAGATGGTGGAATCAAGGTCGATGGTGAATGGTGCGTCGCCGGGTCCGGCACCGGCCTTCCAGACCCGGGCCAGCAACTCGCGGCTCACCCGGTCCGGTTGGCGGACATGGCCCCACCTGAAGCTGCGCAGGAAGGTGCCCAGGGTGGAGGGAGCCTTAGCCGTGAAACCGAGCACGCGGGCGGTCCCGCCGGCGCGCAGCACATCGGCGTCGTCGATGCAATCTCCGCCGGCTAGGGCGGAGGCCACCAGGGTCATCATCTTGTCGCCGGTGTTCGCCCGGCCCGGCGCGTCGCCGAGGTCGAGGTGCTTCCGGAGGAGTTGGGGCAGGCCAAGGCGCAGGGCGAGGGTGGCGGGAAGGATCAGCCCGGCATTGGCCACCAGGCGGTGGTCGTCAAAGAGGATGCGGATACGGTCGGGTTTGTTCTGTGGCAGCATCTATTCGGTGCTCCTTGTTTCCGGGCGGGTTTCTGTTCCAAAACCATTATCCCAGATTCACAGGAGCACCCTCTAGCTTCTTCAAGGGCTGTCCCCAAGGCCGTCCTTCGGTGGATTCGGGCGAAACCATAGAGGATTCGGGCCCTCGTAGGATTCCTTTCCGTTTATCGTTCGCCCATTGGCGTCGAACGTGTAAGTGACCTCAACACCTCGGCCGCCGGAGATTTCGTAGCGCCCTACCTTAGTCACGAAGCCTACCGTCCGTGCGCCATCTTTTTCAAGATTGGTCTTCTTCTTAGCGTCCAAATGATCGGCGATGAAGGCCCATAAGAATACGGCAGTGAACCCCCCAATCAAGATAATCAGCAACAACGCCCATTGAGGCATCTTCTTGGTACCTCCTTTGAGGATTCAGTGCTACTCTAAATCCGCGGACGACAGTATTTTAACCCGGGAGAGTAGATAGTATTAACCAGCACCAAAGCCTAAGATTTGTTGGCCGAGCTGAGTGGGGATGTCGTTACTTGCCTCCCCGGGCAGGAATCGAACTCGTGGCCTCGTGACTTTCACTATCATGGTTAGGATAAGCTATCCCGTTTCGCCTCCCTGCTCCCTCCGCCACTCTGCCCACCACTTCTCCAGGCGTTCCGCCACCGCCTTCTCGTAGCCCTGGTCGCCGGGATGGTAGTAGCGTCGGCCCTTCAGGGAGTCGGGTAGGTTCTGCATGGGGGCGAAGTTGCCCTCATAGTTGTGGGAGTACTTGTACTCCTTGCCGTAGCCCATCCCGCGCATCAGGCCCGTGACCGGGTTCCTCAGGTGCAGCGGCACCGGGTCGTTGCGGCTGCTGCTCACGTCCTCGCGGGCCTTGTTCAGCGCCATGTAGGCTGCGTTGCTCTTGGGGGCCGTGGCCAGATAGACCGTGGCCTCGGCCAGGGGTATGGCCCCCTCGGGCATGCCGATGAAGTGCACCGCCTGCTGGGCCGCCACCGCCACCGGCAGGGCCTGGGGGTCGGCCATCCCGACGTCCTCGGCGGCCAGAATGACCAGGCGGCGTGCGATGAACATGGGGTCTTCTCCCGCCTCCAGCATCCGCGCCAGCCAGTAGACGGCGGCGTCTGGGTCCGAGCCCCGCATAGACTTGATGTAGGCGGAGATGGTGTCGTAGTGCTGGTCCCCCGCCTTGTCGTATAGCAGGGCTCTCTGCTGCATAGCGTCTTCGATGACCTCCAGGGAGATGCGCCGGGCTCCCGAGGCGTCGGGCTCCGTGGCGTGGGTGGCCAGCTCCAGGGCGTTGAGAGCAACCCTGGCGTCGCCGTCGGCCAGGGACGCCAGGTGGCTCAAGGCCTCCTCCTCCAGGCTGGGCTGGAGCTCGGCCAGGCCCCTCTCCGAGTCATGCATGGCCCTTTCAACGATGGCGCTCACATCCTGTTCCGTCAACGGCTTCAGCGCGAAGACGCGGCACCGTGACAGCAGCGGGGCGATGACCTCGAAGGAGGGGTTCTCAGTGGTGGCTCCGATGAAGGTGACTATACCTTCCTCCACGGGGGGCAGAACTACGTCCTGCTGGGCCTTGTTAAAGCGGTGTATCTCGTCCACGAAGAGAATGGTGGGCTGGCCGTGCATCCCTCTTCGTTCCCGCGCCTCCTCGATCATCTTGCGCAGCTCGGCTACGCCGGCGGTCACGGCGCTGACGGAGCTGAAGTGAGATCGGGTGATGCTGGATATAAGGTAGGCAAGCGTCGTTTTTCCGCTGCCAGGAGGCCCCCACAGGATCACGGAGGGTACCTGGTCGGCCTCTATGCTGCGCCTGAGCACCCGGTCGGGGCCCACGATATGCTCCTGCCCTACCAGCTCATCGAAGGTCTGAGGACGCATGCGGGCCGCCAGGGGCGCCTCCCGCTCCATGCGGCGCTGGCGGTTATGATCGAAAAGGGACATGGGGCCTACTCCAGGACCCTAGAGACGCCTTGCAGCAGCAGGCCATCCTCCTCCGGCAGGACTGTTCGGAGGTCCAGCAGCACGCGGTCCTCCTCGATGCGGCCTACTATAGGAGGATCGCCCTCTCGCAGACGCCTGGCGAGGTCGTCAGCGGTTTCGCCATGGGGCGTCAAGGATAGCACCCGGGATGTGAGGATCTCGCCCGGAAGGCTGCCCCCTCCAATAGTGGATAGGCTTTCCCCGACGGCCACGCCGTGCCCAATGGCCTTGGCCCACTCTCGTGCCCTGGTGGTCAGGTCCTCCAGAGAAGTGGCTATCATCCGCCATATGGGGATTTTCACCAGGGCTTCCTCTTTTAGGTAGTGGAGCAGGGTTACTGAAAGGGCGGCCATGCCCATCTTGTCCATTCGTATGGCCCTCGCCAGGGGGTGACGCGACAGCAAGGCCACTAGCTCCTTCCTTCCGACCACGACGCCGGCCTGGGGCCCGCCCAGGAGCTTGTCGCCGGAGAAGAAGACCAGGCCCGCCCCCGCAGCTATGCTCTCCTGGGGCTTAGGTTCGTGGGCCAGGTCAAACTGCCTGGTTTCGATAAGGCAGCCGCTGCCCACGTCGTGGAGGAGGGGCAAATTGTGCCGAGTCCCCAACTCCACCAGTTCCTGGACCTCGGGGGTGTGGGTGAACCCCTCCATGCGGAAGTTGCTGGCATGGACTCTCAGGATGGCCGCGGTGTTCTCGGTGATGGCCGCCTCGTAATCGGAAGCGTAGGTGCGGTTGGTGGTTCCCACCTCCACCAGAGTGGCGCCGCTCTGCCGCATCACGTCGGGAATCCGGAACCCTCCACCAATTTCGACGGCCTCGCCCCTGGATATGATGACCTCTTTCCCGCTGGCCAGAGCGGCCAGGCCCAGCAGCACAGCAGAGGCGTTGTTGTTGACCACCAGGGCGTCTTCGGCTCCCGTAAGCTGGGTCAGAAGGCGGGCGATGTGGGCCTGCCGGGAGCCTCGCGTACCCTCCCCCAGGTCCAGCTCCAGATTGGTGTAGCCTCTAGCGGCGCTGGAGGCGGCCTCGGTGGCCTCCAGGCTTAAAGGGGCGCGGCCCAGGTTGGTGTGAATGATCACTCCCGTAGCGTTGATCACAGGCCGGGGCCAGGGCTTCCATAATGAGGCGGCCGTTTCCTCGATAGAGCGCACCACCTCATCGAAGGCCGGCGAGTCGTTTCCATTCCCAATGGCGCTACGGGCCTCCTGTAGATGGCCTCGCACCAGGTTTAAGACGGCCTCCCTGGAGTAGGATTCCGTCAGCCGCTTCACCCGGTCGTCGGCCAGAAGGCGGTCGACGCTGGGCAGGGCTCTATACTTAGAAGTCATGGGTATCGCCTAGGGAAAGTAACGTTCATTTTAGCATAACCATACCATGTTACATCTAACGCAATCTGGCCAGGTGAAAAGCTACATAACCAAGCTCTTTCGGCGTGATCCCGCTCTGATTGGTGCGCGACGCTGGGAATAGCGCCACGAAGCCACGAAGGAGCATCGCTGCTTGACAGAAGGGATAACGTCCCCAGACAATGGGTGCCCATCTTGCGGAGCCAATAGAGCCGCCGCGGCTGAGGAATAGATTGGAGCTACCCCTAGCCTGAGATTCTTGCCGTGGTCGAAAAAGGAGGATGAACCGTGGCCAATGTAGAGATGGGCTTAGGTATCTTCCCCATCGAACCTCCCGACCAAATTCTGAAAATGGCTCGTCTGGCCGACGAGCTAGGCTATGCCAACCTGTGGTTCGGAGATTCTCAGATCATTTGGCGAGAGGTATACGTCAATATGGGGGCGGCGGCTCTGGAGACTCGTCGGGCCGTCTTGGGAACTGGCGTGACGAATCCCTTGACCCGTGACTTAACAGTGACCGCCAGCGCCGTGGCCACTCTAAGCGAACTCACCCACGGCCGAGTTGCCATGGGCATCGGCATGGGAGATAGCTCATTAGAGACAATGGGCATGCGGCCCGCCTCCCTGGCACGCCTGTCGGACGCCATAGGCGTGTTGCGGCGACTGCTGGCAAGGGAAACGGTCACCATTGGAGCCACCCAGGTCCATCTAGATTGGGTCAATGCCGGCAGGATCCCCATTTACATTGGAGCCAGCGGCCCTCGCCTTTTGCAGCTGGCAGGAGAGGTGGCCGATGGAGCAATCATCCTGGTGGGAGTGGCACCTGAGTACCTTCAGGGAGCTTTCGACTGTATTCAGCGGGGAGCCCTTGCCGCCGGACGCAATCTTGAAGCCGAGGGCTTTAAGCGTGTTTGCTGGGCGCCTTGCTCTATTAGCGAAGATGGCAAGGCGGCGCTAGACTTTGTCAAACCCCATGTGGCCCGTGTCCTGAAACGCCCTCTACCCTTCTCCCTGAGCGAGGAAGATAAAGTGGTTGTCCAGGAAATTTATGAGCATTACGAGTATTACCAACACATGGCGGTGGGGGCTGTTCACGGTGACCTTGTTCCAGACCGGTTGGTGACCAAGTTTGCCATTGCGGGAACGGTGGAGGAGTGTCGTGAGCAGGTAGGCAGACTTAAGCAGACGGGCATAGACCAGATCGCCATCATCCCTCACACCCCTGACCCGCGAGATCGCATGCAGTTGGTGCGGACCTTTGCTGAAGAGATCTTCCCAAAAGCCTAATCCTGTGTGTCCCGCGTATACACTTTCGCCCAACCACCGGTAAATCCCAGGAATCTATTAGCGATCAATGACCTGAACTTTGATGCCATGGGCTCTGCCTCAGAAACATCCCATCACGTTAACATAACCGTATCGCCTGGCATTGAGCACAGTTTTGCCGGAGTGAAACGGTACACAAAGGAAGCCATATGGCCTTGACCCCTAAAATACATACATGTAGAATGGGCCGAGCGTCATTGTAATAGGGCGTGTATGCTATGATTGTGATAGGCTTAACGGGTGGGATAGGTACGGGGAAGAGCGAGGTGTCCCGGATTCTGAGGGATTTGGGGGCCACTATCATAGATGCCGATAAGGTGGGCCACGAGGCCTACCTTCCCAACTCCGAAGCGTGGACGGCTGTAGTCGATGCCTTCGGCCGGGAGGTGCTGCAACCCAATCAGGAGATCGACCGCAAGAAATTAGGATCGATCGTCTTTGGCAATCCCGATGCTCTGACCACCCTCAATGGCATCATGCATCCTATAATGTACGGAATGATAGAAGAGCGAATCGACGCTCTCAGAGAGGGTGGGGCTGCGGGTGTAGTGGTGGAGGCTGCGGTCCTGATCGAGGCCAACTGGACTCCTCTGGTGGACGAGGTCTGGGTAACCGTCGCACCTGAGGAGGAGGTAATCAGGCGGGTACAGGCCCGCAACAACCAGTCGCCGGAGCAGATTCGCTCGCGCATCCGGGCCCAACTTTCTCGGGAGGAGCGAGAGCGAAGGGCTGACGTGGTGATAAGCAACGACGGAGATCTACAGCGGCTAAAGGAAACCGTCGAGGACCTGTGGAACAGCCGAGTAAAGGAAAAGGTTAGCTAGAAATGACGACAGGTTACAGAACTCTTTACAAGCAACGCGCTGTCGAAGAGTACTTCGTGGAGAAGGAGCCCTTTTACGTGCCCGTACATGACGAGATTGAGCTCTTTAAGGCCTCCTATGCCCAGAAAATTCCCATTCTGCTTAAGGGTCCCACGGGCTGCGGGAAGACCAGGTTCTTGGAATACATGGCTTACCATCTTGGGAAGCCCCTTACCAAGGTATCCCGCCGCAAGCAGGCAGAAGTTCCCGCAGGAAACGGCGCAGTGCCCCTGATTACCGTGGCCTGCCACGAGGACTTGACCGGCAGCGACCTGGTGGGGCGCTACCTCCTGGAAGGGGAGGAGACCCGCTGGATCGATGGGCCGCTGACTAGGGCCGTCAAGTCGGGGGGCATATGTTATCTGGACGAGGTCGTGGAAGCGCGCAAAGACACGACGGTAATCATCCACCCGCTGACGGACCACCGCCGTATTCTCCCCATAGATAAGCTGGGGGAGGTCATTGAGGCCGCCGAAGGATTCCTGCTGGTCATATCCTACAACCCAGGCTATCAGAGCGCTCTCAAGGACCTAAAGCATAGCACCAGGCAGCGCTTCATCGCTGTGGAGTTTGATTACCCCCCCAGGGAGCTAGAGGCCAAGGTGATCCAGCATGAGGCCGGTATTGGGCCGGAGATAGCCCTGGAGCTGGCCAAGCTGGGGGAGAAGGTACGTCACCTAAAGGAGCACGGCCTCCAGGAGGGGGCAAGCACCCGCCTCCTTATCTACGCGGGCAGACTCATATCAGAAGGGATAACCCCCAGAAGAGCCTGTCAGGTAGCCGTTACCTGGGCCGTTACCGACGACGTTGCTATGCATCAGAGCTTAGAGGAGGTGGTCTCCTCTATTTTCGAGTAGAGTGACCTCCCTTGACATCAGACGTTGGGAACAGAGTGAATGACTAAGGTGGATGCGACCGCCCAGGCTGTGCGGCGCATACTATCCAGGAATGGGAAACAGCACCTAGATCAGCCCTCCCTATTCCCCGCCGGCGTGATGGTCCTGCTCTATCCCAAAGATGGACACCCCCATCTGATATTGAACAAAAGGACCGACAAAGTAGAGCACCACAAAGGAGAGATCTCCTTCCCGGGAGGGGCCCAAGACCCCCAAGACACGAGCTTCCTTGATACTGCCCTCAGGGAGACCGAGGAGGAGATGGGGATCCGCCGGAGCGACGTGGAGGTCCTGGGGGAGTTGGACGATGTGCCAACCAGGAGCGGTTTCCTGATCCATCCCTTTGTTGGGCTAATCCCCTACCCCTGCGAGTTCAGGCCCAGTGATGATGAAGTTGCTGAAGTGCTGGAGGTGCCCCTCTCTCACCTGTTTGAAAGTGAGAATGCCAGGAAAGAGGCTCACATAGCCGGGGGAGAGTTGAACAGCTCCAGCGCATATGTTTACCAGGAACACCTGATTTATGGCGCGACGGCCAAAATAATAGAGCAGTTTCTCCGGTTGCTTGCCGAGGGCCCAGAGACGGAGGCATGGTGGAAGGACTCCCTAAAGACGAATACGCAGAGATAGAGCTAGAGCTGCAACGGTTTCCTCTTTCGTTGATCGAGGAGTATCACCGTGCCGAGGCCCCAATGAGAGAAAGCCTGAGCGACCAGCAGAGGGTGGCTTGGGGTAGAGAAGGGGTAAACATTGCTCGTCAGACGGTCCGCTCTTGGGAGGCGGCCCAGGAGTATTTCAGGGTAAGCCCGGAAACAATCGGGCTGCTTCCCTTTAACTACTTTCTACAGTGGGCCCAGTGTGGGGGAAAGTTGTGTCTGGACTCCCCAACCCTCTCCATAGCCTACTTCAAGTCCAGTTCGGGGACCCTGGGCAAGCTGAGGCCTCGGTACATAGAAGGCTGGTCACAGCTAGGACGCATGCTCTATAAGGGTACCTGGAAGTCCAGCTCACTCTCATGCAGATTCTTTGAGACCAGCTCCTTCCTCCTGGAGAGTCTTACCTACCGGGAGCTGGAGCTCTTCGTCCGTTTCCTGGATTCTCTCTCCCACCGCTCCAGCGACCTTGCCACCGAGTGCCTGCTATTGGGCGGCGATGTCTTTCCCCATATCGGCCAGGACAAGGAGGCCTTCCTTTCTCTGGCAGAGGTCCTGGTGGAGGCTAGCTGGCGTGATATTAGATCCCTCTTTGAGACTGGGGCCAGGGCCCTGCCCAAGGTGGAGAAGGGCCAGCGGGCCAGGTTCCTGGCCCTGGCGGAGAGGCTGGCCAGGCAGGGAGGCGTCAATATATCTACCTTTCTTAGCGAGAGCTCTGATGCCCTGTTCCAGCTTGATGGCCTCGCCCACCCTCTTATCCTGTCGCTGTCAGAGAGGCTTGCCTGGGACTCGCCAGAGGCCATGGTGGAACTGGTCAAAAGCGCTCCTCTGGTCTTAAGCCATATCCCTCTCCATATGCTGGAGCAGTGGTTCAACTATGGAGTGGCGATACTTAGTGAGAATAACGATGGCGGGCTCGCCTATTTCAAGGTAGAGTCCAGCAGGTCCGAGGAGGTCCTGGAGCTCCTCTCCTCGGGAGTGGAGTTCACCAGGATCAAGGACCTCATTCGCATGTACTGTCGTGCTCTGGCTGGAACCACGGTGGAGGTGGCCACGGCCCAGGAGCTGGCAGGAAAGAATATCGGATGGGTCTCCAAAGAGAACCCGACCACCGAAGGGAATACCATCTTCTTGCCGGCCGTGGCGGACAAGTATCAGAACAAGGAGCAGAACTTCTCCTGGTATAAAGTGGTGTCCACCCACCAGACCGCTCACCTGGAGTTCGGCAGCTTCGATTTTGAGTTTGAGCGGCCCTCTACCCTGTTCAAGGATAAAAGGTCCCTTTTGGAGCAGTTACATCCCCAGGTACTGCCGCAGAAGGAGAACGAAGACGTGCCTGAAGGCTTCGCCGTGACCGCTGAGCGGGGATGGCTGACGGATATGCAGCGTTTCTTCGATCGCTTTGAAGATCGAAAGCTGGCTCTAGACATCTTTACGGTTGTTGAGGATGGGCGCATCGATGCCCGGGTCAAGCGAGAATACGCAGGAATCCGGGCGTCCTACTCCACTATCCAGGGGGATGCCTTAGGAGAGCGACCAGAGATAACCTCATTGCCTCTTAGGGAGGCCATGGTGGAGTTCCTGGTGAGGCTGAGCCTCCAGCAGTATAGGAGGTTGCCCGCTCCCCAGCCCTATCTCAACGAGGCCAGGACCATCGCCCGCATTGCCAAGCAGGTGCTTCCTCCCACTGCTACGGTAGAAGACTCGGCGGAAGCAACGCTAAGGATATACGCCATTATCTCCCAGCTTCCCAATGAGGAGCTTCCTCCCGAAGACTGGGAGTCCACGGACATGGACCAGGAAGAGGATGAGTACACGGACTCCGAAGAGATGGAACAGCTGCTGCAGCAGCTGGGGGCGCAGATGGGCCCCCAGTCGGAGGAGGAGTCTTATCAGTCGTCCCAGGAAGTGGAGTATCGCGGCGATTTCAAGCCGGAGCTGGTGCAGCTTCTGGCAAGGCTCAGGATGGTGCAGCAGGAAAAGCAGGGCCAGTCCGCCGAGGGCATTACTCAGGAGATGCTGGAGGAGCTGCTAAAAAACAGCGCTGAGCTGGAGATGCAAGCCACTCAGGGAGACATCCAGGACAATGCATCCCTTTTTGCCAACAACATCATGAAAGAGGCGGGGGTAACGCCGCCCCCAACTCAGGAGTACCGCCAGGGGCCCCTGGTTCACGTCGATGAGGAGGGTGGCTCCCTGGAGACCACCGAGCCCCAGACCTTCCTCTACGATGAGTGGGACTTCCGGGCCGACGACTATAAGCCCCGCTGGTGCATCGTGCGCGAGAAGGTCATGGGAGAAGGTGACCCCGAGTTCTACAGCGACATCCTCAAGAAGAACCAGTCGCTGGTGACTAAGACCAGGAAGCAGTTTGAGATGCTCATGCCGGAGATGTTCCGTAAGGTGAGGCGGCTGCCCGATGGCGAGGAGTTTGAACTGGACGCGGTTATCGACGCCATCATCGACAAGCGCACGGGCAATGCCCCCAGCGACAACATCTACTGGCGTCGGAACAAGGTGCAACGCGATGTGGCGGTGGTCTTCCTCCTGGACATGAGCGCCTCCACCGCCGAGGCCATCGAGGACTCCAAGCGTCCCTCCGATGAATGGAACGCCCCCAACGACCCTGTAGAGTACATGGTCTGGCTGCGCTCCCGGCGAGATGAGGGCTCCAGGCGCACTTACAAGCGGATAATCGACCTGGAGAAGGAGAGCCTGGTTCTAATGTGCAACTCCCTGGAGCTTTTAGGCGACACCTACGGCGTCTACGGCTTCTCCGGTTACGGTCGGGAAAACGTGGAGTACTACGTAATCAAAGACCTGAACGAAGGCTTCACTGACGCGGTAAAGCGTCGCATAGACCGTATCTCTCCTCTGCACGCTACACGCATGGGGCCCGCCATACGACATGCTACTACCAAGCTGGCGCGCCAGGACTCCAGGACCAAGATTCTCTTCCTCATCAGCGACGGTCGGCCACAAGACCGAGGCTACAGCCGTGAAGGGGTGGAGAAGGAGTACGCCGTCCACGATACCAAGATGGCCCTGATAGAGGCTCGTAACAAGAACATCACTCCCTTCTGCCTGACGGTGGACAAGGCCGGACATGATTATCTGAAGACCATGTGCCAGGACATGGGCTACGAGATCCTAGGCGACATCCGGGCCTTGCCGGAACGCCTCCCATTCCTCTACCGCAAGCTGACAGTCTAGCGGCAAGAAGCCGGAACGAAAGAGAATCGCCCGCTTACCAGCTAGCCGCTGGAGCGGGCGATTTTTACGAGACCGTAGCTTCTTACTAAGAGGCGATAGTCTGCTGGGCTACCGCGTCCCAGCGGTTGTCCATGACGGCCGTGGTGACCTGCTCATTGTTCACGGTCACGACCACTGTGTGATCGGTGATGACCTGGGTCACTATCTTGCCAGTGCGGTCGCCGTAGCCGCCGTGCCTGCTCTGGAACATGTAGGTCAGCTCGATGCAGGTGGCGCACTCTCTACTGGGGTTGGTCTCCACCAACTGTAGCGACCGGTCGATGCCATCGTACTGGTAAGTGGGGGTGCTCTTCACGTAGGCCTCAACCACCTCCATAGCTCGCTTCTCCGCGGGGCTGGGGTACCCCTCTCCGACGGATGACTGGGGCCCCTCTTCCTGACCGGCAGAAGGGGTTGCGCTGTTAGGTGCATCCAAGGTTCCGCCTTCTGTGCTGGTGGTGGTGTTGTCCTTCTCTGAGGTTTGCGGAGACGGCTCACCCAACTGCTCCAGGGTTACACCGTCTCCTCCCGTTGGGGAGGCTTCTGGAGTTAGCACGTCCTGGTCTAGGCCGGCGCAGCCGATGGCCACCGCCATGGTCAAGACAGCCCCGAGTATAACCAACGATAGTGCCCTCTTTTTCATCTCCCCATCCTCTCCGCCTTTCCTGGCTTCTATATTTATTGACGGATTGAGTGTGTAATATGTTCCGCCGTAAGCTTCGTCTGGTGGCGCCTCTACGTTGCTGTAGCGTGGCGCATAGGGTAGAATGCAGTGTAAATGAGTCCTTACTGCTGCATGGGAAGGTAACCATAGCCTCCTGTAATGAACGACGAGTCGTTATCCCAGGGCTCAGGGGACCCCTTCCAGCGGGCCTATAACGCCGCCTTGCGCCTTCTATCCTATCGTCCCAGAAGCGAGACCGAAGTCAGGTCACGTCTGCTGCGCAAATTCCCTCCTGAGGTCACGGACAGGGTCGCCCTTTCCCTAGCGGAGCAGGGTCTCCTGGATGACCAGGCTTTCGCACAATTCTGGCGCAACAGCCGGCAATCCCTCAATCCCCGCAGCGCCTCCCTCATCAGGCGAGAGCTCATCTCTTTAGGCGTAAAGAGGGACACCGCCCAGGAGGCCGTCCTTGATATGGACGACCAGGAGGCCGCCTACGACGCTGCCCTAAAAGTAGTTCGCCGCCTGGCCAAATTAGATGCACCGACTTTCCGTAGGAGGGCCTGGGCCTATCTGCAGCGCAGAGGCTTTTCCTCTTCGGCGCCATGCCTTGCAGCGCGTTGCAAGCGAGTCAGAGTTGCCTTGGACGTCACCATCAACGTCTAAGGCGAAGAACAACAGCATAAACTAAACTTTTGATCAGCATTTGTGGGCTGTCGCATTTACCTAGCAGGTTAAAGGGAGTGGCTTAAATATGGCCTCAGACGATATCATCAGACTTATCTTACTCGTTGTTGCGCTTCTTTTTTCCGCCTTCTTCTCTGGCGCAGAAGCGGCCTTTCTATCCATTCAAAGGGGAAGGATTGCCCATCTGGTGAGGACGGGTCACAAGGGAGCCGACAAAGTAGCCGCCATCGCGGGGCACCCGGAGAAGCTCCTGCCGACGGTGCTTACAGGGAACAACCTGGCCAACACCGCCGCCGCTGCCTTAGGCACCACCGTGGCGGCGTCCTACCTCAGCCCAAGCTACGCGGTGATAGTCGCCACGCTCGGAGTTACGGTCCTGCTCCTTATTTTCTCCGAGACCATGCCTAAGACCATAGCGGCCAAGAGATCGGAGAGCTTTGCCGTAGCGTCGGTAGGGTTCCTGCAGGTGGCGGAGGCCGTGCTTCTTCCCGCCGTTTGGATCCTAGAGCGGTTCAGTCGTGGCGTTGCCCGGATGGTTGGAATATCGGACGCGACTATGGTCACCGAAGAGGAGATCCGCTCCCTGATAGATGCGGGGCGGGAGGCAGGGGCAGTGGAGGAATCGGAGGCGGCAATGCTGGAGAAGGTCTTCCACTTTGGGGACCTGCAGGTGAGAGAGGTAATGACGCCTCGCACCGAAACCGTATGGGTGGAGCGGGGTACCACCCTGAAGGACTTCCTGTCCATCTATAACGAGCATTATCACACTCGCTTTCCGGTCTACGAGGGAAGCATGGACAACATCGTCGGCATCCTCTCCGTCAAGGACGTGGTGAAGGCCATCGCCACCAGCGAGATCAACGAGGACAGCCCGGTGACCGGGGTCATGCGTGATGCCTTCTACTTTCCCGAGACCAAGCGGGTGGACCACCTTTTCTATGACCTGCGGCAAGCAGGCAGCCAGATGGCCATGGTGGTGGATGAGTTCGGGGGGATATCGGGCCTGGTGACGCTGAAGGAGCTGATAGAGGTTATCGTGGGCCGTGTTGGGGAAGAGGGGTCGGAAATAGAGAAGGAGTACGCCGCCATCGACCAGAACACCTTTCAGGTGGAGGGTGGAATGCGTATCCACGAGGCCAATCAGGAGCTTGACCTCGACCTGCCAGAAGGCGACTACGAGACCATAGCGGGCTTCATTCTGGAGTCCCTCGGACGCATACCCCAGGAGGGCGACCGTCTGCGATACCAGGGCCTGACTATGGAGGTCCTGGAGATGAAGGGCCGTAAAATCGAAAAGGTTACCGTTACCGTCTCCCCCGCCTAAGAAGCTAACTGGATAGGCAACGTGAAACTGATTCTGGTAAGACATGGGGAAACATCCTATAACGCTGATGGGCGAGCCCAGGGGCAAAATGGCGTTCGCCTTAACGAACGAGGGCGAAAACAGGCTCTGGCGGTGGCTCGCGCCCTTATGAAGGAGAGGCCACTATCCCTCTATAGCAGCCCCCTACCCAGAGCCATGGAGACGGCCCAGACCATCGCTCGGGAGCTAGATGCTACGGTGATAGCTCTGGATGGCCTGATGGAGGCCGACGTGGGGGACCTGGAGGGCCGAGCTCCCCCAGAGTGGCGGGCGATGTATCCGGAATTCCTCGCCCTTTGGGATCGGAACGCGGCCGTCACCCCCTTTCCTGGAGGTGAGACCATGGGCCAAGTCCAGCGACGGGCGTGGCGTTCCGTGGAGACTATCCTCAAAGACCCGCAGCACTCCACGGCGGCCGTAGTGGGCCATGGCTTCGCCTTCTACTCCATCTTGTGCCGAGCTCTGGGGATGCCGCTAAAGAACTTCAGGCGATTCCGCCTGGACAACGGCTCCATCACCGTGCTTGAGATGGGCGGTCCGAGAAACTTATTGCTCTCCTTCAACGACTGCAGCCATCTGCTGCGGGACTCAACGGGCAAAGGATGAGGCAACAGTTGGCCAAAGAGCGGGTTGCGGAGAGTTTACACGGGAAGGTGAGAAGGGCCCTGGAGGAATCGCGGCTGCTTGAAGGGCCACTCCTGGTGGTAGCCGTCTCCGGAGGCGCCGACTCCATGGCCCTCCTGCACTCACTGGTGTGTCTCCAGGCACCTCTGGGCCTGAGACTGCACGGGGCCCATTTGAACCATGGCCTGAGAGGGTCCCAGGGGAGAGATGACGCCGACTTTGTGGCTGGAGCCTTTCAGGGGCTTGGGTTGGCCTACACGCTGGAGGAGGTGGATGTGCCTTCGCTGAGGGCTAAGTGGCGTATGTCGGTGGAGGAGGCGGCTCGCAAGGCACGCTACGACTTCCTGTCGGAGGTGGCCCATAGCGCTGGCGCCCATGCCGTGGCCCTGGGCCATACCGCCGATGATCAGGCGGAGACGGTCCTCATGCACCTTCTTCGAGGGGCAGGCCTATCGGGGCTTAGGGGTATGCAGACCTTGAGCCAGATGCGTATGCGACCCCAGGGGCGTCCCGTGACTCTGTTGCGCCCCTTCCTGCAGGTCTCCCGTCGGGAGACCCATGCCTACTGTAGCCTGAGGGGCATCGAATACCGCCCGGACCCGTCCAACCTCTCCCTTGAGCACACTCGCAATAGATTGCGCCATGAGCTGTTGCCCGCCCTCAGAGAATACAACCCAGCCGTTAACGAAGCGCTTCTCCGCCTTTCACGGACGGCGGCCCAAGGGGTGGCCCACCTGGATGCCCACGTCGAGGAGATATGGCCTCGGATCGCTCGCTCTCACGAGTGGGGCCTCTCCCTGAATAGGCGGGAGGTGTCCTCCCTGGACCTGGCTCTCCAGAGTCATCTCTTGATGAGGACCGTAGCCGAAGTCCGAGGCGACCCCGAAGGCATTACCGCCTTCCATATCCAGGAGATGATACGCTTGATTGGCGGCCCGGCGGGCAAGTCCCTGGACCTGCCTGGAGGTGTTACCCTCTCCGTGGGCTATCGAGAGATCACCCTGGCCGCCCAAAAAGTGGAGCAACCTTTACCGCCGTCCCTGGAAGGAGAATACGGGCTCCAGGTACCCGGCGAAACGGAGATACCGGGATACGCAGTTGAATGCTCACTGGTCGAGGGGAGACAGGAGACCGGCGATGAGAGCGCCTATACTGCCTGCATGGACTTGGACAGCGTCGGCCGGGAGCTTTGGGTGCGAGCTCGCAAGCCGGGGGACCGCTTTCAGCCCCTGGGCATGGCCCAGGAGAAGAAGCTGCAGGACTTTATGGTGGACTGTAAGGTCCCGCGGCAGATGAGGGACCGGGTGCCCCTGCTGGTAACGCCCCGGGGCATTGCATGGGTGGTGGGACATCGTATCGCTCATTGGGCCAAGCTGCGGCCAGACACCCAGGGGAGCTTACTGGTACGCTTCAAGCCGGACCACTCCACCTTCGGCTACTAGAACGTTAGTAGAGGCCCCTTCCGCTCGTGGTGAGCCTGTCGAACCATGGAATAGGTAATACTTGTGGGTTTGCCCCTAAGGGCATTTCCCTCGCTCTTCTCTCCTCCTTAATGGGGGAGAGTTTGCTTCGCACAAAAACTCAGGAGAGTGCAGAGAACCTAGGTTCTCTGCCAGGGAGTCTGAGGGGTGTCCCCTCAGGAATTAGACATATCGGGTGGGTGGGTGGGAAAGAAAACGTCCGCTGTTGGACTTTTTGTGCAAAGCTGGGTAGAGTCGGATATGGGAGAGAGTCAGAGAGAGGGGTTTACAAAGTTATTTGCGCTCATGGTGAGCCCGTCGAACCACGAGCGGGGCATTGTTCACTTGGTCCCCACGTGCATGTAGACGGTGCCAAGGCCCGTTTTCCGAGAGGTCATGTCCTTCAAACCCGCCTCCGCCATCAAGGAGACCAGCCCCTCTGGGGAGAGGAATCCCTCCACCGACTGGGGAAGGTAGGTATAGGCCTCCCTGCTGCTCGCCAAGATGGCCCCCAGCCTCGGAACGACATGCTGGAAGTAGATTCGGAATAGGCGGTTGAAGGGGCCTTTGCCCTGCAGTGGGAATATGTCCAGGATTCCCACCTTGCCTCCTGGTGCGACCACCCTGGCCATCTCCGAGATGGCCAGGCCGACGCTCGCCACGTTTCGCATATTGAACCCCGAGGTAGCGCAGCAGAAGGAGTCGTCTGTGAAGGGTAGGGCCAGCGCATCGCCCAGGACGAACCGTACGCGATTTGCCAGGCCCCGACCAGAGGCCTTGGCCTCGGCCAGCGCCAGCATTTCGGGGGAGAAGTCCAAGCCAACTACCCCCGTCACCTGGGGGCGTTGGGCCAGTGTAAAGGCGAAATCGCCGGTGCCTGTTCCTACGTCAAGGGCCAGGCCGCTGTTTTGCCCGGTCACCATCTCTGCGGTCATTCGCCGCCACCTGTAGTGCATTCCCCCCGACATGACCGTGTTCAGGAGGTCGTAGCGACGGGAAATTCGGCGGAACATGGCCTGGACGTATTTAGCTTTCTCTTCTTCTCTAAGATGGGCCAAGGAGGTCTCCTACAACCGGCCGAGAGGACTGTTGTCTCCAGCGCTGCGCTCCAGTAGTCAGCTTTCGGATACCCGGCTGCGCTGCCAGAGCTCCGCGGCTATACCCACAATCAGAGGCAGAATCCCTAGAGGCACCCCTCCTAGAATGGTGGTTATGCCCAGGCCTATGACGACGCCATTGATCAACGCCGATGTGCGGTGGCTTTTGACGGATGATGGGGAACCGAACATGGTGATACTCTCCTATTTAGTTTAGCCGGGCGATCGTCAGGGGACTCAGGCTACCTTAGTCGTCGTCACTCTGGGAGGTATATCTGATGGCTTTGGTAGTTTAGGATTATAAGAGCTTTCAATGCGCTCAAGCAAGGACGGTAAGCTGCTGATGCGTGTCATGGGCTTGACCGTGAGCCCCCATATAAGCCAGAATAGGTGTATAAGGAAGTCCCTTGGTGGCTCGAGCGAGGTGGTCCCACCCGTTCCCATCCCGAACACGGAAGTGAAACACCTCAGCGCCGACGATACTGCTCTGGTAACGGTGTGGGAAAATAGGTCGCTGCCAGGGGGCTTTTTATTTGGCCAAAGTCCCGTCCGTTCCTTCGTGTCAAATAGCCGTGTGAAGTGTTCTAACCCCCTTCTCAAATGAGAAGGGGTGTGTTACGCTCTTCACAAATCCTCGGCCAAGGGGGAGCTTAGGGGACGAGAATCCTCCCTCTATCCAGCCATGTATTCATAGATGAAGCTGAATGCCTCGACCTTTACACCTACCTTTTGCCCACCTATAATGATTACGTCTAAGGAAGGGCCTTCCCTAAGAAAAGCTGTGACAATTTGGTGATGTTGATACCCGACCAAAACTCTAGCCCCGGCATGGACGAGTTGTTGAACTCCATGGAGCCCTTGAAGGAGCTTACCCGTGGACAGGTGGTGGAGGGTGTGGTGATGGGTGTGAGTCAGGATGGAATTCTGGTCAACTTCGGGCATAAGTCGGAGGGGCTGATCCCAACTGCAGAGATGCGCTCTCTCTCTGGCGAGGAGCTGGCCAGCATCAAAGTAGGTGACGACATCCTGGCCCAGGTCGTGGCCGCGGAGGGCGAGGAGCGAGCAGCCCTTCTCTCTCTGGACAAAGCCCGGACGGAGAAGGGATGGCGGCTCCTGGCGCACATCTCGGAAGCAGGGGAATGCATTGAGGGCCGAGTGTTGGGCTTCAATCGCGGAGGCGCCATCGTGGAAGTTGAAGGGGTGCAGGGGTTTGTGCCTATCTCGCAGCTTGTAAGCGTATCCAGAGATGGTTTCCCCGAAAACGAGTCGGAACATAAAGATCAGTTGCTGCGTCTGAAAATTATGGAGATAGATCGCAGCCGCAACAAGGCAATACTGTCGGAGCGGTTGGCCCTTCAGCAGGTGCGGGAGGAGCAAAGGCTGCGACTGATGGAGGAGCTGAGAGAGGGAGAGATACGCAGGGGCAGGGTAACGGGCATCAGCAACTTTGGCGCCTTCGTTGACCTGGGCGGTGGAGACGGGCTAATCCACATATCGGAGTTGTCCTGGAACACGGTAAGTTCTCCTGACGAGGTGGTCAAGGTCGGGGACGAGATGGATGTATACGTGCTGAAGGTAGACCAGGACTCCAGAAAGATAGCCCTGAGCCTGCGCAGGACTCAGCCCAGTCCCTGGGACACTATCACAGAAAGATACCAGGAGGGCCAGTTGGTTTCCGGCACCGTAACCAACCTATCCCCCTTTGGGGCCTTTGTGAGACTTGAGAACTCCATTGAAGGACTGATACATATCTCAGAGTTAAGCGACAGACTCATCCGTCACCCCAAGGAGGTGGTGAAGGAGGGGGATGTGGTGACGCTGAAAATTCTCAGGATAGAGCCGGAGCGGAGGCGTCTCGGACTAAGTTTGAAACAGGCGGAGGAGGAACTGTAGCCCAAAAGGCCTGGACATAGGGTCTACGTAGAGAAGGACAAGGCCCTTCCCAGTACCGACGATGCAGTGCTACACTGTCTGTAGGAGAGATCCATATGGCCAGTCGATTTGAAAAATTCTCGGAAAGAGCTCGGCGGGTCCTCTCGCTAGCTCAAGAAGAGGCCCAGCGATTCAATCACAACTACATAGGTACTGAGCATATCCTTCTTGGGCTGGTGCGGGAGACCGATGGTGTAGCCGCAAAAGTCCTGTCCAACCTCGGTATCGAGCTGAGCAAGGTGCGCTCCGCGGTGGAGTTCATTATCGGCCGCGGAGAGCGTTCTGGAACTGGAGATATTGGTCTTACTCCCAGGGCCAAGAAGGTAATAGAGTTGGCCGTTGACGAGGCTCGACGGCTAGGTCACTACTATATAGGCACAGAACATCTGCTCATCGGCCTGATGAGAGAGGGCGAAGGAGTAGCGGCGGGAGTTCTGGAGAGTCTTGGGGTCAGCCTGGACAAGATCAGGACTGAGACCAACCGCGTACTCAGCCAGAACCTGAAACAGGGCCGGGGCAGCGCTCGCTCTACCACTCGAACCCCGACCCTGGACCAACTGGGTATAGACCTGACGGCTGCCGCCCGAGCGGGCAAGCTGGACCCCATCATTGGGCGAGAGAAGGAGATTCAGCGGGTAGTCCAGATCCTCAGCAGGCGGACCAAGAATAACCCGGTGCTCATAGGGGAGCCGGGGGTAGGCAAGACGGCCATTGTTGAAGCCCTCTCCCAGCGCCTGGTGGACGGAGACGTGCCGAGCACCCTCCAGAATAAGCGACTGGTCACCCTGGATATGGGAGCCCTGGTAGCCGGCACCAAGTACAGAGGAGAGTTTGAAGAGCGCCTGAAGAAGGTCATCGAGGAGATCCGCAGCTCCGGCAACTGCGTCCTTTTCATCGACGAGATGCACACCATGGTGGGAGCAGGAGCCGCCGAGGGCGCCGTGGATGCGGCCAATATGTTGAAGCCGGCTCTGGCCAGGGGCGAGCTCCAGTGCATTGGAGCTACGACCCTGGACGACTACCGGAAGCACGTGGAGAGAGACCCAGCCCTGGAGCGCCGTTTCCAGCCCGTGACGGTGGAAGAGCCTACCGTCGAGGAGACAATAGCAATCCTCATGGGCATTAAAGGCCGCTATGAAGAGCACCATCGTCTAGACATCAGCGAGGAGGCCGTGAGGGCGGCAGCCAACCTGGCGGCGCGCTTCATATCGGACCGGTACCTGCCCGATAAGGCAATAGACCTAATAGACGAGGCCGCTTCCAGGGTGAGGATCCAGTCCAGCTCTACCCCCCTCTCTGTTAAAGAGGCTACGACTGTGCTGGAGAAGGTGCGCAAGGAGAAGGACGAGGCCATCGCATCCCAGCAGTACGAGTTCGCAGCGGATCTCCGGGACAGGGAATTGAAGCTTACTGAAAAGCTGGAAGGTTTGGAGAAGGATTGGGAGTCTGAGCAGGGCAAGGAGAAGCCTCAAGTCACTGAAGAGGATGTGGCTGAGGTAGTAAATATGTGGACTGGTATCTCCGTCACCAGACTTCAGGCAGGTGAGACGGAGCGACTTCTCCACATGGAAGAGGTCATGCACCAGCGGATCGTGGGCCAGGACGAGGCTATAGTGACCATCTCCAAGGCAGTAAGGCGCGCCCGGACAGGCCTCAAGGACCCAAAAAGGCCAATAGGAGTCTTTCTCTTCCTGGGCCCCACTGGCGTCGGCAAGACCTACCTGGTGCAGGCCTTGTCGGAGTTTATGTTCGGGAGCACGGACTCCATGATACGCCTGGATATGTCGGAGTTCATGGAGCGCCATACGGTATCCCGTTTGGTAGGCGCACCTCCAGGATACATCGGCTACGATGACGGCGGCCAGCTCACGGACACCGTGCGACGCAAGTCTTTCTGCGCTATCCTGCTGGACGAGATTGAGAAGGCCCATCCGGACGTCTTCAACCTCCTGCTCCAGATCTTCGACGACGGACACCTAACCGACTCCAAGGGTCGAAAGGTGGACTTCCGCAACACCATCCTGGTCATGACCAGCAACATAGGGTCTGACCTCATCCGAAAGAACTCCAACATTGGGTTTGCCTCGCGGGGGGACGAGTCCCAGGCTGCCCAGGCCTCCTACGAGCGGATGAAGGATAAGGTCACGGAAGAGGTGAAGAAGTTCTTCCGTCCAGAATTTCTCAACAGGATAGACGCCACCATCGTCTTCCATGCCCTCAGCAAGGAGCAAATGCATCAGATTGTCGACCTGATGCTTCAGGAAGTCGCCAAGAACGTCATAGAGAAGGGCATCTCTATGGAGGTCACTGAAGCGGCCAAGGATTACTTGGTTGAGAAGGGATACGACCCCGAGTTTGGCGCCAGGCCCTTGAGGCGAGTCATCCAGGACAACGTGGAGGATACCCTGTCGGAGGAGTTGCTGGCTGGGAAGTTCGGCCCTGGCGACTCGGTGATAGTAGATGTGGAGGAAGACAAGATAGTCGTGCGCACCGAGGTGCCTGTAGCCTCTGTGTAGTTAGTCTGAACAAGCAGATAAGCAGGAGGGCGGGCCCATGGGCCCGCCCTCCTGCTTATATCGAGCTGTTTACTTCCTGAGCGGTAAAAGCTACTGCTTATCCCATATCGCCTTGAACCGGCTAATGGCATCTATATGGTCCTGGGGAGAGCTCAGACCCGCACCCAAGGTGTTGAAGGATATCTCCGTGGCGCCAATGGCCTCCCACTTTGCGGCCTCCTCCAGCCACTGCTCCGGCGATGTCTCCCTGGCCTGGATCCTGCACTGTATGCCTATGTCGGCCGGGTCTCTCCCGGCCTCTGCGGCGTAGGTCTTGATGCTTTCGATTACCTCTTTAGCCCTATCAAGGCCAACGTTTCCTATCCAGCCGTCACCCATCTTGCCCAGGCGTCGCATTGCCCTGTCGTCTCTACCTCCCATCCATATGGGAATGGGTCTCTGAACAGGCAGAGGGTTCAACCCCGCATGGGTAACTCGATGCCACTTCCCCTCAAAGTTGACCACCTCCTGAGTCCACAGGGCCCGCAGTAGCTCTACCTGCTCCTCGCTGCGGCGTCCCCTGTTGTGGAAACTCTCGTTTAGCACGTCGTACTCCACATAGTTCCACCCTAAACCTATTCCCAGGCGCAGGCGCCCGCCGCTGAGTACATCCACCTCCGCCGCTTGTTTGGCCACCAGCGCTGTCTGCCTTTGCGGCAGAATTATGATGCCGCTGACCAATAGGATACGTTTGGTAAGGGCAGACAGATATCCAAACAGGACGAAAGGTTCGTGAAACAGGTCCTTGTACGTATATGGGCCAGTCAAGTCAGGGAAGTGTTCCTTGTCGGCGCCCAGAACGTGGTCGTAGGCCAGGAGATAATCGTACCCCGCTTCCTCCGCCGTCTGGGCG
Organism: Dehalococcoidia bacterium; assembly: GCA_965237935.1. Taxonomy (GTDB): domain Bacteria; phylum Chloroflexota; class Dehalococcoidia; order Lucifugimonadales; family CBDEGW01; genus CBDEGW01. The sequence goes on along the minus strand of OZ250168.1, from coordinate 364,659 downwards.
AACTCCCGTACCGCCCCTGAATCGCTACCTATCTCAGTTTGGGGGAAGACGACGCCTATATTCATGGTGGTGCCTCCTCTGACTGAACATGCTACATTCGCAGCTGCTCTCATTCGGCGGTCTGGGTATGCTGACTAGGGTATTGTATGTATAATACCACGAGCAGTTGACTCTAAGGAGGGGTTGCATGGAATATCGATATTTGGGTGGCTCAGGGCTTCAGGTATCGGTCGTAGGCTTGGGCACCAACAACTTCGGCCGCAGGATGAACGCCGAGGAAACGGCAACCGTGGTGGACCAGTGTCTAGACCTGGGGGTCAATTTCATGGACACCTCCAACAGCTACGGAGGTGGGCTCTCCGAGGAGTTCATCGGCAGGGCTCTGAAGGGAAAACGTCAGGAAGCCATCATCGCCACCAAGTTCGCCTCCAAAATGGGGGATGGGCCCAACAATCGCGGCGCCTCCCGATACCATATCATGGAGCAGATCGAAGAGAGCCTCCGACGACTTGATACCGATTACATAGACGTATACCTGATCCATTTCCCAGACCCCCATACACCCATAGAGGAGACGCTGAGGGCCATGGATGACCTGGTGCACCAAGGAAAGGTCAGGTACATCGGTTGCTCAAACTTCAGTGCTTGGCAGATGTGCGAGGCCCTGTGGACTTCCAAGAGCCTGAACCTGACCTCCTTTGTAACGGTCCAGAACAACTACAGTATGGTCCGCCGCGAGATCGAAAGGGAGCTGGTGCCATTCTGCGAGGCATATAACATCGGTATTATGCCCTACTACCCGCTGGCCGCGGGCTTCCTGACGGGCAAGTACAAGCCGGGGGAGCCTCCTCCGGAAGGCACCAGGCTGGTTGACACCAAGCTGGAATCCAGGACATGGGCTATGACCGACAAGACTTTTTCTCTCCTACCTCACCTGGAGAACTTCGCGGCGGAGCGAGACCACACCGTGGGTGAGCTGGCCATTGCCTGGCTGACGGCCAACCCCCTGGTCAGCTCTGTCATCGCCGGGGCGACAAAGACCTGGCAGGTGGAGGCCAACGTCAAAGCAGGCGATTGGCATCTCAACGCCGACGACGTGGAAGAAATCGACAGGGTCCTGACGGAGAACGGTTTTTAGGACCGAAACGGGTCGAAAATCTCCCAACGCATACCCGGCGTCCTGGGGGTCGGTTTCAGCGAGACCATAGCGGTAACGGAGTCGGGCTGCGAAGTGCTCACCAAGCACCCTCGGCAGCTATCTGTTATTCCGGCCTGATGATCCCTCGCCGGTCGGCGGAGGCGGTTTAGAGAGGTCGCTATGAGCAATGCCGATACCCAGGCTACCTGGGCCTACCACGACGGCACCAAGCACTCCTCTTGGAGTATTCGCTCCGGCCCCCACTCCCTGGACTGGGCCAACCAGCCCCTGCCCTTCAAGATATACACGGGGCTGGACCCCATAGCGCTGCCCCGGCAACTGGCTCCATCTGAGGTGCCTGCCCTTGCCGCTATCTCGGCATTGGACGCCTTCGAGGGGGAGCGAGCGCTAGACCTGCCGTCCCTGGCTAGACTCCTCCACTTCTCGGCGGGAATCACCAAGCGGATCAAGTCCCCGGCCGGCGAGATGTACTTTCGGGCGGCGTCATGCACTGGCGCCCTTTACCACATCGAGCTTTACCTGGTCTCCGGGCCCCTGCCAGAGCTGGAGGCAGGTGTCTACCAGTTTGGGCCTCAAGACTTCGCCCTGCGTAGGCTGCGCTCTGGCGACTACCGGAGCGTCCTGGTGGAGGCTGCGGCAGGTGAGGCTGCGGTGGCCCAAGCACCAGCTACCCTGGTGCTTACCAGCGTCTTTTGGCGAAACGCCTGGAAGTACCGCGCCCGCGCCTACCGCCACGCCTTCTGGGATAGCGGAGTCATCCTGGCAAACTTGCTGGCCGTCGCTGCGGTGGACCGGATGCCGGCACGCCTGGTCATGGGGTTCCAGGACCAACAGGTGAACGACCTTCTGGGCTTGGACACCCAGAGAGAGGTATCCCTGGCTCTGGTACCTCTGGGCAGGGCCTCCAGCCCAACGGCGGGGCCTCCATCAGAAATCGAGCCTCTGGCCCTGGAAACCAGGCCCTACTCCAGGACAGAGGTGGACTTTCCGGAAATCAGGGCCATGCACGAAGCCTCATCCCTGGTTGACTCTACAGAGGTCAAGGGTTGGCGCGGCGACACGGCACTAATCCAACACCCTGAGTCCCAGGGCACGCCGTTTCCCCTGGACCTGCCTCCCGGCGATGAGACGCCAGAGGATGCCATAGAGGAGGTGATAAACCGCAGGGGCTCATCCAGGAGTTTTGCGCGGGAAGCCATCACTTTCAGGCAGCTCTCCACCATCCTCCACAGGGCCACCCAGGGTATTCCGGCGGACTTCCTTGGTGTGCAAGGCGCATCCCTCAACGACCTTTACATCATCGTCAACGCCGTGGAAGGCCTGCCTCCTGGGACCTACGTGTACAACAGAGATGCCCTGGCCCTGGAGCTGCTCAAGGAGGGGGACTTCCGCAAGCAGGCGGGGTTCCTGGATCTGCAACAGCAGCTGTCAGAGGACGCCAGCGTCAACATATACCTGCTGTCCGACCTGAAGCCGGTGCTGGAGCGGTACGGCAACCGGGGCTACCGGGCCGCTCAGATGGAGGCCAGCGTCATCGGGGGGAAGCTGTACCTGGGGGCCTATGCTCATCGCATGGGCGCCACGGGCCTCACATTCTTCGATGACGACGTGACGGACTTCTTCTCGCCTCACGCGGCGGGCAAGAGCGTGATGTTTCTGGTGGCCCTTGGCGTACCCGCGCGCCGACGGCCCGCTTGAGGTGACTTTCAGGGGACACTCGGCCTTGCACAAAAGTCAAACGTTTCTTTCCCGCCCACCCGCCCAGAGGTTTTATCCAAAGGGGGACGCCCCCCTTAGGCAAGTTAAGGGCAGGCTCTTGAACCCCCGACAGGGAACCTAGGTTCCCTGCACCCTCCTAGGGTTTTGTGCACGGTCAGGGGCACCCATAAAACCCTGGCAGAGGGCGAAGCCCTCTGCACTTCTGGCTTCTGGAGATGCTTTGCGTGAGTTGCTGTGTGATGATGGCTAGTCCTGGCCAAAGAGGCGCAGGGCCGTGTTGCAGCAGATGTCGGCGTACTGCTGGGGATTGGGCGCCGCCGCCTTCGCCTCCCCAGAAATGAGATCCGGCGGAGCGTCCCACACCCAGTCTGAGCCCAGCATTACGTGGTCCGACCCCACCGAGTCGATGAGCAGGCGAATGGATGGGGCGTTCATGGCTACGGTATCGAAATACATCAGGGGGAGGTACGCCTCCGGACCGCCGCGTTCCAGCTCTATCGCCTTACCGGTGCCCCTATGGTAGAACTCCTCCATGCGAGCCATCTGGTAGGGGATGAACCCGCCTCCGTGGCACAACACCAGCTTTAGTCCAGGATGCCTGTCGAAGATGCCTAGCAGCACCAGCTTGGCGGCCAGGATAGAGGTGTCCAGGGTGCGACCCAGGCTGAAGGCCAGGTATGACGGCCCCACCTTTGTCCACTTGCTGTGAGTGGCCCCGTGCAGCAGCACCGGGACCTTGAGTGCCTCCGCCGCCTCCCATAGAGGCTCCAGGTCGGGCCTCGCAAGGTCCATGTCCAGGGGATCGCTGGGGACCATGGTCCCGCTCATCCCCAGCCTGGTCACGGCGTGCTCCAGCTCCGCCGCCGCCTTCTGGCCATCCTGGATGGGCAGTATGGCCAGGCTCTTGAACTGGCCATCCCCCTGTCTAGCGGCCTGGGCTATGTGCTCGTTCAGGAGGCGGGACCAGGAGACGGCCGTGTCCGTGGGCAGGGAGTAGCCGGCGACGTCCAGCCAGGCCGCCAGGTACTGGGTCCCCAGGCCCTGGGCCTGCATCCAGGGGACTCGGGGCGCTGTGTCTACCAGTCCGGGTGTGGTGGGGCGCAGCTTTCCGATGTGGGGAAAAGTGACTGCGTATCCCTGGGGCGTCTCCTCCACCTCCACGCCAAAGGCCCTGGCCGACTTCTGCACCTCCTTCAGGAAGCCGACGGGCGCTATGTGGGCGTGGACGTCGATGCCGTTAGCTTTGGTCTGTTGGGTCATGTTGGTCTCCTTCACCTCGGATGCCTAAGAGTATAATAGAATAAACGTTGATTGGCTCAAGCAATAGCATCTAGCCCTAGAAAAAACATCCTGGGCGGGTGGGTGGGTGGGAATTACAGGGTATGTCTCGAATTGAACCTCTAGTCAGAGGCTCCTTCATCCTATAGAATCTGCGCCATACAGTCTCTGCACCATATCATTCAGGGGGACCCCATGCCCACCCAAGCCAAGGTTGATTCCCTCGTAAAAACCCGTTTTGAGGAAGTTCCAGCGATTTGGCACATCTGAGCGCTACCGTATGTTGGGGTAGTATACGGAACAGAGACTGTATATTGTACCCAGACGTGGGTACGTTTGTTCTAATTCGACCTACACAGACTTTTTACGAGAGAATCAAGGTTGGCCTTCTTATTCCCACCGCCTTTGCGGGCCAACCCCCATCCCTCCGGGAGTTCACCGACTTCTTTCGCCGGGCGGATGACGCAGGTCTTCACTCCTTATGGGTCATCTATAGAGTCTTCCACGAAAACCCCGTCTTTGACCCTCTGACCATCCTGGCCTGCGCCGCCACCGTCACCAACCGCATCCGGCTGGGGACCGGGGTCTTCCTGCTGGTGCTCAGGAACCCGGTCCTAGCGGCCAAAGCCGCAGCCACTCTGGACTACCTCTCCGGCGGACGCCTTACTCTGGGTGTCTCCCTGGGAGGACGCGACCACGAGTTCCAGGGTCTGGGAGTCTCTATTAAGGAGCGGGTGGGCCGCTTTCGGGAGGCCCTTACACTGATGCGAAAGCTATGGAGCGAGGATAAGGTCACCTTCGATGGACGTTACAATCATGTTGAAGGGGTGACGGTGGAGCCCAAGCCCGTGCAGAAGCCTCATATTCCCATTATCATGGGCGGCTCCAACGAGGCCGTCCTGAAGCGGACTGGGGAGCTGGCCGATGGCTGGATAGCAGGCGGCGGAGGCGACCCGCAGACCGTCAGCGTGCGCTGGCAGAAAATTCGCGATTACGCCAGGGCGGCGGGAAGGGACCCGGAGGAATTGGACTCCGCGAAGCTAATGTACACGTACGTCGATGACAACCGGGACGCCGCCAGAGAGAAACTGACGGCCTTTACTCACGCCTACTATGGCAGGTTCGACGTGGAGCAGAACTGCGTCTTCGGCCCTGCCCAGGAGTGTGTCGCCAAGATACAGGGTTTCATAGACGCTGGCATCAAGACGGTGGTCCTGGGCCCTCCCTGGCCGGATGTGGTCCAGGTGCAGCGCATCGCGGAGCAGGTGGCGCCCAACCTGCGATGACGGACTCCCTGGAGCGACTGAACCGAGAGGTGGTGGCCTGCGTTAAGTGCCCTCGCCTGGTGGACTTTCGACAGCATGTGGCCCATACCAAGCGGCGGATGTACCTGGAGTGGGAGTACTGGGGCAGGCCGTTGCCCGGGTTTGGCGACCCTCAGGCCCGGCTCCTCATCGTGGGCCTGGCGCCTGCGGCCCACGGCGGGAACCGCACGGGGCGCATGTTCACAGGCGACCGCAGCGGCGACTGGGTCTACGGCACGTTGCACAAGTTCGGCTTCGCCAGCGCGCCGGACTCGACCCACAAAGATGATGGCCTGTCCCTTAGGGACGCGTACATCACGTCCGTGGCTCGTTGTGTGCCGCCGGACAACAAGCCCCTACCGGAAGAGATGGCCAACTGCCGGCCCTACCTGCTTCGGGAGCTGGCTCTGCTGTCGGGAATTAGGGTTGTGGTGGCCTTGGGCAAGATCGCCTTCGATGGATACCTGAAGGCTCGTGGCGAGTCTGGACTGGCCCTGCCCAAGCCGCTGCCCCGGTTCGCCCACGGCGAAGCCAGCGCCCTGTCGGGCGGCATTACCTTGATTCCCTCCTATCACCCCAGCCAGCGCAACACCCAGACGGGTCGCCTCACCAGGGAGATGTTCGAGGGGGTCTTCGCCATGGCGCGACGGGCTCTGGGCGATGGGTGACCTGCCAGCTGTCATTCAGTGGGTAAACCCGAATCCACCGAAGGACGTCCTTGGGGACAGCCCTTGAAGAAGGCAGAGGGTGCTCCTCTGAATCTGGGATAATGGTTTTGGAACAGAAACCCGCCCGGAAACAAGGAGCACCCAATAGATGCTGCCACAGAACAAACCCGACCGTATCCGCATCCTCTTTGACGACCATCGCCTGGTGGCCAATGCCGGCCTGCTCCTGCCGGCCACCCTAGCCCGGCACCTGGGCCTGCGGGAACTCGTCGACCATCACCTTGACCTCGGCGGAGCGCCGGGACGGGCGAACACTGGGGACAAGATGCTGACGCTGGTCGCTTCCGCGCTGGCAGGCGGCGACTGCATCGACGACGCCGATGCGCTGCGCGCTGGTGGGACGGTCGGTGTTCTAGGCTGCGTGGTCAAGGCGCCATCCACCCTGGGGACCTTCCTGCGCAGCTTCCGGTGGGGGCATGTCCGTCAACTCGACCGCGTGAGCCGCCAGTTGTTGGCCCGGGCCTGGGCCGCTGGGGCCGGACCCGGCGACTCGCCCCTGACCATCGACCTGGACTCGACCATCTGCGAGACCTATGGACTGGCCAAGGAGGGAGCGCGCCACCACGGCTATACCGGCGCCCGCGGCTATCACCCACTGCTGGCCATTGCCGCCGGCACCGGCGAAGTGCTGATGTCCCGGCTGCGCGAGGGCCGGGCCAACACCGCCCGTGGCGCCGCCCACTTCCTGCGTGAGACGGTGTGGCGGGTGCGCTACGGCGGGGCCAGGGGACAACTCACGGTGCGGGCCGACAGCGGCTTCTACGCCCACACTGTCGTTGCCGCCTGCCGGGAAATGGATGTCCGCTTCTCTATCACCATCCGCCAGCGCGCCAGCCTGCGGGACCTGATCGAGGCGATACCAGAGGAGGACTGGACTCCCATTCCCTACTGGATGGACGGTGCCGCCGATGTCGCCGAGACGACTTACACCCCGTTCCAGACCAAGCCGGACGCCGCGCCGGTGCGGCTCATTGTCCGGCGGGTGAAGCCGACGCCCGGTTCCCAGCTCGCCCTCTTCGCCAGATACAGCTATCACGCCTTCATCACCGACCGCGATGGGGAGACGCTGGAACTGGAGGCCGATCATCGCCGCCACGCCGAGGTCGAGAACGCCATACGCGACCTCAAGTACGGCGTCGGGCTGAACCACATGCCGTCGGCGCGCTTCGCCGCCAACGGCGCCTGGCTGGCGGTCCAGGTGATGGCGCATAACCTGGCCCGCTGGACGGCGCGGATTGGTCTGGGCGAGCGGACCGTGATCACCAAGACCCTCAGGCGGCGGGTCTTCGCTCTGGTGGGACGGATCACCCGCTCGGCGCGCCGCCTCACTTTGCATCTCCCCCGGCGCTGGCCTTGGGAAACCCAGTTCAGTCGCGCCTTGGCCCGGCTGCAAGCCATTCCGTTCCCGGCCTGACGGCCAGCCTGCAACTGACCCAACGTCCCCGCAATCTCGCGCCACCCCGGTCGCGAGAGTCCCCTGCTGCGTATCCTCTCGCCATCCCGCGCATCGCAACTCCCGCATAGGGCCTTAGGGGCCCTGTGCGGCGACTGAAGACCGTCCGCCGGCCTCCCATCTACCCCAAGACCCCAGGCCATCTCCCCTGTAGCTCCCTCACCCACCCCCTTCCGCTGTCCTCACGCCGTCCATCCGTGTCCTTCGGTGGATTCGGGGTAAAGCTACGAAGAATCTGGAGTGGAGGGGAAACGTAAGCCCCGCCAGATTCTTCGCTTCGCTCAGAATGCCAGGCAGCCATACGTGGTTCGACGGGCTCACGACGAATGGGAGAAAAAACCGCTCGTCCTGAGCTTGTCGAAGGATGGGCGGCCTTCTAGCGTCGTGCTGGCCCTAACCCTCCTCCCTTCAAACAAGTCTCAACCATGCACTTAAAGCCCGATAGCATGGGAAGGGCGGAGGAGCTACCCAAGACCTGACGGTCAATAAACAAGAGGCCCAGCGCATTAAGCGCTGGGCCTCTCCTCTCGGCAGCTTATCGCGGTAGCGAGGCCTCGTCTAGCTGCCTACCTCGACCTTCACCTGCTTGGCCTTCTTGGCCTCCACCTTTGGGAAGGTGACGGAGAGCACGCCGCCATCGTAGCGTGACTTGACCTTATCCCTGTCCACTGTGTCGGGCAGACGCAGGGATCGATGGAAGGAGCCACTCCTGCGCTCTCGCATCAGGTAGTCGCCTTTCCGCTCCTCATGCTCGACCTTGTTGCTGCCCCTGATGGTCAGCACGTCGTCATCTATGGCGACCTCAATGTCCTCCGGCTTTACGCCCGGCAGGGACGCATGGACGACGATGTTGTCGCCCTCCTGCACTACATCGAGGGGTATGGTCCAGCTCTCTACGTCAATATCCTCCGAGACGGGCCACCTTCCGAGGCCTCTCCATATGCGGCCCATTCTGTCCTCCATCCGCCGGAGCTCCCTGTAGGGGTCCCAACGCTCAAGCACCATGTTCAACTCCTTTATTGCTGTATATTTGGAGGCTTGTGCATCCATGCCTTTCAGACATAACGGTAGCACATCTGTGATAGAATGTCAATGTTCTTTAGTCGATACATATCAAGCTTTCTGATAATTCGGCACAAGGTAACTGTGGTTTGAACACCTTGAAACGAGGCCAGGACCTTGGAGCGTAGGTAGCTCCAGCTAAGGGGCTCTGCTCTTGGCCGACTGGTGGGCCTGGGCCATATAGCGCTGGGATCCGTCTATCAGAAGCTCCCGGGCGCCCACTATTATCAGGCGTGCCCCCAGAGCTGAATACTTGGAGACCTGTTCTCCAATGTCGGAGGCGAGCCACACGTACATGCTGCCCCACTTACCGGCGGCGGAGATTTGAGCCAGTGCATCGTCGATGATCTCCGATACTACCTGACGGTCTGGCATACCCATGGACTGCCACAGGTCCTTGGGGCCTAGCTGAATCGCGTCCACGTAGGGCACCGAGAGGATCTCCTGCAGGTTCCGTATCCCCTCCTCCTCCTCCACCTGAAGAACCACCATAGTCTCCCGGTTTGAGTTCTCGGCGTGCTCCTCATCCGTCGCGCCCAGGCCGTAGTTGCCCGTACGTCCGGTGGCGTAGAAGGTGCGCTTGCCCTGGGGATAGAATCGTGCGGCGTCCACCACCGCCTGAGCATCCCGTGCGGTGTTGATGCGAGGGATGTGGATGCCCTGGGCGCCGGCGTCCAGAAGTCGCAGGATCTGGTCCTCGTCGTTGGGCAGCCGCGCTATGGGAGTGATGTCGAAGGCCTCGGCGGCCCGTATGCACTGGGTAATGGTCAGCTCGTCATAGGGCTCGTGCTCCAGGTCCAGAGTAACGTAATCGAAGCCCAAAGCGCCCAACAGCTCCACCAGGTCCGGAGAGTTAAAGGCAAGCCCCGCTCCCAGGGCTACTTCTCCCGCCTGGGCCTTGGCCTTGGTCCTATTTACACGCATATTGGCTACTCCTCCGCCTGTCGGCCGGCTTCCTGGAAGTCGAGTGCAGCCTGGTCCGCAAATCTGCTGGGCAAGAAGATATCGGTATCCAGGGGCACTTCGGGACGGCCGCTAAGGGCCAGGTCCGCGATTATCTTTCCCGTGATGGGGCCCAGGTGGATCCCCTTGGTGCCGTGTCCCGTTGCCAGCAGCACTCCCTCCCATCCCGGCACTGGACCGATGATGGGAATGCGGTCGGCGCTGAGGGGGCGAGACCCCGCTAGATGGTGGACCAGCTCGGCGTCTTCCACCTCCGGGAAAACATCCAGGGCCCGCTGAAGCAGCTCCATCCGGGCGCCCTCGGTGGGCCTGCGGTCGAAGACATCGCCTAGATACAGGTCTTTGGGGTCGTAGTCTCGGCCGCCGGTACTCCCCACGCTGAGGAGGCCGTCCATTCGGCTTACGAGGTGTCCCCGCTTGGGTGAGGTTATGAGCACCGGCAGCGAAGCGCCGCCATACTTGAGCATGAGACGTTCTCCCTTGAGGGGGCGAACGGGAATGGGGAAGCCCAGGTCCTCCTCATAGGGCTCGACCCATACTCCCGGAGCAAGGACCACCATGTCCGAGTACAGCTCTCCGGAGGTGGTGCGTACCCCCGTTACCCGGCCCTTTTGGGTTAAGAGTCCGATGACCTCGCGAAGCAGGAGCTGGGCCCCATGTTTCTCCGCTGCCTGGACCAGGCTCAACGTTAGGCGGTAGCTGTCCAGTTGGCCAGACTCCTCCTGGTAGGCGGCTCCCATCACCCTGTGGGTCAGCCTGGGCTCAAGCCTTCGGACCTCATCGCCATCTATCCACTTGAAGTCCAGGTACTCCTTCTGACCGGGCATCATGCCCTGAATCAGACCGACCTCCTCTTCGTCTAGGGCCAGTCTCAGGGCGGGCCGGCGCTGGTAAAGGAGGTCGACTCCGGTCTCCTCCGTCAGGGCAGGCACCAGTTCGTCGAACATACGATACCCCTCGATGCCCAGTTGAAGGGAGGGTCCGGGGTTGAACTCGGTGCCGAGAAGGGTGAGGAGGCCGGTAGCGTGTCCGGAGGCGCCGCTGCCTATGCCGTCCCGCTCCAGGATGGAGACCTTTGCTCCCCTATGGCTCAGATAGTAGGCCGCGGCAGCCCCAACGGCGCCGGCGCCAACCACGATCACTTCTGAGGTCTTATTCATACGGAGGCTATCTCTCCAGGAGTTCCCTTGCGATGGGTACGCTGAGGAAGACCCGGGGATGGCCTTTGACACCCCTAGTTAGGTGGCCTTCACCCGTCATGTCATCTGCCCACATAATATCTCCAGGACCGAATATGCGTGTTGTCCCATCGCTGGCTACAATCTCCACCATACCTTGAATGGTTATCTGGAACTGGCTCACGGGGGCGGGATGCCAGTCGATATCCATGTCGTCGTCATGTCTACGGAAGGTCAGGCTGGTAGCCGTCGATGACTTGCTGGCGTCTATGACGCCGGGCGTTTCGAAATTCACCTCTATGTCCTGGAAGTGGGACTTGCCGTCATCTCCCGAATAAATTCTCGTTACCCGCATATTGGGCTTCATATCTTATACCTCTCGATGTTCTTCAGGGGACCTAGAATTCTGCCACTTCACGTCTGTGTTTCCTATCGGGGTGCCGGGATTTGAACCCGGGACCTCCTGGTCCCAAACCAGGCGCGCTGCCGCTGCGCTACACCCCGGTGTCCATATCATAGGGGCACCCCGAGGGCTGGGTCAACGTCGTGAAACGCCTTGCGAGTCCCAATCGACATTTGTTTCCTGGCTCCTCTTGCAACCCTAGCTGTGGGTGGTTAGAATGAGTTACCTTCTGGAAGGTAGAGCGATGGAAGAGTCCCCAATAAGAAGCCTGGCCGAGAAGCTACGCGCCAACGTGCAACAGGTCATCGTGGGCAAGGATGACGTTATAGACCTGCTGCTGGTTGCGCTTCTCTGTAAAGGTCACACTCTCATCGAAGACGTGCCAGGTATCGGCAAGACCACTCTGGCCAAGGCCCTGGCTCAGTCCCTGGGCTGCTCCTTCAAGCGAGTCCAGTTCACCCCGGACCTGACGCCTCCCGATATTCTAGGCATCCACTTCTACAATCAGAAGAGCGGGGAGTTCCAGTTTCGCCCTGGGCCCATCTTCGCTCAGATTCTCCTGGCGGATGAGATAAACCGCGCGACTCCCAGGACCCAGTCGGCCCTTCTGGAGGCGATGCAGGAGCAGCAGGTGACTCTGGACGGGGTTATCATGCCTCTGGCTGCGCCCTTCCTGGTGCTGGCCACCCAGAACCCCATCGAAATGGAGGGCACCTTTCCCCTTCCGGAGGCGCAGCTAGACAGGTTCCTGCTTCGTATCCGCCTGGGATATCCAACCATCGAGGAGGAGGTGGCCATCCTGCTGCGGTTTCAGCGTGAGAGCCAGGTGCCCCCGGTGGAGGCGGTGGTCAGCGTGGAGGAGCTGCAGGAAATGCAGTCCCTGGCCCAGGAGGTCCGGGTGGAGGACTCTCTGAGGGAGTATGTGGCCCAGATCGCCCAGGCCAGTCGGGAGCACGTCTCTTTGCAACTGGGCGCCAGCCCACGGGCTGCTTTGGCTCTCTACAAAGCGTCCCAGGCGTTTGCGGCCTTATCGGGCCGCGACTACGTCCTTCCCGACGACGTAAAGCAGATGGCCCCTTACGCTCTGGGACATCGTATTATCCTTACCTCCCAGGCTCGCCTCCGGGGGAAGTCCCCGGAAGAGGTGGTTGACGAACTCCTCTCCTCAGTGTCCGTGCCCATAGAGAGGTGACCTCTGATGTTCGGCGCAGCCTGGACCGTCCTACTTGTGATTCTGATTCTGATTGGGCTCCTCTCGATCCACGCAGTAGTCATCGCCCTGGGCGCCATGGGCCTGGCGGTAGGAGGAGTATCCTGGCTGTGGAACAGGCTCTCCCTGGAGCGCCTCACCTACCAACGTAGTCTAGGCAGCCATCACCTTTTCATGGGCGATGAGACCGTCCTGACTATCACCCTCAGGAACAGTAAGCCGGTGCCCCTGACACGCCTGGATGTGGAAGACGCAATACCTGTGGAAATTGAGGTCATTGATGCCCCTTTGGACTTAATGGGCTCCCCCAAGACCATGATGTTGCGTCACTCCACCTCGATGGGCTGGTATGAACAGGTCCATTGGCAGTACAGGATAAAGTGCAACCAGCGAGGCTTTTATCGTCTGGGGCCTGCCAGGCTGGTCAGCGGGGACCTCTTCGGCTTCTTCGCAAGCGAGCGTCAGGATGAAGAGCAGGATTACCTGGTGGTGTATCCCCAGGTTGTGCCCCTGCCTGGTCTCTCCTTGCCGCCACGGAGGCCCTTAGGTGAGATCAGGGGTGGGTCCAGGTTATTTGAGGATATCTCGCGACCGGCCACCATCAGGGATTACCAGCCGGGGGATTCCCTGAAGTCCATCGACTGGAAGGCAACGGCCAAGCGAGGGTCGCCTCAGGTGAGGCAGTACGACCCCTCGGAGAAGCAGGACGTGGTGGTACTGGCCAACGCCAATACCAGCTACCGTCCCTGGGAAGGATACTCGCCCATCTACCTGGAGCGGGTGGTCACTGCCGCGGCTTCGGTGGCAAGCATCGCCGTCGAGAGCCGGTACGGCGTTGGCCTCTTTTCCAATGGTGCGCCCGTCTTCGCCAGGAGGGCCATCACCCTAGTGCCTTCCAGGGACCCCAATCAACTGGCCACTATCCTGGAAATCCTGGCCTCTGTAAGCCCCATGACCTATGGTACGATGGCCGATCTGCTGGCCAGCGAGGCTCACAGGTTCTCCGCAGGCTCCACTCTGGTCCTGGTTACCGCCGTCCTGCCGGATGCCCTTATAGAGACCATGGTGTATCTAGCCACTCTGGGTCACCAGCCGTTGATAGTCCACCTGGACGATGAAGAGCCTCCCCCCGTGCCTGAAGGAGTACCCATTTATAGGATGGGCCCCTACTTCGCCAGGATGGAGTCGCCCTATGCCGGGCATGCAGGGTAGAGTAGTCAATGGCAGCCTCCTGCTGGCGGAAAGTCTGTGGCTTTACGCTGTCTTGGGGGTTGTCGGCGTTTTCATTGGCTTGAATGGAAGCCCCACTCCCTGGATTGCGGTATTCGCCCTCCTGGTCCTCTCCTTCCTGATAGCGCAGTCCCTTCAGAGAGCCCTGCTTCCTCTAGAGGCCTCACAGGCGGTCCTGATGTTCGCAGGAGCTCTGTCCATCTACCTGACCTTGGGAGTCGTTTTCGCGTCTGACGCCTCGGTAATCGATCTGCTGTGGGTGACAAAGGTGAAAGTAGATGGAGAGCCATTGGTGGAGGCCGTCGTCCTGGGAGCTATGGCGGGGATTGGGCTCTGGTGGAGGGGAGCAAAACTGGCTTCCGAAACCTCTGTATCGGAGGTACTGGCCTTCACCTTCAAGGCTGGAGTTCTGGCCCTGGTCCTGGCCAGTATTGTGGACATCGCCTCTTCCGCCGATCTCCATGTGCTCTGGGTGATGCTTCCCTTCTTTGGGGCCAGCCTGATGGGCCTTGCCGCCTCCCAAGTTGCTGCGCCAGCACCTGGAGCCACCGATCCCAAGTCATGGATACGAGTGATAGTTGGCATCGTGGCCTCCGTCGTTGCCCTGGGCGCCCTGCTCAGCCTGGTGCGGAGCGAAATGCTGTCTCCCGCCAGAGCGGTGGTAGGCTTTATTTACGATATCCTCATCACTGTGGTGATTTGGGTTATAGTGATCCCTTCCAGCTATTTTGTGGAGCTATTCCTCAGGTTCCTGGGCCTCCTGGTGAACCTGTTTTCTAGGGGAGACGATGAGCAAGAGCCCTTCCAGGGACCTGTGGAGCTGGCACAGCAGTTCAGAGATACTACCGGCGAGCCCGGCGGCACTGCCTCAATACTCCTGACGTCCATCCAGTGGCTCTTCATTGCCCTGCTGATTCTGCTGGCCCTTTACATCCTGGGTATGGGGCTCCGGCGGAGGTTCTGGATACCCCAGGGCGAGTCCGAGGTCCCCAGGGAGTCCATACGTGGGGAGGCGGTGCCTGCCCAGGACCTGACCGACCTGCTCATCGGCTTGATACCGGCCCGCTGGCGAGGCTCTGGTAGAAGGTCCTACCGTGTGCCCCTGGGCGAGAGGGGAATAACGGAGGTCTTCCAGATATACTTTAGGCTTCTATCCCTGGCGGGCCTTCAGGGCTCTCTGCGGCCTGCCTGGGAGACTCCCATCGAGTACGAGGGCGCTTTGCAGTCCCTCTTCCTCGACGTTTCGCTTCAGCCTATTACCAGCGCCTTCAACCGCGCCTGCTATGGCCGCATACCCTCGTCCGACGGCGAGATACGCCACATGCGCGGCATAGTGGATGGACTGGCTGCGCAGATGAAGGGAAAGGGCGGCCCGAAGAGTAAATCTGATAATGACCCATGACGTGCTGGCTTGCCGGCTGACTATTTTCGACATCAACATCTTCCGTCGATACGGGGGAGAGGCTATCATTAAGGCCTGAAAAGGCCGCAAGAAGGCTAGAGCCAGGGAGCCCCCAGAGTTCAACTGATTTACAACACCAGAGGCGCTGTAGAAAGGTGCTTCAGCCGCCTCAAGGAGCACAGGGCCTTCAACCACACTACCGTACGGCGTATTACTAAGGTTCGGCTTCATTGCTTCTTATCCATTATTGTCTTACAATCACAGGCGCTAGCGACTGGATGTTTTGCCTCCGTTAGGAAGGTAGCATGACAATCACCCTTATTGGTGATATATTTGGTACACTGGTATATATACAAATGTTGACAAATGTAGTCAAATAGTGTACAGAGGATTCTCACGTTCTGACCTGGAAAACGGGGAGATTATGGTTTTTCAATCCCTTTTTCCTTGTTTCATCTCTTCTCTTTTTCGATTTTTGGGATTCTTTTTATATGACCGCAGGGCGTCCTTAAAGGAGGATACAGATGCCATCGGCAAAGGTACTTGGCTACGTATTGCTCACCCTCCAATACGATCGTGATGGAAGAAAGTGGGTTGGGCGGTGTGTCGAATTGAGTACTAGCACATTTGCTAATACCCTTAAGCAAACCCGTGTAGAATTAGAAGATGCCGTAATAGCACACTTGAATTGCTTAGAAGAGGAAGGAGAAAGGGAGCGCTTCTTCAAGGAACACGGCATTACATTGCATCGCACAATACCTAAAAAAGAGGTCACTGTTAGGGTTCCTCCGCGTGATTGGGGTGCTGCGCCGGAAGTTGCTTTCCCATACGGCGGCTTTTTCCAGCCACGCCTTTATCCAATATCGCCACGTGCGTTAGAGCCTGTCGGTGTTTAATGCAGGAAATTCCCCCAGTTACTGGCAAGCAGCTTATCAAGCTGCTTATGGCAGATGGATGGGGACTCAAGAAAAATGTAGGCAAACACGGCGTCTGCCTACGCAAGAAGTTTTCTGACAGGACTAGGGTTACATTCGTTCCCGACAAGAAAGCTGTCCTCCCACCAGGCACTTTGGGCGACATCCTTGGATCTTTGCAAACTAATCTGGGTAAATCTGGCTTGCGGAAGCTCTTCGAGAAAGATCGTTGATTGAGATGAAACTGTAGCGTCATTTTCATATATTCATTCGGTTTAATGGCGACTTGCATTAGTCGTCTTTTTTTGCCTAGACATAAGGGTTTTGAATAAAGCTATCGTTGACTCCCCTTTACCTATACTCTACAATTTTGTAGCTGAACACTGCATATAGGCAGTGCTCTTTTACAAGCTTTTCAATAGAGACCAGGATGGAGCATACTTTTGCCTAGCACCATGACCAGCGACGAGATCAGAGAGGCGTTCCTGAGCTTCTTTGAGGGGAAGGAGCACATGCGGTACGCCAGCTCCTCCCTTATACCCACCGGCGACCCTACCCTGCTGCTGACCAGCGCCGGCATGGTCCAGTTCAAGTCCTACTTCACCGGCGAAGCCGCGCCGCCCAGCCGCCGGCTGACCACCTCACAGAAGTGCTTTCGCACCACAGACATAGATGAGGTGGGCGACGCATTCCACAACACCTTCTTCGAGATGCTGGGCAACTTCAGCGTCGGCGACTACTTCAAGAAGGAGGCCGTCGCCTGGGCATTGGAGTTCGTCACCCAGGCGCTTGGGCTGCCACAGGAACGCTTCTCCATGACCGTCCACGACAGCGACGACGAGGCCCACCAGCTCTGGGTGGACGTGGGCATACCGCCCGAGCGCATCTCCCGCTTCGGCGACAAGGACAACTGGTGGGGCCCCGCGGGGCTGGAAGGGCCCTGCGGCCCTTGCAGCGAGCTCCATTATGACCTTGGCCAGGAGCTGGGCTGTGGTCGCCCCGACTGCGGCCCCAACTGCCCTCACTGCAACCGTTTCGTGGAGCTGTGGAACCTGGTCTTCATGCAGTACTACCATCATCTGGACGGGACCAGGACGCCTCTACCCGCACCCAACGTCGACACCGGCCTGGGCCTGGAGCGTGCCGCCGTCATCATGCAGCAGACTCAGAGCATATACGAGACGGACATCTTCACCACTATCATGGCAAAGGTGTCCGAGCTTAGCGGAAAGGTCTACGGCCAGGATGAGGACACCGACTATGCCCTGCGGGTGGTAGCCGAGCACGGGCGCAGTGCCGCCTTCCTCATCGCCGACGGCGTGGTGCCGGGCAACGAGGGAAGGGGCTACGTCCTGCGGCGGATCATTCGCCGGGCTATCCGGCACGGGGGCCGCCTGGGGCTGGAGGGCGCTTTCCTGGGCCAGATATCCCAGGTTGTAATAGAACAGATGGGTGAGCTGTATCCGGAGCTTCGACAGCACCAGGCCTTCCTCCTGAAGGTCCTGGAGTTGGAGGAGGAGGGATTCAGTGCCACATATGAGCGTGGCTCTTTGATCTTATTTGACATGATTAAACAACGGCTAGATAAACATGAGGGAATGGTATCGGGCGAGGAGACCTTCCTTCTCCATGACACCTACGGCTTCCCGCCGGAGGTGTCGGCGGAGATCGCCCGGGAGCACGGCCTGGAGGTGGACATGGAGGGCTTCCAGCGGGAGATGGAGGCCCAGCGGGAGCGAGCCAGGGCCGGCGCCAAGTTCGCTGGCGAGCGGGTCAAGGTGCGGGTCTACGAGGGCCTGGGCGTCGGAGCTACCCAGTTCCTGGGCTACGAGACCCTCTCCAGCGAGTCCGTGGCGGTGGGCCTCATCGTGAAGGGCTCCTCCGACCAGTCGGAGGGCTGGGAGGCTGTCGGCCAGGCCACCGAAGGCCAGGAGGTGGAGGTGGTGCTAAGGGAGACCCACTTCTACGCTGAAGGTGGAGGCCAGGTGGGCGACGCCGGGCGGATCGTCGGCCCCAATGGCGTGGTCGAGATCATGGACACCCAGAACGGTTTGCCGGATATGATTGTGCACATAGGCACGGTGACTCAGGGCGCCATATCCCTGGGCGATGCAGTGGAGGCCAAGGTCGATGCCGTCCGCCGGGAGGACTGCGCCCGCAACCATACCGCCACCCACCTCCTCCACGCCGCCCTGCGCCAGGTCCTGGGCCCTCACGTCCGGCAGGCGGGCTCCCTGGTGGCCCCGGACCGCCTGCGTTTCGACTTCTCCCACGTAGCTCCCATGACCCGCGAAGAGACCCTCATGGTGCAACGGCTGGTCAACGAGAAGATTCGGGAGGATGTCAAGGTACACAAGCGGGAGACCACCTACGCCGCCGCCATCAGGGAGGGGGCCCTGGCCTTCTTCGGCGACAAGTACGGCGAGAATGTTCGCGTGGTGGAGGTGGCCAATGGGGTGACCTTCAGCTACGAGGTTTGCGGCGGCACCCACGTGGCCCAAACGGGCGAGGTAGGCGCCTGCTACATTCTCGACGAGAGCAGCATCGGCTCCGGAATGCGGCGAATCGAAGCGACCACCGGCAGGGGCGCCGAAAGCCTGGTATCGGAGCGCCTGGCCCTCCTGGACAGGCTCTCCCAGGAGCTACAGGCTTCCGTCGCTGAGCTGGAGTCTCGCGCCGAGGGCCTCCTTAGGGAGCTGGATCAGGAGCGGAAACGCTCCGAGGCCGCAGAGCGAAGGCTGTCGATGCAGGCGGCCTCGGAGCTGCTGGACACGGTAATGGAGGTCGATGGCGTCAGGCTTTTGGCGGCCAGGGCTCCCGTCTCCACCAACGAGGCCCTGAGGGATATGGGCGACTGGCTGAGGGACAAGCTGGGCAGCGGCATAATCCTCCTTGGAGCCGTTATAAACGAGCGCCCCTCCCTGATGGCCATGGTGACCCAGGACCTGGTGTCCAAGGGGTTCGACGCCGTCGCTATCGTGCAGGGCGCCGCCAAGGCCATCGAAGGGGGTGGTGGAGGACGTCCTCAGTTGGCCCAGGCGGGCGGTCGCCGCCTGGACAAGCTGGATGACGCCCTGCGTCTCGCTCCTGATCTGGTGCGAAAGGAAAAGTCCTAGGCGGCCTTATAAAAGCCATATCTGATTAAACTCTTTTCCGAAAGGCAAACCTTTATTTCCCACCCACCCACCCACCCACCCTCAGTATGTTCAGAGTTGAGGGGACACCCCTCAAACTCCCTGGTAGGGGGCTTCTGCCCCCTGCACCCCCATGTGGTTTATCATCAGCTTATATAAGAGATCATTTAGACGGGCTAAACACCTAGAAAGCATGCACTTAGTAAGATAGCTCATGCCTCGCATTCTTGCCCTTGATATAGGAGATCGGCGCATAGGAGTGGCCGTCAGCGACCCTTCGGGCACCCTGGCCTCCCCCTTCACCACTATCACCCGTCGGGACCTGGAATCAGACATCTCCGCCATCCTGGAGCTTGCGGGGCAACAGGAGGCCGCTGAGATTATCGCCGGGATGCCCCTTTCCCTTAGCGGCCAGGCTGGACCTCAAGCCAAAAAGGTACGCCAGGTTATAAAGGCCCTGGAGCAGAAGAGCCACGTCCCTGTCAAGCCCTGGGATGAGCGCTTCTCCACCAAGGAGGCGGAGCGCCTTCTGCGAGAGTCGGGCCACAAGCCGTCTAGGGAGAGGGCCCTGACGGACGCCGCCGCCGCCGCCGTCATCCTCCAGGCCTACCTGGACTCCCTTCAAAGGGCTGCTAGCTCCTAACATTTTAGAGGCTTCAGCCAAATGCATCTGACAGCCAGAGGGGTGCAGGGGGTTTTGCCCCCGCTGGGGAGTTTGAGGGGTGTCTCCAGCTTCGCACAAAACCCAGGAGAGTGCAGAGAACCGTGGGTTCTCTGCCAGGGAGTCTGAGGGGTGTCCCCTCAGGAATTAGACATATCGGGCGGGTGGGAGGGAAAGAAAACGTCTGCTGTTGGACTTTTTGTGCAGGACCGGGTATATCCTCAAATTAGCGACATGTAGTGGGCGGGTGGTGGGAAAGACCAGCCTTAATTTTGTGAAGGAAGATGCTGAGCAAAAAGGAGATGCGAAGAAAGACGCGGGCCCTCATGCGGGTCTCGGGCCTAACGCTTCCCTTCTCCCTCCGCCCTCCGCATGACTGATTGCAAAGGATGAGGGAGTTTGTCTAAAATGGGGTCTGAGTAGAAGACTTACACGGAGGCAATGGATATGGCAGGTTTTTCCACCAAGCAGATTCGGAATGTAGTCTTGCTTTCTCATGGAGGTGCCGGGAAGACTACCCTTACCGAGGCCATGCTCTTTGCTACGGGAGCCATATCCCGCATGGGCAACGTTGAGGATGGAAATACGGTATCCGACTTCGAACCTGAAGAGGCGAAGCGCCAGACCAGTATCCAGACCTCCATTGTGCCCTGTGTCTGGAAGGACACCAAAATCAACCTTATAGATACGCCTGGATACGCCGATTTCCGTGGCGAAGTGGTATCGGGCCTGAGAGTGGCGGACGCGGCCGTGGTCCTGGTGTCGGCCAGTGCGGGCCCAGAAGTTGGCACGGAGCAAGTCTGGCAGATGGCGGAGCAACGGGGACTGCCTCGGATCATCTTCGTGAACAAGATGAACCAGGATAACGCAGACTTCACCAGGACCATGAGCGCCATTACCGAGACCTTTGGGAGGAAGTGCGTTCCCATTCAGACATCCTCCGCCGACGGCTCCATCGTCGACCTCCTTCATCCAGGGGATGGCGGCCCTGCGGTGGACGATGCCAGGGAGCGCCTGATGGAGGCCATCGCCGAGACCAGTGACGACCTGACCAACAAGTTCCTGGAGAGTGGCGAGCTGAGCGACCAGGAGCTTATTGAAGGACTAAAGGCTGGGGCTGCCAACGGAGACGTGGTGCCTGTCCTTTTGGGGGCAGCCACTTCCGGCTCAGGCATTCAGGAGCTTATGGATAACATCGTTGACCTGCTTCCATCTCCCGCGGACGCGCTGCCCTCCTTCGCCACCGAACAGGCCTCCGACTCCGCGGTGACCCTGGACTCAGATAGCCAGGGATTCCTGGCTGCCCTGGTCTTCAAGACCTCCGCCGATCCCTATACGGGCAAACTCTCATACTTCAGGGTCTACAACGGCACCTTTCGGAGCGACTCTCAGGCATGGAACGCCAGCAAGGGACAGGCGGAACGCATAGCCCAGGTGTTCATGCCTAGAGGCAAGGCCCAGGAGTCTCAGGGGGAGCTGTCGGCTGGAGACATAGGCGTTGTAACCAAGTTGGTCGCCACCTCCACCGGCGATACCATCTGTCAGCGGGACCACGCAGTTGTCATGATCGGGCTGGAGTTTCCAAGCCCCAACTACACCATGTCCGTGTACCCCAAGACCAAGGCTGATGTTGACAAGATGACCGCCTCCCTGGCCAGGCTGGCTGAGGAGGACCCAAGCCTGAACATCAACCGGCAGTCTCTTACCGGTGAAACCCTCGTCGCTGGCCTGGGGGACGTGCACCTGGAGGTGGCCATGGAGCGCGTCAAGCGGAAGCTGGGCATAGACCTTCAGCTTGAGGTGCCTAAGGTGCCCTACAGGGAGACCATAGGCATGACCACCAGGGCGGAGTACAAGCACAAGAAGCAGACCGGGGGACATGGCCAGTACGGCCACGTCTTCTTGGAATTGGAGCCGCTGCCCCGGGGTGCCGGCTTCGAGTTTGCCGAAAAGGTCGTCGGAGGCTCGGTGCCAAGAGAGTACATCTCCTCCGTGGAGAAGGGGGTAGTAAAGGCTCTGGATGAGGGTGTCCTGGCGGGCTTTCCCATCGTAGATACCAAGGTGGTGCTATACGATGGGAGCTATCATCCGGTGGACTCGTCGGGTATCTGCTACGAGATTGCAGGCTCTCACGCCTTTATCAAGGGGATGAAGCAGGCCAGTCCCATTATCCTTGAGCCCATAATGATGGTCTCGGTCACAGCGCCCGATTCCTACACCGGCGACATCATAGGCGACTTCAACACCAAGCGGGGGCGCATTCTGGGCACCGTACCCCAGGAGAGGGGCATGACCCTCATCGAGGCCGACGTCCCTCAAGCCGAGATGCTGAAGTACGCCACAGAGCTGCGCTCCATGACCCAGGGAAGAGGCACCTACACCACGGAGTTCGTCCGGTACGATGAGCTACCCCAGCACGTAACACAAAAGGTCGTAGAGCAGTTCAGCAAGGAGCGGGAAGGGGCCAAGACATAAGGGGACTAACCCTCCCGCGACCATATGGTCTGGTAGTTGTCCCCACGGATGGCCGAGGTTATCTCTTCCCTCTCCAGCCGTCGCAGCTCATCTAGGGCCCGCTCGCAGGCTTTAATGGCCTCCCCGTGGCCTGACTCTATGAACCGCTTCATGATGCTGTCCCAGATCCCCAGCCGCACCAGACTGTCGACGTACAGAGTCCAGGGCACCAGGGCCAGCTCTTTTGGCCTAGGGAATCCCGGCCTCATGCGCTGAATAGAGCGAGACCGCTCCTCCGGGGATCCGACCATGGGGACCACCACGGCCATGGGTCCCTCATCTGCGGTGTAGCGAACATCCAGGACAAGGCTCTTCCCCAGTACAGGAAACATGATGGATATTATTTCCGCATTGTTTATGTTTCGGATGACTTCGTCGATGTTTCTGGTGAAGCCGCCGTCCATTTCTTCCCTCTGTGTGGTTTCTGGGCCCTGGAAGGCTCGTTAAGGCTTAGGTCAACCCAGATTCTACAGCTTTCGCCAGGGTTAGTCCAAGGGGGTGCCCCCCTTTGGATAAAGCCTTTGGGCGGGTGGGTGGGAAAGAAGCGTTGGACTTTTTGTGCAAGGCCAGGGGCTGCATCCGTCTGAATGGGATACATACTCCTCGTTGACGCTGATATCGGGTTGGCCTAGAATGGCCAGGAAATCGGAAAAGCGTCAGTCAGGAGGAACCATGCCGGAGAGCACGTCCTACCCCGGACAGGATATTCTGGTGGACCCAGATTGGCTGAAGCAGCACCTCAACGACCCGGACGTCAGAGTGGTGGACTGCGATAGCGAACAGTCCTACAAGCGGGCCCATATTCCCGGCGCCGTCTGGAACCCCGACAACTTTATCAAGGATGACACCTCTCTGCTGCCGGAAGACCCGGGATATTCTGACGGTATGGGGCACCGGGTCCACGTGAAGACACCGGAGCAGATATCCTCTTTTCTAGAGGCCCTGGGCATCGGGACCGATACCACGGTGGTGGCCTACAGCGACTCCCCAAGCACGGGCCCTGGACGCCTATGGTGGGTCCTGAACTACTACGGCCACACCAAGGTCAAGGCCCTGAACGGAGGCTGGCGCCGGTGGCTGAAGGAGGGCGGCCCCGTAAGCATCGAGCCCGCCAAGGAGCGCCCCGGAGTGCGGTTCACGCCAAAACTCGATCCCTCCCTCTACATCTCCACGGAGGAGCTCAATGAGCTCTACGACAACCCAGGCGTGGTGGTCTGGGATACCCGGAGCTTGGGGGAGTACACCGGCGAGAACAAGCGCCACAACCGACGCTCGGGCCATGCGCCGGGCGCAAAGTGGCTTGAATGGGTGGACACCATCGACCCGGAGACCCACATGCTGAAACCCGCTAGCGTGATAAAGGAGATGTTGCAGTCCAAGGGCATCACCCCTGAAAAGGAAGTGCTAACTCACTGACAGGGAGGCATACGTGCGGCGCACGCGCTGATGGTACTGAAGCTGATGGGGTATGAGAAGGCTCGCAACTACGACGCCTCCTGGAACGATTGGGCTAACCGGGACGATACCCCCCTGGAGCTGGGCGCGCCAGAGTAGAGGCTGGCATCTCTTAAGCGCCTTGGCGAAATATTTCAAACACCCTCCTCGTGCTCAGCCCTGCCCATAAGGGGGTGTTCCCCTGGTGAAAATCGCTCTCTGGCGGGTGGGCAAGATAGAAAACTTCCCTCCGATTGGATTGCTTCAGGAGATAATTTGGAACCCATCATTCAGGCTCGCCATCTGGTCAAACGCTACAATGGCCTAACGGCCACCGACGGCATCAGCTTCTCCATATATCCCGGCGAGTGCTTCGGTGTCCTGGGCCCCAACGGTGCGGGCAAGACCACCACCGTAAAGATGATCACCTGCGTCGTTCCCGTCACCTCAGGAGAACTTCGGGTTGATGGGCTCCATGTGGACAAAGAGCCCAGGAAGATCAAGTCCCTAATGGGGGTTGTGCCTCAGGAAGAGAGCCTGGACCCCGACCTCACGGTTCAGCAGAACCTGGTCAGCTACGCCCGCTACTTCAACGTACCGAAGGCCCTGGCCAGAGAGCGCATCATGGAGGCCCTGGCCCTCTTTCAGCTATTGGATAAGAAGGACAGCCAAATTTACGCTCTGTCGGGCGGCATGAAGCGACGCCTCCTTATAGCCAGGGCCCTTTTGCACCAGCCCAAGATTCTGGTACTAGACGAGCCTACAACGGGCCTGGACCCTCAGGCGCGACACCTGGTCTGGGACAAGCTACAGGGGCTTAAAGCTCAGGGCATTACCATACTTCTCTGCACCCACTACATGGAGGAGGCCAACTACCTCTGCGACCGTCTGGTTATCATGGACGCCGGGAAGATTCTGGTGGAGGGTCGCCCCAGGGATCTGGTGGAGGAGTATGCGGGGCGAGAGGTCCTGGAGCTGCGCCCCCAGCCCCAGGAGCGGGAAATGGTGCTTTCCCGGTTGCGGGAGAGGGGCCTTCGACTGGAGGATGCCGGTAGCACCATCTACGCCTTCATCCCCAACGGCGACGCCCCGGTCGCCGACCTGGACTTCCAGGAGCACCTGTCCACTCGCCGAGCGGCCAACCTGGAGGACGTCTTTCTGCGCCTCACAGGCCGTTCCCTGCGTGAGGAGTGAGGGCATGACTGCTGGCGTTGCCTTCCGTCCCACTCGCCCACCCGAAGGGTTTTGTTTCTGAGGGCACATCCCCCAGTCCTCTTGCCAGAGGGAGATTACCCCTCTGGACTCCTCCTTGAAAGCGGGATTTCAGTGAATCCGGCTGAGCTCCAGGGTTAGGTTGACTGCACGCAAGCCCGTCAAAGGCCACCGCCCCAGTGGAGACACTGGGGCGGTGTTTTTTTCAACGGCATCTGAGCCAGGGGGCCTACGCCCTAGCGCGGCGACGCATGAAGAGCAGCCCACCACCGGCGATAATGAAGCCAACCGCTGCGACTCCAGCCAGGATTATGATCAGAGGCGAAGGGGCCGCATCCCCCACAAGAGGCAGGACGCTATCCCGTACCTTGATAGTGCCCACCGACTCTGGCCGCCCAGGAGCCAGGCTGAGGTAATCATAATCGCCCGGGGTGGTGAAGGTCAGGGAGTACCTGCCGGGAGGAAAGCCGATCTCCTCACCGCCGAAGAAGGTGATCCCGGAGCTGAAGTAGCCCGTGCCTGAGTAGGTACTCCCCCCTGCTGGGAACCAGGCCTCCGGATTTATGGGCAACCTGGAGATGCTGCCGTCTTCCGCCAGCTCGGGTATCCCCAGGGGAGGAGGCTCAGCGCCGGATGTAAAGGTAACTGAATGGATCTCATGCGACTTCTCCCAGGTCCAGGTCACAGTGTCGCGGGGGCGCACAGTGATGCTATCCCTGTGGAAGGTGTTTATATCCACGCCCTCGCCGCTTATTCCCGCCTCCATGACGTACTCCCTGGTGCCGTCGGGCCTGTCGATTATCTCTCTAGCTGCCTGGAGCCCATCGACCTGCTCCAGGAAAGCATCCAGCTCCTCGGCGGCCAATGCATCCCACCCCTGCTGGGTAACTTCCACTGGCTCCTCCGGAGGCGTAACCGTAACCAGTCCAAACATGCCCTCATGAAATGCGCAGACGTAGAAGAACGTGCCCGGCTCGGTGAAAGTTAACTCGTAGGAATAGGGCAACTCAAGATTGGAGCCCGAATTCAGGAATTGAGTGCCGTCATGCTCTGACGGGCCGGCGGGCAGAAATAAATTGAGATTAAGCTCCGTTGGGCCCTGGGGGCCGAAAACAAGGGGGGAGAAAAACTCCTCAAATACAGCTTCAAGGGCCGCCTCCGCCTCCTCTATTTGCGCTGCCTGCTCTTCTGTAAGGGAACCCAATATGATCTCAAAGAAGGCCACCTGTGACTGTTCCGCCTGCTCTTCCGTAATGAACTCCAGCAGGAGCGCGTTGAAGGCCGCCCCAACCTCTTCTGCCTCCTCGCCTTCTGCCACGAATAACGCCAGTAAGAGCTCCTCGACTCCCGCCGCTCTTAGCAGTTCCAGCTCCTCCTCTGAGACGAATTAGTAGAGTCCCAGGAAGTGGTGTAAGAAGAGGAGGGGGTCTGGAGTAAGAGAGACCACCGCGTCATCCTTAGCGGGCAAAACAGAAGCTCGAGAAAGGAGGACAACGGTGGTCAAGGAAAGGATGGACCTGCTGGAGTTGTTGCGCAAGGGGGGAATGGACGGTGACGTGGACTTCCTACGGGAGGCTCTGAGAGTGCTGGTAGAGGGGATCATGGATGCGGAGGTGTCTGCGAGGATCGGTGCTGAGTATGGAGAACGCAGCCCTGAGCGGGTGACCCAGCGCAACGGGTATCGGTCCCGGGCGTGGGATACCCGGGTAGGGACTATGGAGCTGCACATCCCGAAGCTTCGAGAGGGGAGCTACTTCCCGAGCCTGCTGGAGCCACGGCGTCGCAGCGAGCGAGCTCTGCTGGCGGTGATCCAGCAGGCCTATGTGGAAGGTGTATCGACAAGGCGGGTGGACGACCTGGTCAAGGCCCTGGGGTGCGAGGGTATCTCCAAGAGCCAGGTGTCGCGTATCTGTCAGGAGCTGGACGTGGTGGTGGATGGCTTCCTGGGCCGTCCGCTGGACAGCGGACCATATCCCTACCTGTGGCTGGACGGACTAACCCAGAAGGTCAGAGAGGACGGCAGGATCGTCAACGTCAGCGTGGTGGTGGCAACGGCGGTCAATGGCGAGGGCAAGCGGGAGATCATTGGGATGGACGTGGGTACCAGCGAAGACGGCGCCTTCTGGCTGGCCTTTCTGCGCTCACTGTCCGCCAGGGGTCTGAGCGGGGTGGATCTGGTGGTATCGGATGCGCATCAGGGACTCAGGGATGCCATCGCGACTGTCTTCGGTGGGGCCAGCTGGCAACGGTGCCGCACCCACTTCATGACCAACCTGCTCACTCGGGTCCCCAGGCGCGCTCAGCCCTGGGTGGCCAACATGGTCCGCACCATCTACCAGCAGCCGTCCCCTCAGGAGGTCCACGCACAGCTCGAGCGGGTGATCGCCCAGCTACAGGACCCGTTCCCTCAGGTGGCCTCTCTACTGGACGAGGCTGGTGCGGACGTCCTGGCCTTCTCCAGCTTCCCTGTCCCCCACTGGAAGAAGATCTGGTCCAACAACCCCCTGGAGCGCCTCAACAAGGAGATACGGCGTCGCACCGATGTCGTGGGCATCTTCCCTAACCGACCAGCCGTGCGTCGCCTGGTTGGCGCCGTCCTCGCTGAACAGCACGACGAATGGGCCGTCGGCCGTCTATACACGACACCCGCGGTCTGCAGCATCGACGAAGCTCTACCCGAGGCGGATCTAGCGAAGGCAGTGGCATAGACCGCGATCAACAGGATGACGTACTCTTACACCACTTGACGGGACGTGACCAGACGAATTGCAGTGCGACCTGCTCAAAGGTCGCCAGAAGCACCTCTTCCGTAACAAACTCCTGAAGGAGCTGCTGGGGGGCCTCAAGCAGCGCCTCCTGCTCCTGGGAGAGGAAGATGACGGTGTGCTCCTCTAAGGTCCTGAAGTTCCAGGCGATGGTGTCCCCCAGGTTGACAACGATGCGCGAGGGGAAGAAGGCGTTGACATCCAGGCCTGTGTCCGGGTCCTCGTACCCCACCTGAACGACGCCGACTCCGCTTTCCTGCCCAAAGCTAACGGCGGCAACGCCCAAGACAAGCGTAAGTCCTGCTATCAGCCCGACGGCTATTTTTCGCATGGCACACCTCTCAGAAAAGTTACGGTAGGACAAAATTCAGGCCGAAGGCAGCGCTTTGTCCCCCTTGCCCCTTCAGCCCTAGGCTGCATCTAGACAACGCAGCCAAGTATATCTGTGATACCGAACTTGTCAATGCCTTTTGCCCGCGGTGAGTCCACTTTCTCGAAATCAGCCTAAAGGTGTGGTCCTCCAGAATTGACACATAGCTGCCCTTAAACCCGAATCCACCGAAGGACACGGATGGACGGCGTGAGGACAGCGGAAGGGGGTGGGTGAGGGAGCTACAGGGGAGATGGCCTGGGGTCTTGGGGTAGATGGGAGGCCGGCGGACGGTCTTCAGTCGCCGCACAGGGCCCCTAAGGCCCTATGCGGGAGTTGCGATGCGCGGGATGGCGAGAGGATACGCAGCAGGGGACTCTCGCGACCGGGGTGGCGCGAGATTGCGGGGACGTTGGGTCAGTTGCAGGCTGGCCGTCAGGCCGGGAACGGAATGGCTTGCAGCCGGGCCAAGGCGCGACTGAACTGGGTTTCCCAAGGCCAGCGCCGGGGGAGATGCAAAGTGAGGCGGCGCGCCGAGCGGGTGATCCGTCCCACCAGAGCGAAGACCCGCCGCCTGAGGGTCTTGGTGATCACGGTCCGCTCGCCCAGACCAATCCGCGCCGTCCAGCGGGCCAGGTTATGCGCCATCACCTGGACCGCCAGCCAGGCGCCGTTGGCGGCGAAGCGCGCCGACGGCATGTGGTTCAGCCCGACGCCGTACTTGAGGTCGCGTATGGCGTTCTCGACCTCGGCGTGGCGGCGATGATCGGCCTCCAGTTCCAGCGTCTCCCCATCGCGGTCGGTGATGAAGGCGTGATAGCTGTATCTGGCGAAGAGGGCGAGCTGGGAACCGGGCGTCGGCTTCACCCGCCGGACAATGAGCCGCACCGGCGCGGCGTCCGGCTTGGTCTGGAACGGGGTGTAAGTCGTCTCGGCGACATCGGCGGCACCGTCCATCCAGTAGGGAATGGGAGTCCAGTCCTCCTCTGGTATCGCCTCGATCAGGTCCCGCAGGCTGGCGCGCTGGCGGATGGTGATAGAGAAGCGGACATCCATTTCCCGGCAGGCGGCAACGACAGTGTGGGCGTAGAAGCCGCTGTCGGCCCGCACCGTGAGTTGTCCCCTGGCCCCGCCGTAGCGCACCCGCCCCACCGTCTCACGCAGGAAGTGGGCGGCGCCACGGGCGGTGTTGGCCCGGCCCTCGCGCAGCCGGGACATCAGCACTTCGCCGGTGCCGGCGGCAATGGCCAGCAGTGGGTGATAGCCGCGGGCGCCGGTATAGCCGTGGTGGCGCGTTCCCTCCTTGGCCAGTCCATAGGTCTCGCAGATGGTCGAGTCCAGGTCGATGGTCAGGGGCGAGTCGCCGGGTCCGGCCCCAGCGGCCCAGGCCCGGGCCAACAACTGGCGGCTCACGCGGTCGAGTTGACGGACATGCCCCCACCGGAAGCTGCGCAGGAAGGTCCCCAGGGTGGATGGCGCCTTGACCACGCAGCCTAGAACACCGACCGTCCCACCAGCGCGCAGCGCATCGGCGTCGTCGATGCAGTCGCCGCCTGCCAGCGCGGAAGCGACCAGCGTCAGCATCTTGTCCCCAGTGTTCGCCCGTCCCGGCGCTCCGCCGAGGTCAAGGTGATGGTCGACGAGTTCCCGCAGGCCCAGGTGCCGGGCTAGGGTGGCCGGCAGGAGCAGGCCGGCATTGGCCACCAGGCGATGGTCGTCAAAGAGGATGCGGATACGGTCGGGTTTGTTCTGTGGCAGCATCTATTGGGTGCTCCTTGTTTCCGGGCGGGTTTCTGTTCCAAAACCATTATCCCAGATTCAGAGGAGCACCCTCTGCCTTCTTCAAGGGCTGTCCCCAAGGACGTCCTTCGGTGGATTCGGGTTAAAACTAAAGTTTCCACAGAGCCAACACCAAGCTGGTATAATCCGACCCGAGGTGGAGCGTGGTAGCAAGAGAGAGGTTGACCTACCCTAGGCGGATCTACCCCCTGGATACTACTCACCTCCGGGAGGAGCAGCTCGCCGTGGTCTTCGCCATGACCTCTCGCAGGCCCGAGCCCTTCGACGAGATCGCGCAGCTGGTCAGCGAAGAGAAGGCTGCGGACTTCCACGAGCGGTGGGTCCTCAACTACGGCCACGCTTCGGTGGCAGAGCACGCCATCCTGCACATGGCCGTGGAGAACATTTCTCGCCTGGCCTGCGACACCCTGGAGGACAACCGGCTGGCCTCCTACACGGAGAAGTCCACTCGCTTCCAGGCGCTGGACCCGGACTACTACCACGTCCCCAAGGAGCTGTCAGGCCACCCTTTGGAGGAGGTCTTCGTCTCGGCGTGCGACCGCCTCTTCGACACCTATCAGAAGGCCGTGGACGGGCTTAAGGCCTACCTGCCGCAGGAGATGCCCCAGAAGGAGGGGGAGCGAGACTCCGCCTTCAATCTGCGGATAAGGCGTACCGCCATCGACAGCGCCCGCTTCCTGCTGCCGGCCGCCACTCTCACCAACGTGGGCGTCACCATGAACGCCCGTAGCCTGGAGCACGCCGTTCGGAAGCTCCTTTCATCGGACCTGGAGGAGGAGCAGGAGGTAGGCATAGAGCTAAAGGAGAGGGGCCGGGAGATAACCCCAACCCTGGTCAAGTACGCCGAGCGCAACGAGTACCTGGTGGCCACTCGACGGGCCCAGCGCCAGAGTGCTTGGGCAGGCAGAAACCAGGATGGCAACGAGGCTCAGGTGAGGCTGGTGCACTGGGACCCTCAGGCCCAGGAGAAACTGACGGCCACGCTCCTGTACACCTTTTCGGACCGACCCTACAACCAGCTCTGGGAGGAGGTCCTGGGGATGGATGCATCCCAACGGGAAGGGGTGGTGCACCAGGCCCTGGAGAGGCTTGGTCAGCACGACATTCCGGTGAGGGAGCTGGAGGCCATCGACTACACCTTCGATATGGTCATGGACTACGGTGCATATCGAGAGTTCAAGCGCCACAGAATGCAGACGTACATCCCGCAGCCCTTGACGACGGCCCTGGGCTACGTTGTGCCGCCCCTGGTCCTAAGGGCGGGCCTGACTGATCAGTTTCATGAGGCCGTGCAGACGGCGGAGGAGGCCTTCCGTCAGGTAGGGGAGGTGTTTCCCCGGCAGGCGGAGTACCTGGTGACCCACGCCCATAATAGGCGGGTGCTGTCCAAGATGAACCTTAGGGAGTGCTACCATCTCTTCAAGTTACGCACTCAACCCCAAGCCCACTTCACCATCAGAGAAGCGGCGGCCAAGGCGATGGAGCTGGCCCGGGAGGTACATCCACAGCTCTTCAAGTATTTGGCCTTGAGGAGCGAATAGCTGAAGCCTCTTCATGGCCAGGTCTATCGGGCCCCGCGAATCCTCGTCGGTAAAGCATACTTAATTGGGTGGTTGACGGCATTCATGAGTGAAACTGCTATGACTCTTGTCGAGGATGGTGTGTTGCCTGGGTTCAGGTAGCTTGATATTGGGAATGTCGGGTCAAGAGATTTTTGCAGGTCATGACTGCCGAGCAACGACTCATTTATGAATGCCGAATTCCATTCAGGTACATATTTATTCCGCCTTTTTAATTGCATAACTACCGAATAGACGTACCTATAGGTCGCAAAATATCCAAACTAAAATGCACTTGACATCTGCGCTCATAGTAAAATGTCCGGCAGAGAAGCCGTATATCGATTTTACGCCGACATTTTTGGGCCTCAGGAAGGTTGGTAACGAGGGATGGCGCAGATTCCAATTGGTCCCACAGTTCTCATCATGGATGACGAGCAGCTCATATGTGAATTGATCAAGGAGATGCTGGAGAGAATGGGGTATGAGTCCACCATATGAACTCGAGCCTCCGATGGCTTGAGGGAGTTCCAGCGCTTCAAACACGGCGGGGTGGTTGCCGATTAAGGGCTTGCGTCGGCAAAAGGGCGTTAGAATGAGCGGCATTCTGCACCAAAGCTCAGTCCGAGGATACACCCTAATTTTCCTTAGAAATGTTTTAGATTAAGTTTTGCCCGCACTAGGTGGCTCCGTGCGCGGCCTGAGAGGTATAGCGTGAAGGTCCTTGTGGTCGAGGATGCCCCGGAGATAGCGGACTTCATCCACATGTGTTTCAACATCCGCTGGCCGGGCACCGTAATGGTTGCCACGGAGAAGGGCTCCGATGGGGCGCACCTGGTGCAGACAGAGGCGCCGGACATCGTCATCCTTGGCCTGGGCCTGCTGGACGCGGATGGCCATGAAGTGCTGAGAGAGATCCGCAGGTTCTCGGACGTGCCGGTAATAATCGTATCCGCCAGGGGGGACGAGGTCGACCGGGTCAAGGGCCTGGAGATGGGCTCCGACGACTATATCGTGAAGCCCTTCTATCCCACGGAGTTGCTGGCTAGGGTCAGGGCCGTTCTGCGGCGGACCCGCATGCCTGAGCTCATGGGCGACCCCGGGGTGGCAAATGGCCGAGGTCTCTCCGTCGATCTTGCGGGGTATCGCCTGCTGGTTGACGGGCATGAGGTCACACTAACCCCAACTGAGTGGAAGCTGCTCTCCTACTTTGTCCGCAACGAGGGGAGGGTGGCTTCGCACCGGCTGCTGGCGGAGAAGGTGTGGGGGGCCGAATACCCCGATGGCTCAGCCATAAAGATGTGCGTCTGGCGACTAAGGGTAAACCCGAATCCACCGAAGGACACGGATGGACGGCGTGAGGACAGCGGAAGGGGGTGGGTGAGGGAGCTACAGGGGAGATGGCCTGGGGTCTTGGGGTAGATGGGAGGCCGGCGGACGGTCTTCAGTCGCCGCACAGGGCCCCTAAGGCCCTATGCGGGAGTTGCGATGCGCGGGATGGCGAGAGGATACGCAGCAGGGGACTCTCGCGACCGGGGTGGCGCGAGATTGCGGGGACGTTGGGTCAGTTGCAGGCTGGCCGTCAGGCCGGGAACGGAATGGCTTGCAGCCGGGCCAAGGCGCGACTGAACTGGGTTTCCCAAGGCCAGCGCCGGGGGAGATGCAAAGTGAGGCGGCGCGCCGAGCGGGTGATCCGTCCCACCAGAGCGAAGACCCGCCGCCTGAGGGTCTTGGTGATCACGGTCCGCTCGCCCAGACCAATCCGCGCCGTCCAGCGGGCCAGGTTATGCGCCATCACCTGGACCGCCAGCCAGGCGCCGTTGGCGGCGAAGCGCGCCGACGGCATGTGGTTCAGCCCGACGCCGTACTTGAGGTCGCGTATGGCGTTCTCGACCTCGGCGTGGCGGCGATGATCGGCCTCCAGTTCCAGCGTCTCCCCATCGCGGTCGGTGATGAAGGCGTGATAGCTGTATCTGGCGAAGAGGGCGAGCTGGGAACCGGGCGTCGGCTTCACCCGCCGGACAATGAGCCGCACCGGCGCGGCGTCCGGCTTGGTCTGGAACGGGGTGTAAGTCGTCTCGGCGACATCGGCGGCACCGTCCATCCAGTAGGGAATGGGAGTCCAGTCCTCCTCTGGTATCGCCTCGATCAGGTCCCGCAGGCTGGCGCGCTGGCGGATGGTGATAGAGAAGCGGACATCCATTTCCCGGCAGGCGGCAACGACAGTGTGGGCGTAGAAGCCGCTGTCGGCCCGCACCGTGAGTTGTCCCCTGGCCCCGCCGTAGCGCACCCGCCCCACCGTCTCACGCAGGAAGTGGGCGGCGCCACGGGCGGTGTTGGCCCGGCCCTCGCGCAGCCGGGACATCAGCACTTCGCCGGTGCCGGCGGCAATGGCCAGCAGTGGGTGATAGCCGCGGGCGCCGGTATAGCCGTGGTGGCGCGCTCCCTCCTTGGCCAATCCATAGGTCTCGCAGATGGTCGAGTCCAGGTCGATGGTCAGGGGCGAGTCGCCGGGTCCGGCCCCAGCGGCCCAGGCCCGGGCCAACAACTGGCGGCTCACGCGGTCGAGTTGACGGACATGCCCCCACCGGAAGCTGCGCAGGAAGGTCCCCAGGGTGGATGGCGCCTTGACCACGCAGCCTAGAACACCGACCGTCCCACCAGCGCGCAGCGCATCGGCGTCGTCGATGCAGTCGCCGCCTGCCAGCGCGGAAGCGACCAGCGTCAGCATCTTGTCCCCAGTGTTCGCCCGTCCCGGCGCTCCGCCGAGGTCAAGGTGATGGTCGACGAGTTCCCGCAGGCCCAGGTGCCGGGCTAGGGTGGCCGGCAGGAGCAGGCCGGCATTGGCCACCAGGCGATGGTCGTCAAAGAGGATGCGGATACGGTCGGGTTTGTTCTGTGGCAGCATCTATTGGGTGCTCCTTGTTTCCGGGCGGGTTTCTGTTCCAAAACCATTATCCCAGATTCAGAGGAGCACCCTCTGCCTTCTTCAAGGGCTGTCCCCAAGGACGTCCTTCGGTGGATTCGGGGTAAAGCCGGGGGATGATCCTCATCAGCCCAGGATAATCCGCTCCCATCGGGGCATAGGGTACAGCTTCTCTATGCTCCGCTAGGGTGGGGTGCTGACGTCATTCAGCAATCGTCTTATTTCTGCCCGCTCGCTCACGTAATGTTTCGGGGGTCTCGTGGCCCATTAAGCTGCTTGCTTACATGAACGGATGAGAGTAACGTTAATCGTTCGGCCAAAGTAGATGGAGGCATCATAATTGAAGGACGTAATTATTGTAGGAGGTGGGCCTGCCGGCAATAATGCCGCCCTTCATTTATCCAGGGCGGGCTTACGGGTTGTGGTGGTGGATGCAAGGGAGAAACTGGGAGATAAGCTCTGCTCTGGAATTGTAGGCAAAGCCTGCGTTGAGCGTTATCCGGTGGACCCCCTTCTCATTTACCGTGAGGCCTCCTCCGCCAAGTTCTACGCTCCCTCTGGAGAGGCCATCCGATTGGTTAAGCCAGGAGTCCAGGCCTACGTTATCGACCGGGTCAGCTTCGTGGCCTCACTGGCGGAGCAAGCCCAGGCCGTTGGAGCCACCTATCACCTGGGCCGCAAGGTCACTAATTTAGCCGTGACGGATAACGGTGTTTGTGCCACTACTTCCGGTCCAGGCGGAACCTACGACCTGGAGGCCCAGGCGGCGGTGATTGCATCAGGCTTCGGGACGGGCCTGCTTGGCCCTCTAGGCCTGGGCAGCGTCGGAGATATCTGTGTTGGCGCCCAGGTAGAGGTCTCCACAAGTGGTGTGGAGGAGATAGAGGTCTACTTTGGCAGGCGCTTGGCCCCGGGGTTCTTCGGCTGGTTGGTGCCCACAACCCCAGGCAGAGGTTTGGCGGGGCTCATGTCCCGTCGCGGCGCTGGCGGCTATCTCCAAAGTCTCGTTGATAAGCTCCAGTCCCAGGGCAAAGTGGTGGAGACCCTTGGCCCGCCCCGTCGCTGGGGTATTCCCCTTCGCCTCCTGAACAAGACCTACGGGAAAAGAGTCCTAGTAGTGGGAGACGCCGCCGGACAGGTGAAGCCCACTACCGGCGGGGGTATATATTATGCTCTCCTCTCTGCTGAGATAGCGGCCTTGTCCTTGGAGGAGGCCTTTGCCAAGAACGACCTCTCCGCCAGCCAACTGAAGTCGTACGAGACGGAGTGGAAGAAGGTCCTGGCCAGAGAACTACGTATTGGTTACTACAGTCGGCGCTTCTTCGAGATGATGGGGGACAGACAGATCGACTACTTGTTGAACGCCATATCGACTAACGGCATCCACGAAGAGCTGCTCAACGATTCCGCCGTCTCCTTCGACTGGCATGGAAGCTTTATCCTCAGGGCCGTGAGACATAAGTTCCGCAAGAAGGTCATCAAATCCACTAGATCCCTACTCGAAACCAGGAGCTAGTCCGCCGCCCATGTTCCTAGCGGCAGCTTCTGATAGCCGGCTCAAGAAGGCGCAAGCCTCGCTATACCACTAGGGTTTGTAGTCTTCGCGAGGCGGGTTGAAGATGTCCAGCACCAGGGCCTGGCTGTCCCCGGCCGTCGCCGAGTGGGGAACGCCGGAGGGGACCAGGTAGGCATCTCCCTGTCTCAGGTGTCTCGACTCTTCTCCTATCGAGAAGTCCAACTCACCCTCCAGGACGATGCCAGCCTGCTCATGGGGATGTGTGTGCTCCGGCACCCGAGAGTGGGGCGCCAGCTCCACCCGAACCATCATGATGCCTTCGCCCCAAGCGGGGAAGGCCTGGACGCCGGTCGCCAGGGTTTTAGACTTGACCTGGGTCAGGTCGTAAAAAGGCATGGTACCTCCATTCTTTCTCTTAGGCCTGAGGTTTTCTTAGCCCGAGCTGGAGCGTGTCGCCATGAGGGCCAGGTGGCGGACGGCGCTGGTTAGCGTCAGGGCTCCCAAGGCCGTCAGCACAATGGCGCCTCCCGCGGCGATGTCCTGATAGAAGGAGATGGTGAGGCCCGTGAACACGCATACCGCACCCAGGGCCCCGGACACCAGGAGAGTGGTGCGGAAGCCACGGCCGAGCTGAAGGCCCGCCAGCACTGGAAAAACGATTAATGCTCCAACAAGCAGCGCACCGACCACCCGCATTGACAGGGTTACTGTGACTGCTGTGAGGACGGCCAGGACCAGGTTGGTGCGACCGAGATTCACGCCGCTTATCTTAGCCAGGTCCGGGTCGAAGGTGGACTGGACCAGCTCGCTGTAGAGCAGCCACACCAGAATCACCACTGCGGCTCCCAGGGCGCCTGTAGCCCACACGTCGGACTCCTCTATCGTTACGATGCTGCCGAAGAGATACCCGAAGAGGTCTACGTTGAACCCGCTACCCAGGCTGGCGAATACAACCACCAGAGCCAGGGCAGTGTACAGGACCAGAGCTAGGGCGGTATCGCTCTCCAATCGCCTGGAGGCGCGCAAACGTTCAATGACTATGGCGGCGATGGCGGATGTGGCGATGGCGATCATAACGGGGTAACGGTTAACGAGGAGGCCAACGGCGGCTCCGGCCAGGGCCACGTGGGCCAAGGTGTCTGCTATAAGGGAGAGACGGCGCAGCACCAGAAAGGTGCCCAGTATTGGGCAAATGAGGCCCACTATGCCGCCAGCAATAAAGGCCCTGACCATGAAGCTGAACTGGAATATCTCAGGCATTTATCCTACTCGTGGCGGTGGATGACCAGGTCCACGGGCGAGCCGTAGAGGCTGGAGAGGGCCTCGTCTGACACTTCTTGGGGGGCGCCGTAATAGTGGAGGTTGCGGTTGATACAAGCCACCTTGGTGGCCTCATGCAGCACCACACCCACGTCGTGGGACACCAGGATCACCGTCACGCCGATGTCTTGGTGGCGTATCTCTCGGAGAAGAGAGTAGAACTGCTCCTGCCCACCTATGTCTACCCCTGCGATTGGCTCATCCAGTATCAGCAGTTTTGGCCAGCGGACCAAGGCTCTGGCCACCAGCACCCGCTGTTGCTGCCCCGTTGAAAGGTCGTTGATGAGCCTGTTGCGATACGTCCACATATTTACTGTTTCTAGGGCGCGCTTAATGTCCGGTGATAGGCCCCTTCGGAAAAAGGCCAACGGGTCCAGACCCCTGTACTTCCCGTAAGAGACCACCTCTCCTACGGTGGCGGGAAAACGCACCTGGAATGCGCTGGTGGACTGGGGTACGTAGCCGATGTCTCGCCACTGCTTGAAGTCCTGTGCCTCATGCCCAAAAAGGAGGACACGACCCTTTGCAGGACGCTCCAATCCCAGGATCAGCTTTACTAGAGTTGTCTTCCCGCTGCCGTTGGGACCAATGACCGCCACAAAGTCGCCCATCTCCACAGAAAAGCTTACGTTTTCCACGGCGGTAGTGGGGCCGTAAGCGAAGGTAACATCCTCAAACGTAACGGCCGGAGGGGCTGCTCCCACGACTAACGACATCCCAGGGCCGTCCTCAGATTGGCGAGATTTCTGCCCATGATGGAGAAGTAGTCCTCACCCGCCTTCTGCTCCTCCCTCGTCAGCCCCTCTAATGGGTTCAGTACCAGGGTCTCGGCACCTACTTCTCTGGCTATGGTCTTGGAGACGTCCGAGTTGACCAGGGTCTCGAAGAAGATGTGGGTCGCTCCTAGCCGCTGCACATCTTCGATAATCTCTCGCATGCGGGCGGGACTTGGCTCCACCTCCGGCGAAAGGCCCGAGACTGCTATCTGTTTCAGGCCCAGGCGGCCCACCAGGTGACCAAAGGCTGCGTGAGAAACCACAATGGCGCCTCTTTCACAGGAGGCCAGGCCCTGTTCCATCTCCTTCCGCAAACGATCCAGGTCCTCCCTTAGCGTATTCAGGTTGGCCGAGTACACTTCTGCGCTCGGAGGATCGGCCTTCCTCAGGGCCTCAGCAATGGCCTCTGCCTGCTGCTGGTACCTATGGGGGTCCAGCCACAGGTGGGGGTCCAGGCCATCCTCCTGACCATCTCCGTTGCTCATCTCCAGCCCCGCACTGGCCTCGACCACTATGGGGCCGTCCTTGGACAGGCCATCGATGGCCCGATCAGCCCAGGGCTCAAAGCCCCCACCGTTATATATGAAGAGATCGGCTTTCTGGATAGAAGAGATGTCCCGGGGCGACGGTTCCCAATCGTGGGTCTCCACTCCAGGGGGCACCAGGTTTGTGGCCTTCACCCGGTCTCCTCCTATTCGCTGGGCCAGGTACTGGAGGGGATATATGGTGGTCAGGACAGTCCGTTTCGACTCTGGGGCGGCACCCTTTTGGGTCGCAGTGGCCTCCGGACTGCATGCCATCAGTGCCGAGCACAACGCTATAGACGTATATACAGCCATCAGTCGAAAGTAGCTACTCTTCAAGATGTAATGAGACTTAGTATCAATTACTTATAACGATCTCCGGGAGTAGCGCCCCGCTATGGAGGAGTGCCAACCTGGGCCGTGCTAGGGTCGGACAGGGCGTACTCCGGAGCCTCTCTACTCTGACAGACAGGACAGAGCACGTAGACTTCTATACGGTGGCCCACTACGCTTCCTCCGTCCATGGCCTCCAGGTCCTTCAGCACTCGCTCGATGATCGACTGCCGGAAGTCCCTAACGGCGCCGCAGCTAACGCACACCATGTGATGATGATGGCCCATCTGCGAGAGGGTGTAGCGGGGCGCCCCGTTCTGCAGGGCCAGCTTGCATAGCAGTCCCTGTTCTATCAGGAGCCGTAGGGTGCGGTATACCGTGGCGCGCCCCAGGCCCTGGACCTGGGCCACCAGCTCCTCTGCGGTGAAGCCTTCGGCCTGGGCCACCAACGCGTCGAGAATACGCTGCCGACTGGCGGTGGGTCGGTAGCCGCTATCCTCGATCTTGTGTAGTAGGTCCTCTGCTGTAAACATAGTGATACTGAGTATCATTTATTGTTTAGGGAACTAATGCTACCCCGCAAGGGAGCGATTGTCAATGGGATTTAGGGCAGCGGGTCCGTCGATGCCCGTGGTATGCTGGCAGCCCGAGAGTAGGAATGTTGGGCGCTACAGGCATAGTCTGTATGTGAAGTCCAGTCAATCACGCTGAAAATTGCGAAATTTGTGCTAAAAACGGTTCTTTTTACCTTGCACTCCTCTCTATCGGTGCCCTAGCATTTGCTCATCTGATACCTGCGGAGGCGATCATGGAGGCTTACTGCGTAAAGTGTAAGGCCAAGCGGGAGATTCGAAACGCTGAGAAAGTGACCCTCAAGAACGGTAGGCCCGCGAACCGTGGTACCTGCCCAAACTGTGGGACTAAGATTTACCGCATAGGGGCGTAACACTCCGAAGCTCTCCATTCTTTACCCTGGAGGCATCCTCGCTGGCCATGTGGTGGGCCCGGCAGTCTGGGGAGTTGTAAGACGCTGTCTCACCTACAGAACACTGAGTCGGTAGTGGGTCTGGATGTCTATGGATAGTATCTCGCAGCAGGCAATCGCCTGCTGCGAGATAGGT
The DNA here is from genome assembly GCA_965237935.1 of Dehalococcoidia bacterium. GTDB lineage: Bacteria > Chloroflexota > Dehalococcoidia > Lucifugimonadales > CBDEGW01 > CBDEGW01. The sequence continues at coordinate 324,691 of OZ250168.1, read as the reverse complement.
GCCCTGCTTTAACAGAAGGGCAATTGCTAGCGATCGTGGTTTCTCTTCTAGACCCTAGAGGAGCTGACTGATCTCCAGGAGATGGCCATCGGGGTCTCGGAAGAAGCACCGGACTTCGCCGCCCCAGTCAGACTTGACTGGCGGCGTTAGAAATTCAGCTCCCCGGGACTTGAGCACCTCATAAGCTCCCTGACAGTCCTGCACCCGCATTGTCAACTCGGCGCTCACCGCATTGGGGTCCTGGGGAGGCGCAAAAGTCACGCCGGGCTTGTCCTTGGTTGGTTCACCCCCGGTGACTATCAGGAGCCAACTGCCCTGAAACTTAAAGACACAGGACGTGCCCCCATACTCTCTAACCAGCGTGGCGCCAAGCACATCTCGATAGAACCACTGCGATCGCTCGATGTCACTGACCACCAGGAGTAGGGTCAGCTCCACTCCTTCGGTCGGAAAAGTGTCGATAGTCATCAGTAGAACCCCCTGGAGGTCAAATAACCTCGCTTGTGCTTACGGCTGCCAGCTTTACCTCATGGTGAAAGATGGTGGCATGCGCCAGTGGCGATCCTCCCGGCGCTAGCTTTGGACGAGGCGTTGTGAGAGCTGCAGGACCAGGTCCCCGACCGTCTTGACATCTTTCAGGTCGTCCTGGAGCAGCCGCACTTTCAGTTCCTCCTGCAATTCTACCACCATCTCCACCAGTAGGAAGGAATCGGTCACCAGGTCCATGAGGGCCGTCTGGTCGTCCAGCTCGTGGACGGGTCTCCTCAGGAAAATGGCAATCCGCTGTTTGACTTCACTCTGGTCTATCACCGTCTTGTACCTCCTGCCGTTAAGAAATGGGCTTCGAGGAGGTGCCGCACCCTCTCGTCGTGCTCTTGGATGGTATTCTGGTAGACATGTTGGTCCGCGGCCCAGTAACGTTTCAGCGTGCTCTGGATTAGGGCCTTGCCGTATTCCGGCTCCAACCCCCTAAGGGCTTCCCGCACCCACTTGATATGCCACTTCTCGTCCATCATGATCCTGTCGAAGGTCTCCCGTATCTCCGGTTGAAGGCCCGTGACCCTTGAATGGCGAGCGTACTGGTTGATGACCCGCCGCTCAAAGACCTGGGTAATGGCCAGGATCTCCATGACGTTGGAGGGTAGTCCTGCAGCGGCCAAGTACTGGTCCTGGTAAGAGGAGTCCAGCTTAAGGGGCTGAGCCCCCAGTCGCTCGATGCACTCGCTCCAGTAGCGGGCGTGCATGCTCTCGTCGGCAAAGTGCCGGGTCATGTCCCGCTGTATGGGACCGGGCTTGAAGGACCTGGCCAACCTGCCGAAGAACAGGGCTCCGCTGATCTCAGACGTCCGATAGAAGCTCAAGATCCATAGCTCGTTCTCGTTCAGCATCGTAGGGTCTCCTTTTTCCTTGAGATGGCCACCGACATGAATCCCTCTGGGATACCAACGGAGGCGTACCGCATTTCAAGAAGCGGGTCCGACAGAGCACAGGCGTGGCCTACCGACATTCGTGGGTCGGCGACTCGAAAGTCCAGTAGGCCCCGGCCCTGATTGCCAGGGTCCGCCTTGAAGAGGGCCTCCTTTACCGTCCAGAGCCGTAGCAGGTGAGAAGAGATGGCCAAGGAGGGCTCCCCTTCCAGCCACTCTCTCTGAGGCGGCCAGAAAGAACCGGGCCGACTCAGGCCGGGGGAGTCTCGCCACCTCCAGGTCTACGCCTACCCCCATAACGCAGAGGGGCGAGGCCACGGCAACCGTGCACCCGCTACTGTGGGTCAGGGAGACCCAGTGGCTGGGGAAGGCGAGAGTAGAGGTGTCCTCCTCTCCCATAACCTGTGATAACAGCGTCTTCAGGGCGGCCCTGCCTCTCAGCCAGGAGTCCTGGCGTGGGCCGGCCACCTGAGCAAATTGGGATGCCTCGCTGGGAGTCAGACGGGCCTGAGAAACGGGCCGGCGGGCGACAGCTATTTCCAGGTTCACTCCCAGCATTCTCTGGAAGTCCCGCTGCAGCCCGTTTTTGTTCAGACGTATTGCCATATCTGTCTACCTAATGAGCGCGGGCCAGGTGCTCGCACGTATTCGCTATAAGGGTTCCGGTGTCAGGAAGCGGGCAGCGCGTAAGGGCCGAGGCCATACGGTCGTTGCAAACATCTTTGGCGACGAAAAGCTGTGGAGCGAAGGGGGACACGCTGGCCAGGACCTGGCCCAGGACTGGGGAGCCCAGACTGCTGGCCCCGCTTGACAGGAGCTCGAATGAATCGAGGTCGCAGAAAGGCGGCTTCAGGATGCGCCTGGCGCGAAAAGCCTCGTCCTTCTCGAAGACCTCGAAGGCAGTCTCCATCAAGTCGCCCAGAGTTATGGAGTCCTTCTTGGCTGGACATAAGTGATAGATTGCCTGGTCAACCGGGTGGCCCATTAGAGCGACAATGGCGGCGGCCACCCAGTCGCCTGTCACAAAATACAGGGGAGTGTCAGGCCTGCCAGGGATGAGGGGCAGCAGGCCGTGTCTACAGAGCTTGAGGGTGTTATGGAAGGCGTTGAGTTGGGTGACGCGCCCCTCCTGGTCGTCGGCGATGGCCGTGGCCACTCTTAAGAGCCTCCAGGGGAGAGTGTGGTATGCCTCCAGGAGCAGCTTCTCCGCCTGCCACTTGGACTCCTCGTAGTAGTTGGCAAAGGCCTCGGGCTGCTCCAGAGGACCCTCTGGGATGAGGCCAGCCCTGAGGCCGGAGGCGTAAATGGTGCTGAGCAGGCCCACAGCCTGCAGAGAAGGACATTGTTCGGCGAAGGCCAGGAGCTTGACCGTTCCAGCCACGTTGACGCTGCGGGCGGTCTCCCAGTCTACGTTGAAGCGGGTCACCGCCGCCGCGTGAACGATGGCATCTATTTCTTGGAGGTCCACCTGGCGGAAGGGGTGCTCCTCCTGCAGGTCTCCCCAGGCCCAGGTGACGCGCCCCTGGTATGGGCTGAACTGGGGTATCAGGGGTGCTATCTTGGCCCGAAACCCATCCTCGGTCCGCGCGTGTAACCACAGGACTAACCAGTCCTGGGTGTGCTCCAGATAGCGGCGGGCCAGTCGCATCCCAAGGTAGCCACTGGCGCCTGTGATCAGGACTTGCTTCATGGCTTAACATCCACCATTACAAACTACCTCCAACTATCTCGATGATGGCGAAAAGGAGAAACCCATAAACACCAGCCACCACTTGATTGCCATTGTGATCCCTGGTCTGTCTGAGGGGGCTGTTGCTACTGCCTCCTCAGTCCTGCCCGAGAAGGCCCCGGTAATGTCATCGTATGTCTTGTTGATGCGTTCCCATCGCCTCATCCTTTCCTTGTACTTAACCCAGCTTATCCCGCCTCGTCCTTGGCCTACAGTGACATATGTACTAACTTGCGTCGGCGGAATGTACTATTGCATCAGGGGCTACCCGCTCCAGGAAGCCGCGCACCGCCTCCTCGTAGGCGTCAGGGCCCATATTCCAGGCCCGGACGTGGGTGGCTCTCGCGATCCGGACGTAGGTCACCAGGTCTGGCCTCAGACCAGCAAGTCTGTCGCTTGTCCCGATGGGCACCCGGTCATCCTCTTCTCCATGAAAGAGGAGGATGGGTACTTCTAGCTTGTCCGTATGCGTCAGGTAGTCGCGGCGCCCCCAGTTAACGTCGAATCGCCACCCGGCGATGGCTTTGGCCACGGGAGTGACGGGCCAGGGAAGGTTGCGGCGACGGCCAGCGAAATCTACTAGCGAGGCGAAGCTCAGGATGGGCGAGTCCAGGACGACGGCCCGAACGGATGCTGCCAGGCGCGACTGGTAAAGAAAGTTAGTGGCTATGGCCCCTCCCATGCTGTAACCGACCAGCACCAGGTCCTTAGCTCCGTGGTCCAGGGCGTATTGGGCGGCCGCCTCCACCTCCTGCCATTCCGTCTCCCCGAAATCGTAGAAGCCACTATCGCTGACCGGCAACCCCTCGTCGTTGCGATAGGTGATGACCAGAGAGGGAAATCCCATCTCCACCATAGTGGGGAGCATGCGCAGCGCCTCCCGGCGGTTGGCCCCGCGGCCATGGACGAAGACCGCCCAAGTGCTGCGCGGCCCTGCAACGAACCAGGCCGGGAACTCCCCCAGGGAGTTGGACACCGTCACCTCTTGGAAGGGGATGCCAAAGGCGACCGTGGGGTCCTCTGGGAAGGAGAAGCTGTCCAGGCTGACCTTTTCCCCTAAGGATGGCTCCTGCTCATTGATGGGGTGGAACTCCCGGATTACCTCCTCTTCGCCCAGTCGGAGGATGCGGCCAACTTGGGCGTAGCCCCCCTCCCACACCAGCCCCCAGATGCCGTCCTTGGTCCACGGCCCGTTGCTACTGGCGTCGGAGGTGGCCCTCAGAGTCACCCGCCCCTGGCCGATGGCCGCGATCTCCAGATCCAGCTCGTCGGGCTCGTGGTCCTCCAAGTTCAGGGCGCCGCTCTTAATCTCGCTTGAATACACCCACCCAATCCCGCCCACGCCCGCTACTAGGAGTACGGCTACTGTGACAAGAGGTATTACGACCACTTTCTTTCGAAGGAAACGTATCATCTTGCGCTCCTCCTATGTCTCTTTCCGTTTGGAACCATAAGATGCTACCACTGTGACGTTGGCTTGAGTATCTATGATTGTACGCTTTACCCTTGGCCTACTGAGCTATTTCGGGCCACCCACCTGGGTCCGCCCCGAAGTGTCTGAGCCAGGCGTAGAGCCAGCGCTCCAGACCGAAGGCCACGCAGCCGGAGAAGGCCTCCTTGCCGTCTCGCCGGATGTGGAAGGCTTCCCCGAAGTGATCCTGGTGAAAGTTGACGGAGCCGATGGCCAGGCGGTCCTGGAAAACCATCTCCGTCTTCACGGGCTCCAGTTTCTGCATCAAGTATTTGGGACTCCGGGAGGGGTTGAAGAAGGGGTCCGTGGCGGGCTGCCACTCAATGGGCAGGCCTATCTGCCTGAAAAACCCGTCGACGTGGTCCTGTGTCCTCTGAAGGAACTCCCTGACCTCCTCCGCTGTCCCAATGCAGACGATCTCCCTCATGGAGAAGCACCACTGCCGCTGAAGGGGGGCGTAGTAGGCCTCGCGCCGAAAGCAGGTGCCGCGGGTGGTCACATACCTGGGCCCGTCCAAGGTTTCCCCCTGGAAGTGGACGTAGAAGTGATAGCAGGCGGCAGGGGTGAGGACGTCCCTGATGGGAGCCGTACTGGTGAGACATATCTCTCCTGGGTCGTTCAGGGCCTCTTGGGAGCAGAACCGCCTTAGGTTCTCCTCGTCGGGGTCCAGTGCCACGGGGAAGGTGACCAGATGGGGGAAAGAGCGAAAGTAGTCGACCTTTGCCAGCTCAGCGGCGGGAATGAAGGTGGGGAAGCGGTACTCGCTTGCTCCCCAGGCGGCGGCCCAGCTCCGGAACAGGTCCTCCAGCTTGTTCTCCAGGGCCAGAAGCTTGCCCGTCAGGGCAGACTGCCCGTTCTCCATCCAGCGCAGCTCAGGTATCCGGCGCAGATCAAGTGCATCTTTGGTTTTCTAAGGTGGACCCCATTATTAAGACAGCATGAGGGCTAAATTAAGGGAGTCTCCCACCCCTGCGCTAGGTTTCACCAAGCCCGATGGCAGCCCTGCTTCTTCAGCTGCTGCTCCCCTTTCTTCCTGGCCATGTTGGTACACCTCTGCTGGGGTCCGGTAGCCCAAAGCCTGGTGAGGCCTCTGCCGGTTGTAGAACTCCAGGTAGGCATTGATCCCAGTTCGGGCCTCGGCGACGGTCTGGTAAGCTTTCAGATACACCTCCTCGTACTTGATGCTCCGCCACAGCCGCTCCACGAAGATGTTGTCCAGGTACCTACCCTTACCATCCATGCTGACCTGGACCCTCTGCTCCTGCAACGTCTGGGTAAAGGCCTCACTGGTGAACTGACTCCCTTGGTCGGTGTTGAATATCTCCGGTCGTCCCTTACCCAGGGCTTCCTCCAACGCCGCCACGCAGAAGCTGGTGTCCATGGTGTTGGAGAGCTTCCAGGCCAGCACGTGCCGGCTGTGCCAGTCCATGATGGCCACCAGGTACAGGAAGCCCTTCGCCATGGGGATGTAGGTGATGTCCGCGGCCCAGACCTGGTCGACCCGATTAACCTCCACTCCCTTCAGCAGATAGGGAAAGATCCGGTGTCCCGGCGCTGGTTTGCTGGTGTTGGGACGCCGGTAGATCGCTTCCAGACCCATCAACCGCATCAGCCTTCGAACCCTTTTTCGGCTCACCAGATAGCCCTGTTGCAGCAGCCAGGCCTTCATCTTCCTGGAGCCGTAGAAGGGGGTCTTCAAATACTGACGGTCCATCAGGGCCATCAACTCCAGGTCTTCTGCCCTGGTCGGTACCGGCCGGTAGTACACCGAGGCCCGGCTGACGTCCAGCAGGATACATTGACGCACCAAAGACAGCTGCTGGTGGTCTCGGTCTATCATGGCTCGCCGTATGCTGCGACTCATAGACCGGACCTTTCCGACAAAAAATCGCGTTCCACCTTCAGCTGGCCGATGTGCCGGTAGAGGTGGTTAATCTGAGCTTCCTTGGCTTTCTCCTGGGATTTCTGATTGGTGGCAAATAGCTCCGGGGCTCCTTCCACCAGGGCCCTTTTCCAGGCGTGAATCTGACTGGGATGGACCTCAAATCGGCTGGCCAGCTGGGCGATGGTCTCTTCCCCCGCAAGGGCGGCCAGGGCCACCTTGGCCTTGAACGCCGGACTGTGCTTATTCCTCGTCTGCTTCATGTCCTGCTCCTCCACGTCGGTTAGTTGCCGGTTATTTTAGGAGCTGGACTCTCTCTTAGCCAGTTGTCTAGTTTTTGGGTACCACCTCAAATTGCCGATGAAGTTGGTCATCCTTATTATCGAGTGAAGGTTAGGAGTCATTGTGGGTATGATTCAGATGTACCAAGTCAACGTAAACGCTGAAGCCAGGTCACAAGCTGGTAGGGAGCGGTGTGTGGTAAAGATCAGGGTATTGATTGTTGATGATAGCCCTGCAGTGCGGGATGGCCTGGCAAGCATCCTGTGGGCTAACTACGACATGGAGGTGGTGGGAGAAGCAGAGAATGGAGTGGAGGCTGTAGTCAGAGCTGAACAACTGGAGCCTGATGTCATCTTGATGGACGCTCAGATGCCCGAGATGGATGGCATAGAGGCTACACGCCAGATAAAGGAACGGTTTCCCGACATCAAGGTCCTGGTTCTCACTGTGCATGCTGGGTACGCAGATGAGGCTCTGGCCGCTGGGGCCGATGGCTATTTGCTGAAGGACAGCGCCCGGCAAGAGCTGCTGCAAGCCATCAGGCAGCTAGGTCGCCTGGGCCAGGGGTGACTTGCCTCTAGTGCCCTTTGGCAAATTGGGCAGTTGGCTGCAATCATCTGCGCTTTCTGTTGAAGATGCTTGCTACGACTTTTGCTGAAACAGCGCCGTCTCCGGGTGATACCCTGACCAGCCATACCATTCAGAGATGAATGACGGCACGAATTCCAGGGAGGTTCCGGCCAGCGGCCCAGATGATGCTCTCCCTTGGCGGTTCCATATGGACTTGGTCTCCTTGTCTCGCAACTCAGGCCCATGGGTTCCTGAAGTGTCAAACTCAAGGACCCTGTCACCCGATGCCCTGGAATAAGCTAGCCCTACCTGCGCAACGTCGTCATAGATCACAACAATCGGTTGACCGGCCAGTGTATCGTTCACCACTCCGCCCACATTTCGGAGTTCTTCCAGGGGATACCCCTTGAACTGTCCTTCGACCTCCACACCTACCACCAGGGCATTGGCAGCCAGCCGGCCGTCTCCGAACTTGGCCTCTCGTTGGTTAAAGACCCCGATCCGTACGGGGCGGTACCGGTCCTGGAACGGCGTATCCGGCGATAGCACCATCGTGTCTGGATGAGAGGCTTTCCACTCCCCCCATGTAATGTGAACCAACGGTAGCATCGTCATGCGCGACCCCTGTAGTTGCCCCGTAATGGCCTTGCCATCCAGGTGGGTCCACACGCTTCCCGTTTCTCTGTCAATCATGGTCAGCACTCCCTTCAGTAAGCCAAAGACTTCGAAGGTGAGGTGACGGCTGTCCACTTCGGGGTCGAACCCGACCCCGGAACTGCACTTGATTCAATAAGTGATGAGGAACGGCCGGCCGGCTATAGTATCGTTCACAATGTGGTGGAATCTCAACATTCGAACGGGGTATGCGTGAGTCACATTCTCCCATTCTAGGCCAAGGATTAGGTCGTCATCTTGTAGATAGTCGGCCTCCCAGCCTGACAGAAGCGCCGGATTGTCCAGAGGCACGAATGGGGTCCGACGGTCATAGCTGATATCAGCATCAGAGGTACGGTTTGGTGTGGTAGTGGTGACCAAAATCGGAGTTGCACTGGCAACCGGGGTCATGGTCGCCGTAGGCGTCAGGGCCGAAGTTGGGATTGGCCTCAGGGTTCGCGTGGGACTGGAGGCGGGTGTAGGCGTGGACTCTGCAGTACATGCGACAATTGCCAGGATGGAGACTGTCTGTGCTGCCAGGAAGAGAAACCTTTTCATTGAGTTCCGACTCTATAGAACATCCACATTCGTGGTGATTGGCAAAATCCAGCTTACCGTACTCCACGGTTTCACAGATATTAGCACTTGTGAGTCTATGTGGACACTCCTAGGTCACTCCCCGATCTTGCATCTAGGCTCAGGGAGTTCTTTATCCTATGGCTAACTACTTACCGCTTCGGCCACACTGGCTCGTTGGAACCGAGTGGCACCGATGGCCGTGCCCAGTGCGGCGGTGTCTCTGAGAGGCGCAACACCGGCCCGAGATGCTGGAGCCGACCCATCGGCGTGTTGCTCACCATGGACCAGCGCTCGAGCTCCGGGATCGTGAATTCCTGCGGCACGTCCTTAAGATCGTTCTCCGGCACCTGACCACGCCCGACGAGCCAGTGCCCGGTTTGCGCCAGAGATATCCGTACAAGCCAACTGCCGCCTTCGCGTGTTCGGCGATGTAGGGCCACCAGCGCCCCGAACGCCATCAGATAGCCGGTGAGATAGTCGATCGCCGACACCGGATAGAATTGTGGGCCCGGCTCGATACCTGGGAACAGTTCACCCTGGCGGCTGGTAATGCCGCTGACCGTCTGCACCACCGTGTCGAAGCCGCGGCGCGACGCCCAAGGGCCGACATGGCTGAATGCGGACAACGAGACGTAGATGATGCCAGGCCGCAATTCCGCCAGCGCCTCAGGCGAGAGCCCACGCCCTCCGAGTGCACCCGGCCGGTATCCCTGAGAAAACACGTCTGACTCGCGGGTCACGTCCCGTCAAGTGGTGTAAGCCCGAATCCACCGAAGGACACGGATGGACGGCGTGAGGACAGCGGAAGGGGGTGGGTGAGGGAGCTACAGGGGAGATGGCCTGGGGTCTTGGGGTAGATGGGAGGCCGGCGGACGGTCTTCAGTCGCCGCACAGGGCCCCTAAGGCCCTATGCGGGAGTTGCGATGCGCGGGATGGCGAGAGGATACGCAGCAGGGGACTCTCGCGACCGGGGTGGCGCGAGATTGCGGGGACGTTGGGTCAGTTGCAGGCTGGCCGTCAGGCCGGGAACGGAATGGCTTGCAGCCGGGCCAAGGCGCGACTGAACTGGGTTTCCCAAGGCCAGCGCCGGGGGAGATGCAAAGTGAGGCGGCGCGCCGAGCGGGTGATCCGTCCCACCAGAGCGAAGACCCGCCGCCTGAGGGTCTTGGTGATCACGGTCCGCTCGCCCAGACCAATCCGCGCCGTCCAGCGGGCCAGGTTATGCGCCATCACCTGGACCGCCAGCCAGGCGCCGTTGGCGGCGAAGCGCGCCGACGGCATGTGGTTCAGCCCGACGCCGTACTTGAGGTCGCGTATGGCGTTCTCGACCTCGGCGTGGCGGCGATGATCGGCCTCCAGTTCCAGCGTCTCCCCATCGCGGTCGGTGATGAAGGCGTGATAGCTGTATCTGGCGAAGAGGGCGAGCTGGGAACCGGGCGTCGGCTTCACCCGCCGGACAATGAGCCGCACCGGCGCGGCGTCCGGCTTGGTCTGGAACGGGGTGTAAGTCGTCTCGGCGACATCGGCGGCACCGTCCATCCAGTAGGGAATGGGAGTCCAGTCCTCCTCTGGTATCGCCTCGATCAGGTCCCGCAGGCTGGCGCGCTGGCGGATGGTGATAGAGAAGCGGACATCCATTTCCCGGCAGGCGGCAACGACAGTGTGGGCGTAGAAGCCGCTGTCGGCCCGCACCGTGAGTTGTCCCCTGGCCCCGCCGTAGCGCACCCGCCCCACCGTCTCACGCAGGAAGTGGGCGGCGCCACGGGCGGTGTTGGCCCGGCCCTCGCGCAGCCGGGACATCAGCACTTCGCCGGTGCCGGCGGCAATGGCCAGCAGTGGGTGATAGCCGCGGGCGCCGGTATAGCCGTGGTGGCGCGCTCCCTCCTTGGCCAATCCATAGGTCTCGCAGATGGTCGAGTCCAGGTCGATGGTCAGGGGCGAGTCGCCGGGTCCGGCCCCAGCGGCCCAGGCCCGGGCCAACAACTGGCGGCTCACGCGGTCGAGTTGACGGACATGCCCCCACCGGAAGCTGCGCAGGAAGGTCCCCAGGGTGGATGGCGCCTTGACCACGCAGCCTAGAACACCGACCGTCCCACCAGCGCGCAGCGCATCGGCGTCGTCGATGCAGTCGCCGCCTGCCAGCGCGGAAGCGACCAGCGTCAGCATCTTGTCCCCAGTGTTCGCCCGTCCCGGCGCTCCGCCGAGGTCAAGGTGATGGTCGACGAGTTCCCGCAGGCCCAGGTGCCGGGCTAGGGTGGCCGGCAGGAGCAGGCCGGCATTGGCCACCAGGCGATGGTCGTCAAAGAGGATGCGGATACGGTCGGGTTTGTTCTGTGGCAGCATCTATTGGGTGCTCCTTGTTTCCGGGCGGGTTTCTGTTCCAAAACCATTATCCCAGATTCAGAGGAGCACCCTCTGCCTTCTTCAAGGGCTGTCCCCAAGGACGTCCTTCGGTGGATTCGGGGTAAGAGTACGTCATCCTGTTGATCGCGGTCTATGCCACTGCCTTCGCTAGATCCGCCTCGGGTAGAGCTTCGTCGATGCTGTAGACCGCGGGTGTCGTGTATAGACGGCCGACGGCCCATTCGTCGTGCTGTTCAGCGAGGACGGCGCCAACCAGGCGACGCACGGCTGGTCGGTTAGGGAAGATGCCCACGACATCGGTGCGACGCCGTATCTCCTTGTTGAGGCGCTCCAGGGGGTTGTTGGACCAGATCTTCTTCCAGTGGGGGACAGGGAAGCTGGAGAAGGCCAGGACGTCCGCACCAGCCTCGTCCAGTAGAGAGGCCACCTGAGGGAACGGGTCCTGTAGCTGGGCGATCACCCGCTCGAGCTGTGCGTGGACCTCCTGAGGGGACGGCTGCTGGTAGATGGTGCGGACCATGTTGGCCACCCAGGGCTGAGCGCGCCTGGGGACCCGAGTGAGCAGGTTGGTCATGAAGTGGGTGCGGCACCGTTGCCAGCTGGCCCCACCGAAGACAGTCGCGATGGCATCCCTGAGTCCCTGATGCGCATCCGATACCACCAGATCCACCCCGCTCAGACCCCTGGCGGACAGTGAGCGCAGAAAGGCCAGCCAGAAGGCGCCGTCTTCGCTGGTACCCACGTCCATCCCAATGATCTCCCGCTTGCCCTCGCCATTGACCGCCGTTGCCACCACCACGCTGACGTTGACGATCCTGCCGTCCTCTCTGACCTTCTGGGTTAGTCCGTCCAGCCACAGGTAGGGATATGGTCCGCCGTCCAGCGGACGGCCCAGGAAGCCATCCACCACCACGTCCAGCTCCTGACAGATACGCGACACCTGGCTCTTGGAGATACCCTCGCACCCCAGGGCCTTGACCAGGTCGTCCACCCGCCTTGTCGATACACCTTCCACATAGGCCTGCTGGATCACCGCCAGCAGAGCTCGCTCGCTGCGACGCCGTGGCTCCAGCAGGCTCGGGAAGTAGCTCCCCTCTCGAAGCTTCGGGATGTGCAGCTCCATAGTCCCTACCCGGGTATCCCACGCCCGGGACCGATACCCGTTGCGCTGGGTCACCCGCTCAGGGCTGCGTTCTCCATACTCAGCACCGATCCTCGCAGACACCTCCGCATCCATGATCCCCTCTACCAGCACTCTCAGAGCCTCCCGTAGGAAGTCCACGTCACCGTCCATTCCCCCCTTGCGCAACAACTCCAGCAGGTCCATCCTTTCCTTGACCACCGTTGTCCTCCTTTCTCGAGCTTCTGTTTTGCCCGCTAAGGATGACGCGGTGGTCTCTCTTACTCCAGACCCCCTCCTCTTCTTACACCACTTCCTGGGACTCTACTGACTCGCGGACCAGCCCGCGCAGGGTCTCTAGGTCTTTCTGCTCACGTAGGTCCAGATGGGCGGAGAGCTTGCCGTGGCCAGTATCGTATTCTTGGTAGCCAATATTCGGCAGATGCGCTCCAGTAATCTTTAAGACGTCGGCGCCGTGTTCCGCTAGAGTGCGTGCACAAGTCGGCCCGGCAAGAACCCGCGTCAGGTCGAGCACCCTGATGCCTGACAAGGGCCGATCTCCGTCGGGTAGCTTTTCCGGCGGACTGTCGCCGATCTTGATGATCTCCATCAAGGGCACAGAGGCGATCGCAGTACCCTGCGGATGCTGAGTCCATTCTTCCATGGTGCGCACCATACCCCCGGCGCCGCTCGCAGCGATGACGGCCTCCTCAAGCTCCAGAGCGTCCCACTGGGCCACCGCCTTGCGGACCGCCTCGCGGCCTTCCTGCACGCCCAGCACGCTAAGGGCCGCGGCACGGTGGTTGGGGAAATTGCAGTGGAGATAACTCCAGCGGCCGTTCTTGGACGGATATACGCCCATCACATTATTTCGTTCGGTCGAAACATCGGCCCCGTCCAGCAGCATGTAATGCCCGCTGCGTAATGAGGCAGTCGCCTGTCGGGCATCGACCGCCACCTCCTGGCTACGCCCGGTGCGATATTCCCACAGATCGGAGACAGCGAGGCCGACCGCCGCAAGTGCGGCGGCGCTAGCCTCACCAATGCGAAACGGGGTCGGTAATATAGGATCGTTACCGCCGGTTATCTCGAGCTCGCGGGCGCGCTGCTCTTGCCAACCTGCGATTGGCAAAAGCGTGCGTAAAAACTCATTAGCCATGGCCGAGACCTCTCCTTTTTTGATGTAGAGCGCTCTATTTTACTCGGAATGTCGAGAGCTCATTACAGCCTATGCTCGCCTCTGAGACCTATGGTGGCGAATACAAAAATGGCTGGACGCTGCACTAGCGGGTTGATCTTGTATCTAAAATCTTTGGACTTCCGGGACGACCCGCGTTAACCATAATACCAAGTTCGGCGAGTTATGGGACTAAGCCCTAGCCTTGCCCCGCAACCCAGCTATCTTCTTGTGCTGAGTCCCGATAATCACTATATTGATTCCTGTTCCGTGCTGGAGGCTTTAGGATGGGAATCGAAGCGAGAGATGACCGCAGATGATTAAAAGCGCCTGACTAAGGTGGCCATCGATCGGCCAGTACGAAAATTCTATTGGAAGGATGACTATGCCAGTAATCCAACCCCGGCGTCGCTTCCGCGAGTATTTGGAAGGAGACAGAATCGGCTATCCCATCTCCGTCTTCGATCCCGTCTCCGCTCGCATCGCGCGGCATTTAGATGCGGAGCTGGGCATCCTGGGCGGTTCCATAGCATCGGCGACGGTATTGGCCGCCCCGGACCTCATTGTTCTAACCCTTTCGGAGCTAGCCGACCAAGTACGGAGGATCACTCGAGCCGCCGATATCAGCCTGATGGTAGACGCGGACCACGGCTACGGCAACGCATTGAATGCCATGCGAACAGTGGAGGAGCTGGAATCAGCGGGTGCATCTGCGGTAGTAATTGAAGATACGGCGCTGCCCGCAGTTTTCGGGACAGCCAAGCCGGAGTTGATCAGCACTGGAGAGATGGTGGGCAAGCTCCGCGGCGCTGTTGTAGCGAGGCGGGACCCAGGTCTAGTCGTAATCGCCCGGACGGGCGCATTGCAGTACGCCTCGCTTCCGGAAGCGGTGCAACGTGCCAAAGCCTATGTCGGGACCGGTGTAGACGCCCTGATGCTTATAGGTGCCACTGAGAAGCAGCAAGTTGAGGCTGTGCGGGAGGCAACGAACCTACCGCTGGTCCTGGGTGGCGCGAGTGGTGAGCTAAACGATGAGGCGTACCTCCTGGCCCACGGCATCCGCATAGTGCTGCGGGGCCATCAACCATTTTTCGTGGCGATGAAGGCACTGCACGATGCCATGAAACACATACAAGATGGCGGCTTGCCGTCAGACCTTGGAGAGAGCGCCGCTCCGAGAGAACTACAGGACGCTATTCTCAGGTCACACGAATATTCACGATGGCATCGTGACTACCTGACTTAGACTATAGCGTAGGTCATGGCTCCCCTTAAGCTAACGTCAGTACTAGGGTCATATGCACTCGACGGGCAGGTTGCCACCCATCTAAACCAAGGAAACCTTGGCCAGTTCCAGCGGGTCATCCAGGACTACGGCGAGGCCATCAGGCCAAGGCAGCCTTCCGGCCCCTGTTTGCCATTGCGACTACTAAGGAGGGCTCTGGAGTGGTCCTCATCACGGGCGGTGCGGACGAAGGCGGCTTGGGATAATTTGACCGGAGTGCCCCTTTGGAAAGTCATGGCCCTTCTGGCTCACCCCTGGAAGCCTAGGCCCAAGAGGGAGCTGCAATCCCCACGAGGAGCCCCTCCAACCGTGGCACCCTGCAGCATGCCAGACTGACGCCAGCATTTGGTGGCAGATCACATGTGGTGGATTCAGGCGTGATACAAACCCTGCATGTAATAACTGCAGCCCACTGTGCTGCACTTGGAAGCCCCACTCTCAGACCTACCTAAAAACCCAGTCACTGACGGACCTCGTGTTCTGCCCCCCAGGAGAGCGCTGCCAGGTCTCGGGTGTGCCGGGACCCTAAAGACTCCTCGACCAACTTCCAGTTCACTACCGGGCCCAGCATACAGGAGGCGGCGAACCCTAAGAGCGGAGAGCCTCGGAGATCTCTCGGTTAGTCATGGTCCATCCCACAGCCTCATCCATAAGCCTCAATGCGAACCGGTGCATCTCCTCTCCGTCCATACTGTCTACAGCCTCAGAAGCGATAATCACCTTGAAGTCTCGATTGGTCGCCTCGAACGCATTGCAAAGGATGCACGTAGTAGTGTTAATCCCGGCGAGCACAACGGTCTCGGCCTTGAGACGATGCCTCAGTAGGAATTCCAGGCCCGTCCCATAGAAACCACTGTAGCGCTTCTTGCCCCTTACTACTAAGTCTTCCTCTGAAATAAGCTCAGCGATGATCTCGGTTCCTGGTGACCCTAACAGGTTATGTTTCAGAATACCCTGCCTTGCCTTATTCGAGTCATTATGGATAGCCGCCCAAAAGGGGTTTGAAGCGATCTCGTTACTATCTCGGTATTCGGTGACCACATGCACCACAGGGACGCAGAGAGTGCGCATTTCTCGGAAGAGAGCCGCAGCTCGATCAATGACTGGTTGGCAACGATCGGCTGCAAGAGGCAAGGTTGCCACTGTCGGATCGAGATGCCCACGATGCATATCGATGGCGACCATAACTGTAGTGTTTGGATCCAGTCTCATGGACTCCTCTTCTCTTTGGACCGCTCTATCCCCTTTTTCACCACTATGTGCTTTTGACGAGCTCTACCCTTTGCCTATTCGCAACACCATTGTTCCACAAACCGGGCAGGCTCTCTGTTTAGCTGGTCTATCATCTAGAACCTCACTACTGCCGGGTTGCATAACACCCCTTCGCCCTACACTTGAGGCAGTATGCTTCCATTGATACCTCCAAGGCGATGGTTGGGAACAATTTACCACTTTGCCGGTGGATGTTGAAATCCACCGTAAATAGGCTTACCGATTTCGTGCGGTTTGAAATCTTGAGTAGTTGGTCTTGAGGCAGATCAAGTAGCTTTAATTTGCCTAAAGGGCACGAGTGGCCAATCCAAGGACGTAGCCCAAGCACTATGGGCTATAGGCATCATGCTTGGTGGTCGGGGTGCCGGGACTCGAACCCAGGACCTCCACGTCCCGAACGTGGCGCGCTACCAACTGCGCTACACCCCGAGCTAAGAGGAACGCAGGCCTAACTCATTATCTCAGATGCCCGGAGGTGCATCAAGTCGGGCACTTCCACAGGGAATGGCTAGATGCGGCTCCTCTCCTTTGCGGGTATTCTAGCTTTGTGCTAGACTCAACCAGGATTTCGTAGGCCACGCACCGAAAGGTTTTCCCCATGGCAACTAGCGGCAAGGAGATCGCCACTAAAAAGCGCATTCTCACGGGCGATAGGCCCACGGGGAGGTTGCACCTGGGGCACTACGTCGGGACTCTGGAGAACCGCGTACGGCTTCAGGACGAGTACGACTGCTATTTCCTCATCGCCGACTATCAGGCCCTGGGCGACCACATAGATGACATCGAGGGCATACGTCGCTCCGTACTGGAAGTGACCATGGACTGGCTGGCCGTCGGTCTGGATCCGGCCAAAAGCACCTTCATCATACAGAGCTACATCCCGGAGTTCTCCGAGCTGACTATGCTCCTTGGCATGCTGACCCCCTTTACTCGCCTCCAGAGAAACCCCACCCTCAAGGCGGAGCTAGCCCAGCTGGAGAAGAAGCAGCTCTCCGTGGGCTTTTACACCTACCCAGTTAGCCAGGCCGCCGACATCCTCCTGCCCAGGGCCCACCTGGTGCCCGTGGGGGACGACCAGATGCCCCATATCGAAATGACCAGGGAGATCACCCGCAGGTTCAACCGGACCTACGGCGAGGTCTTCCCGGAGCCGGAGGCGCTGATAGGTCGGGTGGCGCGACTACCCGGCACCGACGGCCTGGCCAAGATGGGTAAGAGCCTGGACAACGTCATCTACCTCTCCGACGATGCAGAGACGGTGACAGCCAAGGTAATGAACATGTATACCGATCCCACCCGCATTCATGCCACCGATCCGGGCCACGTGGAGGGCAATCCGGTGTTCGCCTACCACGACGCCTTCAACCCCAATACTGAAGAGGTGGAGGAGCTGAAGGAGCGGTACCGGGCAGGACAGGTGGGCGACGTTGAAGTCAAGCGGCGACTTGCCACCGCTCTCAATAGCTTCCTAGACCCGATAAGAGAGAGGCGCAGCTACTACGAGGCCCGGCCCGATCTGGTAAAAGAGGCCCAGATGGACGGATGCGAACGGGCCGCCAAGGTAGCCAAGGAGACCATGGAGCAGGTCCGAGAGGCCATGCGGATCCTCTATTTCAACTAGCGCTCTGCTCCATTATTTCCTACAAGTTCCTATGTCATCGAGGAGCGCAGGCTTCGTCTCTCCAGTTTTGGGGGAGTTTCAAGGCGGCTAAGCCCCTTTGGCGGGGGTCTGCGGGTGTCCCCAGAAACTTTATGGGCGGGTGTGAGGGACAGATAAGGACGGCTTTTCGGGAAAGTCTATTGTGGACCTGAGTTTTGGGGACGCCTCGAGTAGTGATTCTACGTTTCTGATGGCAAGTGATCTCACCGCCTTCTCCGGATTTTAGTTCGATGGGGAATCCCTTAGAAGAAATACCAAAGAGCAGCAGCGGCCGTACCGCCCTGGAAGTCGTGCAGGAGGTGGCTCTCAAGGCAGGTGACCTGCTGGTAAAGCGCTTCTCGGAGCCCATGGAGATCTCCCTGAAGGGGCGCGGCAACATCGTAACCGACGTGGACCTGCTGGTGGAGAAGGAGGTTATGGCCCTGCTGAGCAGAGAATACCCAGAATTCGCTCTTCTGGGCGAGGAGTCGGCGGCCGTCAGGGCCGATGAGGGCTACGTATGGATCATCGACCCCCTGGACGGCACCCGGAACTACGCCTCGGGCACCCCCTTCTTCTCGGTGGTCATAGCCCTGGCCCACGAGGGGGATGTGCTTCTGGGAGTCAACTACGATCCCATACGGCGTGAGATGTTCATGGCGCAGAAGGGAAAAGGCGCCTACGTCAACCAGAAGCCCATATCGGTCTCTCAGAAGACGCGGTTGGAGGATTGCATCCTGGGCTTCGACTTGGGGTACAACAATGAGAAGGCCCTGTATGCGCTGAAGCTGCTGGAGGCCCTCTGGCCCGGGATGCAGACCATACGAATCATGGGTTCATCGGCCCTGGGCATATCCTACGCCGCCGCCGGGCGCATCGACCTCTACTTCCACCAGGCCCTGGAGCCGTGGGACGTGGCAACAGGGCTGCTGCTGGTGAAGGAGGCTGGAGGCGTCATCACCGACAAGAACGGTGGTCCGGCGGGCCTTTACTCCGACGGCTGGATAGCCTCCAACGCCATCCTGCACCAGGAGTTCCTGAAGCAGACCGAGGGGCTTGAGTGGAGGAAATAACAGAATACGCTCGTCCTGGGCCTGTCGAAGGACGGGGGCTCATGGTTCGAGGGGCTCACCACGAGCGTTTTCCATGCAACCCAGCTATCCTCTGCGGGGCCGTTCTCGGTCGGCGCTATCCAGCATCAGCGTAACCGGGCCGTCGTTGCGGATATCGACCAGCATGTGGGCCTGGAATCTACCCGTCTCCACCTTGAGGCCCGATGCCTTGAAAAGCTCCAGGGTGCGTGTGAAGAGGGCCTCCGCCTGCTCCGGTGGCGCCGCACGGACAAAGCTGGGCCGGCGTCCCCTTCGGGTGTCGCCGTAAAGGGTGAACTGGCTTATAACTAAAAACTCGGCCCCACATTCCAGGGCCGAGCGATTGAACCTTCCCTCTTCGTCGGGGAAGACCCGCAGGTTGATTACCTTCTCAACCAGGTACCGGGCTTCCTCTTCGCCGTCCTCCTGGGCGATTCCCAGAAGGACCACCAGGCCTACCCCTATCTCCCCTACCTCTTCGCCATCTACTGATACCGAGGCCTGGGTCACTCGCTGGACCAGAGCCCGCATTCCCTATATCTGGGTGGACTTGGTCTTGTCGTAGCGGTCGTATAGTTTTTCCGCGTTTTTCTTGTCGTCCTTGGTTTTGGTCTCCGCGGCAGCTCCAGGCTCTTCGTGGCTTGGCGAGGTTGTTGTGCCACCGGTGCCGTTGCTGAGGGTCCACCCGTCTCCCTTGAACATGATGGGCACTGGCACAAACTGGCGTGTGGCCTGAGACTGGCATTCGGGACAGGTAGCCACGGGCTCCGAGTCGAAGCTCTGCCTCAAGTCAAACCTGTGCTGGCAGCTTTGGCAGAGGTATTCGTAAGTGGGCACTATGGTCTCTCCATTACCAATTTGCTTTTAGCAGTCGCAACTCTTGACTGATAACACATTCAAATTTAGCATCCAGCCTGAGCCTTGTCAACCTGCTTGGCGCCCCTCCCCCCAACCCTTTGCTTCGCGGAGAGTAACAATTTAAGCCTGCCCCTGAATGGCCTTCTCCAATCCTGCGGCCCAGGCCTCTTTGAGGGCGGCAACGGGCTCGTCTATCAAGCCCGGCAGGACGAAGCGGCTGCCCTCCACTAACCCAAGCCGCATCCAGGGTATACTCTCCTCTCGGGCGATGAGCTCAAGCACCTGAAGCTGTAGGGGAGCGACGCTGACCAGTATGCGGGACTGGGCCTCCCCGAAGAGGGCGGCGTCCCACCGCCCGTGCACATGGAAATCCCCCTTGAAACCCATGCCGCCAGATATACACGACTCCGCCAGCGCCACCGCCAACCCCCCGTCGGAGCAGTCGTGGGCTGACTTGATGATCCCATCGGTGATGCCGCGACGGCACGCCCTCTGCACCCTGGCCTCCAGGTCGAGGTCTATGGTCGGCCGTCCGGCCACCTTTCCATGGGCTACCTCCAGGTACTCGCTGCCGGCCAGCATTGCTGGGTCCCCATTGATCTCTGAGGCCCCCAGCAGGAGCACTACATCCCCCTCCGCTTTGAAGGCCGTAGGGCTGTTGCCGCCGGCTATCAACGGGCTGACTCTGTCCAGCTCCTCCACCAGGCCTAGGGCACCCACCACCGGCGTTGGATAGGTGGCCTGCCCTCGGGTCTCGTTGTAGAGGCTGACATTGCCGCTGACAATGGGCACGTCCAAGGCTTGGCAGGCCTCGGCAATCCCCTCGATGCACGATTTGAGCTGAAAGTAGACCTGGGGCTCCTCTGGGTTCCCGAAGTTGAGGCAGTCGGTGAGGGCTATGGGCTGGGCGCCGACGCAGGAGAGATTGCGACAGGCCTCGGCCACGGCAATGGCGCCGCCCGCATGAGGGTCCAGGTAGCATAGCCGGCCGTTGCCGTCGGTACAGAGGGCGATGGCCTTTTTTGTGCCAGGGATGCGCAACAGGGCGGCATCCCCTCCCGGTGCCACCACCGTATTGGTCTGCACCTGGTGGTCATACTGCCTGTAGACCCACTCCTTGCTGGCGACGTTGGGCGAGGCAAGAAGCCTCAGTAGAAGGGTAGACGCCCCCTCCACCGGCAGTGGAAGGCTGCTTAAGTCGAAGCTCCAGGCCTCCTGGAGCCAGGCCGGACGGGTGGCTTCGGGCGTGTAGGTAGGAGGATCAGTCAACAAGCGCACCGACAGCTCCGCCGCGGGCCCCTGGCCATCTAAAACCGTGACAGAGTTGCCCTCTGTTACGCGGCCAATAATTGTGGATTGCAAGTCCCACTTGTCCAGAATAGTCCTGACCTGGTCCTGGTGGCCTTCCAGCACCACAAGAAGCATCCGTTCCTGGGACTCCGATAGCATGACCCCATAGGGGGTCATACCCGTATCCCTTCGCGGGACAAGGGCAACGTCCAGCTCCACGCCGCCGCCTCCTCGCTCCGCCGACTCCACGATGGAGCTGGTGAGTCCCGCCGCCCCCAGGTCCTGCAGCCCAAGGACGTGTCCGGTCCCGACTGCCTCCAGGCAGGCCTCTATCAAGACCTTCTCCAGGAAGGGATTGCCCACCTGAACCGTCGGGCGAAGCTCCCGTTGGTCCTCGAAGGTGCGAGATGCCAGGCCCGAGGCGCCATGGATGCCGTCGCGGCCGGTCTCAGCTCCCACCAGCATGAGGAGATTTCCAACGCCCTTGGCAGCGCTTCGGATGATGTCCTCCTTTTTCACCAGGCCCACACACATGGCGTTGACCAGTGGATTATTGGAGTAGGAAGGGGAGAAGTATATCTCTCCCCCCACATCGGGGATGCCGATGCAGTTGCCGTAGCCCGATATACCGCCCACGACGCCCTCAAAGAGGTAGCGGTTATGGACCTCCGAAAGTGGCCCGAACCGCAGTGAGTTGAGGAGAGCGATGGGCCGGGCCCCCATGGCCAGGATGTCTCGGATGATGCCGCCCACTCCAGTGGCGGCCCCCTGGTATGGCTCCACAGCCGAGGGGTGGTTGTGGGACTCGATCTTAAGGACGATGGCCAGCCCATCGCCGATGTCCACTGCGCCGGCGTTCTCCGCCCCCGGCGGCACCAGGAGACGAGGGCTCTGGCTGGGCAGAAGCTTCAGAAGGGGCTTGGAGTGCTTGTAGCCGCAGTGCTCGCTCCACAGGGCGCCGAACATCCCCAGCTCCAGGGAGTTGGGCTCACGGCCCAGGCGCTCGACGATAGCCTCGTACTCCCCTTGCGTGAGGGCGATTTCATCCAGAGTCTCTTTGGTTACGGGCACGCCGGATCACCGTCCAAAGCATTAAGAAAAGGCTGCACCAACGGCAAACCCAGCTCATCTTCCTTCAGCGCTAGTCGCTGCCTATCGTGTTCACCGTAACCAGTACCACACCCCCGGCTATCATAAGTGCTCCAACGACTATACGCCAGGTTATTCTCTCCAGGCGCTTGAGGAAAATATGGCTGAGAAGAAGAGAGATGAGGGGGGCAACCCCGGATATCGGTGCTACCACTATAACCTGCGCATGGTTTAGGGACAGATAGCTGAACATCACGCCAATTGAGGAGGAGAGGCCAGCCAGGGCCATCATTGTCAGTCCATTTTTGGGCTTTCTTAAATCAGCGGGTATGTGCCTGTGGACCATGGCCGTCAGGATGAGCATGCCGAAAAGAAGGGCGAAAGTGGCCCCCACAAGGGGCGGTGCGTACTCCGTGACCACAACCTTCTGTACGTACAAGCTGGAGCCGTATGCCGCCGCCGCTCCCAGGGCAAGGACAGAGCCCAACAACGCTCGGTTTTCCTGCAACGCGAGATTCATCGCTGGCTCACTATCAAGGCAACTCCCGTAACAACCAACATGGTCCCTATAAATATCGGCATCTTAAAGGGCTCGTTACCCAGCGTCAGGGCCAATAAGACGCCGAATAAAGGAGAGGCGCCGACTATAGGTGAAGCCCGGCTTACTCCGGCCAAGGTGATGCTGGTGAAATTCAAGAGTCGGCCTATTGGGAAGTGGATGGCGCCAGCCAGGAGAAACCAGGCTAAAGCCACGCCTGAGAGACTGAGCATATCCGACAGGTTAAAGGCCAGGGCTACTATGAAGGTCATCAGAAAGCCCGCGGCCAGAGACACGACGGTCCCGGTGGTGGAGCGCATGTGGAGGCCCCCCAGCCGGACGAAGATGGACCCGGAGCCGAATCCCGCGGCGGCGATCAGAGCAAAGGTGATTCCTAGCATCAGGAATCAGACGGACAGGGGAGCGCCAATCAGCGATTGGAAGATGTGCCTTCCATCGGCGCCGCCCAGAATGGCCTCGCAGCACCGCTCGGGATGGGGCATCATTCCCAGCACGTTTCCCCGCTGGTTGATGATTCCCGCGATGTTGTTCAACGAGCCATTGGGGTTCGACTCTGGAGACGGCTCCCCTTCGGGAGTGGCGTACCTGAAAACCACCTGGCCTCCATCCTCCAACTGCGATAGGGTCGCTTCATCAGCGTAGTAGAGGCCCTCTCCATGAGATATAGGTACTCGCAGGACCTGTCCAGCTCGCATCGCCGCAGTATAGGGGGTCGAGGCGTTCTCCACCCGCAGGTGAGTCCACTGGCAGCGAAACTGCAGATGGCTATTCCTCATCAGGGCGCCAGGCAGGAGTCCAGCCTCGCAGAGGACCTGGAAGCCGTTGCATATTCCCCAAACGAGTTTCCCTTGGGCGGCAAACTCCTCCACCGCCTGCATGACGGGCGAGAACCGGGCGATGGCGCCGACCCTCAGGTAATCGCCGTAGGAGAAGCCTCCGGGCAGGATGACACAGTCGTAGCGGGACAGGTCGCGCTCCTTGTGCCACACATACTCCACGGGCTCTTGAAAAACATCCTTGAGCACTTGAAAGCAGTCTACGTCGCTCCAGGTGCCAGGAAAGACCAGGACGCCGAACCTCATCTTGACCTCACAAAGAAAGTCCCCCATGTTCCTTGGGGGCCTTCACAATCGCCTCGGCCGAGACGACGCCTGATAGGAAGATCGACCAGTTTTCTTGAGCAGAAGCAGGACGTGCCTAGCTGCTCCTGGCGCTCTTGCGCCTCTTGGCGGCTTCCTTCTTCTTTCGCCTTATGCTGGGCTTCTCGAAATGCTGCCTGCGGCGCGCCTCGGAGAGAATGCCTTCCTGCTGCACTTTCTTGTTGAAGCGCCTCAGCAGGCTATCGAAGTTCTCTCCTTCGGATAGGAATACATGGGACAACCGATATCGTCTCCTGGCTAGTATTGACGTAGCATTCGTACCGAATTATATCTGCACGCTACGTCGGTGTCAACGCCGCTTGTGCCCCCTCTCTGACTCCCTCAGCCTTGCACAAAAAGTCCAACGCTTCTTTCCCACCCGCCCTCCCAGAGGTTTTATCCAAAGGGGGACACACCCTTGAACCCCCGACAGGGGGTTCCCTGTACTTTCCTAGGGTTTTTGTGCAAAGCTGACTCCCCCCCTTTAGGGGGGAGAATATTTCTTCCCCTTCTGGGGAAAGCCACGATGTGAGCTACGGGCTAGCTGTTCCGATCATGCCAATCGGGGACATCTTCGTCTACCGTGTGGAGAAAGACGAATACTCCCGTGGGCCCCAGGTTCTTGAAAAGGCCTGTCAGAGTCTTTCGCCTCTGGGAGTATGGCAGGCCATCCAGGGAGCGGAGGTAGTTGTGGAAGGAGCCATTCTCATGGCCGAGGCGTTGAATGGTCCGGGCGTTCTCCACTGTGGCGACGATCTTTCTGCCGTTGCGAACTATGTCTGCGTCCCGCAGCAGGCGGTCGATGTCTCCTTCGTCGTAGACAGCCACCTCCCCCACGTCAAAGCCACCGAAGGCCTCCTGAAAGTTGGGCCACTTATCCCTGATGACGGACCAGCTAAAGCCAGCCTGAAAGACGGCCTTGGTCAGCATCTCCAGGTAGCCGTCATCGCTGGCGGGCTTTGCCCTGGACGGTATTTCGCGAGCGGGGCGCAAGGCTTACTCCTCGGTTGTCTCCACTTATAGGGCTCTGCCTACAAATACTCCTTGACCTTCTGGGCCAGGGTGATAGTCATGCCAGGCACGGCGGCCAAGTCATCCAGAGGCGCCTCCCGTATGGCCTTGATGCCGCCGAAGCGTCGCATCAGCATTCGCCTCCGCTTAGGGCCTATGCCCGGCACCAGGTCCAGGGCCGAGGTGGTGCTTCCCTTGCTCCGCAGTTGCCTGTGGTAGTTGATGGCGAAGCGGTGGGCCTCGTCCCGGATGCGCTGCACCAGGAAGAGGGCCTGCGAGTTGCGAGGCAGCACGATGGGCTCCGGCGTATGGGGCACGAAGAGCTCCTCGTTCTCCTTAGCAAGGCTGGCCAGAGGGATGTCGCTGATCCCAAGCTCCAAGAACACCTGCAAGGCGGCGCCCAGGTGACCCTTGCCCCCGTCGATTAGCACCAGGTCCGGCACGATGCCCCAGGTCTCCTCCGGGAGCCGTTGAGCGGCTGCGCCGTTCCCCTGGCGGGCGTCCATTCTCTTGAAGCGGCGCGTAAGCACCTCGCGCATCATGGAGTAGTCGTCTACACCCTCTACGGTTTTGACCTTGAACCGGCGATAGTGTGGGCTTCTGGCCTTGCCCCCCTCGAAGACCACCATGCTCCCTACCGAGTTGGTGCCCTGAATATTGGAGATGTCGTAGCACTCCATCCGCCAGGGCATTCGCGGCAGGTTCAGCGCCTCCTGAAGCTCCACCATGGAGGACTCGAGCGCGTCCTCGTCGGAGATCCACTTCAGCTTTAGCTGCTCCAGCCCCTGGGCGGCGTTCTCCTCCACCATCTTCACCAGCTTCCTCTTCTCTCCACGCTGGGGGACCACCAGGGCCACCCTCCCCTGGCGCTTCTCCTGAAGCCAGGTCTGGACTACCTCGGCCTCTTCTATGGGATGCTGGAGGAGGATTTGTGGGGGCACGTAGGGCGAGGCGTCGTAGAACTGCTGGACGAAGGCGGTCAGGATTCTGACGGGCTCATCGTCCTGGGTGCCCTCCATGATGAAGTGGTCCCGGCCAATGAGCTTACCCTGGCGGGTGAAGAACACCTCCACCCAGGCCTCGTTTTTCCCCTGGGCCACGGCGATGACATCCTGGTTCACCGCCCGGAGAGAGAGGACCTTCTGCCCCTCGTTGACGCTTTCGATGGCTCGGACCTGGTCCCGCAGGACGGCCGCCCTCTCGAACTGTAGATTGTCGGCGGCCTCATCCATCCTGCGGCGGAGGCTCTTGACCGTGGCGTCCGTCTTCCCCTCCATGAAGAGCATGACCTGATCTATCACCTCCCTGTACTCCTCCTTGTTCACCGCACCAATGCAAGGACCGACGCACCGGTTGATGAAGTAATCCAGGCAGGGTCGAGGGTCTTTTCCGGTGATCACCTTGGTGCAGGAGCGATAGGGGAATAGCTTCTTCAGCAGATCCAGGGTCTTGCGTACGCTTCCGGCACTGGCGAAGGGGCCAAAATACCGGGCGCCATCGTTCTTGTGCACGCGACGAGTGATGTAGACTTCGGGGAACTCCTCGCTGAGGTCTATCTTGATGTAAGGGTAGCTCTTATCGTCCTTTAGTCGAGCGTTGTACTGAGGCCGCTGGCCCTTTATCAGGTTGCACTCCAGGATGAGGGCTTCCTGCTCCGACTCCGTAACGATGCATTCGTAGTCGACCACCCTGGTTACCATGCTGCGGATCTTGGGCACCAGGTTCTGAGTACTGCCGAAATAGGACCTAAGGCGGTTCCTTAGATTGGAGGCTTTGCCCACGTAGAGGACTCTGCCCGACTCATCCTTGAGCAGGTAAACGCCGGGCCTGGTGGGTGCTCCTCTAAGCCGTTCCGAAAAGTTCCGCGTTACCATGAATTTATGACTCTATATGCTACTTCAAAAAAGTTTACCTTGTCCGCCTGAAGGCGCGGCAAGAGCGTACCCTTCAGGATAGAGTTTAAACAAAATAGGCATCAGTCTTACCATAGCTTGAGGATATAACCCAGGCAAGGCGGCCTTTGCTACAAGGCCCATTTGGGTCTAGCGAAGGACGAAGGTCAGCCCCACCAGGATAGCGGATATAAGTCCGGAGACAATGGCTATCCGCCTCAGCTCTTTCGCCACATAGGTGTAGGAGGACAGGGAGGAAGCAATCGCTCTTCCCCGGGCGGTGGTAGCGACGGGCGCCTGGGGCGTCGTCCCCTCTGGCCGCGGTGTGGGCGCAATGGACTCGGTTTCTGCGGAGGAAGCTATCTGGGCCTGGGTCGCCGTCTCTTTGGTGACCGTGGAAGGTACGCCTACAGGTGGCACGTAGACATTGGGCCTGCCCCTACGTTTCTTATGTTGGAGCTCAGCCTGTTTGGCTGCAACTCGGTGAGATTTCTTCGGCATGTCTAATATATCCTTCCCAGATCTGTCCAGCCGACCCAGTAGTCAGCCCTGCCTCCCCCCTTCGATTGTAACGGCGGCATTTGAAATCAGCTCAGCGGCGTACTCATCCTTCACATTACTCACATTCAATACAATGTGGTAAAACATGGGGTCCCTGGCGCTCACCTTGAGATATCTCTTGAAATAGGAGAGACGAGCATTCTCCTGGTCTATTGTATATTTCTCAGCCGTCTTTCTATCAAGGGACTCACGCCGCATTATCCGTGCGATTCTGTCCTCCATGGAGGCTACTACTGCTACGTGAAGGGCGCTGGGATGCTCTGCCAGGATTATGGAGGCTCCGTGGCCCACGATTACAACGTTGCCCCCCTGAGCAATGTCTGTTATGACATCCCTGTAGGTACTAATGAAGCGCTGATCATCCAACTCCTGAGCGCTGGTGATCTCCGACTCCTCGTTCTCCGCATAAGGGCGGGCCAGTAGGTTCTCCCATCCCGTGCCGAAATAAGGATCGCCTCCACTTCCGGCCACGGCGGAGCGCTCCAGAAGAGTCCTGAAGGCACGTGACAGCCGGGCCATAAAGGAAGCACTTTCCAGGACCTTCTCCTCCACTGCTTCTACTGTGGTGCCCATCCTTTTGGCCGCTTCCGCCAGCACCAGGCGATCAACGTAGTCTGCCTCCAGCCTCCTTGCTACCAGGGCTCCAACCTCGGGAGCGCCACTTCCCATCTGACCGTCGATAGTCACCACTGCCATATCCGCCTCCGCATTCGGAAAGTGTTAATTGATTCCCTCGTAAAAACCCGTTTTGAGGAAGTTCCAGCGCTTTAGCACATGTGAGCGCTACCGTATGTTGGGGTAATACACGGAACAGAGACTGTATATTGTACCCAGGCAAGGGTACGGTTGTTCTAATTCGACCTGCACAGACTTTTTACGAGAGAATCTTAATTGATAGGGCTACCTGAACGCGCTCCTTCTGCACTACCGTTGTTAGGTAGGTCAACTCATTACTGCCCACCGTGACTCGCATGGATAATACGCTCCAGCTAGGCTCTCGGATGGGCCTTGTCGTACTCGGACTTGATGTGCTCGTTGCTAACGTAGGTGTATATCTGGGTGGTGGTGATGCTGGCGTGGCCTAGCAGGTCCTGCACGTGCCGTAGGGGGGCGCCCCCTGTGAGCATGTGCGTAGCAAAGCTGTGGCGAATTGTATGGGGGGTTATTTTGGACTTTATCCCGGCAGCCTGAGCGTACCCTCTTAGAATCAGCCAGAACCCCTGCCGGGTGAGTCGCTCCCCCCTGCGGTTGAGGAACAGCGCCCTCTCTCCGGAACGGCTCACTAGAGATGGCCTCGCCACCTCCAAGTACCTTCTAAGGACGTCGATAGCCTCCTGGTGCAGGGGGATCATCCGCTCTTTAGACCCCTTGCCGAGGCACCTCACCAACCCCTCCTCCAGGTTCAGGTCTTCCACGTCCAGGAAAGTCAGTTCGCTGACGCGCATTCCGCTGGCGTAGAGCAGTTCCACCATAGCTCTGTCTCGTACGCTCTCGGGAGTGGTGTCTTTGGCGGTTTCCCGAAGCAGACGTTCCATTTCCTCTACTGTGAGAGCCTTGGGAAGAGACCTGCCTATCTTTGGCGAGGCCATGTTGTTGGTTGGGTCCTTGGCGACCAGACCCTCGTCTACCAGAAAGTTGAAAAGGGACTTCATCGATGCGATCTTACGGGCACGAGTGGTGTCGGAGTAGCCTCTGTCGTGGAGGCCCAAGACATATTTCGAAAGGAGGGAAAGGCCAACGCCGTTCCACGCTCCTGAGAAGCCATCGCCGGTCTCAGATTCCAGGAACTCGACCAGTTGGGACAGGTCGTTGCGATAGGCGGCCGCCGTGTTGGGAGAGACTCCCTTTTCCACGGCCAGGTAGTTCAAGAACTTTTCGACGGTCTCCTTCATCCCTCCTCCCTTCAGATGCTGTGCCTTCCAGTCTTAGGGTAGCCGCAGCCTATTCTAGCATACATAACGAGTAAACGACACGGGCCGTCAAGGGCCGGTGTCCGCTACGACAGGGTTCCGCAGCACGCCGATGCCGCTTATCTCCACCTCTATCACGTCACCGGGTTTCACGTTCTCTGGGATCTGGTCGGTGCCCATCCAGACCACGTCGCCGGGATAGAGGGTCAGGTATCTAGACATGGCGCTGAGGTAGGTCGCGATGCCGAAGATCATGTTGGTGGTGGCAAAGTCCGCCCCGGTCCGGCCGTTGACACGTACCGTGGTCCGCATCCGGTCCAGGTCTACATCGGTCTCGATCCATGGCCCCATAGGCTTGAAGGTGTCGGTGTTTTTGCTTCGCCAGAAGGTGCTGTCGCTGGCCTGCCACGTACGCTCACTGAAATCGTTGCCGATAGTGTAGCCCAGAATGTAGTCCCAGACCTCCTCCTCGGAGATGTGTTTCGCCTGCTTGCCGATGACCACCACCAGCTCGCCTTCGTACTGGATGCGTTCGCTGGCATCCCTGGGGACCCGTATCGGCTCCTGGTCGGCGATTAGGGCGTTGTTGGCCCGGTACCCAATGTTGGGCCGTTGTGGAGGAGAGGGGCTTCGGCCTGTGATGGCGGCCATACCCAGGACATGCTCCATGTAGTTGATGCCGGCAGCGTAGAAAGTGGGTGGCACACACGGCACCAGCAACTTAACGCTGCTAAGCGGTAGAGGCTTGCCGGTGCGGCGATATCTTCCAAAAGGGCTGCCCGCCACCGGCTGTACCTCATCCCCTTCTACTACTCCGTACGACGCTTTGTCTCCCGCCTGAAACCGACACCAGCGCATGGCCTTCTCTCCTTTCGACGTTGTTGTGGCAAGCCTGCCAGAAAAATACCCGTTTATTATTCACAGGCCAGCAATGAGCGTATATACTTTACACCGACTTTCTCCAAATGTGCAGTGGGAGCATAAATGGTTGAGATCAACATAGACCCCATTATGTTCGACATCGGAAGCCTGATCCTTAGCTGGCACGGGTTCTTCAGCTTCGTGGCCGTCTCCATGGCCGTGTTTCTGGCGGCCCGCTGGGGCAGACAGCTGGGGCTTCTGCCGGACGTAGTGTACTCAACCGCCATCTGGGCCATCATCGGCGGCATCGTGGGCGCCCGCATCGTGCACGTCGTGGATAAATGGTCCACCTTTTACAGCGACAACCCGGGCCAGATCTTTGCGATATGGGAGGGAGGAATCGGCCTCTGGGGAGCCATCCTTGGAGGGTTTATTGGCGGAGCCATCTACGCATGGATATCCAAGTTTCCCATAGGCAAGCTGGCAGACGCCACCGCCCCGGCCCTGCTCATAGTCCAGACAATTGGACGCATAGGGGATATCATCAACGGTGAGCACCTCGCCAAGCCCACTTCCCTCCCCTGGGGATTCGAGTACGAGCACACCGGGAGCCCGGCCTTTGCCCTGGCGGCGCAGCACCCTGCCATAGTTTACGAAATGATCTGGAACATGATTGCCCTGGGGATACTCTGGCAGTTCCGGGGCAGGTTGCGCCCGGACGGCATGGTCTTCGTCCTCTACCTGGCGCTGTACGCCGTGGGACGTTTCGCTATCCAGTTCGCTCGACGGGACGACGTTTGGGTCGCAGGGCTCCAGGAGGCCCACTTTATCGCCCTGATCGTGCTGGCCATCACGGTGCCACTGCTCATCTTCAAGGCAAAGCTGGGACCCAAGGAGGAGATCGCAGTGGCGCCCGGAGAAGCGGGACCAGATACACCCGTGAGGCGCCCCCGGCGGAGGCGGTACACAGTTTAGCCCGAATCCACCGAAGGACGTCCTTGGGGACAGCCCTTGAAGAAGGCAGAGGGTGCTCCTCTGAATCTGGGATAATGGTTTTGGAACAGAAACCCGCCCGGAAACAAGGAGCACCCAATAGATGCTGCCACAGAACAAACCCGACCGTATCCGCATCCTCTTTGACGACCATCGCCTGGTGGCCAATGCCTGTTGTTGCTCAGCGATTCTGTCCTTGCTAACTGTCAAGCGAAAATGTCCCCATGATGGAGACATTGAGATTGACGCAGAAAGAGCAAGCAAGGCTTCAGGTATTCAGCAGTTTGATGGCGGACCATATGACCATCGAGCAGGCAGCGACATTGATGGGAGTGAGCGCGCGCCACACCAGGCGTATCCTGGCGGCGTACGAGCAGAGAGGAGCAGCCGCACTCGCTCACGGCAATCGAGGTCGCAGGCCGGCCAACGCTACGCCGGACTCGTTGGCGAACGATGTGGTGCTTCTGGCGCGGACCCGATACGCGGGAGTCAACCACACGCACCTGGGTGAGCTGCTGAGGGAGCGAGAGGGCATAGACATCGGTCGTAACACGTTGCGCAAGATACTGACCAACGTCGGTGTGAACAGTCCTCGTCGTCGCAGGCCGCCGAAGCATCGTGTTCGACGGCAGCGGATGGCTCGCGAGGGAATGCTGATACAGATAGACGGCAGCTACCACAGATGGCTGGGAGAAGATGGACCCCAGTTCACGTTACTGCTGGCGGTGGACGATGCTACTGGCTGTGTCGTCAATGCCCTGTTCTGCGAGTTGGAAAACACCCGCAGCTACTTCCTGCTGATGCGGCATCTGATACAGAGCTACGGTATACCGCTCGCACTCTATTCAGACCGTCATGCCGTCTTCAAGCACACGCCGCCGTCAGAGACCGCCGCCGCTCCCACCCAGTTCTCGCGCGCGATGGGTGAGATCGGCGTACAGCTGATATTCGCACGGTCACCGCAAGCCAAAGGCCGGGTGGAACGCACCGCGGGCACACTTCAGGACAGGCTGGTCACGGAACTGAGACTCGCAGGCGCGACCGCCATCGATGACGCTAACCGCGTGCTCAACGACTTCCTTCCCCGCTTCAATGAACGCTTTCGTGTGCCGTCGGAGCACGCAGACACCTCGTATCGGGTCCTGGATCCGGGGATGTGCCTGGACACAGTCCTATGCCTGAAGTACAGGCGCAGGGTTGGCCGAGACAACACAGTGAAGTACCGCTGGCGCACCCTACAGTTGCTTCCCGACAAGGGTCGACCGAGCTATGCCGGATCGGTGGTGGATGTACTCGAAGGGCTGGACGGCCGACTGGCAGTGCAACACGAAGGGCGTATAGTCGCCTCCCAGGAAGCGCCGCCCCGTCCGAGTATCCTGCGCAGCTTCGGCACGAGGACTGTACACACGACTGTTCCCAGCCGCTACACCAACGGTGTAATCAGAAGGTCGGAGGACGAAGTGGCGCTAATGGGCACAATGCTCGAAGCGGAAAAACTCCGCGACCATGCTGACCGCAACGGCGCCGCAAAAGTTCACGAGACTGTGACTCCGCGATCCAGAAAGCCCACCCCACTTCAGACGGCGAGATGGAAGGCGGTGCAGAAGGCGAAACGCAAGGGGCTGTCCATTCGTGGGATCGCCCGTGAACTGGGCATACATAGAGAAACCGTGAGGAAGTACATGAATGCTGAAAGACCACCCATGGCGCGCGCAACGTCGGAAGTATCGTAATCTGCTAGCATGGCAATCCACCGAGATGACATTTTCCCTTGACACTTAGGCGGACATTTTCCCTGAGCTTCGACACAATGCCGGCCTGCTCCTGCCGGCCACCCTAGCCCGGCACCTGGGCCTGCGGGAACTCGTCGACCATCACCTTGACCTCGGCGGAGCGCCGGGACGGGCGAACACTGGGGACAAGATGCTGACGCTGGTCGCTTCCGCGCTGGCAGGCGGCGACTGCATCGACGACGCCGATGCGCTGCGCGCTGGTGGGACGGTCGGTGTTCTAGGCTGCGTGGTCAAGGCGCCATCCACCCTGGGGACCTTCCTGCGCAGCTTCCGGTGGGGGCATGTCCGTCAACTCGACCGCGTGAGCCGCCAGTTGTTGGCCCGGGCCTGGGCCGCTGGGGCCGGACCCGGCGACTCGCCCCTGACCATCGACCTGGACTCGACCATCTGCGAGACCTATGGACTGGCCAAGGAGGGAGCGCGCCACCACGGCTATACCGGCGCCCGCGGCTATCACCCACTGCTGGCCATTGCCGCCGGCACCGGCGAAGTGCTGATGTCCCGGCTGCGCGAGGGCCGGGCCAACACCGCCCGTGGCGCCGCCCACTTCCTGCGTGAGACGGTGGGGCGGGTGCGCTACGGCGGGGCCAGGGGACAACTCACGGTGCGGGCCGACAGCGGCTTCTACGCCCACACTGTCGTTGCCGCCTGCCGGGAAATGGATGTCCGCTTCTCTATCACCATCCGCCAGCGCGCCAGCCTGCGGGACCTGATCGAGGCGATACCAGAGGAGGACTGGACTCCCATTCCCTACTGGATGGACGGTGCCGCCGATGTCGCCGAGACGACTTACACCCCGTTCCAGACCAAGCCGGACGCCGCGCCGGTGCGGCTCATTGTCCGGCGGGTGAAGCCGACGCCCGGTTCCCAGCTCGCCCTCTTCGCCAGATACAGCTATCACGCCTTCATCACCGACCGCGATGGGGAGACGCTGGAACTGGAGGCCGATCATCGCCGCCACGCCGAGGTCGAGAACGCCATACGCGACCTCAAGTACGGCGTCGGGCTGAACCACATGCCGTCGGCGCGCTTCGCCGCCAACGGCGCCTGGCTGGCGGTCCAGGTGATGGCGCATAACCTGGCCCGCTGGACGGCGCGGATTGGTCTGGGCGAGCGGACCGTGATCACCAAGACCCTCAGGCGGCGGGTCTTCGCTCTGGTGGGACGGATCACCCGCTCGGCGCGCCGCCTCACTTTGCATCTCCCCCGGCGCTGGCCTTGGGAAACCCAGTTCAGTCGCGCCTTGGCCCGGCTGCAAGCCATTCCGTTCCCGGCCTGACGGCCAGCCTGCAACTGACCCAACGTCCCCGCAATCTCGCGCCACCCCGGTCGCGAGAGTCCCCTGCTGCGTATCCTCTCGCCATCCCGCGCATCGCAACTCCCGCATAGGGCCTTAGGGGCCCTGTGCGGCGACTGAAGACCGTCCGCCGGCCTCCCATCTACCCCAAGACCCCAGGCCATCTCCCCTGTAGCTCCCTCACCCACCCCCTTCCGCTGTCCTCACGCCGTCCATCCGTGTCCTTCGGTGGATTCGGGTTTAGCCCTGAGTCTCAGCCGGCCCAAAGTCCAGAAGCGTAAGCCGCAGAGTATCCTCCGGCCCGAACCTGTCCACGCCCAGTGTGTAGACCAGGTCTATACGTTGGGGGACCTTCTCCTGAGGGTCTCCCCAGTTGAAGGCAATGGCGTCCCATCGAACGCCGTCCTCTCGGAGACGGAGCTTTAGATGCGCATCGTTGGCGCCAAAGCGGCCAGAGTTCACCACCTCCGCGTTGCGAGTCAGGAAAACGGGCGTCGGATTGTCCTGGCCAAAGGGGGCCAGGGACTCCAGGAAGCGATAGGTCCTCCCGGCCAGGGCACTCAGAGGGACCTGAGCATCTATGGCTATGGAGGGCTGTAGCTCCTCCCCTTCAAGCTCCTTCAGGGCGATGGCCCTGAGCCGCCGCTGCAATTCCTCCAGGTTTTCGTGGCGCATGGTGAAGCCGGCTGCTTGAGGGTGTCCGCCGAACCGTATGAAGAGGTCGGCGCACTGGCGAAGGGCATGAGCGATGTCGAAGATCGGAATACTTCTGGCGCTCCCTCGCACCAGGCCTTCGTCGTAGCTCATGGCGATGGCCGGTCGATAGAACCCTTCCGCCAGCCTGCCTGCCAAAAGGCCCACGATGCCGGGAGAGAAGTCACTACTGCCGACCAGCAGGATGGCCTCAGACTGCTGTGACTCCACCTGAGCCATGGCCTCGGCCACCCCTTCCCGGGTCAACCGCCTCCTCTCGACATTCCTCTCATCCAGCTCCTGTGCCAGGGCGAATGCCTCTTCAGTGGAGCTAGTGACCAGAAGCTTGAGACTGGTGCTGGCGTGGTCCAAACGCCCGGCGGCGTTCAACCGGGGGACCAGCCCGTAGGCGAAGGCCTCCGTGTCTATGGACCCGGGCCGCAAACCCGCCAACCTGATCAACTCCTGGAGTCCAGGTCTCTGAGTGGCGTTGAGGCTCCTCAGCCCCTCCCTGACAAGGTATCGGTTTTCGTTGGTCAGCGGCGCGATATCTGCAACGGTCCCTAGCGCCACCAGCTCCAGTAGGTCTTCCGGGTAGTCCCGCTCCAGAGACTGGTACAGAGCCTGGGCCAGCTTGAAGGCCATCCCCACTCCGGCCAGGCCATCGAAGGGATATGCTGATTCGGGCCGCTTGGGGTTGATGACGGCTACGGCCGGTGGCAGTTGAGGCGGTAGGGTGTGGTGGTCCGTAATTACGGTATCTATGCCCAGGCCAGTGGCAGCCTCTACCTCCTCCAGCGACGTTGTGCCAGTATCCACCGTTACAAGGACACTGGCTCCCTGATCCGCCAGCATCCTTACGGCATCCAGGTTGAGGCCGTGGCCCTCGGTGACCCGATGGGGGAGGTAAGGTATCACCTTCAGCCCCAGGTGCGAAAAGGCCTGTGTCAGGAGGGCAGTCCCCGTAACGCCATCGGTATCGAAGTCGCCGAAGACGGCCACCACCTCTCTGGAATCGATAGCTCTCCGCAATCGGGCGACGCCCTCCCCCATATCGGGCAGCAGGAAGGGGTCATGAAGAAGGGACGCATCCGGGGTAAGGTATCCCTCAACCTCGGCAGGCTCGGTGATTCCTCGGTTGAACAGAAGCTGGGCCTGAAGAGGGGGCAAACCCATGGACTGGGCCAGTCCAGAAGGGGCTTCGGGGCGGAGGAGCCAGCGCTTTCGGGTCACGACGGCCCGGTTATCACTCGTAGGCTTGGAAGATCAGGGAAGTGTTGTGCCCTCCAAAGCCCAGGGAGTTGCTCATGGCGGTCCGGACCCTCCCTCTGCGCGCCACGGACGGGGTGTAGTCGAGGTCGCAGTCGGGGTCCGGGTTCTCCAGGTTTATGGTGGGTGGAATGGCCCCGTTCTTGATGGCCAATACGCTCACGGCGGCCTCCAGAGCTCCGCTGGCCCCCAGCAGGTGGCCCGTCATGGACTTGGTGGAGCTGACGCGGATCTTGTAGGCCTCTTCCCCAAAGACCTCCTTCATGGCCAGGGTCTCGAACTTATCATTCAGGGGAGTCGAGGTGCCATGGGCATTAATATAGTCGATCTCCTCTGGCCTCAAGGAGGCTTTTTTCAGGGAAAGCCGCATAGCCCTCGCGCCTCCCTCTCCACCTGGGGCCGGCTGGGTAACATGGTGCGCGTCGGAGCTGGCCCCGTAGCCCACCACCTCAGCCAAAGGTTGGGCTCCCCTAGCCAGGGCGCTGTCCAGGCTCTCGATTATAAGCAGCGCCGCCCCTTCGCCCAGTATGAAGCCGTCCCGCTCCGCATCAAAGGGGCGAGAGGCCTTCTGGGGCTCATCATTCCGCTTGGAGAGGGCCTGGCAGGCGTTGAATCCAGAGATGCCGATGGGCGTGATAGCGGCCTCGGAGCCTCCCGCCACTACCATGTCGGCGTCACCCCTTCGGATCAGCTCGAAGGCCTCTCCAACGGCATCGGCGCCACTGCAGCAGGATGAAAGGGTGCAGAAGCTGGGACCCTTGGCTCCCAGAGTCATGGATACCTGCCCGGAGGCCATGTCTCCTAGCATCATGGGCACCAGGAAAGGACTCACGCGGGAGGGGCCTTTTTCGTTCAGCACGCCTATCTGCTCCGAGAGGGTGAGGATTCCCCCGATACCACTGGCTATCATCACGGCGACCCGCTCGCAGTTGCCGCTATCGATCTTCAGGCCCGAGGCGCGCACCGCCTCCAGAGAGGCCGCGATGGCCATCTGGGTGAACCGGTCGGCGCGGCGCGCCTCTTTACGGTCCATATATTCGGTGGGGTCGAAGCCCTTGACCTCGGCGGCTATCTTGGTCTCGAAACCTTCGGTATCGAAGGAGTTAATGCAGTCAACGCCGGACTTCCCTCGAATCAGTGCGTCCCAGGTGGTGGGTGTGTCCAGGCCCAGGGGAGTGACCATCCCCATACCAGTTACGACAACACGACTATACATATGATTACGCCTCAAAAAGTGGACTGTTTCGGTGGCTTACCCAGTATATTCTGGGACGCAGACACACCCTCAAAATCTGCCTAATTATAGCGGAAGGATTGCAGGTTAAGATAGAGGTTCAAGATGGGTTTACTACCTATTGCGTAGCAATCGGCCTGTGGGATTCTAGGTATCTTCCGGGGCCTCGGTGGGCTCTTCCAGGGCCGGCAGGAAGGTGGCCTCGGCTACGTACACCGTCGACAGGGCCTCCTTCAACGCCTCTTCCCCGATGGGCATAGGAAGAGGCTCCGCTACCCTGGCCTTCAGGGCCCAGACTTGGGCTCTGAAGGCCCCAGAGGAAGCATCGATGGCCAGGTTCACCACCACCCCCTGCTTCCGACCCCACAGCAGAGACCAGGTGCAGTCATAAAAGAGCCTCTCTTCACCAGACTCTAATGGTCTCACAGCCGCTCCGCGGGTGGTATCTATCTCACCCTTAGCCTCCAGTAGGTGGCTGCTCATCTGGCCCAGTAGCCTGCATATCAGGCCGTCGGCCTCTTCCGCCGTTGCCCAGAGCTTGGTAACGGCAACGGCGTGGTCGGGGTTCACCTCGAACTGCTGACGAGCCCTATCCAGGAAACCCATAGCCTCCTCCAGGTAGGCCACCTGCTTCTTGACGGGCTCCAGCCACTCAGCCTGGGAGTCCTTCAAGCCTTCCCCTTCAGCGTCGATAAGCACCGCTCTGGCGGGGGCCCCGTCGGCACCTACTACCTTCAGGGGAAGGCATACCAGGGTATATTTACCCGGCGTCACCTCCCTCAGGTCCAATGCCTCGACTATGGCGACGCCTGACCCCAGCAGTACCTTGTGCACAGGGAAGTCCTTGATGCCATAGGCGTCCACCGAGATGTAGTCCACTCCCAGCAGCCTGATCCCCTGCTGGCATATCCACTGCGCAGCCTCTTCCGTCAGATGGACGAACTGCTTCTGAAACTGACTCTTCTCCCAAAGCCGCGAGTTGGCCGTCTTCAGCAGAAGGCGCTCGGTGCCCGCAGGAATATCCGCCTCCTCCAGATGGGCGCGTGTTATCACATCAGCGCTCTCAATGTATCGCACCAGGGTGCCTCCCACGAAGAGGTCCGGCGGAAGCTGGTCGATGGTGGCGCCGTCCTGGATAAAGTGGTATGGGGCGTCCACGTGAGTGCCTGTGTGGGTACCCAACTGCATCAGGCTTGTGTTGAAGGGCAGCCCCTTATCGAGCTGGGCCGTGGGTCTGATACGCACCTGGGGGTCGCCCTCGTACACCGGCATCCCCTGTCGTATGGGCACGCTTACATCGATGATTCTCATGGAAGTGTTCCCTTGGTCCCGTTGACGGTGCCGAAGCCAGATACATATAATAGCACAGCCCTTCATTCACGGGCGCTGACGATGGCCCGCTGCCTCCGGCGGTGCCATTGCCACGATGAAGGGCTCTATCCACCGGCCTCAACACTAAGCAAAGAGATAAAGACGTGATAAAAAGAGACTCGAGCCAGGTTTCGAAAGGTCGCGAGAGGCCCGCCGATGAGCTTAGGCCCGCGGTAGCCATCGAGACCCACGGTTGCAAGCTAAACCAGGCGGACTCCGACATCCTGGCACGCCATTTCCTCGGTGCCGGCTACCGGGTGGTATCGCCGGATGAGGTCGCCGACGTGTACGTGCTCAACACCTGCACCGTCACCCATGTAGCCGACGGCAAGGCCCGCCAGGCCCTGAGGGCGGCCCACCGCCTCAATCCGGAGGCCTTGGTGGTGGCCACGGGCTGCTACGCGGAACGAACCCCCAAGGAGCTAACCCAGCTGGACGGCGTTACGCTGGTGGTGGGGAACAGGGGCAAGGCCAGCCTGGTAGAGCAGGTCACGGCCTATAGGCACGAGGCCGCCGTGCCCTGCGCCACCGGCTCAGACAGTCCCTTCCAGGTCTCGGCCGCTACCCGCACCCGTGCCTTCCTCAAGATCCAGGAGGGGTGCGACCAGGTCTGCGCTTACTGCATCGTCCCCAAGGTCAGGGGCAGAGAGCGCAGCATCCCGGCAGAGGAGCTGCTTCAACAGGTACGGGATCGAGTGCAGGAGGGGTACAAGGAGGTGGTGCTTACGGGCACCCAACTGGGCTCCTACGGCTTCGACCTGCCCAGGATGACCCTAACGAGGCTACTGGAGCGACTGCTGAGGGAGACCCGATTGGAGCGTCTTAGGGTTTCCTCCTTACAGCCTCAGGAGATCACCCAGGAGTTGATTGACCTCTGGTCCGACCCTCGCCTTTGCCCCCACTTCCACATGCCTCTACAGAGCGGCAGCGACGCTGTTCTCAAGCGCATGCGACGCCGCTATTCGACTCAGCTCTACGCCCAAAAAGTGGCCCTACTTCGGGAGCGTATCCCTGGGGTGTCCATCACCGCCGACCTCATCGTGGGCTTTCCTGGAGAAGGGGAGGAGGAGTTCCGGGAGACCCACTCCTTCTGCCAGGATATGAGGTTCGCCGCCATCCACGTCTTTCCCTACTCAACACGGCCAGGGACTAGTGCGGCCTATTTTCCAGATAAGGTAGGCCCCTCAATCAAGAGGGCCAGGATGGAGCAGATGCTCCAGGTAGCGCGCTATCATGCGCGGGACTTCCGGAATGGGCTTTTGGGGCAAACGCGGCCCGTGCTATGGGAGGGACAACGGAGAGTAGAAGAACTCCGGCTCTGGGAAGGGTTGACGGACAACTACATCCGCGTACACACAGAGCATCCGGGGGACCTGTCCAACCGCATAACTCCCGCCGAAATCACCCGATGTGACGACGACAGTGCGTACGTTAGAATCGTATCGCCGTTGTTAGCCGATACGGCATAAGAGGAGGGTTTCCTCACACCTCTACGGGCCGGAAAACGATGTCGCCGTTTCTCCTGTCCACGTAGCCTGCGCTATTCTCCATGCCGTGCCCGAATATCAGAAGCCAGCCCTCCTCCTGGGCCATCTCCAGAAACATCCGCTTCTGCACCAGGGTCTCCTCAGGAGAATGATCGTAAGAGGAGATATGGGACAGGGGAATGTGATGAGCAGTAGGTATCAGGTCGCCCAGGAAGGCTATGCGTTCCCCAGAGGGGTTGACAGTGACCACCTGGTGCCCCCTACAGTGCCCACCGGTGTTCTTGGTCCACACGCCGGGCATGACTTCGTAGTCACCATCAATCAAGGATAGCTGACCCCTCTCCATGAGGGGCATGAAATCATCGGGGTGAAAGGAGTCTCGTCCCCTCTCGTCGGGGCAGCATGCCTCCTCCCAGGCTTCTCTTTGGACCAGGTATTTGGCCTTGGGGAAGGTAGGGGCAGCTTTGCCTGTACGCTCCTGCCGTGTGCTCCCACCACAATGATCAAAGTGCAGGTGGGTAAGGATGACCGTATCTATGTCCCGAGTCGTAAGCCCCAGGTCCTTAAGGCGTCTGAGAAGCTTTCCGGCGCTTAACCCATACGTTTCTTTCATCTCCTCAGCCTCTTTGGCACCCGCTCCCGTATCCACAAGGATATTGCTGTTGGGTGTCTGGATGAGGAGGCTGTTCACTCCCAAACGGATTCGGTTCCTCCTGTCCGGTTTTATCCCTTCCTCCCAGGTGACTTTTGGGACCTGG
The DNA here is from genome assembly GCA_965237935.1 of Dehalococcoidia bacterium. Lineage (GTDB taxonomy): Bacteria > Chloroflexota > Dehalococcoidia > Lucifugimonadales > CBDEGW01 > CBDEGW01. The sequence goes on along the minus strand of OZ250168.1, from coordinate 284,084 downwards.
CCGAACATGCAACCGCCATCGCGGAGAAATGCGCCGTCGCTAATCAAGTGAAACGAAAAATTCCCTATTCGCACCGCATACCACCTTTCCGATGAAAGCCCTGATGTTGGGATCGATTAGGCGGCTTTTCGCCTAAAAATGAGGGCCCGTCTCAACTCAAGGGCGAAACGCTGCCCGAAGTGCGGTGGTTTTGGTTCTATCCGCTCGCTGAATGAGCGGCAGTACTGCTACATAACTATGCAGTTGTTTTAAACTTTAGTTAGAACTTTGCTAGCTTTACTCTTATTGTATCTAGACTGGATTTTTGGCTTCCGCCCCTTTGCAGATTTACCGGGTAATGGTATACCTTGTATACCTTTTGAGAGTAGATTGATGGATTCCACTCTAGTTTAAATGCCCAACGCCGAGAACAATAAGAGGTTAGTGGATAGTTTGTCAATAGGGTTTGGGGGTAAATTTCTTTTGATTTTGCATAAACAAAGTAAAAACAAAAGCTAGGTGTAGTTAGGATAAGTAGCCCCCAAGCTATCCTGCTAAAAAGCGGAAAACCTCTTAGAGCACTTTAATAGGCCGGGCGCAGCCTATTGGACATGCCACGCAAAGAAGCTGCGACTACGACCACGAAGGACTACTCGCAGACCTTCTTCGCAAACGCTGTTAAGACTCCACCGAGAAGGCGTTGCAAGTGGGGCCCCTTAGAGGGATGTGCCTAAGACTCGCCCAATCCTGCTCAGTGGTCTCTCTGAAACTACTTCAAAGACACGTAAGGCGTCAAGAAAATTTTCTCACGAAAAAAGTTTGATCACCCCTTGCGTTTTCCCCGGAGATTACCCCTAATCTACTCCAGGCCAGTACACCCCGACGACGGTGTGGCCGGGCCTATCCAGCCACCTCTTTTATAGCCGAAGTCATGGCTTCCACCGTCTGCTGGACATCATCGCTACTGTGGATGACTCCCACGTAGATCTTGTGGTCCGACTTGAGGATGCCTCTCTCCAGCAATGCCTTATTGAACCGCTTCAGCATTCCCTCATCGGCAGTGAGGATGGAGCGATAGTCCGTGACCTCCTGGGGGGTAAAACAGACGTCGAATAGGGGAGCATCGCCCACCACCTGGGCCGGTATCTCCACCTCTCGTAGCAGCCGTTCCAGGGACTCCTTCAGTTGGTTTCCCATTGCGAAAAGCCTCTCGTAGGTGCCTTCCTTGCGAAGCTCCTTTAGGGTAGCCAATCCGGCGACGGAGGCGATGGGATTTCCGCTCAGAGTCCCGATCTGCGGCACGTAGTCTCCGCTGCCCTGCATGGCCGGATCGAAGTGGGCCATAATCTCAGCGCTCCCGCAGACCGCGGCCAGAGGGAACCCACCACCTACGATCTTCCCCAGGCTAGCGATGTCCGGCACGACGCCGTAGTACTCCTGGGCTCCCCCGTAGGCGAAGCGAAAGCCCGTGACGATCTCGTCGAAGATGAGGGGGATGCCGTACTGGCTGGTGGCCTGCCGGACTCCCTCCAGGAAGCCGGGTTTGGGGGGTATGATGCGCTGGAAGGCTTCCATGATGACGCCGGCCAGCTCGTCGTGGTGTTCCTCGATGATGGCTGTGGTAGCTTCAAGGTCGTTGAAGGGGGCCATGAGCACAGTCTCACCGACCGCTTTGGGAATCCCCGCCGACCCCGCAACTACCTGGGGACTTTCTCTGGGCGAGTTGACGTCTGGTGCCATCAGAGCGTAGTCATTGGTGCCGTGAAAGGACCCCTCGAACCTTAGGATCTTCTCCTTACGACGGTGCGCTCGAGCCAGGCGCATGGCGAAGAGGGTGGCCTCAGAGCCGCTGGAGGTAAAGCGGACCTGCTCGGCACAGGGCACCGCTCTTACTATCTCTTCGGCCAGCAGGATGGCCTGCTCGTTGACGGCGAAATAGGTGCTCCCTCGCTCCAAGTGGTCCCGCACCGCGGATACCACCGCCGGATGGGCATGGCCCAGGACCAGAGGCCCTGACCCCAGAAGGTAGTCTATATATTCGTTTCCACTGGCATCCCAGACCCGGGAGCCGCGCCCCTCCCTGACTACGAAGGCTTCTTCCGGCGTAGAGTTTATGTTGCCGGTGGTCCCTCCAGGAAGATATCTCTGGGCCTTCGCCAGAAGGTCCTCCTCTTCGGGCTTTCTTACTCTGCTTCGCATCTCGCGCACCTCCGCTGCCAGTTCCTAGGCACTGAGCATGTTATCAGGGGCGAGGACGGAGTTCAATACAATCGCTGGCAAAAGGCTCCCTGGTAAAATATAATGGGCGGAGCCACCGCCTGGGAATTTGTATTTGAGGAAAGATGGCGGCCAGCAGGTCCGTTAGGCCCGTCGCCACGCGCGGGGACTGGGAGCGGCTTAGAGATAATATAGGTGAACTTCCAAAGCCGGTGGCCAGGCCCATCTTAGTCGTGGTCAGCGGGCTGCCTGGTACTGGAAAATCCTTCTTCAGCCGCCATTTGTCAGAGGGTTTTCCTCTGGCGGTCCTGGAGACCGACTCACTGCGGAGGGCCCTGGTAGAGCGGCCGACCTACGACGCCCAGGAGAGCGCACGGCTCTTCAGGGCCTGCCACCGACTCATCGCCGAGCTTCTCAGGCAGAGCATACCCGCACTGCTGGACGCCACCAATCTGGTGGAGCCCAACCGGGAGCTTCTCTACCATATCGCGGACCAGGTGGGCGCCAAGCTGGTGATGATTCAGGTCATGGCTCCCGAGGTGGTGGTGCGGCAACGCCTGAAGACAAGGAATTACAACCTTCGTCGCGAGGATCATTCAGAAGCGGACTGGGGAGTCTATCAGAAGATGCGCTCCACATCGGAGTCCATAGGGCGGGACCACTACGTAGTGGACACGTCCAGGGATATAACCCCCGCCATTGGCAGGATCACCAAGGAGCTTTGGCGCTGGCTGCGCCCCTAGACAGCCCTGCTCGATCAAGGAGGAAGCATGGAGATCAAGGCCGTCGCTGGAGATGTAACGAAGCTTAACATAGGCGCCGTTATGGTCAACCTCTTCGATGGGGTTACCTCCCCTGGCGGCGCCACTGGGGCCATGGACCAGGCCCTGAACGGCGTCATCTCCAGCCTCATCAAGGAGGGGGAAATCAAGGGGAAGAAGGGGGAGCTAACCCTTATTCACACCCTGGGCAAGATAACGCCTTCCAGGGTGCTGGTGGTGGGCCTGGGCAAGCGGGAAGAGTTCGACCTGGACGCGGTGCGTTATGTGGTCGGCGGCGCCTGCCGGCATCTCCGGCAGCGCGGCGTGCAGAGGGTCGCCACCATTGCTCACGGCGCCGGCATCGGGGGTCTGGACGTGGAGGGCGTCGGAGAGGCCATTGCCGAGGGAGCCATGCAGGGGTTGTACAGGTTCGACAAGTATCTGAGCAAAAAGGAAGACACCAAAGAGATCGAGGAGCTTCAGATAGTGGAAGCGGACCAGGCCAAGCTGTCAGCCCTGAACAAAGGCATCGAGAAGGGCGGCATCTTGGCCGAGGCCATCAACCTCTGCCGGGACATGTGCAACGAGCCGGCCAACTACATGACCCCCTCTCGCATCGCTGAAGTAGCCAGGGAGGTGGCGGATGAGACGGGCCTTGAGATTCAGGTCTTTGACAGGCCCCAGATGGAGGAGCTGGACATGGGGGCCCTGCTGGGGGTTGCTCAGGGCAGCAATACTCCTCCCAAGTTCATCATCCTGCGCCACCGGGGCGATCCGGAGAACGAGAGCAACAACCTGGGACTGCTGGGCAAAGGCATCACCTTCGATACCGGAGGAATATCCATAAAGCCGGCCCAGGGCATGGGCGAGATGAAGGGCGACATGGCGGGTGGAGCCTCGGTCATCGCCGCAATGAAGGCTATAGGACACCTCAAGCCCAGGATTAACGTCACGGGCATCGTACCCACCACGGAGAACATGCCCGGGGGCTCTGCTCAGAGGCCAGGGGACGTGGTGAAGGCCATGAACGGAAAGAGCATCGAGGTGGACAACACCGACGCAGAGGGACGCCTGGTCCTGGCCGACGCCCTCTGCTACGCACGGCAGACGGGCCTGACCCGCCTGGTGGACGTAGCCACCCTTACGGGAGCCATTGTGGTGGCCCTGGGCCACGCCTGTACCGGCGCCTTCACCAACAACCAGGAGCTGTGCGACCAGGTCATCAGCGCGGGCAAAGAGGCCGGAGAGCGCATCTGGCAGCTTCCCATGTACGATGACTACAAGGAGCAGAACAGGAGCGACGTCGCCGACATCAAGAACACCGGGGGACGACCCGCCGGCTCCATCACCGCCGCCTACTTCGTCAGGGAGTTCGCCGAGGATACGCCCTGGGTCCACCTGGACATCGCCGGCACCTCGCGGACCGACAAGGTCAAGGGGTACAACCCAAGGGCGCCACGGGGGTGCCCGTTGGCACCCTGGTGCACCTGGCCCAGAACCTGGCCCGAAAGTGATGGCGTCCTTAGTGAACCAGTTGATAGCCCGTTAAAGGGTGCAGGAGAGTTTGAGGGGTTCCCCAGCTTTGCACAATAACCCAGGAGAGTGCAGAGAACCTAGGTTCTCTGCCAGGGAGTCTGAGGGGTGCCCCCTCAGGAATTAGACATATCGGGTGGGTGGGTGGGAAAGAAGCGTTGGGCTTTTGAGAGAAAATCCTCACATAGGAACCTACTCAGGCAGAAGCTCAAAGGAGAGCAGGTCAGCCCTGACTCAAGGGATGAAAGGAGCAAAAACATGCCCGAAATAGACCTGGAAGACGTAAAGATCCACTACGACGAGGTGGGCAGCGGGCCCTTCGCCTACATCCACTGCCACGGCCTCAGTCGTGCCGGCGACGCCTTTTTGGAGCATCTCCCCTTCTGGGCGGAGCACGTCGGGAGGGCCGTTACCTGGGACCATCGTGGCCGCGGCCAGTCCTCCGGCGCCAGGAAATACAACATGCACCTCTACGCCTCCGACCTGGCGAGACTGATGGATGGGCTGGGAATCGAAAAGGCGATCATCCACGGCAACTCCTGGGGAGGCGTGCTGCTCATCCAGTTCGCCCTGGACTACCCGGAGAAGTGCGCCGCCGCAATCTTTGATAGCACCTCCAGCGAGGTAAACGTAGCAGGGTCGGAGAACTGGTACCAGATAGGCGAGGTGATCCGCAACGACTACAAGGTCGTACAGAAAGAGGAGGTTCAGGCCGCTTACGCGGGCCACACCAGCACTCCCGCCGCCAGGGTGGCGGAGTCAGGCAAGGCGGAGGGTCGCTGGCCTATCATACCGCCTGAGGACAGAGAGTCCTACGTAGCCATGACCAGGGCCATCGCCGCCCTGCGGGAGCACCCCTATACGCCTCGGCTGAAGCACATCACCTGCCCCGCGCTGGTAGTCGTCGGTGGAAAGGACAGCACCTCGGGGGCGGCGGGCGCTGTGATTATGTCTCGCAACCTACCCAACGCCCGGCTGGAGATCTACCAGGATGCCGAGCACATCATCTATCAGGAGAAGCAGGAGGAGTTTCGCGCCCTGGCGCTGGAGTTCTGCCGCGACCAGGGTATCCTCAAGGCGTGAGACGGGGAGCCCCGAGACGTAACTGAAAGGAGTTGAGCCATGCCCAAGATGGACCTGGAAGACGTCACAATTCACTACGAGGAGGTGGGCAGCGGGCCCCTGGCGTATGCCTTCTGCCACGGCCTGGGCGGCAACGGCCAGGGTTTCGTTGAAGAGGTCCCCTTCTGGCGGCAGCACTTCGGCAGGGTGGTCACATGGGACAACCGGGGCCTGGGCCAGTCCTCGGGCGCTGCCAAGTATTCTTTGCCCTTATACGCTTCCGATCTAGCAAGGCTCCTGGACAGGCTGGGCGTTCAGAAGGCGGTGGTGCACGGCGTGTCATGGGGAGGGGTTGTGGCGCAGCAGTTCGCCCTGGACTACCTGGACAAGTGCTCCGCCGTCATCTTCGACAGCACCTCCAGCGAGGTCAACGAGGCCGGCTCGGAGAACTGGTACAGGATAGGAGAGGTAGTCCGCCTGGGGGCCAAGGCCGCGGTGGGCGAGTTTCAGCCCGCCTTCGCGGGCCACGCCAGCAGCGCGGCCTCCCGGGCGGAGGCTGGGATGAACGTAGCGCCGGAGCACGTGGACTCCCATGTGGCCAACGCCCGAGCCACGGCCAGCTTAAGGGAGCAGCCCTTCACACCGCGGCTAAAGCACATCACCTGCCCTGTACTGATAGTCGCCGGCGGCAAGGACAACATCGCTGGAACTGGCGGGTCCGTGATCATGTCTCGCAACCTGCCCAAGGCCCGGCTGGAGATCTTTCAGGACGCCGGTCACGGCGTATACAGAGAGGATCCTGAAGGCTTTCGCTCCCTGGTGCTGGAGTTCTGCCGTGAGCAGGGCGTCATAAAGGATTAAGGGCTGGTCTGCGTTTCACTCTTTCCTATCTGGGCCGTCATCCTTTTCTGAGAGGTTTGTATGGCTCCCTCTGAGCTTGAGTTTGGCATCCATCCTCCTGTGCGCCGATCCCTTTTCTTGACCGAGGCCCTAGCTGATGCTAGACTTCCTTCGTAGCGTGGTGGGCGTGGCCAAGTGGTTAAGGCGCCAGGTTGTGGCCCTGGAGATCGAGGGTTCAAATCCCTCCGCTCACCCCACCCCTTCCAAGACCAAGCATGTTATCTCCCACCCACAACCCACTGCTACTCCCTGAGAAAGGCCAGCAGAGCCTCGTTTACCTGCTCCGCCTGCTGGGTCCACAGAATGCCGTGGCCCCCTCCCTTGATGACCTGCAGCCTCGCGTTGGGGATGCCGTCTCGTAGTTGCTCCGACTGCTCAAGGGGCGTGGCCAGGTCGGCGTCTCCCGCCAGCACCAGGGTTGGCGCCGAGATGCGTCCCAGGCGGCCTCGGGTGTCGTGGCTGACCACTGCGTCCGACTGGCGGCAGTAGGCGTCGTAGGGCTGGGGCTCTGGATTGGCCGAGGCCCGCTCCAGAATGGTCTCTACCTGGCCGGTCACCGAGTAGTCGGCCTCGCTGTAAATCCAGGGGAAGATGGCGGTGTAGTACTCCCCCAGCGACATCTTGGCTCGGGACACCTTCCGGGCCTCGGCTATGGCGCGATCCCGGGAGCCCATGTACACGTAGGAGGAGATGAGGGCCAGCTTGTCCACACGCTCCGGATGGCTGATGGCCATCTCCTGGCCAATGGCCCCACCCAGAGAGTGGCCCACTACGTGGGCCCGCTCAATATCCAGCGCATCCAGGACCCCCAGGGCGTCGGCGGCCATATCGGCCACGCTGTAGGGACCGGAGGCTCGATCGGTCTGGCCCACATCCCGGTTGTCGATGCTGACGCACCGAAAGTGCTGGCGTAGTACCTGCGCCTGCACAGACCATCCTCTATGGTCCATCTCAAACCCCTGGAGAAGCAGGACCGGCTCCCCCTCTCCTGCCTCCCTGTAGAAGACGTTGATGCCGTTGGCCTTGACGTGGGGCATGGAACACCTCCCTCTCAATGGGTTGAACTCTGATGAATAGCACCGACGGGCGGCATCATATCACAAGGAGGCCAGCCTTCCAGCCCAGTGGTAGGTGCTATAATGGTGCCCAAATTTGTTCGCTGAAGGCGGCCGTGACCGCCAGGCCAAGTCTCCATAGATGGCGAGGGTACAGTGAGGGATAGATCACCCAGCGCTCAGGAGCAGTTTGGGCGACAGGCCCACCTCTACTCGGTGAGCCAGGTCCATAGCAGTGGGGAGAGCCTAGAGGTGCTCACGGAGTGGGCGGCTAGAGGACGCTATAAGCTGGCAGTGGACGTTGCAACGGGCGCCGGTTTCACGGCCTTCGCAGTGGCCCCTTACGCCGAAGATGCGTTGGCAACAGACCTCACCCCAGCCATGCTGGGAGAAGCCCGCCGCATCGCCCAAGAGCGGAACCTGTCCAACGTGAGCTACGCCCTAGCCGCCGCCGAGGACCTGCCCTTCGCCGACGGGTCCCTGGACCTGATGACCTGTCGGACCGCCGCCCATCACTTCCAGGATGTAGAGAGGGCCCTGGCCACATGGCGCCGCGTCCTGCGCCCAGACGGGGTGCTGCTCCTAGCCGATACCACGTCTCCCGAGGACCCTGAAACCGCCCGGTGGATGCACGATATAGAGGTGCGCCGGGACCCCAGCCACGTCCGGAACCTGTCCTCCTCCCAGTGGCTTTCCCTCCTGGAGCAGCATGGGTTTCAGGTCACCGACGCAGCGATGACCCCGGTGGACCTGGAGTTCGACGACTGGGTGAGGCGCTCCGGCACCCTTGCCCAGGAGGTCGAGCGGTTGCGAAGCGACTTCCTGAAGGCTCCCGCGGGCGCGGCGGCCTCCTTCAACATTCAAACGGTGGAGGGAGGCTCCATACGCTTCAACTGGGACTGCCTGGTCGTGCGGGCCATACGAGAGGCCTGATGCGCCCTGCATGGCGACGGAACGGGCGATTTGCTATCATGGAGACATCGCGCGCCCGTAGCTCAGCGGATAGAGCATCGGTCTTCGGAACCGAGGGTCGGGGGTTCGAATCCCTTCGGGCGCGCCATTAGCGAGCTTGCCGAGCCAGGTAAGGGAGCTTTAAACGCACAGCGGTTACGAAGTGGTCGAGATGGATACCTGGTAGCCTCTTAGGCTGGAAGAGCCTGAGCAAGATGCAGATACACAGGCTGATGCACGAGACCGCGGAGCGGATCCTAAGGCTGTAGGAGGGCACCTAAGCTACACCGCACCTGATTAGCAGTTGCTACAAGACTCTGGAACTGATCGACCCGTAATTGAGGTGGTACCCAAAAACTAGACAACTGGCTAAGAGAGAGTCCAGCTCCTAAAATAACCGGCAACTAACCGACGTGGAGGAGCAGGACATGAAGCAGACGAGGAATAAGCACAGTCCGGCGTTCAAGGCCAAGGTGGCCCTGGCCGCCCTTGCGGGGGAAGAGACCATCGCCCAGCTGGCCAGCCGATTTGAGGTCCATCCCAGTCAGATTCACGCCTGGAAAAGGGCCCTGGTGGAAGGAGCCCCGGAGCTATTTGCCACCAATCAGAAATCCCAGGAGAAAGCCAAGGAAGCTCAGATTAACCACCTCTACCGGCACATCGGCCAGCTGAAGGTGGAACGCGATTTTTTGTCGGAAAGGTCCGGTCTATGAGTCGCAGCATACGGCGAGCCATGATAGACCGAGACCACCAGCAGCTGTCTTTGGTGCGTCAATGTATCCTGCTGGACGTCAGCCGGGCCTCGGTGTACTACCGGCCGGTACCGACCAGGGCAGAAGACCTGGAGTTGATGGCCCTGATGGACCGTCAGTATTTGAAGACCCCCTTCTACGGCTCCAGGAAGATGAAGACCTGGCTGCTGCAACAGGGCTATCTGGTGAGCCGAAAAAGGGTTCGAAGGCTGATGCGGTTGATGGGTCTGGAAGCGATCTACCGGCGTCCCAACACCAGCAAACCAGCGCCGGGACACCGGATCTTTCCCTATCTGCTGAAGGGAGTGGAGGTTAATCGGGTCGACCAGGTCTGGGCCGCGGACATCACCTACATCCCCATGGCGAAGGGCTTCCTGTACCTGGTGGCCATCATGGACTGGCACAGCCGGCACGTGCTGGCCTGGAAGCTCTCCAACACCATGGACACCAGCTTCTGCGTGGCGGCGTTGGAGGAAGCCCTGGGTAAGGGACGACCGGAGATATTCAACACCGACCAAGGGAGTCAGTTCACCAGTGAGGCCTTTACCCAGACGTTGCAGGAGCAGAGGGTCCAGGTCAGCATGGATGGTAAGGGTAGGTACCTGGACAACATCTTCGTGGAGCGGCTGTGGCGGAGCATCAAGTACGAGGAGGTGTATCTGAAAGCTTACCAGACCGTCGCCGAGGCCCGAACTGGGATCAATGCCTACCTGGAGTTCTACAACCGGCAGAGGCCTCACCAGGCTTTGGGCTACCGGACCCCAGCAGAGGTGTACCAACATGGCCAGGAAGAAAGGGGAGCAGCAGCTGAAGAAGCAGGGCTGCCATCGGGCTTGGTGAAACCTAGCGCAGGGGTGGGAGACTCTCTTAATTTAGCCCTCGTGCTGTCTTAATAATGGGGTCCACCTTAGTTGACCTTCTCCCTTTCTCTCTCGATCTGTTTGAGCAGTTCAGGGAACATGCTCATCAGTATATGGGTACAGTTAGAGCAGAGCGGGACCATTCTTTACGACAGCGGAACGACGCTCTTGTGGCCGTTAGGAAATCCTCGCTAGAAAGGACGTTCCAGGCCAAGATTCGTCGTGCGCAGGAAAGGCTTGACAGAGCCCAGGATCAGCGGATTATTCGCATGCATCAAGGCGAGTTGAGGAACCTTAGGACTCGCTTGGACCAAGCTCTGGAGGAGTTGGAGTCGCACCGGCAGGTCTCGGTTTCATACGAGCCAGTTGCGTATGGTGTTATCCGACTTGAAGACTCCGGTGGCTCTGGCGTAGCCCCTACGTGATCCAAATAATACCCACGCTTGCTTTTAGATACCGCGTTGATGCAGCAGATTGCTCGATATAACGTCTCTTTGATCTTTATTGTCGGGAGAATCGATGTCTAACTACACTGGCATGCCTCTCACTTCGAAGACGGGCCTCTTCTAAGGGGCCTGGGCTCCTACGTGACGAACTACAGAACACGGGATGACATCAGATGATACAGCTGTGATAAAAAGTACGGAATTGACAGGTGGACTGTCTTAGGAGGGGCCTAATGTACTCCACGGTCCAGGGTGAGGAGATGAGCACGCCGTTGGAGCTCCACCGGAGTTTCCTCGCCAGCCTGGTTCAGAATCTGGTAGAGATCGTTCAGAGTTACCCTCCCCAAGTGTATTTGGCCCCCATTCCAAGAATGGGTGGCAGGATCGCTCTGGCCGCACCCGGCAGGTTGGAAACACTGGACATTTTCATCGAGTCACGTATTCGCCAGTTCATAGAGGGAAACCTGGATAGGTGAACAGCACGTTAAGGCACACGACACGAGGTCTGTGGGTAGCCAGCGCGCTTGCCGCGTTCATTCTGGCAGGGGTGGTTGCGACACTCGGCTGGCCACCTGTATTCGCACAAGAAAATGGGAGCGGATCAGTTCAGAAAATAGTGGGCCCGTATGAGGTCGCCATTACTGAGAGCCAGCTAACCCCTGACTCCGGTGCAAACCATTTTATCGTGATCGTGCTCGACAAGACGACCCAGCAGGCAGTCCCTGGGGCTCGGGTGCTGATTCAAACCAAGAATGAACTGGACAGCGTTGAAGGCTGGGCCCATGCATTCAATACCCCGCAGACGCCCGAGCGCTACGAGGCGGATGTTAACCTGGAAGCTACAGGCACCTGGCAGGTGAGCGTGGCGGTCTCAAGCGACCTGGGGGACATTCTTGTCGAGCTACTGACCGTGGAGGTGCCAAAGGCCAGCGGGTATACAGCCGGGGGATTTGCTTTGGTTGGGGTGTCCGTGGTAATGGCACTTGGTGGCGGGTACGTGTGGTGGGCCATTCGACGGGAACAGCGGAAGCGGGTGCCTGTATAACAACTCCTGAACGTGGCGTGGATTTGCCCCCTCCTGTTGCTGAAAGTCTAGGACTTTCTTGGGCATGAATGTGCTAGTGGATTACGCGAGCCGCACCACTCCGGTTTTGGAGGGCTGCCAGCCGTGATTCGAGAACCCGTCATTGCGCCATTCACGAAGTTCGATGTGAACCCCGTTCGGGTCCTTGATCTCAGCCCGTAGACCATCAAAACTCCTCGCTTCTCCCGGCGCCACAGCTATCTCCACCCCCTTGCTCTGAAGATCCTCAACAGTTTTTGCCATATCGTCGACCCGCAGTGCGATGAGCCGCACCCCGACGCTATTCTGGTCTACTTGAAGGTCCTGCGCCTTCAGGATCTCGATCATGACATCGTCCAGCACAACTCCAACGATCTCCGACGTGTCGCCGTTGGGACGCTCGACTTTTACGCGCCGCCACAGCTTAAAGCCGAGGATGTTCGTATAGAAGTCTATAGCCTTATCAATGTCAGGAACGTTGATCTCGATGTGGTCCACTCGCTGGATCATCACTCTCCTTCCCATGGGTTGGCACTAGATAACCACACACCTCATGCGTAAGCGAGGCGGCATCCGCCAGGATGATACCCCACATTTTTCTACCAGTATGGCGGTTCTTTATACGCAGTCAAGGTTTGAGCCACTGCATATTAGTACCTGGGCATTTCTCAAATGAAGCCGTAAGGACTGGCCCCTCATCGCTGCTGCTCCGGTGCACCACTACAGCTGGAATAACTTCTTGTAGATGCCCGGAGAGCCCTCGTCGTGGGACATCCTCGGGAATATATCCCCCAGGGCACCGCCTGATTTCTGTCTGGCTGCCAGCCACTCGGGACTCTGGGAGACCTTCTCGTGTCGAATCGTACACCACGGTGTACTTGGGCCCCTGCCCCTTGTACAGGGCGTACCGGCGGAACCTGATGCATCCGGGCACTGAGGTGGTACCCAAAAACTAGACAACTGGCTAAGAGAGAGTCCAGCTCCTAAAATAACCGGCAACTAACCGACGTGGAGGAGCAGGACATGAAGCAGACGAGGAATAAGCACAGTCCGGCGTTCAAGGCCAAGGTGGCCCTGGCCGCCCTTGCGGGGGAAGAGACCATCGCCCAGCTGGCCAGCCGATTTGAGGTCCATCCCAGTCAGATTCACGCCTGGAAAAGGGCCCTGGTGGAAGGAGCCCCGGAGCTATTTGCCACCAATCAGAAATCCCAGGAGAAAGCCAAGGAAGCTCAGATTAACCACCTCTACCGGCACATCGGCCAGCTGAAGGTGGAACGCGATTTTTTGTCGGAAAGGTCCGGTCTATGAGTCGCAGCATACGGCGAGCCATGATAGACCGAGACCACCAGCAGCTGTCTTTGGTGCGTCAATGTATCCTGCTGGACGTCAGCCGGGCCTCGGTGTACTACCGGCCGGTACCGACCAGGGCAGAAGACCTGGAGTTGATGGCCCTGATGGACCGTCAGTATTTGAAGACCCCCTTCTACGGCTCCAGGAAGATGAAGACCTGGCTGCTGCAACAGGGCTATCTGGTGAGCCGAAAAAGGGTTCGAAGGCTGATGCGGTTGATGGGTCTGGAAGCGATCTACCGGCGTCCCAACACCAGCAAACCAGCGCCGGGACACCGGATCTTTCCCTATCTGCTGAAGGGAGTGGAGGTTAATCGGGTCGACCAGGTCTGGGCCGCGGACATCACCTACATCCCCATGGCGAAGGGCTTCCTGTACCTGGTGGCCATCATGGACTGGCACAGCCGGCACGTGCTGGCCTGGAAGCTCTCCAACACCATGGACACCAGCTTCTGCGTGGCGGCGTTGGAGGAAGCCCTGGGTAAGGGACGACCGGAGATATTCAACACCGACCAAGGGAGTCAGTTCACCAGTGAGGCCTTTACCCAGACGTTGCAGGAGCAGAGGGTCCAGGTCAGCATGGATGGTAAGGGTAGGTACCTGGACAACATCTTCGTGGAGCGGCTGTGGCGGAGCATCAAGTACGAGGAGGTGTATCTGAAAGCTTACCAGACCGTCGCCGAGGCCCGAACTGGGATCAATGCCTACCTGGAGTTCTACAACCGGCAGAGGCCTCACCAGGCTTTGGGCTACCGGACCCCAGCAGAGGTGTACCAACATGGCCAGGAAGAAAGGGGAGCAGCAGCTGAAGAAGCAGGGCTGCCATCGGGCTTGGTGAAACCTAGCGCAGGGGTGGGAGACTCTCTTAATTTAGCCCTCGTGCTGTCTTAATAATGGGGTCCACCTTAGTTCTTTTCCCTAGTCATTAAAGAACTTGCCGAGAATTGGTACTCCGGGAAGGCTCCCCTCCTTGTTGTTGGGGTCACTGGCAGGAAAGGGCTGGCCGTTGGGGGCGATCCGGTTGACCTCACCCGGAGAAGCCTTTTTGCCAGACCCGGCGCGCAGCATCACCAGTTGGTCCTCCCCGGTGCTCTGGAAGTAGTAGAAAGTGCCTTTGGGCAGCAGCACCCCCTCGTACCTGTTAACGACGGTGGGAGTGTGGTCCTTGTTATAGAAGGTGGCCTGGCCCTCCAGGACCAAAAAGGTGTGCTCCTCGTTGGGGTGAGCATGAAGGGCGTTCTCACCTCCCTGAGCGTAAACCTTTACGGCGAACCATGAATGGTCGCCCCGGGCAACCAGCGTGGTGCTGTGACCTGCTGAAAGGTAAGGTGTGCGCAAGGAAAAAACCTGGGCCTTGGGCGTTGTTTCGATGGTCATTGGAACCTCCTTTTTTACAACAGAATCGCATTCCGTGAACCGGCCCTAAATCGGGCTCGGCACGGCGAGACCGTAAAGCTTGGCAACGTTGGTCTGCACCAGTTTGGTAAGGCTTCCGGGGTACAGGTGGGTGCATTGTACAATATCAAGTAGCGGCTCACAAAGCGGATAGGATTGGCTTATGCCAAATTACTGTTCACTGGAGTCGGCCAGTGTCCACTGTGGTGGGCTGTCATGGACCATAGCAAGAACTCAGCCCACCTCTGAGCTGAGGCTCTCACTAGCCGCATAGCACTTACAGATTCGAATCGTCCGCAGGGGAGCGCTGAGAACAATACACAGAACCTTTAACCCGAATCCACCGAAGGATGTCCTTGGGGACAGCCCTTGAAGAAGGCAGAGGGTGCTCCTCTGAATCTGGGATAATGGTTTTGGAACAGAAACCCGCCCGGAAACAAGGAGCACCCAATAGATGCTGCCACAGAACAAACCCGACCGTATCCGCATCCTCTTTGACGACCATCGCCTGGTGGCCAATGCCGGCCTGCTCCTGCCGGCCACCCTAGCCCGGCACCTGGGCCTGCGGGAACTCGTCGACCATCACCTTGACCTCGGCGGAGCGCCGGGACGGGCGAACACTGGGGACAAGATGCTGACGCTGGTCGCTTCCGCGCTGGCAGGCGGCGACTGCATCGACGACGCCGATGCGCTGCGCGCTGGTGGGACGGTCGGTGTTCTAGGCTGCGTGGTCAAGGCGCCATCCACCCTGGGGACCTTCCTGCGCAGCTTCCGGTGGGGGCATGTCCGTCAACTCGACCGCGTGAGCCGCCAGTTGTTGGCCCGGGCCTGGGCCGCTGGGGCCGGACCCGGCGACTCGCCCCTGATCATCGACCTGGACTCGACCATCTGCGAGACCTATGGACTGGCCAAGGAGGGAACGCGCCACCACGGCTATACCGGCGCCCGCGGCTATCACCCACTGCTGGCCATTGCCGCCGGCACCGGCGAAGTGCTGATGTCCCGGCTGCGCGAGGGCCGGGCCAACACCGCCCGTGGCGCCGCCCACTTCCTGCGTGAGACGGTGGGGCGGGTGCGCTACGGCGGGGCCAGGGGACAACTCACGGTGCGGGCCGACAGCGGCTTCTACGCCCACACTGTCGTTGCCGCCTGCCGGGAAATGGATGTCCGCTTCTCTATCACCATCCGCCAGCGCGCCAGCCTGCGGGACCTGATCGAGGCGATACCAGAGGAGGACTGGACTCCCATTCCCTACTGGATGGACGGTGCCGCCGATGTCGCCGAGACGACTTACACCCCGTTCCAGACCAAGCCGGACGCCGCGCCGGTGCGGCTCATTGTCCGGCGGGTGAAGCCGACGCCCGGTTCCCAGCTCGCCCTCTTCGCCAGATACAGCTATCACGCCTTCATCACCGACCGCGATGGGGAGACGCTGGAACTGGAGGCCGATCATCGCCGCCACGCCGAGGTCGAGAACGCCATACGCGACCTCAAGTACGGCGTCGGGCTGAACCACATGCCGTCGGCGCGCTTCGCCGCCAACGGCGCCTGGCTGGCGGTCCAGGTGATGGCGCATAACCTGGCCCGCTGGACGGCGCGGATTGGTCTGGGCGAGCGGACCGTGATCACCAAGACCCTCAGGCGGCGGGTCTTCGCTCTGGTGGGACGGATCACCCGCTCGGCGCGCCGCCTCACTTTGCATCTCCCCCGGCGCTGGCCTTGGGAAACCCAGTTCAGTCGCGCCTTGGCCCGGCTGCAAGCCATTCCGTTCCCGGCCTGACGGCCAGCCTGCAACTGACCCAACGTCCCCACAATCTCGCGCCACCCCGGTCGCGAGAGTCCCCTGCTGCGTATCCTCTCGCCATCCCGCGCATCGCAACTCCCGCATAGGGCCTTAGGGGCCCTGTGCGGCGACTGAAGACCGTCCGCCGGCCTCCCATCTACCCCAAGACCCCAGGCCATCTCCCCTGTAGCTCCCTCACCCACCCCCTTCCGCTGTCCTCACGCCGTCCATCCGTGTCCTTCGGTGGATTCGGGTTTAAGCTTAAACCCGAATCCACCGAAGGATGTCCTTGGGGACAGCCCTTGAAGAAGGCAGAGGGTGCTCCTCTGAATCTGGGATAATGGTTTTGGAACAGAAACCCGCCCGGAAACAAGGAGCACCCAATAGATGCTGCCACAGAACAAACCCGACCGTATCCGCATCCTCTTTGACGACCATCGCCTGGTGGCCAATGCCGGCCTGCTCCTGCCGGCCACCCTAGCCCGGCACCTGGGCCTGCGGGAACTCGTCGACCATCACCTTGACCTCGGCGGAGCGCCGGGACGGGCGAACACTGGGGACAAGATGCTGACGCTGGTCGCTTCCGCGCTGGCAGGCGGCGACTGCATCGACGACGCCGATGCGCTGCGCGCTGGTGGGACGGTCGGTGTTCTAGGCTGCGTGGTCAAGGCGCCATCCACCCTGGGGACCTTCCTGCGCAGCTTCCGGTGGGGGCATGTCCGTCAACTCGACCGCGTGAGCCGCCAGTTGTTGGCCCGGGCCTGGGCCGCTGGGGCCGGACCCGGCGACTCGCCCCTGACCATCGACCTGGACTCGACCATCTGCGAGACCTATGGACTGGCCAAGGAGGGAGCGCGCCACCACGGCTATACCGGCGCCCGCGGCTATCACCCGCTGCTGGCCATTGCCGCCGGCACCGGCGAAGTGCTGATGTCCCGGCTGCGCGAGGGCCGGGCCAACGCCGCCCGTGGCGCCGCCCACTTCCTGCGTGAGACGGTGGGGCGGGTGCGCTACGGCGGGGCTAGGGGACGGCTCACGGTGCGGGCCGACAGCGGCTTCTACGCCCACACTGTCGTTGCCGCCTGCCGGGAAATGGATGTCCGCTTCTCTATCACCATCCGCCAGCGCGCCAGCCTGCGGGACCTGATCGAGGCGATACCAGAGGAGGACTGGACTCCCATTCCCTACTGGATGGACGGTGCCGCCGATGTCGCCGAGACGACTTACACCCCGTTCCAGACCAAGCCGGACGCCGCGCCGGTGCGGCTCATTGTCCGGCGGGTGAAGCCGACGCCCGGTTCCCAGCTCGCCCTCTTCGCCAGATACAGCTATCACGCCTTCATCACCGACCGCGATGGGGAGACGCTGGAACTGGAGGCCGATCATCGCCGCCACGCCGAGGTCGAGAACGCCATACGCGACCTCAAGTACGGCGTCGGGCTGAACCACATGCCGTCGGCGCGCTTCGCCGCCAACGGCGCCTGGCTGGCGGTCCAGGTGATGGCGCATAACCTGGCCCGCTGGACGGCGCGGATTGGTCTGGGCGAGCGGACCGTGATCACCAAGACCCTCAGGCGGCGGGTCTTCGCTCTGGTGGGACGGATCACCCGCTCGGCGCGCCGCCTCACTTTGCATCTCCCCCGGCGCTGGCCTTGGGAAACCCAGTTCAGTCGCGCCTTGGCCCGGCTGCAAGCCATTCCGTTCCCGGCCTGACGGCCAGCCTGCAACTGACCCAACGTCCCCACAATCTCGCGCCACCCCGGTCGCGAGAGTCCCCTGCTGCGTATCCTCTCGCCATCCCGCGCATCGCAACTCCCGCATAGGGCCTTAGGGGCCCTGTGCGGCGACTGAAGACCGTCCGCCGGCCTCCCATCTACCCCAAGACCCCAGGCCATCTCCCCTGTAGCTCCCTCACCCACCCCCTTCCGCTGTCCTCACGCCGTCCATCCGTGTCCTTCGGTGGATTCGGGTTAAACAATGGTAGGCTTTCTATGAGCTTACACCGGCCCACAATTTCAACAGAGTCCGGCCCTCAGAACGGCTGGGACTCACAACAAGGAGGATGACCCATGCCCATTACCGATGGCGAAAAGACCCGTCGCAGAGCCCTGCTTAAAACCCACTATGACGTTGAAAACGACCACGACATGAATGGTATTATGGCGACCTTCGCCCCCGACGCTGAGATGCTTTACAACCGCATCCCGTTCACGGACCCGCAAAGCATTCGTTATGCGCACGGCCTCATCGGCTTTTCCGGCACGGACGGCGCTTTTAAAGACATTCACCATTATATCGACGCCGAACATTTCACAGAGGACGAAATCATTGTCGAGGGACGCATGTGCGGCAAACATGTCGGTGAATTCCAAGGCATTGAAGCGACGGGCCGCAACGTCGAACTGCCGTTCGTCGCCTTTTATCACTTCGACAAGACCGACAAACTCATCTCCGAACGCGTAGTCATGAACCTCGGGGCGCTTGTCGCTTAGCGGTTGTTGATTATGGCAGTCGTCTTCCCACTAAGGTGGACCCCATTATTAAGACAGCACGAGGGCTAAATTAAGAGAGTCTCCCACCCCTGCGCTAGGTTTCACCAAGCCCGATGGCAGCCCTGCTTCTTCAGCTGCTGCTCCCCTTTCTTCCTGGCCATGTTGGTACACCTCTGCTGGGGTCCGGTAGCCCAAAGCCTGGTGAGGCCTCTGCCGGTTGTAGAACTCCAGGTAGGCATTGATCCCAGTTCGGGCCTCGGCGACGGTCTGGTAAGCTTTCAGATACACCTCCTCGTACTTGATGCTCCGCCACAGCCGCTCCACGAAGATGTTGTCCAGGTACCTACCCTTACCATCCATGCTGACCTGGACCCTCTGCTCCTGCAACGTCTGGGTAAAGGCCTCACTGGTGAACTGACTCCCTTGGTCGGTGTTGAATATCTCCGGTCGTCCCTTACCCAGGGCTTCCTCCAACGCCGCCACGCAGAAGCTGGTGTCCATGGTGTTGGAGAGCTTCCAGGCCAGCACGTGCCGGCTGTGCCAGTCCATGATGGCCACCAGGTACAGGAAGCCCTTCGCCATGGGGATGTAGGTGATGTCCGCGGCCCAGACCTGGTCGACCCGATTAACCTCCACTCCCTTCAGCAGATAGGGAAAGATCCGGTGTCCCGGCGCTGGTTTGCTGGTGTTGGGACGCCGGTAGATCGCTTCCAGACCCATCAACCGCATCAGCCTTCGAACCCTTTTTCGGCTCACCAGATAGCCCTGTTGCAGCAGCCAGGCCTTCATCTTCCTGGAGCCGTAGAAGGGGGTCTTCAAATACTGACGGTCCATCAGGGCCATCAACTCCAGGTCTTCTGCCCTGGTCGGTACCGGCCGGTAGTACACCGAGGCCCGGCTGACGTCCAGCAGGATACATTGACGCACCAAAGACAGCTGCTGGTGGTCTCGGTCTATCATGGCTCGCCGTATGCTGCGACTCATAGACCGGACCTTTCCGACAAAAAATCGCGTTCCACCTTCAGCTGGCCGATGTGCCGGTAGAGGTGGTTAATCTGAGCTTCCTTGGCTTTCTCCTGGGATTTCTGATTGGTGGCAAATAGCTCCGGGGCTCCTTCCACCAGGGCCCTTTTCCAGGCGTGAATCTGACTGGGATGGACCTCAAATCGGCTGGCCAGCTGGGCGATGGTCTCTTCCCCCGCAAGGGCGGCCAGGGCCACCTTGGCCTTGAACGCCGGACTGTGCTTATTCCTCGTCTGCTTCATGTCCTGCTCCTCCACGTCGGTTAGTTGCCGGTTATTTTAGGAGCTGGACTCTCTCTTAGCCAGTTGTCTAGTTTTTGGGTACCACCTCAGACTGTAAGCGCTTTAGCAGAGCTATATGTTTTGTGACGTGAAGGAAAGGCGTCCCCAGAACAAGTGGAGAGTCTCTTCTTGGAAGGAGACTCTTACCTGAATATGGACGGAGTCGCACGATTGGGCGGCGGTCAGATGTGACCTCATAGGGGTGCTCATCTGAGAGGGCTCCTATAAGCCCCACCAACGTATACGGTAGATAGAACCGTTTTCGAACTATGGCTTGTGGGCCTGTGACCCTCGGCACCATGAGTCCTCGCCGAAGGTGCGAGCCCATGCTAATTGGGCTAACGTGGGCGGTAGATGGCACCGTCTTCGAGATGTGGCTGAACCTGCCAGGCTCACAAGAGTCCGTTGCTGAGCGATCATGACGGGAGGCGTGGGCTCCGACAATGCAGTCCCGGAGGCAGCTAGCCACTTGGCCAACAAACTCGTGACGGCGTGGTCTGCATTGTCATCGGCTAAAGGGACCCCGCTTCCTTAATCCCTACCTTCGCCAGATGGGCGAACCCTCCTCCATTCTCGTCTTGACCTTCGAGGGCATCAGCCAACAAGTGCAGGTCTCTCTCGTGCATGCCTAATCTCCCCTTGCTCCACAGCCTGCATTCCAGGCCATCGATCATCCGCTTCCCGTCGGGAAACTCCTGCCTGTCGTCACGGTAGAAGAGGAGCGTGTTGCCTGTAACAGTTCAGACTTGGTGAGGTGAATTGGCCGAAGGCGGGTTGCCGAACGCTGGCACGGGTGGCGGTGGTTATGTCATATAAAGGGCATGGATACTGAAGTTGACCTCACCACAGTCGACCGCGATGTGCTGATTGCCATCATCGCCGAGTTACAGGCGGTGATTGAGCGGTTGCAGCGGCGGATTGCCGAACTGGAAGGCCAGGCGAAACCGGGCGACCCGCTCCGAATGCCCGGCCTCAAGGCGAAATCGGCCCGGAAGCCCCCAGCGCAGCAGGGGCCCCGCAAGCAGCGACGCCACGGCTTCGCCCGCCCGCGCATGCCACCCACCCACCGGGTGGAGCACGTGATGGAGAACTGTCCCGATTGCGGCGCCCACCTGTCCGGCGGTTGGACCCACCGCACTCGGGAAGTCATCGAGTTGCCGGTGGTTCCGGTGCAAGTCACCGAGCACGTCTACATTGCTCGGACTTGCCCGGCGTGCCGACGGCGCTGCACACCTCCGGCGGAACTGGACGGCGTGGTCCTGGGCCAGCAGCGCCTCGGCGTCAACCTGCTCAGCCTGATCGCCACGCTGCGGGAAGAGGGGCGGCTGCCCATCCGCAGCGTCCAGTGGTATCTGGACACCGTGCATCAGTTGCGCCTCAGCGTGGGGGCCATCGTGAGCGCCATCCATCGCACGGCGCAGCGGGCCCAACCGGCAGTGGCCGCGATCCTGGACCGCATCCGCGCCAGCCCAGTGGTCCACGCCGACGAAACCGGCTGGCGTCAGAGCGGGGCCAACGGCTACGTGTGGACTTTCAGCACCCCCACCGAACGCTACTTCCTGCGGCGGGGTCGGGGCAAAACAGTCGTGGACGAGGTGCTGAGCGATGCTTTCTCCGGAGTATTGGTCAGCGATTTCTACGCTGCCTACCATCATTATGATGGCCCCAAGCAGCGGTGCTGGGCGCACCTGCTGCGGGACATCCACGACCAGCGAACCCGCTACCCCAAAGACGCCGCACTGGCCCGATGGGCCGCGGCAGTCCACCAACTCTATGTCGCAGCCAAAGCCTGCAACCATCACGAGCCATGGCAAAGGCGTGTTGCCCAACTGGCCTGGGAGCGGAAGCTGCTGGCCATCTGCCGCCCTTTCCTGTCTGACCCGTCGGCTGTCCAGGGCAAGCTGTGCCGGCGCATCGAGCGCCACATCAAGGAACTCTTCGTCTTCGTGGCCGAACCGGACGTGCCAGCGGACAACAACCCGGCCGAGCGCAGCCTGCGCCATCTGGTTATCAGCCGCAAGGTCAGCGGCGGCACCCGGTCGGAGCAGGGCACCGAGCGCAAGATGACGCTGGCATCCCTCTTCGGCACTTGGCGCGCCCAAGGTCTAAATCCTCTCGCCGCCTGCCGTCAGCTGCTCGTTTCCCGTCTACTCTGAACTGTTACCGCGAGGTACCTGTAGAGGTGACGCGGGTGGTGCCCGATGAGGTAGTGGTTATGCCAACTGCGACGCCCCGGCCTACGTGCAGACTTACGGCGGCGGCGACTCCAACACCCCGCCCCACACCAGAATCCCCTTTCGTCGCGGGTGTTTAAAAGGACGACCGGTTACAGGGCAGCATAGACGCCGGAGCTGTGGTCTGGTTTAATCTGGAACGCCGCGGCCTGGAAGCAGACTGATCTCTTCCCGGCAACAATGTTTGCGGACAGGTCCTAATCGTCTGCAACTTCCTCTTCCTCCGGTTGTCTGCTCTCCTCTTCTTCCGGCGGATTCCATTCCTGGACGAAGTACACCACCATGTCTTTCCCCATAGCCACGAGAGGCGGGCCGAGGATGATTCCCCATAGACCGAAGTGTTGGCTGGCTATGATTACAATCACGATTACCGCGATGGGATGCAACTTGAGGGCGTTTCCCTGGATGCGCGGGACCAGGACGGCGTTCTCTACAAGCTGGATTATCAAGTAGAGCAGAATCACCCAGAGCGCTTTTTGCGGCTCCGTGGCCAGGGTGACCAGAACGCCGATGGCCCCTCCAATCCAGGGGCCGATTATGGGTATCATCTCGGTTATGCCTGCGACCATGCCCAGGAAAATCGCGTAAGGCACTCCCAACAGCAGCAGCCCTACGGCTACGATGGAGCCGACCACCAATGCCAGGGCGAGTTGCACCCGGATGTACGAACCTAAAGTCCGGTTCATAATGTCCAGCATGGCCCGCAGGTGCGCGTGCATCGCGGATGGGAAGGGGGCGCACACGGCCGAGTTAATCGCGCCGGAGTCTTTCATCAGGTAAAAGACCAGTATCGGAAGGGTGGCCAGACCTACGATGAGGCTGAAGGTGCTGGAAACTACGCCAAACGTCTTCTCGAGCGCAGACCAGGCCGCCCCAACAAGGATGTACCCGACATTGCCCAATTCCTTCTCTATGTTCTGTTTTAATTCTTCTGGAATCCTGTCGGAGTAGACCGCGATCCAGGTTTCTACGGAAAGGCGGGCGGAATTGAAAAACCGCGGGAATTCTTCGATGAATGCGCCGGCTTCCCGGACAATTGAAGGAATGACGGACAGCAATACCCCGGCAACCGCTCCAAGGGCAACGATGAATACAATCACGATGGCGGTGACCCGGCTCAGGTCGGGATGACGCCTCCGCCAGGGCATCCCCCACTCCAGCAACTTGACCACCGGCAGGAGCGTGTACGCAATAACCCCGCTGAGGCCAATAGCCAGGAGGACGCTGCCCAACAAGTACAGTACACCCAGCGCAACAACGACCACCGCGCCGGTTGCCAGCAGAATGAAGCGCTTGTGACGAATGGAAGAAGTCATTTCAGTGTCCAATAATTAGTGTCCAGTTGCTAGCGGTCAGGACCGGTCACCAGCCACTGGCAACTGAGTAACTGTTTACCCTGATGAGTTTGTCCTAACGCAGCCGGTCATTCCGGGTCAAGCCCGGAATCCAGAGTCTCTTGCAACCAGCAACGTTCAATGTTACTGACATATCTGGATTCCCGCCTTCGCGGGAATGACGAGCTGCGGCGGCAGGACATCGTTAGAGGATCGTCACAACTATGACCGATGTGGGGTCCAGCCGGTACGCCCCTCGAGTCTGAACAGTTACTGTTGCCTCCATACATCCAGTCGACAATGAAGCCTGTGGGATTCAGCCGCTTAAAATCGGTGAACGTCTCCACCTCTTCGCCGCCAAATCCCATCCCATTGGCTTGAAGTACCATCACAACAACGAGACCCAAGGATGATGGAACCAAGCCCCATTCGCCATGATTATCATTGTCTCGATCACCACCCCCTTCACTCAGGTCAGCTCCCAGACGCCTTAACCGCTCGGGTCCGGAGTAGAACCTGTAGGCATGAATCAAAGCCTTCACGACGTAAGGCAGGAAGATCGGATAGGGGGTATTCCCTTTGACCAGGTTGGCACTGCGCAGTCCGCTCGCTTCCCGAAACATCGTGGTAGGCTCCGCATAGTACCTCGAGTCCATGTGAACGTTGCTCGCGCCACCGTAGGTGCCGGAGTAAGCGCTCAGAATCAACTCCACCGAAGGTGCGTCGTCACCCAATGCTGCCAGAGCAGTGTGCAGCTCTGAGCTGGCGAAGCGAGCCTCTATACCTCTCCTGTGCTCGGCGTCGAGCTCCCGATACAAGTCAGTCAGTGAATGACTGGTCACCCGCTTGCCTGACCTAATCCAGAATGCCTTCAGCGCCAGCTCGGTGGCGGTAAACAACAGAAGCAGCCCGGGCATGATCTCCTTCAGTGTGTGTGGTAACCGGCCGGTAGGCATCAGAATCCAGAACTGCCGCAGATACTCTTCAGCGAAGTCCGCCATCAGCTCAGGATCGCCGTGCTGGTCTACGACTGTGCCATCCTGCATGGTGCCTTCGAAGGTCGGACAAAGAACTTGGTCCACAGCGCTGAAGGCGGCTGGATACGAGAGCGTCGGACCCCGCCCTTGGGAAGCAGAGGAGTTGTAGATCATTGCATGTCGGCGTTCTATCGGCTTGCTTTCTGCGTAGGGAGTTAGGGGAACTCGAAGGCGATGATTGACGGGTAAGGTGGACCCCATTATTAAGACAGCACGAGGGCTAAATTAAGAGAGTCTCCCACCCCTGCGCTAGGTTTCACCAAGCCCGATGGCAGCCCTGCTTCTTCAGCTGCTGCTCCCCTTTCTTCCTGGCCATGTTGGTACACCTCTGCTGGGGTCCGGTAGCCCAAAGCCTGGTGAGGCCTCTGCCGGTTGTAGAACTCCAGGTAGGCATTGATCCCAGTTCGGGCCTCGGCGACGGTCTGGTAAGCTTTCAGATACACCTCCTCGTACTTGATGCTCCGCCACAGCCGCTCCACGAAGATGTTGTCCAGGTACCTACCCTTACCATCCATGCTGACCTGGACCCTCTGCTCCTGCAACGTCTGGGTAAAGGCCTCACTGGTGAACTGACTCCCTTGGTCGGTGTTGAATATCTCCGGTCGTCCCTTACCCAGGGCTTCCTCCAACGCCGCCACGCAGAAGCTGGTGTCCATGGTGTTGGAGAGCTTCCAGGCCAGCACGTGCCGGCTGTGCCAGTCCATGATGGCCACCAGGTACAGGAAGCCCTTCGCCATGGGGATGTAGGTGATGTCCGCGGCCCAGACCTGGTCGACCCGATTAACCTCCACTCCCTTCAGCAGATAGGGAAAGATCCGGTGTCCCGGCGCTGGTTTGCTGGTGTTGGGACGCCGGTAGATCGCTTCCAGACCCATCAACCGCATCAGCCTTCGAACCCTTTTTCGGCTCACCAGATAGCCCTGTTGCAGCAGCCAGGTCTTCATCTTCCTGGAGCCGTAGAAGGGGGTCTTCAAATACTGACGGTCCATCAGGGCCATCAACTCCAGGTCTTCTGCCCTGGTCGGTACCGGCCGGTAGTACACCGAGGCCCGGCTGACGTCCAGCAGGATACATTGACGCACCAAAGACAGCTGCTGGTGGTCTCGGTCTATCATGGCTCGCCGTATGCTGCGACTCATAGACCGGACCTTTCCGACAAAAAATCGCGTTCCACCTTCAGCTGGCCGATGTGCCGGTAGAGGTGGTTAATCTGAGCTTCCTTGGCTTTCTCCTGGGATTTCTGATTGGTGGCAAATAGCTCCGGGGCTCCTTCCACCAGGGCCCTTTTCCAGGCGTGAATCTGACTGGGATGGACCTCAAATCGGCTGGCCAGCTGGGCGATGGTCTCTTCCCCCGCAAGGGCGGCCAGGGCCACCTTGGCCTTGAACGCCGGACTGTGCTTATTCCTCGTCTGCTTCATGTCCTGCTCCTCCACGTCGGTTAGTTGCCGGTTATTTTAGGAGCTGGACTCTCTCTTAGCCAGTTGTCTAGTTTTTGGGTACCACCTCAGACTTAGCTCTTGATCGCCACACTGAGAACATCTACCTCTCATGGTCCACCAACCATCCCTTCACCCTCAGCTCCCACCTCAGATGCGTTGCTCCTCGTGGACAGGCAATCCTGTAACCACCAAGTGAAGGTTGCCCGCGTGCAACTCGCTGCGGTCCCGTACTGCTATTGACAGGAGCATGGTTCAGGTCTTTCATTTGCCGGAATTAGATCGGGCGGGGAAGCACCAGGCCTGTAGCCTCCACAGTCAGCACAGAGTATCTCAGGGTCTAGGGCCCAACACATGGCGCCTACCACCCTGCATCGTATAGCAATCTCTTCCAGTCTTCCTTCATCTTCTGTTGAGCACGAGGCGTTTTGCATCAGAGCCTCAGTTACTGCTGCGATGGAAAGTGATGTGAGATCCGCAGGGCCGGTCAATCCACCGTTTATGGGTCCGACCACGAATACCCGAGAGTTATCTCCCACCTCAAGGGGTTCTCCGGCGTTCGGCGCTGAGTGAACCCGCTCGCTTGCCAGAATAAAATGTCCTCGCGGGTTCCATGCCTCTGCGTGAAATACTTCGGCTTCTATGTCTTTGAAAGTCCGTAGGCCGCTCCAATCATAGTCCCCTGATCCGATTCTGCGTCCATAGGCGTTTCGAAGGTCCCGCTTAACAGCCTCCGCCAGTCCTTTGAGTTCGTCCAGTTCCGATTTAGAAGGCGCCTCACTGTGACCCGAGTCATAAAGCTCTTTGGCAAGGCGGTATTTGTTGACAAGTGAGTAGCGCATATAGCGGCATGCCATCTCTGGATTGCCGGCTATGAAGCTCGCGATAGTGGATGACTCGTGGCAGATTCGCCACTGAGCCCATGCCGGGTCTATCAGTCCGTTCGACAGCAGGGCTAGCACAGACCTGGCGTGCAGACAGGTGCGTGAGTGCAAACTGCGCAGGGCACCCCAATAGGTGTCGTCTATAACATCGAATCTTGGAGATCTGGGGTCCGCTCCCAGAGACTCGCTGAGAGAAATGACTTCTTCCAGCAATTGCAGTGGTTTTGCCCAGCGCCGCCGAAAGCGACGCCAGTATCCTCGGGGAACTTTGGGGAATATTGGGTGCTCTTGCCACATAATGCCTCGCACTGCGTTGATCGCGCCCCACTTACAGCGCATCAAGCGCGATGAGTTCCCCAAGCAGATCACCTTGCAGAAGGCCAGGCGGCTGCGAAGCATCAACCTCGAAATCGCAAAGTTCCGCCAGTGTGCCAATCTCACCCTCTACGGAGTGTTTATCGATAGCTTGAAAGTCCTGCCACGATTGGCCAGCGGATCATTGAGAGACAGCTGCCCCCAAGACTTCAGACCGGATTCTCCGCACGGTCTCTCTTGCTTCATCGGATTGCACGAGCACCCTCATAACGCACACCTCTCGGAGACCTAATCGAAGTCAGCGTTGACGCCCCTTTCTCATCTGAATGATGGTGTTCTGGACGTCTTTGGATACTTCATCAAGTTCCCGAGACACCGATGGGCATTGGCCAAGCTCTCTTCCCAACGCCACCACGATAGGTTGCAGAGGGTCAACCGCGCCGGCGCGTTCGATCAGGGCCAATGCCTCCGCCGGTTCAATCGTCGCAACATACTGGAGCAGGACATGAACACTCCAGGTGGGGAGCAAGGTAAGACGCTGCTCTGCCATATCGGAGAGCAAGTTCACGACATCAGTCCTCCCGATAGTACGGCCCATGGTCGCCGCCAGTAGTCCCTTCATGACGATTGCTATTCCCCGCAATTTGCGGTCATTGTCGTCAGTAGAATCTTCAAGGAGCCCCAAAGCGGACTCGGCCTCACGAATGGCCGCCTCGACATTGCCAAGCGTGGACAATGTGAAGGCTCGATAAACTATGCCAATAGGATGCGGGACGCGGTCAAGGCCTAGGTGCATCTTGACTATCGCGTCCGCCATGTCAACGTCTACGCGCTGGTTATCAGCGAAATAGTTCACTGCAACTGTTGCAATAGATTCTTCGTCCCGGTCCAGCTTCTTCAGCAGGCTCATTTTCCTCAACACCGCCGCGCCGTTGGCGACGGCCAAGTCGTCGCCTCCGACGTCACTCGCTACACGGAGAGCCTCTTCGCAATAGCCGAGCGCTTCCTCCCAACGTTGCTCGGTTTCCATGGTTCTTGCTTTCGCCAGCAGTGCGTAAGCCATGGGTTCAGCAAGCTTGGGCGTTTGGGTAGAGCCAAATGCACCGATAACCGCATCCTGCGTCAACACATCGACGAGCAGGTCGCCCAGCTCCGGTAGCGCGAGCAGGTGTAGGAAAGCCGTGGACTGGATGTCCATCTGCCGCGGATCATCCCGGTCAAGGCCCTCGGCCATCCCAATGCCGATATGCACCAGTTCGTCAGGAGAGTAATAGAGCGCCATAAAGCGCACCAGGGCGTCCACCACATGGCTTTCAGCGCCAGGACGTCGCAGCAAATAGTAGATGTTGTACATCCTTTCGGCGACGTAGTACGTTCGTCGCCGTCTTGCTCCGTCCTCAAGCAACACCGCGCCACGGTCCACCAACCGCCCAAGCTGGGCGCTGCACTTATTGACGTTCACGCGAGCTTGGGAGGCGACCTCCTTGGCCGTCGCAGGTTTCCACAATCTAGCCAGGGCCAGGTATACGCGTCTCTCTTGCGGAGGGAGAGCTTCGATATGGCTCCGAAAGTACTCGGTA
This sequence comes from Dehalococcoidia bacterium, assembly GCA_965237935.1. Classification (GTDB taxonomy): domain Bacteria; phylum Chloroflexota; class Dehalococcoidia; order Lucifugimonadales; family CBDEGW01; genus CBDEGW01. The sequence continues at coordinate 255,360 of OZ250168.1, read as the reverse complement.
TGTTCATCAACCAGATCGAAGAGATTGGACATTAGGTCCTTGAACGAGTACGTCTTGACAAATCCGGCCAACACTGCGATGAGGCGCGGGTTCCCTCCGGTAAGGATTTGAAGCGGCCTCATTTGCAGACTTCCCTTAGGTTGTCCTGAAAGCGCCGACCAGAGGGTGTCACATTCCTCGGTGTCCAAGGCCTGCAACGTCAGCACCCTGAAGAGGTCATAGAGCGCATGGTCGGGATGGTCAATCTCGTCAAAACGGCTGGTGGCGCTCCCAAGCAGGACTATCCGGGGTTCCGTCTGCAGCGTGTGGCGCAAACGCCATCCGGCGTCGGGGTCCGCAGTGTCGGCGAAGAGCATATTCAGGTTCTCCACCACCACCAGCAGCCTCTTCTCATGGCGGTCCGCAAAGTCGAGAATGGTCCCCAAGCAACGTCCCGCTAGATCGCGGTCATCTGCCGTGGTCCTCAGGTCGCTGTAGGACAGCCGTAGACCGGCACGCTCACCCTCCGAGGCCTGCTCTGCCAAGTGATTCAGGCACTCGAGCCAGAACTCCCCCACCGTCGCGACCTCGTAGCTCTCCTCGGCGAACACGATCGGGTAAAACGCCGACAGCCGGTCATCGCGGCGTACCCCTGCGGCCACCCGCAACAACAGGTGGGTCTTCCCACTGCCCCGGGGACCGATGACGAGGGAGTGCACATTGGCGTTGCCCTCACTGGCGTGCAGGGACTCCAGGAGAGACGCGAACTCGGCGTTCCTGATGCAGAATGACGCCACGATCTCACTGTCGCTGAGGAAACCGGGATTGTACTTCTTTGTGTTTGTGCCGGCGACCATGCCGAGCCTCCCACCCGACCTACCGATCGGTTATTGACGTGAAACTCTGGCCATGCCTGGCGCGCCACCAGTCCTAAAGCAGACCGGACACGAACGCGTATCCGCCTTCGCTCTCTTCGAGATACCCGTCGTGCTGCAGGACGTACAACACGTTTGCCACGCTGTCCCCGTCGCCCGCGCCGGCCGGCTCACTGCGATAAAGTTCGATCACCTGGCGGGTCAGCAGTCCACCGTTCGCCACGGCCTCGGACAGCAGACCCAGGGCCTCGGTGTACCCTTCGTCGCCCAGCACCATCCGCAGCCGCTCCTCGTAGTGCACCAGACCGGCCTGGCCCCGCACACTGAGCAGGTCCCGTCGATACACACGTTCCACGTCGTCCAGAGTGGCCTCGCTCCGCTGGTCTCTGACCAGGTGCTCGTAGAGGAGGAGGAAGAACAGCTGCACGTGATGTGGCACGCAGCAACGTAGCCGGCTGCACATTTCCCGCCGTATCTTATCGGGAAGATTTGTCCCGTATCCCCGGGCCAACGCCGCCAGGCATTCCACCGCAACGTCGTGGGGCCAGGGCCTCAGGTCAAAGGTTGTATAGACATTCGCATGGGCGCTGAGTCTGGCTTGACTGAGGACAGGTTCCAGCCCAACGCTGCCCGATATGATCAAGCAGATCCTGCCCTGGTGGGTCTGGCAGCATCTCCTCAACCAGCCCATGAAACCGTCCGTCGCCGCCAAGCGTTCAGGGGTGACGCTGTACTCGTGTCCCTTCAGCAGGCGATTGACCAATATGGGCAACTCGTCGATGGCCAGAACGACCGGTCGATCATTGGCCGCCAAGGCCTCGAATATCTGATCGCCGATCCGTTGCCAACTGCCGGCGTCCAAACCCGCGCGCAACCTCACGCGAAGCTCGGAGACGCCCAGCTCCTCAATATTGTCGCGGACGCCCCGAACACTATTTCTCAACCACGACGTTATTTGTCTGCGGACGCCCTGAAGCGGGCGCGCCTGGGTGGCCATTTCGGCGACTGCGTCTGCAGCGTCCATAGCCCCCTCCCAGTCCACGAATACCGTGGCGAACTTCCCATCTTCATCCAATCGGCGGAGCAGCTCCCGCACCAGGCTCGTCTTACCCATCCGGCGCTGCGCGGTCAGCAGCGTATGCGTACCGTTCTCCACCCGCTCCCGCAGCAACTGCAGTTCCGCCTCGCGGTCGAAGAACCGGTCTCCATCGACCCAGTTGCTGCTCATCCGTAGTGTTGTCATCTCTCTTCCTGTTCCAGTGGCTCTAGGTGTTGACCAAAGCATAACATGCCAACAACAGTGTTGGCAACAAGCTCATTGGCAACGAATGCGTTGGCTGACGTAGGGGCAGTGAGGATCTATAAGTGGCGCTTCGTCCACCGGACCGGGTAGGACCTTATAGAGGCGCTCATTCGCGAGCGCCCCTATAAGGTCCAGTTGACAGGGATCGAACCAGTCATGGGAGAGCCAACTCGTCCGTCCCGGCTCGCTAGCTCAAGCTCCAGAAGGCCTAGCTGGCCTCGGTGTGCTCACTTGGTCGCGCGTCACGCCCGTTCCCAACAGCCCCACCACCTCCGGCATGCTGCTGTGAGGCGTGCTAGTGTCTAACAATCTGACCTGGCTTGAATGGACCCAAACCGACCGCCCACGAGCACTTAAGCTTTCCGTGTCGATTGAGTCCGTCAAATGAAGGCCCTTCATTCTGTGAAGTCTGATGCCGCTACACCGATTCTGTAGCAGCACCGCGTGGCTGACACTAAAGAATCCTATGACATCATTTGGGTCTGAAGAGGTGGAAACTCGCGATGGGGCAAGTCAGTGGTGCTGATGTGGTCAACTGTATCGGTAAGGAGAGGGCATCGACATGGAATTCACATTTACGAACGAAATCAACCTGCTTGACATCATTGGACTGGTCGGTTGGGCCATAGGGATTTTAGTTGGGGCCAGCTGGCTCAAACGCCGCTATGCCAACCGACTGGAATCAGATCCCATGCGTATCTTTCAGTCGAACATAACCGATTTAGAGACGATAGCTCGCATGATGGAGAACAGCGAAACACGATACTTTGCTCGCGAACATGATGACTCGGAAGATGCCGTAGCTAGCGCTAAAATCGCCGACGTTATGGCTGACTGCAGAATTCGAGAGATGATCTACAACGGCTGGTTGATCTCTTGCCGAGATGCGAATCGGCGCAATTCAAAGCCCTATCTCCACGTCAGGCCTGTGCCTGGCCTATATGTTGTTGATCCTCGTTAGCTGGTGTCTGAGAGGGCGACTGTCAAGGCTGCGGACTTAGACAGTCCCGAAATCTCGGTACTGTCGGGGGAGTTCCTGTCCGAGGTGTGCGGCGAGTGCCCTACCTACCTCACTTGCCAAGCCACTCGTCCGCGACCTGATAGAGGGCGCTGCATGTCTTGCGCACCTTCTCACCTAGATTTGGAAACGCGGAGAGTCGCAGCGAGTCAGCGGTCTCCGTCTATGTGAAGACATCCAATATACGCTTGACGAGTGGTGCTTCAGCAGGCCCGACGCACGCGTGCCATTCGAGCATGTATTCTCGGAACATGGCTGAGGAGTCGGGTAGTTTGCGGACGGCGTTCCACACTGTGGGTTCACTCTCGAAGATCGACAAAAGGGAGTACGCAACTACTGCGTTCTTGTCTCTCTGACGACAGTTTTCGCGCAGACTCTCTTCCTCTGACAGTAGCCAGGTGGAGAGGGTCATGTTGGATGGTACCCTACGCTCGTCGAGAGCACGATAGCTTTCAGCGTAGCTAGACAGTGATTGCGAGTACTCGCCCCAATTGGGATATGGAGGACGAGTGGGCCATGCCTCGGCCATGCGCCGAATTGTGAAAATCGAAGCCAATTCGCATATTGCTTCATGAAACCACTTGTTCCGACTATCTCGCAGCCGCTCATAATCGGACAAGACATGACAGAGTTCATGGGAGAACTGGTATGCGAATTGGCTCCAGCGTCTACCTCGCGCCGGAAGGAGGATTGTGAACGGTTCATCAAGGGAAGAACGAAAGAGAGTTATCGGATCGTCGTCTAAGCCCGAATCCACCGAAGGACACGGATGGACGGCGTGAGGACAGCGGAAGGGGGTGGGTGAGGGAGCTACAGGGGAGATGGCCTGGGGTCTTGGGGTAGATGGGAGGCCGGCGGACGGTCTTCAGTCGCCGCACAGGGCCCCTAAGGCCCTATGCGGGAGTTGCGATGCGCGGGATGGCGAGAGGATACGCAGCAGGGGACTCTCGCGACCGGGGTGGCGCGAGATTGCGGGGACGTTGGGTCAGTTGCAGGCTGGCCGTCAGGCCGGGAACGGAATGGCTTGCAGCCGGGCCAAGGCGCGACTGAACTGGGTTTCCCAAGGCCAGCGCCGGGGGAGATGCAAAGTGAGGCGGCGCGCCGAGCGGGTGATCCGTCCCACCAGAGCGAAGACCCGCCGCCTGAGGGTCTTGGTGATCACGGTCCGCTCGCCCAGACCAATCCGCGCCGTCCAGCGGGCCAGGTTATGCGCCATCACCTGGACCGCCAGCCAGGCGCCGTTGGCGGCGAAGCGCGCCGACGGCATGTGGTTCAGCCCGACGCCGTACTTGAGGTCGCGTATGGCGTTCTCGACCTCGGCGTGGCGGCGATGATCGGCCTCCAGTTCCAGCGTCTCCCCATCGCGGTCGGTGACGAAGGCGTGATAGCTGTATCTGGCGAAGAGGGCGAGCTGGGAACCGGGCGTCGGCTTCACCCGCCGGACAATGAGCCGCACCGGCGCGGCGTCCGGCTTGGTCTGGAACGGGGTGTAAGTCGTCTCGGCGACATCGGCGGCACCGTCCATCCAGTAGGGAATGGGAGTCCAGTCCTCCTCTGGTATCGCCTCGATCAGGTCCCGCAGGCTGGCGCGCTGGCGGATGGTGATAGAGAAGCGGACATCCATTTCCCGGCAGGCGGCAACGACAGTGTGGGCGTAGAAGCCGCTGTCGGCCCGCCCCCTGGCCCCGCCGTAGCGCACCCGCCCCACCGTCTCACGCAGGAAGTGGGCGGCGCCACGGGCGGTGTTGGCCCGGCCCTCGCGCAGCCGGGACATCAGCACTTCGCCGGTGCCGGCGGCAATGGCCAGCAGTGGGTGATAGCCGCGGGCGCCGGTATAGCCGTGGTGGCGCGCTCCCTCCTTGGCCAGTCCATAGGTCTCGCAGATGGTCGAGTCCAGGTCGATGGTCAGGGGCGAGTCGCCGGGTCCGGCCCCAGCGGCCCAGGCCCGGGCCAACAACTGGCGGCTCACGCGGTCGAGTTGACGGACATGCCCCCACCGGAAGCTGCGCAGGAAGGTCCCCAGGGTGGATGGCGCCTTGACCACGCAGCCTAGAACACCGACCGTCCCACCAGCGCGCAGCGCATCGGCGTCGTCGATGCAGTCGCCGCCTGCCAGCGCGGAAGCGACCAGCGTCAGCATCTTGTCCCCAGTGTTCGCCCGTCCCGGCGCTCCGCCGAGGTCAAGGTGATGGTCGACGAGTTCCCGCAGGCCCAGGTGCCGGGCTAGGGTGGCCGGCAGGAGCAGGCCGGCATTGGCCACCAGGCGATGGTCGTCAAAGAGGATGCGGATACGGTCGGGTTTGTTCTGTGGCAGCATCTATTGGGTGCTCCTTGTTTCCGGGCGGGTTTCTGTTCCAAAACCATTATCCCAGATTCAGAGGAGCATCCTCTGCCTTCTTCAAGGGCTGTCCCCAAGGACGTCCTTCGGTGGATTCGGGCTAAGCGGGGCGTGGCCCGTACCACAATGCTTCCTGTTGGAGGTTCCCTGAATACTCGCGTGAGATGGCTGGCGACGTTCGTTAACAGAGCTTCAATGTTCGAGGGATGGGCACCTCCCCAATCGCATCCTATTACTCTGATATCCATGCCAATGACCTGGAACTCCGGGGTAGCGGCTATCGGCCGTGGGTGAACGGCATTGGAGACTCATAGAGAGTATCCCATCGGCTGAGAGGACAAGTCCAGGACGCCGACTACAGGTCCAGAAGGAAGGTCAAGGTGAAAGTTCTTGATTTCGTCAAGTCTGGTGCACTAGCTTTTACGGTAGATACCGCCGAGCCGTTCAGCGGTATCTCATGCGCTTTTTTTCCCAGAATGATGCTGTCGTCGGGCATTGGAACGATGTAGCGGACGACGGCGTTGTCGGGCAGTAGTTCAATCTCTTTGACGAAGGTCTCGATGAAGGCCCTGCGCTCGGCCAGCTCGCTCTTTTGCAGGAACCTGTTCATGTCCTGGGCGTAGGCGGTGATCGTCTTGACGTCATCGAGGACCGCCCTGCGCTGAGCCAGGATTGCCCTCGCCCCCTCCGCGGCGGACTCAAGGCGCTCCTGACGCTCCTTGTGGTCTCGGATGCGATGGGCGAAGTCGGCCATGTTGAACTCGGTCGTCGTCTCCACGAGGTCGTAGAGCCGGTCGAGCCTGCCCCGCACGTCTGCAAGCTCCGACTCGATGGTCTCCAGCCGCTTGCGCTCCTCGCCCGCCACGCCGTCCATCTGCTCGTCCACGACATTGACCAGACTCCGAATGTTGATTCCCTCGTAACAAGGCCTGTTTGAGATGAGCCCCGGCGTGCGAAGGTGGTCTGGAGCGGAGGAGGCCACGGGATGCCGGCTGCTGGCCTCACCGCCCTATCTGCTGCGCTCAGGACAAGCGTGATCCCGTTGCGGTACCCCTTCCGTGGCTCAGGGCACCCGGTGGAAGTTGTGGAGCGGCGCCCTCATGCGGCCGCGACCGCAGGTACCGTCCCGACCGCCCGCTGAGCCGTGTTCTCCATCTCCACCAGGCGTGCATGGACCATCCGCTTGAAGTTGCACGCCAACGCCTTCAGGTAGACGGCAAGCCGCACCCGACGGCCCCCTCGCACCCGCAAGCGCCCAAGCCCGTGGGCGCGCTTCAGCTCGGAGTTCGTTCCCTCGATACCAGCCCTTATGTCATACCGCTTGCGCCACTCCTCGGTGGCCTCGGCCCTCCGGCGCCGCTCGATGTTCACCTTCACCAGGTCCGCCTTGAGGACGTAGGCCCCCGCACGCCGGTCCAGCTTCACTGGGCAACAGGATCGCAAGGGGCAGGGCTCGCATGTTGTCCCGGCAAAGTGGACCTCTACCCGCTCCGGCGCATCCTTCAGCTCGTACTCCTCGATGGACGGGTGGCCGGCGGGGCACACCGTGGCCTGCTCCCCTGTGACGTCGATCTGAAAGTCCGCGGCGGTGAGCGGCGGTGGTCCGTCACCCTCTCCTTCGTGCGAGTTCCCCGGCGCCGACCCCGCCACCGGGCTCACCAGTTCCGTTCCCCGGCGCGAGGCTTCGAAGGCATTGCGGCCCGACCCATACGCCGTGTCGGCGAAGAGCTCGTCCGGTCGGACCTTCCGCTCCGCGAGCCCGTCAACGACCGGCACGCTCACGTCGGTGTCGCTCCCACTCGAGGGGGTCACCTCCACGTGGGTGATGAGCTGGGTGGCGTTCTCCTCGTGGCAGGTCTCCGCCACCTGCACCTCGTACCCCTTCCCCTTGTGGCCGCTGTAGGTCACATCCTGGTCGTGGGGCGATTGCAGCGAGTCGGCGGACACCTGCGGGTCCTTCAAGGCCACGGGCACCTTGCATTCCCCAGCATCGTCGTCATCGTCCCTGGGGCGCCCGTCCTGGTGTTTGCCCACATGGCACTGCTCCCGCAGCAGCCGCTCCAGCAGCCGGTACTCCTCCAGCTGGGCAGCAGTCGTGCCATGGAACCGGTCCACCAGCCGGTAGAGGTCCCGGGCACAGACCGAAAGGCGTCGCCGACCCTCCCCCGTGCGGGCGTCCTCGTAGTGGGTCGCCTCGTCTTCTTCCTTCAAATAGCGCCCTAGGAGGCCCTCCGGAACCCCAGGGCGAAGCTCTGGGTGCTCCCAGCGCAAGGCCCGCAGGAACAACCGCATCGTCTCACAGAACAGGCCCAGCCGGGTGAGTGTGGCGATGTTGCTCATGATGTGGGTGGAGTCCAGCCGTTGCTTTCCGGTGCGTATGCCCAGCGCCTGAATGATCCGGTCCGTGGTCTCCTGGAAAGCCAGCCGGCCACCGTCGTGCTGCATCAGGCGAACTCGGAAGTTGTGGAGGGTCTTCTGGGGCAGGTGGGTCTCCTCGATGTCTAGCCGCAGGGCGTGGTGCCAGAGCAGGTTGAACTCTAGTTGTTCCAGAGCTTCATCGTCGGTGAGGTTGAACATCTCTTTGAGGAGGTGGACCCCGAGGACGGTCTGCACCGCCCGGTTGGGACGGCCGTTGTCCACGCAGTACATGGGAGCAAAGCGCTCCTCGTCAATCAGGGGGAGCGCCTCGTTTCGGAAAACCTCGGCCCAACTTCTCTCCAGGCGCTTAGCCTTCTTCGGCGTCACCAGGAACTGGGACTGCCAGAGGCTCTCTTGCGGGTCTCGTATTCGGAACATCCTCCCCTCCCTCGGCCAGGCGCAGCGCCCACGACCTTTTATTACATTATCCCCACCTTGCCCCAGGCTGGCGAGGGGTTTTTACGAACAAATCAAGCTTTGGAGCCAACTGCCCCAGATACTCCCCAGAGGAGTTGGCTACTTTAAGGCTGTTTTTCTCCACTTGTAGGTTTACGGGGTCCCCAGCCGCCATCTTGGCCAGCACTTCCTTGGGAGCCAGGTTGATCAGTGAGACAACACCGGCCTTTCCACTCTCCTCGATAAACAGATTTGGAGCCACCACCTTCTTTGAGTTGGGCCTGGGGGTGGGTGTCTGCTCTAGGAGGGCAAGGCGATCCAAGTTTTTTTTGGGCTATGGTGTTAAAGGGATAAAGCTCCAGGCCCCGTTTGAAAGCATCCCTGGCCTCTCCATAGCGCCCCAGCTCGATAAGCGCCTTCCCAAGGCGATTGTGGGCGTCCACATCATCGGGGAAGCGGGACAGGATGAAGCTGTTCACCTCTAAGGCTTTGTCCCAGCGCTTCCATAGGGCCAGGGCAATGGCTTCCCTGGCCTTCTCTTGCTTGAGCTTATCTGTTGTTGCTCAGCGATTCTGTCCTTGCTAACTGTCAAGCGAAAATGTCCCCATGATGGAGACATTGAGATTGGCGCAGAAAGAGCAAGCAAGGCTTCAGGTATTCAGCAGTTTGATGGCGGACCATATGACCATCGAGCAGGCAGCGACATTGATGGGAGTGAGCGCGCGCCACACCAGGCGTATCCTGGCGGCGTACGAGCAGAGAGGAGCAGCCGCACTCGCTCACGGCAATCGAGGTCGCAGGCCGGCCAACGCTACGCCGGACTCGTTGGCGAACGATGTGGTGCTTCTGGCGCGGACCCGATACGCGGGAGTCAACCACACGCACCTGGGTGAGCTGCTGAGGGAGCGAGAGGGCATAGACATCGGTCGTAACACGTTGCGCAAGATACTGACCAACGTCGGTGTGAACAGTCCTCGTCGTCGCAGGCCGCCGAAGCATCGTGTTCGACGGCAGCGGATGGCTCGCGAGGGAATGCTGATACAGATAGACGGCAGCTACCACAGATGGCTGGGAGAAGATGGACCCCAGTTCACGTTACTGCTGGCGGTGGACGATGCTACTGGCTGTGTCGTCAATGCCCTGTTCTGCGAGTTGGAAAACACCCGCAGCTACTTCCTGCTGATGCGGCATCTGATACAGAGCTACGGTATACCGCTCGCACTCTATTCAGACCGTCATGCCGTCTTCAAGCACACGCCGCCGTCAGAGACCGCCGCCGCTCCCACCCAGTTCTCGCGCGCGATGGGTGAGATCGGCGTACAGCTGATATTCGCACGGTCACCGCAAGCCAAAGGCCGGGTGGAACGCACCGCGGGCACACTTCAGGACAGGCTGGTCACGGAACTGAGACTCGCAGGCGCGACCGCCATCGATGACGCTAACCGCGTGCTCAACGACTTCCTTCCCCGCTTCAATGAACGCTTTCGTGTGCCGTCGGAGCACGCAGACACCTCGTATCGGGTCCTGGATCCGGGGATGTGCCTGGACACAGTCCTATGCCTGAAGTACAGGCGCAGGGTTGGCCGAGACAACACAGTGAAGTACCGCTGGCGCACCCTACAGTTGCTTCCCGACAAGGGTCGACCGAGCTATGCCGGATCGGTGGTGGATGTACTCGAAGGGCTGGACGGCCGACTGGCAGTGCAACACGAAGGGCGTATAGTCGCCTCCCAGGAAGCGCCGCCCCGTCCGAGTATCCTGCGCAGCTTCGGCACGAGGACTGTACACACGACTGTTCCCAGCCGCTACACCAACGGTGTAATCAGAAGGTCGGAGGACGAAGTGGCGCTAATGGGCACAATGCTCGAAGCGGAAAAACTCCGCGACCATGCTGACCGCAACGGCGCCGCAAAAGTTCACGAGACTGTGACTCCGCGATCCAGAAAGCCCACCCCACTTCAGACGGCGAGATGGAAGGCGGTGCAGAAGGCGAAACGCAAGGGGCTGTCCATTCGTGGGATCGCCCGTGAACTGGGCATACATAGAGAAACCGTGAGGAAGTACATGAATGCTGAAAGACCACCCATGGCGCGCGCAACGTCGGAAGTATCGTAATCTGCTAGCATGGCAATCCACCGAGATGACATTTTCCCTTGACACTTAGGCGGACATTTTCCCTGAGCTTCGACAGCTTATCGGTCTCTTGCGACCTGAATAACTGCATCACAGTAACCCTCTGGGTGAGGGATTGTAAGGAGAATTAGTCTCGAATGCAAGTACTCTTTGGCAATTTTCGAACCAATTCTTACAATTTCCCTTTTAGCCTCGATGGGAGAAGTCGCCAGAGGGCCTCTATCATTATCGCCCAGGAGATCTTAGACCTGCCTCCGGCCCGCTCCGAGAAGGTGATTGGGTGTTCGGTGACGCGTAAACGTCGCATCTGACAGGCCACCGCTACCTCGGTCTGGAAGGCGAACCCTTTGCACTTGAACTCCGACAAGTCCAGAGCCGCCAGAGCATCTTTGTTAAAGGCCTTGAAGCCTGAGGTAACATCCCGCACCTTTAGACCCGAGACCAGGCGCAGGTACTGGTTGCCCATGAAGCTCAAGAGCCTTCTACTAAGGCTCCACCCCTTGCTGGCGCCGCCTCCCTTTACGTACCGCGAGCCTACTACCACGTCCGCATGCTTTAGCTCTTCAAGCAAGGCAGGGATGTATTCGGGGTTGTGGGAGAGGTCCGCGTCCATCTGAATCACCTGGTCCGCACCGCTGGCGATGGCCCTGGTGAAACCTTCTATATAGGCGGTGCCCAAGCCCTGCTTGGCGGGCCGGTGGACCACCTCTATCCTGCCACCGTACTTGGAGGAGAGCTCTTCGGCCAGCTCTCCTGTTTTGTCCGGCGAGTTATCGTCCACCATGATAACTCTCAGGTCAGGCATGCCAAGGCTGAAGAGACGATGCGTCAGCTCAGGCAGGTTCTCCGCTTCATTGTAGGTTGGCAGTACTACCGCTACAGACATCTCTTCTCCGTAAGCCCTTCCAGATGCCTATCGAGGCATTATTATGAACCCTAAAGCATAGAGCGGACTACGCCTATTGGGCCATTGTCTTGAGCTTTTCGGTTTTTTGACTAGGAGTCCGTGGAGCCACTTTGATGAGACCTTGGTATCGCAGGGGGCGTACTAGCCTGCCGTAAAAGTGAGCCTCTATGTAGGTTTGCACAAACAGTCCAACAGCAGCGTTTTCTTTCCCACCCACGCGCCCGATATGTTTAATTCCTGAGGGGGCACCCCTCAGACTCCCTGGCAGAGAACCTAGGTTCTCTGCACTCTCCTGAGTTTTTGTGCAAAGCCCTCCAGGAAACAACCCTGCCACTGCTGGTGGAGGGTCTGAGCCTATTGGGTTAAGGCTCCTCCAGCTCGAAGGCCCTGTGGAGGGCCCTGGCGGCGTCGGCTAATCGTTCCTCCGCCACTATGCAGGTGATGCGTATCTCAGAGGTGGTGATCATCTCTATGTTTATGCCGGCTGTGTAGAGGGCTTTGAACATTCGGGAGGCATATCCTGGTGCGTTCAGCATTCCCGTGCCCACGATGCTTACCTTGGCCAGCTTGGCGGAGCTTGTCACTCCACGGCTGCCTATCTCCTGTGCCACAGGCTCAATCACCTCCAGTGCGCGAGCCAGGTCGTTGCCTGCCACGGTGAAGGTGAGGTCTGTGGAGCCCTCCACTCCAGCATTCTGTACGATGATGTCCACGCTTACGCCCTTTTCGGCCAGGGGTTCGAAGAGGCTGGCGGCGATGCCAGGCCTGTCCTTAACTCCCAGGACCGTAACCTTGGCTACATCGGCCTCCGTAGCGATGCTCCTCACCTTGTTACGGACCTCCATACTCATCTTGCTTCCTCCATGGATAAGGGTGCCCTCGCCATCGCCGAAGGCATTTGCGACCAATACGGGCACGTCATACAGCATGGCCAGCTCTATGGACCGGGGGTTCATCTTGGCCCCGTAGCTGGCCAGCTCCAGCATCTCTTCGTAGCCTATCTCTTTGAGTCTTCTGGCCTCGGGCACGAGCCTGGGGTCCGCCGTGTGTATCCCGTCTACGTCGGTGTATACCTCACATCTCTCAGCGCCCAGTTCCGCCGCAAGGGCCACGGCAGTGGTATCGGAGCCCCCTCTGCCCAGAGTGGTGACGTCCGACTCCTCGGTGATTCCCTGGAAGCCCGCCACAATCACAATTTTGTCCTTGCTCAGCTCCTCTCGTATTCTTCGGGGCTCCACCGCCGCTATCATCGCCCTGCCGTGAGTGTTGTCCGTGCGTATGCCCGCTTGGGCGCCCGTCAGGCTAACCGCATCGTATCCCAGGGAGCGCAGGGCCATTGCCATAAGGGTGCAGGACACCAGTTCGCCTGTGGAGAGGAGCAGGTCGAGCTCCCGCTGGTCGGGCATTGAGGAGACCTCATGGGCCACCTCCAGCAGCCGGTCCGTGCTGTCTCCCATTGCCGACACCACACCCACCATCTGGCAGCCGCTATCGTGGGCCTGGGCCATGCGCTGGGCAACTCTTTTGATCATGCTGGCATCGGCCAAGGAGGAGCCGCCGTATTTCTGGACTATCAGTGCCATGTCTTGCTTCCAGTTTCCAGACGGCCGTCTAACCTACTCCCACCACGTGAGCCCCTTGCAGGCTGGGGCGGGTCACTTTAGCCTCGCCATTCACGCTGGAGAGTTTGGCGGCTTCCGCCATCTCATACCCTATAGTCATCTCCCTGCCGCGGGTCAGGGCCAGTACGGTTGAGCCGCCTCCAGAAAGGAATACCCCCAAGGCTCCGGCCTCCAGAGCAGCCCGAAAGATATTTTTCATGGCCGGAAAGAGGGCCTGGCGAGCCGGCTGGTGCAGCCGGTCCTCGGTGGCCACCCGTAAATCCTCTATCCTTCCGGTGGCCAGAGCGTTAACCAGCAGAGCCCCTCTTCCGATATTATACACAGCGTCCTCTCTACTTACAGAGGGGTCTAGTACGGCTCTGGCCTCTGTGGTAGGCATGGGAGTCTCAGGGACAAAGAGGACCGTCCCAATCCCCTCCGGCAGGGGTACCGGAGCGGTAATGAGCCGCTCTCCTTCTCTCACGACTATGCGACATCCCCCCAGGAGGGCGGCGGAGACGTTATCCGGATGCCCCTCCAGTAGAGATGCCTGGTCCAGGAGTTGCTCCTGGTTTAGGGGAGCTCCAGCAAGCTGGTTGCCCCCTACCAGGCCACCGACTATTGCAGCGGCGCTACTGCCCAGCCCACGGCTTAGGGGTATGGTATTGCTACACCATAGTGACAAGGTGGGTACCTGAAGGCCGGCCTCCTGGAAGGGTATGCAAAGGGCCCGATACACCAGGTTGTCCTGGCCTGTACTGAGGGTTCCCTTCCCCTCACCCTGGATGGCGACGGCGAACTCGCCCCTCTCGACGGCTACCTCATTCCAGATGTCCAGGGCCATGCCCAAACAGTCGAAGCCGGGGCCCAGGTTGGCCGTGGTTGCCGGGACTCGTACCGTGACTCTTTCAGGCATGACCTTGACCTAACCTCAGCAGCAGGGCTGCGTTTCCTCCCATTATGGCCTCCTTGGCCTCCTTCGGCAGTGAGGCGTCCCGCACCTGGCGCAGCAGGCGGGCCTGCTCCAGCAAGGGGAAGTCGCTGGCCAGCAGAATCTTACCGGCGCCTATAACGTTGGACACCATCGAGAACACTCGCTGATCATACAGGAAGGGCGACGCCGCGGTATCGAAGTAGGTGTTTTTCAAAGCGGTTCCCACCTCTGGCATCAGCGCATAGAAGGGGAGGCCGCCTCCCCAGTGAGCGCAGACGATGGTTAGGTCTGGGAAGTTCTCGATGAAGCGACAGAGAACATCGGGGGTGGTCCGGCCCTTGCCTGGATACGCATGGCCTACGGGCTCTGAGGCATGGATTAGGACCATAAGGCCGCGCTGTTGGGCCGCCTGAGCTATAGGTGCCATGACCTCTTTATCCGCTAGGTCGAAGCCCTGAGTATCGGGGTGCAGCTCACCGATTCCCCTGACGCCGGCGTCGGCGCAGCGCTCTATCTCCCGGACCGCCGCCTCACCCCATTTGGGGCTAACGCTGCAAAAGCCCACCAGCCGGCCCGGGTGCCTTCGCATCGCGTCTATAATGTAGTCGTTGGCTTCTCGGGCCAGCCCCGGGTCCGACCAGCCGATGCCCACAACCACCGATAGGTCTACGCCGTCCCTGCCCATGGACTCCAGGAGGTCTTCGGCGGTGGCCATGACAGCCTTGGAATCGGAGTAGAGAGCACCGAAGGTGGCGTCCAGGTCGGCGTACCTCTGTCGCTCCTCCCTAAGCCAGGGGGGGAAAATGTGCGTATGAAAGTCCACAATCATCGTGCCGATTATAGGCACTGGCCCCTGGTAGGGTCAATTTGTCCAGGCCTCGCCAGGCCATTAGCAGGGGCCTCACCCAGAATAAAGACTAGATATAGCTATTGCTGCGAAAATGAGAAAGGCAACCGCGGACACCAGAAGAAGACCATCTACCTTTGTAGCTGATCAAGCGAATGAAGTGGCGGGCTACAAGGGTAGATGCTCTCGGCTCCCGGAACGAGTTGCATTGGGACCAAAGTAGATGGGTACTCATACCAATATTTGATAGTAGCTTTGTACCTGTATAGCCAGACCGGCCTTGCGCAAAAAAAGCCCACCGCTTCTTTCCCACCCACCCGCCCGATATGTCTAATTCCTGAGGGGTGTCCCCTCAGACTCCCGGGCAGAGAACCTAGGTTCTCTGCCCTCTCCTGATTTTTTGTGCAAAGCTGACTCTCTCCCATAAAGGGGAAGAGGAAATTGGCAGGCTCTTGAACCCCCGACAGTAGGTTCCCTGTACCCTCCTAGGGTTTTTGTGCAAAGCTGGCCAGACCCTTATTCACACGGGACATCTAACCAAGTGTTAGAATGCGACGACGAAGGCGCACTGTTATTCGGCGCCGTCGCTGGGTGTCCTAGGGAAAGCTGAGGGTTCCGTGCATAGGCTGAGTAACGTAGCACCAATAGCCGTACTCGCCTCGCTCCTTTTGGTGGCGGTACTAGTTGGCTGTGCCAGAAGTGGCGCTCCAACGGCTACTCCACCTGCTGTTGGCGCCACGGCCACGCTGGCTCCATCTCCAACCCAGACTCCCACCGCTACGCCTCGGCCCACTGAAACGCCAGCTCCAACTCCAACTCCTCCGGCTATGCCTACCGCTACCCCAAGCTCCACCCCCACGCCTCCTCCCACACCAACCCCTACGCCGAGCCCAACCCCCATGCCCTCACCTACTGCCACGCCCACGGCCACCCCTACTCCAACTCTGGACGAGCTCCTGGACCAGCTTCAGGAGGTTGTCGCCGAGGTGCGGGGCCTCCAGCCCAAGAGGGATGTTGAGAGACGCTTTATAACCCGCCAGGAGCTTGAAGAGTTCGTAGCTGAGGAGTTTGCGGAAGACCAGGAGGATATTTACAAGACCCAGGAGCTGTTCATCGCTCTGGGGATAATAGACGAGGGGACGGACCTCTTTGAGCTGATCAAGAGTCTTTTCGGGGAGCAGATAGTAGGCTTTTTTGACACGGAGACTGAGCTTCTCTCCCTCGTATCGGATTCCCCGGAGCTGGGCCCTAGGGACCAGGTGACCTTTGCCCACGAGTTCGCTCACGCCCTTCAGCAACAGCACTTTGACATCCATACCTTGACTGAGGGGGTTGAGAGCGACTCAGAACGCCTGGGAGCCATCATCGCCCTGGTAGAGGGGGATGCGGTCGTGACGCAAATCCTGTTTATGACGGAGTATCCCGTCGGAGACCTGGGCGAGCCTGAGGGCAGCGAAATCTTTGATTCGGCACCCCACGTGATACAAAGGCAGCTCCTTTTCCCGTATACAGATGGGGCCCGGTTCGTCGCCTCCCTGTATCGCGGTGGAGGCGGGGAGGCCGTCAACGACGCGTATCTGAATCCGCCCGCCTCCACCGCTCAAATCCTGCATCCTGATGTGTATCTAGCCGGCCAGGAACCTTTGCAGGTGGCCCTCCCGGACCTGGCTGAAACCCTGGGACCGGAGTGGGAGCAGGTAGACGAGGATACCCTGGGAGAGTTCTTCATCAGGGCATACCTGGAGATGGGCATCGCGGACGACCAGGCGGCTCTTTCCGCCGCCGGATGGCGGGGTGACCGGTTCGTTCTGTATCAGGACCAGGAGGGCCAGCGCCTGGCGGCCCTGGTAGCCACCTCGGAGGACGGTGATGAGGCTCAGGAGTTTTTCCAGGGCTATATCCAGTTCAGGGAGGAGTTGCTCGAAGGCCTCTGGGAGAACCCCGAGGAGGACGCAACCATCAATAATTGGATAGGCCCGGACCAGGTGGTCCATCTGTTGCGCAATGATGCTACGATCCTTCTGATCATTGCCCCCGCGCAGGATATCCTGGAGGATGTCAAACCGGAGCTGGTGGCGTCTCTTGGATAAGTCTGGAAAAGATTCCCAGCCGATGGCTAGACTACGTACTCTCCCCTTGCTATAATCCAGCTTCGGAGGTCGTGATGTCTATGCCAAGTAACGAGGGCCCCTCTTCTCCTGATACCTTAGCCGTCACCTCCACCCGCGTTTCTTCAGGAGGCACCGTGTCTTTGGAAGCGATGGAAAACTTCGCCCGGACCCTTCGGCGCGACATAGTCACCATGACGGCCGAGGCCGGCAGTGGCCATCCTGGAGGCTCCCTCTCGGCTGTGGAGATATTGACTGTCCTATACAGGAAGGTCCTCCGCCACGACCCCAAGAACCCTGGCTGGCCGGACCGGGACCGGTTTGTTCTCAGCAAGGCTCACGCCTGTCCTGTCCTCTACGCCACCCTGGCAGAGTGCGGCTACTTCCCTGTGGAGGAGCTGATGACCTTCCGAAAAATCAACAGCCGCCTTCAGGGGCACGCCCACATAATGACCCCCGGAGTCGAGATGTCGGGAGGGTCCCTGGGCCAGGGGCTATCCTTTGGCCTGGGCCTGGCTCTGGCAGCCCGGTTGGACCAGCGGCAGCATAGGGTCTACGTTCTTTTGGGCGACGGGGAGTGCGACGAGGGGCAGGTCTGGGAGGCGGCCATGGCCGCCTCTCACTATAGCGCCGATAACTTGACGGCCATCGTTGACCGCAACGGCATCCAGAACGACCGCTTTACCTGGCAGGTCATGAACCTGGAGCCCCTGGCGGATAAGTGGCGGGCCTTCGGCTGGCACACCATGGAGATAGACGGTCACGACCAGTCCCAGGTGTCGTCGGCCCTGGAAGAGGCCAAAACCATCGACGGGAAGCCTTCCGTAATTATCGCCAAGACCGTGAAAGGAAAGGGCGTGAGCTTTATGGAGGACAACCCGGACTTCCACGGTAAGGCTCCCAACAAAGAGGAGCTGGCCAAGGCCTTGGAAGAGATAGGGTAGATCCCACCACTATTTCTTGTTAGAGAGCTGATGATGGTAACGACAGCATCCACAAGAGAGACCTTCGGCAAGGTCCTGCTGGAGTTGGGCAGAGAGAACCCTGACATCGTGGTGTTGGGGGGAGATCTCAATAAGTCCACCTTTGCCTCCTGGTTTGGACAGGAGTTCCCGGAAAGGTTCTTCGACTTTGGCCCTGCTGAGCAGAACATAGTCAGCGTGGCTGCCGGCTTCGCCTCCGCCGGGAAAATCCCGGTGGTCAACACCTTTGCCGTCTTCGGCTCCGGGCGACCCTACGACCAGCTCCGGGTGGGCGTCTCTCAGCCCAACCTGAACGTGAAGATAGTGGTGACTCACAGCGGTATTATCACCGGGGAGGACGGCATCTCGGCCCACAGCATCGAGGACCTATCCCTCATGTGCGCCTTGCCGGAGTTTACGGTGGTCGTTCCCGCCGACGCTATTGAGACGGATAGGGCTTTGAGAGAGGCCATTGCTCGACAGGGTCCCTACTACATACGCCTCTCCCGTCCCGCCACTCCTCTGGTACACGACGACGCCTATGAGTTTGTACTGGATAAGGCGGGATTAATGCGGGAAGGGAACGACGTATCCATCATCGCCTGTGGTTTCATGGTGCAGGCGGCCTTGAGGGCTGCCGAAAGCCTGGCGAAAGGTGGTATTCAAGCTAGGGTCATAAACATGCACACCCTTAAACCCCTGGACGAAGAGGCTATCCGCCTTGCCGCCCAGGAGACGGGCGCAATAGTCACGGCGGAGGAGCATTACATCTCCGGTGGCCTGGGCAGCCTGGTGTCCCAGGTGGTGACCAGGGAGTGTCCGGTGCCCATGGAGATGGTGGCCCTGCGCGGCCACGCCGAGTCAGGCAAGGCTGAACAACTCCTGGAGAAGTACAAACTTACGCCCGGTGATGTAGAAGCCGCCGTCCGGAAAGTCTTGTCCAGGAAGGCCTGACAAGGCTCATCATTAGGCACATTCATTTAGATAGCTGGCGCCTCATCAATCCACGGTGAACCAGGACCTGTTATGGCAGTAATGCCCGATCCCCAAGAGCAGCCAGGCCAATCATCGCCTGTGGCGGTAAAGCCCAAAGTGGCGGTGGTCTACGCCAGGCCGGAGACCGTGCTGGAGGACATCGCCAGGGCCATGCACCTTGCGGGCTATCAGGATGTTCTGCCCAAGGAGGCTTCCACCCTTCTCAAGATCAACATCTCCTGGCAGCACTACTATCCCGCCTGTTCCACCTCCCCGTGGCAGCTTGAGGGGGTTATCAAGACCCTACAGGATGACGGCTATAACGACCTCATCCCCGCCCAGAACGGCACGGTAGTGGTGGACTCCTATGAAGGCGAGGTGAACAACAAGCACAAGGCGGTCCTGGATAAGTACGGCCTCCAGAGCGTTCACCTGGACTTCCCGCCCGTTAAGTGGATAAGGTACGAGCCCAAAGGCGAGATGCTGGTCCTGGATGAGATCTATCCAGAGGGCATCACCATACCTGAGATGTTTCAGGGCAAAAACGTCATCCAGCTGCCCACGGTGAAGACCCACGTCTTCACCACCATGACGGGCGCCATGAAGAACGCCTTTGGGGGGCTGCTGAATCGCAAGCGCCACTGGACCCACTCGGTTATTCACGAGACTCTGGTGGACCTGCTGACCATACAGAAGGAGATACACCCTGGGGTGTTCGCCGTCACCGATGGCACTTTCGCCGGCGATGGCCCGGGCCCACGGGCCATGCGGTGGCATGCGAAGAACGTGATCCTGGCCGGGGCCGACCAGGTTGCCGTGGATGCCGTGGCCGCCAAGATGATGGGCTTCGACCCCATGTCGATCAAGTTTATCCGCCTGGCCCACGAACGGGGACTTGGCTGTGGAGACGTTGGCCGCATCGATGTGGTTGGTGAGGATATTTCGGAGGTGAACTGGGGCTTCAGCGGCGCGGAAAACACCCTCGCCAGCAAGGGTCAGAAGCTCATCTACTGGGGCCCGCTGAAGCCCCTTGAACGCCTGCTTTTAAGAACGCCAATAGTCCCCTGGGCCTACTTCGCCTCCAATATCTACCACAACGACTACTGGCTCCGATTTGTCGGACGTAAGCGTATCGCGGAGGCCATGAAAACCGATTGGGGCAAGCTCTTCCAGAGCTATTGATTTGATAAAGGAAACAGGAGCTTCACCAAGGAAGCGGTAGCAAGGCAACCTTTGGGAAGGAGTGGCGCACATGTTCACTATGAAGAGGGTAGGACACGTAGGCATCCACGTAACGGAGATGGACCGCAGCTTCAAGTTCTATACCGAGGTGGTGGGATGTACCGTAACGGGCCGCTGGCCCAGGGGAGAGGAGGGAGAGCTCGCCTTCCTTCGCTTTGGGGAGATGCACCACGACCTGGTGCTGTTCACTCATCCCACAGAGGTGGACCCCAAGACCGCTGACCAGGGGTTCAATGGATTGAACCACATCGCCATAGAGGTGGAGAATAGGGACGAGTGGTTCAAGGCCCTGGCCCATTTTCGCTCTAAAGGGGTGGAGATCATCGAGGGTCCCCTGGTACACGGCCTCGAGGGCGGCCAGGGTATTGGGGGCAGCGGTAGCCGCTCCTTCTACTTCCTGGACCCCGATGGCAACCGACTGGAGATCTACACCGAAATGATGCGGGTCCCCAATGGAGAGCAGTTCCCGCGCCCTGAGTACGCCCGCGCGTTGGAGCGTTAGCCTGGGGTAGGCGCATCTACAGCGCACTCGGCGCTAAGGGACCTGTCAACACCGGGAGCTTAAAGGGATGGCTGGAAGCCTTATGTGCCTATCCAGCCAGATTCCGTAATGTCGATGACCTGGCCATCGGGGCCACGGTACTTGACCTCGTAGTAGGAGTTGGGCCCCGAGGCAGGCTTATGGCTTCGGTCTACGCGGCCCATCATAGGCCTGGCGCCTCCCTCTTCCATCTTCTTGCCGGTCTCCTCCACGTCCTCCACCAAAAAGCCCAGGTGGTCGATGCCGGAATAACCGGGCACATCCCGTGGTGTCTCGGCTGAGCCTTCATCGTTGGACTTGAGGATGGCCAGGTTAATGTTCCCGTCGGAGAGGTAGAAGCCCGTCCTGGCTGTCCCTACCTCCTCCAGGCCGAAGACCTCCTTGTAGAAGGCGGCGGTCTTCTCGGGGTCTGACGTGCGAATGGCGATGTGCTTGATCTTTGCCATGGTCCTCTCCTTTCGAAGAGCTCCCCGCAATAAGCTTGAGGCAGCCGGTTGGTGGACTAGGAGGAAGCCTCCTCCAGCACCAGGGGCCTGCGGACGCCGCTGTTTTCACCCATCCACTTCTTCCCCTCTGCGGGCTCCATCATCTCGCAGAAGACCTCCAGCCGGTTGCCGTCTGGATCGAAGAAATAGACGCTGCGGGTCATTCCATGGTCGCTGAGCCTGTCTATGGTGGCGCCGTGGGCCTTCAGGTTTTGATAGAGCTCCGTCAGCTCCTCCTCGCCACCTTCTATCTGGAGAGCGATGTGGTTGAGGCCGAGGTGGTCGGGCTTCAGCATATCCGCATCGGCGGGCCCTTGGAACAGTGCGATGTCATGGTGCTGGGTGCCGAAGGAAAGGAAGGCAGCGGGGCGGTCCGGTCTGTAGCTGACCACCTCCATACCCAGGGCCTCCGTGTAGAACTTCATGGAGGCGTCCACGTCGCGGCAGTTGAGGACTACGTGGCCCACCTTGTTAACCTTTACCATAAGCCGCCCCCTTACTGGTTATGTATAAAGGAACATTAGCATAAGACCGTGTACGCTGCAAGGGTGGGATAGTAGGCCCCGACGAGAACGAGGCCGCTATTTACCCGACATAACACGGGGTCTATTGATGGCGCGTTGCTGGCAGTCAATCGGCCTTGCACAAAAAGTACAACGCTTCTTTCCCACCCACCCGCCCAGAGGTTTTATTCAAAGGGGACACCCCCTTGAATCCCCGACAGGGGGTTCCCTGTACCCTCCTAGGGTTTTGTGCAAAGCTGTAGTCAACTTATACCTGCTCTTCAAGGGGCTGGTTGAGACGCCTGGGATTCGTATAGAATAGGTGGGCATATCAGGCGCCGGAACTGGAAGAAGAAATGCCCATTATCTCTCCACAAGATAGCGATGCCCTCAAGAAGCGGTTCAGCGTAGAGCTGAAGAGGGACGTCCGCATAAGTCTCTTCACCCTGAGCCAGGCTGGAGGGCTCATCATCCCCGGCCGGGAGTGCGCCACCTGCGGCCAGACCCAGCAGCTGTTGGAGGAGGTGGCGGCCCTCTCTCCCAGAATCAAGCTTGACGTCCACGATTTCTACGCTCAGTCGGGTGAGGCCAAGGCCAGAGGTGTGGAGAGGATTCCAGCCGTGGTCATGGGCGCGGATGGTAGAAGCAACGTCAAGTATTACGGCATACCCGCCGGCTTCGAGTTCGCTACCCTGGTAGAGGACATCGTCACCCTATCTAAAGCCGTAAGCCCGCTGAAGATAGAGACTCGCAAAGCCCTGAGGAAGCTGAAGCAGGACGCCCATATCCAGGTGTTCGTGACACCAAGCTGCCAATACTGCCCCACCATGGCCAGGCTGGCCCACGCCATGGCCATCGAGAGCCCCAGGGTCACCGCAGAGGTGATAGAGGTCCAGGAGTTCCCCAGCCTGGGCCAGGCCCACCGGGTCATGGGGGTACCCAAGACTATCATCAACGACACCATCCAGTTCACCGGCGCAGTCCCAGAGGATATCTTCCTGCGCAGGCTGCTGGAGGCGGTAGGCGAGCTTCCGAGGACCCCCGGCCAGCCTCAGGAGGAGACCACGGGGGCCACCACCATCCTCACCAGATGATCGACTCGTGGCTCCCGGACCAATTTCAGGGTGTTTTAGGCTTTCAGGCGGAATGCCCCGGCTTCTGAGGCCGCTCCCATTCGTTACCTTGGCCGCCCTGGCTGCTACCCTCCTTTTCTTTCCCAACTTCGCCGCGGCCCAGGAGCCGCCTATAACCATCGTCTCCTCCGAGGTCATCAGCGAGTTCCCGGACGGCATTCGCTTCAGGGCGGCAGTCGCGAGCGACGGCGAGGTCCAGAGCATATCCGTGCGCTTCAAGGTTGGCAGGCGGGCCGTGACCACCTACGACTATCTGCAGTTGGAAAAGGGGTCGGTGGTGTCCTGGGAGGTTCTGCACCGCACGGATACGGCGTCCCGCTATATTCCTTCCGGCGCCGCTATCAGCTACTTCTTGCAGGTGGAGGACGCCTCCGGCCGTTTCCATGAAACAGAGCCCCAGGTGTTCATATATCGCGACCCGCGCTTTGAGTGGCAGGAGATAAGCAGCGGGCCCGTGACCATCTCCTACTACGGCCCCGTGGAGTCCACGGCGCGGGACTTGCTGGAGGCGTCGATCCAGACTCTGGAGCGAATGGGGCCCCTCCTGGGCGTTGAGATATCTGAGCCCTTCAGGATCACCATGTATAACGACGCCTCAGAAATGCTGAAGGCCCTGCCGCCTGGAAGCACCACCGTCGCGCGAGAGCTTGTCACCCAGGGCCGGACCTTCAGCGACGATGGCATCATTCTGGTGCTGGGTGCGGGCAGCCTGGCCCGGGGCACCGTCTCCCACGAAGTCACCCATTTTCTGCTGCATTTGGCGGCGGATAACCCCCTCCACCAGATGCCGTCGTGGCTCAACGAGGGCCTGGCAGAGTACGGCAACATCGAGCCCGGCTTCTCCTACGATCGAGCTCTGGAAGCCGCTGTAGAGGAGGGCCGCCTGCTGCCCATCGTCTACTTCAACTCGCCGCCTGGCACACCAGACGACATCATCCTCTTCTACGGTGAGGCTCGTAGTATCGTGGCCTACCTGGTAGATAGCTATGGCGACGAGAAGCTGAGAGAGATGCTTAGCCTGTTCAAGGCGGGCAGCTCCATTGACGAGTCCCTGGAGGAGGTGTATGACTTCAGTCGGGAGGGGCTGGACGCCCGATGGAGGGAGGCCATAGGCGCCCCGGAATCCGCGTCGACTCAGCCGGCACTTCCACAAGCGACGCCTTCTCCCCTGCCAACCCTGGTCCCATACAGCCTGACGCCCCCGCCTGGAGAGGCCACCGCTCCCGCAGGCTCGGAGGAAGGCGGGGGCGCGTGCAGTGTGCCAGCCTCTCGTGGCGGAGAAAAGTCCCTGGATGTTTCCTCTCTGGCTATACTTCTTGGCCTTGCTGGGCTGATACTCTTCAGGCGTAGAATGTAGAGGTGGCTTAATCTCCATCTAGTTGGGTGGGACGCGGGAATAACTAGGTAATTCTGCGAAGCAGCGCCAGGCACATGCCAGAGACAGCCGAAACACAAACCTCCATGGCCGAGCCTCTGAGGAAGATTCTCCTTCAGGAAAAGGCCACAGGCTTCAAAGACTCCACCGTGATGGGCGGCATGGACCGCTTCCTGCAGCGGTGGGCCGTGGACCTGGAGCCTGTAGTTGGCAAGCCTCCAACCTACTCCGGTCTTACCCCTTTTCAGCGGCGACGCTGGGCTGGGCAGGTCATGGCGCAACTGGGCGCCTCGTCCGCTACCGCCAAGGCGCCAGCCGTAGCCAAACCCGCAACTGCTGTAAGAGCCAGGACCAGATCAAGGGCCACGCCCCCACCAATTGCACTTTCTCTGGACGATCCCATCTCCAGACTCCCTGGAGTCAATGCCGGGCATGTCCCCAAGCTAAAGCGCCTGGGAGTGGAAAAGGTTGGCGATCTCCTTTACCTGTATCCCAACCGCCACAACGACTTTGCCAACGTGCGCAAAGTGGCCGACCTTCAGGTAGGGGAGGAGCAGACGGTAGTGGCCAGGGTTTGGGAGGCCCGCGAGACCAGGCCGGGGGGCCGGCGGCGCAGCACCGAATGTATCCTGGGTGACGAGACGGGCAACATAAGGGCCGTCTGGTTCAACCAGCCCTATCTGGTCAGGGCCTTCAGGACGGGCGCCCAACTGGTTGTCAGCGGCAGGGTCTACGCCTTTCGTGGCCAGAAGGTCTTCGAGTCGCCGGAGTACGAGCTTCTGGAAGGGCAGGAGGAGCTGCTTCACACGGGGCGTCTGGTGCCCGTCTACCCGCTGGTGGATGGCCTCTACCAGCGCACTCTGAGGCGCTGGGTGAAGCGATCCCTGGACATGGGGTTGCCCCAGGTGGAGGAGTATCTCCCATCTGAGGTATCCCATAGAGCCGGCCTAATGGCCCTCCGCAATGCCATATCCCAGGCCCACTACCCAGATACCGAGGCCGACAAGGACTCCTCCCGTCGGCGTCTTGCTTTTGACGAGCTGTTTTTCATGCAGGTGGCCGTTCTATCTCGGCGGCGGGCCTGGCAACAGGAGGGGGAGGGGATACCCCTGGAGGCGGACCCCAGGATGCTGGAGGCCTTCCTCTCCTCTCTGCCCTTCACCCTCACTGCCGCCCAGGAGAGGGTTCTTAAGGAGATCCTGGACGACATGGGGAAGCCGAAGCCCATGAGCCGCCTGCTCCAGGGGGAGGTGGGCAGCGGGAAGACCGCCGTGGCAGCGGCGGCCCTTCTGGTGGCCGCCTTTGCGGGCTACCAGGGAGCCCTGGCGGCCCCCACGGAGATCCTGGCCGAGCAGCACTTCATGACCATCACCCATCTCCTCTCAGGCCTGGCCCAACCCATCAAGGAGGAGAACCAGGTCTCGGTGTACATCGATCCCTTTCCACGGCCCATATCCATCGGTCTTCTCACCGGCAGCCTCTCTGCGAAGGCCCGCCGTGAGATGCACCAGCGCATCGCCGATGGCACCATAGACATAGCCGTCGGCACTCATGCCCTCATGCAAGAGGAGGTGGGGTTCCACTCCCTGGCCCTGGCTGTGGTGGACGAGCAGCAGCGATTTGGGGTGATGCAGCGCTCCTCCCTCCGGCAGAAGGGGGGAGAGGGCAACGGACATCGTCCTCACCTTCTGGCCATGTCCGCCACGCCTATACCGCGCTCTCTGGCCCTGACCCTCTACGGGGACCTGGACATCTCGGTGCTGGACCAGTTACCACCGGGGCGTCAGCCCATCCGCACCCGTTGGGTGCCCAGCGAGCAGCGGGATGTCGCTTACACCTTCGTTAAGAAAGAGGTGGCCTCTGGCCGCCAGGCCTTCATAATCTGTCCCCTCATCGATGAGTCGGAGGCCATCCAGTCCCGCGCTGCCGTCACCGAACACGAGCGTCTCTCCAGGGAGGTATTCCCGGACTTGCGCCTGGGCCTGCTGCATGGCCGTTTGCCCCTCAAGGAGAAGGAGCAGGCGATGGAGGCCTTTCGCCGTGGCGAGACAGACGTTCTGGTATCCACGCCTGTGGTTGAGGTGGGGGTGGATGTCCCCAACGCCACCGTCATGCTTATAGATGGAGCCGAACGCTTTGGCATGGCCCAACTCCACCAGTTCCGGGGCCGTGTGGGCCGGGGCGAACACTCCAGCTACTGTATGCTTCTGGCTGATACACCTTCAGAGGAGGCAAGGGAGCGCCTGAAGGTGGTGGAACGCCTCAGCGACGGTTTTGCTCTGGCCGAAGAGGACCTGCGTCTAAGGGGTCCCGGCGACTACCTGGGCACTCGCCAGAGCGGCCTTCCAAACCTGCGGATGGCTCGCCTCTCGGACCAGGACATCCTGGCCACCGCCCGCCACGAGGCCTCACAGCTACTGGAATCGGACCCCCACTTGGAGCGGGAGGAGCATCGTCTGCTGGCCCAGCGACTGCGGGAGTATACGGGAAGCCTGGGCCCGGAGATAAGCTAGTGATTTGTCTGCTAAATAGCGATGCATTCTTTCCCACCCACCCGCCCGATATGTCTAATTCCTGAGGGGACACCCCTCAGACTCCCTGGCAGAGAACCTAGGTTCTCTGCACTCTCCTGAGTTTTTGTGCAAATCCTCCCGGGGAGGGTGAGGTGGCGGAGCCCCTCACAGGCACCTCAGGGATGGGTGGGAAGTATCAGTATTTGCCTGACTAAGCACTGTTACTCA
Organism: Dehalococcoidia bacterium; assembly: GCA_965237935.1. GTDB lineage: Bacteria > Chloroflexota > Dehalococcoidia > Lucifugimonadales > CBDEGW01 > CBDEGW01. Next base: position 228,546 of record OZ250168.1, on the reverse strand, counting down.
GTTGCGTAAGTTCGCGTGCATAAGGTTAGCCCTTCCTCTACAGGAAGGGCCCGCTCACCCTGAGCCCGTCGAACCATGAGCGGCTTTTCATACCGCGCTTTTTCGCAAGGTAGCGCTAGGCGGTCACCTACGGCACTATGACCGCAGTGGCGCTCTCTATGGCGTCCACCAGGGGCCCAGGGTAAACCCCTATTATGATGATCCCTCCCAGAAGGAGCGCCAGGGTACCCCTGGTTAGCACTGGGACACGGATGGGTGTGGAATCTGTGGCGGGCTCTATGTACATCTGCCGCATCACCATCAGGTAGTAGTAGAGGGAGATGAGGCTGTTGAAGATGGCGATACCCACTACCCACAGAAGCCCCTGAGTGGCGGCTGCGGTGAAGAGGTAGAATTTGGTGGCGAAGCCGGCGAAGAAGGGCAGCCCCGCCAGGGAGAAGAAGGACGCGCTTATGACCATGGCCAGGAAGGGGGCCCGGGTCGCCAGCCCAGTGAAGTCCGTGATCTCCTCCTTGTTAGTCGCGTTGTAGAAGGCGATGACCCCCAGGAAGGCCGCCATGGTGGTGACGCCGTATCCCGCCAGGTGAAGCATCACCCCGTTGGAGGCCAGCGCCGAAGTGACGATCTCCTGGTTGGAGGTCACATGGCCCAGGGCGGCCACCCCCAGGATCAGGTACCCCACCTGCCCGATGCTGGAATAGGCCAGCAGGCGCTTGATGTTGTGCTGGGCCAGGGCCACCAGGTTCCCCAGGGTCATGGTCAGAACCGCCAGGATTACCAGAATCACCTGCCAGTCCCCCACTATGGGCATGAAGGCCTCGGCGAAGAGGCGTAGTATAAGTGCGAAGGCCGCTGCCTTAGAGCCCACGGCCAGGTAGGCGGTGATGGGCGTCGGCGCGCCTTCGTAGGCGTCGGGGGCCCACATGTGGAAGGGAACGGCGGCCACCTTGAACCCCAGTCCGGCCACCAGCAGCACCAGGCCGGCCAGCAGCGAGGGGCTTAATCCATCGGCTGACGCCACGGCCAGGGCATCCCTCATTTCATCGAAATGGGTGGTCCCCAGGGTCCCGTACAGGAGGCTGATGCCGTAGAGCAGCAGCGCCGAGGAGAAGGCGCCCAGAAGAATGTACTTGGTACCCCCCTCGTTGGACTTGGGATTGTACCTGTCGAAGGAGACCAGCACGTACAGGCTGAAGCTCAGCAGCTCCAGGGAGATGTAGGCGGTGAGGAGCTCGCCGGAGGCGGCCAGCATCATCATGGCCAGGACGGAGAAGAGGAGGATCCCATAATATTCGCCCGGGTAGGAGAGGTGCTTTCGTACGTAGTCCACCGAGACCAGGACCACCACCCCACCCAGCACCAGGAAGAAGGCCTTAAAGAAGAGGGCGTACACATCCACCCGCACTATGCCCTCGTAGAGGGTGTCATCCTTATTCCAGAGGAAGGGCAGCGTGAAGGCCAGGATGGCCCCCAGGCCCACCAGCGCCAGGACGGGAAGCAGCGCCTGTCTGCGGGAGGGCAGAAAGAGGTCCACACCCAATACCAGAAAGGCCAGCCCGGCAACCAGAAACTCGGGCAGTAGTAGAGTGAAATCGTTCATCAGAGAACAGCCAGCTTTTCCAGCAGTGGGACGACTCCGCTATCTATGATTCGCATGAAGGGGAAGGGCATAATCCCCACCAGGACCAGCACCAGCACCAGGAAGGCCCCGGCGACTCCTTCCAGTCGGGAGGCGTCGGCGAGCTGCTGCCAGCGCTCGCTGATGGGGCCAAAGAAGACCTTGGCCAGGAGCCGTAGGATGTACACGGCCGTGATGGCGGCTCCTATCACAGCCAGTACTCCCAACACGGGATAGGTGCGGAAGGCGCCCAGGAACACCAGCAGCTCGGCGACGAAGCCGCTCAAGCCGGGAAGCCCAAGGGAAGTGAGGCCGGCAACCGCGAAGAAGGCCGTTGTCACTCCCATTCGCTTGGAGAGGCCCTCCAGTACGGTAATGTCTCTGATGTGGGTTCGATCGTAGATGATGCCCACCATAGCGAAGAAGAGGGCCGTCATAATGCCGTGGGAGAACATCTGCAGGACGGCTCCCCCGAAGCCCAGGCGGTCCAAGGTAGCTATGCCTATGAGGACATAGCCCATGTGGCTGACACTTGAGTAGCCCACCACATACTTAAGGTCCCGTTGTCCCAGGGCCGAGACGGCGCCGTAGAGGACGTTGATGGTCCCCAGCGTCACCAGCAGAGGCATCCAGTCGCGGGTGCCATCGGGCATCAGCTCCAGGCCGACTCGGATGATTCCAAAGGCCCCCAGCTTCATTAGGACTCCCGCGTGGAGCATGCTTACCGCCGTCGGCGCCGCCACATGGCCGTCGGGCGACCAGGTGTGGAAGGGCCACAGGCCCGCCAGGATCCCGAAGCCAACCATGAGGAAGGGGAAGAAGAGGCGCTGGAAGTTGGTAGAGAACTCGGTCCCGTCTAGGTCCAGCAGGTTGAAGCTGCCCACGCCAGCCTCGGTGAAGATGGCCAGGATGGCTATCCACACCAGAACGCTCCCCGCCACCAGGTAGATGACCAGCTTCATGGCGCCGTATTCCTTGCCGCGGTAGAAGGTGCCGAAGTCGGTACTGCTTCCCCAGACGCCGATGAGAAGGTACATGGGCAGTACGGCCAGCTCGTAGAAGAAGAAAAAGAAGAAGAGGTCCAGGGAGACGAAGACGCCCAAAACGCCCGTCACCAGCAGCATAAATAGAATGAAGAAGTCTTTGGTGCGGTTCTCGATGTTCCAGGAGACCAGGCTGGCGGCCAGCATCACCACACCCGTGAGGACCAGCATGGGCACGGCTATGCCATCTACCCCCAGCTGGAGTGTGACACCCAGAGAGTCCAGCCAGCCGTACTGCTGGAGGAACTGGAACCTCCCGGCGTCGTCGCCTCGATCGTAGGCCAGGAAGACGTAGACCGTAAAGGCCAGGGTGGTAAGACTGATCAGAGCCGCCATCCACTTAATGAGCTCTCGCCTGTAGCCCGGGATGGCGGCGATTAGGACCACTCCCAGGACGGGGAGCCCAAGGATGATGGTGAGCACGTACTCGTCGAATAGAGAAATATCAGGTGCGGTCATCTTGAATCACGCCAGACCCAGCCACCATATGAGGGCCAGGCCAATTACGCCCAAGACCATGCCCAGGGCGTAGTTATACATACGCCCGGTCTGCTGGTACCGCAGCCGGAAGCCGGACAGGATCACGAAACGTCCCGATGTATTAACGCCGGTGTCGTTGACTACAATGCGGTCGAAGAGGGCCACCAGTCTGCCTAAGGCCAGCACCACCCGGTCTATGCTCCACTGGTAAAGTTCGTCCAGGTAGTATTTATTCCTAACGACCTGTAAGGGCCTGGAGTATCGCTGGGCCAGGGCCTGGTGAGAGATGAGCCCTCGATGGTAAATGGCCCACCCCAGGGCAAACCCTCCCAGCGCCATCGCTATCGCACCAGCCGTGAGGCCACCATTGATGTGAAACTCCTCCGGCGCGCCGCTGAAGAGGAAGGTTCCCAGACCCTGGTAGGTGTCCGTCCAGTCCAGGGCTATGAATCCCACCAGGAGCGCGAACACCGCCAGCAGCACCAGGGGCGCTGTCATCATCAGGGGCGATTCGTGGGCGTGATTGTTCTCCTCCTTGAGCCTCCCGAAGAAGACGACAAAGAGGATTCGAGCCATGTACAGGGCGCTGAGGAAGGCTGCCACCAGGGCCAGGGCAATGAAGATTGGATAACGGTCGTCCAGCACCGATAGGAGGATCTCATCCTTGCTAAAAAATCCCCCCAGAGGCGGTATCCCCGCCAGGGCCAACGCGCCAATACCGAAGGTCCAGGCCGTGATGGGCATACGCCGCCAGAGCCCTCCCATATCCCAGATCTCCGTCTTTCCGGTGCCGTGGGTGACGCTGCCGGCGCCCAGAAAGAGGAGGGCCTTGGCCAGCCCGTGGGCCACCAGGTGAAAGATGGCGGCGGTGAACCCGAAGGCCCCCAGGGCCAGCACCATGAAGCCAAGGTGGCTGATGGTAGAGTAAGCCAGCACTCGCTTCAGGTCCGTCATCACCAGGGCCATGGTGGCGGCTACAAGGGCGGTAATGAGGCCGATGACGGCGATGATAAGAAGCACTGTTGGCGCCGCCTCGAAGAGGGGATAGAGGCGCGCCACCAGGAAGACGCCGGCCGCCACCATGGTAGCGGCATGGATGAGAGCGCTGACGGGGGTGGGGCCCTCCATGGCGTCGGGAAGCCATACGTGCAGGGGGAACTGGGCCGACTTCCCCATGGCCCCCAGGAAGATGAGGATGGCCGAGGCGTTGAGGGCAGCGTCCGAGAGGCCCCCCTGCTGGACGATGTGAAGGATGGTGGATATATCGAAGGTGCCGGTGGCCTTGAAGAGGACCAGGATACCTATGAGAAGCCCCACGTCACCTACGCGGGTGGTGACGAAGGCCTTCTTGGCGGCCTCGGCGGCGGAGCGGCGCTCAAAATAATGGCCGATGAGCAGGTAGGAGCATAGGCCCACCAGCTCCCAGGCTATGTAGAGGAAGATCAGATTGTCCGCCAGCACCAGGGCCAGCATAACTCCGGCAAAGAGGGAGTGGACGGCGAAGTACCACCCGAAGCGGGGCTCACCTCGCATGTACTCCAACGAGTAGACCTGGATGCACAGGGCCACGAAGGTGACGAGGCCCAGCATGGTCACCGATAGGGCGTCGATGGTGGTGCCCCAGGCCAGGCGGGTGTCGCCTACCACGAACCAGTTTATGCTGAACTCAATGGTGCGCTCTCCGGAATCGAGGAAGTCCATGAGGACGTACCAGAAGAGGAGAAACCCCAGGAAGATGGCCAGGACGGAGATGTAGGCGCCCTGTCTTGGGAGGAACCGGCCAAAGGCCACGACAAGGCCAAAGGCGGAGACGCTGAGGGCGGGGATGACCCACGCCCAGCTCATGTCTATGGTATCGTCAAAAGGCATCTACTTACTGCCTGCTTCCTTTGCTACAGAACCCCTTGGCGGGTGTTTCAGGCCTTGCACAAAAAGTCCAACAGCAGACGTTTTCTTTCCCACCCACCCGCCCGATTCAGACTCCCTGGCAGAGAACCTAGGTTCTCTGCACTCTCCTGAGCTTTTGTGAAAAGCCCCTCTGGTTCTAACCTTCCAGGGTGGGAGGATGGGAAGAACATCCTACCACTTCATCAGGTCGATCTCGTCGACGTTTACAGAGGCCCGGTTTCTGAACAGACGCAGGATAATTGCCAGGGCCAGCCCAACTTCTGCCGCGGCGATGGTGATAACAAAGACCACCAGGACCTGGCCCAGGGACCGGACGTCTTCAATGCTATCCACCCAGGGCATGCCCTCGAAGTCGGCGAAGGCGGCGTACCCCACCAGGTTCAGACTGACGGCGTTGAGCATCAGCTCGATGGACAGCAGGATCAGGATGGCGCTGCGACGGGCCATGACCCCGTACAGCCCTATGCAGAACAACGCCGCACTAAGCACCTGGAAGTGGGCCAGGGTGATCAATCTCCGCCTTCCTCGCCTCGGGCCAGAACAATGGCTCCAATCAGGGCCACCAGCAGGACCAGGGAGGCCACCTCAAAGGGCACGGCCCATTTGCTGAACAGGGTATCACCCAGGACCTCAAAGTTGATGCTGTGCCTGTCCCCGGAGGCGGGAGCTTTTTGGAGGAAGGCCGCCAGCAGGATGCCCAGCAGGGCCAGGGCCGCCAGCGCCGCCAGAGGCCTCTGGGGGTTGTCGGACATGGTTTGGAACTCCTCCAGCCTAGTCAGCATTACGGCGAAGAGGATGACTATGGTTATGGCCCCTCCATAGATGAGGACCTGCACCAGGGCCAGGAACTGAGCGAAGACCAGCAGGAATAGTCCTGCGATGGCCATCAGCGCCACCAGCAACGCCAGAGCGGCGTAGACCACGTTTCTGGTCACTACCACACCAAGGGCGCCCCCAAGGCAGAGCGCCCCCAACAAGTAGAAGAGCACCAGAGAGGTCATGAGCCGGCTACCTCCTCCTTGGTCTCCTCTTCTTTGGCCTCCTCATCCCCAGCTCCCTTGGGCTGCCAGCCCGTTTCTCGCTGGTACTCCTTTCCCATATCCAGTAGCTGCTCAAGGTCGACTCGGTTGCCGTTGCGCTCGTATTTGCTGCGCTCATGCTCGTGGCTCATCTCTATGGCGTCGAAGTTGCATACGTCGACGCAGATGCCGCAGAGGATGCAACGTCCCAGGTTGATCTCGAAGAGGTCCACGATCTTGCGTCTGGGACTCTTCTCCTCGGCGTGCAGAGGGTTGTCCTTCATGGTTGCGGTCATGCACTGGGTGGGGCAGTTCCTTATGCAGACCATACACCCGGTGCAGAAGGGCTCCTCCACTTTGTAGTCCCAGGTGAGGGCCGGGAAGCCCATGTAGCGAGGAGCTATCGGCAGGTGCTCATCAGGATACTGGGCCGTCACCGGCTTTCGCCGCATGGAGGCCAGGGTCACCAGCAGGCCCTTGAGATTGCCAAGCATCATGTACCTCGCTTTGCGGGATAAACCTTTACCGTCATAGGCTCCTCTATTCTACGGGGCTGCCAGTACAAAATATAGAAGGCAACGCCCAGGAAACCCAGCGACATCAGAGTTGACGTCCAGGCCGGCCAACCGTAGAAGAGGTAAATACCCGTGATGAAGATGTTGACGAAGGAGAGGGGTATGAGGAGCTTCCAGCCAAAGGCCATAAGCTGGTCGATGCGCAGCCTGGGGTAGGTGCCCCTCAGCCAGAAGATGAAGAGTATTACCAGGTAGGTCTTGGCCAGGAACCAGGCCACCGCCGCCACGGTGGGCATCTCTGGCCATCGCCATCCGCCCAGGAAGAGGAGGACCGTGAGGGCGGCGATGGCGAAGGTGTTGATGTACTCCGCCAGGAAAAAGACGGCCCAGTGGGCGCCGCTGTACTCCACGTAGGGCCCACCCACCACCTCGGACTCCGCGTGAAAGATGTCGAAAGGGGTGCGGCCCAGCTCCGCCAGGCCTGCCGTGAAGAAGACGAAAAGTCCCAGAGGCTGGACGAAGACGTGAAGGACTGTCGACTGATTGTCCACTATCTCCGTCAGCTTCAGGGACTGGACCAGCATGGCCACGGCCAGAATGGCCATGATCAGGGGTATCTCATAGCTGACCAGTTGGGCCGCGGCCCGGAATCCCCCCAGGACGGCGTACTTGTTGGAGGAGCCCCAGCCCGCCATAAGCAGGCCCACGATGGTGAGGACGGAGAAGGCCACGATATAAAGGAGCCCCAGGTCCAGGTTCTGGACCACCTGCTCGCGGGCGAAGGGGATGGTTACCCAGATCATGAAGGAGGGGACCATGACCATAAGAGGGGCTACCCAGAAGAGCCCCCGGTTGACCTGAGATGGCATGAGGTCTTCCTTGACCAGCAGCTTGATGCCATCGGCAATGGACTGGAGGGTCCCGTGGTAGCCCACCCGCATAGGCCCCATTCGCATCTGAATGCGTCCCAAAGCCTTGCGCTCCAACCACACCAGGGAGAGGACCACCACGGAGAGGAAGGTGAGAAGGCCAAAGAGCCCAGACACAATCAAGAGTCCATTGGCAATACTCACCGGTCCACCTCGCCCAGGATGATGTCGATGGAGCCAAGGATAACCACGGCATCAGCGACATAAGAGCCAAGAAGAAGCTGACGGAGCACCTGCAGGGTCGCGAAGGAGGGGGCCCTGACCTTGACGCGGTAGGGCTTGTCCTTGCCTTCGCTGACCAGATAGACCCCAAAGTCGCCTCTGGGGTTCTCGGCCCGCACGTACACCTCCCCCTTAGGAGGGCGTATGATTCCCCGGACCTTGGCCATAATGGGCCCCGGCTCTATCTGCTCCAGGGCCTGCTCTACGATGAGCATGGACTGGCGCATCTCCTCCACTCTCACGTAGTACCTGTCCCAGCAGTCGCCGTGAGTCCCAACGGGGATGCCATAGTCGAACCGGTCGTAGATGGAGTAGGGCTCTGAGATACGGACGTCTTCCAGGACGCCGCAGGCCCTGAGGTTGGGGCCGGTTACGCCGTAGGCGATGGCGTCCTCGGCGCTGAGGCAGCCGACGCCCTTGGTACGGGCCTGGAAGATTTCGCTCATGCTGAGGAGCTGGTCGCACTCCTCTATGCCCCGCTTCAGGTGGTCCATTAAGGGGACCATTCTCTGCTGGAAATCGCTGGGAAGGTCGCTCCTGATCCCGCCTATGCGGAAGAAGTTGTGCATCATGCGGGCCCCGCTGACGGCTTCAAAGAGAGACTGGATGCGCTCCCGCTCTCGAAAGCCGTACATGATGGGCGTCATGGCACCAACGTCCAGGCCGTAGGCGCCGTAGTAGAGCATGTGGCTGGCGATGCGGTTCAGCTCGCAGAGGATTACCCTTATGTACTCGGCGCGCTCCGGGATTTCCAGGGCCATCAGCTTCTCTGCGGCGCGGCAGAAGACGGCCTCGTTATTGAAGTTGGAGAGGTAGTCCAGCCGGTCGAAGAGGGTGATGATCTGGCTGTACAGCTCATCTTCGCACAGCTTCTCGGAGCCCCGGTGCAGGTACCCTATGTGGCATTCCGCATCCTTAATGCGCTCTCCGTCCACCCACAGCACCATACGGAAGACTCCGTGGGTGCTGGGGTGTTGGGGCCCCATGTTTATCATCATCTCTAGTGTGTTTAGGTCTGATCTACTGGTCATAGCAGTTTCTCTTGCTTTCCCATCCCTTCGACTTGGCTCAACTTTCCTCCATCAAGGGGGAAGGGTCCCCCGTCAAGCTTTGCACAAAAAGTCCAACAGCAGACGCTTTCTTTCCCACCCGCCCGATATGTCTAATTCCTGAGGGGGCACCCCTCATCCTTCCAGGGGGAAGGACTGGCAGAGAACCTAGGTTCTCTGCACTCTCCTGAGTTTTTGTGCAAAGCTCCCCGTCAAGGAGGAGGGTCAGAGAGGGGGCTAAACGCTCACCATTCATCGTATTCGTGGAAGGGAAAGCTCTTCCGGCCCGGGTAGCCCTCGAAGCCCTCGTACAGCAGCAGGGGGGCCATATCAGGATGGCCCTCGAAGACAATGCCAAAGAGGTCATGCCCCTCTCGCTCGAACCAGTCGGCGCCGGGGAAAACGGGGATGAGGGTGGGCACCCGGGGTTCCTCGTAGGGTAGCGAGGTCTTGACCACCATCTTGTGCCGCTTATCCAGCGAGAAGAGGTGGTAAACCACCTCGAAGCGGTCCTCGTAGTCCACCACAGACAGAGAGCGGAGGTAGTTGAAGTCCAGGCGGGGGTCTTCCTTTAGAGTGCGGCAGACCTCCGGCACCTGCTGGGGCTGAACGGTGACTACAACCTCGTCTACGGCGGCGCCAATCTCGGGGCTGAACTCCTTGAGCACCTCTGGCAAAAGCTGGCTTAGCGCCTCGCCCTTCTCGTCCAGGGCTACGGCCGCCAGAGGTATTTCCGGCTCTCTTCTAGGCCTCTCTACCACGCTGCTTGGCGTCCTGAGTGATCTTTTCCTGGAGTTTCATCAGGCCTTCCATTAGGGCCTCCGGCCTGGGAGGACACCCAGGAATGTAAACATCTACGGGAACTATGTGGTCCACGCCCATCACCACGGAATAGGAGCGATAGTAGGGGCCGCCGTTGGTAGCGCAGCTTCCCATGGCCACAACCCACTTGGGGTCCGGCATCTGCTCGTAGAGAAGCTTGATGGGGTCCGCCATCTTCTTCACCACCGTGCCCGCCACTATCATAACGTCGGACTGGCGGGGCGATGGCCAGGTGACGATGCCAAAGCGGTCCAGGTCGTGGTGAGCCATGTGGGTGCTCATCATCTCAATGGCGCAGCAGGCCAGCCCGAAGGTCAGGGTCCAGAGGGAGGACTTGCGGGCCATGGCGAACAGCTCATCTGACTTGACGGTCAGCACGTTGGGCGCCGCCCTCTGGAAGATGCTTTCCGCGGGGGTATTCCCCTTTCCGTAGGTTATCTCCATTCCAGGACCTTCTTTTTCCAGCCGTAGACTACGCCAAAGAAGAGAATGCCTATAAAGATCAGCATCTCGTAGAACACCACGGGGGCGCTGTCCAGAAACACTACAACCCAGGGAAAGAGGAATACGGCCTCCACATCGAATATCAGGAAGAATATGGCGAATATATAGTAGCGTATCTGGATCTGGGACCAGCTAAATGGGGCCGGCTCGATGCCGCATTCATAGGGGATGCCCTTCATGGCCGACTTTCGTCGCGGGGCCAGGATAAAGGAGGCTGCAAACATTATGAGCATCCCCAGCAGGGCTACGCCGCCGGCGATGGCCACCGCGCCCCAGTTTAGAGCATAACCTTCCGGCATTCAGGGCCCCCTCCTATGGGGCGACTCCAATATATCATCGGCCTTTCTAGAGTGTCAACGAAAGTAGAGGAGCCCCTTCACGAGCAGTTAGGCTACCAGATCGCTGTTAAGGTACTAGCCCGGCCCGCTGCATAAGAGCTGGGAATTCGTCCACGGTTGCTACCGGCGAAACGTCTGGATAGTCCCTGGTAATGACCCAGGTGGCGTGTAGAGCCTCGAAGAAGGCGTCCTCGTTGGGGACGTCCACTATGATAGTCATGGCGCGACGGGTGAGGTTGAAGTACATTCCAATGGGGTTTAGCGCCTGCCACTTCCCTATCAACTCCTGGATCTTTTCCGGATTCGCCTCTACCTCGACTCCAGTTTCCGCATCCACCTCTGCCTGGATGATATATTTCATACCCTTCTCACTTCCTTAGCCCGAATCCACCGAAGGATGTCCTTGGGGACAGCCCTTGAAGAAGGCAGAGGGTGCTCCTCTGAATCTGGGATAATGGTTTTGGAACAGAAACCCGCCCGGAAACAAGGAGCACCCAATAGATGCTGCCACAGAACAAACCCGACCGTATCCGCATCCTCTTTGACGACCATCGCCTGGTGGCCAATGCCGGCCTGCTCCTGCCGGCCACCCTAGCCCGGCACCTGGGCCTGCGGGAACTCGTCGACCATCACCTTGACCTCGGCGGAGCGCCGGGACGGGCGAACACTGGGGACAAGATGCTGACGCTGGTCGCTTCCGCGCTGGCAGGCGGCGACTGCATCGACGACGCCGATGCGCTGCGCGCTGGTGGGACGGTCGGTGTTCTAGGCTGCGTGGTCAAGGCGCCATCCACCCTGGGGACCTTCCTGCGCAGCTTCCGGTGGGGGCATGTCCGTCAACTCGACCGCGTGAGCCGCCAGTTGTTGGCCCGGGCCTGGGCCGCTGGGGCCGGACCCGGCGACTCGCCCCTGATCATCGACCTGGACTCGACCATCTGCGAGACCTATGGACTGGCCAAGGAGGGAACGCGCCACCACGGCTATACCGGCGCCCGCGGCTATCACCCACTGCTGGCCATTGCCGCCGGCACCGGCGAAGTGCTGATGTCCCGGCTGCGCGAGGGCCGGGCCAACACCGCCCGTGGCGCCGCCCACTTCCTGCGTGAGACGGTGGGGCGGGTGCGCTACGGCGGGGCCAGGGGACAACTCACGGTGCGGGCCGACAGCGGCTTCTACGCCCACACTGTCGTTGCCGCCTGCCGGGAAATGGATGTCCGCTTCTCTATCACCATCCGCCAGCGCGCCAGCCTGCGGGACCTGATCGAGGCGATACCAGAGGAGGACTGGACTCCCATTCCCTACTGGATGGACGGTGCCGCCGATGTCGCCGAGACGACTTACACCCCGTTCCAGACCAAGCCGGACGCCGCGCCGGTGCGGCTCATTGTCCGGCGGGTGAAGCCGACGCCCGGTTCCCAGCTCGCCCTCTTCGCCAGATACAGCTATCACGCCTTCATCACCGACCGCGATGGGGAGACGCTGGAACTGGAGGCCGATCATCGCCGCCACGCCGAGGTCGAGAACGCCATACGCGACCTCAAGTACGGCGTCGGGCTGAACCACATGCCGTCGGCGCGCTTCGCCGCCAACGGCGCCTGGCTGGCGGTCCAGGTGATGGCGCATAACCTGGCCCGCTGGACGGCGCGGATTGGTCTGGGCGAGCGGACCGTGATCACCAAGACCCTCAGGCGGCGGGTCTTCGCTCTGGTGGGACGGATCACCCGCTCGGCGCGCCGCCTCACTTTGCATCTCCCCCGGCGCTGGCCTTGGGAAACCCAGTTCAGTCGCGCCTTGGCCCGGCTGCAAGCCATTCCGTTCCCGGCCTGACGGCCAGCCTGCAACTGACCCAACGTCCCCACAATCTCGCGCCACCCCGGTCGCGAGAGTCCCCTGCTGCGTATCCTCTCGCCATCCCGCGCATCGCAACTCCCGCATAGGGCCTTAGGGGCCCTGTGCGGCGACTGAAGACCGTCCGCCGGCCTCCCATCTACCCCAAGACCCCAGGCCATCTCCCCTGTAGCTCCCTCACCCACCCCCTTCCGCTGTCCTCACGCCGTCCATCCGTGTCCTTCGGTGGATTCGGGTTTAAGCTTAAACCCGAATCCACCGAAGGATGTCCTTGGGGACAGCCCTTGAAGAAGGCAGAGGGTGCTCCTCTGAATCTGGGATAATGGTTTTGGAACAGAAACCCGCCCGGAAACAAGGAGCACCCAATAGATGCTGCCACAGAACAAACCCGACCGTATCCGCATCCTCTTTGACGACCATCGCCTGGTGGCCAATGCCGGCCTGCTCCTGCCGGCCACCCTAGCCCGGCACCTGGGCCTGCGGGAACTCGTCGACCATCACCTTGACCTCGGCGGAGCGCCGGGACGGGCGAACACTGGGGACAAGATGCTGACGCTGGTCGCTTCCGCGCTGGCAGGCGGCGACTGCATCGACGACGCCGATGCGCTGCGCGCTGGTGGGACGGTCGGTGTTCTAGGCTGCGTGGTCAAGGCGCCATCCACCCTGGGGACCTTCCTGCGCAGCTTCCGGTGGGGGCATGTCCGTCAACTCGACCGCGTGAGCCGCCAGTTGTTGGCCCGGGCCTGGGCCGCTGGGGCCGGACCCGGCGACTCGCCCCTGACCATCGACCTGGACTCGACCATCTGCGAGACCTATGGACTGGCCAAGGAGGGAGCGCGCCACCACGGCTATACCGGCGCCCGCGGCTATCACCCGCTGCTGGCCATTGCCGCCGGCACCGGCGAAGTGCTGATGTCCCGGCTGCGCGAGGGCCGGGCCAACACCGCCCGTGGCGCCGCCCACTTCCTGCGTGAGACGGTGGGGCGGGTGCGCTACGGCGGGGCTAGGGGACGGCTCACGGTGCGGGCCGACAGCGGCTTCTACGCCCACACTGTCGTTGCCGCCTGCCGGGAAATGGATGTCCGCTTCTCTATCACCATCCGCCAGCGCGCCAGCCTGCGGGACCTGATCGAGGCGATACCAGAGGAGGACTGGACTCCCATTCCCTACTGGATGGACGGTGCCGCCGATGTCGCCGAGACGACTTACACCCCGTTCCAGACCAAGCCGGACGCCGCGCCGGTGCGGCTCATTGTCCGGCGGGTGAAGCCGACGCCCGGTTCCCAGCTCGCCCTCTTCGCCAGATACAGCTATCACGCCTTCATCACCGACCGCGATGGGGAGACGCTGGAACTGGAGGCCGATCATCGCCGCCACGCCGAGGTCGAGAACGCCATACGCGACCTCAAGTACGGCGTCGGGCTGAACCACATGCCGTCGGCGCGCTTCGCCGCCAACGGCGCCTGGCTGGCGGTCCAGGTGATGGCGCATAACCTGGCCCGCTGGACGGCGCGGATTGGTCTGGGCGAGCGGACCGTGATCACCAAGACCCTCAGGCGGCGGGTCTTCGCTCTGGTGGGACGGATCACCCGCTCGGCGCGCCGCCTCACTTTGCATCTCCCCCGGCGCTGGCCTTGGGAAACCCAGTTCAGTCGCGCCTTGGCCCGGCTGCAAGCCATTCCGTTCCCGGCCTGACGGCCAGCCTGCAACTGACCCAACGTCCCCACAATCTCGCGCCACCCCGGTCGCGAGAGTCCCCTGCTGCGTATCCTCTCGCCATCCCGCGCATCGCAACTCCCGCATAGGGCCTTAGGGGCCCTGTGCGGCGACTGAAGACCGTCCGCCGGCCTCCCATCTACCCCAAGACCCCAGGCCATCTCCCCTGTAGCTCCCTCACCCACCCCCTTCCGCTGTCCTCACGCCGTCCATCCGTGTCCTTCGGTGGATTCGGGCTTAGGAACAAAATTTGCCGCAGTCGCGCCGCGGTGTATTGTACAACAGGGAGGGCAATGCTGGTAGATTGATTCAGAGGCATTGCCTCCCTTATCCGGCCTTGCACAAAAAGCCCAACAGCAGACGTTTTCTTTCCCACCCACCCGCCCGATATGTCTAATTCCTGAGGGGGCACCCCTCAGACTCCCTGGCAGAGAACCTAGGTTCTCTGCGCTCTCCTGGATTTTTGCGCAAAGCTCCCTTATCCTAAATAGAAGGGTTGCGTGTTGACAAAGCCGGGAATTGGTTGGATATTACGCATTAGCGCTATCCAGGCAGGAGGAGTAGGATTGGTCAAGAGAGCTGCTTTCACCAAAGCCGATTTGCGGGCGGCCATCGATAGAATTCCAAGGACGCGTATGGCCTATACTCCCACCCCGCTGGAGGAGTGCACCCGCTTCTCTAAGGCCCTGGGTGGCCCCCGCATCTTCATCAAGCGGGACGACCTGACGGGCCTGGCCTTCGGTGGGAACAAGGCCCGCCACATCGAGTTCCGCATCGCCGATGCCCTGGAGAGGGGCTGCGACTGCTTCATTAGCTCCTTCGTCTCGGTCTCCAACTACGCTCGAATGATCAGCGCCGCCTGTGCCAAGGTGGGCATGAAGGCCATCTTCGTGGTGAGGGCGGGCAAAAGCAACGTCATCCAGGGGAACATACTCCTGGAGCACCTCATGGACACCGAGTTCCACTTCCTGGAGACGGGGGATAGGGAGGAGGCGATGGCCTACTGCGGGGAGCTGGCCGAGAAGCTGAAGGCTCAGGGCCATGTGCCCTATCTGTCCAACGACTATCCCATTGGGTTGATCGCCGGGACTATTGGCTACCTGGACTGCACCATGGAGCTGGCGGAGCAGATGGAGGATATGGGCATTGGCCCGGCCTACATCTACCTGGTAGGGGGCACCTCCATGGCGGGTCTGGCCCTGGGAGCCAAGCTCCTGGGCCTGCCCTGGAAGGTGGTGGGCATATCCTCAGGCGACAGGCCCAACATGCACGATGGCGTCTTCAACTACGCCAACGCCGTCAAGGAGCACCTCGGGCTGCCCCTCTCGCTGGAGGAGGAGGATTTCGACCTCTACGAGGAGTACGTGGGGGAGGAGTACGCTGTTCCAACTAAACCGGGGGTTGAGGCTGTTCGACTGCTGGCCAGCACCGAGGCCATATTCCTGGACCCAACCTACACAGGCAAGGCCATGGGCGCCCTCATCGACCATATTCGCAAAGGAATGCTGGGACCCAGCGATACGGTGGTGTTCATCCACACCGGCGGCGCGCCGGCCCTGTTCATGCAAGAGTACAGGGAGCCTCTCACAACCTGGTAAGGCAAAGGGCCCCGGTGTCAACTTAGCTGCGTATGTTCGCGCACACAAGGTTAGCCCTTCCTGTACAGGAAGGGCCCGCTCACCCTGAGCCCGTCGAAGGAGAGCCGCTCGTGGTTCGACAGGCTCACCATGAGCGACTTTTCATACCGCGTTTTTCCGGAAGGAAGTCCCCGGCTTGTGAAATTCGCCCGATGCGGTGATAATTCTGCCTATGTCTTTCGGACGGGCACTGAATGTCTATACGGCCCAACTAAAGCACTACGCATGGTTCACCCTGGCCATAGTCTTTGGGCTACAGACCGTTTCCACGGGCATGCGTATGGCCTTCGGCGCCTTCATCGATCCCTTGGAGGAGGCCTTCGACTGGAGCCAAGGATCCATCGGCTTGGCTTACTCCATTCAGTTCATCGCATCGGCACTGTTTTCACCCGTGGCCGGCTGGGTTAGCGAGGTTTACGGCGCCAGGCGCGCCATCTTTGCTGCTATAGCCCTGTTTATCATTGGCCTGGCGTTGACAGGCACCATTACTGAGCTTTGGCAGTTCTACCTCTACTATGGGGTCATAATTGGTGCCGCCCTGTCTGTCTTTACCATCTGTCTGGTAACCACCGTCAGCTACTGGTTCAGGACACACCAGGGGCTGGCCATAGGAATAGCCATGGCCTCCCAAGGCGTCGGGCCAGCCATCGCTGCGCCGGTGGTCACGTCAGTCATCGCCACCATGGGATGGAAACCTGCGATGCTGGCACTGGCTATTGGGGGCGGCCTGATAATGTTCGCAATGGCAACCCGGTTCTATGGCAGGCCAGCAGATAAAGGTATGAAGCCCTACGGCGCTCTGGAAGAGGAGTTGGTGGCTCCCAGGCCCAGCCTCGCGGCTGACAGGGCTCGCGCGTCGGCCTTTATCAAGCGTGCTCGGGGCACCTTTAACTTCTGGAACCTGGCCAACATCCATTTCCTGGGGTGCGTGGGCCACTCAATTATCATCGTGTACACCGTCCCCATGGCTATCCACAAGGGCATCGACCCCGTGGTGGCCGCGGGAGTCTTGGCGACTTTCATGGCCATCAGCGCGGTCACCAGGTTTGGTACGCCGGTGCTGTCGGAGCTGTTCAGCCCGAAAACCGTCATGGCCGTCTCCTACTTCCTACAGGGCGCCACGGTTTTCATGCTGTTGTGGGCGGATACCCCCTGGCAGTTCTACCTCTTTGCGGTGATTTTCGGCATAGGGTTTGGGGGAGAGGGTTCGGTCTTCCCCATTATCAACCACCGCTACTACCGCAACGCGCCAGTGGGCACGGCCTATGGCTGGCAGATGTTCGGCGCGGGCTTTGGCATGGCCCTTGGGGGATGGATAGGTGGGTGGCTCTTCGATATCACCAACGCCTACACCCTGACCATACTGGTCTCGGCGGCCACCAGCCTAGGCGGCATGGCAAGCATCCTGGTGCTGGCGAATCCGCAGAATCGCCTTATTCCAGATTGGGACCGAGGACTTACTCCAGAGGGCCTACCAGAGAGTATGGAAGGACTCCCAATTTCCTCCCATTAGACCCTACCTTGCCTTGCACAACAAGTCCAACAGCAGACGTTTTCTTTCCCACCCACCCACCCGATATGTCTAATTCCTGAGGGGGCACCCCTCAGACTCCCTGGCAGAGAACCTAGGTTCTCTGCGCTCTCCTGAGTTCTTGTGCAAGGCTAACCTGCCTCACGCTTCCCGGGCCACGGTAAGCCCCCACGTCGATGAGGCTCCGGCCTCTCTTAGCACAACGGCGCATGCTTCCAGCGTGGCGCCGGTGGTAGTGACGTCATCCACCAGCAAGACCCTTCGCCCCTGCAGGCTTGGGCCTCTATATACAAAGGCGCCCTCCACATTGGCGCGTCTCTGCTGAGCGTCGCTGCTTCTGGCCTGGGGCGGCGAGTCCTTTTGCCTCGCCAACCCCTCCAGTACGGGGAGACCCAGGCGCTTGCCCAGCTCCGCGGCCAGGAGTCGGGACTGATTGTACCCGCGCTGCCTCTCCCGCTTCGAGTGCAGGGGCACCGACGCTAGGTAATCGGCTTCAACTGGATTTGCCGTGGCGTAATCGCTCAGGAGCCTGGCCATAACCGGAGCCAGGGCTCGCAGATCGTTGTACTTGAGGCGGTGCACCATCTCCCTGGCAGCTCCTTCCATCAGAAAGGGGGACCGGATGCCGTCTATAGCCAGGGGAGTATCCTGACACCGCTGACAGAGGTCCCCGCTACCGAGGGGCTGGGCGCACCGCTGGCAGTAGGGCTGTTGCAGGCGGGGCAGCGCATCCTCGCATGCCTGGTAGAGGAAGGCGCCCTCTTTTCTGCACCCCACGCAGGCGGGCGGAAGGAGGAGGTCCAAGGTCTCCTCCTTGACTCGTGAGAGTATGGACTTGAGGTGCATTATTCTCGGCCCTCTTTCCCGTTCACCCTCCGACAGGCTCCGGGCATGCTCGAAGGCCGGGGAACATCATCGTCCCCACACGGATGTCATGCGGCTGAGACGGCACTAGGTTCCTTCTCCATCTCAGGAACGTAGCTGCCTTGCCGTGCGGCGCTGGTAAGTTTGGCCCGATGATAGAAAACCTGCTTCGCTTGCTCCACGTTTTCGGACCTGCCAGCCCATGCTTTTAATGGCGCCTGCTGGAGGCCCCGGCCAAAGGAGAAGCTGAGCTGGCACGGCGCGCCCACAGTGGCAGCCCGCTGGTTGATCGCGTTGAGGTTGACCGTTGCCTCATTGTCGTTTTGTCCACCGGAGAGGAAGACGACTCCGGGGACCACGCCTGGTACAACACGCTTGAAACAGGCTATGGTCTTCTCTGCAACCTCTTCGGGCCCCGCACGGTTGGCAGCCGAAAAGCCCGAGAGCACCATGCTTGGCTTTAGCAGGCAGCCTTCCAGAACCACGCCCTGTTGGGCCAGCTGGTAGAAGACCTCCCGCAGGGTGGTCTCGCTGACCTCTAAGCAACGGTCTATACTGTGATCACCGTCAGCGAGCACTTCAGGCTCTACAATGGGAACTAGTCCGGCTTCCTGGCTCAGCGCGGCGTAGCGGGCCAGAGCGTGGGCATTTGTTTCAATGCAATAGCGAGTCGGGATGCCCTCACCGATGGTGATGACCGCACGCCACTTGGTGAATCGGGCGCCCAAGGTAACGTACTCCTTCAGGCGGTCCCTTAGGCCATCCAGGCCCTCGGTAATCATCTCCGTCGGGGCACCGGGGAGAGGCAGCGCCCCTTTGTCTACCTTGATGCCGGGAATGATGCCCTGGTCTGAGAGAACCTTCACCATTGGGGTGCCGTCAGACGCATTCTGACGTAGGGTCTCGTCGAACAGGATCACGCCACTGATGTACTCGGCAACGCCGCCGGTGCGGAAAAGCAACTCCCGATAGTTGCGCCGACTCTCATCCGTGGACTCCACGTTGATGGAGTCGAAGCGCCGCTTGATGGTACCACCGCTTTCGTCCGCCGCCAGAATACCCTTGCCCGGTGCAACGAGTGCCTGCGCAGTGGTGGCCAGTTGCTGTATATCCATAAAATGCCTCCTTATTGCATTTTCCTAATGACATACCTGGGTTGGATTAGGGGTGCTAGCCACCACTGATCAAAGACACAGTCTGCTCCACCACGTCTTTGTTCCCCAAAATCAGCGGTGTTCGCTGATGCACATGGTCCGGCATGATATCCATGATACGCTGTATTCCACTGGAGGCAGCCCCCCCCGCCTGCTCAGCGATAAAGCCTAAGGGATTCGCTTCGTACATCAATCGCAGCCTGCCCTCTGGGCGATTCCGGTCAGCTGGATACAGGAAAATGCCTCCCTTGAGAAGGTTGCGGTGGAAATCAGCGACAAGGGAGCCAACGTATCGCTGAGAGTAGGTGTCCCGTAGATTAGTCACGGCCCGCTGGGTTGCTTCTTCCAAAGCCTTGAAGTTGCCTTCGTTGGTGCTGTAGTAGGAGCATTCTTTTGGGATATGGATGTCTGGATGCGTGAGGGTAAATATGCCCGAGTCGGCGTCCAGGGTGAAACCCTGCACGGAGTTACGGGTGGCCATCACTAGTATCGTACTGGACCCGTAAACCACGTACGCCGCGGCGACCTGCTCGTTACCCGGCCGCAGCAGCGAATCCTCCGTGACGGGGTCGCTTATGCTTCTACGCCAGATCCCGAATATAGAGCCAATGGTTACTGCCACATCAATGTTGGAAGAGCCGTCCAGAGGGTCCATGAGCACCATGTAGGCGTGCTGTGTATCGTCCCCGGCGATAACGGGCCTTTCTATCTCTTCACACCCTATGACCGCGACTCGGCCGCTCTGGCGCAGGACCTCCACGAAGATATCGGAACTAGCGGTGTCCAGGAGCTGCACTATCTCACCCTGGACGTTAGTTTCACCGGTGACTCCTAGCACATCTGCAAGGGCTGCTGCTTGAACCTTTTGGTAAACTTGGAGCGAGCCCTTGGCAATGGCCATGATGACAGCGTCCAAACCATCGTACAGGTCATTGCCGCTCCAGGCCGAGGTCACGAATTCGCTGAGAGTCTGACGCCGCCCTAATGCAGCCACTGGCTTCCCTCTTCACCGGGAACAGAGTGAGCCGTCTCTTGCGAGCCAGCATTTCCCAGGTGAGATTGTCTACGCCTGAATTGATTGTGCCCAGTTGATCGGTTGAAAATTACCACCAAATCCTTGGCACGTCAATCACTTAAGCAGGCACTATACTTGCGCTCAAGCTTTCGATGTCATTACACATCATCGTCGAGTAGGGATTTGAGGGAAAGCAAACGAGCCAGAACGGCGGCTGACCCCCTGCGCCTGGCGTCTCATCAGCTCTTGCTCCAAAGTGAACCTGAACGGGGTAATTGCGTAACCGTCGTCAGGACGAGCGGTTCCCTTCAGGTTGCCATTCTTACCATCGCCAGCCCGCCAATGGTATCATACCCACGGAATGATTAAGGCCATCTTCTTCGACTTGTACAACACCCTGGCCCGGTTCTACCCTCCCAGAGAGGAGGTCCAGGCCGAGGCCTGCGCCGACTTTGGGATTCACGTAATGCCGAAGGGTATAACCAGGGGCTACGGTCAGGCCGATGTCTTCTTTACCACGGAGAACTCACGCCTTCCGTTGAGGGAGCGCTCCGAGGCCGACCGGGAGGACATGTTTGCCGAGTACGAGCGCATCATCCTTCAGGGCGCCGGAGTAGAGGTGCCCAGGGAGCAGGCCCGGGAGATCTGGCGCCGGGTGCGGCAGGTCCCCTACGACCTAGCCCTCTTCGACGATGTGATTCCCGCTCTTGAGCACCTGAAGTCGTTGGATCTGACCCTGGGGCTGCTGTCCAACATTAACCGAGCCGGCGATGAGTTGGCCCAGAGCCTGGGCCTGGGCTCCCATATTGGCATCGCCATTACGTCTAGGGAGGTTGGAGCTGAAAAGCCTGAGCCTCCCATATTCCTGGCGGCCCTGGAGAGGGCGGCGGTACTGCCGGCGGAGGCGATGCACGTGGGGGACCAGTACAGCTCCGACGTCGAAGGCGCCCTAGCCGTGGGCATCAATCCGGTGCTGCTGGATAGGTATGGCAACAACGGCCTAGAAGCTGTCGATTGCCCCGTGATACGAGGCCTGAACGAGGTGGCGAGTCTCCTGGAGAGGTATCAGGGGATTCCGTAGAGGAGTGAGGGCAAGTCCTTCCAGGGACAATGGCTACTTGTCGGCCTCGCTCTTCAAGCGCTCCGATAGCCCCTGGCGAAAGGAGGGGGGAGCCTTATGAAAAGGCAGGGACTTGAGCCTGCTGATGGTATCTCCTAGGGTATTGACGAAAGCGCTACACCCGGGGCACCATCTCAAATGGCTTCGGATCTTCTCCTGGGTGCTATCTGGAAGGGTCTCTTCCAGATAATCGGAAGAGACGTCACGTAACTCCATACAGAACAGTCTGTCGAACTTTCTGCCAAGTATTCTAAATAGCCAGTAGAACATCTTCATCCTCATCATCATTTTCATCATAATAGAGTCCGTAATCCTTTTTTTGGTGCCGCTCGTACTTTAGGGCAAGGGAGACCACCAGGTCAAACCAGCCCTATACATGTCCTGCCCCTTTCGTTAAGATTGGATGCAGGTTAGATCGGAAAGATGCAATCTCTAGTCGGATTTTTCGACGGGATTTAAAGAGAGGGTAATGTCTTCAACCACCGATGAGGCTGGTGGCGCGCCCGCTATGGAAGATTTCGAGCCATAGTGGAGAAGCACGGGGACTTCGTCTACAACGTTGCCTACAGGATCCTGGGCAATCCCCATGACGCCGAAGAGGCCGCCCAGGAAGCCTTTATCTCCGCCTACAAAGCCTTCGGCAGGTTCAGGGGCGAGTCCCAGGTAACCACGTGGCTATATCGCATCGCTGTCAACTCCAGCCTCATGCGACTCCGCAAGGAGAAGAAGGCTCGCCTTCTCAATCAGACGGGTTACGACGACGTGCAGATCGTCGACTGGACAGCAAACCCTGAAAGGGCGAGCCTAGACTCGGAGCTACGCGACAGGCTTGAGGAGGGCCTTTCTCGCCTTCCCCCAGACCTGCGGGCGGCGGTGGCCTTGAGGGATGTGCAGGAACTCTCCAATGAGGAGGCCGCGGAGAGCTTGAACATCACCGTCTCGTCCTTAAAGGCCCGCCTGCACCGGGGCCGGGTCCTCCTGCGTAAGCACCTGAGCGACTATATGCGGGCAGGGTCACGGGTGTAGAAGAGTTGCCCAGAGTCCGCAGGCCGCACGACTATATGCTTCTAATCGTACAACGTGAGGAAGGTCCTTTTAGTTGGCGGGCTTGCTCGGATGAATCAATCACAAGCCACCGCGACCCCTAAGCTATAGCGGTGGTAGAATGCCGATATGTAAATTATGTACACAATCAGGAGGTAACAACGTTGAAGGTGATCAAGATTAGTGAAGTTCCGGCGCAGGAAGCAGGCGGTACCCTGTTCACCGGTGGGCTAGTGACACGACAACCTCTGGTTAATAAGGATAACGGAAAAGACTTCAACATGAGCAACGTAAACTTTAGCCCGGGGGCCAGGAACAAGTTTCATACTCACACCAGTGACCAGGTCCTGCTAGTCACTGCGGGCACGGGCATCGTGGCAACGGAGACGCAGGAGCATGTAGTGACTGTGGGAGACCTTATTCACGTCACCGCAGGAGAGAAGCACTGGCACGGTGCCACGAAAGAGTCGTCGTTCTCCCACATCGCCCTCACACAGGTGACTAGCACAACACAGCAGTTGGAGGAGTAGCGTGCTCATCCAGCTTTGCACAAAAATTCCAACAGCAGACGTTTTCTTACCCACCCACCCGCCCGATATGTCTAATTCCTGAGGGGTCACCCCTCAGACTCCCTGGCAGAGAACCCAGGTTCTCTGCGCTCTCCTGAGTTTTTGTGCAAAGCCTGCTCATTCCAGGATGACATGGGACGGCTCAGAGTGAGTTACCAAGGGCGTAATTAAGAGCGCCCCGATCCACCGGGGCGCTCTTAGCTCCTACTGTTTCAGTCGCCTTGGGAGTTTACTCCAGGCTGAAGGAGTCCATCAGCTCTTCAACGGTTTTGCCCTGGACCCTACCCTGCATCTCCGTCAGCCTTTGGTCCAGGGTTACGGAGCCCTCTTCTCTGTAGATGACCCCCAGGGGAACTCCACCTGAGTGGATGACCCTATATGCAGCTTCTCGGTCTGTGGGGTCGTGGTCTTCGGGCACGGGCCAAGCCGCGGGCTCTATGCCCTTGGCCTTGTTGCCCTTCAAATACTCATAGTTGTCGTTATAGGTGGTGCAGGGAGACTGGATGTGGACTATGGCGAATCCAGGGTGCTCCATGCCCTCCTCTATTAGGGATGCCAGGTCCCTGGGTCTGACGGAGTACCCGGAGGCGATGAAGGAAACACCCAGGGTCAGGTACAGGTCCAGAGGATTTATGCTATTCTCCAGCTTGCCGTAGGGGGTGGAGCTTGTAATAACCTCCAGCTCCGTAGTGGGAGAACTCTGTCCCTTAGTCAGCCCATAGACGCCGTTGTCCATGATTACGGCGCAAATGTTCAGGTTCCTGGCCGCCTGAGGGGCTATGTGCTCCATGCCTATGCTCAGGAAGTCGCCGTCCCCCGCCACCACCACCACGTTAAGGTCCGGGCGGGCCATCTTGGTCCCCATGGCTATGGGCAGGCTCCTTCCGTGGATGCCGTGGAAGCCGTAGGGCTGCGGCCCCTCCAGCAGGTGCACCAGGTTGCCTGAACAGCCGATGCCGGCCACCACCACGTTGTTCTCCATGGGGGCCTCGTACTTGATATTCCTGGCTTCCATAGCCATTTCCAGAGCGCGACGCACACTAAAGTCACCGCAGCCGGGGCACCACTTGAAGTCGTATTCCGGGTTGTTGCCGCTCATACCTGAACCATTCCTCCTCTATGAGATCGCACCCTCTCGCTGACCCTTGTTACAAGGTCCCTGACCTTGAATGGCAGTCCCGTGTACTGAGTTATGGACTCGGCTCGTACGCCTTGGGAGCGTAGGATGCTGGAAAACTGCCCCTGGTAGTTCAGCTCTGGGACTATTACCAACTCCTTCTGACGCAGCTCCTCCAGCATTGCGGGAGGAAGCGGGTGGAGGTACATGGTGTAGTACCAGCCTATCGGCACTCCCTGGTCCATCAGGATGTCGTAGGCCTCTAGCACAGGCCCTTTGGAGCCGCCCCAGGGCATAACCGCTATAGACTCTTCGGCGTTCTTGCGCTCGTAGGTGCCGTCTTCCAGCAGCTTCAGTTTGCTGAAGCGGCGCTCCGTCATCTGGATGTGGCGAGCGGGCAGGTGGGTGGTGTCGCCGATGCCGTCGTGCTCGCTGCCGTTGGCCACGTAGGAGCCTGGGCTCCCGGGTATGGGCATGGGCGACAGCTCGAAGCCTTCGTACCGCTGGTAACCGTTGCTTCCCTGGTAAACCAGGCGGTCCTCGACGGCGTACCTGGAGAGGTCTGGCTTTGGAATGTTCTCTACCCGATCCGCAAGGGACATCTCGCTGAGCAAGATGACCGGTCCCTGGTAGCGTTCTGCCCAGTTGAAGGCCATGATGGCCGCTTCGAAGCACTCCTCTACTGTGCCGGGCGCTATTATGGGCAGCCTCACGTCGCCGTGGGCGGGGAACATGGCCATCATCAGGTCCGACTGCTCAGTCTTGGTGGGGAGTCCAGTGGCGGGCCCGCCTCTCTGGATGTCCGCTATCACCAGGGGGATCTCTGCGATCCAGGCCAGGCCTAGGCCCTCGCTCATCAGAGAGAGGCCGGGGCCTGCCGTGGCGCTCATGGCCTTCTTTCCAGCGAACCCCGCTCCCATGACCGAGGTGATGGACTCGATCTCCGAGCTTACCTGGTAGGCGAACTTTCCCGGCCCCACCAGGTTGCGCTCCATAAAGACCAGGATGGTGGTGGCCGGAGATATGGGATATCCGACATAGAAGTCCAGGCCAGCCTTCATAACGCCCAGAGAGAGGGCCTCATTGCCCTTCAGGATTATCTGGGCTCCTTCCGGCTTTTGAGGGCTCTCTAGCTCTCCTATGCTCAACTCGCTGGCCGCTGCGTGTTCGCGGCCCAGGGCGAAAGCTTTCTGGTTTGCCTCAATGATGGAATCGCGGCCCTTGAAGCGGCGCGCGATGAAGTCCTGGAAGTATCTATCGGGCATGCTCACCAGGTGGGCAAGGGCGCCCAGGATGACCATGTTCTCAGACCGGGACTCCCCCACCCTTTTGGCAAATTCCGCCGTGGGGATAGCAAGGGTACTACCGTTGTCCTCCAGCTCGAAGTCAGCGGTGTGGACTATTATCCCACCGTCTTTGACCTCAGGGTGGTGCTCCTCGTAAGCGTCTTTGTTGAAGGCCACCAGGATGTCCAGCTCATCCCCTGAGCTGAGAACGGGCTGTGTAGAAATTCGTGTTTGGGTCCAGGTAGGCCCACCGATGATCTGGGATGGAAAGGTGGAGAACGTCTGAACATAGTAGCCGACTTCGGCGGCGGCTCGGGCCAGCATCTCTGCCGCCGTCACCATTCCCTGGCCGCCTTCACCGGCGAACCTGACCACGAAGTCTTGCGTCTTCAATGGATTCCTCCGAGATTCCCGTGTCTACTCTGAGGAAGAGATAGCACTATCGAAAGTAGCAACAGTAATCGGGCAGAGTGAACGTTAGCAAGGGCCGCTGGGTGTGGGCATGTAGCCCGCCGTGAGGGTACTGAAGGTGAATGTTTTGAGGACCACTCATCTTGTGATGGTGTCTGCCAGTTAAATAATACCTTTTGTGCACGAGAGCCCCTTTGGGCTCCAGAATTCACTCTACCATCCAGGGGTGGGGGTGTCAACAGAACTAAATGGGGTGAAACGTTTCACTATTCCTAGAAGCCCCATACGAGGAGAGGGTGTAGCGAGCCGATGCATGGACGACCTTCGTCTCGTGAACTCCTTTGACCCTGGTGGAATCTTCCAAATGGCACAGGGGGCCTTGCACAAAAAAATCCAACAGCAGACGTTTTCTTTCCCACCCACCCGCCCGATATGTCTAATTCCTGAGGAGGCACCCTTCAGGCTCCCTGGCAGAGAACCTAGGTTCTCTGCCAGGGAGCCTGAGTTTTTGTGCAAAGCTGGTGCAGGGGATGCCCTGCCTCAGAAGGGGCGGTAGCGGGGGGGTGGGCCAGTGTCAGGCGTAACCCCGACGACCCCAACTCTCCTCTCGTCTCTGTGGCCGCGGGCTCCCAGGCCACCTATTTCGACTATACAGGAGCGAGGTATCCCACTGAAAACTGGCGCCTAAGCCCGAATCCACCGAAGGACGTCCTTGGGGACAGCCCTTGAAGAAGGCAGAGGGTGCTCCTCTGAATCTGGGATAATGGTTTTGGAACAGAAACCCGCCCGGAAACAAGGAGCACCCAATAGATGCTGCCACAGAACAAACCCGACCGTATTCGCATCCTCTTTGACGACCATCGCCTGGTGGCCAATGCCGGCCTGCTCTTGCCGGCCACCCTAGCCCGGCACCTGGGCCTGCGGGAACTCGTCGACCATCACCTTGACCTCGGCGGAGCGCCGGGACGGGCGAACACTGGGGACAAGATGCTGACGCTGGTCGCTTCCGCGCTGGCAGGCGGCGACTGCATCGACGACGCCGATGCGCTGCGCGCTGGTGGGACGGTCGGTGTTCTAGGCTGCGTGGTCAAGGCGCCATCCACCCTGGGGACCTTCCTGCGCAGCTTCCGGTGGGGGCATGTCCGTCAACTCGACCGCGTGAGCCGCCAGTTGTTGGCCCGGGCCTGGGCCGCTGGGGCCGGACCCGGCGACTCGCCCCTGACCATCGACCTGGACTCGACCATCTGCGAGACCTATGGACTGGCCAAGGAGGGAGCGCGCCACCACGGCTATACCGGCGCCCGCGGCTATCACCCACTGCTGGCCATTGCCGCCGGCACCGGCGAAGTGCTGATGTCCCGGCTGCGCGAGGGCCGGGCCAACACCGCCCGTGGCGCCGCCCACTTCCTGCGTGAGACGGTGGGGCGGGTGCGCTACGGCGGGGCCAGGGGACAACTCACGGTGCGGGCCGACAGCGGCTTCTACGCCCACACTGTCGTTGCCGCCTGCCGGGAAATGGATGTCCGCTTCTCTATCACCATCCGCCAGCGCGCCAGCCTGCGGGACCTGATCGAGGCGATACCAGAGGAGGACTGGACTCCCATTCC
Organism: Dehalococcoidia bacterium; assembly: GCA_965237935.1. Taxonomy (GTDB): domain Bacteria; phylum Chloroflexota; class Dehalococcoidia; order Lucifugimonadales; family CBDEGW01; genus CBDEGW01. The sequence goes on along the minus strand of OZ250168.1, from coordinate 201,180 downwards.
CTACTGGATGGACGGTGCCGCCGATGTCGCCGAGACGACTTACACCCCGTTCCAGACCAAGCCGGACGCCGCGCCGGTGCGGCTCATTGTCCGGCGGGTGAAGCCGACGCCCGGTTCCCAGCTCGCCCTCTTCGCCAGATACAGCTATCACGCCTTCATCACCGACCGCGATGGGGAGACGCTGGAACTGGAGGCCGATCATCGCCGCCACGCCGAGGTCGAGAACGCCATACGCGACCTCAAGTACGGCGTCGGGCTGAACCACATGCCGTCGGCGCGCTTCGCCGCCAACGGCGCCTGGCTGGCGGTCCAGGTGATGGCGCATAACCTGGACCGCTGGACGGCGCGGATTGGTCTGGGCGAGCGGACCGTGATCACCAAGACCCTCAGGCGGCGGGTCTTCGCTCTGGTGGGACGGATCACCCGCTCGGCGCGCCGCCTCACTTTGCATCTCCCCCGGCGCTGGCCTTGGGAAACCCAGTTCAGTCGCGCCTTGGCCCGGCTGCAAGCCATTCCGTTCCCGGCCTGACGGCCAGCCTGCAACTGACCCAACGTCCCCGCAATCTCGCGCCACCCCGGTCGCGAGAGTCCCCTGCTGCGTATCCTCTCGCCATCCCGCGCATCGCAACTCCCGCATAGGGCCTTAGGGGCCCTGTGCGGCGACTGAAGACCGTCCGCCGGCCTCCCATCTACCCCAAGACCCCAGGCCATCTCCCCTGTAGCTCCCTCACCCACCCCCTTCCGCTGTCCTCACGCCGTCCATCCGTGTCCTTCGGTGGATTCGGGCTTAGGTGAGTGATCGCTCTTGCTTATAGTGTGACCAGCCTGTGACTAGCTATGAGTATCATGCTCTTTACCAGACAGTGTCCAACTTATGTGGTACCAAATTTAGGGGAAATGCTGTTGGAAGCCTCAGGAAATTTCCTATGGCGTTTACTAACGAATCCACCGTAGACACACCGAACCACTATTCCGTTGAGCACGGTGTGGGGGTCGCTAGGGGTATATGCCAAGGACAGCCAGGAGAAGGACCTGGAGCAGGTTGGCCAGTTGCAGACTATATTAGACTATATTTTGTCGAAAATCGTATATTTGCCTATGTGGCTATAGACAGCAAGTGGAGAACTACTTACAATTGTTTAACTTAAAAGTGGTACTCAATCTGCGCGGGTCCGCTGAAATGGAAAACGCCTGATATTTGGGGGTTGATGCCATGGCTCGCTTGTCATCACCTATTGGAGACATCAAGGACCACTACACGGTGGTAGTCGTTGGATCAGGATACGGAGGTGGAATCGCTGCGTCGCGGATGGCACGCGGAGGGCAGCAAGTTTGCCTACTGGAGCGCGGCAAGGAATTCCAACCAGGCGAATACCCCGATACATTGAGATCGGCGTTGCAAGAGGTTCAGACGGATCTGCCCGCCGGACACGTGGGGTCACGTACGGGGCTCTACGACTTACGTGTTAACAGTGATATAGACGTCTTCCTCGGATGCGGCCTGGGCGGCACATCTCTGGTGAACGCCAACGTGTCGTTGCGCGCCGATGACAGAGTGTTCGACGATCCCAGATGGCCTCAAGAGCTGCGCGATGACGCGCAGGGCTTGCTTAAAGAAGGCTACCAGCGGGCCGAGGAGATGCTCAAGCCATTGCCATACCCGAAAGATTTTCCGACATTGCCCAAATTGGAGGCCATGGAGAAATCCGCCGAATTCATGAACGAACGATTTTACAGGCCACCGATCAATGTAACATTCGAAGACGGACTCAATCACGTAGGAGTGGAGCAGAAGAAATGCAAACTATGTGGGGATTGCATGACAGGCTGTAACTACTCCGCTAAAAACACCGTTCTAATGAACTACTTACCGGACGCTAGGAACCACGGCGCCGAAATTTTCACCGAGACTTCGGTGCGGCGTATTGAGCGAGGCAATGACCGATGGATCGTTCATTTCCAGATCTTAAATTTGGGCCGCGAAAAGTTTGACGCTCCCGCTATGTTTGTGACCGCTGATATGGTCATCCTCGCCGCAGGCGCTTTGGGCACCACAGAGATACTGCTGCGTTCCAAAGAGGCTGGATTGAAGCTATCGGATAGACTCGGAGAAAACTTTTCGGGCAACGGGGACGTGTTGGGGTTCGGATACAACGTCGACCATGAGATCAGGGGTATTGGGACCGGAGACCGATCACCGGAAAAAATGGACCCTGTGGGGCCGTGCATCACCGGCATCATAGACTTGCGAGATTCAGATGAGCTGGATGACGGCTACGTTATCGAAGAGGGTTCAATTGCGGGCGCAATGGGCACATTCCTACCTCCGGCAATGGCTCTAGGGGCCAGGTTAATAGGCAGAGACACCGACCGGGGATTTAGAGACTGGATCAGAGAACGGTTCCGTGTTTTGAATAGCTTGATTCGGGGTGTGTATCACGGTGCGATGCGTAATACGCAAACTGAGGTGGTACCCAAAAACTAGACAACTGGCTAAGAGAGAGTCCAGCTCCTAAAATAACCGGCAACTAACCGACGTGGAGGAGCAGGACATGAAGCAGACGAGGAATAAGCACAGTCCGGCGTTCAAGGCCAAGGTGGCCCTGGCCGCCCTTGCGGGGGAAGAGACCATCGCCCAGCTGGCCAGCCGATTTGAGGTCCATCCCAGTCAGATTCACGCCTGGAAAAGGGCCCTGGTGGAAGGAGCCCCGGAGCTATTTGCCACCAATCAGAAATCCCAGGAGAAAGCCAAGGAAGCTCAGATTAACCACCTCTACCGGCACATCGGCCAGCTGAAGGTGGAACGCGATTTTTTGTCGGAAAGGTCCGGTCTATGAGTCGCAGCATACGGCGAGCCATGATAGACCGAGACCACCAGCAGCTGTCTTTGGTGCGTCAATGTATCCTGCTGGACGTCAGCCGGGCCTCGGTGTACTACCGGCCGGTACCGACCAGGGCAGAAGACCTGGAGTTGATGGCCCTGATGGACCGTCAGTATTTGAAGACCCCCTTCTACGGCTCCAGGAAGATGAAGGCCTGGCTGCTGCAACAGGGCTATCTGGTGAGCCGAAAAAGGGTTCGAAGGCTGATGCGGTTGATGGGTCTGGAAGCGATCTACCGGCGTCCCAACACCAGCAAACCAGCGCCGGGACACCGGATCTTTCCCTATCTGCTGAAGGGAGTGGAGGTTAATCGGGTCGACCAGGTCTGGGCCGCGGACATCACCTACATCCCCATGGCGAAGGGCTTCCTGTACCTGGTGGCCATCATGGACTGGCACAGCCGGCACGTGCTGGCCTGGAAGCTCTCCAACACCATGGACACCAGCTTCTGCGTGGCGGCGTTGGAGGAAGCCCTGGGTAAGGGACGACCGGAGATATTCAACACCGACCAAGGGAGTCAGTTCACCAGTGAGGCCTTTACCCAGACGTTGCAGGAGCAGAGGGTCCAGGTCAGCATGGATGGTAAGGGTAGGTACCTGGACAACATCTTCGTGGAGCGGCTGTGGCGGAGCATCAAGTACGAGGAGGTGTATCTGAAAGCTTACCAGACCGTCGCCGAGGCCCGAACTGGGATCAATGCCTACCTGGAGTTCTACAACCGGCAGAGGCCTCACCAGGCTTTGGGCTACCGGACCCCAGCAGAGGTGTACCAACATGGCCAGGAAGAAAGGGGAGCAGCAGCTGAAGAAGCAGGGCTGCCATCGGGCTTGGTGAAACCTAGCGCAGGGGTGGGAGACTCTCTTAATTTAGCCCTCGTGCTGTCTTAATAATGGGGTCCACCTTAGTTGGTGCGCGCCGCCCTCTTCTCGGTTGTCCTCGGGAAACTCTTCGGCCCCTCCAGCTCAATCACGGTAACTATTCCCACGCTGCACCCAGACGGTGCAGGCGGCCTCGGGAGTCTTGGGCGCTACGCCATGGGCATGAGCCTGCTTGCGGCGGCGGCCCTCGGATTTCTCAGCATGGCCGCCATTCGAAATGTCTTTGGCGTTGATCTCACGGAGGACGGGCTCCACCCCATCCACTTCATCCTCTCCCTGGTACTCCTCTAACCACTGCTCTTCTTGCTTTACCTGTTCGCCCCACTGTGGCTGGTGCACGAGGCCATGTTAAAGAAGCGAAACGAGGATCTACTCGAGCTGGCCAATAATATGGGCACCCACCTGAGCGAGATGAAGAGGAGCAGCTCAGCCCCGGACGACCTCGCTCCTCGGCTCGAAAGGGTCCGCCAGTTGGAGGAGGCTTACGCGCTCATCCTTCGGACCTCGCCACAATGGCCGTTCAGTCGGGCGACACTCAGTTACTTAGGCGCCATCAACTTCCTGGGGTTGGCGTCGACCATCTTGGGGATAGCACTGGCCGCCCAGCGCGTTTTCTGAATCTGAGAACTCATTTGCCCGGGGCGGCTGCGCCCGTATTAGTTGACTTGAGGAGGTAGGTGCCATGGCGACTCAGTTCACGTCGGCGGAATGGAAGACCATCAGAGAGACTCTGGGTGCGGACCGGGGCAAATACGGCCTTCCCGAGCGGGAATACGGCTCCGTGCTGTTGGGATCGTTCAACATACGCAAGCTGGGCTCCAGCCGAAGTCGCAACACCAACACATGGGAGTTCCTAGCCGAGGTGTGCCGGAGCTTCGACCTGCTGTCCGTTCAGGAGATCATGGATGACTTGAGCGGCCTGCGAAGGCTCATGTCGCTCCTGGGGCCCGACTTCGACCTCATCGTGTCCGACGTGACGGGTAAGTTTCCCGGCGAGCGGGGGTTGGGCGAGAGGTTGGGTTTCATCTACCGCTGGTCCGCCGTGAAGCGTACCGAGGTCGCGACCGATATCACGTATGACCGCACGAAGGTGTTGAACACGATTGCGGAGCGCTACGTCAAGTTTGACGAGGTGATGGACCCGTACGCCCCAAAGTGGCGGGCCTACCTTGATGGGACCCGCAGCAAACCGAGATTGAACATGCCGGTGTTCCTCACGTTCATCCGCCAGCCGTTCTGCGTCAGCTTCGAGATACCGGGGCACCCCGGTACGACCCCCTACCAGTTCATGACCATCAACGCCCATCTGAACTTCGGAAAAACGCTCCTCGACCGTGAGCTGGAGTTCGAGGCACTGATGGACTGGATACGCGGTCGCGCGGCGATGGACCACCGGGCGTACTACCGGGATTTCCTCCTCATGGGCGACCTGAACCTCTCATGGGCGACCTGAACCTCAACTACGACAACCCGGAGAAGGACCTGCCGGGACTCGAAGCGAAGCTCAAGACGTTCAACGGGAACTCCGGCGATGCCGTGAACGTAAACTTCCCGTTTCTCGACACCCACCCCACCCGGACGGAACCGTTCACGACCAATGCCCGAATGAACCAGACCTTCGATCAGATCGGACTGTTCAGCCACGACGACCGGCTCCCCACCTTCAAGGACAACGCCACGATGGGGCAGGACCCCAGGGGGCCGGACTATGGAGTTTTCGAGCTCGTCAGGCTATTCAGCGATGCGTTGCTGGGGAAACCTGTCGATACTCTAGCGGGAAGCGAGAAGTCAGATTTCTTCGCAAGGTTCGAGCACAAGGTGAGTGACCACATGCCGCTCTGGCTCAGGCTACCTTTGCCATAGTGGTTGGATAGCTGATCTGCAATTCAATGATAGAGTTCGTAATATCCCTGCACCCTCCTAGGGTTTTTGTGCAAAGCTGGTGCAGGGGATGCCCTGCCTCAGAAGGGGCGGTAGCGGTTGGCGATGGGCATGCGGCGGTCCCGGCCGAAGTTGCGGGGCGTTATCTTGATGCCTGGCGGCGCCTGGCGGCGCTTGTACTCGTTACGGTCCACCATGGAGATGACACGTTTGACCATCTCTTCATCGAAGCCCGCGGCCACGATATCGTAAAAGGGTAGGTCATCCTCCACGTAGGCCTTCAGGATGGGGTCCAGGACGCCGTAGGGTGGCAGAGTGTCCTCGTCCTTCTGGTCGGGCTTAAGCTCGGCGCTGGGCGGCTTCTCGATGACGCTGCGGGGGATCACAGGCTTAGGCCCCTGGGCATTGCGATACTCGGCCAGCCGGTACACCAGGACTTTGGGAACGTCCTTGATGACGGCGAAGCCTCCCGCCATGTCGCCATAGAGGGTGGCGTAGCCGGCGGCCATCTCGCTCTTGTTGCCGGTGGTCAGCACCAGCCAGCCGAGCTTGTTGGAGAGGGCCATTAGGATATTGCCCCGGACGCGCGTCTGGATATTCTCCTCGGCCACGCCGGGCTTGGTGCTTTGGAAGTGGGGCGCCAGCATGCTTTCGTAGGCGCTGTGGGCCTCCTCTATGGGCACGACCCAGAGCTCCAGCCCTAGGTTCTCAGCCAGGGACTTGGCGTCGATGATGCTGCCCTCGGAGGAGAAGCGAGAGGGCATGCCCACCACCTGGACGTTCTCCCTCCCCAGGGCGTCAACGGCGACGCAGGTCACCAGGCTGGAGTCGATGCCTCCGGAAAGGCCGATGAGCACCTTGCTGAAGCCGCACTTACGCACGTAGTCTCTGGTGCCCAGTACCAGGGCCGCGTAGACCTCACCTACCTCGTCGTACAGGCGGGGGGTTCGGGCAGGAAGGGGGGGCCTGGAGTCGCCCTTGGGCGTGTCCGAGACGTGGACCACCGTGGGCTTGCCAACCCTGCTCAATTCCCTTGAGTTCTTTTTGCTGAGGTGCGAGCCTTCACGCCGGGAGCCGGCTATCCCCTCCATGTCCAGGTCTACCAGGATAAGCTCCTCCTCGAACTGGCCTCCCTGGGCTACCAGCTCTCCCGTAGGGTCGAGCACCATGCTTCCGCCGTCGAAGACCAGCTCGTCCTGGCCGCCCACGAGGTTCACGTAGGCCAAGTACAGCCCGTTGTCCCTGACGCGCTTGGCAAGCATGTTCTGGCGGAAGCTCCTCTTGCCCGCGTGATAGGGGGAGCTGTTGATGTTGATGATGAGCTCGGCGCCGGCGACGCTCTGCACGTTGGTGGGGCCAATGTCAAACCATACGTCCTCGCAGACGTTGACCCCTACCGGGGTGCCGTTGATGACGTAGACGGGGCAGAGGCCTCCGGGCTTGAAGTACCGCACCTCGTCGAAGACGCCGTAGTTGGGGAGATAGATCTTGTGATAGACGTCCACCAGCTCCCCGTCGTAGGCGACGGCAGCGGCGTTGCGTATATCCGGGTCGGCGTCGGCGAAACCCACCACCACGACGATGTCTCTGGAGGCGTCTGCCACCTCCTTCATAGCGGCGATGTTGGCCCGAATGAACTGGGGCTTGAACAGCAGGTCCTCAGGGGGATAGCCGGGGATGGCCAGCTCTGGAAAGGCGACAAGGTCCACCTCCATGGCCCGCGCCTCTTCGATTAAACCCTTGATCTTGTGGACGTTGCCCTGCAGGTCGCCGATGGTGGCGTTCATCTGGGCCAGGGCAATGCGAAAGGTGCGCACGTTCAGTCCTTGGATGCGGTTACGAATTCCTCAATCGGGATTATAGCATGATGTTCTGTGTAACCCATTATGCCCTGTGGGGCCCATTAATGTATGTCGCCATGCCATTAGGTCTAAACGTTTTTCCAATACTCACTTTCAATTGCGACGGGACGGAAACCCATAGCAGCATACATGAATTTTGGGGTATCCAAAGGGTCCGCCACAAGGGTTACAGCACCGGCGTCTTGGGACCGACAGTCGGCAACGCAGTGGTGGACCAGGGCTGTAGCTAAGCCACGATGTCGATATTCAGGATGGGTAAAGAGGTCCTCCACAAATCCCATACTGTCTACGCCTGCCCAGGAGGAACAGTAGGCGCGGGGCCTACCGTTCACATAGGCCAGCCAACAGTGCACCGGCGGCGACTTGGTTCGACGGGAGTGCAGGAAACCGCGTACAACTTCCTGGTCGTAAGAGGCACCGGTACGCTGAGAGTCCTCCTGGTGGTCTAAATAGAGCAAACTCAAGTAGTCATCCCACCCCGTATCGCCCTGGACAATTTTGATGTCGTAGGCCTTGGCCTTACCAACGAGCTTGCCCTCCAACACCATAAAGAGATCCCCGCTACGCTGGTAACCGTCCAAAGCCAAGCGGGCCTCCAAGGAAGGTGGTGCGGAGAAGTCCAGGTCAAATCGACGGTGGGGAAACCCTGCAAATTCCGCTTCAACTCGTTCGAGCAGCCGATTGATTTGGGTAGGAGTGGAAACATTAACCCGCGTTACATGGTTGGCGTTGCGGATGATGGGAATATCCCGGTTCCGAACAAAGGTTGCGCCATCAGCCTCAAAGCACTCATTGCCTAAAGCCATATACTCCTGCTCTACACGTAGGGCGCGACGAATCAGGTCGGTCATCTCAATTACGCTCTTACCGGCCCAGGACGTAGCCTTCCCGGCGAGGGTCGGCGCCGCCCCTCAGGAGACCTCCCTCCTGGTCTACCTGGATGGCGCAGACGCCTCCAGCCTGGAAGTCCCACTCCTCCAGGTAGGAAACCTGATGGCCACGGGCGGCTAGGGCCTCGGCTACTTCGTTGGGAATGCGCGCTTCCAGAGCTAGAGTCCCAGGGGTATACCCGTGGGGCCACATGGAGGCAGGGAAATTGCGGCTGACGAACCTGGGCTGCTCGATGGCCGTCTGGGGGTCCATGCCGAACTCCACCACGTTCAGGAAGGCCTGAACCATAGCCTGGCACTGAGCATCCTGCCCGGGGGAGCCCAGGGGCATGAACAGATGCCCGTCCTTCATCACTATGGATGGGTTGGGCGTAAGGCGGGGGCGCTTCCAGGGAGCCAGCGCCGCCGGATGGTCCGGGTCCAGCCAGGACTGGGCTCCCCTGCCGGTTATGGGGAACCCCAGACCTGGGATTATGGGCGACCCCTTGTAGTCGTCGGTGGGTGTGGCGGAGAAGGCGTTGCCCCAGCGGTCCACGACGCAAACATAGCTGGTGCCTCCATTCTCTGGGCCTCCCCGCATAGGCCTGACTTCCAGTGGCGATACTTGGCGGTCGGTCACGCCTTGATAGGGCCAGGGGTCTCCTGGAGGAGGCATCGCCCCATAGGCCCTACTCATATCGATGGAGTCACGACGGCTCCTGGCGTACTCCTTGGAGAGGAGGCCGGCCATGGGGACCTCCACAAAGTCCGGGTCTCCGTAGTATTGGTGGCGGTCGGCGAAGGTTAGGTTCAGGGCCTCCACCACCAGGTGCATGTAGTCGGCGGAGTTGTGGCCCAAGGAAGCCAGGTCATCCTCCTCCAGCATCTGTAGCGTTTGGGGCACGACGGGACCCTGACACCAGGGGCCGCAAGCATAGATGGTGTAGCTCTTGAATCGTCCGGAGTAGGGCTTCTCTAGGTCCACCGTGAACTCGGCCAGGTCCTCCAAGGTGAGCAGGCCACCCTGCTCCTGGTTGAAGCGCACCATCCGCTGGGCGATGTCGCCCTTGTAGAAGTGGTCTCTGGCCGCCCTAATAGCGGCCTCCCTACCCTTGTGCGCGTTGGCCTGCTCCACCTCTATAAGGCTGCGGAAGGTGTGCGCCAGGTCACTCTGCACCAGGACCTCGCCGATCTCAGGTGGTCTGCCTTTGGGCCAGACCACCTGGGCCGTAGAAGGGTCTCGCTTGATTGTCTCAACGTCCCGGTTGGCGAGGAAGTCGTGAAGCAGAGGGGTGACGGGAAAACCCCTCTCGGCCAGCTCAACGGCAGGCGACATCACCTGCTGCAGTGGCATAGTGCCGAACTTCTCCAGGGCGGTGAGCCAGGCGTCGGCGGCGGCTGGGACCAGGCACCGCAGGACTCCTAGTCGGAGGTCGCCTCCCGCGTTCTTCATGAAGAAGTCGATGGAGGCGGCCCTGGGCCATCGACCCAAGCCGCTTACCGTTACCAGCTCTTTAGTCTCGGCCTGGTAGACCATGATGGGGGCCGTTCCACCAAAGCTGGTCCACTCGGGCATGACCACGTTGAGGGCGATGCCTGAGGCCACGCCGGCGTCGATGGCGTTGCCCCCCTCTTCCAACACGCGATAGCCCGCCATGGTCGCCTGGTAGTGGCCGGCGGCCACCATATGGGTGGTGCCCATGACAGAGGGTCGTTGCGATATGATGCCGCTGGGCATTGGACTAAGCATCGGCTCTACGGAGAGTTTTGTTCGTGCGGTTCATCGGACCTGCTCGGTGCCGCCGTTGCCGCTGAAGCTCTGGTCGCTATAGACGCCCAGGTCTCTTCCCTGATGTACGTGTACTATAAACTCATCCCGCCCCACGCCCACGGCGTCAATCAGGTCCTCGTCTACTGTCTCGATCAGCTCCTGAATCTCCTCCTGAGTAAAGCTTTCATTGATGCATAGAGTGGCGTGGACCACATTGTAAGTAAAGTGCATGTCCAGCCGTCCCACTGGCGCCTCATCCTGCACCACTGTATAGCATTCGGAGTAGGGTGTACGACACTCTCGTTCAAAATAGAAGTCTGCCACTGGTTGCCTCCCTCTCCTAAGACTGATTCCCCCTAAAGGGTGGGATAACTGGCGCCCCGCTGCCGTTCCGAGCATCTTTAACTTCAGACGGTAGATGTAATGGCTGTGCGAGTAATCCCTAGTGTGGTGGCTCTTAAAATCTCGTTACGACACGGTTGCTTTGTCGCATATGCCTATCTCCCACCCACCCGGCCTCGAAACGTTTTGGAAGGCGAGGGAACACCCCTCGCGCTCCTCGGCCAAGGGGATGCAGCCCCTTGGCAATCCCCCTTCGAGGCAACGGAGTATTAGAAGAACTACGCTAGGATACTATCTGCCCGGTGCCCAGGATGGTCCACTTGTAGGACGTTAGCTCCCGAAGGCCCATGGGGCCCCGGGCGTGAAACTTGTCGGTGCTTATAGCCACCTCGGCGCCGAGGCCGAACTGGGCGCCGTCGGTAAAGCGAGTGCTGGCGTTGACGTAGACCGCCGCAGCGTCCACCTCGTCCAGAAAGAGCATGGCCGCCGAATTGTCCTCTGTGACTATGGCCTCGGAATGCCCGGAGCCGTACTTTTCAATATGAGCCAGGGCCTCCTCAACAGAGTCGATGACCTTGACGGCTGCCGTTAGAGAGAGGAACTCCTTTCCCCAGTCCTCCTCTACGCTGGGCTTGAGGTTAAGGCCCTCTACCGGCCCCAGGATGCTCAGGGCTCGCCTGTCACAGTGCATCTCCACCCCCGCACTGGCCCACCTGGCGGCGATGGCTGGTAGACACGTGGGCGCGACCTCTGAGTGGATGATGAGGGTATCCAGGGCATTGCATACGGTGGGTCGTTGCACCTTGGCGTTGTACACGATAGCCACTGCCATGTCCACATCCGCCGCTCGGTCCACATAGGTATGACATACGCCTATGCCGCCTGTAATCACGGGCATGGCGGCCTCCTGCGCCACGCGACGAATGAGGTCTGCGCCGCCCCTGGGGATGAGCAGGTCGATGGTGTCCCTCATTGCCAGCATTTGACTCACCAGGGCCCGGTCGGTGTTCTCGATGAACTGGATGGCATCGGCGGGTATACCGGCCTCATCGATGGACTCTCGCACCAGTTTCGCCAGCGCGGTGTTGGAGTGTAGGGCCTCCTTGCCGCCCCGGAGAATGGCGGCGTTTCCCGACTTAAGGCATAGGGCCGATATATCTACTGTGACGTTAGGTCTGCTTTCGTAGATGGCGCCTATGACGCCCAAGGGCACTCGACGCTTGCCCACCTGCAAGCCGTTGGGCATCGTCCGCATGTCGAAGGCCTCTCCCACAGGGTCTGGAAGGTCGGCCACCTTTCGGACATCCCGAGCCATGCCCTCCAGGCGCTCAGGGTTTAGGAGCAGGCGGTCCAGCAGCGCCTCTGAGAGGCCATCTCTACGGCCCTGGGCACAGTCCCTCTCGTTGGCCTCCAGGACCTCCTCCTGCCTGGCTTTCAAGGCGTCTGCCACGTTTAAGAGGCCCCGGTTCTTGACGGAGGCGGATAGCCGGGCGAGCTGGCGGGAAGCCTCCTTGGCGGCGCGCCCCTTAGCCTCTAGCTCATCTGTAGAAGACGGCATGCCTTTTTACTCCTACTAAAAGCTTTGCACAAAAAGTCCAACACTTCTTTCCCACCCGCCCGCCCGATATGTCTAATTCCTGAGGGGACACCCCTCAGACTCCCTGGCAGAGAACCTGGGTTCTCTGCACTCTCCTGGGTTTTTGTGCAAAGCTCCTACTGAAGTAGCACCATGTTGTTCCGGTGCACCACCTCTGCTCCGTACTGGTGCCCTAGAAGCTCCTGAATTCGCTCGGAGCGCTGTCCCTTGATGATTTCCAGGTCCTCGGAGCCGTAGCTGGTGATGCCGCAGGCCACTTGGGTCCCTTCTGAACTCAGGACGGCGATGATATCGCCTCTCTGGAAGGGGCCGCTTACCTCGGTTACGCCTGCGGGCAGTAGGCTTCGGTTGCCGTTGCGAAGGGCCTCAATGGCCCCGCTGTCCACCTTCAGCCTCCCTTTGGTGGAGAGGCCGCTGAGCATCCATCGTTTCCGGCTCTCCATCTTGCTGGCCTTGGGCGAAAACAGGGTGCCCACCGGCTCGCCGTAGGCCAGCCGGGCCAGCACATCGGGCTGGTGACCGCCGGCAATGGCCACAGCGACGCCCGAGGAGGTGGCAAGCTTGGCCGCCTCCAGCTTGGTGGACATGCCTCCCCTGCCCCTCTCCCTCCAGGACCCACCTCCCATCGCCTCTACGGCCTCGTCTACGTGCTCCACTCTGGGGACCAGCTCAGCTTTTGGGTCCAGGTGAGGGTCCGCCGTATATAGGCCCTCGATCTCGCCCAGCAGCACCAGGAGGTCGGCGTCCACCAGGTTGGCCACCATGGCGGAGAGGTTGTCGTTGTCCCCAAAGACCTCTCCCTCCAGCTCCTCCACGGCCACGACGTCGTTTTCATTTATAACGGGTATCACCCTCAAGTCCAGGAGGGCCAGGAGGGTGTTCCGTATGTTCAGGTATCCCTGACGGTCCACCATATCCCCCCGGGAGAGGAGGGCCTGGGCCACCGTGATGTCATGCCCAGCGAAGTGCTGCTCGTAGGCGTGCATAAGGCGGGCCTGTCCAACGGCGGCCAGCACCTGGCGAAAGGGCAGGTCTTTTCTCTCTTTATCTATATTCAGGATGTGTCGCCCGGCTGCTACAGCCCCCGAAGAGACCAGCAGGACCCGGGCTCCTCTCTGGTGCAGGCTAGCTAGCTGGCCTACCAGGGAGGTCATCATCTTCAGGTCCAGGCGATCGCCGCCACCCGTCAGCAGGCTGGTACCGGCTTTGACGACGATGCGATCATAAAGAAGGGCGCCCTCTCTGGACAGCGATTCGGTCATCTTAGCTTTCATGATAGGCTGGACAAGAGTCTCAGGGGAAATGGCATTTGAACCTGGAGTTGAGTTAATTATATCTGATTGGTATTGGCCTAACAAGGAAGGGCGGGCATTACGGAAAAAGTCCAACAGCAGACGTTTTCTTTCCCACCCACCCACCCGATATGTCCAATCCCTGAGGGGACACCCCTCATCCTTCCAGGGGGAAGGACTGGCAGAGAACCCAGGTTCTCTGCCCTCTCCTGGGTTTTGTGCAAAGCTGGGTATACGGTACATTCCGGGATGAACAACACCATAGGCATGGTAATACTCGCCCTGAATCGCGTATAACCTGAAGGGCGCCCCAAAGGGGATGCGGTATACTTTTGGCTGTGGGAAATTTCACATGAGCTATGTAACCAGGGTAGTCAGGAAGACATCTGGAGTGGCGCTGGTAGTCCTGGCGGCCAGCTTTATCGCCTGCGGTGGCAGCTCCCCTTCCGTGACCATTTTGGACAGCGATGGCAACGTCGGCCGCTACACCTCAGCCTCCACCGGTGCTGACGGCCTGGGACTCATCAGCTACTGGGACTTCACCAATAAGGACCTCAAGGTTGCCCACTGCTCTAACCTGGAGTGCGACAACGCCACCATCACCACGCTGGATAGCGATGGTTCCGTAGGCTGGCTGACCTCCACCGTCATCGGCGCCGACGGTCTAGGACTCATCAGCTACTTTGATCAGGCCAACGGCAACCTCAAGGTGGTGCACTGCTCAAACATCGAGTGCACCAGTGCCTCTATCGCTACGCTGGATAGTCGAGACGTCGTCGGTGCTTATACCTCGGCTGCTATAGGCGTCGATGGCCTGGGCCTCATCAGTTACTGGGATTCCACCAAAAAGGCTCTCAAGGTAGCGCATTGCTTAGCCCGAATCCACCGAAGGACGTCCTTGGGGACAGCCCTTGAAGAAGGCAGAGGGTGCTCCTCTGAATCTGGGATAATGGTTTTGGAACAGAAACCCGCCCGGAAACAAGGAGCACCCAATAGATGCTGCCACAGAACAAACCCGACCGTATCCGCATCCTCTTTGACGACCATCGCCTGGTGGCCAATGCCGGCCTGCTCCTGCCGGCCACCCTAGCCCGGCACCTGGGCCTGCGGGAACTCGTCGACCATCACCTTGACCTCGGCGGAGCGCCGGGACGGGCGAACACTGGGGACAAGATGCTGACGCTGGTCGCTTCCGCGCTGGCAGGCGGCGACTGCATCGACGACGCCGATGCGCTGCGCGCTGGTGGGACGGTCGGTGTTCTAGGCTGCGTGGTCAAGGCGCCATCCACCCTGGGGACCTTCCTGCGCAGCTTCCGGTGGGGGCATGTCCGTCAACTCGACCGCGTGAGCCGCCAGTTGTTGGCCCGGGCCTGGGCCGCTGGGGCCGGACCCGGCGACTCGCCCCTGACCATCGACCTGGACTCGACCATCTGCGAGACCTATGGATTGGCCAAGGAGGGAGCGCGCCACCACGGCTATACCGGCGCCCGCGGCTATCACCCACTGCTGGCCATTGCCGCCGGCACCGGCGAAGTGCTGATGTCCCGGCTGCGCGAGGGCCGGGCCAACACCGCCCGTGGCGCCGCCCACTTCCTGCGTGAGACGGTGGGGCGGGTGCGCTACGGCGGGGCCAGGGGACAACTCACGGTGCGGGCCGACAGCGGCTTCTACGCCCACACTGTCGTTGCCGCCTGCCGGGAAATGGATGTCCGCTTCTCTATCACCATCCGCCAGCGCGCCAGCCTGCGGGACCTGATCGAGGCGATACCAGAGGAGGACTGGACTCCCATTCCCTACTGGATGGACGGTGCCGCCGATGTCGCCGAGACGACTTACACCCCGTTCCAGACCAAGCCGGACGCCGCGCCGGTGCGGCTCATTGTCCGGCGGGTGAAGCCGACGCCCGGTTCCCAGCTCGCCCTCTTCGCCAGATACAGCTATCACGCCTTCATCACCGACCGCGATGGGGAGACGCTGGAACTGGAGGCCGATCATCGCCGCCACGCCGAGGTCGAGAACGCCATACGCGACCTCAAGTACGGCGTCGGGCTGAACCACATGCCGTCGGCGCGCTTCGCCGCCAACGGCGCCTGGCTGGCGGTCCAGGTGATGGCGCATAACCTGGCCCGCTGGACGGCGCGGATTGGTCTGGGCGAGCGGACCGTGATCACCAAGACCCTCAGGCGGCGGGTCTTCGCTCTGGTGGGACGGATCACCCGCTCGGCGCGCCGCCTCACTTTGCATCTCCCCCGGCGCTGGCCTTGGGAAACCCAGTTCAGTCGCGCCTTGGCCCGGCTGCAAGCCATTCCGTTCCCGGCCTGACGGCCAGCCTGCAACTGACCCAACGTCCCCGCAATCTCGCGCCACCCCGGTCGCGAGAGTCCCCTGCTGCGTATCCTCTCGCCATCCCGCGCATCGCAACTCCCGCATAGGGCCTTAGGGGCCCTGTGCGGCGACTGAAGACCGTCCGCCGGCCTCCCATCTACCCCAAGACCCCAGGCCATCTCCCCTGTAGCTCCCTCACCCACCCCCTTCCGCTGTCCTCACGCCGTCCATCCGTGTCCTTCGGTGGATTCGGGCTTAAACATGGAATGCAGCAGCGCCACCAGGGCCACGCTGGATACTGATGGCGAAGTGGGGTTGCACACCTCTTTGGCCATCGGCGCCGATGGCCTGGGGCTGGTCAGCTACCTGGACAGGGCCAATGGGGACCTTAAGGTTGCCCACTGCTCAAATACCCAGTGCAGTAGCGCCACAAGGGCCATATTGGATGGTGATGGCGAAGTGGGTCAGTTCACATCTATCGTCATCGGCGGCGACGGCCTGGGGCTTATTAGCTACTATGACCAGGGCAATAGCGATCTCAAGGTTGCCCACTGCTCCAACCCCGAGTGCAGCAGCGCCACGACTGCCACGCTGGACAGCGAGGGTGACGTTGGGAGGTACACTTCCATCGCTATCGGCTCCGATGGGCTGGGGCTCATCAGCTACGCTGACTTAACCAATGGAGATCTCAAGATTGATTCTCTCGTAAAAAGTCTGTGCAGGTCGAATTAGAACAACCGTACCCTTGCCTGGGTACAATATACAGTCTCTGTTCCGTGTATTACCCCAACATACGGTAGCGCTCACATGTGCTAAAGCGCTGGAACTTCCTCAAAACGGGTTTTTACGAGGGAATCAAGATTGCCCGCTGCTCCAATGTCCAGTGCGGTGAAGGTATCACAAAAACGGTGGATAAAGAGGGCAGTGTCGGCAACTTTGCCTCCATCACCATCGGCGAGGACGGTTTACCCCTGATCAGCTACTTCGACGCCAGCAGCACCGGCGCCCTCAAGGTCACTCACTGCTCGAAGCCGTCCTGCTAGCAGGCAGTTGCGTAAGTTCGCGTGCACCCTTCCACGGAAGGGTCCGCTCACCCTGAGCTCGTCGAAGGGTGGGCCGCTCGTGGTTGTACGCGCTCCCCAGCCTCCCGTGGCCTTGCACAAAAAGTCCAACAGCAGACGTTTTCTTTCCCACCCACCCACCCGAAATGTCTAGTTCTTGAGGGGACACCCCTCAGACTCCCTGGCAGAGAACCTAGGTTCTCTGCACTCTCCTGGGTTTTTGTGCAAAGCACCCGCCCGGAGGGTTTCCTCTGGGGGGCACCCCCGGGCCCCCGCCAAGGGGCTCTGCCCCCTGGATACCCCGGGGAGCGTGAGGATGGGGAGCCCGTAACGGGCATTTCAGGTGGGGGTGGGCGGGATGTATCAGTACTTGCGGGACTAAGTGCAGCAGGCAGTACGAAGCTCCTTATTTGGAATCCTCCGCAGACACTGCTAGAATAGCAAGCACCAGGCTAGCGTGACCCCGCTAGCCCTTTACTGCTTTGTCCGAAGACGTAACACATGAGTATTGAAGGCCTCCTTCCCCTTCTGCATCGGGTGCCCCAATACGGGGACCTTTGCCGTTCTATACAGGGTGGACAAAGTCGTGCCCGTGTCAGGGTCCTGCCGGAGGCGTTGCCATTTCTAGTCGGGGCTCTCTGGAGGCAGATACGTTCTCCGGTCCTGCTTCTCGTACCTCGTCCCGAGGAGGCCAGGCGCCTCCATGAGAACCTCCTCACCTGGTGCGGAGACGACGCCTCCGTTCTGCATTTCCCTGAGGGGGAAACGCTGCCCTTCGAGCGGCTCTTATCGGACCAGGTCACGATTCACGAGAGGCTGCGCACCCTGTCCGTCCTCATTGATGCGAGCCGGCCCGAAGGAGAGCCACCCCTGGTGGTCGCCTCCGTGGCTGCGGTGGCCCAGAAGACCATGGACAGAGACACCTTCTCCTCAGCGACCCATACGCTGAGGACGGGGCAGCGCATCGACCTGGAGGCGTTGCTGGCCCAGTGGCAACGGATGGGGTATCAGTTCCAGCCCGCGGTGGAGGTCCCGGGAAGCGCCAGTCGCCGTGGAGGCATCCTGGATGTATTCCCCGTTACCGCGGAGCAGCCGGTGCGCATCGAGCTTTGGGGCGATGTGATAGAAAGCATGCGCCTCTTTGAGCAGGCCACCCAACGGTCCGTGGGTGCAATCGACTCGGTGACGGTCACTCCTGCTATGGAGGTACTGCCATCGCTTATCGAGCCCTCTCGGCTGGACCAGCTCATCTCCAAGCTGGACATGTCCACCTGCGACGGGCCCACAAGAGAGCGTATGGGGGGTGAGCTAGCCGCTCTGAGAGAGGGGAGAGAGATAGAGGAGGTGGGCTTCTACTCAGGCCTCCTCAATGGAAGCTCTCTTCTGGACTACTTCCCCCGCGACGGGCTGCTGGTTCTAGCTCACTCGTCGGCTATTGAGGTAGCCGCCGAGGAGATGGGCGAGCGCACACTAATGCTGAGAGAAGTGAAGGGGCGCCGCGGCGAGATTCCGAGGAACCTGCCATCCTCCCATCTCTTGTGGAGCGAGCTACAGGTGGAAATGGCCCACCTGGAGAGACAAGTAGAGCTGTCGCCCTGGGGCGCTGATCTTGAAGGAGACGGCGGCCTAGAGGAGATGCCCTTCTCGGCCGTTTCCAGCTTCTGGGGTCGCCTGGACCTACTGGCTGATGAGGTACATCGCAGGGCCGCGGAGGGCCAGCGAACGGTGGCGGTGACCTACCACGCCCAGCGAATGAAGGAGATACTGGAGGAGAAAGGGATCGACGTTTCCGTGGTCGATACCCTATCCCAGGCCCCGCCTCCGGGTTCTATAACCGTGGTGCAGGGCGCCCTGCACCAGGGATTTGCCCTACCCCTGGGGGACGGAGCCCTGAACCTCTTGACGGACCTGGAGGTTTTCGGCATATCCAAGCAGCGCCGGCCTTCCAGGCGCTCCTTCGCTAGACGCGACTCCTTCCTGTCGGAGCTGTCGCCTGGAGATTACGTGGTGCACATCGACCACGGGATAGGCCGGTTCGCAGGGACCACCTATCGTTCCCTGGAGGAGGGGCAAAAGGAGTATCTGGTGCTGGAGTACGCCGAGGCCGACAAGCTGTACGTGCCTACGGACCAGCTTACCCGGGTGACCCCTTACATCGCGCCCTCAGACCAGCCTCCCTCCCTAACCCGCCTGGGCGGCCAGGAGTGGAGTCGCATGAAGGAGCGGGTGAAGCGCTCCACCAGGGAGATGGCCGCCGAGCTTTTGTCCCTCTACGCCTCCAGGGAGCTGGCCCAAGGGTCTGCCTTCACTGCGGACACCCCCTGGCAGCGGGAGCTAGAGGACTCCTTTCCCTACCATGAGACCCCGGACCAGATCACCACTATCGCCGAGGTCAAGGCCGATATGGAGAGACCCCGACCCATGGACCGTCTGGTCTGCGGCGACGTCGGCTATGGGAAGACGGAGATAGCCCTTCGAGCCGCCTTCAAAGCCGTTATGGACGGCATGCAGGTGGCGATCCTGGTGCCCACTACAGTCCTGGCCCAGCAGCACTACGTCACCTTCTCCCAGCGTCTTAGCGCCTTCCCTGCCAGGGTTGAGGTGCTCAGCCGCTTCCGCTCAGATAGGGAACAGAGGCAGATAGTGGAGGAGCTGGCCACCGGTGAGATAGACATCTGCATCGGAACCCATCGCCTTCTCCAGAAGGATGTCCAGTTCAGGAACCTGGGCCTGGTGGTGGTGGACGAGGAGCAGCGATTCGGCGTGGCTCAAAAGGAGCGGTTCAAGCGCCTCCGTAAAGAGGTGGACGTCCTTACCCTCAGCGCAACCCCCATACCAAGGACTCTGCATATGTCCCTGGCCGGGGTGCGAGATATGAGCACCATGGAGACTCCACCTGAGGACCGCCTGCCTATAAAGACCTACGTCTCCGAGTACAGCGATGAGCTTATAAGAGAGGCTGTACTTCGGGAGCTGGACAGGCAAGGCCAGGTATACTTCCTGCACAATCGCGTCCGCACCATCCACTACATGGCCGACTGGCTGGGACAACTGGTGCCCGAAGCCAGGATAGCCGTAGGCCACGGGCAGATGTCCGAGGAGCAGCTTGAGCAGGTGATGATGGACTTCTACCAGGGCGAAGTAGATGTCCTGGTCTGCACAACTATTATCGAGTCCGGCCTGGACATACCCAACGTCAACACCCTGATGGTGAACAGGGCCGACACTTTCGGCCTGTCCCAGCTATACCAGCTACGCGGTCGGGTGGGCAGAGGGGCTCACAGGGCCCATGCCTACTTCCTGGTGCCCAGGGGCAGTCAACTGACGGAAGCCGCCGAAAAACGCCTCAAGACCATGCTGGCGGCCACGGAACTGGGCGCCGGCTTCCGCATCGCCATGAAAGACCTGGAGATAAGGGGCGCTGGCAACATCCTGGGACGCGAGCAGAGCGGCCATATCCACGCTGTAGGCTTTGACCTATACACCCGCCTCCTGGCCAACTCCGTGGAGGAGATCAGGGCAATGGAGGCGGCGCAAAACGGAGAAACGACCAATGGACATGGGCCAGACGCCTTGCCGCCGGCGGCGGAGGTCAAGGTGGACCTTGGGATCCCGGCGCATCTGCCCCAGGATTACATTCCGGACCTGGCCAGCCGCCTGGGCATCTACCAGAGGATGGCGAGGTTCGACAAGCTTGAAGATGTAGATGCCCTGGTTGAGGAGATGCGCGACCGTTTCGGCCCTCTTCCCTGGCCGGCCCTGAACCTGATGCTGGTGCTGAGGATCAAGGTATCGGCGCATAAGGCGGGAGTGGAGTCCCTGGAACGCGAGGAGTCGCATGTACTGCTCCGCATGAGGGAGGATGTGGGTGGAGCGCGGGTCGCCCTCCATAAGGCCCTGGGGGGGCGTGCCAACGTGGGCAATCAACAGATCAGGTTGAAGGTGGGTTCTCAGATGGACGAGTGGGAGGAGCCACTGAAAAGAGCCTTGGAGCAGCTTGCCCAGTTCAGGGAACGCACCCTGGAGCTTCAGGGTGTTAGTGGAGGGTAGTGGTGAGGGTCTTCGGGAGAGTGCCCTGACAGGTCGGGGCCGGGGAGATTTAGGGGTGTCCCCGGCCTTGCATATAAAGCCCAACGCTTCTTTCCCACCCACCCGCCCAGAGGTTTTATTCAAAGGGAGACACCCCCCTTCGGCAAGCTCAGGACAGGCCCTTGAACCCCCGACAGGGAACCTAGGTTCCCTGTACTCTCCTAGGGTTTTTGTGCAAAGCTGGGTGTCCCCAAGAGGAAACCTTATGGGTGGGAGAAGTCAGGTTCTTTTTAGCGCATTCGTGGAAGGCGTGAGACAACACAAATGAAGATAGCGGTCTGCATAAAACAAGTCCCCGTGGTGTCCCAGCTCAAGTTCGATAACGAGACCCGCACTCTGATAAGAGAGGGCGTCCCCAACGAGGTCAACATCTATGACGTCATAGGCACGTCCGCTGCCGTAGGCCTAAAGGAGCAAACCGGCGCCGAGGTAGTGGTTTTTACGATGGGGCCGCCTCAGGCCAGGGAGGCACTGGTGCAGTGCCTGGCTATCGGCGCCGACAGGGCGGTCCACCTGATAGACAGGGCCTTCGCGGGGTCCGATACCCTGGCCACCTCCCGGGCCCTGGCCCTTGCCCTACAGCGGGAGAGCCCCGACCTGACTATCTGTGGCCGCAACAGCACCGATGCCGAGACGGGCCAGGTGGGGCCTGAAGTGGCCGAGCTAATGGGCCTTCCTCTGGTCTCCGGCGTGAACGATATTTTACTTTCCAGGGATGGGGGCTCCCTGATATTGAAAAGAATGACCGACGAAGGTTTTCAGGTGGTCCGGTGCCCTCTGCCGGCCCTGATCACCGTCGCTGAAGGGGTGGCCCCAGAGATTTACCCTCGCAAAGAAGCCCTGGCGGCCGCCACCGAGAAACCCATCGTTGAGCTTAAGGCCACCGACCTCTCTCCGGACGACTCCCTGTTCGGCCAGAAGGGTTCTCCCACAACCGTTCACCAGATCTACTCCATAGAGCCGCAGCGGGAGCAGATTGTGGTGCGCGACGAGACCCCGGAGGCGGCCTCCGAGAAACTGCTAAGATACCTTGATGATAGGGGAATCTTGGATCAAGCCAGGTCCCGCGATAAAGAAGGCTCCCCAAGGGGGCCTCGCAGGGAAGGCAGCATAGGCCGCGACGTATGGGTGGTAGCGGAGCTATTCCAGGGTCGCATCCGGCCGGTTACCCTGGAGCTTCTGGGAAAGGCCACGGAGCTATCCTCTCAGGTTGGGGGCAGCGTCTCGGTGGTCCTGATGGGCTATCGCCTGGAAGAGCAGTACGAGGCCCTGACGGCCTATGGCGCGGACTCCATATACGTAGCCGAGGCTGAAGGGCTGGCCCAGTTCGACGCCCTGGTCTATACCGACATCCTGGAGGAGGCCATCAGAGAGCACCAGCCCTACGCTCTGCTGGTGCCTTCCACCACCAACGGGCGCGACCTGGCCTCCCGGCTGGCGGCTAGGCTCCAGATCGGTCTCACCGGCGACTGCGTGGGCCTGGAGATAGACGACGAGGGGCGCCTGGTGCAGCTCAAGCCCGCCTTCGGTGGAAACATCGTCGCTCCCATACTATCCAGCACCAGGCCTCAGATGGCGACTATCCGTCCCGGCATGCTCACGGCCCTGGCCCCCGACTGCTCTGTGAAGCCCGAGGTCCGTCCTCTCAAGGAGGTGGACCTGGGCAGGATACCTCCGGAGGTGCTGGAGGACGTGGCCGACGATTCGGCTCTGGGCGCCGAGCTGGAAAACGCCCCTGTGATAGTGACCGTTGGCATGGGGGTTGGCGGTCCGGAGAATATCCCCGTGGTACGCGCCCTGGCCGATGCCCTGGGAGGAGCCCTGGGGGCCACTCGCAACGTCACCGACGCCGGATGGCTGCCCAAGCAGTACCAGGTGGGCCTTACGGGAAAGTCGGTGGCCCCGGACCTCTACGTGGCGGTGGGCGTCAGCGGCGCCTTCAATCACACCGTGGGAATTCAGAAAGCCGGGACCGTGGTGGCCGTCAATAAGAACCCCAGGGCACCAATATTTCGGGCCGCCGACTTCGGCATTGTGGGCGACTATGCCGAGGTGGTGCCGGCGCTGGTCAGCTCCCTTCAGAAACGCAGCGCAAAGGCTGCTGGCTAGGCCAATACATTATCAAGAAGCTAAGGCAGTGGTGCCTTATGCCCGGGGGTGTGGGGGGATTAGCCCCCTGCCGGGAGCTAGAGGGGTGTCCCCGGCCTTGCAGAAAAAGTCCAACGCTTCTTTCCCACCCACCCGCCCAGAGGTATTATCCAAAGGGGGACACCCCCTTGAACTCCCGACAGGGAACCCAGGTTCCCTGTACCCTCCTAGGGTTTTTGTGCAAAGCTGGGTGTCCCCTCAATATAAAACATTACGAGGGTGGGAGGGAGGTAAGAACAGGTCTGGCCTTTCAATGAGGAAGGGACGGCTGAAGCAGGCTGTCGAAATAGCCTTCAGGACGCTTCACTGTTCTCCTTCTCCAGGGCCACGTACTTGGACGGGCACTTGACGATAACAAGGTGAGTCTCGAATACTCGGTCGGGGCCGTAGTTGCCCTCCAGAATGACCTCCGAGTGTTCATTGAAGAACAGGTCTGGCAGGGCCCCGGTGTACTTGGCTCCTAGCTCCTCGTCCCCGTCGGAAAGGGCGAATGTGGCCAGGTTGGTCGCTGGATCGCGGTGGTAGCTGGTTGGAATCAGCTTACCGCTTACCCTAACGAACCTGTCCTCCGTATCCGGTCCTCGTTCGCTCAGCTCGCTGACCGTCAGGTAGTACACGGTGGACTCCTTGAAGGCCAGGTAGCCAAAGTAGCCCAGGGCTGCTATCAGAACGGCCATGCCGATAAGTAGCTTCAAGCGGTTGTTGAACACCGCGGAGGCTTGCCTTGGGGACTCAGGTTGATAGCCCATCTTGCCTACTTCTCCCTCTCGACGTTCTCCTTCTCCTCCAGGTCTTTCCGCAGGGCTTCGAGCTCTCGCTGCATGTCACGCTGGCGGCGCGACATGAGGAAAGCGTATCCAAAGAAGGCTATCCAGGTGACGGAAAAGACGGCGAAGAGGTAGGGCAGGTACGACTCCGGGTCCCGGCCTTCATGGGGTAAAGGTTCATCATTTGCAAGACTGGCCTCATAGGAAGAGACCTCCGATGCCGCTATCTGCGTGGGGGCCTGCATTACCAGGATAAACAACATTGCCAGAACTGGTAGAGCGACCGCAAAAAGGGCGGGATGTTCAGCCGCTGCTCTCATATAACCGGTCCAGGGCCAGCTCGGCCCGCTTCTGGGAGTAGCGCTCGACTATTAGGTAAGTGAACAGCAGGGTGAAGGTCACTACGCTGACCATCAAGGTTGCAAACATGGAGCCCTCCAGGCTTCCCTGCTCCGCCAGGGGGCCTACGTTCAGCTCCGGATGGGCGGTGCGCCACCACTCGGTGGCGAAGTAGACGATGGGCGCGTCGATAGCCCCCATAACCCCCAGCACGGCGGCGTACCTCGCCCCCTGGGACCCCCTGGGGGCGTAGGCCCGCAGCATCAGGTACCCCACAAAGATGAACCAGAGGATGAGGGTGGTCGTTAGCCGGGCGTCCCATGTCCACCAGACCCCCCATATTGGTTTGGCCCAAACTACGCCGCTCACCAGCGTCAGGGTAGTGAAAATAAGCCCTATCTCTCCGGCTGCGTGGGCGACGCTGTCCCACTTGCTCCGCCCCGTGATGAGATAGGCCACGCTGGCCACGGCCACAATAATTATGCCTAGAAGGGCGGCCCAAGCCAGGGGCACGTGAAAGTAGAAGACCCGCTGCACTATCCCCAGGTTCTGCTCAGTGGGGACCCAGATGAAGATCATGTACAGGGAGACCAGCATAAGAACGGCGGTCAGAGCTAGGAGGACCTCCTTGGCGGAGATGGCCCCCAGTCGTGCGAGTCTTGGTCTCTCTGGTAACGTCTCTACGGCGTGCATGTGTGCAATGTATCACAATCCTCTGGGGTTTCCAATGAAGTTTGTGCCCTCACTCCTCCAGCACGAATTGCATTACGAAGGCGGAGACGATAATGAAGATGACGTCGAAGACGGCGATAAGCTGGATCCATTTGCCGATGTCACTCCAGCTTTCCCCTTGCAGGGCACCCGACGTAGTCTCCACCGCAGCTATTATTACCGGCACCGCCACGGGGAGAAACAGCAGGGGAAGCATGATCTCCCGTGAGCGGGTGTTGATGGCCATGGCCGAGAAGACCGTACCTACTGCCGCGAACCCCAGGGTAGCCAGAACTCCCGCCAGGATTACCTCCGGCAGGAAGAAGGATAGGTCAAATAGCACCGCGAACAGGGGAAGCACCAGAGCTTCCACCACCAGCATGAGGATAAAGATACCTGCCATCTTCCCAAAGAAGATAACGTCTCTGCTTACCGGGCAGAGCATCAGTCCCTCCAGGTTGCCCAGGTCCTTCTCCATGGCAAAGGAGCGCCCCAGGCCCAGAATGCCCGCGAAGGTGAAGGTCACCCAGAGGATGCCCGGCGATACCGTCGCCACTATCTCGGCCGTCGGCTCCACGGCGAAGTTGAATATGATCACCACCAGGAAGGAAAAGACCCCCAGGGTGACCACCATCTCTCTGGACCTCAGCTCCAGGAGGATGTCCTTCCAGGTCAGGGTAAGGATGGGAAGCCAGAAGGCCTTCATAGCCTGTCACCCGTATGGTCCAAGTAGGTGCTGCGAAAGCCGGCCGGGTCCAGGGTCCCCCTGGATTCCTGGTAGGCTATCCTGCCCCGGGACAGGATAGCCACCCTGTCGGCTATGGAAAGGCCCCACAGCAAACTGTGGGTTGTCATCAGCACCGTGGGCCTCTGGGCTGCGCCAAAGGAGAGAGTCTCCTCCAACCTCTCCAGCGCCTCCTGGTCTAGCCCGGTCTCCGGCTCGTCCATTAGCAGTATGGGCGGGTCATGAAGGAGGGCTCTGGCCAGGGAGAAGCGCTTCTGCAGCCCGTGGGAGAGGGTGCGCACCCGCTGGTGGAGACGAGAAGTGAGGCCCAGCCTCTCCACTACGCTGTGGATGGCATCTCCCACGCCGGCGAGGCCGAACATGCGGCCGTAGAACTTGAGGTTCTCGTAGGCCGTCAGGTCATCATACAGGAGGGTATTGTGGCCAACCACCCCGATAGACCGCCGTATCCCCTCTGCGTCTGAGGGAGCTTTGAAGCCCCGGATCCAGAAGTCGCCTGCATCGGCTTTGGTCAGGGTGGCTAGAATCTTGATGAGGGTTGTCTTGCCCGAGCCGTTGGCCCCGAAGATGGCCAGGGTTTCCCCCTGGCGCACCTCCAGGTCCAGTCCTCTCAGGACAGGTGTCCTGCCAAAGGACTTGGTGAGGCCCCTGACCCGGATGGCGACCTGAGAGGAGACGGCCTGCTCTACTTCCTCTTGCCCCAGCACGCCCCTTACCCCTCCGGCGGGAAGCCGATATCTTTGAGTGTTTCGACGAGGCCCTGAAGGGTCGTGCCCCTGTGGTCGTAGGTAACCGTCAGGGTCTTAGCATCCAGGTCCCCGTCCACATCCGAGACGGCGCCGATGCTGTCAAGCATTATCTGGATGCTGGAGAGACACCCGTCGTAGTGGACATTCGGTATGTTCAAGGTTGTGGTTTCCAAGCCTCGCCCTTCCCAGAAACTGGATATAACTGTAGTATATTAGGACACCTATCGCAAGGGATAAGCGGGAGTTCGGCCATGGACGGTGTTGGAGAGCTGCAGGAGAGATACCAGGAGTTGGAGCGCCGCTTCGACGTGCAGGGTGAGGAGGCCATCGATACGGAGTGCCTTATGGCCTTTCCCTACGAGTACCAGGGCCAGGAGACGGATGTGGCCATCGACACCGACGAGTTCACCGCCGTCTGCCCCTGGACGGGCCTGCCCGACTTCGGGACCCTGACCATACGCTATGTCCCGGACCGGCTCTGCCTGGAGCTCAAGTCCTTGAAGTACTATCTGCTTTCCTATCGCTCCGTGGGCGTTGTGCAGGAGCACGCCGCCAACCGCATCCTGAAGGACCTGGTCTCGGCCTGCCAGCCCCTCCGCATGACCCTGACCCTGGACTACAAGACGCGAGGGGGCGTCCACACCACCGTCACCGTCAGCCACCCCAGCCCTTAGAGAAGCAGCGTCTATGTACCAGGTCAGAATCGAAGTCCTCTTCGACAGCGGTCACCGCCTGCTGGACTACGACGGCAAGTGTGCCTATCCTCACGGCCACTCCTACAAGGCGGAGGTCTTCATCGGCGCGGACAAATTGGACGAGCTGGGACTGGTCATCGACTTCGCGGAGCTCAAGGCCAGGGTGAAGGAGTGGGTGGACGGGAACTGGGACCACGCCTTCCTGGTCAACAGCGCCGATACGGAGCTCCTGGGGGCCTTGAAGCCGCTTTCCAAGTCCAGGCTGTACGTCTTCACCGAGGAGAACCCCTCCTGCGAGGTTATGGCCCGGGTGCTTCACGACGTGACCTCCGAGCTCTGCCAGGTGACGCCGGCCTTGGTACGGGTCTGGGAGTCGCCGAACCAGTTCGCGGAATACCACGCTGGGGTGTAGTGGATGCAACGCATAGGGGTGACCCTTCTCTCGGGCGGCATGGACTCAACGGTGGTGTCCAAATACGCCCTCTCCCGCACCGACGACCTAACGGCCGTCACATTCCAGTACGGCCAGAGTCACAGCCGGGAGATACAGAGCGCCCAGAAGGTTGCCGAGCTCATGGGGATACGCCACGAGGTCATCGACGTATCCTTCTTCGGCAAGGTGGCCTGGTACTCGGCCCTCACCAGCCCCGAACAGTTCCCCGTGCCCAGGGAACGTGACGAGAGCCAGATGGGCTTTAGCATCCCCATTACCTACGTGCCACTGCGCAACACCTTCTTCCTGGCTCTGGCCACCGCATATCTAGAAAGCCATGTGTTACACTTCATCGAAGTCGATGGGGTGAGCCCCGGCGAGATCCGCACCTACGTCTTCATGGCCGCCAACGCCATCGACTACAGCGGCTACCCTGACTGCCGCCCCGAGTACTTTCAACAGGTGGCCGTGACTCTCCGGGACGGCAGCAAGATGTGCACCGAGTACAAGGTGGCTCTGAATATCGAGACCCCTATCATCCACCTCTCCAAAGCCGAGATCGTGCAGATGGGCGTCAGGTTGGGCGCTCCCTTGGAGCATACATGGAGCTGCTACGAGGGTGGCGAGGCCCCCTGCGGCACGTGCGATAGCTGCCTCCTCAGGGCCAAAGGGTTCCAGGAAGCCGGGGTAGAAGACCCTTTGCTGACCAGACTTGGCAAGACGTAGACTGCTCTCTATTGAGATACTTGATGGGGAGGTGCAGAGGGGGCGAAGCTCCTTCTGACGGGGTTCTAGAGCCTGTCCTGAGCTAAGTCGAAGGGGGTGTCCCCAGCTTTGCACAAAAACCCCAGGAGGGTACAGGGAACCTGGGTTTCCTGTCGGGGGTTCAAGAGCCTGTCCTAAGCTTGCCGAAGGGGGGCGTCCCCCTTTGAATAAAACCTGTGGGCGGGTGGGTGGGAAAGAAGCGTTGGACTTTTGTGCAATGCCGGATTGATGGGACAGAGACGTAAGCCGGATGATGTCAGGTTTTCAAAATGCTTAAAGTCAGTAAACAGTCCAGCGGCCAGCCCGAGATTTTCCGCTCCTTCCAGGGGGAAGGCCCCACTATGGGGACCCCCACGGTGTTCCTTCGCCTTGCCCTCTGCAACCTGGCCTGTACCTGGTGCGACACCAAGTACACCTGGGACTGGCGCAACTTCGACTACACCCAAGAGGTCATGCCTGAGACGGTTCAGGACGTGGAGGAGCGCATCCTGTCATTGGGGTGCCCCCACCTGGTGGTCACCGGCGGAGAGCCTCTGCTGCAGCAGCGGGAGCTGGCCCCCCTGGTGGCGTCTCTGAAAGAGCGAGACTTCTTCTGCGAGGTGGAGACCAACGGCACCATCGAGCCGTCGCGGGAGATGACGGGCCTCATCGACCAGTGGAACGTGTCGCCCAAGCTGGCCAACTCCGGCAACGACCCCTCTCGCATGGAGCGTCCCGGTGTTCTAAAGGCCTTCGCCCAGTTGCCCAACGCCTACTTCAAGTTCGTCGTCGCCGAGCCGCCGGACGTGGATGAGGTGTGCCGTCTCCAGGAGAGGTACGCCATGCCCGGCCATCGAATACTGCTGATGCCCGAGGGCACCAGCCCCAAGGCCATCCAGGCCCGCAGTCCCTGGCTGGCCGAAGCCTGCGCCCGCCAGGGCTATCGCTTCTCCACTCGCCTCCATATCCTCCTCTGGGGCGACGTGAGGGGGAGGTAGTCCCCCAGACCAGGTGGCTTCAGCAGATCATGGCCAGGCTGGCGGATGGGGTTGGGTAGGAGCGGCAGACTGGGCGGTGCGCGCACCGGGCTCCAGTTTTGGAACGCCCCGATCTGCCGACGAAGAAAGGCTCCCGCCGTGCGCAAGCCTTATTGTCCCCTCAGTTTGCCTTGTCCTCTTATCAGCGCACGATATGGGCATGCTGAAGTCTCATTGAAGAACTCATTAAGGGCCAAACATTTCGTGGAGCTTTTATTAGGCTGAGAGTGGCCTTTGATGTATAATACGGCGAGGATCGTCTCGTAGGGCACTCGAAAAGAACCAGGAAAGCCTGAGGGACGTTCTCCAGTGGAAAGCACAGCCATTCTTGTCCATCAAGTGAAGAGAGGCGATCATGTCTCGGTCCAAGTCCAAGCGGGAAAAGCAAGAAGTAACGACAGAGGAATTCGTGAGGCGCATGAGTCTGCAAGGGAGCAAGCATAACGGGATAAAGAAACAACTTAAAGGGGCACGAAGGTAACCAAACTGGCGCTTGAAAGTTGTCAGCGCTTACAACCTCCCTCTCGACTTCCTAGTCGACCCCCGTTTAGACTGCACCGCCTATTCCTGCTATCGCAGAAGAGTAGTCCAGATTCTAGCACCTTCCGTACTTGGGCGAGTTCGCTATATCAGCAGCTAACTCTATTACCCTCTCCCCTTATACCATTCGGGGCCGCCGGGGGGCCAGGGGTTCTCGCCGGTGGCCTGGGATAGCTGCATGAAGACGCCCCCGGTGGTCCTGGGGTGCATCCAGGCCACTCGAAAGCCCGGCCTGTCGTTGACGGCGGTGATCTGGACGCCCGCCGCCTTCACCCGCTCAAGGGCTGCGTCCTGGTCGTAGGTCTCGAAGATGAGCAGGTACGGGCCCTCGCCGCGGCGCTCCAGAAGGCGTCCGGCGGAGTGCTCAGTGTCCGTGGGTTGGATGATCTCGACGAAGGTGTCGCCGTTGCCCACGGGGCAGTAGGCCGCTATCAGGCCGAACTGGCCCATCTCGTCGTTGAAGTTGGTGGCCTTCAGGCCCAATAGCTCCTCGTACTGCTTCAGGGCTGCCTTCTGGTCCTTCACCGAGAAGACCACCTGCTTGATGTCCTTGATGATTGGGCTCTTGGGCGCCGCCTGCCAGCCCTCTCCGCCGTCGGGCCAGGGGTTGTCCCCAGTGACCTCCTCCACGTGGGTGAACACGCCGAACATAGACCTGGGGTGAATCCAGACGAAGCGGGACTCCGGCCCGTCTTTCACCCCGGTGATATTCAGGTTCATGGCGCGGGCCTTCTCCAGGACCTCGTCCCGGTTGTCTGTCTCGTAAATCGCCATGTACATACCCTCGCCATACCGCTCCAGAAAGCGGGCCCCGGCGCTGCTGGAGTCCACGGGCTGCAGCAGCTCGATGAAGGTGCTGTTCATGGGGAGTATGGCGTTGATCATTCCATACTCCGTCAGCTCCTGCCTCTCGCAGGGCTTCATACCGAACAGGTTGTCGAACATCTGGATGGACGCTTCCATGTCCCTGACCATAATGGCTATCTGGCGGACCTGCTTCAGCACGGCGCCTCCTTTCGGGTCAATCTACTCGCAAATGTCGACATATGGTATCATCCCTGCGTTATTCCTTCAAAGGAGAGGCTATGAAGGCGCTTGTGTTGGGGGGCGGCAGGTTTGTGGGACTTCGCCTGGTGAAGCTCCTGGTCGAGCAGGGCCACGACGTTACCCTGCTGAATAGAGGAGAGACCCCGGCAGAGCACCCGCCCAGCGTCAAGCATCTGCGGGCCGATCGCTCGGACGCGGCCCAGGTCAAGGAAGCCCTCAAGGACGCCGACTACGACGCTGTCTTCGACATATCGGCCTACACCGTGGAGTGGCTGAAGCCCACGATGGAGGTGCTGGAGGGCAGGACCGGCAGCTACGTCTTCACCAGCTCCACCGCCGTCTACGGCTACAGTGACGTGATACCCATACGGGAGGACTATCCCTTGCTGCGAGACCATCCCACCAACCAGTACGCTCGCGAGAAGGTGGCCTGCGAGGACTTCATATTTGAGGCGTACCAGAAGCGAGGTTTCCCCGGCACCGTTCTGAGGCCGGCCATCGTCAACGGCCCCTACAACAACATTCCTGAGCGGGAGATCATGAACTTCGTCCGCATACTCAAGGGCAGAACGGTCATCCTACCAGGCAACGGGCTCAACCTCATGACCTTCGGCCACGTGGACGACCTGGCGGCAGCCTTCGCCGCCGTGCCGGGCAGAAAGCAGGCCCAGGGCCAAGCCTACACCATCACGGGGCCTGAGGCCGTTACCGCCAACCATTACATCCGCACCCTGGGGGAGATCGCTGGCAGGGAGGTCGAGAGCTATCACATGGACCGGGACGCCTTCAACGCTTTGGGTCTCCGCCTCTTCCCTTATATGTGGATGCAGAGCAACGTCTTTAGTTTGGATAAGGCCAAGCGAGACCTGGACTGGGAGCCCAGGTACCACTTCCGGGAGGGGATGGAGACGGCCTATCACTGGTTCCAGGAGGAGGGCCTCATCGAGCGGGAGTGGGACTTCTCGGCGGAGGACAAGATCCTGGCCGAGGCAGGCGCCTAGTGGCCTATGCCCAGGCACATCGATACCAACCGCGTTCATACGATAAGTAACATTGCACCCACCCTCGCTCGTAAAGCTGGCGAGGAGCCTTGCTCTTAATCCTGCATGGATGGGCGGGTGGGATGGTGGCAAGAGACACGTACTGGGGGCCGAGTGAAAGGCCCCTACATCGGAGGCAGGACATGATCAAGTATATCTCCGCCCTCTACGTGGGGCACATCGATCTGGGGAACGTGGGCAGGGATGGAACGCCCGCCGACGAGCGGCGCTATCCCAACGAGAGGCTGGTCGAGGCCATGGACACCGCGTTGGCGCTAGCCCACCTCATGGATGAGCGGGGCTTCTACGCCCTGTGGACCGCCGAGCACCACTTCCAGAGAGAGGGCTACGAGTGCCTCCCCAATCTCATTCTCCTGGGGACCTACCTGGCCACCCAGACCAAACAGCTGAAGTTCGGGTGCGCCTTCAACGTCGCCCCAATGTGGCACCCCATAAGGCTGGCCGAGGACTACGCCGTGGCCGACTACCTGACCAACGGCCGCATCATCTTCGGCGTAGGACGGGGCTACCACAGCAGAGAGGTGGAGAGCTTTGGGGCTCCGGTTATCGATAACGACGCCAACCGGGAGCTATACGAGGAGCAGATGGAGCTTCTCTTCAAGGCCTTTAACCAGGACTCCTTCTCTCATAAGGGCAAGCACTATACCGTACCGGCTCAGGTGCCCTATCGGGGCTACCAGTTGGAGGAGGTCACTCTGGTGCCCCGTCCAATACACCGACCCGTGGAGATATGGCAGCCCCTTGTCAGCGGCAGGACCCTGGACTTTATCGCCAAGCATGGTATCAATGGGATGGTGGCCCTGGCCGGCGAGAAGTTTGTGGAGCAGATGTTCGGCGCCTATCAGGAGGCCGCCGCCAAATACGGCCGCCAGCTTGAGCTGGGCGGGGATATGGCCCTGGACCTGGGCGTCTATCTGGCGGACACCGAAGAGGAAGCCATCCGGCGAGTGGAGCCGTATCACGACGAGCGGTTCAAGTGGTTCGGTCCCTTCGGCTTCGTTCGCTACACCGACGAGGATGGTAGGCCCTGGGGAACGCCTGGGACTCCGACTCGCTCCCCAACCATCAAGGATGGAGTTGATCAGGGAGCCTGGATTTGCGGCCCTCCGGAGCGACTTGTGGAGCATTTGAAGCGTCTGGAGGAGAAGTACCCCGGTCTGGAACACATCTCCCTCCACTGCCCGGAGGGTATGCCCAGGAAAGAGATGCTGGAGCAGTTGACGGCCTTTGCTCAGGAGGTTATGCCCGCTCTCGGCATTGGGCAACCGGCTCGCTAGACACGAAGAGACCAGGAAAGGAGCGAAGTATGAGAACCCCGGAGATAACCAGAGAGGACCTTCGTCCAGACAAGCGTCACGTCTGGGACAAGATCGCCGGAAGTCGGGGGCGAGTGGGTGGACCCTTCTATGTTCTGCTGAACAGTCCGGATCTTGCCGCTATGACTACAGATGTGGGAACTTACGTCCGGTTTCAGAGCATTCTGGACCCAGCGGTACGGGAGCTAGCTACGATCTGCACGTCCCGAGAGTTCGATGCCCTGGTAGAATGGGCATCCCACGTACCCCTGGCCCGGGAGGCGGGTGTTAGCGAGGCGGCTATTGAGGCAGTACGCGACAGGAAGCCCTTGGACGGCCTACCCCCGAACGAGGCTGCGATTATCCGGTATTGCAGGGAGCTCCTGGTCAACAAGCGAGTGGGCCAGGAGACCTTCGACAAAGCCTTGGAGCTTCTGGGGCGACAGGGGTTGACGGAGCTGACGGTAACCATGGGCTATTTTTGCATGATGGCCTGCTGCCTCAACGCCTTCGAGGTGGAGCCTCGCCCCGAGCTGCCAGACCGTCTGCCAGTGTAGAAAAAAGGCAGCTTTGCTGCTTTCGCCTCGGCGGTAGGGTGCCTTAGGCCAGAAGATTGAACACCCGTCCCGCAGCCAGATCGGATACTGGAGCAGGGAAAGTACGTCTGCGGTTGAGGATATTTGTAAAGCCCAACCATATCTCAGACTGAAAAGCAGATAGAAGCAATACAAGGAAGGAGAGAGTCGTGCGAACGCCACTGCTTACAAGGGAAGACATCTCGCCCCACAAACGCTACATCTGGGACCAGATCGCGGAGACCCGAGGCCGTGTAGGAGGGCCCTTCCAGGTTCTCCTGAACAGCCCTGAGCTGGCGGGCAGGGTCACCCATACCGGGACCTACCTCCGCTTTGAGAGCGTCCTGGACCCCGGAATACGGGAGCTGGCCATCATCAGCACGTCCCGTGAGTTCGACGCCATGGTGGAATGGGCATCCCACACGCCCTTGGCCAGGGAGAACGGCGTCAGCGACGCGGCCATCGAGATTGTGCGGGACAGAAGACCTGTGACGGGGCTCCCCACCAGATGGGCCACGGTCATCAAGTACTGCCGGGAGCTCTTTGGCAAGAAGCGGGTCTCCCAAAACACCTTTAACAGCGCCTTGAAGCTACTTGGGAAGCAGGGGCTGACGGAGATGACGGTCCTTATGGGATACTACAGCCTTATCGCCTGCTGTCTCAACGCCTTCGAGGTGGAGCCTCGCCCCGAACTACCAGACCGGCTGCCAGTATAAGGGACAATTAACCCATTCGTGGCGAGCTGGTCGAACCTCAAGCTAAGCAATACCTGCAGGAAGGGCCAGCAGCAGGTATGGGAAGGGCTCTCATGTAGGACGCCTTTGGGAAGGCTACGGCGCAATTTTACACCCATAAGTCAAAATGAACGGGGGCACGCGGAGGGAGGCTCAGTCGGAGGAGGGGATGTCGGCTTCGGTGACGGGGGGCTCCGGAAGCTGCGCCTCCTTGGGGCGCCGTCGGCTTCGGATCCGCTTCACGCCGCTGACCACGTACTGCTGTAGCTGGTTCACCTCTCGTGTGATGGCCACCCGGAGGCGGGAGCTGTATTCTCCCATATTGCGGAACTTCTTGTAGCGGTCTCGCAGGAGTCTTTTCAGGGGGACTCGCTGAAGGTCCGCCAGCTCTCGCAGCAGGGTGCGCATCAACTGGCGGGCCGCCTCGTCCAGGTTGACGTGGGCGCCTCCGGGGGGTTCCGGGATCACCCCGTCGATGATCTCCAGCTCGCGACAATCGGCGGCGGTTAGCCTTAGGGACTCGGCCATCTCCTGGGCCTTGCCGGTGTCCCGATAGAGTATGGCGGCGGCGTTCTCTGGGGAGATGGGCATATAGATGGCGTTCTCCAGCATCAACACCCGGTCGGCGACACCCAGGGCCAGGGCCCCCTCGCTGCCGCCCTCGCCTATAATGACGGCGATGGTGGGGACGGGCAGGTCGGCCATGAAGGCCATGCTGGTAGCGATGGCGTTGCCCAGCCCTCGGTTCTCCGACTCCTGGTCGGCCAGGGCTCCGGGGGTATCGATGAGGGAGATGACAGGCAGCTTGAACTTGGCGGCCAGCCCCATGGCGCGTTGAGCCTTGCGAAACCCCTCTGGGGATACTCGGCCTTCGTGACGCTCCCCGGCTTCGACTCCGTGGCCCTTCTCCTGGCCTATGACCACCACTCCCTGGCCGCCCAGATACCCTAGGCCGCAGACCACCGCTTTGTCATCTCCGTAGAGCCGGTCGCCGTGAAGCTCTATGAAGGTTGGGCACAAGCGGAGGATATAGTCCAGCGAGGTGGGCCTGCCACTGTGTCGGGCCAGCTTTACCCTCTCCCACGCCCCCGGGTCCAGGAGCTCGCCTGTGGGCTTGGGGCCTGTCTCGGTAGGCGTCAGGGTGTATCGAGCCTTGAGCAAATCCAGTAGCACTGTCAGGAGGTCCTTCAGAGTCTCCCGGTCCGTGATCCCATCGATCATTCCGTGCTCTAGATAGGACTCGGCGGTGCGCGAGTCCAGGGGAAGTGCACGATGACTGGCCTCCTCCAGGTCCCTTAAGGGCGCTGTGCCTATCAGGGCGCCCGGTTCCGCCAGAATGATGTCTGCCAGGTTGGAGAAGCTAGAGTACGCCTGCCCCGTGGTCGGGTTGGCCAGCACACAGATAAAGGGGGAGCTCTTTTGGCTGAAGCGGTTAACGGCGGTAGCCGTCTTGGCCATCTGCATCAGCGAGAGAACCCCTTCCTGTATCCTGGTGCCTCCGCTGGTCACAACGCAGACTACGGGCAGCTTCTTCTTGGCTCCTAGCTCCAGGCCCAGAGTTACCTTCTCCCCCACCACCGAACCCATGGTGCCTCCGAGAAAGCCGAAGTCAAGCACCACCAGAACCACCCGAGTACCACCGATGGAACAGGTCCCCGTAACCACCGCCTCCGTCAATCCGGTACGCCGCTGATCGCGGAAGAGACGTTGGCGATAGGATACTCGACTGGAGAAGGAGAGTGGGTCAAGGGATACAATGGACCGATGATTTTCCCGGAAGGTGCCGGTATCGGCCAGCAGGTTGATCCGCTCCCGAGCGGTGAGGGTGTAGTGAAAACGACAGGTGGCGCAGATACGATATAGGCGGTACAGCTCCGTGTCCGCCAGAGGCGAGTCGCACACCAGACAGGTTCGTCTCTCTTCCAGTGGGTCCCTCCTTTGGCTAGCCCAGCCTCTTCCGCCGTGTTTTAAGAGGCCAGCACTTCTCTGGAGTCGCTTCCCACCCCGGGGCCCACGATCCCCTCACTCTCCAACGCTTCAATCAGCCTGGCCGCCTTTGGATATCCGATCCGTAGCCGCCGCTGCAGCAGCGATATGGATACCCGTCGATAGCTACGAGCCACCTCTATGGCCTTCTCAATCAGCTCATCCCGCTCCGCGGGTCTATCTGCCGTCTGCTCATTTTCTGAGAAGGGGTCATCCTGCTCCTCCAACTGTATTGCAGGTGTCGCGGGGACGATGGCGCCCCTCCAGTAGTTTACCACTCGCTGGGTCTCCCTATCGCCAATATACGCGCCCTGAATCCGCCTGGGCTTTGGGGCGTCCACGGGCTGATACAGCATATCCCCGCGGCCCAGCAGCTTCTCGGCGCCTCCCGAGTCCAGGATGGTTCTGGAGTCCACGTAGGAGGTAACGGCGAAGCTTATCCGGCTGGGGAAGTTAGCTTTTATTAGCCCCGTTAGAACATCCACAGAAGGCCTCTGAGTCGCTACCACCAGGTGGATGCCGGTGGCTCGGCCAAGCTGTGCCAGACGACACAGGGAGGCTTCGATGTCAGAGGGGGCCGTCATCATAATATCGGCAAGCTCATCCACCGCCACCACAATGTAGGGCATCTTCTCTGGCATGGCCTGGTTGTATGCTTCTATATTCCGGACAGAGGCCCTTTCGAAGAGCCGGTAGCGGCGAAGCATCTCGTTAATCACGCCCTTGAGCAGAGGCACCACCCGGTCGGCCTCAACCACCACTGGGTATAGCAGGTGAGGTATCCCATTGAAGGGTGTTAGCTCCACCCGCTTGGGGTCCACCAGGAGAAGGCGCAGCTCCGCGGGGGAGTTGGACATAATCAGACAGGTGATAAGGGCATTGATGCAGACACTCTTGCCGCTGCCTGTAGCTCCGGCGATGAGCAGATGGGGCATGCGGGTCAGGTCGGCTACCACCGACTCGCCACCGCTGCCCTTACCCAGAGCGATGGCCAGTCGTGACTTAGCACGCATCTCCTGGAACTGATGGCTCTCCATAACAGACCGCTGGGTCACCAGGGTGGGCCGTGAATTGGGCACCTCTATTCCTACCAGGGACTCTCCGGGGACCGGCGCCTCTATCCGTATATTGGGGGTGGCCAGGGCCAGGGCCAGGTCCTTCTCTCTGGCGAGGATGCTGTCTACTTTGACCCTGGTCTTATTTTCGACTTGCGATATGCGGGGCCTGCCGATTTCGTCCAGCAGCAGCTTGCCAAATTCGTCCCGAGGACGGGTCTCCTTATAGCGTCGCACCCAGCCAGGCACCAATCCAAACTGGGTGACTGTGGGCCCCGGCCTGATCTGGTCCACTGTCACCTCTATCCCATACTCGGCCAGGGTATTAGTGATGAGCTCTGCGGTTTTCTGATTCTCCTCCGCAAAAGCGGGCTCCTCTTGTACCGTATCCAGCATGTACAGAGAGGGCATCTCCCACCCTACGTTCTCTTCTTGCGGAGCCGACACGCCGTTTGGAGCCTCCTCATCAGACTCCAGCGCCTCTTCTTCCGGAGAGGTCTCTTCGAGAGCTACTGACGGGGCATCGAGACCCGGTCCGTAGGCTATCGAGGCTTCGCTTCTTGAGGGAGTGAGGCCCGAGAGAAGCTCGTCTAGAGGCGTTGGCTTCGACCACACCCTCGGGCCTCGCACCAAAGAGACCGAACGGTCTGCTGGGTACAAGTCCTTCAGGAGATCGTCCAAAGGTGTGAGCTTTGAATCCAGTTCATCTCTGTAGCTGGGGTCCGCAACGCCCATTGCCGGCCTTCGATGCTTCCAGACGACGCCGATCACCCTGGTGGCCGCCCAGCCACCGGCCCTGGCAGAGAGGCGGGGAAGGCCAAGGAGCCATAGGTCCATGCGGAGCCTCCTGTATAGGAAGACCGAGGCGGTGGCCGACCATCGGGCGGTCATCAAAGCGAAGACGTATGAGGTAACCAGAGAGTTCCGCAAGCTGTTGGCGGCTTTCATGCTAAAAGAGGGGAAAGTTATCCAGGTGGCTGCAGCCAGCAGCGCCGATACCCGCGCCGCTCCGTAACCTTGTGACTCGCCCGTTATAGCGCTGCCTACTCTGCCGCCCAGGGTCTCCTTGGATAGGACACCTTCCGCTGCGCTGAAAAAGGCCAGGGTCCCAAGTGCGACGGCCACGAAGAGCAGGCTGCCCAGCCACCGGTTCCAACCTTCGATGGTGCGGGACGGATGATAGACGATGCTCCTGGCCAGCAGGAGGAGCCACACTCCCGCCAGCACCAGGCCGAGGCCCGTAAACTCCATTAGTACGTCGTAGACTTCTCTTACAGGGCGGTTCTGCCAGGCGAGAACGAGGGATATAGCTATGAAGGCCAGGGCCTTCAGGGCCCAATGAGAAGGAAGGAAGCCGATAGTACCAGGTTCTTCGTAGACCTCAATGTACTTGCCGGCCTCACGTCGGCTATGAATCGGGAACTTGCTTCTTGAAGCTGCCATTGGAGTAGCCATCGTATGGTCAAGGATGCCGTCTCAGGGTAGAACCTCAACCGGTGCTCTGCCTTTCAAGTATACACCGGCCCGGCTTTTTCGTACAAATGCTATGTTTTACTTAAACTTTGTTCAGAACCATCCCTTGTTCTGCTCTTGCAACAGCAAACCAAATAAAAGACGTTATTCACCCGCATAATGTTCCCCTGGTACTGGAACCCGGGAAAGAGGAGCGGAGCTATGGGTCTGCACGCTAAATAGCATACATTCCTGCCCACCCTACCGCCCTGAGGTTTTATCCAGAGGGGGACACCCCCCTTCGGCTTCGCTCAGGGCAGGCTCTTGAACCCCCCATAGGGGATTCCCTGTACCCTCCTAGGGTTTTTTTGTGCAAAGCTGGGGGGAAGTGAGGGCGAAGCCCCTTACGGATATTGCATGGGTGGGATGTATCAGTAGCAGCCGGACTGAGTTCTATACCTCGACGGCTACGGGCATGATCAGGGGCCTAAGTCCCGTCTCTTCATGGAAGAACTGCCCCAGGATGTCCTTGACCTTGGAGTTAATGTAACTCCACTCCGGAGGGTGCGGTCCGTCGTGGTCCAGGGATGCCAGCAGCACCCTGGAGGTCTCCTTGAACAGGTCCGCCGCATAGTCCCCCTCCACGAAGCCGCTGGAGACCACCTCTGGGGAGCCCAATATCTTTCCCGACCTCTTGTCCATAGTCAGGATGACCACGACTATCCCATCCCTGGAGAGCAGACGCCGGTCCCTCATAACCACGCTCTTCGTATCCCACTGCTGCAGCCCATCCACATAGATGGGGCCTGCAGACACCTTGTCGACTATACGCCCTCCCCCTTTAGTCATCTCCAGCACGTCGCCATCCTCCATGACGAAGGTGTTGGAGGATGGGATACCCAGGGAGGTGGCAAGACCAGCATGGGCCATTAGGTGCCGGTATTCGCCGTGGACGGGTACCATGTACTGGGGCCTGGTCAGGTTGAGCATCAGCTTTAGCTCTTCCTGGCTAGCATGACCGTGGACGTGGACCAGGTCAGTCCTGGCATGGAGCACCCGGGCCCCCTGCCGGAGCAGGTTGTCGATGGTTCTGGCGATAACCACCTCATTGCCTGGAATAGGGGACGCTGAAATTACAACAGTATCGCCGGGGGTGATCTGGATATCCCTGTGGTCGCGGTTGGCCATGCGGACCAGAACGGAGGTTGGCTCCCCCTGGCTGCCGGTGGTGATGATGACGACCTTTTCAGGAGGCAGTTTTCGGGTTTCTCCCAGGTGGGCCATTACGCCTTCTGGCACGTTCAGGTATCCCATCTCCGTGGCCATTTTCACGTTGTTTACCATGCTGCGGCCTGCTATGGCCACCCTTTTGCCGTGCTTGGCCGCCGCGTCTATGACCTGCTGTATCCGGGAGATGAGGGAAGCGAAGGTGGCCACCATGACCCTTCCCGGGGCTTCGCCTATAACCCTGTCCAGGGCTTCGCCTACAACGCTCTCCGAAGGGGTGTACCCGGGCAGCTCGGCGTAAGTGGAATCGGAGAAGAGAAGGAAGATGCCCTCCGAGGCTAGCTGCGCCAGCCGCGTGAAATCAGAAGGGAGGCCGTCCACGGGGGTGTAGTCGATCTTGAAGTCGCCGGTGTGAACTATCAGTCCCACGGGGGTCCATATGGCGATGCCCATGGCATCCGGGATAGAGTGGCATACCCTGAAGAATTCTACCCTGAAGTGGCCGAAGCGGTACTTCTGTCCAGGCTGTATCTCCGTTAGTTTGGCGCCCCTGAGGCGGCTGTGCTCCTTCAATTTGACAGAGATGAGCCCGTGGGCCAGCCTTGGAGCGTACACCGGCACCTTCAGTTCTGAGAGGACGTAGGGCAGCGCCCCCGTGTGGTCCTCGTGGCCGTGGGTTATCAGGATGGCCCGGACCTTGTCGCGCCGCTCCACCAGGTAGGAGATGTCTGGGATTATCAGGTCGATCCCCGGCATCTCCTCCGATGGGAACATGACCCCGGCGTCGATGACCAGGATGTCGTCCTGGTACTCCAGGGCCATCATGTTTTTGCCGATCTCGCCCAGGCCGCCCAGGGGGATCACGCGTAAGACTGGTTGGGGCATGGCTGTGTTTTCAGAAGAGGCTTAGCTGCTGTTTTTGGTCCGGCTGGGCCGCTCCAGGGGGATGCTCCCCGGCCTCCTTGAGGACCGCGGGCAGGCCCTTGAAATCATTTTCGATGATGGTTCGCAGGCTCTGCTGGTGAAGGGCGGCTGCCGGATGATACATGGGAAGGACGGTTATGCCGTTCCAGAGCCTGGGCTTCCCACGCGCTTTGCTGATGGGTTCTTTTTGGAAGAAGCTTGCCAGGGAGTGGCGCCCCAGGGTTACGATGACTTTGGGCTTCAGGAACTCTATCTGGGCATCCAGATACCCTCGGCAGGCTTCTACTTCTCCCGGCAGGGGGTCTCGGTTGTTGGGAGGCCGACACTTGACCACGTTGGTTATGTAGACGTCCTCCCGCTTCATTCCCACGGAGGCCAAGAGCTGGTCCAGGAACTGGCCCGCTGGGCCCACAAAGGGCCGTCCCTGCTTGTCCTCGTGGAACCCTGGCCCCTCGCCGATGAACATGACCTTGGGCGTCAGAGAGCCTTCGCCGGGGACAGCGTTGGTGCGTCCGTGGGATAGGGCGCACTGTGTGCAGGAGGAGATTCTCCGCACCAGATCTTCAAACTCAGGCATATCGAGGGCACATCATGATTTGGGAGCATATTAGCATGGGGTAAGGTACGCCCGTCAATTCGGAAAGTCGACCTTTTCGCCCTCTTTTCCTGAGAGAGAACTCTACCTAGGGGCTTTAAAAAGTATGGCCTAAAGGGGACGCCGGCCACTCAGTTTAAGGCCATAGAGGCCCAGGCAAAGAAGGGACTAGTGCAAGAGGGCGAAACTGCGCCCTACTCGTCCTCTATTCCGTGCTCTTTCAGGTAGTCCAATGCCTGCTGAACGGTGAGAATGTTCTCGGCGTCCTCGTCCGGGATTTCCAGCGTATTGCCTCCCTGGCTGAACTCTTCTTCAAGGGCCATAATAAGCTCCACCAGGTCCAGGGAGTCAGCGTTCAGATCATCCGTGAAGGATGCTCCCGGAACTACGGCCGACTCTTCCACTCCTAGCCGGTCCGCAACAATTCGTGTAACTCTTTCCAGCACCTTCGCCACCCTCTTACCTCCTTGGGGTCTAAGTAACTTTGGTCTTATCCGGCTCTATACTAGCTATGTAGGAACCAAGAACACCGTTGACAAACCTAGGGGAGCTTTCTCCCCCAAAAGCTTTGGCCAGCTCCACCGCCTCGTTGGCAGCCGCTTTGGGTGGGGCGGTCTTGCCAAACCCCATCTCCCAGATGGCCAGCCTCAGTATATTTCTGTCGATTGTGGCAAGTTGGCCAATGGGCCTAT
Source organism: Dehalococcoidia bacterium (assembly GCA_965237935.1). Taxonomy (GTDB): domain Bacteria; phylum Chloroflexota; class Dehalococcoidia; order Lucifugimonadales; family CBDEGW01; genus CBDEGW01. The sequence continues at coordinate 158,780 of OZ250168.1, read as the reverse complement.
CCGGGGCCAGCGCCTCTATAGAGGCGTCGATCACCTGCTGGTGCTCATGGACTCCCAACACCAGTTCTATGATGAAGGCCCGCCCCTCCTGGGAGAGACGCGACTCCCGAAGCCGATGCTCCAGGCACGAGTCCAGGGAGTGCCCCACAGTATCGTACTCGTAGAGGACCTGAAGGGCAACCATCCTGCTCTTCCTGCGCCTGGTGCGGGGCTTACTGCCCACCATATTTGGCCGTTCCTGGCTCTTTTAAGGTGCGTATTTCACTCTAGCTGGCCATCGCCAGTATCGACGAGACGTTGTTTATGTTAGCCGTTTTCGCCTCGGGATGCATCCTTCTTACCAGGCCCGTCAACACCTTACCGGGTCCCAGCTCGATGAAGGTTGAAACTCCGGAGGAGATCATGTATTGGACGGAGCGCTTCCACTGGACACAGCTACAGATCTGACTTATGAGCTCCTCTTTTATTGCTTCCGCCGAGGTCAGGGGTTCCCCCGTGCAGTTAGCCACTATGGGAATTTTGGGTTCGCGGAAGCGGAGGCTGGCTATAGCCTGTTCCAACCCCTCTCTGGCGGGCTCCATGAGGCCGGAGTGAAAGGCGCCGCTGACGTTGAGGGGGACAACCCGCGATGCGCCCCGGGCCGAGGCCAGGTCCATGGCATGGGCCAGGGCCACCTTCTCGCCGCTGATGACTATCTGCTCCTCTGAGTTGATGTTGGAAATATAGGTGCCCGTGTCCCGGCATACCTCTTCCAGCGTTATCTCGTCCAGGCCGATGATGGCTCCCATAGAGCCGGAGGAGTTGTCGCAGGCTTCCTGCATCAGGCGTCCCCTCTCCCTGACCAGACGAGCCGTGTCGCCGATGTCGACGGCGCCAGATGCGGCCACGGCCGTGTATTCGCCCAGGCTGTGGCCTGCCAGAAGCGAGGGGGTGGGAAATGAGCCCTGGTCCAGGGTCTCCTCCATGGCCTTGAGGCAGGCCAGGCTCACGGTCATAATCGCCGGCTGGGCGTTGACCGTCCTCGTCAGCTCCTCCTCTGGGCCCTCGAATATCAGCTTCGTAAGAGGGGCGTCCAGTGCCTCGTCCACCTCGTCAAACACGGCCCGGGCGGCGGAAGACCCTTGATAGAGCTCCAGCCCCATGCCAACGGTCTGGGCCCCCTGTCCGGGGAAGAGGTATACCACCTTATCTAAGGTCTTGGATTTATGAGATCGTAGAACCACGAAATACTCCTAAAATGACGTGTAAATTGGTGCGTCAGTGTTTGGGGCCGTTTCAGGTGAATGATGGTAGGCCCAAGCCTAACGCAGCTATGCTTTGACGAATCGAATAAAATGATAAGGCCTAGGTAGTCGTTATCCGACGGATTCTGTCTTTGTTATCACCTCCCTACCGGCGTAGTAGCCGCAGTTGTGGCACACCCGATGGGGGTACTTGACGGCGTGGCACTGGGGGCACTCGGACCGTGAGGGTAGCCTCAGCCCCAAGTGGCTGGCCCTGCCTCCCTTTCTCGCACGGGAGTGTTTCTTTTTAGGCAGCGGTGGCACTAATGAGTTCCGCCTTCCATAAGGGTTAACCTAGCCGGAGAAGACCTTCAGTAGAGGTTCCCATTTGGGATTTCTGGCCTGGCTATCGCAGAGGCACTCCCCCTCGTTCAGGTTGACGCCGCATCCGGAGCAGATACCCCGGCAGGCCACGGAGCAGAGAGGCTTCATCGGCAGGCTTACAATTGCGTACTGCCTGATGGCCTCCGTCAGGTCTATTACATGATGCTCGTCGATGGTAAAGGCGCTACCGGGCTCTTCCGGGGTGTTCAGGTGCTTTCCCGTGGCCATATCGACGGTGGGAAAGTACTCCTCCTCTATCTCGATATGAATTGGCTGGGAGTAGGTCGTCAGGCAACGGCTACATCCGCATTGGGCGGTGGCTTCAATGCAGGCGGCTACCAGAATAGACCTGTTGGTTCGCGTAAACTTGACGCCGCCTCTGGCTCCTTCGATGTGGGTCTCTTCCAACGGCGGAAAGGAGTCGTCTATTTCGTAAGAGCGGGTGGAGCCCACAGACTCTTTGAGCAGCTCCGCCATATTAAATTGCAAGATCCACCACTCCCGGGCGCCGACGCCCCCGCAATAGTCCGGCAACTTATTGTAGAGAGGCCCCAGACTTTGTGTCAAGTATCACATACTTCGATTTCGCTCTAGGCACGCAGTCCACACCGGGGTTCTAGGCAGGGCGCCCAACCGATAGTATGATACTCGTGGTCGGCCAGCCCGAATCTCCTTAGGACGCTGGTCTGGGACAGCAAAGGAATTACTTTGGAGGCGCTTCATGACGTACGAGACCATCACTCTTGCCAGGGAGAACAATATAGCGGTTCTAACCCTCAACCGGCCGGACCGCCTCAACGCGATGAACAGGGATATGCAGGATGAGTTTGGTAGGGCCCTAAAGGAGTTGGGAGAGGATACGGACGTAAAGGCCCTGATTCTCACCGGCGCCGGTCGGGGTTTCTGCTCTGGAGCCGACGTAACGGGGATGACCACCTCTCAAAACGATTCTCTTACCTCTGAGGAGCTGTTGAGGCGGATACGGAGACCCATGGGCTGGCAAACCGTGCTGCTGTATCGTTTCCCCAGGCCAACCATAGCGGCGGTCAACGGCCCAGCCACTGGGTTGGGCCTTTCCCTGGCCATGGCCTGCGATATTCGCGTTGCGGCTCAGAGTTCCAGGTTCTCCGCTATTTTTGTGCGAAGGGCCATAGTGGCTGATAACGGGTGCACCTACCTGCTGCCTCGGATTGTGGGAATGTCCAGAGCCCTGGAGCTGATGTACTCCGGAGATATCATCGATTCGGCAGAGGCCGAAAGGATCGGCCTAGTTAGCCGGGTGACGCCGGACGAGAGCCTGATGGAAAGCTGCATGGAGCTGGCGAAGAGGCTGGCCGCCGGCCCAACTCTTACTCAGGAGATGGTCAAGCGGCTGGCCTATGACGGCCTCCATAGGACCCTGGAAGACCAGATGCTGATGGAGAGCCAGAGCGGCGATATCGCCGCCATAACAGAGGACCGCAGGGAGGGGATTCACGCTTTCCTGGAGAAGCGGGAGCCGGTCTTTAGGGGGAGGTAGTCGTAAGCTACGCCATCTCCGTCTGAATGAATTCCACGATATCCCGCATAGAGGAGCCCGGACCGAAAATGCCCTTGACGCCCATTTGCCTCAGCGGCTCCCGGTCCTCTTCAGGGATGATTCCGCCGGCGACTATCAGCACATCCTCCATACCGTTGTCTCGCAGGCCCTGAAGGATCTGGGGGAGCAGCACCATATGGGCTCCCGAAAGGATGCTCAGTCCCACCACATTCACGTCTTCCTGGAGGGCTGCCTCCACAATCATCTCGGGGGTCTGCCGGATGCCCGTGTAGATGACCTCCATGCCCGCGTCCCGCAGCGCTCTGACGATGATCTTGGCTCCACGGTCGTGGCCGTCCAGGCCGGGCTTGGCGACCAGGACCCTGATGGGTGCGCGTCTAGTCTGGGTCACGGCTTCTTCCTGAGAGTAGGCTACGGCCTCAGTTTAGCAAGGAGCGGGAGGTCTCGCAAATATCAGTAGTCTCCTAGCCTTTTGTGCAACGCTGGTACTGCCAGAATTCTACGTGGTAGCGGCGTCGACCAGCTCTATCAGGGTACCTCCGGTGGAGCGCGGGTGAAGGAAGGCGATCATGCCGGACAGTCCCTTTCGGGGCGACTTGTCGATCAGCTCCACGCCCTGAGCTTCCAGGGCGTCCAGCTTCTCCTGGAGGTTGTCCACCTCGAAGCAGACGTGGTGCAGGCCTTCGCCACGACGCTCGATGAACCGCGCGACACCTCCATTGGGGTCCGTGGGCTGTATGAACTCGAGCTGTGAGCCTCCGACGCGGATAAGGGTAGCCTTCACCCCCTGGTCGGGGAGCTCCTCTACCTCCGCCTCAGCTATGTCAAAGAGCCCCTGGTACAGCTTCAGGGACTCCTGGATGTCTTTGACCGCGATGCAGACGTGGTTCAGGTGTTTAGCGGTGCACGGTGGCGTCATACCGGCGCTCCTAGCGGTAGGGCTACCCAAGAACCTATCTTCTCTGTCGGCGGGTGTCAAGGTTGGCTTCGATTAGCCGACGTGTTTTTCCCGCCCACCCGACCAAGGTTGGTTTTATATTGAGGGGACACCCGGCCTTGCGCAAAAATTCCAACGGCAGACGTTTTCTTTCCCACCCACCCGCCCGATATGTCTAATTCCTGAGGGGGCACCCCTCAGACTCCCTGGCAGAGAACCTGGGTTCTCTGCACTCTCCAGGGGTTTGTGTGCAAAGCTGGGACACCCCTTTGGCAGGTTCGGTGCTGGCTCTCAAGCTCCCCGGCCCCGACTAGTCGGGGCATCCTCTGGAAGATGGGAAGCTCAGGCTACGGGGCCACCCATGACGGTGCGCTGCATCTCCGCCGTTGCCAGCAGCCGAGGCAGCAGTTGATACGCCTCCGGCTTGCGGAGGTCAAGAGTGGAGATGGCGATGGCCCTGTATAGCACGCCCGAGGGGACCGAGGTGCTAACCCTCTCCCCAGGTGGAGGCAACTCCACTCCCAGGGCCCTGGCCATGTAGGAGGCCTGTATGACGCCCACCCCGGAGGCGTGGCATTTGGTCACCGCCCGTCCGCGATAGAGAAGAGAGACGCCGCCCTTGCCGTGTCTCAGAGTCACCAGGTAGTCGCTGCGAGGTCGTGAGAGGACTCGCTCGGCGTAGTCCTGGGCGCGCTTACGGCTGATGGACAAGATGCCTCGAAGTCATCAGAGAGGGGCACGAGGGGTCCTCAAACGGCGCACTCCCCTTCGCCACGCTCCACCTTGAACAGGACAGTCTTGGTCCAGTCCAGGTAGGTATCGATGTTCTCCTTGTTCAGGGGGCCCGCATCCTTATACTCGATGGCGATGGCCTCAAAGGGCTCCACGCCCACTCGGTCCACGAACTGGTTGAAGGCCTCGCCATCATGGCGCTGGGCCTGGTAAAACTCGATAAAGCTACGCGTTAATTGCGGTACGCGCTTGGCGGGCACTTTGGTCTTGATGCGCTGGCCAAAGCGCACGGCTTCGCCGTTGCCGGAGTTCCCGCCCACCATAACCTCGTAGGCGGGCACTTGGTTGCCGTCTCCCTTGGTGGCGGCGCCATGAAAGCCGATGCTGGCGATGTGGTGTCGGGAGCAGCCGTTGGGGCAGCCGCTGGCCTTTACGCTCAGGGCCCTCACCAGGGGGTCTTCTACCTTCATCTCCGTGAGGGTCTGTTGCAGGGCGTCTCCCAAGCCCATGGAGGAGGTGATGCCCAGCTTGCAGCTATCGGTGCCGGGGCAGGTGACCACGTTGGTGATCTCGTTGGCACCGGCGTCGGCCAGGCCGATCCCCTTCAGCTCCTCCCAAACCTTTCCCAGGTAGCCGTCTGGAATCCAGCGATACACCAGGTTCTGCTCCGCGGTGGTGCGCACCCGGCTGCCGGCATACTGGCGAGCGATGCGAGCCAGGGGTGGGAACTGGTCGGCCTGGATGTCTCCAAGAGGCAGCTTCACCCAGACGATGTTGTATCCCTCCTGCTTCTGGGGCCTGACGTTGCTCTCCAGCCAACGCTGGAACTCGGGGCCATGGTGCCCGTTGCTGGCCTTGACCGGAGGCGGAGGAGCGTCCAGCTCCTCGTCGGGGACCTCCATCAGAGGTGTGGGGTCGTAGGACTTCTGGGCCCATTTCTTGGTCAGCTCCTCCTCCACCTCCTGGCGGAAGGCATCGATGCCAACGCGGTCGATGTGGAACTTGATGCGGGCCTTGGCCTTGTTCTTGCGCAGCTCGTCGGTGCGATGGAAGACGCGGATGATGGCCTCGCTGACCCTGAGGTACTCCTCCACAGGAACGAAGTCGTACAGGGTGAGGGCTATGCGGGCCATGATGGAGGTACCGCCTCCGGTCAGCATCTGGAAGCCCTTGCGCTCCACACCGTCCTCGTCCACCTGGATTTTTGGGATGAAGGCCAGGTCGTGGATAGCGGTGACTACGCAGTCATCGGCGCAACTGGCGAAGGCCACCTTGAACTTTCGGGGAAGCTTCTGGGTATAGGGGTGGCGCACAAACCATCGTGCGAAGGCCGTCAGGTACGGGGTCACGTAAAAGGGCTCGTCGGGGGTCACCCCCGCCAATGGGCAGCCCACCACGTTTCGCACGGTGTTGCCGCAGGCCTCTCTGGTGGTCACCCCCACCTCTCCCAGCATGCGCATGACGGCGGGGGTGTCGTCCAGCTTGATGAAGTGTAGCTGGATGTTCTCCCTGGTGGTGACGTGGCCCTTCTTAAGAGGGACGTACTGGCTCACTATCTGTCCCATGACATCCAGCTCATCAGCGGTGATGCCGCCGAAGGGAAGCTTTATGCGCATCATCTGGACGTCGGCCTGGCGTTGTCCGTAGACTCCTCGGAGTAGGCGATAGGCGGTGAAGGCATCACTGGACTCCCACTCGCCTCTGAGGAACCTAGCCGCCTCCGACTCAAAGTCGTCCACTTCCTCCGGTAGATAGGGGATCACGCCTTTGGAGTAGTCGAGCTTGGCCTTCTCCTCAATGGTCAGGTCCTGTACCGTTTTCTCTTGCTGTATCGTGGTCACTGGTGATCTCCTTCCGGGCCTCTGGGCATAAAAAAGCGCTGCGCCCCTCTTTGGGTTTACGTAGTAGAGGGGCGCAGCGTACTAGTTCAAAGAGACAATGCTGGCCCTATGGCCAACACATACAAGCGCAACGAGTGGACAAGGTGCAGTTCAACATTCCGAAGCGGACTGTAGCATAGCTACGAAGGATTGTCAACTGGGGGATATCAGGCCCGCTCAAAACTTGACAATGCACAAGCTGCGGGGAACAATGCGCCCAAGGAGAGGCCTGTCCCGCGCTAGCACATCCTGATGGAGTAACCATGAAATGCCCGCGATGTGGTGAAGATAACGATTCAGAGGCCCGTTTCTGCGCGTCCTGCGGCCAGCCTCTGACGGCTTCGACCAGCCTGCCAGAAGAAGAGCAGCCACAGAGCCGGGATGAAGGCACTATCCCGCCCAGGGACCTTGGCGAACTGGTCAACGAGACCTTTGTGGTCTACCAGAGGAACTTCTGGCCCTTTGTGCTCATGTTCTTCTTGGCCAACATACCTTCCATCATAGCCACCTTTACCCCTTGGGTGGTATCTGTCTCATTTATCATGTTGAGTGTGGCTCTTTCTGTTCTGGCCGGTGGAGCAACGGTGTATGGCGTGACTCAGCAGTATTTGGGCAGGCCGATTATCATAGAGGAGTGCTTCAGGCGGGCCTGGGGGAGAGGCCTCTACCTAATCGTTGCCGCCGTCCTTTTTGGGATTATTTTGTTCGGTGCGGTACTCCTTTCATTATTACTAATTGGGATTCCCATATTCTTCTATCTGCTGGTGAGCCTCTTCTTCTACTCTCAGGTAATCATGCTGGAGGGCAGGGGCCCCATCGACGCCCTGGGTCGTAGCTGGGGGCTGGTCAGGGGTAGCTGGTGGCGGACCTTCGGCATAGGCATCGTCTTATTTCTGATTTTCATTGCAGTAACCCTGGTTGCCCTCATTCCGGGGGCTATCCTCTCTCTCATTAACCCTGCTCTGGGGAGTATCTTATTCGACGTCTTCGGTGTTGTGGTCCCGCCTATCGCCTACATAGGTGCCACCCATGTCTACATCGACCTGCGGGTGAGGAAAGAGGGGTATAATCTGGAGAGGATGGCTTCTGAGGTGGGGCGTGCCTAGCGCCGGCGGGACGTCCGCCCAAGCCATCCGGCTGGCGGTCAGAGTGCAGCCCAATTCCTCAAGAAACGAGGTTGTGGGTTTCCAAGGCGACCTACTTCGTGTGAGTGTGACGGCCCCGGCCAAAGAAGGTCGAGCCAACAAGGCCCTGGTGGAGTTGCTGTCCGACTGGTTGGGAGTGCCCAGAAGCGCCGTCAACATTGTGCGGGGTTACACCTCAAGAGACAAGACGTTGGACGTGCTTGGAGTGTCCAGGACAAGCTAAGTCTGCTGGTATGCAATAGCATCCGGTTATAGGACGTAGACATGGCATCTATATCTGCCATCCTCCTGGCCGCCGGTGAATCTACCCGCATGGGCCAGCTCAAGGCCCTGCTCCCCTGGGATGGTGGGACCCTGCTGGAGTACCAGGTCCGGACCTTGGCCTCCGCTGGAACCTCTGAGGTGATAGTGGTGCTGGGCCACGACGCTGGGACCATCTTCCCGTACGTCAGATCCATGCAGGTGAAGACAGCGTTTAATCCACAGTATCGCCTGGGCAAGACCACCTCCATTAAGACGGGTCTCGGAGACGTCAGCCCCCAGGCCCAAGGGGTCCTGCTGCTGGCCGTGGACCAGCCCAGGCCCCTTAATGTCGTCCGGGACCTCATCCAGGCGCATCAGGAGACTGCGACCCAAATAACGGCGCCCCGCTATCAGGGGCACGGCGGCCACCCCATTATCTTCTCCCTGGCGCTGAAACCGGAGCTGGAGCGCATCACTGAGGAGAAGCAGGGGGTGCGGGAGGTGATGGAGGCTCACAAGGATGGGATACACTGGGTGGAGGTGGACGACCCCGTGGTCAGGCTGGACATCAACGATATGGAGAGCTACCAGCGGGCCAAGGCCCTCTACTCTGGGTAGAGCGCAGGCCGGCCCAAAGAGCGGATGTCTACTTTCACCTTCGCCTCGTAGTCTATGCCAACGACCATTCCGCAGTAGGAGGCATTGATTGACACTCATAAAGTCACTTTTCAGAATTATCTCGATCTCTTTGAAGCTGGTTTTTTTGCCCTTGAAGCTCCTCCGGATGGGCGTTACCTTCGTCACTTGCATCGTGCCCCTTTTAGCCGTTATTGGAGCGATAGGGGTAATAGTCTGGTTCGTCGTCAAGTAACGCTACTTGCTACAGAGGTTTCAAGTAGTCGTCACGCGGGCCCGTTAGATACAGCGGTGTGGTTGAATTTGAGGAAATCGGCCAACTGCCCGTATAATTGATATCTCAAAGGTGGAATATGCTTCTAGCCTGCGACATAGGCAACACAAACATCACCATCGGGGTCTTCCAGGAGGAGCGCCTGAAGGCTACCTGGCGTGTGGCCACCGATGCCCGCCGCCTGCCCGATGAATACGGGCTGATGCTCTACAGCCTGCTTCCTATGAAGGACGTATCGCCATCGGACATCACCCAGGCCGCCCTCTGTAGCGTCGTTCCGCCCTTGACATCAACCTTCGAAGAGCTGTGCCGCAGCTATTTTGGAGTCGACCCCCTTTTGGTGACCACGGGGGTGAAGACCGGCGTCAAGATCCTGTACGACAACCCCCGGGATGTAGGCGCAGACCGCATCGCCGACGCGGCGGCAGCCTTTCGCCTGTACGGCGGGCCGGTGATCATCGTCGACTTTGGCACCGCCACCGTCTTCGACGCCGTCTCCAAGGAGGGCGACTACCTAGGCGGCGCCATCGTCCCCGGCATAAATATCGCCGCCGATGCCCTCTACATGAACACCTCTCAGCTCCGCCGGGTGGAGCTGGTCAGGCCTGGTACGGCCATTGGCAAGAGCACCATCCACGCCCTGCAGTCGGGGCTGGTCCTGGGTTATTTGTCCTTGGTGGAAGGTATGGTAGCCAGGTTCCGTGAGGAGCTGGGATCCAAGTGCCCCGTGGTAGCCACCGGAGGCCTGGCGGAGCTGATTGCGAAAGACGACCAGATATTCGACCACGTCAATCCAGAGCTGACTCTAATAGGGTTGCGACTGATATATGACATAAACGCTAAGGGATAAGCGTTAGCCCGCCAACCGCGGACATCGGCCTTTACCGGAAAGGAAGGGACCCAAGATGCCGGACCCACTCAAGGACAAATTCGTCGTTTTAGGCGTTACCGGGAGCATCGCCTGCTACAAGGCGGTAGACCTGTCCAGCAAGCTCGTTCAGGCGGGAGCCCTGGTGGATGTGGTCATGACTCGAGGGGCCCAGGAGTTCCTAACTTCCCTGACCTTCCGGAGCATCACCCATCGGCCGGTGGTGACAGGCCTCTTCGATCCCCAGTCGGAGTTGAGCATGGACCACGTGGCTCTGGCCCAGCGAGGCGACATAATCGTTGTGGCTCCGGCCACCGCCGACGCCATCGTCAAGATGGCCTGGGGCCTGGCCGACGATGCCCTGACGGCGACCATTCTGGCCACCCAGGCGCCGGTCCTGATAGCGCCGGCCATGGACGCTCACATGTACGAGAACGCCGCCACTCAGGAGAACGTGGCCAAACTCCGCTCTAGGGGGTACACCATCGCTGGGCCTGGACAGGGGCGTCTGGCCTCGGGCATGATGGGCCTGGGGCGGCTCCTGGAGCCCGAGGAGTTGCTGGGCCACATCCGGCAGGTCCTGGGCAGTGGAGGAGACCTGGCGGGGCGCACCATCGTGGTCAGCGCCGGGGGCACCCAGGAGCCCATCGACCCGGTGAGGGTCATCACCAATCGCTCCTCGGGGAAGATGGGCTACGCTCTGGCGGAGGCGGCACGGGACCGGGGCGCCGGCGTTACCCTGGTGACCGCCCCAACGGCCCTCCCAGACCCGGTGGGCGTAAGGGTCGTGCACGTTGAGACGGCATCTGAGATGCGGGACGCCGTCTGCGACGCCTCTCGGCAGGCCGACGCCCTCATAATGGCCGCCGCCGTGGCCGACTATACGCCGGCCTCCGTGGCCTCGCAGAAGATCAAGAAGGGGGCCGCCAATACTCTGACCCTGGAGCTTACCAAGACTTCGGATATCATCGTGGAGGCTCAAGGGGAGCGCCTCATCAAGGTGGGGTTCGCCGCCGAGAGCGAGGACCTGCTGGCCAACGCCAAGGCCAAGCTGACGGGCAAGGGGCTTCACCTCATCGTCGCCAACGACATTACCGCCGAGGGCAGCGGCTTCGGCGCCGATACCAACCGTGTGGTTATCCTGGACAGGGACGGCGGCGCCGAGGAGCTTCCCCTGATGTCCAAGTACGACGTGAGCCACCGCGTCCTGGACAAGGTGGCCGGGCTGATCATGGCGCGGGGATGATCAGGGACAGGAAAGGGCCATGAGAGCCTTTATCAGGCCGAGGCCTCCATGCTTGCAGGCGTGATAATGCTCCTGCTGTCGGTTTCCGGCGGCACTGTCGCCGAAGCTCCGACCCCATGCCGCCGTCAGGATGATGACGTTGCCCTGGTCTAGCCGCTCTTGTAGTGTGGCCATCGCTTGCTCCAGTCTGAATACTCTGAGGCGTGCTAGGCTACTCTATAGCAACTTGCCCACGAACTCGTTGACGTCTCCGATTTCATCCAGGCCCTCTATGGCCTCCAGAGCCTTCTCCATCTTCTGGTCGCTTAGGACGCCCGTGGCGCACTCCCGGAACTTGTCCCCCAGCTCCCCCTGAGACATGGGGCGCTGAGGCGTGCCCCTGGAGGTGTCGGCCTCCCGAGAGAATACGCGACCGTCCTTCAGCTTGACTTCTACCAGGCTCCGTATCAGGTCGAACCCCTTGGCCTCGATGCCTTCGTGCAGGTAGGTCCGAACACGGCCCATCATCTGGCGGACGTCTTCCCGGTGCACAACCTCGTCCCGGAACTGCTGAATGCCGGCCTTACGCTCCAGGGCAAGGATGCCCAGGCAGAACTGGAAGCTGAATTTGGCCTCCAGGTGGTCTTGAGGGTCCTGGTAGCGCAGTGGCGCCAGGACGCTAGAGTTGGTGCCCAGGGCTATCTCCTGGATATCTTCGGCCCTGATGTCATTCTCCACCAGGAGGTCCAGTAGGCCGTCCATTGAGGGGTGGGCCAGCGAGCCGCAGGGATAGGGCTTGATGGACACTCCGGGCTCCAGAATGGACCAGGGGTTCCCCAGCTTGCCCTGGATGCGCTCTGGCTCGCAGCCGCCTCCCGTGACCTGGAAGAACCCCCACTGGCCGTCCAGGGCGTCGGGGGCCGACTGGTATCCCAGGCCGGCCAGCCGTGCCGCCACAATGCCGTTCTCGGCGGCGGCGCCCGAGTGGTAGGGCTTTGTCATGGTGCCGAAGTTGGCCCGTATGCCGGCGCTCTTGCTGGCGGCGATGCCCAGGGCGTAGCGGGTCTGCTCCAGGGAAAGCTCCATGAGACGAGCGGCGGCGGCGGCCGAGCCAAATATTCCCACGGTGCCGGTGGAGTGGAACCCCTGTTGGTAGTGCCTGGGGTCGATGGCCTCAGCCACCTTGCACTCCACCTCGAACCCGGTGCAGAAGGCGGTGAGAAACTCCCGGCCGGCGTGAGTCTCCTGGCCCACGGCCATGGATGCGGCCAGGACCGGCACTGTGGGATGAGTCAGCAGGCCATAGACCCTGTCCGGCGTCGTGGAGAGCTGGGTGTCGTCGTAGTCCATGGCGTGGCCGCTGGTGGCGTTGGCCAGGGCGGCAAGGTGGGCCTGGGCCTTCAGCCTGCTGCCCAGGACCGAGGCCTCTCCTTTGCCTCCCACCGCCCCAATGTACTCCCTGATGATGCTGCCGCAGTCGGTGGTGGAGCCAGCCAGCATCACTGCGGCGCCATCGATGACGCACCGCTTGGCCATTGTGATGACCTCTGGTGGTATGCTCTCGAAATCCTGGGCGACGATGAACTCGGCGATCTCTCTGGTGAGGGTCTTCTCACTGGTCACCTTAGTGGCCTCCTGTGGTGGACTGGGCTTTGGCGGCACGAGTATAGCATATGCTTTTTGCCGGGGAACGTATGCTGAGCGCCGTTGACACTCTAGGGAGAGGGCTATATCATCCAGTCTTGTCCGAGAGGCCAAGGGCCTCCGGCCCCCGAGAAGGAATCATGACGAGTGGCTACAACTAACAGTCGGCCCGCCAATGGCGCGGAACCCCCTCGCAAAAAGGGCCTCTCTCTACAGACCTTCTCCTCCCTGAGCAACCACAACATCCGTTTCCTCTGTCTGGGCACGCTCTTTACCTCGGCGGGTAACTGGATCCAGGTCGTATCTCTCGGCTACCTGGCCTACGACTTGACCGAGAACCCCGTGGTCGTAGGCACCGTCCTGGGCTCCCGCTCCGTACCGTGGCTGGTCATCGGCCCCTTCACCGGGGTCATGATCGACCGTATGGACCGTCGCACAATCCTCCTCATATCCCAGGTGGTGCGCATCACCATCGCACTGATCTTCGGCGCCGTCATAGCTTTGGGGCTGGTGGAGGTCTGGCATTTATACCTATACATCATCCTGAACGGGGTAGGATGGGTCCTGGATAATCCCACTCGACAGGCCGTAGCCGCCAACTCTGTCCCCAGGGAGAGCTACCAGAACGCTCTTTCGCTGATACAGGGCGCTTTCTCCATAAACCGCATACTCTTCCCCGTAATCGGCGGCATCATCATAGACGTAGCAGGTAGCGCCGCCATCAACTTTTTCATCCAGGCGGCCTGTTACTCCACCGTCTTCGTCATGTTTTACCAGATAAAGCTGGAGCGTAGGGAAGACACAAGCATGGCTACAAGCAAGGCCCGCAAGTCGGTGCTCGGGGACTTCGTAGCAGGAGTGAAGTACGTGTCCAGAGAACCCACCACCCTTGGGCTCATAATCATGGGCCTTGTCCCGTCCTTCTTTTTGAGGCCCTTCGAGGACAACATGCTGCCCGTCTTTGCCAAGGAGATACTGGGGCAGGAGGCGACGGGCCTGGGAATACTGATGAGCGCCGCTAACATCGGAGCCCTGTTTGGCACCTTCCTTATGGCTACATACAGCGGCGTGAGGAGGAAGGGGTTGCTGCTGATAGGCATGGCTGTGGTCAGCGGCATAGGTTTAATTGCCCTTTCTCGGATGGAGTGGATGGCCCCGGCCATCTTCTTTTTGCTCATTGTGGGCAGCGCAGGCTCCATGTATCACCTCCTCAACTCCACCATTATCATGACCATAACGCCGGACAATTTCAGAGGTAGGGTGACCAGTCTATTCATGCTGGACCAGACGGGCGCCCCGCTGGGCGGCCTGCTGGCGGGCGGGCTTGCCGCCTGGTTTGCTGTGGACACGTCCATGCTGATGGGCGGCGTGGTCACAGTGGTGCTGATAGTGCTTATCGGCAGCTCGTTCAAGGCTATCCGCACCGCGGGCCAGGAGCCCTCTCCCGTCCCTGTGGAGCGGGCGACCACCCGCTAAGCTGACCCTTTCACTCTGGCCTCCACTCCCCCTAACTTTTCGTGAACCCGAGCGAGGGCTTGGGTCCCCTCCTCTCCCCGGCCCTCCCCTTCCAGGGAGGCATAGAGCTGGTGAATCAGGGCCGTACCCGGCAGGGACAGGCTCATCTCCCGGGCTGCCTCCAGGATCAGCCTTAGGTCCTTCTGCTGGAGCTTCACCATGAAGCCAGGCGCAAAGTCTCCCTTGATGACCCTGGGCCCTAGGTTGGAAAGCTGCCAGGAGCCGGCGGCCCCTCCCGCTACCGCCTCTATGGTCTTCTCCAGGTCGGCCCCTGCTTTGGCGGCGAAGACCAGGGCCTCCGCCACGCCGTTCATGTTGTTGGCCACCAGGACCTGGTTGACCAGCTTGGTGACCTGTCCCATGCCGTGAGGTCCGGTGTGGGTGATGGTCTTGCCCATGCCCTCGAAGATGGGGAGACACTGGTCGAAGACCTCCTTCTCTCCCCCGACCATGATGGCCAGGGTGCCGTTAATGGCCCCCCACTGACCACCGCTGACCGGGGCGTCTAGCATGTGGGCCCCCTTCTCCTTTAGCTTGGCCGCGATCTCCCTGGTGACCTTGGGCGATATGCTGCTCATGTCTATGACCACGGACCCCGGCCTTACGCCGTGTATGGCTCCTTGTGGGCCCAGGACCACCTGCTCCACGTCCGGCGAGTCGGTGACCATGGTGATAACCACGTCGGAGCTCCTGGCCGCCTCCTCAGGAGAGGAAGCGCCCTGGGCTCCCTGCTTAATCAGGTCCTCCATCTTGGAGGCCGTCCGGTTGTGTACTGTTACCTTAAAGCCGGCCTTTAGCAGATTGCCGGCCATGGGGATGCCCATAATGCCCAGGCCTATGAACCCTATTGATTGAGCCATTTGGTTCCTCCTATCGCGTACACCTCAGCGTAGCACGTTAGTTATATGCTGACCTTGCTTAAAAAGTCCAACGCTTCTTTCCCACCCACCCGCCCAGAGGTTTTATTCAAAGGGGGACACCCCCTTGAACCCCCGACAGAGAACCCAGGTTCTCTGTACCCTCCTAGGGTTTTGTGCGAAACTCGCACCGTTAGGTTTTTCGCTGGGGGACACCCACAGACCCCGCCAAAGGGGCTCTGCCCCCTTTGAACCCCCTGACTTTTGTGTTACGCCCATGAACTGCTGGGAATGTTATTATGAGGCTACTCGCTGGTCAACGCACCCCATCCTTGAAATGGGGTCCTGTGAGAGGCTAAAATCCCTGGTGACGGCGGTTACGGATAAGCGGGATACGGTAGAAACCGTAGAAGGGGGCCAGGCCATGATACCCTCCTTGGAAGCAGTGAAGGCCATCAACCAGTTGCGTGGCGACTCCGTGGTCGTTAGCACTATGACGGGCAGGCAGCTCTTCAGCAGCGTCTCTCAGCGCCGAGAGCTGGACGTACCCCTCATAGGCTGCATGGGAAAGGCCTCCTCCTTTGGACTGGGCATCGCCCTGGCCCAGCCGAACAGGCGGGTGATGGTGCTGGATGGCGACGGCGGCCTCCTGATGAACCTGGGCACACTGGTAACCATCGCCAACAAGGAGCCAGACAACCTGGTGCACATCGTCTTTCAGGACGGCGTCTACACCACGACCGGTAGCCAGCCGGTGCCGTCCCCTGACAACCTGAGCTTCGCAGGCATCGCCAGGGAGGCCGGCATCTCCGAATCCTACGAGTTCGACGATCTGGAGGAGTTCGTGTCCCAGCTGGGGGAGATCCTCAAGAAGAAGGGGCCCATCTTCATCTGCCTCAAAGTGGAGCATCCGGAGGAGCTGCCGACTCCGCCGGACAAGCTATCCGAGGCCCTTCGCGTTGTAGCCGAGACCCTCCAGAAGGGATAGGAGGTCTCCCATCGCTGGGCAGCTTGCCCCCAACGTCGAGGCCTTCATTCGGGGGCACCGCGTGGCCCACATGGCCACCGCCGACGCCGGTGGTGCTCCGCATGCAGTCCCCATCTGCTACGCTTTCGACGGATTGCACCTCTACTCCGTCATCGACCTCAAGCCCAAGAGGGTCGCCGCCAGGGGCTTGAAGCGGGTGCGCAACATCCTGGCCAACTCTCGCGTGGCCATCGTTATCGACGACTACGACGAGGAGTGGGAGAAGCTGGCCTACGTGCTCATTCAGGGCCCCGCCGAGGTGCTGGAGGGAGGCGAGGAGCAGCGGAGGGCGGTGACGCTACTGAGGGAGAAGTATCAGCAGTACAGAGACATGGATATAGATGAAGGTACAGTAATCAAGGCCACGGTGGAGCGAGTCACTGCGTGGGGGAAGGTCTAGCCTTCTTTTTGACACTCCACCAGGGTGATGCTATATTACCGCCATTCCCGCGACTGGTGAAGCTCCGGCTGGACACTACCCCAGATATGAGCACACGCGAGATCAAATACGATATCCAGGTCGCCCAGGACGTCATGGTCCCTGCGCGGGATGGCGTACGCCTGGCGGCCGACGTGTACCGGCCCGCTAACGGGGCTACGCCAGTCCAGGAGCCTCTGCCTGTGCTCCTGGAGCGCACGCCCTACAACAAGCTCCAGCCGGACCGAGTGGAGAGGTGCCGCTACTTCGCGCAGCACGGCTACGTTGTGGTGGCCCAGGACTGTCGTGGGTGCCACGCCTCGGAGGGGGAACTGTACTTCCTGGCCCAGGAGCCTAACGACGGCTACGACACCATCGAGTGGATAGCCCAGCAGCCCTGGTGCGATGGCAGGGTAGGCACCTTCGGCACCTCCTACATGGCCTGGACTCAGAGCGCGGCGGCCACCCAGAACCCGCCTCACCTGGCCTGCATGTTCCCCAACATGGGAGGCTCCAACGCCTACACCTCGACGGTGCGCCAGGGTGGCGCCATGGAGCTGCGCTTCATCGCCTGGGCCTTCTGGCACTCGGCCCTCAACACCAACAAGAAGCTGAAGCACAGCCCCTACGTAGACAAGGCCCTCAACGGCGCCGACTTCCGACACTGGCTGACACGGATGCCCATCAAGAGGGGCCAGACGGAGCTGAAGCTGGCGCCCAGCTACGAAAGGTGGGCCCTGGACCTGCTGACCAACGCCGACTACAACGACTACTGGAAGCAGCCGGGCTTCGCTATACAGGAGTACTGGGAGCAGCACTCCGATGTTCCAATGTACTTCTCAGGCGGCTGGTACGACTCCTATACCCGGGCCACTCTGGAAAACTACCAGGGCCTCTCCAGCCTCAAGAAGAGCCAGGTGAGGGTCATCATGGGACCCTGGACCCACGGCGCCACCACCCACGAGCTGACCTACGCCGGCGACACTGATTTCGGCCCTGAGGCGGCCCTGGACAGCTTCGATGACCTGCACCTGCGCTGGTTCGACCGCTGGTTCAAGGGCATCGACAACGGGATAGACCGGGATCCGCCGGTCAGGATCTTCGTCATGGGCGGAGGCGACGGCCACAGGAACGAGGATGGCCGGATGTACCACGGAGGCCGCTGGCGCTGGGAGGAGGAGTGGCCCCTGGCGCGGACTCGCTACTCCAACTTCTACCTCCACCAGGGGGGCGCGCTGAGCAACGATCCTCCGGAGGAGCCCTCATCGGGTAGCACCTACGCCTTCGACCCCCAAAACCCCGTGCCCACAGTCGGAGCCAACGTCTCCTCTCTGGCGGCCTTGAAACCCATCCCGCCGAACACGCCAGACCCCAGCCAGATACTCCAGTCCAGCCGGGTGGAGCAGATCGTGGAGGCGGGAGGCTTTGACCAGCGGGAGGGCTCCAAGTTCTTCGGGAGCAGAGCCCCTTACCTACCCTTAGGCTCTCGACACGATGTAGTCGTCTTCCAGACGGAGCCTCTAGAGGGCGACGTGGAGGTGACGGGGCCCATCCAGGTCCTTCTGTGGGCATCCTCTTCGGCGCCGGATACGGACTTCACCGCCAAGCTCATAGACGTCTACCCGCCCAGCGAGGACTACCCCGAAGGGTACGCCCTTAACCTGACCGACGGCATCATCAGGGCCAGGTATCGCGACTCCTGGGAGCATCCCGAGCTGCTGAAGCCGGGAGAGATCGTGCAGTTGACCATCACTCTCTACCCCACCAGCAACCTCTTTAAGGCGGGGCATCGTATCCGGCTGGACATTTCCAGCAGCAACTTCCCCCGGTTCGACGTGAACCCCAACACAGGCGAGCCCATCGGATTGAGCCGGCGCACCGCGGTGGCCGAGAACACCGTCTACCACGATGCCCAACACCCCTCTCACGTGACCCTGCCGGTCATTCCCGTAGCGTAAAGACTCGTAATGCGCTCCGCTCACCCTTAGACGGGTCCGACGCTGCCTAGACTCTCGACTCCAACGCGGCCGGGGTCGTAGCTCAGGACGAGCGGGCATTCCCCCTCTCTGACTCTCCCCCTTTACGTGGGAGAGAAGTGATGGGCTCACTGTGATGGTTCGACAGGCGCAGGGCAAGCGGTTTATTATTTCCCTATATGAATTATATGAGGCTGATTTCCATTCCTCGCCAAGCCTATATATCTTCTCTGCTACTGGCATTAGTCTTTTCCCTGGCTTGTGGGGGTGGCGAAAGCGAGGAGGCCCAGAAGCTCTACCAGCAGGGGCTAGAGCTTGAGGAGAGAGGCAGCGCGGATGGAGCCTTGGAAGCCTTCAACCGAGCCATTCAGGCCGATCCCCAAATGGCCGAGGCGTACGTCGGCAGGGGCAGGGCTCACACGGCTCGTAGGGAGCTGGAAGCGGCCATTGGCGCTTTCGGCCATGCCCTCTCCCTGGACCCGAAGCTGGCCGAGGCGTACCTGGGACGTGGAGTCGCCCACAGCCTCAATGAGGACTACAGCAGGGCCATACTGGACTTCTCCAAGAGCATCCAGCTAGACCCCGACCTGACTCTGGCCTACTACAACAGGGGCGTGGCATATACTCGCACCGAGGATTACCAGTCGGCCCTGGAGGATTTTTCCTCGGCCGTTGACATCAGCCCCAGAGGTGCCCAGCTATATATGGCTCGTGGCAGCCTCCTGGCGCTTCTGGGGGAGCAGTCCAGGGCGGTGGCGGACCTGGAGAAGGTGCTGTCCCTATCGCGGGATGAGGAGATACTCTTTCGGGCCAAGTCCCTGCTGACGCAGATCCAGTAGAGTTTGTGGTCCACCCTTGCCTCACTCCTCTCCCATCCAGGGGTCTCGCACCAAAAGCCCAGCCGCTTCTTTCCCACCCACCCGCCCGATATGTCTAATTCCTGAGGGGGCACCCCTCAGACTCCCCGACAAAGAACCCAGGTTCTCTGTACTCTCCTAGGGTTTTTGCGCAAAGCCCATCCAGGGATAGAATGGGTTCCCCCTTCCCCCTCGATGGGGTCTTGCACCAAAAGCCCAGCGCTTCTTTCCCACCCACCCCGTAGAGTGTATCTGGGAGGCACCCCTCTGACTCGGTCAAGAGTCTAAATGGTGTACCGACTTCCAGGACTCTCGGTTGATCCTAAGTGAGTTGAGCTACGCTATGGTTTAGACTCATGAATCTGAGCTAATTTCTCCCATACGAACAGCAACGAGCGCAGGTCATCTGCGTTATGCTCCAAAATTTCCTGTTTTAGGGCCCCATCTCTACTTTTAAGCCCGAATCCACCGAAGGACACGGATGGACGGCGTGAGGACAGCGGAAGGGGGTGGGTGAGGGAGCTACAGGGGAGATGGCCTGGGGTCTTGGGGTAGATGGGAGGCCGGCGGACGGTCTTCAGTCGCCGCACAGGGCCCCTAAGGCCCTATGCGGGAGTTGCGATGCGCGGGATGGCGAGAGGATACGCAGCAGGGGACTCTCGCGACCGGGGTGGCGCGAGATTGCGGGGACGTTGGGTCAGTTGCAGGCTGGCCGTCAGGCCGGGAACGGAATGGCTTGCAGCCGGGCCAAGGCGCGACTGAACTGGGTTTCCCAAGGCCAGCGCCGGGGGAGATGCAAAGTGAGGCGGCGCGCCGAGCGGGTGATCCGTCCCACCAGAGCGAAGACCCGCCGCCTGAGGGTCTTGGTGATCACGGTCCGCTCGCCCAGACCAATCCGCGCCGTCCAGCGGTCCAGGTTATGCGCCATCACCTGGACCGCCAGCCAGGCGCCGTTGGCGGCGAAGCGCGCCGACGGCATGTGGTTCAGCCCGACGCCGTACTTGAGGTCGCGTATGGCGTTCTCGACCTCGGCGTGGCGGCGATGATCGGCCTCCAGTTCCAGCGTCTCCCCATCGCGGTCGGTGATGAAGGCGTGATAGCTGTATCTGGCGAAGAGGGCGAGCTGGGAACCGGGCGTCGGCTTCACCCGCCGGACAATGAGCCGCACCGGCGCGGCGTCCGGCTTGGTCTGGAACGGGGTGTAAGTCGTCTCGGCGACATCGGCGGCACCGTCCATCCAGTAGGGAATGGGAGTCCAGTCCTCCTCTGGTATCGCCTCGATCAGGTCCCGCAGGCTGGCGCGCTGGCGGATGGTGATAGAGAAGCGGACATCCATTTCCCGGCAGGCGGCAACGACAGTGTGGGCGTAGAAGCCGCTGTCGGCCCGCACCGTGAGTTGTCCCCTGGCCCCGCCGTAGCGCACCCGCCCCACCGTCTCACGCAGGAAGTGGGCGGCGCCACGGGCGGTGTTGGCCCGGCCCTCGCGCAGCCGGGACATCAGCACTTCGCCGGTGCCGGCGGCAATGGCCAGCAGTGGGTGATAGCCGCGGGCGCCGGTATAGCCGTGGTGGCGCGCTCCCTCCTTGGCCAATCCATAGGTCTCGCAGATGGTCGAGTCCAGGTCGATGGTCAGGGGCGAGTCGCCGGGTCCGGCCCCAGCGGCCCAGGCCCGGGCCAACAACTGGCGGCTCACGCGGTCGAGTTGACGGACATGCCCCCACCGGAAGCTGCGCAGGAAGGTCCCCAGGGTGGATGGCGCCTTGACCACGCAGCCTAGAACACCGACCGTCCCACCAGCGCGCAGCGCATCGGCGTCGTCGATGCAGTCGCCGCCTGCCAGCGCGGAAGCGACCAGCGTCAGCATCTTGTCCCCAGTGTTCGCCCGTCCCGGCGCTCCGCCGAGGTCAAGGTGATGGTCGACGAGTTCCCGCAGGCCCAGGTGCCGGGCTAGGGTGGCCGGCAGGAGCAGGCCGGCATTGGCCACCAGGCGATGGTCGTCAAAGAGGATGCGGATACGGTCGGGTTTGTTCTGTGGCAGCATCTATTGGGTGCTCCTTGTTTCCGGGCGGGTTTCTGTTCCAAAACCATTATCCCAGATTCAGAGGAGCACCCTCTGCCTTCTTCAAGGGCTGTCCCCAAGGACGTCCTTCGGTGGATTCGGGTTAAGGAATTGGTCATATATCATGGGTATAACAAAGCTACCTGTCTCTGGATGGGCCCTGATAAAACCGAAATAAGCGGCGATATCCTTTAGACCCAACCCGTAAGTTGGGAAGCGGAAGTTGTTCCTGACAATAGAAAACAAATCAGCATGTCTGTCCAGAAGATTACTAGGTGCCTCCCTATGCAAACCGAGCCTTTGCCACGCATTCTCAATCTCAACTAGATCGGCTGCCGTTCCATTGTATGTCACCACTTTGTGCTGCGGGAATGTCTTAAGCAAATTGACAAGAGCAGCCAATATCCCTTTTTCGTCACTGATGTTTGAGGTGGTACCCAAAAACTAGACAACTGGCTAAGAGAGAGTCCAGCTCCTAAAATAACCGGCAACTAACCGACGTGGAGGAGCAGGACATGAAGCAGACGAGGAATAAGCACAGTCCGGCGTTCAAGGCCAAGGTGGCCCTGGCCGCCCTTGCGGGGGAAGAGACCATCGCCCAGCTGGCCAGCCGATTTGAGGTCCATCCCAGTCAGATTCACGCCTGGAAAAGGGCCCTGGTGGAAGGAGCCCCGGAGCTATTTGCCACCAATCAGAAATCCCAGGAGAAAGCCAAGGAAGCTCAGATTAACCACCTCTACCGGCACATCGGCCAGCTGAAGGTGGAACGCGATTTTTTGTCGGAAAGGTCCGGTCTATGAGTCGCAGCATACGGCGAGCCATGATAGACCGAGACCACCAGCAGCTGTCTTTGGTGCGTCAATGTATCCTGCTGGACGTCAGCCGGGCCTCGGTGTACTACCGGCCGGTACCGACCAGGGCAGAAGACCTGGAGTTGATGGCCCTGATGGACCGTCAGTATTTGAAGACCCCCTTCTACGGCTCCAGGAAGATGAAGGCCTGGCTGCTGCAACAGGGCTATCTGGTGAGCCGAAAAAGGGTTCGAAGGCTGATGCGGTTGATGGGTCTGGAAGCGATCTACCGGCGTCCCAACACCAGCAAACCAGCGCCGGGACACCGGATCTTTCCCTATCTGCTGAAGGGAGTGGAGGTTAATCGGGTCGACCAGGTCTGGGCCGCGGACATCACCTACATCCCCATGGCGAAGGGCTTCCTGTACCTGGTGGCCATCATGGACTGGCACAGCCGGCACGTGCTGGCCTGGAAGCTCTCCAACACCATGGACACCAGCTTCTGCGTGGCGGCGTTGGAGGAAGCCCTGGGTAAGGGACGACCGGAGATATTCAACACCGACCAAGGGAGTCAGTTCACCAGTGAGGCCTTTACCCAGACGTTGCAGGAGCAGAGGGTCCAGGTCAGCATGGATGGTAAGGGTAGGTACCTGGACAACATCTTCGTGGAGCGGCTGTGGCGGAGCATCAAGTACGAGGAGGTGTATCTGAAAGCTTACCAGACCGTCGCCGAGGCCCGAACTGGGATCAATGCCTACCTGGAGTTCTACAACCGGCAGAGGCCTCACCAGGCTTTGGGCTACCGGACCCCAGCAGAGGTGTACCAACATGGCCAGGAAGAAAGGGGAGCAGCAGCTGAAGAAGCAGGGCTGCCATCGGGCTTGGTGAAACCTAGCGCAGGGGTGGGAGACTCTCTTAATTTAGCCCTCGTGCTGTCTTAATAATGGGGTCCACCTTAGTTCTCTGCAAATGCCTGATGGAGAGCAGTTTCTTTTCCATCCTCGATTATGATTGCACCTACCAAAAAAATTTGGCGTCTCGGCCAGGTTTCGTACTCCAAGTCAAGGATTATGGCGCGCTTCATGTCCGGTATGGCGTCCTCACCCACCACTTGGACTTTGTCCTCTAGCAAAGCGTAGGCGTGTGCCTGCATCTCCTTGAGTTGCTTGGTGCTGGGAGCATAGCGGTCAATCTGCCGCCATTTCTTATGCAAGTCAGTAACGTCTACCGCTGCGAGGTCGGAAATATTCTGTATGCCGAGCTCCTCGAGCCGCTTAGATCGCTGACCAGCTATATCGTAGATCAAGGACACATCACCTAGGCTGTGAATAATTCTGAAATGTTCGTCCCTTAATACACAGAAATTGCATTCTGGAACCATTCTCGGCTGGGTACCCTCAACTTTGATCAGCCGAACTTTGACTATTTGAGCATCAAGTTGCTCAAAGTGGGACTTGTAAAGATGAACCTTCCTGAGCTCTCCTGTGCTTAGCCAAACATAGCCCTCTCTATGGCTATCCCGGCGGCCCTTCTGTATAGGCTCCAACAACCGCCAGTAGAAAGCCAACTCTAGCTCGTCGGATGCCTGAAGTTGACCATGCGACTTTATCTCAATGGGGATTAGCCTTTCATTTTCCACAGAGACCATATCCAGCACGCCTCTGATACCGAGCTTATGGTTTTGCAATAACGCTGGAATTCTCACTAGGCCTTCTTTACTACGCGCTACCTCAACGGAGGCTTCCTCTTCGATCCCTTCTCTCGTTACCAACTCCTTCTCAAAGTCGATCCCCCCGGTCAACAAACGCTCACGTAACTCGGGTTTCATAAAGTATTCGTAGGGAACAGTGTCCCTATGCGCCAAGAACACACGGTAAGCACAGCGCATTAATTGGGTCAGATCGGTCTTGGTGACCCATGGCCCATCTTGGCCCTCTTCCCATATGGTGTTGCCGATGTCAAGGACAATGATCTCAGTCATGGGGTCCCGGCTTGTAAGGTTAGGACGGCAGAGATCGGGCTGGCCTCAGATAACGGTGAAGGTTGCGCCCGCCTCGGTCTTGGTCACCTCTATCCGCACGGGAAAGGCTTCCTTCAGCTCCTCGATGTGAGTGATGACGATGATCTTCTGGAAGTCCTTCTCGATGGCCTTGATGGCCTGCAACAGCCGCTCCCTACCTGCGTTGTCCTGGCTGCCGAACCCCTCGTCGATAAAGAGGGTGGGCAGCGGCGCCCCCGCCCGTCTGGCCAGCAGCTTGGATAGGGCGATACGGAGTGCGAAGTTGATGCGAAAGGCCTCTCCGCCGCTGAAGGTCTCATAGCTGCGGGTGCCGAGGTCGTCGGCGATCTTTATCTCCAGGGTCTCGATGGGCTCACCCTTCTGGGTCCTGCGCTCCCGCTGGGTCTCCAGCTTCAAGGTCATGAGATTGTCTGTCAGCATCGCCAGCAGCTCGTTGGCCTCGTCTTCTATCTGAGGTACGGTGCTCTCGATGATGAGGGCCTGGATGCCATTCTTCCCAAAGGCGACGGCCAGCTCGTCGTAGAGGCTTTTGTCGCGCTGCAGCTCCTTGAGTCGCTCCTTCTCTCGCTCTAGCTCCCTTTCGCGGAGGGCCAGCTCCTCCAGCCGGCCTTCCAGGGTCTTCTCCCTGGCGCGGCACTCCACCATATTATCGTATAGACTTTTGTAGCCAGCTTCGGCGTCCCTTAGCTGCGTTCCTAGGGCGGGAATGCCCTTGGCCTCTTCCGCCAGAGCCTCCTTACGTCTCCTGTGCTCCGACAGCTCTTCCTGCCGTCTCTGGATGGCCTGCTCCAGCCTCTCCAGGCTGGCCTTTTCCGCTGGAAGGGCCTCTGTTCCCTCCGCTAAGCGTCGGTGTAGCTCGGCGAAGTTTTCCAGGGCTTGGGCCTGCTCCTGGGCTTGCCGACGGCCTGCTGGATCATACCCCAGGGTGGAGAGCTGAGCGTCTAAGCGTTCCAGGGCCTCCTGCTCCCCTCGGGCGTAATCTCCTTGGGAGAGGCGTTCCTGTAGCTCCTTTAGACGGGCCCGGCTTTCGGACAGCCTCTCCGCGGCCTGCTGGGCCTCCTGCAAGTCTCGTTGGAGAGTAATGAGCCCCGACTGGGCGGAGGTTCGCCGTTGCTCCAGGCCTCTTTTATCGTCCCCTAGCTGTTTGGATAGGGTGGAATGCTCCTTCTCCAGGGCAGCAAGCATGGCCTCGTTCTCCTGATAGGCTTCCTTCTTGGCCTTGCCCTGGGCCTCATACTCGTCGCGCAGGTGGTCTTTATCTTCGGGGCCCAGGGGCTTGTTGCACACCGGGCACTGGGCCTCCTCTTCTGCCAGGAGGTCGAACTTGGTCCGAAGCTCCTGCATCCCTTGAAGGAGCTGTTCCCTGGTCATCTTCAAGCGCTGGATATCTGCCTCCAACGACTGCACCCTGCCCTCCGTCTCCTTTAAGGAAGCCTCGACGCCTTCCAGCTCCTTGAGAAGGAGCTCTGCCTGAGCCACCTCATCCGCCAGTTTAGGCAGGAGGCCTGACTTGGGTTCAAGCTCCTGGGTGATGCGGGCCTCCTCCTGGCGTATTTCTCCACTGAGGCGTTCTCTTTCCCTGACCACGGTCTCGGCCAAAACGCCTCTCTCTTTGCTCAGCTCGCTGTAGCGAATAGAGGCTTCGTTCATCTGCTCCAGGGACTGGCGCGCCTGTTGTAGCCCCTGGAAGCCTTCTTCTATCTCCAGACGCCTTTCCAGGAGCCCCTCGTAACTTGCAATCCGCTGCCTGTGTCCCTGGGCCTGATCCTGGAACCCCTTCAGCTCCTCCTCTACGGCCTCTAGTCGATGGCCGACCTCTGTAAGCTCCCGTTCCTTGTCCCTGAGTTGGTCGAGGGAGCGTCTGAGGGCTTCCACCGCATTCTGCTCCTGCGCTATTCTAGGTCCCAGTTCCTCAAATTCAGCCCTGCTCTCAGTAAGCTGTGCCTCGATGTCGGTTCTGGATACGATCTCCCTATCCAAGGCCTCGATGCGAAGGGTTGTGCCTCGTATTCCTGGAGCTCCCTCAGCTCCCTCCTCTATCCTCCTGATGCGCTCCTTGGCCCTATCCTCCAGGCGACTGTAGTAGGAGAGGTCCAGGATCTCTCCCAGAATCCGTTTGCGCTCGACGGGTGGACTGGTGGTAAACATATCGGCGCGCCCCTGAAGTAGGAAGGCGCTGTTGACGAAGGTCTGGCGATCCATGTGGAGGAGCTCCTTGATACGGGCCTCGGTCTCGCGCACGGAGCCCGCAATGGAGCGGAAGCCGCCGTTGGACTGGACTGCCAGGTCAAGCAGCGTGGTGCCCTGGCGGCTTTTGCCGGAGCGGGAGTGCCTTCTGGACACCTGGTAGCGCTGGTCTCTGGCCATGAACTCCAGCTCCACCGACATATCCGTTCGCCCCTGATGGATAAGCTCCTCCTGGGTCTTGGTCCTGGCTTCGCCCCACAGGGCCCAGGTGATAGCGTCCAGCAGCGCCGACTTCCCGTGGCCGTTGTCGCCGCAGAGGCAGGCCAGGTGGATGCCCTCCAGCTCCAGGGTGGGCACATTCTCCCGGTAGCACATGAAGTTCTTCAGGCTAAGTCTCAGAGGTATCATGGTTTACTCCAATCTTGAAGCGCCATTCTAGCACTCTTGAGCTACAATCGAGTAGGTGTCACCTGTCACTTCCATCGAATAAATGGGTCTTCACCGGCGATAAATGGCCAGCCGCTAATCGGTAGCGTAGGGTCTTGCACCAAAAGTCCAACAGCAGACCTTTTCTTTCCCACCCACCCACCCGATATGTCTAATTCCTGAGGGGACACCCCTCAGACTCCCTGGCAGAGAACCCAAGTTCTCTGCACTCTCCTGGGTTTTTGTGCAAAGCTGTAGCGTAGGGGTGAGGGATTTGGTATCTTGTAAGGACTCGCAGAGAGGAACGCCATCATGTTCGAGGCCCTAACAGAGCGACTTAACACCGTCTTCTCCCGCATCGGCAGCAAGGGAGTGCTCACCGAAAAGGACGTAGACGAGGCGCTGCGGGAGATCCGCCTGGCCCTTCTGGAAGCAGACGTCAACTTTCGGGTGGTCCGAGACTTCATCTCTGGGGTCAAGGAAAGGGCCGTCGGCGTAGACCTGTTCAGGAGCGTTAGCCCTGGGCAGCAGGTGGTGAAGCTAGTCAATGATGAGCTGATCAGGATTCTGAGTCATGGCGACCACAAGCTGGCGCCTGGGCCTAATACTCCTTCGGTTCTGATGATGGTGGGCCTGCAAGGTTCGGGAAAGACCACTACGGCGGCCAAAGTGGCCTCTCACCTGAAACACTCGGGCCATAGCTCCCTGATGGTGGCGGCCGACCTCCGCCGTCCAGCAGCCATCGAGCAACTGGTCACCCTGGGAAGGCAACTGGATATCCCCGTCTACCAGGATGGGACCTCCTCTACCGCCGTTAAAGTATCCGTCGATGGAGTAAAGCGCGCCCATGAGCAGGGCGCCGCTTGGGCCATCCTGGACACCGGCGGCCGCCTGCACATCGACGATGAGCTGATGGCCGAGCTGGAGGAGCTGAAGGAGGCCGTCTCACCAGCCGAGATTCTTCTGGTGGTGGATTCCATGACAGGGCAGGACGCCGTCAAGGCCGCCGAGGAGTTCAACCAGAGGCTGGGCCTGACGGGGCTGGTCCTCACAAAGCTGGACGGCGACGCCAGAGGGGGCGCTGCTCTCTCTATAACCGCCGTCACCGGAGTGCCCATCAAGTTCATGGGCGTTGGTGAGAGGATTGATGCCCTGGAGCCCTTCTTCCCGGACAGGCTCGCCTCCCGAATCCTAGGCATGGGCGACGTCCTCACCCTGGTGGAGAAGGCCCAGGCCAGCTTCGACCAGACGCAGCAGAAGGAGATGGAGCGAAAGCTCCGGCACGCCACCTTCGACCTGGAGGACTTTCTGAGCCAGCTTCAGCAGTTAAAGAAGATGGGCCCCATCAGCCAGGTCCTGGGGATGATCCCCGGAATGTCATCCCTCAAGGGACGCTTGGACACCGAGGAGCTAGACGATACACACCTGAAGAAGGTGGAGGCCATAATATACTCCATGACCCCAGAGGAGCGGAGCCGCCCGGATATCATCAAGGGGAAACGACGGCTGCGTATCTCCATGGGTAGCGGCACCACGCCCCAGGACGTGAATCAGCTCCTCAACCAGTTCAAACAGGCCCAGAAGATGATGCGCCAGATGGCCCAAGGAAGGGGCCCCAGGGGCCTACAGAGCATGATGAGGTAGCTTTGGACTAATGTCCATCACCATCGTTCCGGCATACCGGGTTGTAACGAAGTTCGCCAAGGAGGCGCGTGGCCTCCCCCAGGATGAGGGCCTGGACGCGCTGCAGAAGGACCTCCGTCGATACGTCCTCCACCTCCTCTCGTCGGTCCACTCCTCGATTGTGGACCTGGGCAGTAGGGCCGCCGTCTCCCAGCTAGGAGACCCGGAGCCGGACCATCTCCTCGAAGCCCTGCAGGAGATGGAGGAGGCCAAGGTTGGGGATATAGTAGACCTGGCCCTTCACAGATGCGCCGAGGCCCTGCCCCGCCCCGATATCCAGGCCAGGGTGCTGCTTCTTCCAGGTGATGGCCAGAGCCGGGTGATGGTCCAGCGGATGAATGGAGTCATGGGCATGAGCTTGGGCTCCCAGGCCATGCTTCTTTTCCTCTGGCCTACGGAGCATTTGGCCGCGTGGCTGGCCTACACCGTGGGCCACGAGTACACCCATCTGGTGCGTAACCACCTCTTCCCTAGAGGGCTCATGGACGGTCGCATGGTATACCTGAAGAGCCAGGAGCCGGAGAACCTTCTGGACGCCATGGTGGTGGAGGGCATGGCCGACGCCTTCGCCATGGAGCTTAATCCCGAGATGGCGCCGGCCTGGACCCGGGCCCTGACGCCAGAAGAGGAGGCCGCCGCCTGGCCCAAGCTGCGGCGGCGCCTCTCCATCATCGATCCCATGGAGATACGCCGCATGCTTCTGGGGGACTCGGACCGCATCCCACAGTGGGCGGGCCACACCATAGGCTACCGGATAGTGGAAGGCTATCTGAGGAGCCACCCGCGGTCCAGGCCCTCCACGCTGGTTGGTCTTACCGCTCGAGGCATTTTCGAAGCCAGTGGATACGCGTCGGCCAACGTCCTCAAATAACTATTAATGGCCTGAGACAGGGTTTCCTATCGTTACCGCCCACTTGCGTTTTTCACAATTCGCTACGTTGAGAGGTGCATATCCGATGGCGAGAAGCGTTTTTTGACCTTGTCAAAGTCGTTGGGAATCATAATATAATCGATTGTCCTATAAAGCTAAGGGCGGTGGCGCTACCATAACACGTATAGTAGACGGACCTGGCATTCGAAATATATCGCTGTGTGCCCGTTCAAGCTATTTATCCGACTGCTGTTGTAACGCACATCACCGTGAGGTGGAAGATGAGATTCTCGTTGTCTTTCCTTTGGAAAAATAGGCTGCGATTTCTCCCAAGAGATAACCAGTTCTTCTTTCTGCTCGATCAGAGCGCGATGAATATTCGACAGGTGGCACGCAGGATGGAAGACCTGATGCATAACTTTGAAAACGTACCGGCCAAGGTACAGGAGATCAAAGACCTGGAGGATTTCGGCGACCAGATTATCCACGGCATCACCCGCGCCCTCCATCGGACGTTTGTGACACCTATAGACCGGGAGGACATAATGGCCCTGGCCGGTAGCTTGGACGATGTTGTGGACGCCATTGACGAGGCGGCCCAATATGTCCTGGAGTACCAGATTGAAGAACCCACGGAACATGCCCGTCTCATGGCAACCATCATCCTGCAATGCGCCGTTCAGTTGGAACAGGCCGTCTCACTGCTTTCGACCCGAGGCTCCAAGCTCAAAGATATTCTGCCTATCGTGGTTGAGATAAACCGTTTGGAAAACGAAGCTGATAATATAACCAGCCGTGCCAGAAGTGAACTGTTCAGCAATAGCTATGAAGTGATAGACATCCTCAAGTGGCGCGACATCTACGATGACCTGGAGCAGGCGACTGACCGGGCGGAGGACGCTGCTGACATCCTGGAAGGGATTGTGTTAAAGCACTCCTAATGAGGTTAACCTATCGGGTGTCTCAGACAAGTTCCATATGATTGACGAGACATCCTTCACGTTCCTGGTGATCGTGATACTGATAGCCTTGGCCTTTGACTTTGCCAATGGCTTCAACGACGCAGCAAACGCCATTGCCACCGTTGTATCCACCCGGGTAATGTCGCCTCTTACTGCTGTGGCCATGGCCGGCGTCATGAACTTTTTGGGTGCCATTTCTGGGACCGCTGTGGCCAAGACTGTGGGCAAAGGCGTCGTTGACCCGGATGGCATTACGTTACTGACCGTGGCCGGCGGAGTAGCCGCTGCAGCCGTATGGGTGTGCCTCGCCACTCGGTTCGGCATGCCCGTCAGTGGCAGTCACAGCCTCATTGCGGGCGTGGCTGGCGCGGGGATCGCTCAGGCTGGATTCGATGTCCTGGTGGGGTCTGGAATACGGAAGATCGTTCTGGGCCTGGTGTTCTCACCTATCCTTGGCCTCACTGCGGGATTCATCATAATGCTGGCTATTTTCTGGATCTTTCGCAAAATGACGCCAGCTATGATTACGACCATATTCGGAAAACTTCAGGTCGGGACCGCAGCGGCTATGGCGTTCAGCCATGGCTCTAATGACGCCCAGAAGACGATGGGTGTTATTACCCTTGCCCTATTTGTGAACGGGCGCATCGACACCTTCGAAATTCCTTTCTGGGTCATCGTGGTCTCAGCAAGTGTGATTGCCGCGGGGACCTTTTTTGGAGGATCACGCGTTATCCGCACCCTGGGTGTGCGAATCATCAAGATGAGACCCGTCCACGGTTTCGCGGCCGAAGGCGCTGCCGCCAGCGTCATCGAGCTTGCAACGCGCACCGGAATTCCCGTCAGCACCACTCACGTCATCGCCTCCTCCATCATGGGAATGGGCTCAGCCCGGCGTATCTCGGCAGTGCGCTGGGGTGTGGCAAGGAGCATGGTTTACGCCTGGATACTGACCTTCCCCGCATGTGGACTTTTGGGAGTGGGATTCTACCATTTGGTAAGACTGATAACAGATTAGGTTGCAGGTCCGTAGGCTCTTGAACGCTGTCTCGCAAGCAAAGCGCCTCAGCTCACTATGGATAAGCTGTCAGGTGCTATGAGCGAGGTGCTTTTCGTTTGCGTCCACAATGCTGGTCGAAGCCAGATAGCAAAGGCCATTTTCAATCGACTAGCTGAGGAGGGTGGGCATCCTTTCCGGGCCGAATCGGCGGGAACGGAGCCGGCAGAGCACGTTCATGCGAACGTTGTCCAATCCATGGATGAGGTGCGCCTTGACCTTTCCAACGAGAAGCCCCAGCTACTAACGAACGAGATGGTCGAAAGAGCTAAGCGAGTCATCACGATGGGCTGCGCCGTTGACTCGGATGCGTGTCCGGCGGTGTTTCTGAAGGATGTGGAGGATTGGGGGCTGCCGGATCCTGCTGGTCAGTCCATCGATGTGGCCAGGGAGATCAGGGAGACCATTCACCGCCGAGTGGACGAACTGCTTAGCCTGCTAGGGAGTTGATACGGCAGCTGTCGCTTCTTGCCGGGCATCGGAGCAGTTCGGCGTCGCTGCTGTGAAGCGTGGAGCCTCACCCGAGGTCGCGGCGCAACGTTGCTGTGCTAAGTGCTTCCGGCGAAATATCTACTGGAACAGGGCGACGAGCCCCCATATCAGCAATGAGAGGAAGCCCATGGCGGCCACGGTTAACAGAAGAGCCGCTGCGTACTCCACTGCGACGTGACGCGCCGGAATCTCCAGCAGCTTCTCATCCTCCGCTGTAAGCCTCAAATTGCGGTGCTTATTGCGTATATCCTGTAGCTGCTGCTCTACGTGACGAACTCTCCATCGGAATTGTTCCGGACCTAGATACATCTCTTACCTTGCATTTAGCTGAAGGCTGGTTTGCGGCATTCTACCACATCTGCCTTTGAACAATGGCTGGCTATAGCTCTCCTCTTGGCCTTGCTTTTCTCCGTGCTCTCTGGCTATGCTAGAATGTTATGGCAATGGCGGAAGTCGACATAAATGAGGTGAAGTACTGGGTGGCCTTCAGGCGGGTCCCCTCCATAGGACGTGTTCGGTACGCCCTGCTGGATAGCCACTTCGGCTCCCTGGAGGCCGCCTGGCAGGCCGGCGCCTCCGAGTTGCAGGCGGCTGGCCTGGACCGGCGCTCGGTGCAGGGGATTATCACCCGTCGTCCCGCCATTGACCCGGATACAGAGATGGAGAAGCTGGAGCGCCAGAGTGTCGGGGTGTTTACCTGGAAGGACCCCGCCTATCCACCGCGCCTCAAGGAGATTTACGATCTGCCCCCGGTCCTTTTCGTCAAAGGCTCTATCCTGCCGGAGGACGAGCGTTCCGTGGCCGTGGTGGGCACCCGCAAGGCCACGGCCTATGGCAAGGAGGTGGCCCACCGCATGAGCTGGGACCTGGCCCGCAACGGAGTAACGGTGGTCAGCGGCCTTGCCCGGGGGATAGACGGCATCGCTCACCGTGCGGCTCTGGAGGCGGGAGGAAGGACCATAGGAGTGCTGACCAGCGGCCTGGATATAGTGTACCCAGCGGAGCATTACAACATGGCTCAGCAGATAATCGGGCAGGGAGCCCTGGTCAGCGAGCACCCCCTGGGGGCAAAGCCCGTCGCCGAGAACTTCCCGCGCAGGAACAGGATAATGAGCGGTATGACCTTGGGGACCCTGGTGGTGGAGGCGGGAGAGGCTAGTGGGGCCCTGTGGACCGTGCGACACGCCCTGGAGCAGGACAGGGAGGTTTTTGCCGTCCCCGGAAGCATCTTCTCTCCCGCCAGCCGTGCGACCAATCAGCTTATTCAACAGGGGGCCAAGCCCGTTATGGACTTTAAGGACATCCTGGAGGAGCTGAACCTTTCGGCGGTGGGTCAGCAGATGGAGTTGAAGGCCCTCTTCCCCTCCGACGATACCGAGTCCCAGGTCCTGCGCTACATCACCTATGAGCCCTCGCACATAGACGAGGTCATTCGAGGATCTGGGTTGCCCATCTCACAGGTCAGCAGTGCTCTGGCCATGATGGAGATCAAGGGCCTGGTGAAGCAGGTGGGAGGCCTGAACTACGTGCGTGTTAAAGAGACGGTAGCAGAGTACGAAACGGCGGTTTGAGAGTATGGCGGCTGACCTAGTAATCGTTGAGTCCCCGGCAAAGGCCCGTACCGTGGGCCGCTTTCTGGGCAAGAAGTACCTGGTGAAGGCGTCTATGGGGCACGTCAGAGACCTGCCTCGAGGCCACCTGGGCGTAAAGGTGGAGGAACGCTTCAAGCCCGAGTATCGCAACCTCCCGGATAAAAAGGCCGTCATCAAGGAGCTGAAGGAGGCTGCGGCGGGCGCAGGGCTGGTGTATCTGGCTACGGACCCCGACAGGGAGGGGGAAGCCATATCCTGGCACCTGGTGCAGGCGGCGGGACTTAAGGATAAGACCGTCAAACGGGTGGTCTTCCACGAGATCACCGAGCAGGCCATCAAGGAGGCCTTTTCCCATCCCAGAGAAATAGACCACAAGCTGGTTAACGCTCAGCAGGCGCGACGTATCCTGGACCGCCTGGTGGGATACAGGCTTAGCCCTCTCCTGTGGAGCAAGGTGCGCCGAGGGC
Source organism: Dehalococcoidia bacterium (assembly GCA_965237935.1). Lineage (GTDB taxonomy): Bacteria > Chloroflexota > Dehalococcoidia > Lucifugimonadales > CBDEGW01 > CBDEGW01. Next base: position 124,792 of record OZ250168.1, on the reverse strand, counting down.
TTTCGGCGGGGCGAGTGCAGTCGGTGGCACTGCGAATGGTAGTGGACCGGGAGCGGGAGATACAGGCCTTCGTCTCCAAGGAGTACTGGACCCTAGACGCAGAGCTGTCCAAGAAGACGGGCAAGGATGCGGACCAGAAGTTCAAAGCCACGCTGCACTCCATCAAGGGCCAGAAGAAGCTGGAGATTGGCAGCCAGGAACATGCGAGCCGGGTAACCTCAGACCTGGGCGGCGTCGGCTACACGGTCTCCTCGGCAAATACAAAAGAGACTCGCTCTAGGCCGTCGCCTCCCTTCATTACCAGCACCTTACAGCAGGAGGCATGGGGCAAGCTGCGCTTCTCCGCCAGGAAGACCATGATGCTCGCTCAGCAGCTCTACGAGGGTATCTCTCTGGGCAAAGAGGGCTCCGAAGGACTCATTACGTACATGCGAACCGACTCCACCCAGGTGTCCTCCCTGGCCCAGCAGGAAGCCGCAGCCTACATCAAGAAGAGGTTTGGGGCTCGATACACGCCCTCAAAGCCCAGGGTATACAGGGGCAAAGTAAAGGGGGCCCAGGAAGCCCACGAGGCTATCAGGCCCACATCCGTCGCCAGGGAGCCACAGCGCCTGCGAGATCATTTGAACCCAGACCAGTTCAGGCTGTACGACCTTGTATGGAAGCGAATGCTGGCCAGCCAGATGGCCGACGCCGTAATGGATGTCACCTCCGTCGATATCGACGCCAGTGGACACTCTGGTGCGGCCTATCTATTCAAGGCCTCGGGGACCGTCCTCAAGTTCCCCGGATATAGAGAGGTCTACACCGCTGAGAGAGGCGAGTCGGAGGAGGATGACAGCTCCAGGACTCCACTACCGGAGCTAAAGCAGGGCGATGCGCTGGACTGCTTTGGGCTCACTCCCTTGCAGCACTTCACACAGCCGCCCTCTCGATACTCTGAAGCGACCCTCATCAAGGCCCTGGAGGAGAACGGCATAGGGCGACCCAGCACCTATGCCCCCACCATCTCCACAATTGCGGACAGGAGCTACGTCCAGAGGGACAAGGGACGTCTTGTGCCCTCAAAGCTGGGTATTGCCGTAAGCGATTTCCTGACAGAACACTTCCCGCCCATCATGGACACGGGCTTCACCGCCAAAATGGAGGAGGAGCTAGATGAAATAGCCAGAGGGGAGAGAGAGTGGGTCCCCGTTCTCAGCGATTTCTACGGCTCCTTCAGCCAGGCGGTGGACAAGGCCAAGGCTGAGGCCCAGAGGGTGAGCCGCGAGTCCATTGATGAAGAGACGGATGAGGTGTGCGAGGTGTGTGAGCGCCCCATGGTCATCAAGACGGGGCGGTTCGGCAGGTTCCTCTCCTGCAGCGGTTTTCCTGAATGCAAGAACTCCAAGCCCCTTCTTGCCAGGACCGGCGTGCAGTGCCCCACCTGTGATGGAGAGCTGGTGGAACGTCGCGGCAGCGGGAATAAGCGGTTCTACGGCTGCTCTAACTACCCCACCTGTAGCTTTACTGTGAACCAGCGACCTCTGTCCCCGCCTTGTCCCCAGTGTGGACGGCTCCTGGTGGCATCTGGCAGAGAGCGGGCGCGCTGCACCAGCTGCGACTTTAAAGGGCCGATACCGCAAGACGAGCTGGCCGAGGCCCTGGCGTGACTCATGGACGGTAGAGAAGGCGCTGGCCTTCTAGCGGGCTTCGGGGACTTCCTCAAGAGCGAGCGTGGGCTTGCCCCCCTTACCATACGGAACTACAAGACGGACCTGGAGCCCTTCTTTGAATACCTGGATAAGGAGCATGTCGAAGACATCGACCAGGTGGACCGATTTTTCCTGCGGGGCTACCTCGCCTGGCTCATAGACCTGGGCTACGTTAGGCCCAGCATAGCCAGAAAGCTGAGCACCCTTCGCGCCTTCTACCGCTGGCTCATCAAGGAGGGTAAGGCGGAGAAGGACGCCACGGCCCTGGTCTCCTCCCCTAAGTTAGACCAGCGGCTTCCCATCTTTCTGACCCATAAAGAGGCGGAGCGGCTTATGGATTCTCCCGCGGCCTCGGGCTCCGCTGGGATGAAGGACAGGGCCATTCTAGAGATGCTATACGCCGGAGGGCTGCGGGTCAGCGAGATCGTGGGCCTGGATGTGGAGGACGTTAACCTGGAGAGCAGGGATATAAGGGTAACGGGCAAGGGGTCAAAGGAGCGAGTAGCCGTAATTGGACACGAGGCGCAGCAGGCTCTAGGGATCTATCTCTCCCAGGTGCGCCCTCAACTGGCCAATAGCAGGAGTGGCAACGCCCTGTTTCTGAATCGATACGGAGGCAGGATTTCCCAGCGAAGCGTTCAGGCCAAGGTGCGGCGGTACGCCATAAAGGCGGGTCTGCCCTCTGGGGTCCATACGCACACCCTCAGGCACAGCTTCGCCACCCACCTCCTGGATGGGGGCGCCGACCTGCGGGTGGTGCAGGAGCTTCTGGGCCACGCAACGCCCGCCACAACCCAGATTTACACTCACGTTACCCTGGTGGAGGCCAGAAAGTCTTATCTGTCGGCTCACCCTAGAGCCCTTCCGCGGAAGGGCCAACCAGAGCACAGCGAGGGCAGGGTTAGATGAGGATTCTCGTCATAAACGGCCCCAACCTCAATAACCTGGGACGCAGGGAGCCCTCCTTCTACGGGTCCAGGAGCCTCAGCGATATCGAGGGTCTTATTCGGGAGAAGGCCAACGACCTTGGTCTGGAGGTGGCCTTCTTTCAGTCCAACCACGAAGGCGCCATCATCGACTATCTTCAAGGGGAAGCGGGAGGCGCCGCTGGCGTCATCATAAACCCTGGGGCTTTAACCCACTACAGTCTGGCGCTACACGACGCCCTTCTGGACTGTCGCCTGCCGGTGGTTGAAGTGCATCTCTCCAACATCTACGCCAGGGAGGAGTGGAGGCAAAAGTCGGTGACGGCTCCGGCGGCCGCGGGCCAGATAGCGGGCCTGGGCTGGCAGGGTTACCTCTACGCCCTGGAGTTTATGGCATCTCACATTCGAGAGGAGGGGTCCGTATGAGCATGCGACTTGAAGGCTTGCGCAAGGTGCTCCAGGAGAAGGAGCTGGACGCCATTCTGATATCGACGCCGGAGAACCGGCGCTACCTCTCGGGTTTCTCCGGCTCCGCCGGCTATCTGCTCATCTCTCAGGCGGATGCCATCCTCTGCACCGACTTCCGGTACGTGGAACAGGCCGGAAATCAAGCGCCCCTCTTTAGGGTGGAGCGCATCGGCAGCGGCCTAGACTGGTTTCCCAAGCTGGCTGGTGAGCTGAAGGCCCGACGCATAGGCTTCGAGGCCCAGAACCTGACGGTGGCCGCCCACAAGGCCCTCTCCGATGCCATCCAGGCCAGCGACAACGGGAGCAAGGCAGAGCTACTGGCCACCAGTGCACTGGTCGATATGATAAGAGCCGTCAAGGACCAGGATGAGCTGGCCCTGATGACCAGGGCGGTGGAGATAGCCGACCAGGCCCTGGAGGAGGTGGCCGCTCAGGTTCGCCCTGGGATGACGGAGACGGAGATCGCGTGGCGGCTGGAAAAGTCCATGCGAGAGAAGGGCGCCGAAAGCATCTCCTTTGATACCATCGTGGGGGTGGGCCCCAACGGCGCGCTGCCCCACCACCACCCGGACGACACGGTGGTGGTGTCCGGCCAGCCCATTGTCATAGACATGGGGGCCAAGTATCAGGGCTACTGCAGCGACATGACCCGGACAATCGTCGTGGGCGAGCCAGACGAGACCTTCCACAAGGTCTACGATACCGTCCTGAGTGCCCAGCTCAAGGCTGAGGAGGAGGTTCGCGCCGGTATGACCGGAGGCGAGACCGACGGCATCTCCCGCAAGGTCATCGAGGAGGCCGGCTACGGCGACAACTTCGGACACAGCCTGGGTCACGGCATCGGCCTGGCCGTCCACGAGTACCCCAGGGTGGGCCCCAACGCCGACGGCCCCCTGGAGGAGGGCATGGTATTCACCATCGAGCCGGGCATATACCTCTCCGGCTGGGGCGGCGTCCGCATCGAGGATATGGTGGTGCTGGAGAAGGGCCGCGCCCGGGTCCTGACCAAGGCCCACAAGCGAAGCAGGGTGTAGGGGTTAGAGGGCAGAGGACAGAAAAGAGAGAACGGGAGGCTCTAATGACCATAGGCTTCGGCGACTTGAAGAAGGGGATGGCCATCGAGCTGGAGGGGACTCCGTACCTGGTGGTGGAGTACGACCGCATCAAGATGCAGCAGCGGGCTCCGGTCATGCGCCTCAAGCTCAAGGACCTGCGCACCGGCAAGGTGCTGGAGAAGAGCTTTCAGGGCTACGACGTGGGCCTGACTCAGGCCCCTGTTCAGACCCGACGCTGCCAATACCTCTACGATGATGGGACCTTTTACTATTTCATGGATACGGAGAACTTCGAGCAGTTACCCCTCTCGCAGGAGGTCCTAGGCGACGCCTTGAAGTACCTGAAGGAGGAGATGGTCGTGGACATCCTCCTCTATAATGGACAGCCCCTTAACCTGGAGCTACCCACCAGCGTGGACCTGGCCGTCACCGATACGCCTCCTGGAGTAAAGGGGGACACCGCCCAGGGAGGCACCAAGCCGGCCACCCTGGAGACGGGCCTGATGGTTCATGTACCTCTATTCATCAACAACGGCGAGAAGGTGAAGGTGGACACCCGCACGGGACAGTACCTATCGAGGGCTGGTTAGTTGGCCGTCTACTCCGTATCCCAGATCGCCCGCTACTTGAAGGACTCCATGGAGCAGGACTCCCTGCTGGGAGACCTGTGGATAAGCGGCGAGATCTCCAACCTCTCTCAGTCGGGGGCGGGCCACTTCTACTTCACCCTGAAGGATGCTAATACCTCCCTGCGCTGTGTCATGTTCCGACCTGCCCAGGGAGGCGGCGACCAGCTCTCCAACGGCATAGCCGTGATCGCTCACGGCCGCATCTCCTTCTACGAAGCCCGTGGAGAGACACAGCTATACGTGGACATCGTGCAGCCAGAGGGCGTGGGGGAGCTTCAGCTTAAGCTTGAGCAGCTAAAGCTCAAGCTGGAGCAGGAGGGCCTCTTTGAGCCCACCCGCAAGCGTCCTCTTCCGGCCTTCCCCAGGCGCATCGGCCTGGTAACCTCCCCAACGGGGGCGGTGTTGCATGACATTCAGAACGTGGTCCAGCGGCGCTACCCCCTGGCGGAACTGGTGCTGGCCCCCACCCCCGTCCAGGGCGACGGCGCTGTCGCGGGCATCGTGGAGGCCTTCCAGGTTCTGAACGATGAGGGAGACATAGACGTCATCATCATGGCCCGAGGGGGAGGCTCCCTGGAGGAGCTGTGGGCCTTCAACGAGGAGCCAGTGGCCCATGCCATATACTCCAGCCATGCGCCGGTAATCAGCGGCATCGGCCATGAGACAGATTTCACCATAGCGGACCTGGTGGCCGATCAGCGAGCCCCCACACCCTCCGCGGCGGCGGAGCTGGCCGTGCCCGATGGCAAGCAGCTGGCCGCGACCTTGTCAGCCTTCGGGCAGGCCCTGGAGGACGGTGTCTATCGGCACCTGTCCACTTACTCCGAAAACATGGAAGAGCTACGGACCCGTCTACTGAATCGCGCCCCCGATGTTGTCACTCCCAGGCTCCGCATAGACGACATGCTCAAGGCATCCTCGGCGTACCTGAGTCGCTATCTGGAGCTTAGGCGGGAGCGCCTCGAGGGCCTGGGGATGCGCCTCTCGACCCTCAGCCCCGAGGGCGTGCTGGAGCGAGGCTACGCCATTGTGCAGCGGGAGGAGGGCCAGGAGGTGGTCCGCAGCGTGTCCCAGGTCTCAGGAGGAGATGGGCTTCGGGTCACCGTGTCCGATGGCGCCTTTGGAGCAAAGGTGACGCCTAAACCGGGAGGACGTCAGGAGAAAAAAGGGACTAAGGCATATTCAAGCCGGTAGAGTTCCAGGACTTTGTTGACTTCATCCGCCTTAGGTGGGTAGGCGTGTGCAGGGAACCACAAGTTCCCTGCCGGGGAGTTTGAGGGGTGTCCCCTCAACCAAAACACATACCGAGGGCGGGCGGGTGGGAAGATTCGTATGCGCTTTTAGAGCGAGAAGCCCAGCCATAGAGCTTCAGCAAACAGATAGACAATGAGCAATTCCTTGACGGAGTGCATTGATGCCTCGCAGCGCTAAGAATGGTCCCGAACCAGAGGTCCTCTCCTTTGAGGAGGCCTTCGCTAGTCTAGAGCAGACGGTCCAGTCCCTGGAGGCTGGCGGCCTGACCTTGGAGGAGGCCACACGCCTCTTCGAGGAGGGGATGCGCCTGGCCCGCATGTGCAACGAGCGCCTCAGTGCCGCCGAGCTGAAGGTCACTCGCCTACAGACGGCTTTTGGGGAGCAGATGCGGTTCATTGAGGAGGAACGCCAGTAGCCATGCTCAAGGGTGACTTCCATATGCACACCAACTTCTCGCCGGATTGCATCGTGTCGCCGGAGAGCCTGGTGGCCAGGTGCCTTGAGGTCGGCCTCAACTGCATAGCCGTAACCGACCACAATTCCATACAGGGCTCCATCGAGGTGAAGCGCATCGCCCCCTTCATGGTCATCCAGGCCTCGGAGATCAAGACCACGGGCGGCGAGATCACGGGTCTGTTCATACAGGAGGAGATTCCCCCAGGCCTGGCCCCCGTGGAGACCGCCAGGCGCATCAAGGAGCAGGGGGGACTGGTCTCCCTGCCACACCCCTTCGACCACTTACGGCGCTCCGTTATAGGCAAGATGGCCTTGGAAGAGGTGCTCCCATACGCCGACATCATCGAGGTGTTCAACGCCCGCAACGTCTTCGACAGCGACAACCGCAAGGCCATGGCCGTGGCTAAGGAGCATGGCCTGGTGCCCTCGGCGGTCAGCGACGCCCACTCCATCGGTGAGCTGGGCGACACCTACGTGGAGTTCCCGGAGTTCGACGGCACCCCAGCAGGCTTCAAGGAGGCGCTGAGACAGGGGAGGCTTGTGACCCGGAAGTCCAATCCCCTCATACACCTCATCACCGGTTACGCCAAACTGAAGAAGCGCTGGTTTGGAGGATAGGGTCTCTGCCCTTCGGAACCCCGAAAGTGTGAGGGCGAGGCGTGACGGAACTTCTCTGTACCTGCATTCAAAGGTAGGCTTCTGATGGCGCTAACGCTGGGCTGGTTCTCCACGGGTCGCGGTGAAGGTTCCCGCGGCCTGCTGAAGGTGGTCCAGCAGGAGATTACCCAGGGAGCCCTGGACGCCAGTATACAGTTCGTCTTCAGCAACCGGGAGCCGGGAGAGGCCGAGGGCAGCGACCAGTTCTTCGAGATGGTCCGAGGCTACGGAATACCCCTGTTAACCCTATCCTCGCTGCGATTTCGGAGGGAACATGGCGGCGGCCCATTTTCTGAACATCGCCTGGATTTCGACAGAGAGGCCATGCAGAAGCTACGTGACACCTCACCAGACTTGTGCGTCCTGGCCGGCTATATGCTCATCACCGGGCCCGAGTTCTGTCGGGCCTACGACATGATCAACTTCCACCCGGCACTGCCGGATGGGCCCGTCGGCACCTGGCAGCAGGTCATCTGGCGGCTCATTGAGACGGAGGCAACGGAGACGGGGGCCATGGTGCACGTGGCCACCGAGGTCGTGGACGAGGGCCCAACCATCTCCTTTTGCCGCTTCCCTATAAGGGGAGGCGCCTTCGATTCCCTGTGGAAGTCGGTGGAAGGTACGCCCGTGGAACGACTCAAGGCGGAAGTGGGAGAGGAGCTACCCCTGTTTCAGGCCATCCGGCAGGAAGGGGTCATAAGGGAGTCGCCCCTGCTCCTGGAGACGCTGAGAGCGCTGGCATCTGGGAGAATCCGTGTAGAGAGAGGGAGGGTTCTGGATTCAAAGGGAAGGCCTATCGAGAGCCAAGACTTGAGTAGAGAGATAGAGGAGCGTTTGAAGGGAGGCTAGGCTTAAACCCGAATCCACCGAAGGACGTCCTTGGGGACAGCCCTTGAAGAAGGCAGAGGGTGCTCCTCTGAATCTGGGATAATGGTTTTGGAACAGAAACCCGCCCGGAAACAAGGAGCACCCAATAGATGCTGCCACAGAACAAACCCGACCGTATCCGCATCCTCTTTGACGACCATCGCCTGGTGGCCAATGCCGGCCTGCTCCTGCCGGCCACCCTAGCCCGGCACCTGGGCCTGCGGGAACTCGTCGACCATCACCTTGACCTCGGCGGAGCGCCGGGACGGGCGAACACTGGGGACAAGATGCTGACGCTGGTCGCTTCCGCGCTGGCAGGCGGCGACTGCATCGACGACGCCGATGCGCTGCGCGCTGGTGGGACGGTCGGTGTTCTAGGCTGCGTGGTCAAGGCGCCATCCACCCTGGGGACCTTCCTGCGCAGCTTCCGGTGGGGGCATGTCCGTCAACTCGACCGCGTGAGCCGCCAGTTGTTGGCCCGGGCCTGGGCCGCTGGGGCCGGACCCGGCTACTCGCCCCTGACCATCGACCTGGACTCGACCATCTGCGAGACCTATGGATTGGCCAAGGAGGGAGCGCGCCACCACGGCTATACCGGCGCCCGCGGCTATCACCCACTGCTGGCCATTGCCGCCGGCACCGGCGAAGTGCTGATGTCCCGGCTGCGCGAGGGCCGGGCCAACACCGCCCGTGGCGCCGCCCACTTCCTGCGTGAGACGGTGGGGCGGGTGCGCTACGGCGGGGCCAGGGGACAACTCACGGTGCGGGCCGACAGCGGCTTCTACGCCCACACTGTCGTTGCCGCCTGCCGGGAAATGGATGTCCGCTTCTCTATCACCATCCGCCAGCGCGCCAGCCTGCGGGACCTGATCGAGGCGATACCAGAGGAGGACTGGACTCCCATTCCCTACTGGATGGACGGTGCCGCCGATGTCGCCGAGACGACTTACACCCCGTTCCAGACCAAGCCGGACGCCGCGCCGGTGCGGCTCATTGTCCGGCGGGTGAAGCCGACGCCCGGTTCCCAGCTCGCCCTCTTCGCCAGATACAGCTATCACGCCTTCATCACCGACCGCGATGGGGAGACGCTGGAACTGGAGGCCGATCATCGCCGCCACGCCGAGGTCGAGAACGCCATACGCGACCTCAAGTACGGCGTCGGGCTGAACCACATGCCGTCGGCGCGCTTCGCCGCCAACGGCGCCTGGCTGGCGGTCCAGGTGATGGCGCATAACCTGGCCCGCTGGACGGCGCGGATTGGTCTGGGCGAGCGGACCGTGATCACCAAGACCCTCAGGCGGCGGGTCTTCGCTCTGGTGGGACGGATCACCCGCTCGGCGCGCCGCCTCACTTTGCATCTCCCCCGGCGCTGGCCTTGGGAAACCCAGTTCAGTCGCGCCTTGGCCCGGCTGCAAGCCATTCCGTTCCCGGCCTGACGGCCAGCCTGCAACTGACCCAACGTCCCCGCAATCTCGCGCCACCCCGGTCGCGAGAGTCCCCTGCTGCGTATCCTCTCGCCATCCCGCGCATCGCAACTCCCGCATAGGGCCTTAGGGGCCCTGTGCGGCGACTGAAGACCGTCCGCCGGCCTCCCATCTACCCCAAGACCCCAGGCCATCTCCCCTGTAGCTCCCTCACCCACCCCCTTCCGCTGTCCTCACGCCGTCCATCGGTGTCCTTCGGTGGATTCGGGCTAAAGTAAGACTGGTCTTGCAGCAAAAGTCCAGCGCTTCTTTCCTACCCACCCGCCCAGAGGTTTTATTGAAAGGGGGACACCCCTTTACCCCGGTAGAGAACCCACGGTTCTCTGCACTCTCTCGCTTTTCTCGCCCCCGCCGATCTGTCATCACAGGCCCCTAGCGATAGAGTTCAGGCCGACTTCAGCTCCTGGCGGGGTAGGTGTACGTATTCGCCCGCTTCGTTCAGCAGAGTGGGGAGGTTCTTTCCGTAGATGCATTCGGCGTCGATGACGCAACGCTTTATCTCTTTATGGGACGGCAGTTCGTACATCACATCTAGAAGTGTCTCTTCCATGATGCTTCTCAGTCCTCTGGCCCCGGCCTTCCGTTTCAGGGCCTCCTCAGCCGCCGCCTCCAGGGCCTCCTCCGTGAACTCCAGTTCCACCTCGTCCATGCTGAAGAGGCTCTTATACTGCTTGGTAATGGCGTTCTTGGGCTCCGTCATTACTTGAATCAGCGCACTCTTATCAAGACTCTCCAGGCTTGCCAGCACCGCCATACGACCCACGAACTCCGGGATATAGCCGTATTCCAGCAGGTCCTCCGGAGTCGTGCGCTTCAGCCAGTCCTCTTTTTGCTGGGAGTTACCTCTTTTTGAGTCTGAGTTGAACCCAATAGTCCTGTTCTGCCGGGTGTTTCGCTTCTCCACAATGACGTCTAGACCTTCAAAGGCGCCTCCACATATGAAGAGAATATCGTCGGTTTTGATCTGAAGGAACTCCTGATGAGGATGTTTGCGGCCGCCCTGGGGAGGGACGTTGGCAATGCATCCCTCTATGATCTTCAGGAGAGCCTGTTGCACCCCCTCGCCGGATACGTCCCTGGTGATGGATGGGTTAGGGCTTTTGCGGGCGATCTTGTCTATCTCATCGATGTAGATGATCCCATGCTCGGCGCGGGTTATATCGTAGTCGGCTGCCTGGATCAGGCGCAGAAGGATGTTCTCCACGTCCTCTCCCACGTAGCCTGCTTCGGTCAGGGAGGTGGCGTCGGCGATGGCTAGAGGTACGTCCAGGATGCGAGCCAGAGTCTGGGCCAGAAGGGTCTTGCCGGAGCCTGTCGGCCCTATAAGTAGGATGTTGCTCTTCTGGAGCTCAACGCCATTGTCTTTGGCCGATGTCCAGGACCGTTTATAGTGGTTGTACACCGCCACACTGAGGACCTTCTTTGCCCTTTCCTGGCGTACAACATACTCATCCAGCTTTTGATAGATGGTCTTGGGGGCCATGGCCTTGGCCTGGGCGGCGGAGGCGGCGTTGGCGGGCGCGGTGCTCTCGTCGGTGATGATCTGCTGGCAAAGAATTACACACTCATCGCAGATGAATACCCTACCGGGCCCGGCGATCAGGCGTCTAACCTGCTTTTGCCCCTTGCTACAGAAGGAGCACTGGTATTCGGTTCGAGGAGTGCGTGTCGAGGGCATTCTTCCTATCTCAGGACGCGGTCTTTAGGGCCTCCTCTTGAGGTGGCTTGGTCAGCACCTCGTCTACCAGTCCGTATTCCAACGCCTGCTCTGCACTTAGAAAGTAGTCGCGGTCCGAGTCCCTTGCGACCTTCTCATAGTCCTGGCCGGTATGCTCGGAGATAATTGAGCGGATCTTGTCCTGCATCCGGATGATCTCTCGGGCCGCGATCTCGATGTCCGCCGCCTGTCCCTGGGCGCCGCCCATAGGCTGATGCATATGGATGGTGGAGTTGGGCAGGGCATATCGCTTGCCCTTGGCGCCGGAGCATAGGAGCACGGTGGCCATACTTGCCGCTAGGCCAACGCATATAGTGGAGACATCTGGCCGTATCAAGCGAATAGAGTCATAGATAGCCAGGCCGGCGCTTATGACACCCCCCGGAGAGTTGATGTACAGGCTTATGTCCTTGTCCGAGTCCTCTCGCTCCAGGTAGAGAAGCTGAGCGATGATGGTGTTGGCAACATGGTCTACGATAGGCGTTCCAAGGAAAATTATGCGTTCCTTTAGGAGGAGGGAGTATATATCAAAGGCCCGCTCTCCTCTGGCCCCGCTCTCTATCACCATAGGGATTATGTTTTCGGGTCGATACAGCATCTCATGTACCTCCGGCAATTTGCTCTTCCTGTTTCTGCTCTTCCGTGGTGGACTATTCCTGGCTTTCCGCAGGCTCCTGTTGAGGCGCCTCTCCCTTGGCTATGGACTCCAGTTCCTCAAAGACCTTGCTATTGCGGATCATGGACCTAACCGAGTTCCTGCCCTCCTCTGAGTTGAAGAACCGCTTTAGCTCTCTCTCCGATGGTGTGGAACCTGAGGTCATGACTTTAATCCGGTCTTCGATTTCCTGGTCCGAGACTTCGATCCCTTCCGTCTTGGCCAGCTCTGCCAGGAGGAAGGCTCGGTTCATTCTGGTGATGGCCTCCTGGCGCATTTCCTCCCTTAGCTGCTCGGTAGTCTTGCCCGCCCTCAGCAGGTATTCGTCCATACTGACGCGCTCATTCTGGAGGGCCTGTTCCCTCTGCTCAACCAGGTGTTCGATCTCATGCTCAACCAGCATGGGTGGCAGGCTGATACTGGCTCCCCGCAGGATGGTTTCCAGGATCTCCTCATGATAGCGGTTGCGGGCCTCCGCCTCCGCCCTTTGTTGGAGGTCCTCCCTTAACTTTTGACGCAGCGCCTCCAGGTTCTCGAATCCGTCGCCCACGCCCTTGGCGAACTCGTCATCCAGCTCTGGAAGTATCCGCTCCTTTATCTCCAGGACTTGGGCGGAGAAGTGGCACTCCTTGCCCGCCAGCCGGGGGTCTCTAAAGTCTTCTGGCATAGATAGAGTGAACTCCTTGGTCTCGCCTTGTGCGATGCCCACAAGCTGCTGGGAAAAGCCGGGGAAGGGCCGGTCCGACTCCTCCGGGATAAAGACTCCGCCCTTCTCTTCCAGCACCACCTGTTCCTCTACCTTTCCCGTAACGTTGATGGTCAGCATGTCCTGGAGGGCTACCGGCCTATCAACGGGTTCCCACATGGCGGCCTCCCGTCTCAGGTCCTCCACAACCTCCGTCACCTGCTCATCGTTGACCTCTACCGACTCCGCGTCCAAGCGTATCTCGCGGTAGTTTCCCAACTCTACCAGGGGCTCCAGAGGGACCGTAGCCTTGAACTGAATGGCGGGGTCCATTTGCACCAGCTCGACTTCCGGCGTACCAGAGGCTTTTAGCTCCTGCTGTTCGATGGCGTAGGCGGTGCAGTCGGGCAGCATAAAGTCCAGAGCTTCCTCCAAAAGCGCCTCGCGGCCCACAAAGTTCTCCAAAACGGCACGAGGTGCTTTACCTTTGCGGAATCCGGGAACATTGGTCCGCTGCACCACACGTTTGTAGGCCCTATCCAGGTATTTGTCTATGTCCTCGGGCTCAAGCTCGACATGGAGCGTTGTCTGACGCTCGACGACATCGTCCTGGGTTATCTTCACGAGGGCTCCTGGGAAGAGTGCTTGCGTTATTATATCATCTTCTTCTAGCTGACGAAAAGGGTGAGGTGACTTGCCCAAGGAAAGATGACGCTGCTCTCCTTGGAGGGGAAAGGGACGTATGATAGTATCCAAAATAGGTTCTATTTTGCACTGACGACCCCCTTGCAAAGGGTAAGACGGAGGGCATTGAATAGATGGAGCTGCTGATACAGGGCAGGAAGATAGAGATAGGCCCGGAGGCCCAGGAATACATCAGCAAAAAGGTCAGGAAGCTGGGGCGGCGCCTCTATCAGGAGACCGCCCATCGAATCCCGGGAGACGGAGGAAAGCGACGACTCATCTGAGGGGCAGGTTGTCCGCATCAAACGCTTCCCAATGAAGCCCATGACGGTGGAAGAGGCCATCGAAGAGATGCAGAACCTGGGACATAGCTTCTACCTCTTCTACAACAACACAAGCGGGCAGTTTAACGTCCTGTACCGCAGGCGGAGCGGAGGCTACGGACTCATTGAACCGGAGTCGTAATGATGGGGCCTCTTCTGGCTCCAGATAGTAAGGGAGGGCCGCGCTCTAAGACGTGGCTCTCTCGGCCTCTGGGCTTTACTTTGGAGGGAAAGGAGCTGCCATGAGCGTCTTGACGAAACAAGACCCGGAAATTGGCGAGGCCATTCGCAAGGATATGCAACGGCAGACCCAGAGCATCATCCTAATCGCCTCGGAGAACTTTGCCAGCAGGGCGGTGCTGGAGGCCCAGGGCTCCGTTCTCACAAACAAGTACGCTGAGGGATACCCAGGCCGTCGATACTACGGAGGCTGTGAGTTCGTGGACGTCGCCGAGCAGCTTGCCATAGACCGGGCCAAGACCCTCTTTGGCGCGGAGCACGCCAATGTACAACCCCATTCCGGCGCCCAGGCCAACATGGCCGCCTACTTCGCCATGCTGGACTCAGGCGACACGGTCATGGGCATGCGACTGGACCAGGGGGGTCACCTGACCCACGGTAGCCCGGTGAACTTCTCCGGGAAGCTGTACAACTTCGTCAGCTACGGCGTGGACAGGGAAACGGAGCTCATAGACTACGATGAGGTGGAGCGGCTGGCCAGGGAGGCCAGGCCAAAAGTGATAGTCGCCGGAGCCACGGCCTACTCCCGCATCATAGACTTCCCGCGCCTGCGCCGCATCGCCGACGAGGTAGAGGCGACGCTGATGGTGGACATGGCCCATATCTCAGGGCTCATCGCCGCGGGGGTACATCCCTCCTGCCTTCCCCACGCCCAGGTAGTGACCTCCACCACCCACAAGACGCTGCGCGGGCCTCGCGGGGCCTTTATCCTATCCACCGAGGGGTTGGCCCGGGATGTAGACCGGGCGGTCTTCCCCCATACTCAGGGTGGCCCCTTCATGCACATCATCGCGGCCAAGGCTGTGGCCTTTGCGGAGGCCATGACTACGGAATACGTGGAACATCAGAAGGCCGTGGTTGCCAACGCCCAGACCCTGGCATCGGGACTCCAGCAGGGCGGCATGAGGGTCGTATCTGGAGGCACCGACAACCACCTGTTCCTGCTGGATCTGAATCCTCTGGGAATCACCGGCCAGGAAGCGGAGACGGCTCTTGGCAAAGCCGGCATTATCGTGAATAAGAATGCTATCCCCTTCGACCCCAGGCCGCCCAGGGTGACCAGCGGCCTTAGATTGGGGACGCCATCGGTAACCACCAGAGGGTTCGGCAAAGAGGAGATGGAGCAGGTGGCAGGCTTCATCACCAGGATTCTGACCAGTATCAGCGACCAGGCCGTAGAGCAGGAGGTCAGGGACCAGGTGTTGGACCTTACCGCCAGGTTTCCCGCCCCCGGAATCACCGATGACTAATCTCTCTTAGGCCAACCTGCCCGATAGGTTAAATTGAAGAAGCCTGTGCTCCGTGCTATAATCCCTCTAAACTTGGCCTAGCGGAGAAACCCGTCAGGGCAGGAGATTTGCTGTTGAACGGATACGAACTCGTAACGATTCTGACTCCAGAAGCTGATGAGGATATGATCGCCGCCTCCACGGAGAAGTTGACGCGTTTCATAGAGGATCACGGCGGAAGCGTGGACGTACAGGAAAACTGGGGAGTGCAGCGCCTGGCTCAGCCGGTGAAGAGGTTTAAGGACGGGAACTACGTTATGACGCGTTTCAGTATTGAGCCTCGCTGGGTCCGGGATCTGGACAGTACCCTTGTATCATCCGAGGAGATCATCAGGCACCTGTTGGTAAGGAGAGATTCAGAGTAAAACGATAAATTTGACTTATGGGTTGGTCTGGCTCTGCGCTGCTTGGAACAGGGGGAGAGGAGCTGGTCACTATGACAGGGCTCAACAAGATGATAGCCATAGGCAATGTTGGTACGGATCCCGAGATGCGTTATACGCCCAACGGGAGCCCGGTGACCTCTTTCCGGCTCGCTATCAGTCGTGTGTACACTCCGGCCGATGGCGAACGACGTCAGGAGACGGAATGGTTCACGGTGGTAGCCTGGAACCAACTGGCGGAGCAGTGTAACCAGTATCTCACCAAGGGTAGACGAGCATACATTGAGGGTAGATTGCAAAGCAGGAAATGGGAAGGCCAGGATGGGCAGACGCGTTTTACTAACGAGATAATTGCCAACCGGGTCCTCTTCCTGGACAAGCCAGCTGGTGTTGGGGCTCCCACGGACGGAGAGCCCGGTGTTGGGGCTTCCACGGACAGAGAGCCTCAGGAAGGCTCGGAAGGGGATGACCTTCCCTGGTAATTCACAGGTAGGTCGGGAGAAATCGTAGAATGGCAATGCGGCGAACTAACGTACGGCGGCGTCCCCCTGGCAGGTCTCGTTTTTATGCCAGGCGCAAGTTTTGTGCTTTTTGCGTAGACCACGTCAAGAAGATCACCTATATGGACGTGGTCAAGATGAGAAGGTTCCTGACGGACTGGGCCAAGATAGAACCTCGGCGTAAGACGGGTACATGTGCCAAGCATCAGCGGTTCCTCAGCAGGGCCCTGAAGCGCGCCAGAGCGCTAGCACTCCTTCCAATGACTACTGAACATGCTCTAATCACGGGTTGGACTGGACCCAGAGGGCTTGCCCCTCCCAGGCCGGCTCCCCCTGTGGTTGATGAGGCGGAAGCGACGGCAGAGGCCGCTGGTCCCTCTGAAGAGGTCGTAGCCGCAGAGGAGGCGGAGGCCCCCACCGAGGAGCTGGAAGCCGTCGCAGAGCCAGAGGCTGCCGCGGAAGAAGTCGTAGTCGCTGAGGAGGCGGAGGCCCCCACCGAGGAGCTGGAAGCCGCCCCAGAGCCAGAGGCTGCCGCGGAAGAAGTCGTAGTCGCTGAGGAGGCGGAGGCCCCCACTGAGGAGGTGGAGGTCGCCGCAGAGCCAGAGGCTGTCGTCGAAGAAGTCGTAGCCGCAGAGGAGGCGGAAGCCGCCCCAGAACCAGAAGGTGCCGCGGAAGAAGTCGTAGCCGTTGAGGAGGCGGAGGCCCCCACCGAGGAGTTGGAAGCCGCCCCAGAACCCGTCCCTCCCGATGAGCCCGTGGAGCCCGGGGAATCCGCCGCTCCAGCCGAGGCCGTAGATACTGCAGAGGCTGCCGCTCCCACTACCGAAGATGAGAGCGCCAGCAAGCAATAAGAATACCATGTGGTGCAATCATCACTGGTTGGGGGGTCGGGAATGTCAACTGTGAGAGGGCAAGCTGCATCTCAGCGTCTAAGTCGTAGGCAGCAGCTTTCCAGGCGTCAGCAGGAGCAGAAGAAGCAACGGATATTTGTCGCCCTGATAGCGGTCTTCCTGCTCATGATAGGTGGCGTCATCATCTACGGGTACGTTACCGTATTTGTTCTGCCGCCTAGGGAGCTTATGGTAAGGGTCAACGACGCCAAGTATTCCCTTGGTGACGTGGTGAAGATCCTTCGCGCGTCTCAGCGAAATGCTGCCCTGGGCGGACAGCAATTCGACATCAACGCCGTGTTCAACGTCGCCAACTCCCTGGTACAGAGCGAGCTGATGCTGCAAGCGGCCCCACGAATGGGTATTTTGATCTCCGATGAAGAGGTAGACCAGGAGATACGCTCTCGCCTCCTGCCGCCACCCGCAGAGGGTGAAGAGGTGGATGCAGACCGTCTGGACACAGAGTTCAAAGAGATTTACGGAGACTACCTAAATACCATTCAATTATCTAAATCCGACCACAGGAATCTGGTTAAAGCGGATCTTGTCAGGGGTGAATTCAGGGAAGTTCTGGGCCAGAACGTGCCCACGGTGGCGGAGCAGATCCATCTGTACAGGATCTCCATGAAGGACGACGCCGACGTAGAAGTAATTAAAAGGCGATTGGAAAGCGGTACCCCAATTGAGGAGTTGGCCCTTACCTACTCTATTGATCAGGCAGGAGCGGCCAACGGCGGAGAGATAGGATGGCTGCCCAAAGGGGTCCTGGATGACTTTCTTGAAGAGCCTCTCTTCGAGCTAGAGGAGAACACCCTGAGCGAGCCTTTCTTTAATATCGAATCGGTTGACGTCTACCTGGTCACTGAGAAGGCCGAGGCCAGGGAAGTGGATGAGTTGAGCCTCAGATTACTGAAGGAACGCGCCGTTCAGGACTGGTTGGCCGAGGAGCGAACGTCCGACCAGAACCGGGTGGAGACTCACTTTGACTCCGACAAGTATGCATGGATCTACGAGCAGCTCAACATAACTGCCTTTGGCGGCAGGGGATAGCGGGGGCGCCGGGAGTGAAGGGAAAGAGCCAGGTAGGTGTAGGGCTTATGGGCCTGGGGGTGGTTGGTAGTGGAGTAGCCGGGGTCCTTCTAGAAAAGAGAGATCACATAGCCAGACAGGTGGGAGCGCCGGTAGCCCTCAAGCGAGTTTTGGTAAAGCACCCACAAAAGCCTCGCCCCCCGGAGGTTCCAGCAGACCTGATTACCACCGATGCCGATGAGGTCCTAAACGACGAGCAGATAGACATAGTGGTGGAGGTGATAGGAGGCGATGTCCCTGCTCTGGACTACATAATGAAGGCCGTCTCACTGGGTAAGCATGTCGTAACGGCAAACAAGGAAGTGATGGCCAAGCAGGGCCCGGACATTCTTACCCTGGCCGGTAAGAAGGGGGTAATGGTCCTCTTCGAGGCCAGTGTTGGAGGTGGCATCCCCATCATCGGGCCCCTTATGAAGGAGTTGCTAGCCAACGAAATTGTGACCCTTAGAGCCATAATCAACGGCACCACCAACTATATTCTCACGAGAATGTCCAGAGAGGGATTGGACTCTGGTGAAGCCCTAGAAGAGGCCAAGGCCCTGGGCTACGCCGAGGCCGACCCCACTAATGATGTAGAAGGCCTGGACGCAGTCTATAAGCTGGCCATACTATCTTCGCTGGCCTTTCACTCCAGGGTCAAACGCTCCGACATCTACCGTGAAGGGATAAGCAGGCTCACATCCCGGGATTTCAGGTACGCCCGTGAGCTAGGGTACGGTATAAAACTGTTGGCCATCGGCCGCCAGCAGAACGGGAAGCTACAGCTAAGGGTGCACCCAACCCTGGTGCCCCAGGATGTCCTTATGGCCAGCGTGGACGGCGTTGTCAATGCGGTCGAGGTGGAAGGCGACCTAGCGGGCCGGGTCCTCTTCCAGGGCCAGGGGGCAGGCTCCGCCGCTACCACCAGCGCGGTAGTGGCGGATATACTAGAGATAGCTCGCAATGTGGTTAACGGCGTCAGGGCGCCCTACGAAACGGTGCCCCAGGACGACAAGGCCATAGAGCCCATATCGGAGCTGGTAACCAAATACTACCTGAGGCTGGTGGTGCCAGACCAGCCAGGAGTTCTGGCCCAGATCGCCAGCGTCTTTGGTGGCCTTCAAATAAGCATCGCCTCCGTAATCCAGAAGGAGGCCGAGGAAGGTGGAGGGGTGGCAGAGCTAGTTATGATGACCCATAATGCAAAAGAGGCCTCCATGCAACAGGCGCTCAAGGGCCTGCAGGACTTGGAGGTGGTTGAAAAAATTGGTAACCTGATTAGGGTAGAAGAGTGGAATTAGTAGTTCAGGTCTAGGCGTAGGAAATGCCCTTGGGGGTCATTGCAAAATACACGGAATTTCTGCCGGTAAGCCAGTCAACGCCTCGTATCACCCTGGGTGAAGGGGATACACCGCTGGTTCGTTCTGGAAAACTGGCATCGCGCTTGGGGGATTGCGAGGTCTACTTCAAGCTAGAGGGTTGCAACCCCACGGGCTCCTTTAAGGATCGGGGCATGGTGGTGGCGGTGGCCAAGGCCCAGGAAGCCGGCAGCAATACTATTCTCTGCGCCTCTACGGGTAATACAAGCGCCTCGGCTGCGGCCTATGGGGCTCGCTGCGGGATGACCTGCATAGTCCTGGTGCCCAAGGGCGACGTGGCAAGCGGCAAGCTGGCTCAGGCTATAGCCTATGGGGCTCGGGTGCTGGTGCTCGATGGCACCTTTGACCAGGCGTTGCGTATCGCCAGGGAGCTGGTAAAAAGCCAGCCCATAACTCTGGTCAACTCTGTCAACCCCTTCAGGCTTCAAGGGCAGAAGACGGCCGCCTTTGAAATAGTTGATGCTCTCGATGATGCCCCAGACTACCTCTGTCTTCCTGTGGGCAATGCTGGGAACATTACCGCCTACTGGATGGGTTTCAAGGAGTACCAAGCTTCTGAACATGCCAAAAACCTCCCTCGTATGCTGGGTTTTCAGGCAGAGGGGGCGGCTCCCATTGTTAAAGGCCACGTGGTGGAGGAACCCAAGTCGGTGGCCTCGGCTATACGTATAGGCAACCCCGCCAGCTGGGAAGGCGCCCTCAAGGCTCGAGACGAGTCGGGCGGCATCATCGAAGCCGTATCCGACGAAGAGATCATGGAGGCCTACCGGCTTCTGGCGCAGGAGGAGGGCATTTTCTGCGAGCCCGCCTCCGCAGCCGGCGTCGCCGGGTTGCTCAAGGCAGCCCGCAACGGACTAGACCTACGGAAGAAGCGAATTGTCTGTATAATAACCGGAACAGGGCTAAAGGACCCGGATGCAGCCAAACGGTTTACCAGTGTCTCTCTTCTGGAGCTACCTCCTGAGCTGACGGCGGTCCGGGAGGCCATAACTGCCTTTTAGCATCCCTGGAGCGGTTGAGTGTTTAAATTACAAAAGATAGAGGAGGCGGTGGCCTCCATAATCGAAGCCATAGGGGAAGACCCCCAGCGAGAGGGCTTGAGGGAGACCCCACGTCGCGTAGCCCAGATGTACCAGGAGCTCTTCGCTGGACTTGAGCAGGACCCCTCAGAGGTCTTGGACGTCACCTTTGAGGAGGGATATCGAGAGCTGGTTATCCTGAGAGACATACCCTTCTACTCCATTTGCGAGCACCACTTTTTGCCCTTCTTTGGCCATGCTCATATCGGGTACGTGCCGGATGGCAGGGTGGTGGGAGCCAGCAAGCTGGCCCGGGTCCTGGATATCCTCTCCCACAGGCCTCAGCTACAGGAGCGCCTGACAGAACAGACCGCTGACGTTATCTATAATGAGCTTCAGTCCTTGGGAGTCGCGGTGGTAATCGAGGCAGAGCACCTCTGCCTCTCCCTTAGGGGTGTACAGAAGCCAGGAACAAAAGTCGTAACCTCGGCGACCCGTGGCAGCTTGAACACGGAGTCGACCAATCGTGCCGAGTTTCTAGCCCTGTTGCAGGGGAGATGAGCTTGCCAGCCACGGCCTGTGAAGTAACCTTCGAAACTTTGAGAGACCTGTGGGAGAGTATTCTGCCCTCCTCCTCCTTCGATAACTGTTTTCTTACGCCCGGGCTGCAGCACATATGGTGGGACCAGTTTGGAGGAGACGCCGAGCTGTGCCTGATGGAGGTGCGAAACGACGGCGAGTTGCAGGGGATATCGCCTCTCATGTTCAGAGATGGCGCCCTCTCCTTCTTGGGCGATACCGACCTCTTCGATTACCATGATTTCGTGGTGCTACGGGGGAAGGAGGAGGGGTTTTATACCACTCTCATGGAGTGCTTGGAACCCAGGGGGTGGCACACAATTGAGTTGACCTCTATCCCCGAGGGCTCTCCTACGCTGGACCACCTCCCCATTGTGGCTGGGGCCAGAGGATACGTTGTGGAGGTTGAGCAGGAGGACGTGACCCTCGGCGCCGCTCTGCCGAATACCTGGGATGCATACCTGGCCTCTCTCAGCCGTAAGGACCGCCATGAGCTTCGAAGGAAGATGCGGCGACTTAGCTACCACGGAGAGAGTAGGCAGTTCTACCTTTCGAGCCCTGAGGAAGTGGAGGAGGGTCTCCCGGACTTTCTGCGCCTGTTGAGGCTCAGTAGCCAGGATAAAGCCCAGTTCATGACCGAGGAGCGGGAGAGGTTTTTCTATTCTATGGCCGTCGATATGGCATCTCAGGGGCGTCTGAAGCTGTACTTCCTGGAGGTCAACGGAGTGAGGGCTGCCGCAGCCCTGTGCTTCGATTACGGAAATAGCCTCCTCCTCTACAACAGTGGCTACGATCCCGCCTACGCCTCCCTGAGCGTGGGTCTCCTAAACAAGGCCCTATGCATCAAGGAGGCCGTGGAGGATGGCAAGGAGTTCTTCGACTTTCTTAGGGGGACGGAGCCCTACAAGTTCGACCTGGGCGGCTCCCCTGTCTCCATTTATCGCATGGTGATTCGCCGCCAGACCTGAAGGCTCGCCAGGGTCTTCTTGAGCACTGAAATGTACAGAATCGCGGTAATAAGCTTTCACGGTTGCCCGGTGGCTCGATTGGGTGAAGAGGATACCGGGGGAATGAACGTCTATGTCCTCCAACTTGCCAATGAGCTGGGAAGAAGGGGCCATCTGGTCGACGTGTATACCAGGTATCATGATCCGGCAGACCCCCAGGTAGTCCACCTTGGAGAAGGCGTTCGGGTTATTCATCTGGAGGCTGGCCCTTACGGAGAGCCCAAAGCCAACCTGCATACCTATCTGCCCCAGTTCATTGGCAACCTGAGCCGTTTTCAGCAGGCCGAGGATTTAGACTACAACCTTGTACACTCCCACTACTGGCTTTCAGGGAGGGCTGGCATTACTCTCAGCCAGAGCTGGAGGGTCCCTCATGTGACCACTTTTCACACCCTGGCGGAGCTAAAGATGAGGGCCCGGCCCGGCGAGAAGGAGAGCAGCCTGCGAAAAATGAGCGAAAAACGGGTGATGGACCAGGTGGATGCAGTGGTGGTATCCAGCGCCCATGAGAAACAGGAGATGGTGCGGCTGTATGGGGCATCTCCCCACAAGATACACGTCGTGGCTCCAGGAGTAGACAGCGACCTGTTCCAGCCCATGGAAAAAGTGGAGGCCAGGAGGCAGTTGGACTTAGAAAATAAGCAGGTCATCCTATTCGTGGGGCGCATCGAGCCTCTAAAGGGGCTGAGCCTACTTCTCAAGGCCTTTGCGGAGCTGGAGGATAGAGAAGGAGTAAAGCTTCTCATAGTGGGAGGTCAGGAGAAGAACCGGGAGCTTAATAGGCTGAGATCGCTGGCCGGAGAGTTGGGCATCCAGGAGGACGTGAGCTTCCTGGGCGTGATGAAGCAGAAGGAACTGCCTGTGTATTACAGCGCCGCCGATGTGTTCGTTATGCCTTCCTACTACGAGAGCTTTGGCCTGGCGGCGCTGGAGGCCATGAGCTGTGGCACGCCCGTTATAGCATCTCGGGTGGGTGGCTTGCAGAGCCTGGTCGATGACGGAGTAAACGGTAATCTGGTATCATGGCGCTGTGCAACCCCTTACACTTACCGCTTAGAGACGCTGTTATCAAACGAAGACCTTCGACATAACATGGGTATGGCGGCCAGAGAGAAAGCCAAGGCTATGAGCTGGGGGCTGACGGCGGAGAAAATAATAGGGCTCTTTGAGTGCCTCATAGAGCCCTCCCTAAATATCGCTGCGGGAGACTGATATGGCGATAGGGAATGAGGAGAAGGTTGCTTTTCCAAGGAAGGTTCAAAGCCATCTAAGGAACCGGTTTTTCGCTGGCTTCCTGGTGATGATACCCATAATCATCACCTACGTAGTGCTGAAGTTCCTGTTTGACTTCGTGGAGGGAAGTGTCAATCCCCTGATGCCCGTTATAGCGGGATACGATGTTGGGGACATCCCAGGCATAGGTTTACTCTCTGTGCTGGTAATACTCTACCTGGTGGGACTAGGCGCCGCCAGCGTCGTAGGCCTCAAAGTGCTGCAGTTCAGTAACTCGGTCCTGAGCCACATACCCATAGTCAGGCCAGTGTTTCTTATGGCAAAGCAGGCCACCGACGCCCTATCCATGAGTCCAGCAGGTAGAAGGTACAGCCGGGTGGTCTTCCTCGAGTGGCCAAGGCCTGGATTTAGGGCGTTGGGTCTGGTGACTGGACACCTTAAGGACGAGGATGGGAGGCCCCTGGTTGCCGTCTACGTACCGACGGTTCCCAATCCCACTTCAGGCAACCTGGCGATCTTGCCCGAAGACGAAATCATAGAGACCGACATGAGTGTTGAGGAGGCCATGAAGATAGTCCTATCAGGGGGCCTCCTCATCCCAGACCGATACCAGCCAAATAGGGCGGAGGAGAGAGAGGGTGTGGAGAAGATGGAGAAGGAGCTGTACTAGGGCTCCAGCCGCTTCTCATACCACAGGCTCTCCTGTATCTTGCGAAACCCCATCGAGAGGTAAAGCTCTCTGGCGGGCGCGTTCTCCTGGTCCACCTCCAGCTCTATGCCCTGAACGTTCTTCTTTAACAGGAAGTCCATACCCGCCAGCAGAACAATTCTCCCCAGCCCCTTTCCCCGGTAATTGGGATGCACGCCGGTCATTCCCACAACTCCCGTGGAGGTCTTCTGGCCGGCCCTGATGAAGGTCCAGTTGTATGCTGCCGGATCATCTCCGTGGAACATGATCAGGATACCTTCCGGATGGCACCAGCTAAGCCTGGTCCGGTAATCAATCTCCTCCTCCGTATTGGGACTGAAGCCCCAATTGTCCCCAAAGGTTGCGTTCTGCAACCTAGTGAGGAGCGCGGAGTCCTGTCCAGGAAGGGAAGAGCGTATCGAGAACCCGTCTGGAGGGTTAAAGGGGGGCAACTCCTTCTTCTCCCAGCGCATAAGCCAGTAAGATCGGACCTCTTGGAACCCTTCCGAACGCAAGAATTGTTGGGCCTCCTTGTTGTTAGCCTGGGCCTCGAGGTTGACCAGCGATGCTCCTAGCTCGTGGGAGCGCTCTATGGCGGTGCGGAGGAGTCGTTGGCCCAGGCCGTGGCGGCGATGGGGTCCTGACACGCCTCCGCTGACAACTGTCCGGCCTATCGGCAGCTCAGGTGTAACCAGAACGTATCCGGCAAGCCCCTCTTCTCCCTCGGCGACAAAGCAGTTCTCCTCGGGTAGCAGGGAGGGCTGACCAAGCCACTCCTTCATCTCTGGAACTGTAAAGGCCCTCTCGGTATGGACTGCACCGGCTATGTCGTTGTACAGAAGCACAAACTCCAGCGAGTCTGACCAGCGGAATCTCCTTATTTTGAGAGAAGTGTCCATACTTGCACCGCAACAATTTTAGTTTGGACTGGTCAGGAAGGCAAACGTGGAACGGCAGCCCTTCGGAGTGGGCGAGGGTTTGCCCTTATGAGATGTTACTCGGACAGGGCCTCACGCCAGAGAGAAGACGCGGGCCAGTCGTACCACTATTGTAGGTAGAGGCTCCAGGAGGACCCGGAGTTTGGATATCAGGTAGGCCACTACTATCCCGATGGCAGCCCCACTAATCACGTCCAGGGGATAGTGGACGCCAGCGTAGACCCTGGAGAAGGCAAAGACGCTGACCATAACATACATTAGGGTTCCGACCCTCCTGTCGGCCCACCAAACGCTGGCGGCCATGGCAAAGACCACGGCAACGGGGTTAGCGGGAAAGGAGGAGTCGGTGGGCTGGTAGAAGAGAAGGGAGGCTTCATGGCCGACGAAGGGTCTGGGCCGAAAGAAGAAGTCGTTGATGATGAATACAGTCC
This sequence comes from Dehalococcoidia bacterium, assembly GCA_965237935.1. Taxonomy (GTDB): domain Bacteria; phylum Chloroflexota; class Dehalococcoidia; order Lucifugimonadales; family CBDEGW01; genus CBDEGW01. Next base: position 99,594 of record OZ250168.1, on the reverse strand, counting down.
AGCTAGCTATGCCCAGGGCGCTGCAGGCGACGAAGACTGTCTTCTGGTTCCGCTCTCGTGTCTCAGGGTCACCTCCCATGAACCAGAAAGCCAGGAGGACCAGAGCAGAGCCTACGGGAATGAAGTAGTCGCTCACCAGCACCTCCATGACGTTGTCGAACCAGGAGAAGGTGCCAACCCAGCCGTTTATCCAGAGGAAAACCTTTGCATCTGCTTCTGCCATCTCTTCCACCAGTAAGTCAAGCTGCCACGAAGGGCCGTAAAAAAGCTGGTCTCTTTCAATGCTTCAAGGCCCTGGTCGGGAGACCGGGAGTTGCCTTTCATCTGGGCATTGATGAAAGAGGAGGATAGTAGGGTCACCACCACCGCCGCTAAGGAGCCGAGGGCGAAGAGGAGCGCCTGAGTGTTGGCGTCCCGGCCACCCTCCGTATCGCCGAGGTTACGAGGAGCCGAGGCGAAATACCAGGTGAAGGCGGCTACCACCAGGGCAGCACCCGCAATAGACGAGGCCAAGGGCTTCCGCAAAAGGAGAAGGCCTCGCAGACCGCCCAGTGAGGCGGCGACTTGAAGAGTTCCGAGACTTGCTATGAGGACTAGAATAAAGTAGTCGCGAGAGGCTTCTTCCATAACAAGCTATACAATTAGATTCCCAGGCTTTGACCGCTCCCTGAACTAACCGCGAATCCTGGGCTGGGCCTCTTGGTGCTCAAATAGTGAGTGAGCCCTATCATCAAGGGCAACGCTATCACGTAACCAACATAGGGAGCAGGGGCGCCGGTGTACCAGACCAGTGGAGCTATGGGGATGAACACGCAGGCGAAGAAGACCGTGGTGCTTCTATATAGTAGAAGGGGCACCGAGGCTGCAATCGTAAGCATGGCGGCCACCTGGGGCACTAGAACCAGCAAGACACCTAGGGACGTCGCGGCGCCTCTGCCGCCGCGAAATTTTAAGTAGAAAGGCCAGCTATGGCCCGCCGCCGCAGATATGCCGCCTAGGAGGGCGGCAGCATCGGAGCCAGTTATGGACCTGACCATAAGGACAGCGATAATTCCTTTACTGATGTCGAATAGTGCTACCGCGGCGCCGGGGCCAGGGCCCAGCAGCGCGTAGGCGTTAGCAGCCCCAACGTTCCCGTCGCCCGCCTCTCGAATGTCGATTCCCCTTGAAAGGCGGCCGGCTATATATCCCGACGGTACGGACCCCAAGAGGTAACATAGCATGAGCGCAGGGAGCCACTCCATCAGGCTATTGCCAGCTTCAAGGGTACCGGGGTGCACCAGTGTATATACTTGGGGTTCTTCCCGCGCACCACGTCGAAGTATAGGTCCTGCAGCCTCCTGGTGATATCACCGATCTGGCCGTCGCCCACCTTTCGGTTATCGATCTCCGCCACGGGCGTGATATGGGCTGCGGTACCCGTGAGGAAGACCTCGTCGGCTAGGTAGAGCTCGCTCCTCTGGATGTGCCTTTCAACTACCTCTAGCCCCAGCTCGTTTTTGGCCATCTGAATTACCGTGTCTTTGGTGATGCTGGGCAGCACGTTATCGGATGCGTCAGGCGTGTGGAGCCTGCCCTTGGAGACCAGGAAGATGTTCTCCCCCGTACCCTCGGAGACAATCCCGTCCTGGTTAAGCATTATGGCCTCGTCGAATCCGGCCATGACGGCCTCGGTTTTGGCCAGGATGTTGTTTACATAGAGGCCGCTGATCTTGACCCTGGGTGGAATCATGGTGTCTTCCATGCGACGCCAGGAGGAGGTGCAGCATCGAATGGCGCCTTCGGAATCGATGTAGGCCCCAAAGGGTATAGCTATCAGGACAAAATCGTCTTCCAGCTCGTGTAGCTTCAGGTTGGCCACTCGCTGGGCGCTTTTAAAGGCCAGAGGCCTGATGTATAGGTCTTCCTGGTAGCCGCACTTTTCCACCAGCTCCGACGTTATGCTGCACAGGTCATCCGGGCTATAGGGCAGCTCTATCTTCAGGATGCGGCAGCCTTGGTGAAGGCGCTCATAATGCTCCAGGGGACGGAAGATGAACATCTTCCCCGCTTCCTGGTTCCAGTTGCCGCGGACGCCTTCGAAGATGGCCGTTCCGTAGTGCAGAGCATGGGTCATTACGCCCACCTTGGCCTCTGACAGGGGAACGAATTTCCCTCCAAAAAACGTTAGCGCCGTGGGCATCCTGGTCTTCTCCTTCATTGGGAGTATCCGCGAGGACGGGCCAATTATACTCAAACCTGCGAAGGGAAGACAAGATGCTCTAGGAAGAGACAGAGCCTAGTATGAACCTCGGTGCCCTTCTAGGCCTCAAGCCATAAATGTTATATATGTGTATAACAAATACCTTTTACTAGCTTTGTAAATTGGTTAGAATGATATGCTACTGCATAGCCGATACGTGACCGAGAGGATTAAGCTTTTTTATGGCCGGGTACGACGTAATCATTATAGGTGCGGGCCCCGGGGGATATGTTGCAGCCATCCGAGCAGCCCAGTTGGGCATGAATGTGGCCTTGGTCGAGAGGGACGAGGTTGGGGGAATCTGCCTCAATTGGGGCTGTATTCCCAGCAAGGCCCTCCTCCGGAACGCGGAGATAGTTAACCTGATCAATGAGCACTCTCAGGAGTTCGGAATAACTTTCGACAACGTAAGCTATGACTTCGCCAAGGCCGTAGAGCGCAGCCGCGTCGTCGTCCGGCGTCTGGTGGGAGGAGTCAAGGCCCTCCTGAAGAAAAACGAGGTGGAACATTTTCAGGGGTCTGGTTACCTAAAGTCGGCCACTGAAGTTGAAATAAGGGACACAGGCCAGACCCTTACCGGCAAGAACGTCATCATCGCCACAGGAACCAGGCCCAGGAGTCTTCCCATGATTCCCGACGTCGGGGAGCTGGTCATCACCAGTAGGGAGGCCCTGGAGCTTAAGGAGGTGCCTTCCGCCGTTGCCATAGTGGGGGGAGGTGCCACGGGAGCGGAATTCGCTTACATCTACAGCGCCTATGGCGCCACCGTCACCATTGTGGAGATGCTGCCTCGCCTGGTGCCCCTGGAGGATGAGGACGTCAGCCAGCGGCTGGAGAGGGCCTTCTCCAAGCAGGGCATCCAGGTCAAGACGGGAGCCCAGGTAACGGGCCTCTCCCAGGATAGCGGTAGGGCAAAGCTCAAGGTCGCGACCCAGGACGGGGAAGAGGAGATCGAGTGCGATAAGGTGCTGGTGGCCGTAGGCATTTCTGGAAACGTTGAAGAGCTGGGCCTGGAGACAGTGGGCGTGGAGACGGAGAGGGGATTCGTCGTAATCAACGACAGAATGATGACCAACGTGCCCGGAGTGTACGCCATAGGCGATGTGACTGGAAAGATGGCTCTGGCCCACGTGGCTTCCGCCCAGGGAGTGGCGGCAGTGGAGACCATGGCCGGGATAGAGACTCCCCCGCTGGACTACACCTTTATGCCCAGAGCCACCTACTGCCAACCCCAGGTGGCAAGCTTTGGATTAACAGAGAAGCAGGCTAGAGAGAAAGGCCATGACATAAGGGTGGGGATATTTCCATTCCAGGCCAGTGGAAAGGCTATAGCTCTGGGTGAAACCGAGGGAATGGTAAAGCTGGTATCAGATAACAGCACCGGGGAGATCATTGGGGCGCACATGGTTGGTCCTGAGGTAACTGAGCTGCTGGGAGAACTCTCCCTGGCCCGGCACCTGGAGGGCACGACCATCGAGGTGGGCGCCCTGGTACATCCACACCCCACGCTGTCGGAAGTGCTTAAGGAGGCGGCCCTCTCAACCGATGGACGGGCCATTCACATCTAAGGATTACGCCTGTCAGGAAGGCGTATAAGGGTCGCTGCACTGAAGGTGAGGTGCCTATGAAGGTGGCGGAAAAACTGAAAAAAGAAAAGGTAGTGGACTTATACCACACGATGCGGCTAATACGCCTCCTTGAAGAGGAGGCCTCACGAATGTACATGTTGGGCAAGATCGGGGGATTCCTGCACCTGTACATAGGTGAGGAGGCTATAGCTGCTGGAGCCATCTCCGCCCTCAGGCCCGATGACTACGTGGTTACGCATTATCGAGACCATGGGCACGCGTTGGCCAAGGGTTTGGACCCTAAGGCAGTTATGGCGGAGCTCTTTGGAAAAGCTACCGGATGCAGCAAGGGCAAGGGCGGCTCCATGCACCTCTTCGACCCATCCAAAGGCTTCATGGGGGGTCACGCTATCGTGGGCGGGCAGTTTCCCCTGGCTGTGGGGCTCGCCCTGTCCAGCAAGTACAAGGGTGAAGAAAAGGTCGTAGTCTGCTTCTTCGGGGACGGCGCCATCAATGAAGGAGAGTTCCATGAGGCGATGAACCTGGCATCACTCTGGAAACTGCCTATGATCTTCTTCCTGGAAAACAACCTATATGGAATGGGGTCTCATATCGATGATACCCATGCCGGCGGGCGCGATGTCTATCACATGGCTGAGGCGTACCGTATGCCGTCCATTCAGGTGGACGGCATGGACGTGCTGGCGGTATATGATACAGCTAGAGAGGCGATCGAGAGGGTCCGTTCAGGTGGCGGGCCCTTTTTCATAGAGGCGTTGGCCTACCGGTTTCGCGGCCACTCCATCTCGGACCCCTCCGAATACAGAGATAATTCCGAGGAGGAGGAGTGGAAGGCCAAGGACCCAATATCCAGCTTCAGGCAATGGGCCCTGGACCAGGGCATCCTCAATGAAGGAGAGCTGGATGCCCTGGACGGCGAGGTGGAGCGGGAGATAGAGGAGGCTACACGCTTCGCAGACGAGAGCCCGCCGCCGCCGCCGGAGGCCCTCTTCGAGGACATCTACGCCTAGCGAAATGGCCTAAGACCTGCCGCCTTCTTCCCTCGTCCCACCGGCCTTGTATGTGAAATTGTTGACAACTACGTGGGCGCAATGTAGAATGCGCCCACGTTTTACTACGCTGAAAAGCCGCTACGTACCTCTCCCGCTATCTAAATCCATGAGGCTATGAGGAACGTAAACCGTAGTGACAATCGGCTATCTTGGGGTGGAAGAGGAGGGTGAAGCCATTACCCAAGCTGTTGAAAAAACGTTTGGGGATGTCCTGTTGGACGTTCAAGACCTGCGGTCCTACTTCTTCACAAGAACTGGGATAGTTAAGGCCGTTGACGGCGTAAGCTTTAAAGTCAGGCAGGGCGAAACCCTGGGAATTGTAGGAGAGTCGGGGTGCGGGAAAAGCGTAACCTGTACCTCTATCCTTCAACTGCTGCCACAACCCATTGGCAAAACGATATCGGGAAAGATCCTCTTTGAAGGTGAAGATGTCCTGGAGATGGACTCCGGGGAGTTGAGGAAATTTCGAGGGCGGAAGGTTGCCATGATCCTGCAGGACCCCATGACATCTCTTAACCCCGCCTACTCCACGGGAGACCAGGTGCAAGAGGCGGTGACACCTAGATTCAGGACCAACAAGGCAAGCCTCTGGGATCGCGTCAAGTCCCTCTATCGACAGGTGGGCATCTCATCGCCTGAATATCGTGTCGCGCTCTACCCCCACGAGCTCAGCGGCGGCATGCGGCAGCGTGTTGTGGGTGCTATGGCCCTGGCCAGCGAGCCTAGGCTATTGATCGCCGACGAGCCAACCACCTCTCTGGACGTAACCATCCAGGCCCAGTACCTGACCCTTCTCAAGGATCTTCAAGTGCAGACGGGGGTTGGTCTCATCTTCGTTACCCACGACTTTGGCATAGTCGCTAAGATGTGTGACACCGTGGCGGTCATGTATGCCGGAAGAATCATTGAGACGGGGCCCGTTCGAGACGTCTTCAATAACCCCATCCATCCCTACACTCAGGCTCTCCTGGGCTCTGTGCCCAAGCTGGAGGAGAAGTCGGCAAGGCTGTACTCCATTGAGGGGCAGCCTCCCTCTCTCTACAACATACCTGACGGATGCCGCTTTGCTCCAAGGTGCCCTTACGTCATGGATAGCTGCTGGAGAGAGTATCCACCAATGGTTCAAATAAGCGCCACTCAAGCGGGCGCTTGCTGGCTCCAGGTGGATGGGAAAGGCGAAAAATGACCACTAGCGGCGAACTCCTACTGGAGATAAAAGACCTCAAGAAATACTTTCCCGTGACCAAGGGCGTAATTATTGAGCGCCTTGTAGGCACGGTCAAGGCAGTTGATGGGGTTTCCTTTAATGTTAGAAAGGGAGATGCCTTCGCCCTGGTTGGGGAGTCTGGCTGCGGCAAGACTACCACCTCCAGAGTTATCCTGCGTCTTGAGCGTCCCACCTCTGGGGAGGTCCTCTACAAGGGTCAGGATGTCTTCGATCTTGGCGGGGATGCCCTCAGGACCTATCGGTCTAGCGTGCAGGCCGTCTTCCAGGATCCTTACGCCTCCCTTAACCCGCGAATGAAAGTGGAGGCCATAGTCTCGGAGCCTCTGGCCATCAACAGTGGACTGCCACGCTCGGAAGTCAGGAGAAAAACTCGCGAGATGTTCAGCTTCGTGGGGTTGGATCCCACTGCTATGGGGAACTTCCCCAGGTCTTTTAGCGGCGGCCAGCGGCAGCGTATAGCCCTGGCAAGGGCCATGTCCTCCAACCCAGAGCTCATTATCCTGGACGAACCCGTCTCTTCTTTGGATGTGTCCATCCGTGCCCAAGTAATGAACCTATTTAAGGACCTACAGGACCAGTTTGGGCTTACCTACCTTCTGATTGCCCATGACCTGGCCACCGTTCGCTACATGGCCAACCAGATGGCCGTTATGTACTTGGGGAAGATCATGGAGACGGGTCCCTCTGAGGAAATATATGAGGACCCGCGTCACCCTTATACCAAGGCCCTTCTCTCCGCGGCGCTGCCCTCCCACCCGGACATAGAACGGGAGGCAATTGAGCTGAGGGGAGAGGTCCCCAGCGCCATGAATCCACCCTCTGGGTGTCCCTTCCGCACCCGCTGCATATACGCCATGGATGTATGCGCCGAGATTGAACCCAAGCTGACTGAGACTACCCCTGGGCACGCCACCGCGTGCCACCTGATAAACGCTCCGTAGCTTATCTGGTCCCCATCCACCGATTTACTCAGAGGAGTTGCCCAGGTGTGGACTTCTCCTATGAGCGGCGGCTTCATTTAAAGCTGTATGCCTGGACACATGTTTGCCCAATGACATATCATTTAGCGTCGGGGGCAGAGAGACAACCCAGGGCTTCATTTTGTGCCACCTGATCTATCGCTGAATACATACCGGCTTAACGATAACACCAACTTTGGAGGTCACCATGGATGGGTACAAGGTCATCGGGCAGCGGGTAGACAAAGTCGATGCTCTGGAGAGGGTGACTGGAGAAGCCGTCTATGGAGCAGACGTTCGGCTCCCGGGAATGCTGTACGGCAAGGTCCTGTATAGCCCACATCCTCACGCCAGGATAAGGCGTATCGACTATTCCAAAGCCCTACAGCATCCGGGCGTGGTTTCCGTAGCTACCGCTGGAGACCTGGCTTCTAAATCCACCGCCGCCGAGGCTGGCGACGGCGCTCACGAAACAGGGTCCTACGACCCCGGCCACGAGTCGGAAGGAGACAAGGGACGTCCCAACTCGGCCACCTCCGTCTTCGCCAGTAGCAAGGTCCTCTGGGTTGGGCAGCCGGTGGCCGCCGTTGCCGCAACCACTACCGAAGCGGCCGAAGAGGCCGTGGAGCTGATAGATGTGGAGTATGAGCTTCTTACCCCGTTGTTTAGCGCCGAAGAGAGTATGAAGCCGGACGCCCCACTTCTGCACCCCAACCTCTTTACTCAGACCCTCGGCGGGAAGCCTACAGAACCCAGCAACATCGCCACCCACATCGAGCTCTCTCGCGGTGACCTTGAGGAGGGCTTCAAGCAAGCCGACGTCATCATCGAGGATACATATAGCACGGTGATGGTCCATCAGGCCTACCTGGAGCCCAGGGCCACCCTGGCCGACGTGGACGCCAATGGCAAGATTACCGTGTGGAGCAGCTCCCAGGGCAGCTTCCGTATCCTGGAGCAGCTCAATGAGATTCTGGACGAGCCTCTGACCTCTATCAATGTTATACCCGTGGAGATGGGAGGAGGCTTCGGCGCCAAGACCCAGGGCGTTCTGGAGCCCATTGCCATCCTCCTGTCTCGTAAATCAGGCAGACCAGTGAAGATGGTCGTGGCTAGAGACATAGAGTTCAAGATAGGCCGGCCCGGAGCTCCCTCCGTCTTCCACGTGAAGCTGGGCGCCACTAAAGAGGGGAAGCTGACCGCTGCTCACATAAGGGTGACCATGGAGGGCGGCGCCTTTCCCGGAGGCCCCGTTTCGGCGGCCACCAACGCTTGTGGGGGTGCTTACAAGATTCCTAATTTGCTCATAGAAGGGTATGACGTAGTGGTCAACAAGCCTCCTGTGGGCTCCTACCGTGCTCCCGGGGCTCCCCAGGCCGCCTACGCCTTCGAGTCTCATATGGACAGGCTGGCCAGGGCCCTTAACATGGACCCCCTGGAGTTGAGGTTGATGAACGTGGCCGCGGAAGGGGACCGTATGCCCACCGACATGGCGCTGCCCAGGGTGGGCTTTCGGGAGACCCTTGAGAAGGTCAAGACCCACCCGGCCTGGACCACCCCTCTTACAGGGCCTAATAGAGGAAGAGGTCTGGCCTCTGCTACTTGGCTGGGTGGTGCGGGGCCTATGGGCTCAGCCATCAGGGTCAACGGCGATGGAACCCTGGCGATAATCATGGGCGCCATCGACATTAGCGGGTCTCGTACCGCCCTGGTGCAGTTGGTGGCGGAGGAGTTCGGGGTAGAGCCTTCCCAGGTAACCATCACTATACCAGCAACGGACACCGCTCCGTACGCTACCGTCTCCGCGGGGAGCAAGGTCACCATGTCGATGAGCGCTGCCCTGAAGAACGCCAGCGACAAGGTAAAGCAGCAGCTAATAGATCGAGGGGCCGCGAAACTGGACGTGCCGACAGACCAGGTGGAATACCAGTCGCAGCGCGTGCAGGCCAAGGGAGACCCCTCTCGTTTCGTGACCATGAGGGACCTGGCCTCTGACGCCCGTGGGCCCATTATGGAGACCGGCAGTGTCGCCAGGATGCGGCAGGCCCCCCAGTTTGGAGTTGATGTCGTCGATATTGAGGTGGATCCAGAGACGGGAAAGGTAACCATCCTCAACTTTACGGCCTTTCAGGACTGCGGTTTGGCGGTCAATCCCACCCAGATAGAAGGGCAGATGCAGGGAGGCGTAACTCAAGGAATCGGCTGGGCTTTGACGGAGGAGTACATCTTCGATAATGGCAATATGAAGAACGCCTCCTTCCTGGACTACAGGATACCTACCTCCCTGGACCTGCCAATGATCCAGACCGAGCTGATTGAGGTGCCCGCCTCCGATGGGCCCTACGGAATCCGAGGGGTTGGGGAAATGTCCATAGTGCCACCCATGGCCGCCATAGCCAATGCCCTGTTCGATGCCACAAGCGTCAGGTTCACCGAGTTGCCCATGAGCCCTGAGAAGGTCTTGCTTGGCATCCAAAAGAGCAAAAACGGCGGGTAATTAGGCCGGCCTCTGCCACATCAGCCACGACAGGAGAGGGCACTCCCGATGCACCGGGAGTGCCCTCTCCTCACGTTTAAAGCCTGAGTCCTAGCTGTACTTCAGATACCGGGCGAACCATTCAAGCACGCGGCCCCAGGCCATCTGCGCCGCCTCTGGGGCGTATCTCGCCCTGGTGCCGGCCTTACACGAAAAGTCTAACGCTTCTTTCCCACCTTCCCACTCAGAAGGTTTCCTCTGGGGGTGCCCCTAGAGCCCCTTTAGTCCCTGATATCCTGCAAGAACCAGTCGGTGGGGATCTCCCGGCCCAGGCCTCTCTCCTTGGCCAGCTCATAGACCTTGCCGGCCACGGCGAAGAATTGAGCTCCCTGGATGTTGCCTCTGGCCGAATAGGTGATGGCCTGGGGCGAAGGCCGCGCAACCGCCTCTCCCGAGAGTACAGCCTCCAGAAACACCGTCCTATCCTCGGACACCAGGCCTTTGGCCCTTCCCTGGCTCATGGACCCAGGCCACCGTGCCTCTTGACCAGGAGGCTGCGCGTCATAGGAGATAAGCTCGTCGTGAACCCCGAAGTCGGGAAGCCCCCTGGGAGCGGGGGCGGAGCCCAGCCTGAGGGATGCGTCAATCCTCCCCAGGGCTTCTTCGTCCAGCCCACCTCCAATGCTTATGACATGGGCGCCCTCTTCCAGCCATTCCCCCTTGACCACAGGCTCCAGAGAGTCGGTGCAAGCGGCCAGGATGTCGGCACCGCGATACACCTCTCTTGGGTCATCCACGGCCACCGCCTCTACTCCGAACCTCTCCGAAACCTCCCTGGCGTACTCTTCACGGTGCTCCCTTGTGGGGCTATATACCTGGAACCTTCTAATGTTCCTTACCAGGCACAAGGCCTCGGCGTGGGAGCGGGCCATACCGCCGGAGCCCAGCATACCGACCACCTGGGCATCCTCCCGGGCCATGTATTTGACCCCTATGGCCGAGTCCGCGCCCACCCGTATATGCTGGAGATAGCCATCGTGGAGGAAGGCCAGAGGCTCGCCGTTGTTGATATTGATCAGGAGAATGAGGCCGCAGTACATTCCGGGCCGCACGCAATACTTCTCCTGGGTTCTGACGCCCTCATAGTCCAACTGGGACATGATGTCCGACTTCATTCTGATGGCAAAATAGCCCGATGTGGCCGACCCCCCTTCCATGGTCCCCCATACGTAAGCCTTGGAGGGGTCCTCGGTTGGAATGCGTATGTCGATGCGAGGCCTACAGACGGCCTTCCGGCTTATAAGCTGTCGGTAGGACTCCTCCAGGGCGTCAATGGTCGCCTCCATGGTGATGACGCTCTTCACGTCATCGTTGCTGAGAATAAGCATGGCTCCTCCGTATCCGCACAGTGTACAGCCTGCCAGTGCCTACAGGCGCGAGCCAAAGAACTTCTCGGCGTTCCCAGACATGTGATTGCGGAGCGCCGTTTCCCCCATGTCCTTCCAGAAAGGCCAGTCCATCACCATCTGCGCGGTATCTGGGAAATGGGCCTCCGGGTGGGGGTAGTCCGATTGGTGCATAAGGCAGCCATCGCCCAGGATATCGATGCACGCCTTGGTCATCTCGGGCCCCTCCATGGGCTCGGCGGAGCAGGTGAATCGCCCCATCTGGGCGTACTCGATGGGCTTGTAGTCCAGGGGAGGGGTGGTGCCCGAGACGTAGTTGATCATCTCTCCCAGACGAATGAGCCAGTGGGGCAGCCAGCCGTGACCCACTTCGGCTACGATGGCCCGCAGGTTGGGGAAGCGGTCGAAGAGCCTGCCCACGATTAAGTAGGAGCATAGCCTGGCGGCGCCCCAGGGATGGGCCGCCGTGCGAGCGACGGCGGCGTTGCCCCAGATATCGCGGTAGCCGGGCCAGTAGGGAGGCTCGAAGAAGTTGCTGTGGTGTGCGAAGGGCAGGTCCAGGTCGTTCATGACCTCCCAAAGAGGGTCCAGGTCCGGATGGTCCACGGGGAGCCCCTCCGGCAGATTGGGGCGCACTCCTCCCACCCACGGTTCACCGGCCAGGGACTTAATTTCAGATACCGCCCACTCAACGTCATTTCCCGGCACGTGGATGATGCCCTTGAGCCTGTGGGGATCGTGGCTGCAATACTCTCGATAGAAGTTGTGGAGGGCCCGGTATAGGCCTTCAGTCAGTGTTACGTCTGGAATACCGATGATGGCCGTGACCCACCCCGATGGGAAGATATAGTCCACGTCTCTGCCCTCCAGGTCCATGTCCTGTAGGCGGCCCTCTACGTTGCGATTTTCTACTTCAGGTTGTGGAGGGATCCTGTGATGGCCTCCGGCCTCGGAACTCCCAGACATTCGGCCCCCGGACATTCTCCCAGGCACCTCGTTGGCGGTACGGCCTCCTGGCGTCACTTTGGTTTCCTCCCCAGATGGCACCGTGCCTGGGAACCGGGTATAAGGGAGGGTGCCGATCCGAAGCCTGTCCCGGACCTGGCCGGTTCCCCTATAGACGTCCATCTCCGGAAGTCTGGGCCTGAAACTGGGGTCTACATACTCGTACATGACGGTGGTGCTGGGCCCAAAGTGGGTGTCCATGTCTATAATTTTGTACCCGTTTTTCATCTGAGCCTCCTTCAGGGTATCTTACTCTCCCGCCGGCCTTGCACAGAAAGTCCAACGCTTCTTTCCCACCCTCCCTCCCAGAGGTTTTATCCAAAGGGGGACACCCCCCTTCGGCTTCGCTCAGGGCAGGCTCTTGAACCCCCGACAGGAAACCCAGGTTCCCTGTACCCTCCTAGGGTTTTTGTGCAAGGCCTCTCTCGCTCAGAAGGTTTCCTCTGGGGAGGGTGAGGGGCGGAGCCCCTCTCTGACACTTCACGTGTGGGTGGGTGGGAAGTGTCTGTATTTGCCTAGCTGAGCACTAGTTCAAGGGCTAAATAAAGAGGACTATAGTTTTAATAGCGCCTGCGCGCTCTCCCCGAGAATGGAGCTCTTCTGCTCCTCGGTGATGTCGTCTCGCTGGCGAATGTTCTTCACCGTGTTGGGGAAGACGGAGTCGAAGTGGGGATAGTCGGTGGCCATGCATACGTGGTCGGCGCCGAGCTCATCCAGGGCCATGGGCAGCATCTTCTCGTCGGCCTCGCAGGTGACCCAGCAGTGGCGCTTTACATACTCCGATGGGAGCATGGTCAGGTGCTTGGCTCGGTCCTCCTTGACCCAGACGAAGTCGTCGTCCATGCGGTGCATCCAGTAGACGATCCACTCGGCGCTGCACTCGAAGAAGGCCACCCTCAGCTTGGGGAAGCGCTCAAAGACGCCGCCGCAGACAAGGGCCACCAGGGCGGCGACGCAGTTCAGGGGCCGTCCCAGGACGTGCATGGGGAAGAAGTCATTGAAGCGATTGGTAAGGTCCCCCAGGGTGTGAGGGTGACAGAGGAGAGCGACGTCTAGATTCTGAGCCTCCTCGTAGAAGGGGAAGAAGACCGGGTCATCCAGGTTGCGGGAGCCGGCGTAGGGTACCAGGTGAGAGGCCTTCATACCCAGCTCCTTGACGCAGCGGCGTAGCTCCCCAGGCATATCATCGGGGCTGCCGGCGGGTATCATGGCCACCGGCGAGAGCCTGTCCTCATGGCCCTGGACGAGCTTGCTGGCCCAGTTGTTGTAGGAGTGGCATAGGGCCGCGCCCAGGCCTCCGGGGCTGGTGCCCGGCATGGTGATTCCCGTAGCGCCTGAGGGGAAGAGAAGCTGGAAGTCGATGCCCTCCTTGGCTATATCCTTCAGCCGCCACTCCATGTCCCAGCCGCCTCTCTGACGTTCGGCCATATCCCCCCCACGCCAGTTGACGTCGCGGTCGTACATGTAGCTGTGGGTGAAGGCCATCTTGGCCTTGGGGTCCGTGGGGTCTGGGATATTGGTGAAGCGGGCCCGGGCGTGCTGGCCTTCTCCCGTCCGGATGGGGGTATACTTGGCCCAGGGCCCCTCCATCTTGTAGGCCTCGTCCATGAAATACCCTTCTCGCAGATGAGAGTCCAGGTCGATGATCATAGCCGTACCTCCTGTGATAGATACTAACGGATCTAGTCCCTAAACAACTACGTCGGCTAAATAGAGTGGGGCCAGGATGAGCTCTGGCCCCACTCGTCTGTTAAAGTTTACTCATATCCTGTTCGCGTCACATGTGGCGCTAAGAGTGGCCATGCCCGCCGTGGCGGTGTTCGCTGCTTTCTTGTTCCTCCAGCTTGGCCGCCTCCAGGGCGTCGTCTTTTACCTCGAACCCCTTCCACTGGTTCACCATCCAGTAGCGAATGCCGAACTCAAAGCGGAGCTCTTGAGTCTGGCCATCGCTGGGGTTGAAGTGCTGGTGGTGCTCCGGCATTGGCGGGACGTGGACGGCGTCGCCCTTCTCCCACTCGTAGTACTTCCCGCCGACCTCAGAATAGCCGGCTCCCTGTAGGCAGTACAGGTAGGCTTCTGGATGGGTGTGGCTGTGGCTCTTGAAGTGGGGGTTCTCCACGAAGATGGAGGTGATGCCCGCACCCGTCATCTTGAACCCGTTGGACGACATGCCCGACCCCTCTCGGCCGCCGCCGCCCAGGGAGTAGTTGAGCCCGTGGCCGGGGTTTTCTCTTATAGCGTACTGGTCCTTGTACATGGTGATACGCCGGCCGTCGGCGGGCCAGTACTGGGACGCGGCCATGGGGAAGCTCTCTATCTGAGCTGCCTCGCTGGCACCACAGTCCTGCAGCTGCTCCATCTTACCCATGTTGATGGCGGCTTCCAGGTGCCAGGCCAGGGCAGACAAGTATGTTATCGTCACGTTTCCCGTGTTGAAGAGCTGGTGAGTCGAGCGGAAGGGAATATGTATGACACTTCCAGTCCCAAAATCGTACCGTTCACCGTCCAGGATGAGAAAGCCCTCCCCCTCCTCGATGTATATGGCCTCCTCACCATGGAAATGCTCACCGGTATGCCAGCCCACGGGAATCTCCGCCTTCATCAGGAGGCTGCCCGCCGTGGGGAATCCGGTCTCTGGAGCTATCATCAGGGCGGCCCTAGCATCCTGGCGGGTCTTCTCCCACTTCAGGTCCTTGCCGCGCGCCACCCTGGGGGCCTCGATTTTCGCCTTCTCCACCGCCTCTGACTTGGCCAGCCATTCACTGTAAAAGTCTGCCATTTCCGCCTCCGCTTGGTTTATTGTCAATACTGGTGGTGCCTCTAGCGACTGTGCCCACTGTGGCCGTGTTCTTGGCTTTCTTGTTCCTCCAGCTTGGCCGCCACCAGGGCATCGTCGACTGTTTCGAACCCCTTCCACTGGTTCACCATCCAGTAGCGAATGCCGAACTCGAAGCGGAGCTCCCTGGTCTCGCCATCAGTGGGGTTGAAGTGCTGGTGGTGCTCCGGCATTGGCGGGACGTGGACGGCGTCGCCCTTCTCCCACTCGTAGTACTTCCCGCCGATCTCAGAATAGCCGGCTCCCTGTAGGCAGTACAGGTAGGCTTCTGGATGGGTGTGGCTGTGGCTCTTGAAGTGGGGGTTCTCCACGAAGATGGAGGTGATGCCCGTACCCGTCATCTTGAACCCGTTGGATGTCATGCCTGAGCCTTCCCGAGCGCCGCCGCCCAAAGAGTAGGTGGCGCCATGGCCGGGCCTGGTGGTCAGCACGTGCTGGTCCTTGTACATGGTGATACGCCGGCCGTCAGCAGGCCAGTACTGGGACGCGGACATGGGGAAGCTCTCTATCTGGGCCGCCTCGCTCGCGCCACAGTCCTGTAGCTGCTCCATCTTACCCATGTTGATGGCGGCTTCCAGGTGCCAGGCCAGGGCAGACAAGTATGTTATCGTCACGTTTCCCGTGTTGAAGAGCTGGTGCGTCGAACGGAAAGGTATGTGGATGACCGTGCCAGGCCCGAAGTCGAACCGTTCACCGTCCAGGACGAGGAAGCCCTCTCCCTCCTCGATGTAGATGGCCTCCTCCCCATGAAAATGCTCGCCGGTATGCCAGCCCACGGGAATCTCCGCCTTCATCAGGAGGCTGCCCGCCGTGGGGAATCCGGTCTCTGGAGCTATCATCAGGGCGGCCCTAGCATCCTGGCGGGTCTTCTCCCACTTCAGGTCCTTGCCGCGCGCCACCCTGGGGGCCTCGATTTTCGCCTTCTCTACCTCCTCGGACTTGGCCAGCCATTCGCTGTAGAAATCAGCCATATCTCCTCCCGTAGAGTCGAGTTTCTTTGTACGGCGAAATTATATCCGCCAGCACACTGCATCGCAAATGCTTGGTATCGCAGAAGCCCGCTCTACCAAGGGCCTATGGCAAGGACACCGCCATCCACCGGCAGGTTGGCTCCGAAGACGAAATCGGAGTCGTCGCTGACCAGGAACAGTATGGCCCTGGCCTGGTCGATGGGCTGCCCCCAGCGCCCGGATAGGTTCTTGGGGTCCCCATCATGCCGCACTTCGTCTCTGCCCACGGGCGACCCAGTGCGGTTGGGAGAGATGGAGTTGACGCGGATGTTGTAGGGGGAAAGCTGGATGGCCATGGACCGGGTCAGATTGAGCACCCCGCCTTTGGCCGAGGAGTAGGCGATGGCTCCGGGGCGCCCCATGTGTCCGGATGTGGAGACCACGTTTACTATCTTCCCGCCAAACCCCTGTTTCACCATCTGATGGGCGACGTGCTTCCCCACCAGGAAGGGGCCCTTGAGAGTGACTGCCATCACCTTGTCCCACTCCTCCTCCGTCACGTCCAGGATGTTTTTCCCGTCAGTGACGGCGGCATTGTTGACAAGAATGTCGATCTTCCCCCACTCATCCACCACCCGGCTGACCATGGCCTGGACATCCTGGGAATTGGAGACATCGCAGGTGACGGCGATGGCCTGATGCTCAGCCTGCTTTAGCTCATCGGCGACACTACCCCCTCTTCCGGGGTCCATGTCCACGACGGCGATCTTGGCACCCTCCTCCGCAAGTACCTTGGCAACAACCTCACCGATGTTGCGGCCCGCTCCTGTAACGATGGCGACCTGGCCGTCTAGCTTCACTTTAAAGCCCCCTTACAGGTTGTAGAATTGTTTGGCGTTGCCTCCCAGGACGGCCGCCTTCTCCTCATATGAGAGGCCTGGGTAGTTGGACAGTTCGCCTATCTCCTCGATGGCGGCCACCATGTCCACCTCGTGAGGGTAGTCGGTGGCCATGGCGAAGGGCCGTGGCCCCACTCTTTTCACCAGGTATCCCAGGGTCTGTTCGCTCCCTTCGCACCCGATGAGGATATTGCCGCCTTCCAGCTTCTCCATGGTCTTGATCTTGGAGGTTCGAAGGCGGTAATGGGCCTCCCGCTCCATCCTGTCCAGGACGGCGGCGAGCCAGCCAGCTCCACCTTCCATGAAGCCGATACGCAGGTTGGGGAAGGCGTCCCATACACCCTGCCAGAAGAAGGATACGAAGGCGATCATCAGCGGCATGGGATGGTGCAAAATACGGGATGCTCCGGGGTCGGTGAAGGTGTCCAGGCCGCACCCCTTGTTGGACCCGCCGTGGATGCCCAACACGCAGCCCAAACGCTCCGCCTCCTCGTAGACGGGCCAGTAATACTCGTGCCCCAAGTGCAAGGAAAGCCCAAGGGATGGGAGCATGGCGCCCGGCAGTCCCAGGTCGGTAACGGCCCGCCGTAGCTCCAATGCCGCCGCCCTAGGGGCCTGCATAGGGATGAGGGCCATCGGGTGCAGCCGGTCGCTCACTTTGCTAAAGCGGTTGTAGATGTAGTCGTTGTAGGCGTGGCATACGCTGATAGCGTATTCCGGGACCTGTATGAAGCCCACCGAAAGACCTTCCGACGTATACAGGACGGCCTGGTCTATATTCGCCTCCTGGACAAAGGCCATCCAGTCTTCCCCGGACCCCATTCGGTTGTCGCTGGCGTTGACGCGCGCCCGCGCCGCCCTGTCGCCGGTCTCCGACTCTGGCGGTGGCGGCTGAGGGTAGTGGATGGCGTCCAGGGATGGGAACACCCCCGTGCGGTTCCTGCCAGGCCTGAGGGCCGTCCTCTTGGTGAAGTCGTCCATGTACTCCGCCAACTCCGGAATGGACTCGACTACGTGACCGTCGCAGTCTACGACGGAGTACTTCTCATCTGCCACTGCGCACCTCCGTGGAGAGACTCCCCAATCATATATACCTTTGGACGACCGCTGTCAACCTTTGTACAAACTCTCCTGTCATATCTTCGTCCAGATACACGAGGAAGAAGGGTCTCTCTCCCTATAACTCCCTCCAACAAGGGGGAGGAGAAGTTTCCCTAGGTTGGCTTAGGCTAGTACGCGACTCGTCTCTGGCGACGCCAAACGCCGAACGGATGGGAAGAGGCCATCGGGCAGGCTGGCCAAATACTCCTCTACGCTGGCCAGGGGGACGACATCGGCGTATTTCTGGTTTATATCGAAGAGATTAATGGCGTGGGACGCCTGGCCTCTGTCAAAGGTGCACTCCTCGATCAGGGATACCTTGAACCCGTGGGAGTTGGCGTCCGTCACGCTGGCCCGAACGCACCCGCTGGTGGTGCCGCCGCAGGCCAGGACGGTGTCCACCTGGAGCTGGGTGAGGTAGGTCGCCAGGAGAGTGGCGAAGAAGGCGCTGGGGGAGTTCTTGTATATCACCATCTCGCCCTCTATGGGGGCGATCTCCTCCACAATCTGCTCGCTTCGTCTCAGTTCCTCTGGAGGGATGATCCGGGAGCGCTTGTGCTCCTGGCTGAGGCTCATCCTCATCCGCGTTTTATCGCTGGTGGTGTAGAAGACGGGAACGCCCTTGGCCCGGGCTGCCGTAAGGAGCTTCTGGGTCTGGTAGACGGCGTTCCACCCCTCAAGGCCGCAGCTTCTGGGATACTTCTCGATGGACTGCAGGACGGGCTCCGGGACTTCGCCCACCCAACCATAGTTGACGTCTACGATGAGGACTGCGGGCCTGCTTCCGAAACCGCCCTGGGCGCCGTAACCGGACTTGGCGTAGACCTCTCTGTCTTGCTCCGTTATGAACTGGTCCCAGACAGGCATGTTGAGCTCCTTTTTTCCCGCCCGCCCGCCCGCCCGCCCAGGAGTTTAGGTTACCTGGGGGACACCCCCAGACCCCTGGCAGGGAACCTAGGTTCCCTGCATCCTCCTATAAAACTGGGGCGAGTGGGACGGTAGTTACGCTAAAGTATACTCCAACAAACCAGAAGGTGGGAGTCAGCTTTCCAAAGCTGACTCCCACCTGTGTGTGCACTACCAGGCTTGTCTAGATGATCCGCAGGTACTTCTCCGCGTTGCCTGACATGTGGCTGCGAAGGGTTTTCTCCCCTAGCTCCTTCCATATAGGCCAGTCTATTACCATTCCCGCTGTGTCTGGGAAGTGGGACTCGGCGTGAGGGTAGTCTGACTGGTGCATCAGGGCGTTGTCCCCTAGGAAGTCGATGCAGTGCTTGGTCATCTCTGGCCCCTCAAAGGGCTCGGCGCAGCAGCGGAACCTTCCCATCTGGACGTACTCGATGGGCTTGTACTCCAGCTTGGGGGTGACCCCCGATACGTAGAAGATCATCTCTCCCAGGCGGAGCACCCAGTGGGGAAGCCAGCCCTGACCGCACTCGGCGGTGGCCGCTCGCAAATTTGGATACCTGTCGAATATGCCACCGACGATGAGGTAGGACAACAACCTGGCGGCGCCCCAAGGGTGGGCCGCTGTGCGGGCCACGGCGGCGTTGCCCCAGATGTCGCGATATCCAGGGAACCAGGGGTATGAGGAGAAGGAGCTGTGGTGTATCAGAGGCAGGTCCAGGTCGTTCATGGTGGCCCATAGAGGCTCCAGGCTCTCATCGTCCACAGCTAGGTCCTCGGGAATCATCAGCCGCACCGCTGCCAGCCACTTTTCTCCTGCCAGGGATTTCAGCTCTGATATGGCCCACTCGACGTCGTTGGCGGGAACCAGGGCATGGCTCTTGAGCCTGTCCGGGTCCGCAGAGCTGTAGTCCTTCATAAACCGGTGGTAGGCCCTGTAAAAGGGCTCCGATATGGTGGGGTCTTCCGTCAACATGATGGCCTGGTTGGTGTTGCCAAACATGAAGTCGAGATCTCGCCCCTCCTCATCCATGTCCTCAAGGCGGCCGACGGAGTTCTCCTGCTCCGCTCCCCGGGCCACGGCCTTCCTGTGGTGGCCCTGAAGCCCAGCTTCGCTCACCTCCTTGACGAAGGTTACGGAACCCTGGTCTGTGACCTGCTGGTGCTCTGGAAGGAGCTTGGTCCCAGGGAACCGAGTTAGGGCGATGGTTGGGAAGCGCAGGCCCCTTCCGGTCCCAGCAGGGGTCCCATCGGGCCTATCCTGCTGGGGTCCGATAGCTTCTCTCCTGTAGGGAGCCAGCTTCTCCTCTACTCTCTCCCTATCGCTGGGGTCCATGTACTTGTACAGGACCTCGTTCCGTGGACCCACATGGGTATCCATGTCCCAGACCTTGTATCCGTTTTTCATATCGCTCCTCCTTCTGGTTCGGTGTTCCGCTTATCCCCCGCCTTCTCTGGCAAAGGGGTGAGTCTTGCCTCTGTTCTTCTCCAGCCAGTCCAGGGCGGCCTGGGGGCCGCGTTCCTGGTAGTCCTGGAGAAATTCCCAGGCAACATTGTGCATTACCCTGTCAAGGATGTACGAGCAGCGCATCTCCGCCAGGCCCATCTCCGCGCCATCCTCCAGGGTGAGCTTTAGCTGGGTCAGGGCGTTGGATGATGCGATGCAGGGAATGTCCATGGCCTCTTTCATCTGTTTGAGTTCTTCGACTGTCTTGAACCCCCTCAATAGCATGGCGTCGGCGCCGGCGTCCTGATACGCCCTCATCCGCTGGATGGCCTGGTCCATGGTAGTCCTAGGGTCCAGCAGGCCATAACACCTGACTATTATAACAAAATCAGGGTCCAGGTCCTTTTTAGCGGCTACCGCAGCCCTGATCTTTTCTACCATGGCCTCTATTGGGATGGCCTGGTAGCTGGATTCCACTAGTCGATTGGGGTCGTAGGTGGCCTCCCTGGCCGTCTCGCTGTCCAGACCCTGGTACAGCATACGGTCGTCCATGTCCACGCCGGCCAGCCCGACACGTATGTACTCCTGCACCGCGCGCTGAACGTATATGGGGCCCAGAGGGCGGAGGAAGTCGGCGTCGATGATGACCGGTATATCGACGGAGTCCACGAACAGCTTACCCACGAAAAGAGACTCGGCAAGACCCCAGAACTGGCCTGTCCTGCCGAACATGTTGGCCAGGGTTGCATCGCCACCGATAAAGATGTAGTCGAAGCCCGCCCTCTCCAGCATTCGCGCCACCATTGGGGAAGGAGGAATTATGCAAACGGCGGGCTTGCCCTTGCGATGCAGGACCTCTTTCAGCTGGGTGGTCTTCTTTTTAGTCGCCGTGACCATTTAGGAGTCCATTCCCTCTTATACTACGCTGCCCTCATAGTTCGCCTTCTCTGTGGCCTGAAGCTGGGAGACAGGGCCAAAACCGAGGAGATCCGAGCGTGTGGGGAAGACGTTGTAGAAATCCTTCGAACCGAACTGCTTTTTTGCCCACTCGCTGTCGTCAACCAAATCAAGGGGCACGAAGGTCCAATAATCCCGTAGGTGAAATCCAACCACAGCCCGGTAAACGCAGCCACCGGCGGCAAAGCCGGTTACGATGATATTGGTCTTTGTTGGGTCGCTGACCAGAGTAGACAGTTTTTCCTCAAGGTCGGTTTGCCACCAGACGTTGTGCGAGTGTTTATATACGTGGATGTCATCAGGCCGCGGAGCCAGCTCCCTCACTATCTCAGATTCCCACGCGCCTTCCTGCAAGACACGGTCGTAATTGAATACAGTAACTGCCGCTTCTTGCTGGGTGCGCACAGAATGGCAGAAGATGATGGGCACTCGATTCTTTCGGGCCCGCCCCAGGAACCTCTTTATTGGGGGGACGATGGCTGCGTTTTTGGGTGAGAAACGCCAGCCACCTGGGTTGGAAGTCTCGTTCTCCAGGTCCACCACCATCACCAAGGTTCTTTCAGGCGCTAGAGTCGCCGAGCTAAGTTCAGACATGTGTACCTCCTGAGGGGTGTTCTCAGTATGCCTCACTCAACGTTGCGAGTTTAAGAAACATAGCGACCTACGGGTGAAAGATCAGGTTAGGACCATCCTTGTTTTTCACTGCTCCGCTCCTTGACCCTGGGGGTCCCAAGGTGATCAAGTCCGAGCGGGTGGGAAAGACATTCCAGTGGGACCACGCCTCAAATTTCCTTAATGTTTCCTCATGAATTTCTTCAGGGCCCGCGGTACAGTCTACGGGTACTATGGTCCAGTAATCCCGGACATGAAATCCATCCACCGCCTCCAAAAAAGCTACATTAGAGGTCACGCCAGTTACCACCGCGTAGTATTCCGTCGGTTTTGGAACTAGCTTGCGCAGTATATCATCCAAATCCGTATGAAAGAAAGGGTCATGGCTGTGCTTGGTCACCACGAATTCGTTTACTTCCCCCGGGAAGATCTCATCGACTATTTGGGTATTCCAGGTACCCTCATCCAGCCTATGTTCGTAGCCCCATATTTTCACAGCGGCCTCTTCTCGAGTCCTCACGGTTCTAATGAAGATAATGGGTACCTCCAGCTTACGAGCCTGGTCAAGGAGGCTCTTGATAGGAGGTATGCAGGCTTCGTGCGCAGGTGAGTAGCGAGACCCGCCCGGTTTGCAGAACTCGTTCTGCATGTCATTGATAACCAGTAGGCTCTTCTCGGGAGCCAGGTTATATGCAGCCAAGTCAATCATGACGCTTGTTTCTTTGCTCTTCGTTTACTTGGTCTCGGTAACTCGTCACTATCGGATTATAAGCGAGATGGCTTTATTTGCGAAGTGCAGGGTCGATATTTGGCCCAGCTTAGGATGGCCACATACCACCTCTGGCGAAGGGGTGACTCTCCCCTGTGTCCAGAAACTCGAAGTAGGACTGCATATAGTAATGCTCCATTAGAGGCTATGAAGTTGGCGCTGAGCTATCCCGTCGCCAGTCTTTTTAGCAGTCCACTGATCTGAGGACCATGTTTGGGACAGTCACCCTGGCCGGCCGCTCCTCACTGAGTTAGCTCTGTCACTACCCGACGCGGAAGGCTGCGGCACCTAGCCGCCCTGGCGGTCCTGTTCGGCTCTCCATGACTTGAGGACTTCCAGCACCTCGCCTAGAGGCAGGACGTCGGCGTACTTTTTGTGCATGTCAAAAAGGTTCATGGCGTGAGGCGCTTCATGGCGATCGAAAACGCATTCCTCAACCACAGTCATGCGGAACCGATTGGTACGACCATCTACTACACTGGCGCGCACACAACCGCTTGTGCTCTCGCCGCAGACGATTACCGTGTCCACCCCCATGTAGCGCAAGTGGCCCGCCAGAGGCGTTCCCCAGAAGGCGCTGGGAGAGGACTTGTGAATCAACCCCTCTCCTGGGAGGGGCGCGACCTCCGGCATGATTTCAAACCTCTCTCTGGCGCGCTCCTGTTCTTCGGGGCTCATGTTGGCGGAGTGTCGCTTGGATTTTCGGAAGGCGGAGTGATGTGGAATGGTGTCGAAGCCCGTCACGTGCACAATAGGGATTTCAACCTCCCTGGCGGTGGCCAGCAGGGTCTGGATATGCGGCAGGGCATCCCAGCCAGCCATACCACAACTGCTTGGCCATCTTTTCGTGGCCTCTAGCAGCGGCTCCGGCTTATCCCCGAAAACGCCGCGGTACACGTCTACCAGGAGCAGGGCGGGGTACTCCCCGAATCCCCAACGCTGGTCTTTGGATAAGGCGATATGGGCCTTGTCCTGTTCTGTAAGGTATTTATCCCATACTCTTTCAGCCATTTAGGTACCTCCCAGTATACTAATCTTCGCCAGGCCCCGGAGGCCGACCGGTTCTGCCCCTGGAGGCCAGGTAACGGGCTGTGGGCTCAGTGTAGTCTAGACGCTCGTCTTTAATATCCTTGTCCCTGGCTGAGACGCGTATGATCTCCAGGGGCTCCTCCTCCGCCTCAAACCAGTAAGGGGCCCCCTTGGGGATGAAAATACCCTCATACTTGCCCAGATCCCCTACTAGCTTATCTTTGTCGTAGAACTTAACCCGGCCGGAGAGGACTATCCACGCCTCATCCTGGCCGGTGTGAGAGTGAAGGTTTGTATCTCCCCCTTCCTTCATCACCACTTGGACCCCAAGGGACAGGATGTCGCTTCTGCACAGATGCAGGCTGACCTTTCCCGCTGGGTCCTTATCGGGCTTTTCGTACCTGAAGACCTGTAGCTCTCGGCTTGCGACTGCTTCTGCCATCTTCACCCCCCTTTATTTGAGTCGTACTCCCAGCTCATGCCGCTGGGCCACCGTTCCCTGGCGCTTCTCTAGTTGCACCAAGAGACGATGGCCCAATATCAGCTATCAGTGGCCGCTTTGCGGCATCACTTGGCCCGCTCGGCGAACTCCATGTAGTTCCAGTCGGACCCAAAGCGGTTGGTGTAGGCGGACACCTGCGACCCCAGGGCGTATGAAGGGCCATCTATCACTAGAAAGACGGCCAGGTAGTTGTCGAGAGCGAAAGAACCCAGCTGCCTGGATACCTTCTGCCGGTCCGCCAGGTCGAAGGAAAGCCCTGCCTGCTTGAACAGATCGTCGATTATGGCGTACTCGGCCAGGTTCATAGAGTCGGTGTCGCTGGTGCTGATCGAGTAGGCGATCCACGGCTCCAGCCGGGCGCCGTTCCCGGTGGTGTAGACCTCAGGCTTCTCAGTGCCCAGGGTCCGGTCTACCTGGAAGGGGCGGGTGACGGAGCGGGGCTCCGGCTGGCGCTTTACCTTGATTCCCAGGTGGTCCTCCCACCACCGCGCTACGGCCTCCGCGGCCTGCTGCCTGGCTGGGCGCCCGGTCCGTATATGCATGACGATCTCCAGGGTCTTGTTCTCCCACTCGGTTCCCTTCACCCCCTCATCAAAGAGGCTCTTGGCCTCCACCGGGTCGTAGGGGTAGGCCTCCCAGGAAGGGTCCTCCCAGACGGTGCCCCGATAGAATCCGGGCGCCGTCATGACGGTGGCTCCCCCATTCCAGATCGTATCCACCAGCTCCTTGGTGTTTACCGCCAGGTTTAGGGCCTTGCGGACTTTCAGCGCCCTCTGCCATTCGGCTGAGTCCACCCCACCCGGGGCGGTGATATCGGCGATCCAGGGTGCGGCGTCGGTGTTGTACTCGCCGCAGGTATCGTTGAAATTCACGTCGCAGTCCTTATCTGGAAGGGCCCTGGAAGGCAGGAACTGGCCGTACAGCCCCAGCCAAAACCAGCCACCGCCGATGCCCTTCTGCACCTTGAGGTTCGCTGCCCTGGCCTCGGAGATGAAGTCTCCTTCGACGAAGACTATATCCACCTCGCCCGTCCTCACGGCGGCCAGCGCGGCAGACGGCTCCGGTATGGCCCTTACGAACAGCTCCTTGAACTCAGGGGTCTTCCTGTAGTGGTCCTCCACCGCGTCGTACGCTATGAACTCGGCTACGCGGGTTTCCCGTTGGCTCCAGGACCCAAAGCCCACCCAGTCCTGGGCGGCATCGTCAATGCCCACCGCCTCCACATGCTTCTTGGAAGTAATAGGCGCGTGGATGCCGAGGGAGGTATTTAAGCTGTCCAGCATTATGAAGAAACGTGAGGGAGGAGCAACAAAATCTATCTGGTAGGGGTTTGGTATGTCGAACCTCTCGACCTGGATAAACTCGTTGCCCCTTCTGTGGGAGGTGCCTGGCTGCCTTACATTCTCTATGGACCACTCGACGTCCTCCGCTGTGGCCTCGCCCCAGCCCTTGTGGAACTCTACCCCTTTTCGGAGGAAGAAGGTCAACTTACCACTGTCAACGCCCAGCTCCCATTTTTCGGCCAGGCCCGGTTCAGTGTTATTGTTCAGGTCCCTATTGAGCAGGCCTTCCAAAGCGAATCCTACAAACAAGTCCCCGGGAGGGCCATCGAAAAACGGTATTCCAAGGGAGGGACTGACAGCGGGAACAGCGATGGTCAGCGTGCCCTGGGGCCCTGAAGGTGGCTTTGGAACCGGGGTAGGCGTGACAAACTCAAAGAAGGGTATCGTCGTAGGCGTTGCCGCTGGCACCGCTGTTGGCGCCGGCGCTACGGTCGGCGCGGGCGCAGATGGCGCCGTGGTCGGCCTCGGCGTCGACGTGGCATCGGAGCCGCACGCAATGACGAACAGCCCTCCTATCAGGGCGCCTATCACCGCTATTACAGGTAGTCTCAATCCTTTGCTGACCATGCTTGCCCCCTTTAAACTGGAGTTGTACAGGTCCTTCCTAAACTGTTTGTGAGACTTGGCCGGCAGTTGGTCTGCCGCATCCGCAAGTCTACAAGAGCCACTTTTATTCTACAAGAGCCTCTCTGCGGACTGGTTCCTATACCTCCATTGCTCCGTATAGGTTTGAGGTAGCCTTAGCGGCCACCCGAATCATACACGTGAACGTCGGCCAACTGGATTGGCGTTATTACAAGTTTGGTGAGATCTGTATATTCCCTAGCTTCCTAAGCCACACAGATAGTCTGACTGGTCCCTCAGTCAGCGTTTCTAAGAGGAAGGCCAGCCTTTTTTAAGGGGTTTGGACCCCACTCCCTCCATTGCGCCTGTCATGGGCTGGACCACTTGCCTTTTGGCGGGCCTAATCAGCCCATTCGCAGAAGCTCCTCGGCGTTCTCGCCCATGTGCTTGCGCAGGACATCCTCCCCCAAGCCCTCCCATATGTCCCAGTCGAGAACCATCTGGGCGGTGTCCGGGAAGTGGGCTTCAGGATGGGGATAGTCGGACTGGTGCATTAGGGTGTCGGGCCCTAGGATGTCTATGCAGGCCTTGGTCATGGCCGGCCCCTCAAAGGGCTCGGCGGCGCAGCGGAAGCGGCCCTGCTGGATATACTCGATGGGACGGTACTTCAGGGGCTGGGTGACGCCCTGAACGTAGTAGACCATCTCTGTCAGCCGGATGGCCCAGTGAGGCAGCCATCCGTGGCCCACCTCGGCCACGGCGCACCGAAAGTTGGGGTGCCTGTCGAAGATGCCAGAGCAGATGAGGTAGGAGACCAGCCTGGCGGCGCCCCAGGGGTGGGCCGCCGTCCGGGCGATGGCCGAGTTGCCCCACATGTCGGAGGCGCCGGGAAACCAGGGCCAGTCCACATAGAAGCTGTGATGCACCAGAGGCACTTCCAGGTCGCTCATGGTTGCCCAGAGGGGCTCCAAGGTGGGGTCGTCTATGGGCATGTTCTCCGGTAGGTGCACCCAGGCCCCGGCCAGCCACTTCTCCTTGGCCAGGGTCTTCAGCTCTGCGATGGACCATTCGACGTCGTTGGCCGGTAGCTGCGCCTGGCACTTGAGCCGGTCGGGATTGACGGAGCAGTAGTCGCTGAGAAAACGGTGGAAGGCCCTGTAGATCCCCTCCGACACGGTGGGGTCGCC
This sequence comes from Dehalococcoidia bacterium, assembly GCA_965237935.1. Taxonomy (GTDB): domain Bacteria; phylum Chloroflexota; class Dehalococcoidia; order Lucifugimonadales; family CBDEGW01; genus CBDEGW01. The sequence goes on along the minus strand of OZ250168.1, from coordinate 72,535 downwards.
CAACTTTTGCACAGAGGCCACCCAGGCTCCTGGGAACATGAAGTCTACGTCCCGGCCCTCATCGTCCATGTCTAGGAGGCGATTTTCCGGGTTGCGGCACTCGGCCCCCGGCCTTATGGCCTGGCGGTGGTGGGCCGGCAGCCCCAGGGCGTTCTTGGGGGAGCTGAAACGGACAGCTCCTCGGCCTCCCCCAGCTACTGGGGTGTCGTGCTCAGGCAGGTAGGGTTCACCGGCCACTCTGCTAAAGGGAATAGGAGCTACTGAAATATCGAAGTTCTCATTTGGAGCGCCCACGTTGCGGTTCTTATGGAAGGGGGCGACTTTCTCGTATTTATCTTTCATAAAGCTGGGGTCCGCGTACTTCTCCAGCAGGTCCCCAGGAGCGTTTATGTGGGTGTCCATGTCCACTATTCTATAGCCGTTTCTCATCTACAGGTCTCCTTGTTCCCGAGTTAGGAACGATTGATTGCTGCCTGCCTATATATCACAGGGAAATATGAAAGTCAAGTACAGCGCATATCTATGAAGTGTCCGGATTGCCAGGTTGGGCTTCTGGCTCAGGGGACCTTGATTTGGGGCCGAAAGGGTGTCTCCAGGGCCAGATGAAAGGCCCGCATTTTGGCGGAACATCGTGCCGACTTAATCCGTCTCAATAGCAGAGGGGGGAGCATGCTGGAGACGCCTACCCGTCGGAGGCTGAAGGATGCTCTGCTTCAAAGGTAAGTGAAGGAGGAAGGATGAGGAGTCGGATTATGATTGCGCTGCTGGTTGGTCTGGCATCGCTGGCGGTTTTTGGTGTCGCGTATGGCAACGGGAGCTCAACGTCGACGCCCTCTCCCCAGGGCAGCATCTCTGGGGTTGGGGGTGAGCTGACGGCTCTTGGCGGCCCGTCTTCCTTGGGGGATACCGGCTACGGGGGCAACCGGTCCGGTATTTGGGTAACGGGAATGGGTAGTGTAGTTGTTGAACCAGACCTGGCGGTTCTGAACCTGGGGGTGGAGGCCAGAGGCAGGACTGTCGAGGAGGCTCGCGGGCAGGCAGCATCTGCCATGGACAGAATAATGGACGCGCTACAAGCTCATAAAATAGCTGAGACCGATATACAGACAAGGCATTTCAGTATCCAGCCAGAGTACGTCTATAAGGAAATCTTCGAGGGAGAATCCCGTTACAGCAAGCGGGAGCTGGTGGGGTACATTGTGAACAATACCGTCAGGGTTAAGATAAGAGACCTGGAGGATGTGGGCCCTACCATCGATGACGCAGTGCAGGCGGGCGGAGACCTGACGCGCATAGATGGGGTGAGCATAACGGTCGATGAGACGGCTCCGTACACGATCCAGGCCCGAGAGCTGGCGATTCGGGACGCCATTGCCAAGGCCCGCCAGTTCGCCACGGTGGCTGAAGTGCAAGTGGGGCCTCTGGTATTCATTGGCGAGACGTCGGCCCTGTCCCCCGTGGCCCGGGGAGTGGCCTTTGCCCTGGAAGAGGCGGCGCCGGCATTGGCGCCAACCTCTATCAGCGGCGGAGAGCTGAAGGTCCAGGTGACTGTGCAGGCCGTCTTTGCCGTACAGTAAGCAACAAGGTTCAGGAGACGGTGGATGTCTCTAGAGGCATCCGCTCTCCTGAGGAGCGTCCGTCTACTAGAGGGATTGCTACCTGGTACGTTTGCTGAAGAACTTCCAAGAGGGCGATGATAACGGAGCTATAGCTTTTGCTTCGTCGCACTATAACGGAGGTGGGAAGCTTTATCTCGTGGCCGCCCAGCAGCGTCACCTGAGTCAGTGTACCCATCTCCAGCTCTCGTTTTATAGAGCTCATGGGGAGGAAGGAGACCCCAAGTCCCCTTTCAATCATCTGCTTAGTGGCCTCGATGCTGTCCAGGTTCATCTTTATATTGGGAGTAATGCCGGCTTCCCTGCATTCCCTGTCTATGAGTACAAAATAGGTGGACTCCCGGTCGTACAGGATCAAGGGCTCCTGGGACATGTCATGTATATCGACCTTGCCTCGGCTGGCCAAGGGGTGATCCGGGTGCACCACTGGCACAATCTCTTCGTCATAAAGGTGAATGGATTCGATCTCCGGGTGCATCAGGGATCTGGTGAACCCTACTTGGACCTCGTCGGCCCTTACCATATCCAGAACTGCCGAAGAGCGCCCCGTCCTAATGCTAACGTCTATGCCGGGGTAGCGCTGGTGGAAGGCCTCGACGACGTTGGGAAGGACGTAGGTGCCGATGACCCGCGCCGACCCAATGGAGAGCCTGCCGGCGGAGGCGTTCTGAGATGCCTCCAGGGACTCTCTACCGTGCCGCAATGCGTCTAAAGCCCGTTCCACATAGGGAAGGAAACCTTTGCCGGCATCTGTGAGGCGCACCCCTCTACCCATGCGGTGAAAGAGGGTTTCTCCCAGGTCCTGTTCCAAAGCGTGAATCCTCACGCTCATGGAGGGTTGAGTGAGAAACAGGCTTTGGGCCGCCGCCGTAAAGCTGCCCTGACGGGCTACCTCCAGGAAGGCCTCTAGCTGTCCAATCTCCATTTTCGCCTCCCAAGGCTGAGATAGGCGACATCAATGTCGCCGTGCTCACTCATCGATAGTCGATTATATCCCAGCAACGCCAGTTGTCAATTGATGGAGCATAGCAGGTTTTCGCCTGAGCAGGAAAAAGCGCATGGCTTGCAGGCCCCACACTAATTCTTTATTAGCATCCCGGGCTGGCATTGTCGGCAGTAATTGGTGATGCGCTGGTTGGCGGTGATGGCCGTGATGGTGTTGCCGCACCTAGGGCAGGGACTCCCCCCTTTACCGTGGACCTGGAGGAAATCCCTGATTTTCAGATGGATGTTTTCTCCCATGCGCTCCCGAAGTACCTGCGTCGCTTGCCTTGGTACGGAACCGAGGGCTTCGTAAAGGCGTTGGTGCTCCTCCTCCGATAGGCTGGTTCGCTTACGGAAGGGGAAGATGCGAGCGGCGAAGAGGATCTCGTCGGAGTAGGCGTTGCCGATTCCAGATATAAAGGTTCCGCGGGTGAGGATGCCCTTTATCTCGCCACGATAGGGTTTGAGGCGAACCTTGAGCTCCGGTAGGGATATCTCATCATCCAGAACATCGGGGCCCTGCTCCTTAAAGTTGGGGATCTCCGTCATCTGGAGGGGATCGACGTAGTAGATTTTTCCCATCTGAGAGTCATCGAAGTATCTCAGCTCCATGCCATCGCTCAGGGCTAGAATGAGGTAGGTCCTTTTTGATACCCGCTCCTTGGGCCGGCAGTACCGGAACCCGCCTGTGAGCATGGGATTTACCACGATGAAACGGTCCCCTGACAGCCTCATCTGAAGGAACTTGCCCCTACGGTGAAACTCCTCTAGAGTCCTCTCCGCTACGTCCTTCGCGAAATCCTGGGAGGCCAGGGAACGCAAGACTATGGGCCTGAGGACGCGGGCCTCTACCACTCTTTGGCCTACCAGGTGTTGATTAAGGAACTCCGTTATTACCTGCAGGTCCGGCGCTTCGGGCATTGCGCATTTCCTCTATAAAGAAGGGGGCTGAGCATGTCACTCAACCCCCACACTACCGCATTGTTGTTCGTTCCGGCTACTCCAGGAAGTCCCGCAGCTTCCTGGAACGGCTAGGATGACGCAGCTTACGCAGGGCCTTCGCCTCGATCTGGCGTATGCGCTCTCGTGTGACGCCGAACTCCTTGCCCACCTCCTCCAGGGTGCGGCTACGACCGTCCTCCAGGCCAAAGCGAAGCTGCACCACTCGACGCTCCCTATCGTTAAGGGTCTCCAGCACCTGCTCTACCTGCTCCTTGAGCAGCAGGTAGGATGCGGCGTCGGCGGGGGTAACGGCGGCGCGGTCCTCTATGAAGTCCCCCAGGTGAATGTCCTCTTCGTCGCCAACGGGGGTCTCTAGGGAGACGGGCTCCTGGGAGATCTTCAGAATCTCACGGACCTTGTCAGAGGTCACTTCCAGGTCCCTGCTGATCTCCTCGCTGTTGGGCTCTCGCCCGTACTCCTGGATAAGCCGGCGACTTACCCGCAGGAGCTTGTTGATAGTCTCCACCATGTGTACTGGTATGCGAATGGTACGGGCCTGGTCGGCAATGGCCCTGGTGATGGCCTGGCGAATCCACCAGGTGGCGTATGTGCTGAACTTGTACCCCTTGCGGTAGTCGAACTTCTCCACCGCCCGTATCAGGCCGATGTTGCCTTCTTGGATCAGGTCCAGAAGAGACATTCCCCGGCCAACGTACTTCTTTGCAACGCTGACCACCAGCCGAAGGTTTGCCTCCGACAGGTGCCTCTGGGCTCTTTCGCCCTCCTCCTTTATACGGTCCAGGTGAGCCTTGAATAGCAGCTCGTAGGGCTCCAACCTGGTAACGAAGTCTCCCTCTTCTATGAGCTCGTGTAGCCTATCGATAGGGGGGTCCTGGTCCAGGGCCTCCAGTATTTCCGACGGAAGGATACGGCTATTAAGGGAGCCTTTTACCATGTCGTACACCAACTGGTCGTAGGGTACCTTCACGGCTTCGGAGAGTTTAGTAATAGGCTCTTCCTGGATTTCTCCATCGATGATGGCCCTGAGCTCTGGATTCGAGACCATCTCCGAGAGCGTCAGGGGCTCCTCTAGCCCCAGGTGCTTAGTCAGGGCGGCGGTAGTCAACACCGACTGGGAGGTGCGCTGCAGCAAGGAGCGAAGGACTGCCCAAGCCCGTGGAGGACGACCGTCCAGTCCGGCAAGCTCCCCCTCAATTATGTGGATGTGCTTACCGGCCTCCATTCTTCGAGCCAGGATCCTCTCATATTTAGCAGTAAGGAGGGTAACGCGGCCTATCTCCCTTAGGTACATCCTGATGGGATCGTCCAGCAGCTCAGTTCCCGCCAGGTTGGCATCCCATCCCGGCTCGATATCCAAATCCCCCTGAGGTTCGACGTCATCCCAACCTTTGCGGACGCGCGGCGGCTCCGCTTCCCAGGCCTCGAAATCGCTTTCAGAGCCCTCTCGCCTTCTGGCCAGACGCTCCTCTACCTCATCCGCCGTCCCCTGGTCGTTTTCGGAGTCTTTGGTGATGTTCAGAATGTTAGCTTTGGAGGAGCCCTTTAGGAGGTCTCCGTTTTCTTTTCCATTGGATATTGGAGTTGTTTCGTCCATAGCTTAATGTTCCTTGAGCCGTATTCTCTGTCCCTGACTGAAAACTTCTTTCAGCCCCTCGCCAACGGCAAGTATCTGCTCCTCCAGCTCTGCGGGATTTTGAGGCTCATCGGCCAGAAGGAGCTCCTCTTGAAGCTTCAACTCTCTAAGGTGGCGTTCACGGAGACGACGCAGACAGTCTTTGAAGGCTGGCAACACTCCCAATCGGTCCAGGGGAGGCGTGTTCAACCCAAGAAGGTGTGCCAGGTGGCTTTTCAACGGCTCGTCTAGAGAGTCGGAGACATCTATTGTACCAGATTCAAGCCAGTGCGTAAACAGCTCCAGGTTCTCGCTTCTTCGGAAGAGGGTCGGGTCTGAATGCTCGGCCTCTTCTCTTAATTCAGGATGCTGCAGCAGCAAAGCCAGCGTGTACTCTTCCAGAGGCTCCCCGGATGCCCTGGCAATGTTCCTGGCGCTCTCTTCGACTGGCGGTTTCTCCGCTGCCCTTCCGGTCCCCCTGGGCTTGGGCCTCCCTACACTGGCTTCCAGGGTTGCTATACTTACACCTAGAACCTCAGCCAGCTTAACGAAATAGCGGTCCTGCTCATAGGGGTTATCCATGGCGGCTATGAGGGGGAAGAGAGCCTCCGCCGCCTGGGCTTTGCCGCCGCTGCCGGTGAGGTCAAACCTAGAAACAACGGCCGTAAGAAGATAGTCCATGAGGGGGGTAGCTTCCTCAAGGAGGCTCCGCCACCCATCGGGGTCCTCTCGGATAAGCAGGTCTGGGTCCTTTCCCGCGGGCAGTGAGACGATTTTTAAGGTGGGATACTCCTTCTGGTATAGGGTCATCCCGGGTCTAGCGCCCGTGCCCATGCTTCTACGCTCGAAGACGCGCCAGGATGATTCCAGGCTCCTCAGGGTGGCTTCCTGGCCTGCAGCGTCGGGGTCCAGGGCCAGGATGAAGTCGGAGGCCAGGCCCCTTAGCTGGCCCACCTGCTGCTCCGTCAGGGCGGTCCCCATGGAGGCCACAACGTTTCGGAACCCATGCTGGTGGGCCGCTAAGACATCCATGTAGCCTTCAACTACTACCGCCCTTTTCTGTTTTCGGATCTCCTCGTAAGCCATATCCAGTCCGTACAGGATGTTGGCCTTGTCGAAGATAGGCGTTCTGGGAGAGTTGAGGTACTTGGGTTGAGACTCGTCCAGAGACCTTCCGCCAAACCCCGCCATGCGCCCACGACGGTCCCGAATGGGGAACATGAGACGCCCCCTAAAGAGGTCGCGGACGGTGCTGTCCTCGCTGCGACGAAGAAGGCCGGCCTCCAGCGCCTGGACCTCAGTGAAACCCTCCTTCTTGAGGTGCTTCTGCAGGGCTCCTCCGCTTTTGGGGCTCAGGCCAAGCTTGAAGGAGGATATGACCTCTGTGTTGACGCCTCTGCCTTCCAGGTAGGCCAGCGCCCCTCCTCCATCCGGGGAGAGGAGCAGTTGGTGGAAGTAGCCGGCGGCGGCCTCGTTTACCTGGTATAGAGAGTCGTCGCCCTTCTCTTGGGACCTCTCGGGCAGGTTCACGCCCACCCGGTCGGCCATGAGCCGCAGAGACTGGCCGAAGTCCAGGTTCTCCACACGCATCACAAAGGAGAAAGCGTCGCCTCCAGTAGCGCACGCCCCGAAGCACCGCCAGCTCTGGCGGTCGGGAAAGACCAGAAAGGATGGAGTCTTCTCCGTGTGGAAGGGGCAGAGGGCCTTGAAGTTGCGTCCCGACTTGTTCAGCGAGGCGTACTGGGAGACCACGTCCACTATGTCCAGGCGAGCCTTTACGTCATCGATGGCGGTCATAGTGCGTACCAGAATATTGGTCGAGGTTACTTACTGCAAGGCTGCGGTGGCGGACTTTGTCGCCACCTTGGCATTTGACACGCTACAAGTGTGAACGGTCTGTACAAGGCGATTTCTTGTACCCCACCCACCCATCCTCGGGAGTTTGGTTTCTGGGGGCACATCCCTTCGCTGGTTCAGGACAGGCCCTCAGACCCCTTACCTCACATTGCCGATATCGGGGACGGGCCAGAATCTACATGGGCGGTGGCATAGTTTCGTGGACATCGATTTCGCAACCGGCTGCCCACTCGAGGTGCGGATGCCCTTGGAGCAGTGCTTTGGCTCCCTCTATATCCTCCGCCTGCAGGATCGAGTAGCCGACAACACTCTTGTCGCTCGTAGAGCTTCCCGACTTGCTAAGCCTTTGTCCCCCGACGATCGGAGCGCCGAGGTCAACCAGACCCTCGCCACACCTCGCTACCCACTCCATCCAAGGCTTCATGTTCTCCTGCATCTGTTCTGGGGTAGCATTCGCCATCTGTTCCAATACCGTTGTTGAAGCGTGATAGATTACGACAAACTTCTTCATGGTCCCTGCCTCTCCTTTCGATCATTAAGACGAGAGTTCAGCTCTTTTCTAAGGATTCTAGCGTAACACCTGGATAGGCCGGACATCTACGACTCCGCCGGCAGGGATGTTCGACATCTTTCCCACCCACCCGCCGAGAGGTTTTATCCAAAGGGGGACACCCCCCTTCGGCTTCGCAAAGGGCAGGCCCTTGAACCCCCTACAGGGAATCCTTCGCCTGGCTCAGGGCAGGCTTCGGTTCCCTGTACCCTCCTAGAGCTTTTGTGCAAAGCTTGCAGAACCCTTAGGAGCCGTGGGTTACGCCGCCCAGGGCGGCCTGAGCGGCGGCCAGGCGGGCCACGGGCACCCTGAAGGGGGAGGCGCTGACGTAGTTAAGGCCCACCTGATGGCAGAACTCGATGCTTGAGGGGTCGCCGCCGTGCTCTCCACAGATGCCTATCTCCAGATCAGGATCGGTCTTGCGCCCTAGCTCGACGCCCATTTTCACCAGAGCGCCTACCCCGACCCGGTCCAGGACCTGGAAGGGGTTTTCCGGCAGAATGCCACGTTTGACGTACTCCAGAAGGAACTTCCCTTCGGCGTCGTCCCGGCTGAAGCCGTAGGTGGTCTGGGTAAGGTCGTTGGTGCCGAAGCTGAAGAACTGGGCGTGCTGCGCGATCTCGTCGGCGGTGAAGCACGCCCTGGGGAGCTCCATCATGGTGCCGATCTTGTAGGAAACCCTGACGCCCCTCTCGCGTTGTACCTCCTCGGCCACCTGCTCCAGCACTTCGCGCACCAGGCGAAGCTCGTTGGGGTGTCCCACCAGGGGCACCATGATCTCCGGATGGGGGTCAAAGCCCTCCTCGATTAGGTCGCAGGCGGCGGTGAGAATGGCCCGGGCCTGCATCTCATTGATGCCGCCGTAGAGGAGGCCCAGCCGGCACCCCCGAAGGCCCAGCATGGGGTTGACCTCTCGAAGGCTTTCCACCATGCCCAGGGTATGCTCCTTCTCTTGAAGGGTGCTGGAGTCCTTGTCGCCATGGCGGAGCTCGGCCACCTCCAGCAGCAGCTCTTCATAGCGGGGCAGGAACTCGTGCAGAGGCGGGTCCAGCAGGCGTATGATCACCGGCTTGCCGTTCATGGCCTTGAGGATGTCCTTGAAGTCCTGTACCTGGAAAGCCAGGAGTCGATCCAGGGCCTCCTGGTACTGCTTCACCTCCGGGGGGGCCTCGGCGCTTTGGTTTTGCTCAAACTGCGTGGCCTTGGGGGCGGCCATGATCATCTGCCGGACGCTGGTAAGGCGCTCCTCCGCGAAGAACATGTGCTCCGTGCGGCAGAGGCCAATGCCCTCGGCGCCGTACTCCAGGGCGCGACGTGCGTCGTCGGGGGTATCGGCGTTGGTCCAGACACCCAGGCGTTTGACTTCGTTGGCCCAGCCCAGGAGGGTGTTCAGGTCCCGCTCCTCGGAGAACTTGGGCTCTGATGTGGCGATGGGGCCCAGGAAAACCTCCCCCGTGGTGCCGTCGATGCTTATCTCCTCCATCTCCTGGATGACGCGGCCGTCTATGGTGCATCTGTGGGCGTGAGGTTCCACCACCAGGGCCTCGCACCCGGCTACACAGGGCTTGCCCAGTCCCCTGGCGACGACGGCGGCGTGGCTGGTGGCGCCGCCCCGGGCCGTCAGCACGCCTTTGGCCTTCAGCATCCCGTGCACGTCGTCGGGGTTGGTCTCGGTGCGGACCAGGATCACGCTCTCTCCGCCTCCACCAAGCTCCGCCGCCAGGTCGGGATCGAAGACGGCCTTGCCGCTGGCAGCCCCCGGCGAGGCGTTGAGGCCGGTGGCGAGAAGATTGCCCTGACCCCTGGCTCCCTCCTTGGCCGCCTCCTCAAACCGAGGCAGCAGAAACTGGTTGATCTGCTCCGGCTCCACCCGCATAAGGGCCTCCTCCTTTGTGATGAGGCCCTCCTCCACCATGTCCACGGCTATCTTCACCGCTGCGTGGGCGGTGCGTTTGGCCGAGCGGGTCTGGAGCATGTAAAGCACGCCCTGCTCCACTGTAAACTCCAGGTCCTGGGCGTCGCGATAGTGGGCTTCCAGGCGCTGGGCGATACCCTCCAGCTTTCGGTACACCTCGGGCGTGGCCTGGGCCATCTGGGAGATCTTCTGAGGCGTGCGGATGCCTGCCACAACATCCTCTCCCTGAGCGTTGACCAGGTATTCGCCGTACAGGGCCTTCTCCCCCGTGGAGGGGTCCCGGGTGAAGGCCACTCCGGTGCTGCTGTTCTCGTCCATGTTGCCGAAGACCATGGCTACCACGTTCACGGCGGTGCCAAGGTCGTGGGGGATACCGTAGTAGTTGCGATAGTCTATGGCGCGCCGGCCGTGCCAGCTGGCCATGACGGCCTGGGTGGCCAGACGGAGCTGCTGGTAGGGGTCCTGGGGGAACTCCTGGCCCGTCTCCTGCCGTACCAGGGCCTGAAACCGCTGGGCCACGTCCTTCCAGTCCTGGGCCTTGAGGTCGGAATCGCCGCTGGCGCCCACCTTGGCCTTGTACTCCTCCAGGATGAATTCAAACGACTCCCCGGGGATGTCCAGGACGATCTTGCCGAACATCTGGATGAAACGGCGATAGGCGTCGTAGGCGAACCTTTCGCCGCCGGTGGCCCGGGACAGCCCCTTCAGGGTCTCCTGGTTCAGGCCCAAGTTGAGGACGGTCTCCATCATGCCGGGCATGGAGACCCTGGCGCCGGAGCGCACAGAGACCAGCAAGGGTTTACCGGGGTCGCCGAAGACCTTTCCCGTCTGCCTCTCGACGTCCTTCATGGCCTCCAGGACCTCCTCCCACATCCCCTGCGGGAACTCCTGGCCCAGCTCGTAGTAGGCGTTGCACGCCTCGGTGGTGATGGTGAACCCCGGCGGCACGGGAAGCTGGGCCAGGGTCATCTCCGAAAGGCCGGCTCCCTTTCCCCCTAGGAGGGCCCCCATCTCCCCGCTGCCCTCTCGAAACAGGTAGACCCACTTCTTCTGAGTTGCCCTGGTGGCCATCTGATTACCTCGTGCTAATGCGTGGTTGCGGAAGGCCAATAACGGCCTGGTGGCTGGTCCGGAGAGTTCCCCGGAGCCGAAGCGGCAGGATTATATCACGGTCGCCAGTGTTGTCCATTGGTGATGCGAAACACCAATAGCAATAGAGATTGTTTATTTCGTGGTTATTCACTTCACGCAAAGCTTGATATAATCAGGTTATGCCGGAGTCGGCACTACGACGAGCAGTCCTGGATACCATTAGGGCGCAGAGGACACTTCGCTTCATGTGGGTAGGCGTAGCCGTGTTCCCTGTAGCTGGAGGTGCGTGGCTTGCTGCTAGAGCCTCAGAGACGGCATCGGATTGGGAGCAAATAGGCAGGGCTGTAGGTGGTGGGCTCATAGGGCTACTGGTTGCTGTCACTGTAATCTTCCTATTCAATCTTGCTTGTGCACCGTATCGGCAGCGCAACGAGGCTAGGCTCCGTGTGAGCGAACTTGAGGTGGACAAGGCAGAGCGTCTTGGCCGTTCAGAAAAGCAATTGCGTCTCATCCTTCATACACAAAAGGCACGTGAGTTTCTAGCGCAGTGTCACTATGGGATAGTTCCCCATCAACCCGAATTGAAGGCATGGGCGGATGCGGTAAGTGCAGACCTAGCGAATCACTTCGGAGGTGTCTACTGGAATTCGTTCTCACTGAAAAGCACATGGTTAACTACTACTGACCAAGACCTGTTGCGGAGTAAGTTCCCTGAGCTTGTTGACCTACTTGACTCCTGGGTACATGAATTGGGCAAATAGGCTGAGACTTAGACGAGTTTCGTTCCAGTTCAGAACCGTTACTCTCTGGTCAAATCACCGACCTGATATTTATGGGGATGCCAGTAGCCCCGATAGCTTTAGCCAACAACCCTTTCCAGGTGCCTGTTGTATCATATGGGATGTAGATGACACCTCCGTAGTCCGATGGCATCTCAACCCCTTGTTCATGTAAGACAAATACTTTAGATTTGCCTAGTTGTCGAACCAGGAATCCAAACTCAAAAACAGCATTCTGGCGTCCGCGGTAGCGTAATTGATCTTGAGGTTCCCCCTCCGCACGAGCAACATCATCGGCAGATAATATGACGATAGCGAATTGTACACCCTTTGAATGCTGAATCAATTCATCAAGGAGATTCTTGCCGGGGCGAGATTGATCCTTTAAAACGATAGGCCTTTTATTCGCTTTCAGTACAAATGCCTCTACCTCAGCAAGAATCCCGAGATTATGACCGTGGACAATGAATACTCTGCTCTTGGTTGGTGGCAAGCTATTTACAGGGGATGGACTGGGGATGGGCGGAAGAATCTGAGGGGGTACAGACTGTCTCAAGAATTCGCTGAAAGAGTTTCTTACCATGTTCCTATTCCCGGATTACCCCAGGGTGTTTGTGAACTGATATTTTGGTGCACCCAAAAGGGTATTTGTTCGAACTCCCCGCTGTCAATGCGCTCGAAATGTTATGTTCTCGCCCTTTCTTAGGGGTTGCTCAGTTGATGATCTAGTATCCTTGAGAGGACCGCAGCGCAACACATTGTCACCTATTAAATAACCCCCATGTGTCCGGTTCCAAAGAGCCCCACTATTGCTGATTGACAACAGTAGGAACTTTTGAGGCTACTCTGCGTCCTTCCTGTCAGGGAGGACTGCAGCCACGCCGGTCAGGCTCCGCACCTGCCGGTTGAAGATGGCATTCCCTACGCCGTATGCCGCCACCACTGCTCCCCCCAATGCCACCGCGAAGGGTGCGCCCATCATGTTGGCTATGGCGCCGGCCTGCATTCCGCCCAGGGGCATCATGGCCCACGTCATGCCGTAGACTCCCATTACTCTGCCCCTGAGCTCGTCGGGCACCGTCAGCTGGATGGTGCTCTGCACAGAAATCATGTACATTGAGTTGGCGAACCCGGCCAGGAACAAGGCCGCAAGAGACAAGGTGTACCAGTTGGAGTTGGCGAACAGCACCAGGAAGCCCCCGAATAGGACGGAGCCCCATATGAGGACCCAGCCCTTCCTCCGGGACCTACCTAAGGAGGCGGCCACTATGGTCCCCAAGAGCGATCCCGCTCCCCCCGTACTGGCCAGGAACCCCAGGCCCGAGGCCCCGATCACCAGGATATCCTTGGCAAAGATGGGCAGCAGCTGGAGGTAGGCCAGGCCGAAGAAGCTGTTCAAGAAGGTCATGATCAGCAGGGAGGAGACTAACGAGTTCCCCTTGATGTAGCTTATCCCCTCGGCCATCTCGCTGGCCATGCCCCGGCCGCCAGAGCGCTTGACGGGAGGGGCCTTCAGCTTGAAGATCATAAACGCCATGAAAAGAAAACCCAGAGCGCCGGCGTAGAAGGCGGCCTCGCTGCCCAGCCAGGCGATGAGAAGGCCACCCACGGCGGGGGCCAGCATTCGGGTGCCCTGCCAGGCGGAGGAGTTGAGGGCCACGGCGTTCATCAGGTCGTCTCGGTCCACCAGCTGGGGGAAAAGGGCTTGCCGGGAGGGCTGGTCGAAGGCTTGCACACTCCCCGCGGCAGCGGCAATGGCCAGAATGTGCCAGATCCGCACCACGTCAAATTGAGTGAGGAGGCCCAGCAGCAGGACCAGGGCTGCGGTGATGCTCTGGGTGAAGAGGAGGAGCTTGCGTCTGTCCACCTTGTCGGCGAACACCCCGCCAAAGGCGTTTAGCAGTACGCCCGGGACGGCTGCTGCGAGCCCCACGTAGCCCAGGGCGAGGGGGGACCTGGTAATCTCATACACCAGCCAGCCCTGTCCGATGATCATGATCTGGAAGCCGCTGACCGAGGCCAGCAGACCGAACCAGTACTTCCTGTAGTTGGGGTTCCGCAGGGCGCCCAGGGGGCCTGCCCCCAGGGCTATTCTCTCTCTATAGGTCTGCAGCAACGTTTATCCTTAGAGTTATCTCTCTGCGGCTAAGGCTTCGCTTCTTTCCCACCCACCCAGAGGTTTTAGGGGCTTTGCACCTGAAGTCCAACAGCAGACGTTTTCTTTCCCACCCCCCACCCGATATGTCTAATTCCTGAGGGGGCACCCCTCAGACTCCCTGGCAGAGAACCCAGGTTCTCTGCACTCTCCTGAGTTTTCATGCAAAGCTGGGGACTCCCCTCAAACCCACCAGGTCACGAAAAAGCGCGGTATGAAAAGCCGCTCATAGTGAGCCCGTCGAACCACGAGCGGCTAACCCTTCCACGGAAGGGTGCACGCGAAACTTACGCAATTGAGTACTAGTCCCTTACCGGAATCTGGTCCCACTGAATGGACTCCGGATCGGAAACCAGGCCCTTCTCCTTGGCCAGCTCCCTTATCTTCAGCAGGGTTGCGTTGGCCTCCTCCGTGAGGAATACCCAGCCCGGAGGTTCGGGGATCCAGTAGGGAGAGGTTATGCGAACCGCCTTCTTCTCTCCAGGATTGATGTAGATTCCAAAGAGGGTCTTGGGTTGTGTCATTGGCTCCTCCAGCTATTCTACGGTAACAGACTTGGCCAGATTCCTGGGCTGGTCGACATCGCAGCCCCGCCTTACGGCTATGTAATAGGCCAGGAGCTGCATGGGCGCCGCCGCCAGTATGGGCGTGACCAGGGGCGACGCCTGGGGCAGGTAGATGACGTGGTCCGCCTTCTCGGAGATCTCCTGGTCTCCCTGGGTGGCCACCGCGATAACGGTGCCGCCTCGGGCCTTCACCTCGTTTATACTGTTGAGCATCTTGTCGTACAGAGGCCCCAGAGGCGCCAGGGCCACCACCGGCATCTCCTCATCTATCAGGGCAATGGGCCCGTGCTTCATCTCCCCGGCGGGGTACCCTTCGGCGTGAAGGTAGCTGACCTCCTTCAGCTTTAGAGCACCCTCCATGGCCAGAGGATAGAGGGCTCCTCGCCCAAGGTACAGGAAATTGGAGTGTTTAAAGAACTTACCGGCCAACTTCTCGATGGCCGGTTGGTCCTCCAGGACGTGGCCCATCTTCTGAGGGAGCTGTGCCAGCTCCTGAATGCATTCCCGTAGCCTCTCCTTGCCGATGGCGCCTCGGCGGACTCCGATGTACGCCGCCAGCAGGAGCAGTGCGGCCATGGAGCAGGGGAAGGTCTTGGTAGAGGCCACGCCAATCTCCAGGCCCGCCCTGATATAGAGGGTCCACTGGGCCAGCCTGCTGGCCTGGCTCCCCTCTATGTTGCAAACGGTGATTTGAGGCGCCCCCTTCCGAGCGACCTCCTCCATGGCCGCCAGAGTATCCGCCGTTTCCCCGGACTGGCTCACCGAGACCACCAGGGTATGGCCGTCTACGATGGGGTCCCGGTAGCGGAACTCGGAGGCGTTGTCCACTTCCGTCGGTATTCCCGCCAGGGCCTCAAACCAGTAGCGACCCACCATGGCGGCGTGGAGGCTGGTTCCCATGCCCACCAGCACAATCCGAGAGAAATCTAGAAGCTGCTGGTCCGAGAAGGGGAAGCCCTCCAGCCCTATGGACGGCTCCTCGAAGGAGACCCGGCCCCGAAAGGTGCCCAACAGCGCCTCGGGCTGCTCGTTGATCTCCTTGAGCATAAAGTGCTTGTACCTTCCCTTGGCGGCGGACAGGGGGTCGTAGGGCACGGACACGACATCCTTACGGGCGGCGGAACCGTCCAGGTTATTGTATTCCGCCTGATTCTGGGTTATGGAGACCACCTCTCCGTTGGCCAGATAGGCCACCTTTCGCGTGTGAGGCAGCAGAGCGGGCAGGTCGCTGGCCAGAAGCATCTCATCCCTCCCGTAGCCAACCACGATACCCCCTGCGTTGCCCTGGCGGAAGGCCAGTATCTTCGACGGGTCTCTGCGATTCATGGCCATTATGGCATTGGCCCCCTTCAACTGGAGCGCCGCCATCCTTACCGACTCCTCAAAGGAGTAGCCCTGGGAGAGGCGGGACTCTATAAGGTGGGCGACTACTTCGCTGTCCGTCTGAGAGTCGAAGACGTGGCCCTGGGAAGCAAGCTCTTTCTTGAGGTCCAGGTAGTTCTCCACGATCCCGTTGTGGACCACTACTACATCCCCCAGGCAGTCGGTATGAGGGTGGGAGTTTTCCTCCGTAGGGCTTCCATGGGTGGCCCACCGGGTGTGTCCGATTCCCACATTCCCTTCTGGGAAGCCACCATCCATGGAGGCGATGAGGGCCTGGAGCTTTCCGGGGGCCCTTCTGAGCGAGAGGTTGCCATCGAGGTCCAGCAGGGCGATGCCTGAGCTGTCGTATCCGCGATACTCCAAGCTGGCGAGGCCCTGAAGGAGAATTGGCGCCGCCGCTCTATTGCCCACGTAGGCTATGATGCCGCACATCTACTTCTCCCTGGCCTGTGCCTCGTCTGTAGCGGAGGGCCCATCCCCCTCCTGAGACGCACCGTTTCCCTTCAGGCTGTATAACCCACGGTAACTCTCTGGAAGGAGGGCCGCTACCCGCTGCATTATCATCCTGGTCAGCTCCTCTAGCTGAGGCCGCCTCACCTTGCCCTCTATTATGGGGAGAGAGAAGACCTGTCCGATACGTACTTTGATGTCGCCTGTGGGAAAGGCCACTCTCCACAACGGGCTCATGCGTTCGGTGCCGGTAATGCCCACAGGTAGTATCGGGACCTCGCATCTGAGGGCCAGAAGAGCCACACCAGGTGCGGATTCTCTCATGCTCCCAGGCCTCCTGGTGCCCTCGGGGAAAAGGACTACCGCCTGGTCCGAGGCCAGCTTTCTGGTAAGCCACCGGAAAGATTGAACGTCGGTGCCGGTTCGCTTCAGTGGAAAGGCGCCGAAACTCCTAAGGAACGCCGACACTATTGGGTTGATGAAGATGCCCTCTTTGGCAACGAAGTACAGGCGCCTATTGGCTATGCTGGCTGTCAGCAGAGGTGGGTCCATATTGCTCTGGTGGTTTGCGACCACCAGGAGAGGCCCCATGGGCGGCACATTCTCCCTGCCTTCCACCGTCCAGTGTGCGAAGGTCTTCAGGACTCCCCTTAGCATAATGTTGCAGGTGTTATATACCAGGTTCATCAATGACTCTCCATGAGGCTGATGATCCGCTCCACCACCTCGTCTACGTTGAGGCCATTGGTGTCGAGGATACGAGCATCCTCGGCAGGCCGTAAGGGCGAGGCGGCCCGCCGGCTGTCCGTCTCATCTCGCTGTTGTAGCTCCTTCAGCACCTGGCCATACTCCGCCTGCTTCCCCGAGCCCTGCAACTCCAGATAGCGGCGCTGCGCACGCTCCTCCGGAGACGCCGTCAGGAAGACCTTTAGCTTGGCATCCGGAAGGACCACCGTGCCGATGTCCCTGCCCACCATTACCACCCCTCCCTGCTTCGCCAGGTTTCGCTGGGCAGATACCAGAGCCCTTCTAACCTCCGCAATCGCGGATACGGCGGACACCCACATTTCCACCGATGGCTCTCGCAGCCACTCAGTAACGTCCTCCCCGTCTACCAGCAGCCTCTCTTTCCCTTCTCGGCCCGGGACCACCTCAAAGCTAAGGGCGGCCGCGAGACTGGAGAGGTGCGCTTCGTTCTGGGGATCTATGTGGCGTTCTAGAGCGGCCCACGTAACGGCCCGGTACATGTTCCCCGTGTCTACAAATCGGTAGCCCAAACAGCGGGCCAGAGACTTGCCCACGACCGTCTTGCCCGAGGCAACAGGACCGTCTATGGCTATATCGGATAGGGCTGACATCAAATTGTAGGACTAAAAGCAATCCAGGTCTGCGAGTCGGCAGAAATTATATCCCCCAGCAAAGCAGACAAGCAAGCAGTCGCCTCTTTCGTTGTCCAGAGGAGTAGGGGATGCTATCATTCCCTGACCACCACCAGGCTTCCATATGAGCGCTCAGTCGGTTCTAAAGATAAAGCAAAAGCAGGTCCTCCTTTTGCTGCTCGCCGTCCTGGCCTCTCTTGGGGCCCTCTCCTATCTTGCCAGGACCAACGGCTACTTTGCCGGCGATCTGTCGGCTTCCGAGTGGGTGCAGTCCTGGCAGACGCCCTGGATCGATCGGGTGATGGAGGGTGTCACCTCGCTAGGCCAGACGGGTGCAGCCGCCATCATTGTCTCCTCGGTGGTAGCGCCCCTTATCCTGTTCCGCAGGGTAAAGGAAGCTGCCTTTCTTGCAGCTAGCGCAATAGCCGTCTCCCCTATTAGCTGGTCTATGAAGGCATTGATACAGAGTCCGCGACCACCTGCCTCCGTCGTGGAGGTGTTTGATACCTACAACGGGTACGGCTTCCCCAGCGGCCACGCTATCTTGGTGGTGGCTTTCTATGGAATGCTCATCTTTCTAACGGCAATCCATGTGAGACTCATTTGGCTGCGAGTGGTGGCCTATACTGCGTTCATCGGCATGATCCTATCCACGGGGCTATCTCGCATTTACCTGGGGGCCCATTGGCTCAGCGACGTCTACGGTGGATACCTGTTTGGCATGGTCATTCTGCTCTCCTTGGGCTTGGCCTACTCTAGATGGCGGGTAGGTGGAGAAAAGGAGGTCGGTAGCTTGATGGCCGGGGAACCAGGGGAGTGACACCGTTTGAGCAGGTGTTATAATGTCGCCCGTCTCGTGCGACAGCCAACACTGAATGCAACACTGAATGAAGGAGGTATGACATGCCAGAGATCGAAACCAAGCTGAAGGAGCTGGGAATAGAGCTGTATCCTCCCGCGGAGCGACGGGGGCCAGCCAACCTGGTGCCCGCAATCCAGACGGGAAACCTTGTCTTCATAGGGGGGACCCCGGCTCGAAAGCCCGACGGCACTCTCATGTTAGGCAAGGTAGGGCGAGATCTGAGCTTCGAGGAGGGGTATGAGGCGGGGAAATGGGCCGCCGTGAGCATGCTCTCCGCCTTCAAGAACAACATCGGCGACCTGGACAAGATTAACCGTATTGTCAAGGTGCTGGCCATGTTCAACGTCGACCCGGAGTTCACTCAGCTTTCGGAGGTGGCCAACGGCTGCACCGACCTGTTCGAGAAGCTGTGGGGTCCCGAAAGGGGCCTTCCCACCCGTTCCGCCGTTGGGATGGCCAGCATGCCCCGGGGGTTCGCCGTCGAGATCGAGATGACGGTGGAGCTGAAGTCCTAGCAGTTCGATCAACTTAGGGAACGTAGGCAGATGGCGCTTCAGAATGAAGCGCCATCTGCGCTCTTGGGCCCCATATCGCGCTCATCACCGGCGTCCAACCTTACAACTAAAGGAGGAGCTAATGCCAACGGAGAAAATAAGGAACAACTACCCGGATATCGCTCCACCGTCTGGGAAATACACCCGGGGGATACGGGCTGGCAACATGCTCTTCATCTCCGGCTGTACCGCAACAGGCACCGATGCCGATGGTAGACCGATGATCGATCAGATGCGGGCCACCCTGGAGAAGCTGAGGCGCATTATAGAGGTCGAGGGCGGCTCCATGAGCGACATCGTCAAGGTCGTGACCTGGGTCACCGATATCCATGAGTACCGCGCCGATCTGCCGAAGCGAGAGGTCCTCATAGACGAGTACTACCACGGCCAGTATCCCACCAATACCCTGGTGGAGATAGGTGCACTTCTGACGGACTCCCTCAACATAGAGATCGACGCCATCGCGGTGCTATGAGGCTCCCAGCTTCTCCGCCAGCCACTGGCCGAGGAGCTGGTGCAGCTCCTCCTTGCACTCCTGCAGGCCGTGGCCGGCGCCGGGAAAGAGTCGTATCTCTTTGGGCTCCTGGGCCCACTGGTAGATGGTCTCGGAGCAGGTAAAGGAGAGGCGCATGTCGTTGGCGCCGTGCAACAGCAGCAGCGGCTTTGGGGAGACCTCGGCGGCGTTCTGCGCGCCGTAGGTCTGGCTGGACAGGGAAGCCACGGCCACCACCTGGGGGCTGAAGGGGGCCGCCGCGATGACCACGGCGCCTCCAAAGGAGTGGCCCACCAGGGCTATCTTTTCATGGCCCGTGCCCTTCAGGAAGGAGACGCCTGCCAGGGTGTCCATCACGGACTCGTGGAGGACGCCTGGCTGGCGGTAGTCCAGCCTGAGAGAGGCGATGCCCTGGGAGGTCAGCTCCTCCGCCAGGAGGCCGTAGATGCCGTCGGCGGGGCCGTCCACGCCGCCGCGAGCGCCCCAGACCCAGAGCACGGCCCTATCGTCGCCGGGGACGTTATGGAACAGGCATCCTATGTCGCCTCGGGTGGTGCGTAGGATAATGGGTTCGCCCTGCTGCCCTTCTATGGGCTGCCCCACGCCCACGTCCAGGATGCGTATGTTGAGCTCTTCCGAGTCTGGTTGCTCCATGCGCAGGTCCGCTTTCTAGTACCTTTTCCGTATCTAGGAGCTAATCGCTCCTGTCGAAATCTCTAAGAAGGCGCCCCGACTAGTCGGGGCCGGGGAGTTTGAGAGGTGTCCCCAGCCTTGCACAAAAACCCTAGGAGGGTACAGGGAACCTGGGTTACCTGTCGGGAGTTCAAGGGGATGTCCCCCCTTTGGATAAAACCTCTGGGCGGGTGGGTAAAATGCGTTCTTTATGGGGACTCAACTTCGGCGCCATTCAGCGCTCCGTTTTTAAGTCTAAGGCAAATCATTCCGCCTAAAGGCTTGCTCGCATCTTGTGCCACTGGGTGGCCTGCTCGTAGGCGTAAGCCACCCTGAGGATGGTCTCCTCGCCGAAAGGCCTGGACAGAATCTGCATGCCCACGGGCAGGCCGTCGGCCATACCGCAGGGTATGGAGACGCCGGGAATTCCGGCGATGCTTGCGGGCATGGTGCAAACATCGCTCAGGTACATCTGATAGGGGTCGCCCGTCCTCTCCCCTATCCTGAAGGCCACCGTGGGTGAGGTGGGCGATATAAGGGCGTCGTACTTCTGGAAGGCCTCCTGGAACTCCCGGCTGATGAGGGTGCGCACCTTCTGGGCCTTCAGGTAGTAGGCGTCGTAGTAGCCCGCCGAGAGGGCGTAGGTCCCCAGCATGATGCGCCTCTTGACCTCGGGCCCGAAGCCGTGCGCCTTGGTCCCGTCCATGGCCTGCCACATGGTTGGCATCTCCTTGTTCGAGTAGCCGTACTTGACCCCGTCGTACCGCGCCAGGTTGGCTGAGGCCTCCGAGGGGGCGATGATGTAGTAGACGGCCAGGGCGTGGCTGGTGCTGGGCAGGGACGTCTCCTCTACCGAGGCGCCCAGTCCTTCCAGGTCGGAGATGGCCTTTTGCAGGGCCTCCTGGACCTGGGGCTGCATCCCCTGGACGAAGTACTCTTTGGGCACGCCCAGACGCATTCCCTTCACGTCGGGGACCAGGGCGGCGGTGTAATCTGGGAGGTCTCGCGGGACCGAGGTGGAGTCCCGAGGGTCGTGGCCGGCTATGGCGTTCATCACCACGGCGCAGTCGGCCACGTCTTTGGTCAATGGCCCTATCTGGTCCAGGGAGCTGGCGAAGGCCACCAGCCCGTAGCGGCTCACCAGGCCGTAGGTGGGCTTCATCCCCACGACACCGCAGAGGGAGGCCGGCTGGCGGATGCTGCCTCCCGTATCGGAGCCCAGGGAGTATATGCACTCGCCCGCGGCCACGGCGGCGGCGGGCCCCCCGCTGCTGCCGCCGGGAACCCGCTGCAGGTCCCAGGGGTTCAGGGTGTTAAAGAAGGCGGAGTTCTCGTTGGAGGAGCCCATAGCGAACTCGTCCATATTTCCCTTGCCCACCAGGACGGCCCCCTGGCCGAAGAGGCGCTGGGTGACCGTGGCGTCGTAAGGGGGGACGAAGCCCTCCAGCATCCGCGAGGAGCAGGTGGTGGGGATGCCCACGGTGCACAGGTTGTCTTTGAGCAGTACGGGCACGCCCGTCAGGGGGGTGGCTTGGCCGGAGCCGATGCGCCGATCCGCCTCCCGGGCCTGCTCCAGGGCCTTCTCTGGGGTGACGGTAACGAAGGCTTTGACCCTGGGCTCCACCTCCTCGATGCGCGCCAGCACTGCCTGGGTAAGCTCTACCGATGACGCCTCTCTGGCGGCCAGGAGCCGGGTGGCTTCTTGGATGGTGAGGGCGTAAGAGGTCATTCCAGGACGGCTCTGACCTTGAAGAAGTCTCCCTCCCTGGAGGGCGCATTGGACAGGATGTCTTCCCTGGGGTAGGAGTCTGCGGCTTCATCCTCTCGCAACACCGTGTCCAGGATCACCGAGTGCCCCGTGGGCTCCACGCCCTCCGTGTCCACCTGCTTCAAGGCCTCGAAGTTCTCCAGGATGCTGGAGAGCTGGTCCTGCATCCGTTCGATTTCCTCCTCAGTCAAGCCGAGACGGATCAGAGACGCTATGTGGTGGACCTCTTCCTTACTCAGTCTCATATCCTCGGCCTTTCTGCTGACAGTGGGAGGCCAGTGTAGCAAAAAGGGTGGCCCGCTTCAAGGCGCATTTACCTAGGGCAATCCGGCTCTGCTGAGCATGAATGGTCTGCCGCCAGTCCGCTTACGATGCGACACATAAGGCCGCGCTTTGACAGCACGGCCCTGGTTGCCGAAGGCTACTCATAGCCTCAAATCCACCGGGAAGATACCTCTGCCTTAAGACGCCTCTCAGTTGTAGCGGTTCATGGCCTCGTCGATACCTTGGGTCAGCAAGCAGGCCACCGCTTCCGCTACCCGGCCAGAAGCCTCCTCCATGACCTGTCGCTCTTCACGGGAGAAACGACCCAGAACGTAGGCTATCTCGTCCGCCCCTTCCGCGGGCCTGCCGATTCCCACTCTGACTCTGGGGAATTCTTCGGTGCCGATGGAGGCGATAATGGACTGCATTCCCCTATGTCCACCGGCGCTTCCTTTGGGGCGTATTCGCAGCGCTCCCAGGGGCAAGTCCATGTCGTCGTAGATGATGACCAGGTCTTCCGGCTTCGCCCTGTAGTAATCGAGTAGGTAACGTATACCCTGGCCGCTCTGGTTCATAAATGTGCGTGGCTTCGCTACGGCGATTCTCAGCCCGTCGATTTCTCCCTCTCCCAGGGTCGCCTGGCGGCGCCGGTGTGATAAGGAGATGCCGTGGGTCTCGGCCAGATTATCGACGCACAGGAACCCCGCATTATGCCGGGTCTGGGCGTATTTAGGGCCAGGGTTGCCCAGCCCAACCACAATTCTCCTAGGGGCACTATCTGCTTTGGGCGAGACCTCCGGGCGGCCCTTTCTGAATAGGCGAAATAACATATTACTGGCTAGGTAGAGGGAGGCTGGTCGACGGTGCTTAGGAAACCAGTCAGAAAGGCCAGGACTTCAGGGTCCATGACGTTGGCCAGAGCGGACAGGTCACTGATCTGAACCAGGTTGATGAATTTCTCCAGAGACTCCTTCTCCTGGCTTTGAAGTATGCGTCGAACCGCCTGAGAGCTGAGCCTGCGGTTGTACTCCCTCATGGCCCTCTGCAGGTCCCCCATAATCTCTTCGATTCTCCGAAAGGGGGCTTCCTCTCTCAGTCCCAGGCCACACCTCCGGCAGTGAGGGGCCTCTTCAAGGGAAATCTCCTCCTGCGCCAGCGGGCACGGCCTGAGGGAACCTTCTAGCTCCAAACTTCGCGAGGGGATGTCTGAGCCCACCGGCTCCCCCAGATCCGGAATCCGGGTGAACTGCTCAAGGGCCTGTATCTGAGGCCGAACGGTGTCTAGCCTGTTGGTCAGGCTAACGAGATCGGCGTTGTACGTCTTATGATGCTCTAGGTACTGCCGTATGTGCCTCTGCTTGAGCAACTGGAACTCGGCGTTGACACTCTGCCAGAGGGGAGGATTGGCTACGAAGTGCCCCGGGTCTATCTGATAGCGAAGGGCGCTGTAGTCCAGGGGAAGCTCCCCTTCCGAGGGGTGCGATAGGATGGCGTCAAGGTAGCTACAAGCGGAAACTATCTGGTCCGCAAGGCCCGCAACGGCCTCGCAGGATTCCAGCAGGGACATGGAGCTATGAAAGGACGATGGGCTTTGGAAAGATTCCTGCACTCGCAGATAAAACTCCACGTGGTCTGAGGCGGAGCATGTCCACTGGACTTTGTCCAGCGTGTTTAAGGTATCCTCCAGGGACTGCCCAGTGGTTGTCGATAGCTCCCTTAGCACGTTTGTCGCTGAGGATACCCGCGCGGACACGGAAGCTAAGGCCTCTATGAGGCGTCTCTCATCGGCTTCCACCTGTTCCGGTGTGGAGTAGGGCATCAGGCCCTGGATGAGGGGGGTTGTGTAGGGGATCAACGCGTTCCATGACGGTGGTTGTCCCGTGACGATGGTCCCAAGGGCTCTCCAGAGGTCGTCTGCCAGGTCGATCTCTGGCACCAGGTCCCATGTCAATCCACCTCCCACGATGGGTTCCCCGGAGCGTAATTTGACCTTGTTATACGGCACCAGCTCGACTTCGCACCGTGAAACGCGAAGGCAGGCCAGAAGGTACAGAGAGAAGAGGGGTGGAGTTAAGCCAGTCTGATGCACCAGGCGCTGGAAGAGGTCCGCCGATGCCATGGCTCCGCCTCCTTCCTCCAGCATCTCCTGGAACATCTGGAAAACACGGCATCTCTGAGGGTCAAGGATAGAAGGATTATCGACGCTGGTTATATCCAGGCCTGGGCAAAAAGACTCCACCAGGGGCCTTGCTTCCGGATCGGCCTGGAAAAGGCCCTGGGCAATCGCCCGGGCATCTTCCAAGGTGAAGGGATGCGGAAATGCTCTGGAGTCCCATAAGGGGTATTGATGTGCATGGGTAAGTAGGGTCAAGGCCATGCGTGATGCCCATAGCTCAGGGATGGCTCCCGTAAAAGCCTCGCTGGGTGCAAGTCCCAGATCCCCCAGGCTGTAGATTCGGCCGGAAGCGTGATAGCGGGCATCCCATCTTGTGAGCTCTGCCTGTACTGTCTGCTCCCTCTCTTCCATGGACCGCCCTACAGCCGAGAGGTCAGGTCTTCTCTCCGTCAGGTACATGGCCCTGGCTTCTCTCAGGGCCTTGACCCCACGCTGAAGGTTCATTTTAAAGGCATCTGGGGCGCGGCTTGGCACCGCTACCGCTATGCGGGGGTCCTGAAGGGATGCGATGCGCATTCTGCGGGGAGTAGAGAGAAGCACCACCCGGAATTGAAGGTCCTCCACCAATGGCCTACCCCATTCGGGGTCCCAGCTCTCGGAGAAGATCACCTCTCCGGTGTACTCCAGGCCCGCATACTCAACGGACCAAAGTTGAGCTTGGCCCTCCATCTGCGGGTCCAGGATTTGGCCTTCCCTTAGCATCTGCCTTCCTTTACTGGCTCCTGAGGTAGAGCTTGGATCCTTTAATAGCAATGAGGATAAGTGGCTGGCATCATCTTCCCACCAGTTCCAGGAGCTCCGCCTCCGTCAGGACGGGGGTGCCCAGCCGCTGGGCGTCGGACAGCTTGGAGCCGGCCTCCTCGCCCGCCACCAGGTAGCTGGTCTTGCGTCCGACACTGCTGCCCACGCTACCTCCCAGCTCCTTGATGATGCTCTCAACCTGAGAGCGGGTGAAGCGCTCCAGCCGCCCTGTGACTACAAACTGAAGGCCGGCCAGGGGCTGCTCATTGCCCTCGGCGGGCGCCTCGGCGACCATGGTAACTCCGGCGTGGCGGAGCTTCTCAATGACCTCCAGGTTGGATGGTTCGTGGAAGTAGGCAACTACGCTCTCCGCTATACGTGGCCCTATGGTGGGGACAGCCGTTAGCTCCTCCTCCGTCGCCGAGGCTATCGCGTCTATGCCCTGGAAATGACGGGTCAGGATCTCCGCCATCTCGGAGCCCACGTGGAGGACCCCAAGGGCAAAAAGGACCCTGGGCAGAGGGCGTTGCTTGCTTGTCTCGATGGAGCCCATGAGGTTGGCGACGCTCTTCTCAGCCATGCGCTCCATGCCCAGCAGGTCGTCCTCTTTGAGGTAGTATACGTCGGCGACGTCTTTGACCAGCTCCGCCTCCAGGAGGGCCAGGCACAGCTTCTCACCCATGCCCTCGATGTCCATTGCGCCCCTGGACACGAAGTGGGTAAGACCCCTGTAGAGCTGAGCCGGGCAGGCGGCGTTGATGCACCGAGACATGGCCTCGTCCTGGGGCCTGATCACGGGGCCACCACATACCGGGCAAGCGGAGGGCATAAGGAACTCCCGCTCCTCTCCAGTACGGCGCTCTATGAGGGGCCTCACCACCTGGGGAATGACCTCCCCGGCCCGCTCTACTACCACCCAATCGCCGATGAGCAGCTCCTTGCGCCGAATGTCGTCTTCATTGTGAAGGGTGGCCATTTTCACCATGGCTCCCCCCACGTTGACTGGCTCCAGGATGGCGTAGGGGTTCAGGCTTCCGGTCCTGCCCACGTTGACGCGTATGTCCAGGAGCCTGGTTTCGGCCTGGGTGGCCGGAAACTTGTAGGCTATGGCCCAGCGAGGCTCGCGGCCCACGAAGCCCAACTGGTCGTACAGGGCCAACGGGTTCACCTTGACCACCACGCCATCGGCGGCGTAGTCCAACTCCTCGTGGCCCTCTACCCATGCCTTGTAGAAGTCCTCAACCTCCTCCTCCGTGCGGCAGAGGAGGTTATTGGGGCTGATCCTGAAGCCTGTTTCTTTCAGATGGGCCAGGGCCTCCCAGTGGGTCTCCGGCAGGGGGCCATCCCAATAGCCTATGCCGTAGATGAAGATGTCCAGGGGCCGGCGGGCCGTGATTCTTGGGTCCAGTTGCCTGAGGGAGCCGGCGGCGGTGTTCCGTGGGTTGGCGTATGCAGGTTGACCCTCTGCTAAGCGTTCCTCGTTCAACTGCTGGAAGGCCGACTTGGGGAAGTACACCTCGCCCCTTACCTCGAAACGACGGGGGACGCCATCGGAGACCACTAAGGGTATGCTCTTGATGGTGCGCAGGTTGAGGGTGACGTCCTCTCCCCGTAAGCCGTCGCCCCGGGTAGCACCCCGGACGAACTTGCCCTCCTCGTAGGTCAGGGCCACCGCCAGGCCGTCAAACTTCAGCTCGCACACCATGTCAAAATCGGCGCCCTCCAACAGTCGAGAGGTCCGCCGATACCAGGCGCGGAACTCCTCCTCGTCGAAGGCGTTGGCCAGACTGAGCATGGGCGCTGGGTGCACCACCTCGCCGAACTCCCTGGCGGGCTCCGCCCCCACACGCTGGGTTGGCGATTCGGGGGTGACCAGCTCAGGATGCTCCGCCTCCAGGGACCTGAGGTCCCGCATGAGACGGTCGTACTCGGCATCGGTGGTCTCCGGCTGGTCCAGCACGTGGTAGAGGTAGTTGTGATGGTCTATCTCCTTGCGGAGCCCCTCGATGCGCTGGATGACTTTGGGGTTTGCCATGGGTCTCACCTTGTGGCGGATTATAGCCCATCCCGCTAGCGGGAAGAAAGTCTGTAACGCTATCGAGCGTGCCGCGCACAGCGAATTGTACAGCGGATAATAGCCTGAGCCAGCGTAAATTAGCCAAATCTGTGGACGTATCGACGTACATGATGTAGAATGAGCGCCTGCGTCGAGCTATCGGACCAAAGGCGGCAATGGTAGGGGGCAAATGGATTCGTCGTTAAAGATCGCCCTGGTCTCTCCCTACGATTTCGCCTATCCGGGCGGGGTAACTGCTCACATCTCTCACCTAGCGCAGCGGTTCATGGATGCTGGACATACGGTGAAGATCCTGGCTCCGTCTTCCACTTCCCAGAACGGAGAGGCCGAAGGGCTCAGCGTTATCCCCTTGGGGCGGCCCGTGCCGGTGCCCAGTGGCGGCTCCATCGCTCGCATATCTGTCTCCTTTTGGCTCTGGCGCCGCATCAAGTCTTTGCTGGAACGAGAGGCCTTCGACATAATACACGTCCACGAGCCTCTGGCCCCCTTCCTTCCCATATGGATCTTGCACCACTCTCACTCCATCAACGTTGGCACCTTCCACGCCTTCCATAGCAGTGAGCGCTTGTATCGAGTCACCCGTCGTTCCCTAAGGCGGACCTTCCAAAGACTTCATGGCCGCATCGCCGTGTCTCCCTCCGCCCTGCGGTTCGTGGCCCGGCACTTTCCTGGCGACTATCAGATCATCCCCAACGGCATTGATGTGGCCCGCTTCTCCAATGGCCCAGGGCCTCTCCCTCAGTTCAACGATGGCAAGATCAACATTCTGTACGTTGGACGGTTGGAGAAGCGTAAGGGTCTCAAGTACCTCCTGGCCGCCTTCAGTCGCATCAAGTGGGAGTTCCCCAACACACGGCTCATCGTGGTGGGGCCCGGGAATCTGGACAAAGAGTCCCGTCTGATGCTCGGCGAGCGAAACATTCAGGACGTCGTTCTTGTTGGAGGTGTCCCCTACACGGACCTGCCTCGATATTATCAGACGGCCGATATCTTCTGCGCCCCGTCCACGGGAAAAGAGAGCTTCGGTATCGTGCTGCTGGAGGCCATGGCCGCGAGCAAACCTGTGGTGGCTACCAACATCGAGGGGTATTCCGGGGTCATCACCCACGGCCAGGAGGGCCTCCTGGTGCCTCCCAAGGATGAAGAGTCTCTGGCCCAGGCTCTGAGCACCCTTATAGGGGATTCCGAGCTAAGACGGCAGCTTGGCGCCACGGGTCGTTCCGAGGTCGAACAGTTCGAGTGGGACCGGGTGTCCGCCAGGATTATAGATTATTACGAGACTCTCCTTAGCAACTCCTCGGCCCCCAGGCAATCCTCTAACGGAGCCCAGTGAGCTCCCCCTCCAGATGTACAGGACGGTAGCCCGCGACCTCTTCATGGGGCTTCTGGAAAGGCCCTTGGTGAGGCTCCTGCTATGGCTGCGTCTCTCCCCCAATCACCTGACCCTCCTGGGTCTGGCCCTGGCGGTGGGTAGCGCCTACCTCATCGGCACTGGCTACTTCGTGTCGGGGGGCCTGGTGCTCCTGGTATCGGGCTTCTTTGACCTGCTGGATGGCATGCTGGCCCGGGCCACGGGCAAGGCGACTCCCTTTGGCGCTGTCCTGGATTCCGTGGCTGATCGACTGGGAGAGGCGGCGGTACTGCTGGGGGTGCTGGTCTTCTATCTGAGCCCTCTCTCCGAGCCCGAGGTCATCCTGGCGTATCTGGCGCTAACGGCCTCGGTTATGGTCAGCTATCTGCGGGCCCGGGCCGAGGCTCTGGGCCTTCAGGCCAGCGAAGGGATCATGACCCGACCGGAGCGGGTGGTTATTCTGGCGGTGGGCCTGTTTACGGGTTGGGTGGACGTGGCCCTGGGAGTCATCGCCGGCCTGGCCTTTCTCACCGCCGGCCAGCGCCTCTGGCTGGTGTGGCGCGCCACCAGGGGGTAATAACGGGACCATCTGCCTATTTAAAATGTTCCTGCTTGGTAGGAGAGTCCAGAGAGGGCTCTGCCCTCTCTGGCAGGGGGTCTGGGGGGTTTGCCCCCAGAAGATAAACCTGTGGGGTGGGTGGGAGGGAAAAACTGTGTCCTCTTCTGAGACGCTTCTAGGGGTAGACCATTATCTCCACAGAGTTGTCGTCGGGATCGACGAAGTAGATGCTGGTCGCGGGACCTCTAGCCCCAGCTACCGGGCCTGGGCCTCTCCTGGGAGTGATTCCCGACTTGGAAAGTTGGTCCTGGACCTCCTCCACGGAACCGTTCCACACCAAGCAGAAATGGGTCTCTCCCGTGCTACCACTTCGGCCCAAGGACTTAACCCACTCAGGGGAAACCACGTTAATTTGTTGGCCTGAGCCGATCT
This sequence comes from Dehalococcoidia bacterium, assembly GCA_965237935.1. Lineage (GTDB taxonomy): Bacteria > Chloroflexota > Dehalococcoidia > Lucifugimonadales > CBDEGW01 > CBDEGW01. Next base: position 43,285 of record OZ250168.1, on the reverse strand, counting down.
TCAAGACCGAACGGGTCCTGCCTTCGCCTCGAGATGCTTTTTCGTCGACCTCGAAGCCGAGGTTACGATAGAAGTCCAGTGTACGCTGAACGTCGTTTGCCACTATCTCGAAGTGATCTATCGATTGGATTCCCATGCTGCCTCCTCCTGTCGTGTCCCTACGCGAGTAGGCACTAGCCGTATACCATAATCTCCATGGAGTTGTCGTCGGGGTCGTTGAAGTAGACGCTGGTGCCCAGGCCACGGGACCCCGTCGCTTCCACTGGCCCTCTCCTGGGGGTGATGCCGCACTTGGCAAGGTGCTCCACCACCTCCTCCACCGTTCCCTTCCACACCATGCATACGTGGCTTCCACCTGGACTAGACGTCCGGCCCAGGGCTTGGACGTCCTCAGGGGAGACGATGTTAATCTGCTGGGTCTCTCCTATCTTGATCATGGAGCGCTTTCTTCCCTGGCCCACCTCCCCTGCCTCGAATCCCAAGCGCTTGTAGAAGTCCAGGGTGCGGGCTACGTCCTTCACCACAAGCTCGAAGTGGTCCACGGACTGGATTCCCATAGTGCCCTCCTGCCTTTTGGTATTGGGCATCGACTCCCGCGTATTTTATCACCAAGGCGGCCACTGGAACACCTCTTCACACCGCCGACTCGAGTCGGCGGTGTGAGGGTACTCCGTTTGCCCTGACGACGTTGACACATTTACACCACTAAGATTCACCTTTGAACGACCTCTCAGAAACAAGGTTAACTGAAGCCGAGTTGCTGGGTGAGGTTCGAATCCCCTACGGTGGGCCGGACTTGACGAAATCAAGAACCGAGGCCGATTCCGAGGTCACACCATCCTTCGGCATGGGGATGGTGTACGTCAGAACGGCCTCGTCTCCGTTGACCTCGATGCCCTCCACGAAGTTGCGGATGAGCGCCTTGCACTCGGGGATAGTCCCTTCCTCTAGGAAGTCTCGGAAGTCCGCCACGTACTCCTTGATCTCCTCCGTGGTCGGCAGCTCCACCCTGCGCTGTTCAAGCTGGCGCTCGGCATCATCTCGCGCAGCCTCCAACTGCTCCTCGCGGTGCCTCAGAGACAAGATGCGGGGCGACAGGACCTCCAACGTCAGTTCGCTCGTCTCAATGGCCTCGTAGAGCTTCTCAAGCCGCTTCCTCACGTCTCCTAGCTCCGCCTCGACCACCTCCAGCCTGCCGGACAGCTCTCCGGCCATCGCGTCGATCTCCTCAGCCACCATCGTCACCAGCGCCACGATGGTCTCTTCGGTGAGTATCCGCTCCCTGATCTTCTCGACGACGAACGCCTCCAGCCTGGGGGCGTTCAGGTAGCGGGCGTTGCACGTCCCCGCGCCCTCCGTGAACAGGGTGCCGCAGATGTAGTAGGCGAACTGGCCGCTCTTGGCTCCCTGGGCTCTGTAGGGCCTGCCGCACACACCGCACTTGAGCAAACCGCTCAGCAGGAACTTGCTTCCCACTCTCGCGGGCCTCTGCACCTTCGGCGCACGGTCCCGCATCGCCTGCTTCACGTCGTCGAACAGCTCCCTCGACACCAGCGCCGGCCACGCTCCCTCAACACGTACAGGGTCCTGGGCCTTCTCTCCCTTGCTGGTCCTGCCCCAGACGGCGGCGCCGGTGTAGGCTTCGTTGGTCAGCAGGTAGTGGAGTCCGCCTTTGTTCCAGCGTTTGCCCCTGTTGGTGATGCCCCGGCCGTTCAGGGTCTTGCATATCTCCTTGAGGCCGTTGCCCCTAAGTGAGCTCTCGAACATCTCCTTCACTACCTGAGCGGTGGCCGGGTCAACCTCCAACGTGGGACGCTCCTTCGCCCCGTCGCTGACCTTGACCCGCTTATAGCCGAAGGGGGCAATGGAGGCGAGGAAGAAGCCCCGTGACGCGGCCTCCCTCATACCCCGGACAACCTCTTGGGCAAGATTTTCGCTGTAGAACTCGTCCACGCTCTCGATGATGGCCTCCATGAGCTTGCCCGTGGGGGAGTCGTCGGCGTGCTCGGTGATGGAGACCACCCTGATGCCCTTGCGCCGGAGCATGGACTTGAAGGCGACGGCGTGCTCGCGCTTCCGGGTGAAGCGGCTGAACTTCCAGACGAGGATTATCTCGAACGGAGCGTTGGGCTTGCTGCCCTCCTCGATCATCTCCCTGAACTGAGGCCGGTCGGCGACGCGTCCGCTCTCGGCTTCGTCCACGTACTCGCGGGCGACGGAGTAGCCGTTGGCCTTGGTGTAGTCTTTGAGCGCCCTCAGCTGGGCGGACACGGACAGGTCCACGTCCTGCCGCTCGCTGGAGACCCTGGCGTAGAGCGCTGCCGGGGTGAGCGGCTGTAGATGGTTCTTCATGCTGTTCTCCTTTGCGATGCCTTTTGGTCGGGGCAACTGCTGTTGGTTTCTAGCGCAGTACGCTTCCTAACTGCCCACCAGCTCTATTCGGTCCCCGAAACGTCGAAAGTCTGATGCGTTGAACGTCAGCAGTCGGCGCTCTCCGTGGGCGAGCATCGTCGCCACGATGTTGGCGTCGTGAATCTGCCGTCCACCAACGGGAACTTCGCGGCAGAGCGCCACGAGCGACCCGGTCACGACGGGGCCATCCTCAAGTATCTCGAAGCTGCCAATCAGTCTGCTCACGTCATCCAGGGCTTCCTCCCGTGTGATGCCCACTGGCCAGGTCTGCGGCCGAGTGACGACGGACAGGTACTCGCGTATTACCTGACGGTTGATCCTCAACGGTTCAGGGTCGCGAAAAGCGCGTTCCAGACTTGTCCGGGCGGCATCGTGGTCTGGCGCGTGGGGGATACGGGAGTTCACCAGCACGTTGGTATCGATGAACATGGCGGAGCTAAACCCTTTCCTCATAGAGGTCCTCTCGCCTGAGACTCAGACCTTCCGGCCACACGGCTGTGGGGTGGACAGGCCATGCCTGGTCGAGCGGAAGCCTGGCTACAGGACTGTGGTGTGTTCGCCGGAACAGCAGTGCCTCGGCGTCCATATCGACCTCCGCCGTCTCCCATCCGGCGATGCTCCAAGCGAGGGAGTGGCTGTGGCCGTTGCCGTTCCGCTGATTCCCCCACCATGCCCGGTGTAGTCGTGCGGACTGAGGCAGTTCGAATCCGATGACCGCCTCGACCTCGCTGAAGGAGGCCCTCCACTCCTGGGTCTGAAGGCTGCACAGGTACGTGTATAACCTCTGGTACTTACCCCGAATCACCAACTCTCGGTACTTCTCTTTTCTGTCTACGGCCATGTTGTTCCTCCCCGTCTTAGCTGCTTGGTCAAGGATGGACGCATGCATTGTAGTGAGTTAGTGACTCTAGCGCAAGCACCCCGGCGACGGCCTGGACAGCCCGTAGGGTGGGAGTCACAGCCCGCTTCACGGGCTTGCGCACAGGCCCCCCTCACGGGGCACGAGAATTGCAGAGCCGTTCGGGGTGTGTTACCCGTGTACAGGAGATCGCACGGGGCGGCAAGTTGCATCCTGGGCGATTCCGTAGCTGGAATCGGGGTGAACGGGGCATCCTGCCACATCGGAGCGAGCAATCCGATTCCAGCGCTCCTTCCACGGTCATGGGGCAATGGCAGCTGCGAAGTGGGGAAAGTGGAACATAGCGGTTTGCGGGAGTGATGGGGCAGCGGCAGCTACAAAATGGGGAAACTGGAACATGGACATGAAGGGACGCCGGAAGACGGGTCCATGAGCCGCTCAGTCTGCGTCCTCGTCCTCCGCAGGCGGCTTGGGCGCAGCCCCGGACCGGGACTCCTGACGCCGCAGGTGAGCGCGGGCGATCATCCGGGCCAGGATGCGAAGACCGCGCCTCATCGTCTCTCGCTGCTCGGCAGAGTGCGCCGTCGTCGGGCAATTGGTCGATGGTCTCCGCGCCAACTCGTTCACCTCTCTGCGGTCTGCCGCGACTCATCGGATCGCGGCCCTCGCAAGAGAGTGTGCGCAATTGCAACGCGGAATAAGACCTCTCATAGCTCTGCGCAGCGATGCGGCCCGTTACAGGCAATCCCCCCATGGCTCTGCGCAGGGATGCGGGGTGCTATAAGCTCTCTTTTTTTCGGCCCCTTCCACGCAGTATCGGGGGTGTACAGGAGTTTGAGTTCCGTAACAGAGCGGCCAGAGTCGTGAATTCGTAGCTGAAACAGGGGTAAATCGCCCCCCTACAGGACGGAAGCAGTGAACACTTTTAGAAAGGGTGCGTTCCGGACCGCAATGACATCGCCAAACGTGGGGAATGCCATCGGCAGGCCCGTGGGAGCGGCGTCTCAATGACATTAGGCCCCGGAAAACGCGATTGAAGTGAGGGTGCAAGACGTGGCGGTTTTGCGGCTGTCAGAGGCATCTTCGGCCCTCTGAGAGGCGTTGCCGCAACCCTCGTCGAGGTCGTGGCGGGGTGACACGTCAACCACGTTGCGGGGTTTGATGTCAGGTCGCTCAGGGTCTCGAAGCCGGTCTCCCAGGGCCTCCAGCCCGGCACGGGTTCCCGGCGCGTCGGCGGGGACGGCGGCCCAGGTTGGCCCATCGGATTGGCCGCCGATTGCAGTCAGGGGGTGTACACGGAAATGGGTCTCTGGGCAGAAGCGGACATTCTCGGAGTGTCGGGGCGGCCCCCTACCTCAGCACAAACCACCACAGGAGAACGCTGGCGATCAGCAGCGCCAACAGCACGAAGGCGGTCACGCGGACCGCGATGAGCGCTTCCTTCGTCTCCTTGTGCTCGGTGCGCTCCTTCCGGTACGCCTCCTCAAGCTCGTGGTACGGCTGTCTGGCGGTGGCTGCGGACTCCCTGGCCTCGTCACGCTCCCGCTCCAACTCGGATGCGCTAAGCTTCAACTCGGACACGTTTTGCTCCAACTGGCGCACGGTTCGCTCAAGCTCATGTTCCCTGGCGACGGCACGGCGCAGCAGCTCCGCGTCAGAAATGTATTCCGGTCCCTCCATCCGCACGAACACGCGGCGGCCCTCCCTGCGGACCTCCACCTCTCCCTTCCGTATCATCCGGTCCAGGGTCGAGAAGGATATCTCCAACTCCTCAGCCGCCTCCGCTTTCGTCACCCAGCGGACAGGCTCATCCATCGCTTTTCCCTTCCTATCGGCTGACGCGTCAGCGGTTGTATCGGGGGTACAAAATGTACTCGGACGCGTCCTGTATTTTAGAGCAGGTTCCCATTTTTGTCCCTGACCGGTCAGGCGACACGGCACCCCCGTTTCGTAGCTGAAACAGGGGTGATTTGGTCGTCGGCAGACCTCGGGAAATGGGCCGGTTGTGCCGTTTTGTACCCCCCAGCCAGCATAGAGGGGAGATAGCGACGCATCGGCGCTATCTATTCCTCCCTACAGGACTCTGACGCATCCGGTGGTAGAGGCTGTCCCACTGGTAGGCTCTCAGCTCGGACAGGGACAGTCGGGGGGACTCCGGTTCCCACAGTGGACGCCATGATCGGCCAAGTATTCCTGCGCTGGACAGCACGGGGATGCACGACACGAGGATGGGCAGCGACATCAGACCCATCTGGGCCGCCGTGTGCACGTAGGTGTTCTTGACCTCCTCGTTGTCCACGACGAACAGCGTGGTGGGGAACGGCGGTTGGTCGTCCGCCGGCTCGGTGGACCAGTAGTAGCTGGTGTATGGTCTCAGGCGGGCCAGGCATCCGAAGGGAGTCCTGGCCCGAAGCTCGTACTCCAGGTAGAACGGCATGTGAAGGCCGCCGGCGAACAGGTGCCCCACGGCGTCGGGGGCGATGGCCGAATCGCCCCAGTTGTAGGCCCGGTCGGACCTGGCGGTGGGGACGGACCACTGGAGTTCGCTCGACGAATCTTCCCTGGTCTCAGCCTCCAGCTTCGAGAGGAACCAGGTGATCCCGTCGGCGTGTTTCGTCTGCCGAGCCCACGTCTCGATGCGGTGGCCCACGTGTCGTCTCCGGCCGTGGCGGTCGGTGGTGAGCGCTGTGCTCCAGATGCCTCGCGTGGTGGGGAGCTGGGCGCGGTCCCTGTGGGTGACGTAGCGAATGCCCTCGGCGGACAGAGTGTAGCGGGTGTTGCCCCGTTTTCCGTATCGCTCGATCAGGCCACAGGTGTTCACGAGGCTGTGCATCATCTGGCTGATCCGTCCCTCCGAGACGCCGAGCCAGTTGGCCAGGTGCTCGCGGGGGATCATCGGGTGGTCGGTGATAAGGTCCAGCGTCCGCTTCTCCGACGGGCTGATGCCGAAGGCCGGCGCAGCCTGCGCCATCCGCTCCGGGTTGGGAATTGAGGCCCGCTTTCGCTCCGGCCACTCGGTCGCGGGCCTTCCGCCGGGGCTGCCGAGGGAGCTGACGGCCTCCAGCGTGAAGAACCTGCTGCCGGTCACCCACGAGGTGTAACACCAGAGGCGACGGTCCCGGCTTTCGAGCGCGTCCCTCGACTCCACGGCGACGAAGCAGTCTCGAAGGTTCCGTTCCTCACAGAACCTCGTCGTCAACCTTTCCTCCCAGACGCTCGGAACCAAGATCAGGACGTTGTCGGGACGGCGGGTGTAGTTGTACTCCGCTATGGCCCTCAGCCGGTCGTAGAGCGACCGGCGCCGCAGGGCCAGACCCTGGCGCACCACGCCGAAGCTGCGGCCGTCATGGAGGGTGATTGTGGCGTCGAAGCGGCCCCGTCGGTGGAACTCCACGTGGGACCGGAGCCCGTCAATGCCGGGGGAGAGTGAAGCGGCGAGGCGGTAGACGGAAGCCACCGCGTCCATCCGGAGGATCAACAGTGCCAGCCACTCCCTGGACACAGGGTAGGCGCGCACGAAGTCCGAGGGCGTATCGAAGCCGAGGGTCCTGGCGGCTTCTCTGATGCCCTTGGCCGTCAGGTGGGCGGCGCCGTGACTCACGCGCCCGACTATGCCCTCGGCCAGCAGGGCGGTCAGGGCGCGGTGGACGGTCGCATGAGGCTCGCCCAGGATGAGCGCCAGTCCCGCCGTGTCGATGAACGGAGTCCGGCTGATGGAGTCGAGCAGATGTCGTTCGGAGAGCGCCATATTAGAGTCCTAAACCAAAGCCAAGGTGGGAAGTGCATTTGCCGGGTGCTGGGAATCGGGGCGGGAGTCTCGCGGGAGTGTTTCGGCCCTTGATTGCAGGACCGTCCGGCAGCGCCGTCTCACCTCGTCTTTCCGGCTGGACAGCCCGGCCAGGAATTTGCCGACCCTCTCCTGCACCGCCGCCCTGCTCCCCAGGCACAGATTGCCAGTGGCCTCCTCTCTGGCCCAGCCCCAGATAGCCTCATCGGCGTTGAAGTCCGGGCTGTAGCCCGGCAGGTTCACCAGCCTCAGCTCCAGCTCAGGCGTCCTGAGGTACTCCCGCACCGCTTCCCCACGGTGGGCCGGCGCATTGTCCCAGATGACCCGCAGCGGCCCTGGATGCTTTTCCTTCAGTTGCGTCAGGAAGGCAACCGAGGTCCCGCTGTTGCTGTTGCCCTCCAGTTCCATCCATTCCACCTCGCCCGTCTCCAGGCACACCGCTGAATAGTAGCTGGCCTTCTCCCCATAACGCGGGCTATTGGAGTCCACCAACGCAGGCTTACCCTTCAGCACCCACTTGCCCCGCAATTCCGCGTCCGCCCGGAAGTGGGCCTCATCAGCAAAGAATATTCTGGCTTCAGTCCGTTGGGCCTCCTCCCACAGGGCGGCGTACTCCGCCACGAAGGCCTCCCGCTTGGACTCATTCGCCTTGACCAAACGCTTCTTGGGGCGCTTGAAGGCAAACCCCAGCCAGTGAAGCCAGTTCAGGCAACTGCTGCGGCACAGGCTGATGCCAAACCGTTCTGAGACAAACTGCCGCACCACCCTCCAATACCAGTTGGTCAGTTGGATGCCCGCCGCGGCGGGCGGTTGTTCCGCCACCCCTTTCAACTCCTCCTGCTGCGTCTGGTCGAGGGCGGGGGGGGGGGGGGGGGAACCACCGGTCTGCTCGAATATCAAGGCCGCAGGCCCTCCCTCACCGAAGGCCGACGCCCAACGTCCGATAGTGTGGGGCTCCCGCTCCAGCGCCTCCGCCGTCGCCGTCAAGCCCTGAGCCAGCAGCAGGATGGCGTACCACCGCTCCCCCTCCCGGGGTGTGGGAGCCAGAATCATCCGCCGCCGCAAGTCCTTGACTCCCATCTGCCATTGTTCCAGAGACCGGTCTATCTCCCTCACGCCCATCACCAACCCCTCGCAATTTCTGAGACCAGCTACCTCGGTTCCTTCACAAATTTACCCCATGCGTCTGCACATCCCACCTTGGCTTTGGTTTAGTTCCACGCTGCGCCGTATTCGTGCATTGCGGCTAGAAGGCCGTAGGCCAACTATTCATTGTCCACGGGAAAAGCAGCGTATGTAATGCCTTGCAAGCCATTGTGCTGTACGGGGTTTTGTGCTACGCACCTGAGGGTTTCCGTGGCGGCGCGACGCCCAGCAATGAAGAGTTTTGGCATGAGCTCTCCGGAATCCAACATCTGCATCTTGACACTGACGACAATTATCCCTAGTCTGGTAGCTAGTCAGGACAATAGGAATTGGGGTGAACCATGAGCAAGAGATGGCCAGTACAAGATGCCAAGTCGCGGTTCAGTGAGTTCCTCGACACCGCCCTTGCCGAAGGGCCTCAAATCGTCACCAAGCGCGGTGTTGAGACCGCCGTACTCCTCCCCATCGAGCAGTGGCGCAGGCTGGAGCGCATGACCAGGCCGGACCTGAAGGATCTGCTCCTCGCGACGGAGGCCCGCACCGAGGAGCTTACGCCGCCACGCCTACAGCATCGCCACCGAGCACCCTTGGCAGTGGAGTAGGCTATGTACCTCCTCGATACCAACGTGGTCTCGGAGCTGCGTCGCCCCCGTCCGCACGGCGCCGTCCTTGATTGGATTGCCGACGTGCCGGCGGAGCAACTCTTCGTGTCCGCCGTTACGATCGGGGAGATACAGGAGGGGATCGAGATTACGCGCGAGCAGGATGAGGCCAAGGCGGAGGAGTTGGAAACTTGGCTGGACAGGGTCTTGGCATCCTACGGCGTGTTGCCGATGGACGCGCCCGCCTTCCGGGAGTGGGCGAGGCTCATGCACGGGCGGTCGGAAACGATGAGCGAAGATGCCATGATCGCGGCGACTAAGGTGGACCCCATTATTAAGACAGCATGAGGGCTAAATTAAGAGAGTCTCCCACCCCTGCGCTAGGTTTCACCAAGCCCGATGGCAGCCCTGCTTCTTCAGCTGCTGCTCCCCTTTCTTCCTGGCCATGTTGGTACACCTCTGCTGGGGTCCGGTAGCCCAAAGCCTGGTGAGGCCTCTGCCGGTTGTAGAACTCCAGGTAGGCATTGATCCCAGTTCGGGCCTCGGCGACGGTCTGGTAAGCTTTCAGATACACCTCCTCGTACTTGATGCTCCGCCACAGCCGCTCCACGAAGATGTTGTCCAGGTACCTACCCTTACCATCCATGCTGACCTGGACCCTCTGCTCCTGCAACGTCTGGGTAAAGGCCTCACTGGTGAACTGACTCCCTTGGTCGGTGTTGAATATCTCCGGTCGTCCCTTACCCAGGGCTTCCTCCAACGCCGCCACGCAGAAGCTGGTGTCCATGGTGTTGGAGAGCTTCCAGGCCAGCACGTGCCGGCTGTGCCAGTCCATGATGGCCACCAGGTACAGGAAGCCCTTCGCCATGGGGATGTAGGTGATGTCCGCGGCCCAGACCTGGTCGACCCGATTAACCTCCACTCCCTTCAGCAGATAGGGAAAGATCCGGTGTCCCGGCGCTGGTTTGCTGGTGTTGGGACGCCGGTAGATCGCTTCCAGACCCATCAACCGCATCAGCCTTCGAACCCTTTTTCGGCTCACCAGATAGCCCTGTTGCAGCAGCCAGGCCTTCATCTTCCTGGAGCCGTAGAAGGGGGTCTTCAAATACTGACGGTCCATCAGGGCCATCAACTCCAGGCCTTCTGCCCTGGTCGGTACCGGCCGGTAGTACACCGAGGCCCGGCTGACGTCCAGCAGGATACATTGACGCACCAAAGACAGCTGCTGGTGGTCTCGGTCTATCATGGCTCGCCGTATGCTGCGACTCATAGACCGGACCTTTCCGACAAAAAATCGCGTTCCACCTTCAGCTGGCCGATGTGCCGGTAGAGGTGGTTAATCTGAGCTTCCTTGGCTTTCTCCTGGGATTTCTGATTGGTGGCAAATAGCTCCGGGGCTCCTTCCACCAGGGCCCTTTTCCAGGCGTGAATCTGACTGGGATGGACCTCAAATTGGCTGGCCAGCTGGGCGATGGTCTCTTCCCCCGCAAGGGCGGCCAGGGCCACCTTGGCCTTGAACGCCGGACTGTGCTTATTCCTCGTCTGCTTCATGTCCTGCTCCTCCACGTCGGTTAGTTGCCGGTTATTTTAGGAGCTGGACTCTCTCTTAGCCAGTTGTCTAGTTTTTGGGTACCACCTCAGTCTTGGACAGTTCCAGAATGTCCGCTTGTATCTCCGGGTGCGTGTGTGTTGTCATGGTGTACCTCCTGTCGCATACTATTTGCTCACGATTTCGCCCGCTCAAAGATGTGTGTGTGGGGATCGCAGCTCGTCACAAGCCGCCAGCCCTCTGCCGCCAGCTTGTTCAACTCCTTCTCCAGCCCCTTGAGCGTCCAGGCGTGAAGAACCTTGTACTCGTACATTCGGACAACTTCCTTCCCTCTGTGGCTGTACTAATCCTAGCGTACCCGCTATGGTTACGGAAGGGAGGTGTGCTCATGGACTTTGACGATGCTACGATTCTGGGATATCTTCAGAAGCTTCAGGTAGAGGTTGCCCCTTACCAGGGAAACCACGTATTGCGATTCTGGCAGGACCCAGAAGACGACCCCTCTGGTAAAGCCTTTGAATTTTCCCTCCAATTGTCACGCGAACAGTTGCAGGTCCTAGTACGCGAGATACAGGACGCCCTTTAACGTGTTCCTTGTCGGCCATAGCCACTCCCCTAGGGTTCCGGGTTAAACAGGTATATAAGTCCCATACGGAAGGGGAGACGCAATGACACTGGCAACGCTCGAAGATACCCGCGAACGCGCCGCCCTCGCGCCCTACGCCGAGGCCGTCCAGGACGCCATTGGCGCAAGCATGGCCCCGAACACCCGGTGCGCCTACCGGACTCAGTGGGCCGCCTTCACCACGTGGGCCAACGGGCGCGGCGTCCAGTCACTCCCAGCGGTCCCCGAAACGCTAGCCGCCTATCTCGCGGCCCGCGCCGAAGCGGACGGCCTCAAGCTCGCTACCCTCAAGGGCATGGCCGCAGCCGTCGGCGCGGCGCACAAGGCCGCCGGACTGGACAACCCCGCCGACTCTGAAGGCGTCCGGCGCACGCTCAAAGGCTTGGGGCGCAAGGTCGGAGCTCCCCAGCGACAGGCCCCAGGACTGACAGCCGACGCAATGGCAGCCGTCCGCGCAACGGCCCGCCTGCCCCGACGTGGGCGGGGCGGCATCCTTGAATCCGCCGAGGCCGCAGCTGCCAGGGCCGCCGTGGACGTTGCCCTACTGTCCACCATGCGCGACGGTCTGCTACGCCGCTCCGAGGCCGCAGCCGTCACGTGGGCCGACGTGGACGCCTGGGCCGACGGTTCCGGCAGGCTTACGATCCGGCGCTCGAAGACTGACGCCGACGGCAAGGGCGCGGTCGTCTTCCTGGGCCGCCCCACCATGAAGTCCCTCGAAGCTATCCGCGACGCCGACGCCTTGGCCCCCGTCTTCGGCCTCTCCGGGTCCCAGGTCAACCGGCGCATCAAGGCCGCAGCTGCAGCCGCAGGACTTGGGCCGGACTTTCAGCGGGCATAGCGCCCGCGTAGGCATGGCCCAGGACCTGACGGTCCACGGGGTTGACCTTCCCGCCCTGCAGGTTGCGGGCCGCTGGCAGTCTCCCGCCATGCCCGCCCGCTACGCCGAACGCGCCGCACTTGGGCGCGGGGCCGTTGCCAGATACTACGGGGCCGCCTAGCATGGCCTCAGCTGAAAGCGTAAGTTACACTTCGAGAACAGGCCCCCCAGGGGCCGGAAGGACACAGGGAATGGCTACGATAGAAGGGGTGTCAGAACGGGTAGCCACACTCGAAGGGCGCACCAACGAACAGGCCGCCACTATTACCGACGTGCGGGCCGAAATTCGCCAGGGGTTGGCCGGCATCAACTCCCGCATTGACCGACTCTTTCAAACCATGCTCACAATCGGCGTCGGCGGCTTGCTCGCCGCGGTCGGCATAGTGGCGACGGTGATCCTCAGTACGTAGGGCAGCCGATGTACGACTGGATATGTTCAGCCGCCAAGCGCGGCCCGGCTTCGAGCTCCTGGGGTGAAGAGGCATGAGCAATACCGGACGCCGCACGCGCCTAGACGCCAAGGCCCACGCCGCGATTGTCCTGGCCCTCAAGGACGGCCATTACATGGCCCACGCCGCTTCAGCCGCCGGGGTGTCGCTGTCCGCCATACAGTCCTGGCTTGCCGATGCGCGGGCCATACGCGACGGGAACCAGCGTCCGAGCGGGCAACAACGCAGCCCCACGCGGGCGGCCCTCCTGGACTTGCTGGACGGGGTTGACCGGGCCAACCACGCGGCCGCTGAATTGGGCCTATCAGCCGTTAGATCGGCGGCTGCGGCGGGAGACTGGCGGGCAAGCGCATGGTTCCTCGAGCACAGATTCCCCGACACGTGGGGCCGCATGGAGCGGGCCGCCGACACCACGGAGGGGATGGACAACCCGCTACACCAGGACACGGATGAAATGGATGACCTGTTCGTCCGCCACACCTACCTGAGCGCCGTCATCGGCATGGTGGTGCAGGCGTCCTTCGGCATCGACATACGCCGCCTGGCCGAGACCGACCCTGCCGACCTGCTCCAGGGCCGGGAGTTGTACCGCGCCACCGGGTTGCAGGGGGTGCTGGAGTCGGACTTCTTCGCATGGCCCAACGAGGTCGGCGGCAAGCCGCTGCTGCAAACCCTAGCCCGCCGCGTGGCCCGGTTCGACTGGACCGAGGCCCCGCCGGACACTGCGGCCACGCTCTACGAGTCGGTCATCCCACCGGAGGAACGGCGACAGCTGGGCGAATACTACACCCCCGCATGGCTGGCCCGCGCTATGATGCGAGAACTGGTGGACGACCCGCTGAACCAGCGCGTGCTGGATCCGGCCTGCGGCTCCGGAACCTTCGTGGCCGAGGCGGTGTCCCACTTCATCGCCGCCGCCGCAGCAGCTAACTGGAAGCCAGGGGATGTCCTCAACAGGCTGCGGGAGGCGGTAACCGGCATCGACGTCCACCCCGTGGCGGTGCATCTCGCCCGTGCCGCCTAGACCCTGGCCGCTCGTCCGGCCATCAATGACGCCAGCGCCGCCGGGTACGATGCATCCCTGTCGATCCCCGTTTACCTGGGCGACGCCCTGCAACTGCGCTTTCGCACCGGAGACATGTTCGCCGAGCACAACATCATGGTCCAGGTAGAGGATAAGGAGAATACCGAGTTGGTGTTCCCCGTGAGCCTGGTGGAACGGGCCGAGGCCTTCGACGCCCTGATGGGGGACGTTTCGGCCTCCATCGAGCGGGGAGACGACCCGTTCCTGGCCCTGGACGACAACCACATCGACGACTCTGCCGAGCGCCTAGTCATAGGCAACACAATAGCAACCATGAAGCGGCTCCACGACAAAGGGCGCAACCATATCTGGGCCTACTACGCCCGGAATATGGTGCGCCCCGTGGTGTTGTCACGCTCCAAGGTGGACGTGGTGATCGGCAATCCGCCTTGGATCAACTACAACCAGACCGCCGACATCCTGCGGGACGAGTTGCTGAACCTGAGCCGGAACACCTACGGCATCTGGACCGGAGGACGCTACGCCACCCACCAGGACGTGGCGGGGCTGTTCTTCGCCCGCAGCGTTGACCTGTACCTGACGGACGGGGGCGTCACCGGCTTCGTGCTGCCCCACAGCGCACTTCAGGCCGGGCAATATTCCAAGTGGCGCAGCGGTCAGTGGAGGGCGCGCAAGTCAGGGCCGAGCGTTTCGGTGGACTTCACCCTCAAACCGGCCTGGGATCTGGAACAACTGAAGCCCAACAGCTTCTTCCCAATACCCGCCTCGGTGGCCTTTGCCCGCAAGCTCTCCCAAGACGTCTTAAGTAAACCTCTGGCCGGGACGGTGGAACGGTGGCGGGGCAGGGCCGGGGCCAATAGCGTGCGGCGAGAGTTGGTGAGCATCACCGACACCGGAGCGTCGGGCGACTCCCCCTACGGCGGTTACTCCCGCCAGGGCGCGGTCATAGTCCCGCGATGCCTCTTCTACGTCAACGAGACTGATAACACCGCCATCGTGCAGGCAGCGCCGACGGTCACCGTCAACCCCCGTCGAGGTAGCCAGGACAAAGTACCCTGGAGAGACCTTGATCTGACCGAGATCACCGGCCAGACAGTCGAGAATCGGCATCTTTTTGACGTGCACCTAGGAGAGACTATCGCGCCCTACGTCACGCTGGAACCCCTAAAATCACTGCTGCCGGTGAAGCGGGGCGACGCTGCCATTCCCACCGACCCCAACGGCCCCGGCGGCATCCGGCTGGGCGGGCTGGAACGGCGGATGCGGGAACGCTGGCAGACGGTCAGCCATCTGTGGGAGGGCCACAAGGCCCTAGCCAACAACTTGAACCTGCTCGGTCAACTGGACTACATGGGCAAGCTGTCGTCGCAACTGGAGTGGCAGCAGGATGCGGGAGACAGGCCTGTGCGAGTGGTGTACACGTCAGCCGGTCAACCTACGGCTTCAATCATTGAAGATGACGATATCGTGGTGGACTACAAGCTCTTTTGGGTTGCCTGCATGAGCCTAGAAGAAGCTAACTACCTACTTGCCATCATCAACAGCAACGCACTCCAAGAGGCTGTGAGACCTTTGATGTCGAAGGGGCAGTTCGGAGCTCGCGACCTGCAAAAGCACCTGTGGAAGCTGCGCATCCCGGAGTTCGACCCGGCACTGAAACTACACGCAGACATCGCCAAGGCCGGGACAAGGGCGGCAGCCGCTGCGGGGAAGAAGTTGGAGGAGCTCAGGGAACGGTGGGGCGACAAGCTGACCGTGGCTATCGTGCGCCGGGAGCTGCGGAATTGGCTACGTGCCTCAACCGAAGGCAAAGCCGTGGAGACCTTCGTGGGCAGGCTGCTGGCAGGCGACTAGGAGTGCCGAGGGGTGGCTTTGGGGCGTCAGTGGCTGGAGGCCATCAAGGACCGTATTGCCGGAAGCGTCAGCATCGAGGCCGACGACCTCCAGTACACTCCCTTCGCCCGGTGGGGCGACATAGGTCGCGCTTACACGCTGTTCGGGAAGGCAATTGAGCTTGGAGATGCCGTTGTAGCGGAAAGCCTAGGAGCATAAGGGACTAAACAGGTTACACATAGTGCGCTTGTCAACTGCAATGCCAATCTCTGTGACAATGGTAGTTGCGGGATTAACTCTTGTCATTACGATCAGAATGGAGTTGACCCGATATGAACTGGCCATTGCCCTTACAGCCATACCATGTTTCGCTGGTCTATTGGCAACGTGGTTCTTCTTGATTCGGGAAAGCCTTAGCAGAAACCGTGGCCTCTCCTCAAGTAATCCAGCCAGCATGACTGAGTCTCAACTTGCGACTATCTGGGGGCGACCTCTTTCCAAATTGCAAACAGTGATCTCACTTGGCGGAGAGAGGATTAAGCTAGCGCAGGCAGAACTAGAAGAAACGTTGCAGGGCGGCACGACAAACATCTATGACCTAATTCGGATTGGTTACAAGTGCATTCAGACATGTAACGCCGTGAACCTCCTTTGCGCCAAGGGTTTCCCAGATCAAGCTCTATCACTCTGTCGGGGTCTGATGGAACAAGAAGCCAACCTGTGGTTCATTTCGTCAATCGAGAATAAGGAAGAGGTAACTCAAAGGTATCTTGATTGGGAAAAGGCCAAATTCTTTCATTACGTGAGGGATCGCAAAGATGGGTTAGACAAACGGAACTTGGGTCCTACAACAGTAGAGTGGGATACCTTAACGAAAGAATACAAACGATTGGAAACCAAGTATCGTGGAAACGATAGATTAAGCAAGCGCGAAGGATGGGCAATCGGGAAAAGAGCAAACGGAACTCAGCTAGTAAAGGCATTTACTGTCCAGGAAAGGGCCTGGCAATCTTTGCCATGGCTCCCTTCGGATGAGACACAATTGTATGACGCTTGGACTTCGGAATGGCAGAGGCTGAACGAATTTACTCACACTACCCCACGGAGCATATTTGAGAGTGCCTCCTCTAACGACCAGAATGTTGTGGTAATGGGCCAAAGCCCACTTGGGATAGATGAACCATTAGTAATTGCAGGAAGGTCAATGTTAAATATTTCAACTATTCTGACGAATATTGCCTCAAGCAAATTGCCGAAAGGCAAGAGTCGACGAAGTGAAGACCTTGGGAGAAAGACAGTCAGAACCTATCGTGAGATGCTAGAGGAACTTGCGAACATACCAGGCGAGGCAGCTCCGTGGCATAGGCGTATGCGGGTTCGTGATGAGTTGGAATCAGAGAGTCCGCAAGAATGCTAGCAGGGAGAGAGGTTTTGAAACATAGTGATGTTCCATGCGGGTGGATAGCAGCTAGGTGTTCTGAGGTCACCAACCCTCGAGGGTTGGTGCCAAACTTCTAGGTTTACTTGGATATCCGTTCATTGGGCCGGCTTGCTCCGATGTGGTAGGCACACCACATCAGGCCCGTTGATGGCTGACCCTGTGAGCCGGTTCCACCTCATGCACCGTGCTTGAGTCAAGAGTCAGGTCCATCAAGGCGAACACGATTCCATCCATCGGCAGCACCGCTCTGGCTCAGGCCCCACCGGGTGGCGACGACACCTTGGTCTACGCCAGCCGCTCCAAAGACGCCTGCCCCGACTCCGACACAACCGCCGGCGCGATGCCGGTCACCATTGTCTCAAGGTCCCGCCACGCCACCACTAACGTCACACATCCCCACTCTGCTACGCTCAACACATGCCCCTCTCTGACCGACAGCTGCTCGACTCTCTTGGCCGAACGCCCTTCGTCGATTCGGCGGAACTGGCGCTCATTCTGGGCGAGCCCCACGCCACGGTCCACAGAGCCCTGACCGGTCTGCTGGCCGACGGCATCGTCGGGAGGGCGAATCACGGCACCGCCCAACTGCTTTCCAGCCAGAGATACTACGTGACCGCCAACGGCGTCCGCGAAGCCGCCCAAGTGCTCGGCTTTGCGACCCCCTCGGACTTCGTGCGGGCCTACCCCGTGTCCAGGGAGTGGCTGACGCTGCTCATCCGCCGGATGGACGCGGTCGCCGCCGTCTACCGTCTCGCCGCGTCGCTCTCCCCCGGCATCGACGGGCTCCGGTCCCACGTGGAGTTCCACCGCAGAGGGCGCTTCGACGCCACGATCACCCTCCACGACGACCGCAGCTTCGGCGTGGTGCGCCAGTGCCTGGCCCTGCGGCGCCGGTCGCTCTACGACCGGCTGAGAGCCATAGCGGGGTACGACTACACCCGCCGTCCTAGCGCCGTCCTGATCCTGACCCCCAGCGTCTGGGAGGAGCGGCTGACGACGAGGTTCTGCGAGCGACTGAACCTCGATGACTGCTACATTGCTGTGGAGACCAGGGACGCGCTCGAACGACGGGACCTTCGCCTCTGGCGCAGATACTCGTGGGTCGGCAGCACGTACCGCACGCTGGAGGACGTGAGTTCGCACGGCAGCCCCGGCGGAAGGCGTTCCACCGCATCACCGGAGCGGAAACGGGCCTCGCTACCCCGTCCAGAGCGGATGGCACGGGCTGCGCCGGCCTTCGGCGTCAGCCCTTCGGAGAAGCGGACGCTCGAGCTCATCACCGACCACCCGATGATCCCTCGTGAGCACCTTGCCCGTTGGCTCGGCGTCTCCGAGGGACGGGTCAGCCAGATGATGCGCAGCCTCGTCGATACCTGGGGCCTGGTCGAACAGAGAGGAAAGCGCGGAGACACACGCTACACCCTGTCCGCCGAGGGCATACGCTACGTCACGCACAGGGACCGCGCCCAGCTGCCCACGACGCGGGGCATCTGGAGCACCGCCCTCACCACAGACAAACAGGGCCGCAGGCGGCACGTGGGCCACCGCATCGAGACGTGGGCGAGGCAGACGAAGCACGCCGACGGCATCACGTGGTTCCTCTCGAAGCTTCAGGCCGAGGCTAGGGCCGACCCCGACAGCGAGCTGGTGTGGTCCGTCCCCACCGCCAGGTCCGACCGGGCCTACAACTGGGGCGATTCGGCCATCGCACCCGACGCCGTGGGGCATCTGTTCGCCGGCGGCCTTCACGTGCCGTTCTACTTCGAGTACGAGCTACGGGCCAGGCATCCCCAGGGAGTCATTGCCCGCCTGGACCCCTATGAGAGCTACTACTGGTCGAACGAGCATACGGAAGACCAGCCCCCATACCCCGTCACCCTGTTCGTCGTGGACACCGAGGAGGTCGAGGACACCTACGTACGCACTGCTGCCCGCATGAGCCGGATGTCCCTGCCCATCCTCGTGTCCTGCATACCCGCTCTGTCAAACACAGGGATACTAGCGGGGATGCCACACCGCCTTGAGCGAGATGGCCAATACCTGGACGGGAACCCGCTGGTTCGTCGAGGGCGACATCAAAGGGTGCTTCGACAACATCGACCACGAGGTCTTGTTGGCGGTGCTCGGAGAGAAGCTCCACGACAACCGATTCCTACGCCTGCTCAAGTACCTACTGAAAGCAGGCTACCTTGAGGATTGGAAATATGGCCGCACGCTGAGCGGTACACCGCAAGGCGGCGTGGTCAGTCCCATCCTCTCCAACATCTACCTAGACCGGTTGGACAAGTACGTCGAAACGGTGCTCATACCAGCCCACACCCGGGGCACCAAGCGAAGCGTCAACCTTACGTGGAATAACCTGAGAAGACACGCGGTCAAGGCAAGGAAGAAGGGCAATCACGCTGAAGCGGCACAGTTGCGCCAAGAAGCGCAGCGCCTGCCGTCCAGTGACCCCTTCGACCCCAACTACCGGCGGCTTCGATACGTCCGCTACGCCGACGACTTCGCGATGGGCTTTTCCGGGCCAAAGTCCGAAGCCGGGCAGATAAAGGAGTCCTTGGAGACATTCCTGCACGACTCGCTCAAGTTGGAGCTATCCAGGGAAAAGACTCTCATCACTCACGCCACCAGCCAGGCGGCGGGGTTCCTCGGCTACGAACTCGTGAACCAACAGGCCAACGACAAGCTCGACCGCCACGGGCGGCGGAAAGTCAATGGCCGAATTGGTCTGCGGGTTCCCGCCAAAGTCATCGAGCAACACTGCCGCGCCTACGTGCGAAACGGCAAACCGGCTGACCGCCCCGTGCTCATCCACGACACTGATTACAGCATCGTGGAAAGGTATCAGGCGGAATTCCGGGGCGTCGTCCAGTACTACCTGCTGGCCCAGAACGTCTTCCACTTCGGGAAGCTGCAATGGGTCATGAACCAATCGCTGGCCAAGACCTTAGCCAACAAGCACCAGACCACATCCGCGAAGATCTTCCGGCGCTATAAGCTGGGTTTTGTCAGTCCGTCCACTATCGGTCGGTAGTTTCCCCTTTCGATGTCACGAGGATGGCTTTGGCTTTGCGCGCAATTAGGACTTCCCCAACCAAAGCACCGGGAGGGCCTGTGGTAACCAGAGTGCCGATGAGAAACCACCAAGTCCAGAGTTTCTGGACCGCCCCGATTCCTACGATGGCGATGAGTGCCAGGAAAACGATTCCGTGGGTAAGCCCAAAAATCTGTACCATCTTCTCGTTGTTGGCAAAGGAGGCAACGAGCAGCACTATGAGCAGGACCAGATCCGCCAGGGCAATCCATCGCACAATCATTAACCAGCGAAGTACCTGTTGAGCCTCTAGGGCTGACTTCATCCTCATCTCCTGAAGATAATTTCTACTGTGAAATTGTCGGCCAGTCACAGCGCGACCAGTCCTGGCTAATTAGCTTTGCCCCGCGCCTCTTCCTTAAGAGACCAAATCGCTAGCAGAGATATCACCACCCGCGTTCGGCCTTCACTCTCCAGAGCGCGGAGCCGCACAGGTCGCAGTCGCGGCGCTTGCGGGAAAGCTCCTCGTTGGTCAGGGGAACCCCGTCCTTGTCCACCACCTGAGCGTGACAGCAGGGGCAGAAGGGCACCTGGAAGGGTTCCCCGGTCTGCTCGTCCGGCACCAACCGGCCCCCCGGCGGCCCACCGCTGGATCACGGCGGGGGACCAGCGGTAGGAAAGCTTTGCCCTTTCCCTGGACATCACCGCGAAGAGGGGGGCGGGACCCACGGACAGCCTGAGCCGCTCCAGGTCGGTGATGGAGGTGACGATGGCGGCGCGGGCCTGGGGAACGGTCTCCTCCACCTCACGCTTCCATTTTCGGGTCAAGTGGGGCGGGCAGAGGACCAAAATCCGCCGGAAGCGGGTGGGTGGGCGGCGCCGGCGCCGGCGCCGATGAAGGTCTTGCCCGTGCCCATTTCGCCAACCAGGATGGTACCCCGGTGGGCCTGGAGGGACAACACTGCGCCCTTGATGGCGTCCTCCTGGCCCCCCATCGGGGTGCGCAGCAGCCGGGGCAGCTTGAGGCTGTTCTCCGAGGGCCGGTACAGGGGCGGGTAGGACTCCACCACTCGCTTGGCGATGGCTTCCTTGAAGGTGTCGGATTATCCTATCGACTACGCGTTCGTGTGTATTGACCAGCTCACTGACGGCGATTCGGCGCGCCAGGATGCCGTTTACCGCGCTGTCACCGAGGCTGGCGTTCCGTTCATTGATTCCGGCGTGAGCATAACGTTCGAGGACTGCGCTGTTAGTCGGGATTGCCCAGATCAAACTGATTCCTCCAACCATGTGACCCTGTGGGATGGCTCGAACTATAAAAGGGCAGCCTAAGGGCGTCAACTGCATCCGATTCACTCAACTGACCCACTCCCATAGGGTAACCACCCCCCTGACGAGCGTAAAAGTCTAGAATTGCCTGCCCCTGCCCAAGCGTCTCCCTCGGGGTGGTCTATTTACCCCGGACGACCCCATAACTGTCCGAAATACCTGTGCTCTCAAAGCAGGCTAGCCAGGTGCCAGCCGAAGCCGGCTGATCCGTTCTAGTATCCCGGTCAGCATTTCCCTGGTTACCAGCACCTCGGCAAGCTGAAACACCAGCCTCCTTGCGTGGCGTACCAGTCGCCCACCCGTCTTGATCAGCCTGGTCTGAAGACTGGTCAGAGTCCAGTGCTTCATATCCTCCGGCAACACCAGCCTTCTCATAAAGTTGCCCAGGTTGTAAGTCAGGACGAACAGCCATAGTCTCACCTGGTTGGCCACGAACTTGTGGCAGGAAAGCCGGGTCCAGTTCAGGGCGTACTTGCCCTCCTTGATCCACTGCTCCGCCGTGCCACGGCCATTGTAAAAGCGGACTATTCCTTTGGGTGGATAGCTCAGGTTGGTCACGATGAAACCAACCCTGGGAAATAGCTCCCCCTGATGCCACTCTACTTTAGCCACCACTCGCCTGGGCAAGTACCAACTCTGGGCCTGATAGGCAAAGTCATGGTAGGAGACGATAGGCTCCCGGGATGGCCATTCGGTAGGACGCTCCAGCAAGGGTTGGATCTGCTCCTGAATTACCTGATTGGCGGGAAGCCGGATGGCGTACCCGATCTTTCCTTGTTCCAGATACTCGTATAGCTCCGGCTTGGCAAAAGCAGCGTCACCCCGGAACAGCAACCGCAGTCCTTTCTTCTGGTATCCTTTCACCACCGGCTCAAGGAGTTCCTGCCAGCCATCGGCACTATGTACGTTTCCGGGTCGTAGCGTCGCTCCTTCGCAATCCCCAAACTGGTTGAACAGAAAGAGGGGATGATAGCAGACACACTCGAAGTGCCCGTTGTAGGCGGCTCCTTCCTGCTGACCATGCACTGGACTCTCCGAACTGTCCATGTCCAGAATCACTCGCCGGTGTGGAGTGTGAGCCATGGCCAGCTCCACCCACTGGGGATTCATCAGGGCCAGCCCCTTTAGGTTGTCCTCTTGAGTCAGAGTCTCCGTCTCAAAACGGCTCATGGTGTTGGTTCTGGCGGCGTTGCGGTTTGAGCCTTGCCAGCCCACGACAACTCTCATGGCTGGGTCTTGGGAAAGACGTTCTGCATCGTTGGTATCATCGTAGCCGGCCAAGCGGCTGTAGATGGACTGGCGGAGCAGAGGGACCAGGTGGTGGCGGATGTTGCGGCCGGTACGGCTTTCCTGGAGATAGTCGGAGGCTATGGGGGTAAGGTCCAGGGCGTCATCCAGTTCTCGGAATGCCAGCAGTCCGGCGTCGGAGGTGATGGTGGCACCATGTAACTCCAGCCGGATTTGGGGATTGAATTGGAGTCGAAGAGAGGCCTTTTCGCGGTCACCCATCGGGTGCCTCCAATGTCGGTACGCAAGTTATCTGAAATAGCCAACTTATTGCATGTATTATATCTGAAATACGGCTAAGAGATTCATGTAACGACTAGAAAGCAAGAAAGTTGCCTATTTACCGCATCACTTGTTTGAGCCAAATGGGGAATACGGGACTAGGGCCGTCCTGGCGTCCACTGTGGGAGCCGGAGTCCCCGAGACTGCCCCTGTCCGAGTTGAGGGCCTACCTGTGGGATTCACTCTACCACCGGATGCGTCACCGTCCTGTAGAGGGGAGATAGGGCCGATGCGTCCCTATCTCCCCGTTTGATTGTCTGGGCGGTGCAAATTGGGCCACCTAGCAGCCTGTCCGAGAAACAGGGTTGGTGAGCCGTTGGGGGTATGATGGGGCGGAGCATCAGACGGGCGGAGTGGTCAATGAGCAAGACTTACCTTCCCTACGATCCGGATCAGCAGTTACTACTGCCTGCGGCCCTCCAGGAATGGCTGCCGCCGGACCACCTGGCCTACTTCATCTCCGACGTGGTGGACCAGTTGGACCTCTCGGCCATCACCGCCCGCTACGAGGAGGAAAGGCGGGGCGGCCCGCCCTATCATCCCAGGATGATGGTCAAGGTGCTGCTCTACGGCTACTGCACCGGCGTGGCATCCTCACGGCGCATCGCCCAGCGTCTCCACGAGGACATCGCCTTCCGGGTGCTGGCAGCCAACAACACGCCCGACTTCCGCACCATCTCCGACTTCCGCAAGGACCATCTGGAGGCGTTGGGGAACCTGTTCCTGCAGGTGCTGGAGCTGTGCCAGCAGGCAGGACTGGTGAAGCTGGGGCACGTGGCGCTGGACGGCACCAAGGTGAGGGCCAACGCATCTAGGCACAAGGCGATGAGCTACGGGCGGATGAGGGAGAGGGAAGGGCAGTTGGCGGCGGAGGTGGCAGAGTTGCTGCGGCGGGCCGGGGAGGTGGACGATGACGAGGACCGCCGCTACGGCAAAGACAAGCGTGGGGATGAGTTGCCGGAGGAACTGGCCTTCCGGGAGAGCCGGTTGCGGAAGATAAGGGAGGCCAAGGCAGCGCTGGAGGCCGAGGCCCTGGCAGAGGCGGGGCAGGCCGAGAGGGAAGGACGGAATCATCCAGGGGTGCCTGATGACAAGGCGCAGCGGAACTTCACCGACCCGGACTCCCGCATCATGCCCGCCCCGGGAGGGCGGGACTTCCAGCAGTCCTACAACTGTCAGGCGGTGGTGGACAGCGCCCACCAGGTGATCGTGGCGGCCCGTGCCACCAACCAGCCCTCGGACAAGGGTCAGGCCGTGAGCATGATTGAGGAGACCGTGAATAACACCGGCGCGGTGCCGAAAGAAGTATCCGCCGACGCCGGGTACTACTCGGCCAAGGCGGTGGATGGCCTATACAACCTGGGAGTGGACCCGTTCGTCGCGCCGGAGAAGACCCGCCACGGCTGGGTGCCGCCACCGGCGCCCCGTGGCCGCATACCCAAGGGACTGTCCGTCAGGGACCGAATGCGCCGCAAGCTGCGGACGAAACGGGGACGTGAGCGCTACGCCCTTCGGATGGAGACGGTTGAACCGGTGTTCGGCCAGATCAAGCAGGGCCGGGGCTTTCGGCAGTTCCTGTTGCGGGGTCTGGCGAAGGTGAACCGGGAATGGCATCTGATCTGCACGGGCCACAACCTGCTGAAGCTGTTCCGGTATGGTGCCGGGCGCGCCGGCAATGGACGAGGCACCGGCAGAACCCCCACCCGAAAGTCTCCTCAGCTTGCAGCCGGCAAGTTCCTCTTGAATTTCTCAACATTCACAAACCCACCCTGCCCCCGGATGGCTTTCTCCAGCTAAATCCGGCTGTCCAGCTAACCTGCTCCAGTAATCCTCGGACGGGTTGCTAGCGCAACTATCGGGATCTTCAGGCGTCGTTTCGCTCCCCAATTAGCTACGAAACGGGCTGACACATCGCCTGACCAGTCAGGGTTTGCACATGTCAGAAAATGGGAATCTGCGCTCAAATAGGGAGCCGGTCAAAGTACATTTTGTACCGCCCGGTAGAACCGCTGATGTGTCAGCCGATAGCGAGAGGAAAGTCGATGGAAGAGTCTGTCCGCTGGGTCTCGAAAGCGGAGGCAGCGCGGGAGATGGAGGTATCCCTCTCGACCCTGGACCGGATGATCCAGAAGGGAGAGGTCGAAGTTGTCAGGGAGGGCCGCCGGGTCTACGTGCGGATGCGCGGGCCGGAGTACCCGGATGACGAGGAGCTGCTGCGCCGCGCCATCGTCACGGAGGACGAGCTCGAACGGACCGTGCGGGAGTTGGAGCGGAGCGCATCCCAGCTGGAGCGGGAACGGGACGAGGCCAGGGAAGCCGCAGCCGCCGGCAGACAGTCGTATGCGGAGATGGAGGAGACGTACTGCAAGGAGCGCGCCGCTCATGGAAGGACGAGGGAACTGGCAAGCAGGCTGAAAGCAGCCGTTGCCGGGCTAGTCGTCCTGCTGGCCGTCAGCGTTCTCGTGTCGTGGCTTCTGCTGACGTAGGAGGGTCCACAGCACTTCGCGGAACTTCATCGGAGCCGGAGCACTCCTTACAAGGCCATCTGCCATCGGGTCGTGTTTATCACTGAGCACAGCGACGATTTCAGCTGATGGAGGTCAAACATAATGGAGATCGTAGACGAATTCCACCCATTCGATTCTCTTGAAGGAGATTGAACAGATGGCATCAACCCTCGCCAACCTGTCACCGATTACTGTTTGTGGCAAAGTCTTACCGACGCCGCAACTCTTCCAGAACATCCCAATGGTACACCGCATGCTGGAGGAAGTTTTGGAGGACTGGCTGCGCGCGGTGGAACCGTATCAAAGGCAAATTGATAGCGTAGAGGGCGACTCAGCGAAGCTATCTGCTGTTTCGTCCGGTTTAGTGGAGTTGCAGCCCTCTTTGTTGAAGAGCCTCTTTTCCTACGCCTTCTTTTTCGCAGCGGCTGACAATGCCTACGCCTACTTCTACAGAGAATTGAACCAAGCGAACAATCTTTCGGGCATTAGACTAGGGCATCGTAAACCACCGACGAAGACTCCATATGTCCTGGCAGCTATGGCTCTATTTGTTTCCTCAGCTGCAAGTAGCGCAAAGCTGATGCCCCGGCCCAATGGAACCGTGTCGTATTCTGGTGCCAGCGGCCAATCGATGATTCACTCTGCGTTCCTGTTGGAAAAGGATGAGGGTCCATTCGGGAATTACGTAAATCCTTTGCCTTTGCTGCGGGCACCGATTCTTCGTCCCGCTGCCGATGGAACTTCTTCGTATTTCAGTTGGGACCAAGAGCCGTGCCCAGGAACTACTAAGGAGTCGGTGCAAGAGTGCTTGCCATTTCTGGACCCGGCATCTTTGAAGATACTCCTATCTGAACTGGCAGCATAACGCGTGTTCTGGAACTGAGCTAATTTGTCTAGGGACTGTTTTTCAAGAAACTATCTCAAAGCTTGAGTTGCCATTGTTGGCGGTACTAGAGCATGGCACACACCAATTGGATCAGGCACATTTAGTTGGATACCATCTTGCCGTAGTGCCCCATGGTTATCCAGCACTTGGATTACCAAGGTGCGCTCCACCTAACTGGACTTCTCATATCCGGACCTCCCAGCGAAAAGTTCGCAATTCGGTACGTGTAGGCCCACTTGGTGAGGATCGAACCGATCCTTCGGGCCTACTTAGGGTCGCAAGCCACATCTGGAAGACTTCCCCACCTACCATCCGTGTCGGCCTACTACCCGGTCACGTCGCATCAGCGTCCCTGCGTCCCGACGCGTTGCGCTACAGGAATTGAGAGGCCTGGGTGCGTCGATAGGTTGCCGAGCCACATTTCGAAGATGGTGGTATCTACCGTATGCGTTGGTGGGCCTATTTTGACGATAGACAGAACCGTCTTCGAACTGTGGCTGGGGACTCTGTAAGTTTGCTTTGGACGCTGGGCTGTACCCTCTTCCAGATGTAGTGGATATTCTGTGAACCCACCGAGGGCCGCAGCTCAGACATTTTGGTCGTACAAGGCCGAGAGCCGCAACCTAGACGGTCGACAGTCGCCGAATCAAGAGCGACGACGGATCCGTACCGTTTGGTCAGGTCCTTCGCTTCGAGCAGGGGTTGCATGCCATTCCTTCTTGCCGGAGACCGGCAACGGTCACTGAGACCGGTTCACCTAACTCTCGAAGAAGTTCAGGTCAACCGCAAATGCGGCCGCAAGGACAAGGTACTGCAGGTCGTCGCCGTGTTTCACCGGCAACTCGACCAGGAAGGTGTCGGCGTCGGTGAACATCTCCCGGCCCACGCCGCTCCACTGCTTCGCGATCCTGCCGATCTCCTCGCCTCTCCGATTGACCATGAACGTGTACCGCCGGAATACGGAACCACTCACTTCAGCGACGGTCTCGCCCCGTGCGTCCTCGATGACCAGCCTCCGCTTTAGCAGCCCGAACTTCCGGCGGATTGTGCCCAGGGGTCTCCTGGTGCCGTCCTGAACGTCCATCCGTGGGAACAGCCAGAAGAAGCCGCGCCTCGCCACCAGGATGTCCTGGCCATCCAGGCCGGCAATATGCAGGGTGAGAGCCCGATTGCGCTTGAGGAACACCCTGCCCAAACCGCCCGACTCTTCGTAGGCCAACATCACGGATTGGCCCTCCGGTGTCAGCACTTCGTAGCGATTTCGTGTTTCGACGCCTGTGATGGCCTCGAACCCCTCGACTCTCTGTTTCACGATGAGCCGGCCATCCTGTGCCAGGTTGGCTATCGACATTGCGGCCTCCCCTCTTGGTTCCCTCTATTGTACGCGCTTTGCGGGCCGCGGGCACAAATAAGCCTTGGAGATGGGATGACATCGGCGTCATGACCTTGGTAGCCTCTATGGTATGAGGGTGGTTGGAGTTCCGATAGCCGTCGACGGTCTACCGCATCCTGCGCAGGGAGGGGCTGGTGAAGAGGCCTGGGATGCGGCTGGCCGCGGGTAAGGAGTACCACTGCAAAGACCACAGGTCCTCACCAGATGTGGGCTACTGACGCCTCCTACTTCAGAGTGGTGGGGTGGGGCTACTATTACCTGGTCACCGTGTTCCCTGTTTTCCAATAGACACGAAAAACTGCGGTACTCGTGGGCGGTAGATTTGGATACCACCAGGTAAGGTCAGGCGGATCGACAAATGGTTATGCCGCCTCTGCCTTAATCAACAGGGCGCGGTGAACCGTCGCGCGAGGCTCTCCCAGGATACCTGCCAGTTCGTCGGCATCCGGCTGAAGGAGTCGAGCATCTGCTGGTCTAAGAGGGTCATATGTCGAGCGTACCAGAGCGGAGTGGAATGTGGTCGGCAGTCACTCTGTGCGCCTGGGAATTATAGAGTGGGGCGGTCCATTCACTGGGAGCAATGGATGCCGCTCAAGGGCTTTTCAGCCCACGAGATCGACGATAAGCACCTGCCTAGCAACCTTGAGAGCCAGTCCCGACGCTCCCGGCAACAGCGTCCATGACGGTGCGTCCTTTCAGGACGGTTCCCATCTGGCAGGGCAAGGCCAGCGCCATCTGAAATGGGATCTTCAGCGTGAAGGTTTGCGGTTTCATGTAGCCTGATGGGAGTAGCTACGTCACGCTACCTGCGTTGCGGCGAGCGAATCCCCCACCTGGTCGACTTCGACCTTGTTCATCGGACGGACTCAATAGCAACGGAAAACTCAGGTATTCGTGGGCAGCCGATTTGGGTCCATTCAAGCCAGGTCGGTAAAGCGGACTCAAAACGGGTGTGTCACGTCGTTCCCGAGTTCCCGAACGTATCACCAGGCCCGATGAACGGTTCGATTCTTCTCAGGTGGACCTAAGTGGACGGTAGACAGAACTGTCTTCGAGATGTGGTTGGGGGCTCTGTGATCCTTGCCATGGCGATCCTTACGGGGAGTTCGAGCCTCTTCGGGTCCACCAGACTTGACAAAATCAAGAACTTTCACTCTCTGGACTCAATAGCGACGGAAACGTACGGTACTCATGGGCGGTGGGACTAGGAGGCAGTTGACTAGGACGGTAATTCAGGGGATGGCGTTTAGTTCGATCCCCCGCAAGCTGGAGCTGGCTTGACGGTAGACAGAACCGTATTCGAGATGTGGTTGGGCAGCCTGTGAGGACCTAAGGCTAGATGCTGGACACGTACGTTCGTCCGCGGTTTCAACAGTTGGCGCGCTCAGTCCTGCAAAGTACTTGGGCTCGTTGGGTTTGCCGGAGGGAGCATCGGTCAGCTTCGCCGCTATCCAAACGCTTCCCGAGGGGTGAGTACACGAAGTCAGTATTGCGATCGTTCATACACCGACCAATCAATGCAGAAGCACCACGGTCCATCTGTAGATGAGCGCCGGGCGCTAGGCAAAACATGCGGCGGCCAATTATAGATCGGGAAACTTTAGCAAATCCCGGCCCATCAGTCGCTGCCATGCCTGCTTGCAGTCCCTGGCGAAAGTCTCGAATCGCTTATATCCCCAGCGCCGGTCTTGACTGCGATTCCACTTATCCATCAGAGCAGTCCAGGTTGTTCCCTCGGGTTTGTGGCCTCCGTAGAACTCGGCCAGTCTCAGGTGCTTCTCGCTCATCGGGCGATACCGGGCTCCAATCAAGGGAACTCGGAGCTTCTTGTACTGCTCCGCAACCTCTTCGGGTGTAAGAGTCGGATCGATCTCCATGTTTATGCGACTCGAGATAGGCAGGCTAAACGCCATACGAATCTCGCCCCGCAAGCTAGACAACAGAGGACTCACGTCCGTCAAAACGAATGTGGTAGCCTGAGCTTCCTGCCATGTGTATCGACGTGTCAGCGACTTGCTCACCACCCTGAGACTGTCCAATGTGCCTCCGTGCCTAACGGGGAGTCTTCGAACCCACTGATCATCAGGTGACGCGTAAGAGAGCAGTTCCATCTCAAACTGAGTCGCGGGGGAAGCGTCCGAGATGGTCAGCAGCTGTTCCGTGCGTCCCGTACGTCTAATGGGATCGTAACCATCGGGGACGGGGACTTTGAGGTAGCGGGAGGCCGGACCATCCTTCTTGGCCTGCCTTGTAATCCATTCAACAACCTCTTCACGCTTGAGTAGCCCTTCAGTCAGGTGCTTCCGCCTAAAAGCGACCACGCTTTTCTCAGTCGCCGCATGATGGGCAATCAAGTCTGAGAGTATCTGGAGTCTAATCTGCCGGGGGCCAGAATCAGCAGCACCCCTCGGCGGCTTGAGGAGGACATCTGGGACGCGGGCGAATTGACGGTAGTTCTTTTCAAGGTGGTCAATCTCGGCGACTTGCAGCCATACTTCACGCACATAGTCCTCGTCGACTAGACGGTCCCAAATCTCTTCTTTGGGTTCATGGCCAAGTCTGCACGCGAGTGCCGCTCGGATTTCGTCGAAGGGGTGATATGTCACGTTAATCTATAACTAACATGAGAGTTGTCAGATGATATGCTATCACCATCGGATGCTAGCAACAACCTTAGGTCATATATCGTCTTGGCGTGGGTAAGGAGCTTTCCTATGGCAACATTACGTAGGCTGCATCATTGGCTAGAGGAGCAACCGCTCCGCGATAAGGAATCGTTGACGAAACTGGCACACAGAGGTTGGTTTCTTGGTCCGCGCATGTCCGTAGCTGCTATTCCTCGACTTGGGAGGGCGGTAGAAGGCATGCCGGACGAGGTCGATGTGGCTGTCGGGCAACATGTTCGGCGGCATCTCGACGACATTGAAGCAGCACTGATCGAAACCTATCCACACCGGGCTCACTTGCTACATGACGGGTTCTGGACGCACCGACAGTGCAAGTACGCAGCCTCGATTCCATTTTTCCTCAACCAGGCTGATGGAATCTTCTACGATAGATTCGAAAAGTTCTTATTCTCCAAGAAGGGGTCAGGCGCGGTCAGCGCTTTCAGTTCAGAGCTTACAGGCCGTTTCTTCCAAGCGGTTCTGCATCCTCTGACCCTAGTCATTCCGCTATGGGAGGATACCCGTTGCCTGTCCGACACATTCGACGGCCTCAATCGGCATCAGGTTATCCATGGAATGAAAGCGGATTACGACACGGAACTGAACAGTCTGAAGGCAATTTCGCTTCTCGATAACCTTGTCTGGGTGTTGAATAGACCTGCCGACGGAGGCTGAGCGCGGACACGGCCTCTGCGGACCGGCAGGGCCGCCGTATATAATGCCGTAGGGACTCTCCTCGGCCCCGCTGGGGTACCGGTAGCATTGACCCTACGGGTGGCGGAGACGAGGATGACCGGTAGGATTGCCCTTGGCGACCACCTGGAATCGAAGACGCTCGAGATCAGGAGACTCACACCGCAGGCATAGCCGCCTCAATGAAGCAGACGCCGGTGAATCGATGGTTGTGAACACGGATCCAGACCAAGAGAGACGGGAGAGGATTGAACGTGGCAGGTACGAGCCGCTGTACCGTCACATCTCCGGCCTGAGAGTACGGGAATGGCGGGCAACATTCGGTGAAATCGAGTCGGTCCTCGGCTTTGCTTTACCTCCATCCGCACGCCGGTACTCCGCCTGGTGGGCCAATGACCCTTATCATGTGCAGGCTCTCGCATGGGTCGTTCCGGGATGGAAGACCGCGGAGGTTGATCTGGATGCGGAGACACTGATGTTCAAGCGGGAGCAGAAGAGCAGGAACACAGCCAGGCAACAACGTTCCGACGAGCCTGTTCCTCAGCGGTCCATGGACGTAGAACTGTCAACCCGCAGGTTCCTGCCCGGTGTTCCCGGTCTGATGGTCGAGGAGATGTACATTGCTGCTCCGGGCAACGAGATCGAGAGTGGGAAGTTCGATCATCCAGAGTCGTCTGCTCGGCTTGCCGCCAACGCATTCGGATACTTCCTAGAGAGACCGGAGGTCCTGCCTCCGCTTCCCGGATGCGAGGATGAGGAGTGGCCGGCTACGCACGTGGCCCTGGAACAGACTGTCCGCCTGCCATGGAGAGGGGGCCGCCATCCTGTCCTGGACGTTCTCGTCGTTACGTCTTCGGCGCTCATCGGCATCGAATCCAAGCGGTTCGAGCCGTTCCGGCGAAGCCCTGTCTTCTCCAATGCGTACTGGAGACCGGAATGGGGAGACTGTATGAAGGGCTATGAGTGCGTCAGGGACAGACTCCACGACGAACAGGGCAGGAAGGAGGGTCTTGACAGGGCTCAGCTGGTGAAGCACGCACTGGCCCTACGGACGGAGGTCCACAGGATGGGGCCAACCAAGGGACTGAAGCCTATCCTCCTGTACATCCATGCCGAACCCGCTTTCTGGCCGCTCACGGGAGAGCCGGTTGAGCCACGGTTGATGGAAGTCCACAGGGATGACGTCGAGGCGTTCGCCGAGAACGTCGGGCAGGATGAGGTGAGATTCGTCCACTGCACGTACCAGAATCTGTTATCCAGATGGATGGAGAGTGTGGCACCGGGCATTCGCGGACACGCGGAAGCCGTGCTCCAGTGCTTCTCTCCCTGACGCATGGATGAAGGAGATGAGGAAGAAATGAGCAGGGAACCACAGCTGTTCAGAGTCGATCCGTCGACACGCGAACCCGCAGCGCTGGAGGAGGTCGACTTCGCCCAGTTGGGCCTGCGGGAGCGGAGAGATATTCAGGAGTGGGTGGCGGCCAATCCCAATATCCTCGGCGACGACCTTCTGATAGTCGCGAAGGAGTTCAGCGGCTTCGACAGGACGAGTGAGAGACTGGATCTGCTGGCGGTCGATGCAAATGGCAGGCTCGTTGTCATCGAGCTGAAGCGAGACGATACCGGTGCGGACGTCTACTGGCAGGCCATCAAGTACGCAAGCTACCTCCGACGTGCCGGAAAGCAGGCGATCGTAAGCCTCCTCGCGCGTCATGGGGACATATCGGAGGAGGACGCTGGACTTAGACTGCTGGAACATCTGGATGCCGACGACCTCGACTCTCTGAACAACGGCCAGCGCATAATCCTGGCAAGCCACAGATTCGCGCCTGAAGTGACCTCTGCCGCCCTATGGCTGAATGAGCAGGTGTCTGCCGACGGCCTGATCACCTGTGTCCAGCTGATACCGTACCGTGATGCCGAGAGTGATTCTCTCTACCTGCAGGCGAACACGATCATCCCTGTCCCAGGCGAGGAAGACTACGAGGTCCGGATCGGAAGCCGACAAGTGGAGGGAAGCGCCGACGGCTTTGCCGAGAGCTTGCAGAAAACCTACGACCGAAACAGAAACGACGACGTCACGCGCTTTCTCAGGTCAGCTGCCGACCGTGCGTTGAGTCTCCTGGCTGAGGAAGTCAGGCCTGACAGACGGAGCAGATGGGCTGGCGGATGGGCCGGCGGAGCATATGATCACAGGTACTACCGCGTCTGGTACAAGCGTGCCCCATGGAGTAACTGGGAGCTGTCCTACGGAATGAACCTGTATCGCCTTGATCATGAACCCGTAACGTGGAAAGTGAACGTGATATTCGGGTACTTCTCGGGCGAGTTGGGAAGCAGGATCGCGCAGCTGGACGTCCATGAAGACCAGATAGTGGAAGAGAATTGTGTCTTGGTAACCCTCACCGGTGACGTCCTCAACGATCCATTCGCCAACACGTTGGCGGCGACGCTCAGGCAGTTCGTTGAGGTCATTACTCCTGTAGTAGACAAGTTCCAAGAGGAGAGCAACCAAGAAGAAGCGTGAGCCAATTCACAGCGCTAGGGCACCAAATAGGCTTCGAGCGTTCTGGAGCGAAGGTGCTCCTGCCGTCGGCGCGGGGAGTGAAGGAGGGAGCGTTGGTAGGCGCGGCCACGAGAGGCGCGTCCCGCGAGACTCGCTTCTCCGCCGACCTGATGAGACGGCACCGCCTCTACGTGGCCAGGACGCTCATGGGCAAGTCCACCCTCATGCGGCATGCCGTCGTCCACAAGATGAGGGAGAAGGCTGCGGGGAGGGACGACGACGCCATCGTCGTGATGGACCCGCATGCAGGCCTCGTGGAGTCTCTCATCGACAGTGTGCGCCTGATCGACCTGGCTGACGAGGAGCGAATGCCGGGCATTAACCTGCTGGACACCGCGGTCTTTGCCGACAGGGATCGCACCGTCGACTCGGTGGTGCGAGTCTGCAAGGGGCTGTGGGAGCAGTGGGGTCCCAGGATGCAATCGATCCTGGAGCACACGGTGAAGGGAGAGAGAGCCGGACCATGGCTCGATCGGGTCCAGCTTGGCGCTGTAGTGGCGCACCCTTACGCCGTAGGAGAAATCCCTGTGGTTGACCAACAGACGTGATGACTCGGCAACTCATCATCGACCAGCTTTTTGATCTGGACGCAATCCTGGAAGGAGCACAGGATTTTCGCTGGCGTCCGTGGAAAGATAACTGGCACTCCGGCGTGCTAGGCGGGAACCTGATTCACATCCGGCAAATCGACCATGGCGTGGAGTATCGGCCAGAC
Source organism: Dehalococcoidia bacterium (assembly GCA_965237935.1). Classification (GTDB taxonomy): domain Bacteria; phylum Chloroflexota; class Dehalococcoidia; order Lucifugimonadales; family CBDEGW01; genus CBDEGW01. Next base: position 9,299 of record OZ250168.1, on the reverse strand, counting down.
TCCGACCTAGACGCGCTGCTGAGGTCCTACTTCCGGCTGGATGACAATATTGACTCCATCCATGCTGACATCTCCTGTCGCGACGATAATGTCGCTAGGCTGCTGACAAAGCATCCGCATCTGCGCATCCTGCGGCAACCGGACCCTTGGGAGTGCGTGGTTGCCTACATCTGCTCGGCTAGGTCCAGGATCTCCAAGATCATCACGAACGTGGAGGCGATATCAAAGGCGCTGGGACGGGCAGTAGAGTTGGACGGCGAGATGCGCCACACATTCCCTACGCCAGAGATGGTGCTCAACGACGACGTGGGGCGCTTGAAGGAGTTGAATCTAGGCCTCGACCGCCATTCCAAGGTAATTGCTGCCGCCGAGCGGATGCGCGACGGCAAACTGGACCTGTGCTACCTGGCGCGGCCGCAAGTGTGCTACGCTGAGGCTAAACGGCGACTTATGGGCTGTTATGGTATCGGAGATAAGGTTGCGGACTGCATCGCGCTGTTCGCGCTGGATAAACTGGAAGCGTTCCCGGTAGACGTATGGGTGGAAAGAGCCATGGCACGATATTTTCCTTGCCAGAAACAGCCCACCGGAGATGAGTTGGTGATGTGGGCGCAGGACCGTTTCGGAAAGTATGCTGGCTATGCCAATCAACTCCTGTTTCACGAGCTACGGACGAACGGCGGTACGGCGCAAGACATAGAAGGACCTAGATCCTACGCCTAATCGAACAGCGCCGTGGCAGCAGCCCGAGCACAGCTTTGCTCATCATCGACGGCAACTAGAGGGCCTGCACATCTAGGTCAGCGGTTCCATCCAACTACACAATCTAGAACCTTCGTATTGAAGGTTAGGCTGGCGGTGTGGATGCAGGGGTGTCTTGCATCGCATCAAACGGCTCCCAACGCATGTATCCGCATCTGCACCGTGGAGCGTCGTCGCCCCTTGCTTTTCGAGCGGGCTGCCGGTCACCCATGCACTCTGGTAGGCTCCCTCCGTGGCACTCACCGACCGGCAGATGCTCCACTTCCTCAGCTAGATGCCGTTCATCGACGCGCCAGAACTGGCGGGCGTCCTCGGCGAGGCACCCGCGACGGAACACCGCGCACTGACCGGCCTGCTGGCCGAACGCATTGTCGGGCGCGTGAGCCACGGGACCGCCTCTACCGTCGAGCCAGAGATACTACCCGACGGCCAGTGGCATCGGCGAGGTTGCCGGGTTCCTCAGCTTTGCGACGCACTCGGACTTCGTGCGAGCCTACCCGGTGTCCAAGGAGAGGCTCGCGCTGCTGATCCGCCGGATGGACGCGGTGGCCGCCATCTACCGTCTTGCCGCCTCACTCTCCCCCGGCATCGATGCGCTCCGGTCTCACGTGGACACCCTGATCCTGACGCCCATCGTCTGGGAGGAGAGGCTGATGGCGAGGTTCTGCGTGCAACTGAATCTCCATGACTGCTTCGTCGCCGTGGAGACCAGGGACGCGCTGGAAAGACGGGACCTTCGCCTTTGGTGTCACCCCACGTGGGTGTTCGGACGCTCGTACCGTACGCTGGAGACCGTGAGCTCCCACGGCAGCCCCGGCGGAAGGCTTCGCACGGAGTCGCCGAGTCGGAAGCGGGCATCGATACCCCATCCGGAGCGGATGGCGCAGGCTGCGCCGGCCTTCGGCATCAGCCCGTCTGAGAAGCGGACGCTCGACCTCGTGACCGACCACCCGATGGTCCCCCGTGGGCATCTAGCCGTGTGGCTCGGCGTCTCGGAGGGGCGCGTCAGCCAGATGATGCACAGCCTCGTCGATACCTGGGGCCTTGTCGAGCGTCGAGGACGACGTGGAGACACTCGCTACACGCTGTCTGCCGAGGGCATTCGCTACGTCACTCACAGGGATCGCGCCCAGCTCCCGACCACGCAGGGCATCTGGAGCACGGCCCTCACGACAGACCGTCAGGGCCGGAGACGACACGTGGGCCACCGCATCGACACTTGGGCTCGGCAGCCACTCCCTGGACACAGGGTAGGCTCGCACGAAGTCCGCGGGCGTCGCGAAGCCGAGCAACTCCGCTGCCTGTCTGATGCCGTTGGCCGTCAGGTAGTATCTCTGGCTGGACGGCAGGTGGGCGGTGCCGTGACTCACCCTCCCGGCGATGCCTTCGGCCAGGAGGCTGGTCAAGGCGCGGTGGACCGTGGCGTGCGGCTCGCCGAGAATGAGCGCCAGTTCCGCCGAATCGACGAACGGCGTCCGGCTGAGCAAGTCGAGCAGCTGTCGGTCGGAGATGGCCATGTGTCAAGCTTACCAGAGCAGTGGCCCATGGACTGGACAATCTCAGTGCGGTGAGGTTCTCGCCAGTAATTGACCGCCACCACAAGCCCGGTCTATGATGATTTTCGATTCCTGTCTCCCTGGCACAATATCCTCAGATGCATCGATTTCCGTTGTTCCTGGAGAAGAGAGTCCGGAGGCGAGGGGAAACGAAGGACACCGATACACGTTGAGCACGGGTAGTCTCCCACACACCCATGGGGAGTCGAAATGTGGCAAGTAATCGCAGAAGAAGACATCTACTGTACGGAATGCCACCACAGAATCTCGTCCGGGACAGTCTGCCTGTCACAGATGCCGTCAAGAATGCCGGAGAACTTCCGCCGGCGTAAGTACGAGAACTTCTGTATCGAATGTGTGAAATGCGATACAGGCACCTTCAGGTTCTGTTGCATTGGGCGTGGTAGCACAGCATAGCTAGCCTTGCCGTTCCAGATAGTAGGCATAGATGTCTTGGTCTGAGCCAACCCGTGCCAAGTAGCCGCATTCCACAGGGAATCGGCTTAGAAGGTCATCGCAGTATCGGTCCAAGTCTTCTTTACTATCGAAGAGCGGATTGGAATCAGGTTCCCTACCCGGCACCAACCCGGTTTCAACCCAAGTGACCGGATGGTAAGCATCAGGGTCAAGGCGTTTCAGAATCCGTTCTACATCTAAGCCCGCTTCTCTCACGCGCAGCCAGGTTTCGCAGTCATTTCCCATCTCGCAGTTACCGCAATCTCTACCATCGGAAGGCCAGCCTTCAACATACCAGCCATGCCATGACCCAGTTCGCTTATGCGTCGGCCCAGGCACCGGGACCTGGGGAGCGTTATCCCCTGGGGGTGGTAACGCCCATGAAAAAGACCAAGGAATGGTGGGACCTGGACTGGATGCATCGGGAAAGTTTCTTTCTGCCCCGCTATGACGCCGATGAAAACATGGTTAGCAAAGGTCATTCTCTGGCCGCCGCTGCCGGGATTTCTTTCATCACTCGCCGGTTAATGCACGCGCCTGATGGCTATGGTCAGGAGAGTAGTTACGATTTTGTCGGTTACTTCGAGTTCGACGAAGAACACGTTTCTGTTTTCAAGGAAGTGATGGCGACCTTACGGGATGTCAGCCAGAATCCCGAGTGGAAGTACGTGCGAGAAGGCCCAGAATGGTGGGGACGGCGAATCCGGCAGGCCTCGGACTTGTGGGGATAAGCCTGTGAGATCGAAACCAGGTTGACCCCAAACGCTGTACTCTGTACCAGGAGATTTACTTGGGGATGCTGCCTCACCCATTCCTGTGGTAACGCACGGATCAGGAGACGAAATCGGATGGGCGATTCTTGGTACCGGCGGTTTTCCGGTAAATAAAGTAGCGCCCGAGGTTGGCTGAAGATATCTGTGATGAGCCGATATTTGGCAAGAGCCAGTCGATGGAACAGGTGACCATGATAGACGCTGCGATTCCCCAGATCGCCCGGGAGCTTCAGTTGACCCAAGGGCAGGTGCAGGCCACCGTTGGCTTGCTGCACTATGGAGCTACCGTGCCCTTTATTGCCCGGTACCGCAAGGAGGCTACCGCCAGCCTGGATGAGGTGGTTATCACCAGCATTCGGGACCGCTTGTCGCAGCTTCGAGAACTCCGGGACCGGCGGGAGGCCATCCTGACTTCCCTGAAAGAGCGGGATCTACTGACCGAAGAATTGCGGAAGGCCGTTCTCTCTGCCGAAACTATGGCGGCCCTGGAGGACATCTATCTGCCCTACCGTCCCAAGCGGCGCACTCGGGCCACCATCGCCCGGGAAAAGAGACTGGAACCCATGGCGCTGCACCTCTGGGTCCAGGAGGATTTTGACGTCAACCTTGCCGCTGTTGAGTACGTCAATCCGGAATTGGGGGTGGCAAACGTCGAAGATGCCCTGGGTGGAGCCAGGGACATCATCGCCGAGTGGGTCAGCGAAGACTCCACCGCTCGGGGGGCAATGCGGAAGCTGTTCTGGTCCCAGGGTACTTTCTCCTCCAGGCTGGTTTCGGGTAAAGACTCGGCAGCGGCCAAGTACCGGGATTACTTCGAGTGGGAGGAACCAATGGCTGACGTGCCCTCCCACCGAGTGCTGGCCATGCTCCGGGGTGAGAGAGAGGCGCTACTGTCGGTCCATATCGTGCCGCCAGTCGTGCAGGCGATGGCTATCCTGGAGGGGATCTTCGTCACCGGAGAAACCGAGGCCTCGCAACAGGTCCGGCTGGCGGTTCAGGACAGTTACCAGCGGCTTCTGGAAGCCTCCATGGAAACAGAGGTCCGCAAAGAAGCTAGAGTTCGCGCCGAGGACGCCGCCATCAAAGTGTTCGCCGACAATCTGCGGGAGTTGCTTCTGGCCCCGGCCCTGGGGCAGAAGCAACTCCTGGCCCTAGACCCCGGATTCCGCACCGGCTGCAAATTGGTATGCCTGGACCGGCAAGGCCGGTTGCTGCACCACGATACCGTCTATCCCCTGCTGGGTGGACGAGGAGAGCAGGAGGCGGCCAAGAAGGTTGACCAATTGTGTGGCCAGTACCATGTTGAAGCCATCGCCGTGGGAAATGGCACCGGGGGCCGGGAGACCGAAGCTTTTCTGAGGAGGCTGGAGTTGGGCCCACGAATTGCGGTGGTAATGGTCAACGAGAGCGGGGCCTCGGTCTACTCAGCCTCGGAGGTGGCGCGGTCTGAGTTTCCCGATGAGGACATTACCGTCCGGGGGGCTGTATCCATCGGTCGCCGCCTCATGGACCCACTGGCTGAATTGGTCAAGATAGACCCCAAGGCCATCGGTGTGGGCCAGTACCAGCACGACGTCGACCAGAAAGCCCTGAAGGAACGCCTGGACGATGTGGTAGGCAGTTGCGTCAACAATGTGGGCGTGGAGTTGAACACCGCCAGCGGCGAGTTGCTCGCTTACGTTTCTGGCCTGGGCCCCCGGTTGGCCAGGGCTATTGTGGAGTATCGGAACAGTTACGGTCCCTTTACCTCCCGGGAATCCTTGAAGAAGGTCCCGCGCTTGGGTCCCAAGGCCTTCGAGCAGGCGGCGGGGTTTCTGCGAATTAGAGAGGGCACCCATCCACTGGACGCCAGCGCCGTGCATCCCGAGTCCTACGGAGTGGTGGAGGCCATCGCCAAAGACCTGGGCCATCCGCTGGACCAAGTGGTGGGCGACGCCAGTATATCCGGGCAGATCGATCCCCAGCAATATCTGAGCGACACGGTGGGACTGCCCACGTTGCTTGACATCATCGCAGAACTGACCCGTCCCGGACGGGACCCCCGTCAGGAGTTTGAGCCCTTCCACTTTGCCGAAGGCGTAAACAAGATCGAGGATCTGTCGGCGGGGATGAAATTGCCGGGGGTGGTAACCAACGTGACCGATTTCGGCGCTTTTGTCGATGTGGGTGTACACCAGGACGGGCTGGTGCACATCAGCCAATTGGCGGACCGCTTTGTGAGAAATCCTTCGGACGTTGTCAAAGTTCAGCAGCAGGTGTGGGTTACTGTGCTGGAGGTGGGCCTGGAGCGTAAGCGAATTTCCCTGTCGATGAAAGGCGACGTAAATGTTGATGTCGACTCCAGCGGCGACCAACGCTAACTGACTGCTCCTGCGCAATAACCCCGTCGACCCAGAGAAGGCCATGTCCCTGCTGGACGAGTCCCTGGCCATATCCACCGAGTTGGACATGAGGCCGTTTGATTGTCGAAGCTCAGGGAAAATGTCCGCCTAAGTGTCAAGGGAAAATGTCATCTCGGTGGATTGCCATGCTAGCAGATTACGATACTTCCGACGTTGCGCGCGCCATGGGTGGTCTTTCAGCATTCATGTACTTCCTCACGGTTTCTCTATGTATGCCCAGTTCACGGGCGATCCCACGAATGGACAGCCCCTTGCGTTTCGCCTTCTGCACCGCCTTCCATCTCGCCGTCTGAAGTGGGGTGGGCTTTCTGGATCGCGGAGTCACAGTCTCGTGAACTTTTGCGGCGCCGTTGCGGTCAGCATGGTCGCGGAGTTTTTCCGCTTCGAGCATTGTGCCCATTAGCGCCACTTCGTCCTCCGACCTTCTGATTACACCGTTGGTGTAGCGGCTGGGAACAGTCGTGTGTACAGTCCTCGTGCCGAAGCTGCGCAGGATACTCGGACGGGGCGGCGCTTCCTGGGAGGCGACTATACGCCCTTCGTGTTGCACTGCCAGTCGGCCGTCCAGCCCTTCGAGTACATCCACCACCGATCCGGCATAGCTCGGTCGACCCTTGTCGGGAAGCAACTGTAGGGTGCGCCAGCGGTACTTCACTGTGTTGTCTCGGCCAACCCTGCGCCTGTACTTCAGGCATAGGACTGTGTCCAGGCACATCCCCGGATCCAGGACCCGATACGAGGTGTCTGCGTGCTCCGACGGCACACGAAAGCGTTCATTGAAGCGGGGAAGGAAGTCGTTGAGCACGCGGTTAGCGTCATCGATGGCGGTCGCGCCTGCGAGTCTCAGTTCCGTGACCAGCCTGTCCTGAAGTGTGCCCGCGGTGCGTTCCACCCGGCCTTTGGCTTGCGGTGACCGTGCGAATATCAGCTGTACGCCGATCTCACCCATCGCGCGCGAGAACTGGGTGGGAGCGGCGGCGGTCTCTGACGGCGGCGTGTGCTTGAAGACGGCATGACGGTCTGAATAGAGTGCGAGCGGTATACCGTAGCTCTGTATCAGATGCCGCATCAGCAGGAAGTAGCTGCGGGTGTTTTCCAACTCGCAGAACAGGGCATTGACGACACAGCCAGTAGCATCGTCCACCGCCAGCAGTAACGTGAACTGGGGTCCATCTTCTCCCAGCCATCTGTGGTAGCTGCCGTCTATCTGTATCAGCATTCCCTCGCGAGCCATCCGCTGCCGTCGAACACGATGCTTCGGCGGCCTGCGACGACGAGGACTGTTCACACCGACGTTGGTCAGTATCTTGCGCAACGTGTTACGACCGATGTCTATGCCCTCTCGCTCCCTCAGCAGCTCACCCAGGTGCGTGTGGTTGACTCCCGCGTATCGGGTCCGCGCCAGAAGCACCACATCGTTCGCCAACGAGTCCGGCGTAGCGTTGGCCGGCCTGCGACCTCGATTGCCGTGAGCGAGTGCGGCTGCTCCTCTCTGCTCGTACGCCGCCAGGATACGCCTGGTGTGGCGCGCGCTCACTCCCATCAATGTCGCTGCCTGCTCGATGGTCATATGGTCCGCCATCAAACTGCTGAATACCTGAAGCCTTGCTTGCTCTTTCTGCGTCAATCTCAATGTCTCCATCATGGGGACATTTTCGCTTGACAGTTAGCAAGGACAGAATCGCTGAGCAACAACAGTGTCGATGGTCAGCGAAAATGTCCGGCTAAGCCCAAATCCACCGAAGGGATGACTATGCAGCAGCGGAACGGGCGATAGGGGCAAGGGAGGGCGATGGTCCGGGCACGATTTGGGGTAGAGGGGGGCCGGTGTCTGTCTTCAGTTGCCGCGGGGAGACTTTGTGACCGTCTGCAAATGTTGGTCAGGGCGAGATAGCGGGGAGAGGACGCAGCAAGAGGCACTCGCAGACCGGACTGGCGCGAGTTCGCGGGGACGTTCGGTTGGCCGGATGGCGGCCGGTTGCCGCCGCCGCCGTCAGGCAGGGAGTGGGAGGGCGCGCAATCGGGCCAGGGCACGATCGAACTGGGCTTCCCAAGGCCAGCGCTGTGGCAGATGCAGTGTGAGGCGGCGCGCCGAGCAGGTGAGCTGTCCGGCCAGGGAGAAGAACCGCCGCCGGAGGGTCTTGGTGGTCACCACCTGCTCGCCCAGACCGATGCGCGCTGTCCAGCGGGCGAGGTTGTGGGCCATCACCTGTACCGCCAGCCAGGCGGCGTTGGCGGCGAAGCGGCCCGAGGGGAGATGGTTCAACCCCACACCGTGCTTGAGGTCGCGTATGGCATTCTCGATCTCGGCGTGGCGGCGATGGTCAGCCTCCAGTTCGAGCAACTCCCCGTCCCGGTCGGTGATGAAGCCGTGATAGCTGTATTTGGCGAAGAGGGCCAGTTGGGAACCGGGCGCCGGCTTCACCCGCCGGACGATGAGCCGTACCGGCGCGGCGTCCGCCTCGGACTGGAAGGGGGTGCAGGTGGTCTCGGCCACATCGGCGGCACCGTCCATCCAGTAAGGAATCGGTGTCCAGGCATCTTCGGGTATCGCCTCGATGAGATTGTGCAGGCGTTTGTGCCGGCGGATGGTGATGGAGTAGCGGACATTGATCCGGCGGCAGACGGCGACCACGGCGTGGGTATAGAAGCCGGTGTCGGCACGCATGGTGAGCTGCCCGCTGGCCCCGCCGTAGCGAACCCGGCTCACCGTTTCACGCAGGAAGTGGGCGGCGACGGCCAACAGCGGGTGATAGCCCCGCTTGCCGGTATAGCCGTGGTGGCGTGCGTCCTCCTTGGCCAGTCCGTAGGTCTCGCAGATGGTGGAGTCCAGGTCAATGGTCAGGGGCCCGTCGCCGGGTCCCGCCCCGGCCTGCCAAGCCCGGGCCAGCAACTCGCGGCTCACCCGGTCGAGTTGACGGACGTGGCCCCACCGGAAGCTGCGCAGGAAGGTGCCCAGGGTGGATGGCGCCTTGACCGTGCCGCCCAGGGTGCAGGCCGTCCCCCCGGTGCGCAACACATCGGCGTCGTCAATGCAGTCGCCCCCAGCCAGCGCAGACGCCACCAGCATCATCATCTTGTCGCTCGTGTTCGCCCGCCCCGGGGCATCGCCCAGGTCGAGGCGCTGCCGGACGAGTTCGGGCAGGCCGAGGTGCCGCGCCAGGGTGGCCGAAGGAGCAGCCCGGCATTGGCCACCAAGCGGCGGTCGTCGAAGGTGATTTGGATCCGGTCGGGGTGGTTACGTGGTAGCATCTATCGGGTGCTCCTTTTCCGGGGTCGGTTTTTTGCTACAAAACCATTATCCCAGAAGCACAGGAGCACCTTCTTGCCGCTTCAGGACGCTAACCCGA